>JAHDWA010000025.1:62443-127717 GCA_023382535.1 Anaerolineae bacterium | reverse complement strand
GAGCGAAACCCGCCCTAAGCCTCGAAAAGCTCCTAATAACTTTTGGTGCTAAGTGGTCTTTCAAAAAAGTTTTTTGAGTAAATGCTTGAGTGGCAATCTAAAGAAACTTATTTGAAAAACCACTTGGTATAACCACTGAAGGTGAACAGGGATGTAACCAAAGGTAAACAACCGGTAAGCAAAAACGTTTACCAAATATTCACCTACGTTTACCGGATCAGTTACCTGATGAGGGTATGATAAGGTTGAAAGTCTATCTTCCCTATTTCATTGCTCAGTGGGGTAACAATGAAAACAGCAAAGTTTTTAAATGGGTTGATTTATGGATCATATTAGCACTCCTGCCCTTGAGCTTAACGCCCTGACCAAACTCTATCACAACGGCGACGGTTCAACGTTTAAGGCCATTGACATCCTCAGCCTGACCATTCCTCAGGGTCGGGTGTTTGGCTTGCTGGGGAACGAAGGCGCCGGTAAAACTGTCCTGGTTGACCTCATAAGCGGTCGGCTGGAACCCACCACGGGAACGATTTCCGTGTTTGGCCACATCCTGACGCCCGGTAACAAGGCTTTGACCGACCAGGTTGGCCTGGTTATGGTCGGGGTCCCAACCCTCAACCGGCAGCTTTCGATCTGGGAAAATTTTGCTCGTCAGACCCAGGCCCGAACCTGGCCCGAAGAAAAACTCAAACAACGCCTGGAGATGCTGGTGAGCGCGCTCAACTTGTGGGAGTGCCCGGACTGCCCGGTTCACCAGTTGTCCCCCTCTCAGCAACGCCTGGTGACTTTCGTCTGCGCGATGCAGGCCGATCCATCCATTGTGGTTTTTGATGAACCGCTGGCCGGCCTTGATAGTTCGACGGTTTCTGTGGTGAAAAATTGGCTGTTCAATCTGGCTCATTCTCAGGGAAAGACCGTGATTGTCGCCACGCGCCAGCCGGAATTAATTGAAGATGTGGGCGATGAGGTGGCTATCCTCAGCCAGGGGCGGCTGCTGACCCAGCAACCGGTGGCCCAACTGCTGCGTGCGCCTCAGGCTACTATTTTCGAGATCAAGTTCAAAGGGCATCTGGCGACCCATTGGCGAGACTGGTTCGATAACCTGTCCATGACCCATACCGAAGCAGGAGAGACCATTCTCGCCGGGCCGGTCAAAGACCAGGCCGCCTTATATGGAGTCTTGATCAAAATCCGGGACCTGGCCTTGCCGCTGCTCTCGGTTACTCAGACTGGACCGAGTCTGGCCAATGTGATGCGGTTTTTCCAGCCAGAAGATGCTCTACACCAACAAGAATGAAAAGTAATCAGTGAGCAGTAATCAGTGTTCAACTATTCACTGCTCACTGATTACTGATAACTATTTTTAGGGAGTATAACCCATGACCGAATTAAACCCCATCTACACTGCCGCCCTTGAACAAGTCAGCACACGCTTACAAGCCTTGTGTGACGCCATTGACAACGGCGACACCCAAGGTATTCTAACCGCCCAACAGGAACTGACCGCCACCACTGAAGCGATCTGGTCCCATATTGAAAATGATTCTCTACCCGGCCGCGACAAAGCCCTGGCCCGCCTGTTGGCCGATGCCGCGCTCAAGGAACTGCCTGACGCTATTCAAGACCCCGCCAACTATCCGCGTATCCAGCGGGAGTCGCGGCTGTTGAAAAGGTCGTTGGAATTGTGGACTTGAGAGGGGAAAAATTAACATGAACGAGCAACAAATGATTGAAATTTCCTTACCCAGTGAGTTAGGGTATGAAAAAGTGGCGACCTCGGCCATTGCTACCTTGGCTCGCTCCATGGGCTTTTCTCAGGAGCGCCTTGACGACCTGAAAACTGCCCTGAGTGAAGCGGTGCTTAACGCCATCGAGCACGGAAATGGGTTGAATGTTCAGCTCAGAGTTCAGATTATCGCCCTGGTGGAACAGAGCGCTTTGACCCTAAAAATAATTGACCAGGGCCTCCAACCCCTGCCCAGTCTCAACCTGGCTCGCCAGGAACGGACGGACCATCGCGGGTGGGGTCTGTTTCTGATGAAGAGCCTGGTGGATGAAGTCAAAGGGGTGGTCACGCCCGGTCGCAATGAACTACAACTATTGATGACGGTGGTCGAAGGGAGTTGATCTGCTACGTGTAGCATCGGCTTATTGGCCGCATTGCACCAATTTCGACCGAATCCGCTAAACTGCCCTGGACCGGCAAATACTGTGTCCGGGACTAATGGTTAATCAGCAACTTATTAAGATAAGCGGCGAGAAACACGACAGAGAAATGGTGAAGAAATACCAAAAAATCAAGCGAACCCGACAGAGGAATTATTTAGAAGAAAATAAAGAGTGGCTGCTTCAGGCGGTGGAGAACGCTAATGAGATAATTATAGTAACTCAAGCGGGGCTCATCAAATACTACAACCCCAAAACCATCCAGCTCAGCGGATATTTGTCTCAAGAACTAACCTCCAAACCCGTTACTGAGTTTATTCATCCTGATGATCGAGACAGAGTGTTTAAGGATTATTACTCCCAGCTCAGAGGGGAAGAGACGGCGGGGGTCTATACTTTTAGGATTATTGACAAAGCGGGCCAGGTCAGGTGGGTTGAAAAAATTGGCATCCGGATAACCTGGGAGGGTCAACCGGCCATCTTGTGTTTGATCAGCGACATCACCTCGCACAAACAGGCCGAAGAAGAACTTCACCGCCGCCACCGCGAGTTAGCGCTCCTCAACCGGATCATTGCCGCTTCGGCGGCTACGCCAAGCAAGGACCAGGAGGCTATCCTGGAAGTAGCCTGCCGCGAACTGGCCCTGGCCCTCAACGTACCTCACGCAGCTGCCACCTTGCTGGATAAAATGAAAACGACAAGCACCGTCGTGGCCGAGTATTCGGCCGGGGAGCGCCTGGCGACCTTACCCAAGGCCTGGCCGGTGGTTGATGATCCTTTGGGCCAATACCTGCTCAGCCACAAAACACCGCTGGTCACCGGTGAGGATCTGAACAACCCCCACCTGGATCTCATCCATAACCATCTGCGCCAGCGGGGTATTGCCTCATTACTGCTGGTGCCGTTGGTGATCGAGGGCGAGGTGGCAGGCAGCTTGGGGTTGGCGTCATTAGAGCCGCGCCGCTTCTCGACCGAGGAGACCAATTTGACCTGGAGCGTGGCCGACCAATTGGCCGGCGTCCTGGCCCGGTTTCGCCTGGAAGAGCAGCGGCGGCAACTGGAAGAACAGTATCACCACGCCCAAAAGATGGAAGCTGTGGGCCGGCTGACGGCCGGGGTGGCCCACGACTTCAATAATCTGCTGACGACGATCAACGGTTATGCAGCCTTGATCCAGAAGGACCTCCAGCCCGACGACCCCCAGTGGGAGATGGCCGACATCATTCTCCGTTCAGGCCAGCGAGCCGCCGGCCTGGTCCGCCAACTGCTGGCTTTTAGCCGCAAGCAAATTATCCAGCCCGAGGTGTTAAATCTCAATTCAATCGTGGTCGAGTTGGACAAAATGTTGCAGCGGGTTATCGGCGAGGATATTGACTTGAAAATTCGCCTCGCTCCGGAGCTGTGGCCGGTCAAAGTAGACCCGGCCCAGATGGAGCAGGTCATCCTTAACCTGGTAGTCAATGCCCGCGATGCGATGCCTCAAGGCGGTCACCTGACGATTGAGACGACCAATGTGGTCATTGACGATCAGTATGTGGCGGGTCATCTGGATACCCGGCCAGGTCAATACGTCTTGCTCACCATCAGCGATACCGGCTATGGCATGAGCCAGGAGGTCAAGACCCATATCTTTGAACCTTTCTTTACCACCAAAGAACTGGGGCGAGGGACAGGCCTGGGGCTGGCGACGGTTTTTGGGATCGTTAAGCAGAGCGGCGGGGACATCTGGGTCTATTCTGAGGAGGAGATGGGCACTACCTTCAAGATTTACTTCCCCAGTGTCGCCGAAAAAAAGGGTGAGCCGCCGCTTGACCCGGAAGTTGGGGTAGAGATGCCTGTCGGCAGCGAAACGATTTTGTTGGTGGAGGATGATGCCGGGGTACGTACCCTGTTGCGGCAGGTGTTGTCGCCGCTAAGCTACACCCTGCTGGAAGCTGGGAATGGACAGGAGGCCTTACGGCTGCTGGCTGACTACCCTGGCCCTATCCAGCTATTATTGACCGATGTGGTGATGCCCGGTATCAGCGGCAAAACCCTGGCTGAAGAGGCGTCACGCGCCCGGCCTGATTTGAAAACGCTGTTCATGTCGGGCTACACCGACGAAGCAATTGTGCAGCACGATGTCCTCGACTCAGGCGTTGCCTTCATCCAAAAACCCTTCAGTCCCATGAGCTTAGCAGTTAAATTGCGCTCAGTCCTGGAGCGTTGATCCCGGCCTGGAACTTCGAGGATACTCTTTACAGAAATGTGTTTATCCATATGACCGACAAACAAAAACGGTACTTGAGCTTATTACGCCTTCGTTTGACAGCCTCATCCGGCTCATCCATCGGGGTATCCCCTATAACTGACACGGCTAGTTCAATTGGGGTTCAGTTCTCAAGCCGCTGGCTGTTGATCGCCCGTCTGCTCTGGCTGATTCTGTTGGGGGTGTGCGTTGGCATTTTGCTCGTTGGGGTGACGGGCCTTTACACCGGCTGGTATCCCTGGAGCCTATCATGTAACCTAAAGCCGCCTGACGAACAGGCCGCCTGCCTGGCCGCGCAACAGGCGTTACATCAATTCGGCCTCCCCCTGATTTTCCCGGCCCTTTATTTTTCGGCCATGGGTCATCAGGACGAATTGTGTCTCAGGTAAACAAAAATGTTTACCAAATATTCACCTACGATTACCAAATTGTTTACCAGGTTAGGGTATTCTAAGTCTCAGAAGCTCAATCTTAGTCATTCTTTTAAAAGGAGTTTATCATTATCATGTTAGAAAACAAAGGCGGTAATTTTTTTGCTGGGTTAATGATCGGCGGCTTGGTTGGCGCAAGTGTGGCCCTCCTCCTGGCTTCCCAGGCTGGTGAAGAAACACGCGCCCAAATTAAAAACAAGAGTTTTGAATTGAAAGATCAGACCGCGAAGCGCTGGCAAGGGGCGCTTGAAAAGGGCCAAGATCGTGTGGTCGAAGCCCTGGGCTACGGTAAAGAGCGGGTTATCGAAGCCATCAGCCACGGGAAAGATAACCTCATGCGGACGATGAGTCTTGGCCAGGAAACCGTGCCCGAACGCGTCGCCGAGGAAGCCGAGAGCCGGTCTAGGGCGGAGGTAAAGAAATGAAAAATTTAATCATTCCCCCGGGAAAAGACAAAGATAGTAAAGAAAAGAAGAAAAAGGAGGAGTTGCGTGAGCAACAGGTCCGTTTGTGGATCAGCTACTTGATCTTCAGTTTAATCGGGCTGTGGCTGTTTCAGCAGTTCATCATCCGGCCTATGCTGATCCACGAATTGGAAATTCCGTACAGCGAGTTCAAATCCAAGATCGCGTCAGGACAGATCGTCGAAGTGACCCTGGGACAAGACCGGATCATCGGAACCATGAAAAACCCGGATACTACCGACACGGCCAGCGAAACCATAACCTTTACGACCATAGCGGTTCCGGAGGGCGACCCGACGTTGATCGAAGCCCTGGATGCGGCCGGCGTCAAATACAGCAACAGTGAGCCGCCCAGCCCGGTTGGAACCTTCCTGCTGGCATATGGGCTTCCGTTGGCCTTGATTAGCCTTATCTGGTACGTAGGTTATCGCCAGATGAGTGCAGGCGGCATGGGGGTTGGGGGGATCCTGGGAGTTGGCAAGAGCAGAGCGACCGAAGTCAAACCGGAAAATATCGGCATCACCTTCAAGGATGTGGGCGGCGCCGATGAAGCCATCGGCGAACTGCAAGAGATCATCCAGTTTCTCAAAACGCCTGAGCAGTTCGCCAGCTTGGGGGGGCGCATTCCCAAAGGGGTGCTGCTGGTCGGCCCTCCCGGCACCGGCAAAACGCTCCTGGCCAAGGCTACTGCAGGTGAGGCAGGTGTGCCCTTCTTTGAAACCAGCGGCTCAGAGTTTGTGGAGATGTTTGTCGGAGTGGGCGCGGCCCGGGTGCGCGACCTGTTTGAACAAGCCCGCCAGGTGGCCCCGGCGATTGTTTTCATTGATGAAATTGATGCGATTGGACAGTCACGCGGCGGCACGATGCGCATCGGCGGCAACGACGAGCGCGAACAGACCCTCAACCAGCTCCTGAGCGAGATCGATGGATTCGAGACCGAGCAGCGAAAGCCGGTCATCATCATGGCCGCCACCAACCGGCCTGAGATCCTCGACCCGGCGCTGCTGCGCGCCGGCAGGTTTGATCGCCAGATCACCGTTTCGGCTCCCGACCTGACCGGTCGTTTGCAGATCTTGCGCATCCACAGCCAGGACATCAAGCTTTCGCCCGACTTCGACCTGGATCGAGCCGCACGGATGACCCCTGGCTTTAGTGGGGCGGACCTGGCCAATGCGATAAACGAGGCGGCCTTGCTGGCGGCTCGCCGCAGCGCCGCTGCCGTAACCATGCAAGACTTCGAGGCAGCCATCGAGCGGGTCATCGCCGGGCTGGAAAAGAAATCGCGCCTTATGAATGAACAGGAACGCACCACCGTGGCCTACCACGAGAGTGGCCATGCGCTGGTCGCAGAATTGCTACCCAACGCCGACCCGGTCGCCAAGGTGAGCATTGTGCCCCGCGGGCGCAGCGCCCTGGGCTACACCATGCAGATGCCCACCGAGGATCGCTATCTGCTGACTTGCGAAGAGCTGGAAGACCGCATCGCGGTCATGCTCGGTGGCCGGGCCGCCGAACTGGTGGTGCGCGGAACCATCAGCACCGGCGCCAGCGATGATATTCAACGGGCGAGTGAGCTGGCCCGCCGGATGGTGACGGAATTTGGCATGAGCGACAAGCTGGGCCTGGTGCGCTATGCCACGCAGCAGTACCAGTTCCTCTCGGGCGACTCGAGCGCCTCTGCCAGTCCAGAGACGCTGAAAATAATTGATGATGAAGTCCAACGGATTATCAGAGAACAGTACCAGCGCGCTCAGCAGTTATTGAAGGATCACCGGTCGGCCCTGGAAAGTGTGACCCGGCAACTGCTTGAGACGGAAACGGTGGATGGCGCAGCGGTCAAGCAAGCCCTGGCAGAAACAAACGGCCGGTTAATCGAACAACCCTGATCAGTTTGAAAACTGTAACCTCTTTCGTGGCGCCAACGACGATGCTCAGACAACGCAAAGCAGGTGGAGGAAAGACCACTCCACCTGCTTCAACGTTCCTCATAGCCAACGACGTGACCGGCACGCTCCTGATGGGCCAGCACGTGGTAGTTAGCGCTGGGCCATCTGCTCGGGGCCGGCGCTTGCCTCGTCCTCGACGGCTCCCAGGGCCAGCAGCGCCTGCCGCTGCGCCTCGGTGATGCCGGTCAGGCCGGTGATGTCCAAGCGCTCGTAGCGGCGCTCGGCTCGGAGGGTGCGCAGAGGAGCGCCGCTGGACACCTGCCACAGCCGTATCGTCCCATCCCAGCCGCCGCTGGCCAGCAGATGGCCGTCAGCGGAGAACGCCACGGCGGGAACCGGGCCGGTATGCCCCCGAAGGGTCGCCAGTGGCCGCCCGCTCGGCGCCTCCCACAGCCGTCCCGTCCCATCTGCGCTGCCGCTGGCCACCAGGTGGCCGTCAGCGGAAATTGCTACCCCCCAGACAGGGCTGGTGTGGCCCTCCAGGGTCGCCAGCGGCCGCCTGGTGCTGGTCTCCCACAGACGCACCGTCCCATCAAGGCCGCCACTGGCCAGCAGGTGGCCGTCGGCGGAGAGCGCTACCCCCCAGACAGGGCTGGTGTGGCCCTCCAGGGTCGCCAGCGGCCGCCTGGTGCTGGTCTCCCACAGACGCACCGTCCCATCAAGGCCGCCGCTGGCCAGCAGGTGCCCGTCGGCGGAGAGGGCCACCCCACGGACTGCGCTGGTGTGGCTCTCCAGGGTCGCCAGCGGCCGCCCGCCCGGCGCTTCCCACAGCCGCACCATCCCATCAAGGCCGCCACTGGCCAGCAGGTGGCCGTCGGCGGAGAGCGCTACCCCCCAGACAGGGCTGGTGTGGCCCTCCAGGGTCGCCAGCGGCCGCCTGGTGCTGGTCTCCCACAGACGCACCGTCCCATCAAGGCCGCCGCTGGCCAGCAGGTGCCCGTCAGCGGAGAGGACCACGACCCGGATCTCAGCGGTGTGACTATGGAGGGTGGCCAGCGGCCGCCCGGTGCTGGTCTCCCACAGCCGCACCATCCCATCCCCACCGCTGCTGGCCACCAGCTCACCGTCGCCGGAGAGCGTCACTTTCCAAATCCCGCCGGTGTGACCCTGGAGGGTCGCCAGCGGCCGCCTGGTGCTGGTCTCCCACAGCCGTACCGTCCCGTCAAGGCCGCCGCTGGCCAGCAGGTGGCCGTCGAGGGAGAGCGCCACGCCCCGGACCCCGCCGATGTGGCCCTGGAAGGTCGCCAGTGGTCGCCCGCTCGGCACCTCCCATAGCCGCAACGTCCCATCGGCGCCGCTGCCGGCCAGCAGCTCGCCATCGGCGGAGAGCGCCAGATTCCAAACCCCGCCGGTGTGTCCTCGGAAGGTCGCCAGCGGCCGCCCACTCGGCGCCTCCCACAGCCGCACCGTCTCATCAAGGTCGCCGCTGGCCAGCAGGTGGCCGTCGAGGGAGAGCGCTATCCCCCAGACTGCGCTGGTGTGGCCTTGAAGGGTCGCCAGCGGCCGCCCACTCGGCGTCTCCCACAGCCGTACCATCCCACCCCCATCGCCGCTGACCACCAATCGCCCGTCGGCAGAGAGCGCCACATTCCAGGCCCCGCCAATGTGGCCCGGCAAGGTGGCGAGTGGCCGCCCGGTGCTGGTCTCCCACAGCCGCACCGTCCCGTCCTGACTACCGCTGGCCACCAGCTCGCCATCGGCCGAGAGGGCCACCCCCCAGACGCCGCCGGTGTGACCCTCGAGCGTGGCCAGCAACCGTCTGGTGTTCGTCTCCCACAGCCGCACGGTCCCATCCGCGCCACCGCTGGCCAGCAGCCCTCCATTCGCTGCGAGTACCACGGCAATGACCTGGCCGGTATGTCCTTCGAGCGTCGCCAGGAGCGTGCGGTCCGCCACCCGCCACAGCCACACCTGCCCGGTGGAGGTCCCCGCTGCCAGCAGCGCACCGTCGCCGCTCAACGCTACCGAGCCGGGGAAACCGAATGCCTCGGCCAGCACGGTCTCGGCCAGGTGGGTGTCCACGAGGCGGGCATCCTGGACCTCCACCTCCGCCAGGTAGGCCTGCCGAATCGCCAGGCGCGACAGGTCTAGCCGGCGCAGCTCGCCCCGTAGCAGCCGCAGCAGATTGACCCCGTTCCCCGGCCCATAGCCCTGCTCCGCCGCCGGCCGGCCGCGCCACCCCGCCAGCAGCGCCAGCAGCCGCTGCTCTGCTCCAGCCTGGTCCTGGCGCGCCCTCAGCCGTTGCAAGATGGGCACACCGATGAGCCGCTCCTGGCTCTGCCTCACGTACTCCCTGGCCTGCGCCTGGATCAACGCCTGTTCGACCAGCCGCACCGGCTGGCCGCGGATAATCTCCTCGGTCACTTCCTCCACCAGGCGGTCGGTCACGTACTCCAGCACCACCGATTGCAGGGTGAACGCCACCGCCCCGCCTGCCTCGGCGCGCTCGACCAGCGAGCGCCGGCGCAGCGCCTCCACCGCCTCGAGCACCGCCCCGCGGCCGGCACGGAGGCTCAGGGCGGCCAGCAAGTCGGGCAGACGTACCGGCTCGCGCGCCACCGCCAGCACCCGCAGCACCTGCTGCTCAGGCGTCGAGCTGCGCCCGACCTGCTCGGCCAGGAGTTGCCGGATGCTGCCGAAGACGCTGCCGGCCCCCGTCTCCTCCAGAAAGAGACCAATCTCCCCGCCGAACAGCTCACGGATGCGCTCGCCAACCAACTTGAGCGCCAGGCCGTTGCCTCCGAACCGGCCGGTCAGCTCGGCCCACTGCTCGCTGCTGCCCACGAGCTGCTTGGGGGCCAACACCCGCCGGGCCTCGTCCACCCCTAACCCGCCCAAGGGGAAGGTATGCACCGCCTCGCTGCCGAGGACGGCCAGCTCCGCCGGGGCCTCCCGGCTGGTCAGTACCAGGCAGCTCTGGTGGCTGGCTTCACCAATCGCCTGGAGCAGGCGCCCATACCCAGCCAGGCCTGCCCGATAGCGCTCCTCCTGCTGCCCAGGCTCGAACAGCGTCTCGTAATTGTCCAGCACCAGAAGGCAGCGCCGCGCCCGCAATAGCCCTAGCAAGGCCGTGAGCCGTTCTGCGTCGGCCGGTGGCGGCACGACCTGCTGGTCGGACAGGAAGCCGATGGCGCCGGCCAGCCACTCGCCGGGGAGCGGGGCATCGCGCAGGCTGCGCCAGTAGACCCGCTCGAAACGCGGGGCTACCTCCTGGGCCAGCCTGGCCGCTAGGCTGGTCTTGCCGATGCCGCCCATACCTAACACCGTCACCAGCCGGCAGCCCTCCGCCAGCACCCAGCCCCGCAGCCGCGCCAGTTCTTCGCTCCGGCCGACAAACCCTCGTACGTCGGGCGCCTCGCCCCAGTCCTGGCCCCGTTCGCCGGACCCAACCACCGGTGAGATGACACCTGGGAGGGTGGGAATGGCCTCCTGAGGGAGCGGGGGCGCAGGGGGTGACGCGGTGCGCTCGGCGAGCAATCGGTCCAGCCACACCGGGTCAAAAGGGGTCTGCATCCGTGGGGTTTCCAAGAGCGCGGCCGCCCAGAGTTCCTCAGCTTCCACAGCCTCGCGCCCGGCGGTCAGGCCGCCGGCCTCAAGCAATACCCGGATGAGCGCCTGCAGCCGTTCGGCGCTGGGATGGTTGAGACCGGCCTCCCAGCCCTGGATAGTGCGCCGGCCGGCGCCCAGGCGGGCGGCCAGGTCGCGCTGGGTCAAGCCCGTCCGGGCGCGGTAGCGCAGGAGCAGGTCGCGAAAAGACTCCGCCATCGCCTAACCTCCAAGGAGCTATGACCTAATACCAGAGAGGAAGCCATATTCTAGCATGCTGAGCTAGCGCCCGCAACCCACGGCAGCCAACCACGAGGCGCAACCAGGCGCAAGGAAGAGGCGCAACTTGGCACACGCACACGCATCGGCCCTGGGGTATACTAGGACTAAAGAGAGGTGTGACGACCATGAAGTTTCCGCAGTCAGGCGCAAATGGAAACCTGAACCGGGGTGAGGCGGCGCGACTGATCCAGGCGTTCAGGGCACGACCAAGGCCATCCGTGCTGGCCAAGCAGGACATGCTCCTGCAGCTCGGCCAGCTCGACGATCCGCAAATTGTGCCGTTCCTGGTGGCGGTGGTCACGGACCCGGCCGAGCCGAACGAGGTCCGCATTGACGCCCTCAAGCGGCTGAGCGATGGACTGCGGCTCGCCCTCGACCGCCGGCCGGTGGCGGAGGCGATCATGCGAGTTCTCCGGGAGGACGCCAACCTGGACCTACGCCTGCAGGCCACGCTCACCCTGGCAGAATTCACCGACGTGGACGACGTCCTGACCATCCTCGGCGGCCTGGCCCTGAACCCGGCGGAGACGATTGACGTGCGCTACGCCGCGTTCACGTCGCTCGAGCAAAGCGGACCCAAGCCCGAAAGTATCGCCCTGCTCCGTCAATTGACGGCGGACGAAACGTTTGGTCGCGCCGCCAGCAGTTTGCTGTCGCGGTGGAAACTTGAATGAAGACTGTGCCTACATGCTACGCAGGAAAGGTCGGTCAAGAGCGAAGGAGGTTTTAGCGAATGAATTTTGAACTCCACTCCCATTTCAAAAGGTGGCGAACGGCCAGCCAGCCTGGGGCCAACTTTCACACTTTGATGGCTGGGTCGCCCGGTATAGGTACCCTGCTGGTTAAAGGGGTAGCCACTGAGGCCAAAGTCCCCTTCTTCAGCATCTCCGGTTCGGAGTTTGTGGAGATGTTTGTTGGGGTGGGGGCTGCCCGCATGCGGGACCTATTTAAGAAAGTCAAAGAGCAGGTGTCGGCGGTCATCTTGGGAGATGACATGACCGATTCGGCCAAAATGACGCTGGGCCTTGTCGGCGCGGATTTGGAAAATTTGGCGCCCCATGCCATCTTCTTTTCGGCCACCGCCCACGGACTCAAAACACCGCTGACCGTGCTCAAAACCCTGGCCCCGACTTTATCCCCGCTGCCCTATCTGCCCAGCCAGAACCAAAACGAGATTAACGATACCTTTGCTCAGAACCTGGAACTGCTGGTGACCGATATGTTGGAAAGCGCCCGCCTCAAGGCCGGGACGGTCGCCCTGCACCCCCGTTCGCTGGACTTGACCAATCGTTCCACCAGAGGCGGACCTGACAGGTTGCTGTGAAGCCACCTGTCAGGCAACCCCAATATCACAAAAATGATCAATAAGGAGATAAATAATGTTACCGTTAAAAGATATGAACCCAACTCGCCGCTTTCCCTTTCTGACCTACGCCCTCATTTTCATCAATGTCCTGGTCTTTCTGTGGGAGTTAAGCCTGTCCCCGTCTGAACTTGAGACAGCTTTGACCAGCCTGGCCGTGGTGCCGGCTAGCGTGTCGGCGGATCCTTTCTCGCTGCAATCCATCCTGAGTGTGATGCGCAGCATGTTCTTCCACGCCGGGTGGAGCCATCTGCTGGGCAATATGCTCTACCTGTATCTCTTCGGCGATAATGTCGAAGACCGCCTGGGCCGGATCGTCTATCTGGTCCTCTATTTTGGCAGCGGCTTTGCCGCCACCGCGGCCCAGGTCGCCATTGACCCGACCTCGACAATTGTCCAGGTGGGGGCCAGCGGCGCGATTGCCGGGGTGTTGGGCAGCTACTTCATCCTCTTCCCCGGCGTGCGGGTCAAGGGCATTGTGCCGCTGCGCTCTATCGGCCTGTGGGCGGATTGGCCGGCCTGGCTGGTGCTTGGCTTGTGGTTCCTGGCCCAATTTTTCAATGGCGCGGCCTCTTTGGGGGTCGAGACGAGCGGCGGTGGAGTGGCCTTTTTCGCCCATATCGGTGGCTTTGTGTTCGGGCTGATCTTGACCCAGCTTGTCATGCTCTTCTATCCGCAACCCTCTGTCTCTGAGCGGCTGGAAGTCCTTTACCAACGGGGCAGGGGCCATCCGGCTTTTTGAGCTGAAATTGGCTTGCGCTGCCCCTGGCGACGGGGCAAACCCAGGTGGCGGTCCAGGGGCAACCGGGTGACGAGCGCGCCGAGGCCGTGGCGCACCAGGACTTCAACGATTTCTCGATAACGATGCAGATGACGTGCCTTAGAACCATCTCATCTCCTCAAGCTTCTCTTTTGACGGCGACTTACGAGGATTGAGCAGTTTACCAACATAATCATTGAGCCTTGCTATCATCCAGCCAGTAACCAACGCCGCGCTCGGTGTACAGGTAACGGGGCTGGGTCGGATCGGGTTCGATTTTTTGACGCAGGCGATAGATGAAGGCTTTGAGATAATCTACGTCATCGCTGGCATCCCGACCCCACACCCGGCTCAGCAGCACCTCACTGGTCATCACCCGCCCGGCCTGGCGAGCCAACACCTCCAACAAGCGAAATTCGGTGCTGGTCAGCCGGACCTCCTTCTCGCCCACCGTCACCCGCCGCCGGTTGAAATCGAGCCGCAGCTCGCCATTGACAAAGGGACGTTCCACCGGGCCGGGGCTGCCTTCCACCCGGCGTAACACCGAGCGGATGCGGGCCAGCAGTTCCAGGTGACCGAAGGGTTTGACGATGTAATCATCCGCGCCCAGTTCCAGGCCGCGAACCTTGTCCAACTCGTCATCCTGAACGGTCAGGATGATTACCGGCACATCGCTGAAGAGCCGGATTTGTTCCAGGACCTCAAAGCCGTGCATCCCCGGCATAGACAGGTCAAGCAGAACCAGGTCCGGCGCTGCGGTATCCACGAGGTCCAGGCCGGTCTCGCCCTGATGCGCGCTGATAACCTGCCATTCCGGCTCCTGGACGGTAATGGTTAAAGTTACCGCCCGGGTCACGTCCGGCTCGTCGTCAATGATTAGAATTTTGTGGCTGGCTTTCTTCATCATCTATCTCCTCAGCAGTCAGGGGTAAAGTAAAACAAAAGCGGCTGCCGCCGCCGGGCCGGTCTTCCACCCAGATGCGGCCGCCGTGCAGCCGGACCAACTCCCGGCAAATAAAGAGGCCCAACCCCACCCCGGCCAGCGCTCTATCGGCAGTGCTGTAAAACCGGTCAAAGATCAACTCCCGCTCCCGGGGTGGTACGCCAGGGCCGGCATCGGCCACCGCCGCCTGCACCAGGCCAGGCCCATCCGACGGGCAATGCTGGCTGAGGCTGACTTCGATGACGCTGGCGGGAGGGGCGAATTTGGCGGCATTGTCAATCAGGTTGGACAGGATTTGTTCGACCCGTTTGCCATCCGCGTAGACGAGCGGCAGATGGGCCGGGGCGTGGAACTCAAATTTTTGCTGTTTACGTTCCAGCAGGGGGGTCAACCGTTCCAGGACACGCCGGGTGCGGCCGGCCAGATCCAGGGAACGGGGGTGCAGGGCGACCGTCCCGGCCTCCAAGCGGACGCTTTCCAGCATATCCGTCACCAGCAATTCCAGGCGTTCCAGGTTCTGGGCAAAGGTTTGGCTAATCTCATTTTGGGTTTGGCTGGGCAGATGGGGCAGCGGGGTCAGGGTCGGAGCCAGGGTTTTGAGCACGGTCAGCGGGGTTTTGAGTTCGTGGGCGGTGGCCGAAAAGAAGGTGGCCCGGAGCGCCTCGAAGCGGCGCAGACGCTCCACCTGGTCCTGCTCGCGACTGTAAAGCTGGGCATTGCGCAGAGCCAGCCCGGCTTCCAGGGCCAGGGAGCGCAGGAAAAGCTGCTCATCATCGCTCAAGGGACGGTCGGTCTGCCGGCCCAGGGCAATGGCGCCCATCACCGCCCCGGTAGGCAAGATCAGGGGAACGCCAACGAGTTGAATAATCCCATCGTCCACCACAAATTGGGGCAGGGGCCGAGTTGCTCCCCCTCCGGCCAGATAAAGTGCTGGTTGGGGCCGCGCCGGTCCCGATCCGGCTGGCCCAAAGTAAGGCGTAAAGCCCTCCTCTATTTTTGGCACTCGCTGGCCCACCGGATGCCGCTCGGTGGTGGAAGCCGCCACATACCAATGCTGGTTGACCGGATCGGACAGCATCACCAGGCTGAAAGCGATATCCGGCAAGACATGCGTACTTTCCAGGGTGGTGGTTAAAATGCGCTCCGGTTCCAACTGGCTCTCGCCCAGGCGCAGGGAAATTTCGTTTAGGACCGCCATCCGTACCGTGGCCAGCAAGGCCGCCTGCCGGACTGTATACTCCTGGCGCACCTGTTCGCTGAACACGGTCACCAGCAGGCCCAGCAGCAAAGTGAATAAGAACTTGACCGTTGTCACCGCAGCCGCACCGGCATTCCCGCCGGACAGCGGCAGGGAGGCCAGCAGCGAACACAGGCCGATCGTGGCGATCAGGGCCAGGGCCGCCCGCCAGCGATAAGCCAGCCCGGCTTCAACAATAGGGATCACAAAGAGGAGGGAGAATAAACTACCGCCGCCGCCGGTCAGGACGGTGATGATCGTCGCCAGAACCCCATCGGCCAACAGCAACCCGCCCATTCGTCCGGTCACCAGCGGCCGATGTCGCCACACAAAGAAGGAAACCGGAATGTAGTAGGCGGCAATGATGAGGGTCGCCAGCCAGGGGCTAACTATCGTCCCGGCGTCAACCGCACCTTCGTAGGCGCTTCGACCAGAGCTTAGGGTGATAACGGACACGCCCCCAAAGATGAGCCAGCGCAGCGCCAGCAGGAAATAATCGCCCCGTGGGGTGGGCACTGACGCCAGCCCCTGAGTAGCGTGAGACGATGGTTGCATCATTTTCTCCTTATAACACCGGCGAAACCAAGCGGCAGGTCGAGTCGCGCAACCGGCCCAGGAAACCGCTCTGGCGATAGGCGGCCAGATCGAATTCAATACAATGGTTCAGGTCAGCCAGGAAATCTTGTTCCAGTTCTTGGGCAGTTTTTTCATCATAAATGACCAGGTTCGACTCATAGTTGATGGTGAAACTACGGATGTCCATATTGGCTGACCCGATGGAACAAATGACCGAGTCAATGTTGATGGTTTTGGGGTGAAAATATTCACCCTGATAATAGAAAATACGCCCGCCAGCTTTGGCAATGTTCTCGGCATAGGTAACCCCGGCCTGGTAAGGGAAGCTACTGTCAGGACCAGCGGGAGCCAGCATAATCTTCACGTCAACACCTGTTCGCGCTGCCCCGTTCAGGGCCACAATCAGGCTTTCATCCAAAATAAAGAAGGGCGATTGGATGTAGATGTGGCGCTGGGCGGCGGTGATGAGGGCAAAATACAAGTCGCGGATCGCCTTCCACTGGGAGTCGGGGCCGGAGTTGACGATTTGCAGCGGCAGGTAGGGATACGACCCGGTCAGTGGGGGAAAATAGGCCGGGTTGACCAGGTTTTCGCCGGTGCTGTTGAACCACTGGATGATAAAACTGGCTTGCAGCCCCCAGACGGCCTCCCCCGTGAAGCGGACATGCGTATCGCGCCAGCCGGTGAAATTGCCCTTCTGCGGTCCTTTGAGGTAGGTTTCGGCCATGTTCAGGCCGCCGGTATAGCCAATTTTGCCGTCAATGATGACCAACTTGCGGTGATTGCGATAGCTAATCGTATGCACGGCGGTCAAGGGGCTATAGGGAATCATCCTGACACCCCCGGCGTTCATCTCCCTTACGTAGGCCCGGCTGAGCATCAAAAAGCTGCCCAGCGGGTCATACAACAGCCGCACCTCGATGCCGGCTTTGGCCCGCTCCAGCAGAATTTGCTTGAACTCCTGCATTAATTCGTCGGAACTCCACTCAAAGTATTCCATGTGGATCGAATGGTGAGCCACCTTCAGGTCGGCCAGCAGGCGGGGGTACTTTTCCGCGCCATTTTGTAAAATCTCCAGACAGTTGTAGGGGAACAAGGGGCTGTCGGCGTTGTGGCGCATCAACGCCACAACCCGGCCATACACCGGCGGACCAGCTTGTTTGAGCCTTTCAATTTCCTCGTCTTGCCGCTCCACCAGGGGCACCGGCTCCCGTCTTAACCGGGCAGTGAGTTCCTGTTTGATGAGTTTATCGCGTTGGCTGAACAGGGTAAATCCCCGGCCAAAAAAAATGTAGACCAACACTCCGATCACCGGCAGAAAAATAAAGGCAAACAGCCAGCTCAGCGTCAGGTGAGGGCTGCGATTTTCCAGCAGGATAAAAACAGCCACACTGAGCGCATATAAGGCAATGAGCCACCATAGCATCGTAGGCAGGTGGTTTAAAAGGTCAGCCATCGTTAATCCCTGCTCCCCTATCATCGCTTCACTTCAGTCCGTACTCATACCTTGAGGTGATCCGCTCAGGGGCGCGTTCTCTTGAGCGCTCTTTTCAGGTGGCTGGGGCTGAAGTTGAGCACGCTCTGGTGACTCCGGCTCAGTTTCTTGCCCTCTACTTGTTGGGTCCAAATGCATGCGGCCCGCCGCATCTACGGTGATTTCTATGTTTTCAGCGCGCAGTCCCAGGATGTCATAGCTGTAAATTTCACGCACCAGGACGATCAACACCAGCAAGAGGGGCACTGCCAACAAGAGACCCAGCCCACCAAAGAGCGCCGCCCCGACCAATTGAAACAAAAGCACACCCGCAGAAGGAAGCTGGAGTTCCTCCCGGATCAGCGTGGGGGTGATCACATTGCTTTCCAGCAATTGGATGGCCAGGTAGGCCGGGATGGCCCACAACATGAGCGACGGGTCCTCGGCCATGGTAAAAACGAAAATCGGGATCAAGGGCAGAAAGGCGCCCAGGTTGGGAATGAAGGTGGCCACGCCCGCAAACACGGCGATAATCGGCGCGTAGGGTACACCCAAGAGGCCCAAAACGAGCCAGACCAGGCTGACGGTAATGCTGACCGATAGAAACTGGGTCTTGATCCACTGGGTCAGGCTGCGATACAGTTCGCTCAAGATGTACAAGAGCCGGTCATGGTAGGCAGCCGGCGTCAGATGGAGGCTGATCTGTACATAGCTGAGCGGATCGCCGAGAAAAAAGATGGCGATAAAAATCACCAGAGCCACATTGGCCAGCACGCTGGCAAAGGCGCCCATGCCCTCCAAAATGGGCGTGAAGGAAAAGCCGGTGGTGAACAGCCGGCGCAGGGCGTCGCTGAGGGCGGCGTCACCGGTTTGATTGAGACCAAGCATGCTGAAGGGGGGCAGCAGACGGATGAGCAGGTCGCTGCCGCTGCGCCAGGTTTCATAGCGCTGGCCAATCTCTTGCCACATCCGGGGCAGTTCGGCCAGCGCACTCCCGGTTTCGCTGATAATCGTCGGCACAATCCACAGGATTAAGAAGATGACCACCAGCCCTAAGACCAGCAGCGATAGGAAAAGTGATGGGTTGCGGGACAGCCCACGCTGTTGCAGCCAATGCACCGGGATACTGATCCCTACGGCAATGACCACGGCCGCAAAGCCCAGGAGCCAGATCGAGCGCAGATACCACAGGCTCAAGAGCAGAACAATGGTCGTTATTACCATCAGCAGCCGTTTGAGGAAAGTGTCGTCGGACATGAGATCTCCTCCGATCACTGAAACCTGCCAAGGCTTGTATTATCCATGATTGTGATCCTCCATACCTTCAAGATAAATTCTTAGGCCCACTTTATACCAGCTCTTGTGGCCACCGCCGGATTAGGCTGAAGATACACCTTGAAGTCTGTGTATTACTGGACAGGCTGGACCTGCTGCCGTTTTTCAAAACCGGTGGCTCGCATAATGAGCTTTTTAGCCTCTGCGGCCCACAGGACGACACTGCCCAGGGCCAGGGCTACCCCCCAATCGGTTAAACTCAAAGGCGTGGTGCCAAAAGCCGTGTTCAAAACCGGGATATAGATGACTGCGACTTGAAGGACCACGCTCAACAGCAAGGTCAGCCACAGCCAACCATTGGTAAAAAGATGGTGGAAGGCGCTGGTATCTTCAGAACGAGAGTTAAACACATTGAACAACTGGCAGAAAACCAGGGTGGTAAAGGCCATCGTTTGGGCCAGGACAATGTCGCCGGTGGCATCCTGGCCAATCATACCGCCGGGCAGATATAAATCCATAACCCCCAGGGTAACAACCGCCATCACCAGGCCAATAAAGCCGATATTAAACCACATCCTGCCGTCAATCACCCGCTCGCTGCGACGGCGGGGCGGCCGCTCCATCACCGTTGGGTCTACCGGATCCACCCCCATAGCCAAAGCTGGGCCGGTATCGGTGAGCAGGTTAATCCACAAAATCTGCGTTGTCAGCAGTGGCACCACAAAGGCTTCTTCGGCCCGGGCCACCAGCCCCAACGAATTAGCCAGGACAACCCCGAAGAACATGGTAAATACCTCGCCGATGTTGGACGACAACAGGTAGCGCAAGAACTTTCGGATGTTATCAAAAATGCCGCGTCCCTCTTTTATCGCCGCCACAATGGTCGCAAAATTGTCATCAACCAGGATCATCTCGGCGGCTTCTTTGGCCACATCGGTGCCGGTGATGCCCATACTCACCCCAATGTCAGCGGTTTTTAAGGCTGGGGCATCATTAACGCCATCGCCGGTCATCGCCGTCACATTGCCGTTGGCCCGCAGCGCCTTCACGATACGCAGCTTGTCCTCGGGGCTGACCCGGGCGTAAACCTTCACTTCTTTAACCGCTTCCTGGAGTTGCTCCTTGTTGAGGCTTTGCAACTCGTTGCCGTTGAGCGCCCGGCCATTCTCGGCGGCAATGCCCAACTGTTCGGCAATGGCGAGCGCCGTCAAGGGGTGATCGCCGGTGATCATCAGCACTTCAATGCCGGCGCCGTGGGCCTGGGCCACCGCCGCTTTGGCTTCCTCACGGGGTGGGTCAATAATCCCTACCATACCCAGCCAAACCAACGCATCTTCCAGACCTTCATCGGCGGTTTGATAATCGGCCTGGCCGATGTACCGCCCGGCTAGCCCTAGCGTTCGTAGCGCCTCCTGGGCCATCTGGTCAACCGAGGCCAAAATCTCTTGGCGGCGAGCTTCGTCGAGGGGCTGGCGCTGGCCGTCGATCCATTCAAAACTGGAGCGGGCCAGCAGCACATCAGGGGCGCCTTTGGAGGTAAGGGCAAGCACGTTACTCTGAGTGGGGTCAGCCTGCACCGTGCTCATCATTTTGCGATCAGACGAGAAGGGCACTTCGCCCACCCGGTGAAACTGCTGTTGCAGTTCGGCGGTGTTGAGACCCACTTTTTGAGCAGCCACAATCAAGGCCGCCTCAGTGGGGTCCCCTTGAATAGCGTAACTGCCATCTTCCTTTTTCTCCAAAACGGCGTTGTTCGCCAGCGCGCCGGCCCCCAGAATAAAGCGCAGCTCCGCCAAAACTGCCTCATCTTGAACCGGCTGTTGGCTGTCGTGATCCACCACTTCACCCTCAGGGGTATAGCCAATGCCCGACAAGTCTATCCGGCCCTTGGGGGCTACAACGGTCACCACCGTCATCTCGTTTTTGGTCAGGGTGCCGGTTTTATCGGTGCCAATCACCGAGGCTGAGCCTAGCGTTTCAACGGCCGAGAGCTTTTTAACGATGGCCTGGCGCCTGGCCATCCGCTGTACCCCCAGCGAGAGGACCACGGTGAGGACGACAGACAAACTTTCTGGCACTGCCGCCACCGCTAATGAAACACCCAATAACAGCGCGTCAACCAGGCCCTGAAAATTGGCAATGTCGTTAAAAATGAGCAGCGTACCCACCACGATCACGGCAATAATGATGACCGCCACCCCCAGAAATTTGCTCACCCGGTCAATTTCCTGCTGCAACGGGGTGGCCTCTTCGGGCACATCTTGAATCAAACCGGCAATTTTGCCCAACTCGGTTTCCATGCCGGTAGCGGTGATGATGGCCCGGCCCCGGCCAAACGTGGCAGCCGTGCCGCTGAAAATCATATTGGTCCGGTCGCCCAGCGGGGCTTCGGTCTCAACGGCCTCCACCTCTTTCATCACCGGCTGGCTTTCGCCGGTCAGGGCGGCTTCGGTCATTTGCAGCGAAGTCACCTCCAGCAGGCGGCCATCGGCGGTGATGGAGTTGCCCTCTTCAATGAGCAGGATGTCCCCCGGTACTAAATCGGCGGAAGTAATAGACTGCTGTTTGCCGTCACGGATGACCGTGGCGCTGGAGACGGTCATCTTTTGTAAGGCTGCCACCGCCTCTTCAGCCCGGGCCTCTTGGATGTAACCAAGGATGGCATTCAGAACCACAATCGCCACAATCACAAAGGCTTCAAAGGGGAAGCCTTCAGCCCCTTCTAAAATCCAGGCCGCCAGCGAGATCAAGGTCGCGATCAGCAGCAGAACAACCAGGGGATCTTTAAACTGGGCCAGAAATTTTTTCCATGCGGGGACCGGCGGCTTGGCCTGGAGCTGGTTTGGCCCATACTGTTGCAGCCGGCGGGCCGCTTCGACCTCGCTAAGGCCCTGGGCGGCGTCGCTGTTTAGTCCGGCGATTACCTCAGCGGCAGCAAGGCGGTAGGGCGGCAGCGTAGCGGGTGAAGAATTTGCCATTATTATGTTCCTTATAATTCTTATGCTTATTCACGGCTTGGCCCTCACTTAAATATACTTCACTTTGGCGCAGGTTGCCAAGCCAAGCAGGTGGAGGAAAAAGTCCCTCCACCTGCTTCAAGGTTCATCTCTGCCAGGTTGGGTCGAAGTTGGCCTGGATCAAGACTCAGCAGAGGCTTAGACTTTCATGGCCTCTTTGGTCAATTCCCAGGCTTGGTGCAGCAGGTCACTGCGCCGCTGCTGGTCGGCCTTTAGCTCGGCGATGCGCGCCTCGATTTTGGCCTTCCGCTCGCCCTCCGCCTTGGCCGCCTGTTCCTGCAGGGCCTTGATCTTCGCGTCGGTCTCTTGCTGGCTGGTCTCGATCTTGGCCTGGATACTATCCCGCATGGCTTGCAGCTTGGCCTTGGCCGCGTCAATCTTCGCCTGGAGCTTGGCCTTGGCCTCCCCGGCCGCCCGGTCCCATTCGGCTTCCAGCTCAGCGAGTTCGGCATTGAGCGCGGCAACGTCCCGCTCGATCTGGGCGTCCTCGATGTCCCCGCGCGTCCGGCGGAAGACGACCCCGCCGACGGCCTCCATGCGCGCATCCACCGGCAGCACCCACGCCTCCCAGACTTCGGCCACGACGGCCGCCTTGCCCGGCAGCAGATATTGCCCGACCTCGTACAGGAAGTCCTCGCCAATCCCTAAGTTCGCCAGGTCGTAGATCATCCCGCCGAACATCCCGGCATATGCACCCAGCGCGACACCCACCGGGCCACCGAGCAAGCCCAGCAAGCTCCCGGTGAGCAGGCCGACTCCCGTCCCGACAGGGCCCTCATCGTCCGTCTGTTTGACGCTCACTTGGCCGTTGGCGTCTTTGGCAATCACGGCCTTGGCGTAGAGCGTAATGCTGCCCTCATTATGCAAATCCTGGAGGGTTCTTGATCCCTCGTAAGCCTTGTTTTCGTCGTCGAAGATGACGACCAATATCTTATCCATTGTAAATCTCCTTTTTTTGTAATGTATGTTTATTAGGATGTGCCCTGGCGGAGAAGCGGTCTCCGCACCGTTGGTTGATCGCGGTTGCTCAGGGTGGGCACGGCCAGAGGTTGATCGTTCCTCGAACCTCTGCCCTGAGCACCGCAGGTGGAGTTTCCCCTAGCTGGCGACCTCCTTTCTCATCGCTTCGTTAGCCTTAACTGGCAGATACGCCGGTCGTCTTGGCTTCAGGCCGGAGACCGCGCAGGTGGAAGGCGAAACTGATGAGCAAGATACCGAAGAAGATGGCGTAAGCGCCGATCAGCCACACCAGGCTCAGGGCGCCGGCGCTCGGAAAAACGACCAGCAGCACGCCGAAGACGACCGAGAGGATACCACTGAGGATCATCATCCATTCGTTGGAGATGAACCGCCGGAGCTCGATAGCCGCCACAATCTCCAGGACACCCGTGACCAGAGCCCAGGCGGCAATAAAATACAGCAAAACGAGCGCTGTTTTATCGGGCCAGAAGAAGGTCAACAACCCGATGATGATCCCCGCCACTCCTTCCAGCAGCATGACCCACCAACGGTCGTTGCGTTCATACGAAGCGATGCCAAAGACCACCGCAAAGACGCCGTCCGCCAGGGCATAGATGCCGAATAGCAGAACCAGGGCCATGAGGGTCGCTTGGGGCCAAACGAGCGCCACAACTCCGAAGAGGACGGCGAACAGGCCGCGCAGCGCGAACACCCACCAATTACGTGTAAGTAAAGTTAACATAGTTTATTTTCCTTTCTATTTGAATACAAAGTGATTAGGTTACGTTCCCATTTTTGAAAATAGGATCTTGAAATAAAAGTTTTGTTCGGCCAGAGCTAAACGTTAATTCATAGGCACTTCCTTCTCATCGGTCAGATTATAGCCAAGTATAACCACTGAAGGTGAACAGGGACGTAAACAAAAGTGAACAACGGGTAAACAAAAACGTTTACCTGATATTCACCTGCGTTTACCGGATTAGTTACCTGCTGAGGGTAGGATGAGATTGAAACTTCAATCTTATTTATTTCATGGCTCAAGGAGGTTAACAATGAAAACAACAAAATCTTTAAATGGGTTGGTGGCCTTAGTCGGCCTGTGGGAGGTGCTGGCGCCGCCTATTCTGGGTTACATGGCTACACCGGCCGCAGTGGGGAACGCGATCATCGCCGGTGTGACATTAATCCTCCTGGCGGGGTTGGATGACCTGATCGAGAACGCAAGCACCGATAAAAACCTGGACTGGATCATCGGGGCAGCGGGGGTGTGGCTGGTCGTGTCGCCCTTCGTCTTAGGCTACTCGACAGTGAGCGCGGCCCTGTGGAATGACCTCATTGTCGGGGCCGTGGTGATTGTGCTGGCGGCCTGGGGCGCGGCCGGGTTGGGTCAACAATCCACCTCCCATGCCTAGAATCACTTCTGTGAGGCAAAGGGAGAGTGGACCGGCTTGCTGTGAGGCCTGATCGGCCCCGCCAGACTCAAAACCCCCTCTACCTCCTTTTTTATCAATTTTTTATTGGAAAGGGAGACTTGATAATGGATAACAGAGTTACCGAATTTATGCGTGTCAGGAATATCAATTCCATTCAGAAGCTCTACATCTTGTTGATTCTCAGCCAGTACCCAGAATTGACCCAAACCAGCCAGCAGTGGGCGGATCGCATGTTTATCGGCTATCTGCCTTTGGCGGAAGAGACCCTCACCGAGCTCCAACAGGCCGCTCTGGTGGATTGTGTTGGATGTTATTACCAGTTAGGTGATAATCCGCAGGTCAGATCGTCTCTGCAAGCTTTAAGTGAAACGTTTGAGGACCCGCTGACGCGCCAGGAACTGCTTGAGCGGGTCAGCATGTACGCACTCTCAGGAGGATAAAATAATGAGACAACTTTTACAACACCCAGCCTTACAAAACCTGGGACCCAGGACGCCGCGGGAAACCTTATTGTTTATCAAAGCGCACACCCTGGGCCTGGAGGCCGCCTGTACGGCAATCAACGTGATAGGTCTCGAAAACTTTGAGGCTCTATTCCGCCAGGCGTTACCAGATATGTGGCAAAATGTGGATACCTGCGCTGCAGCCGAAGTAGAATATCTCTGCAGCCATCAATGAAATAGAAAGGATCATTATAAAATGACGAAAATTGTTCTAAGTGTGATCATTCCCACGCTTAATGAAGCGACGGTGCTGCCAGGATTGCTCGACGCGTTGCAGAGTCAGACCCGGCCGCCCGATGAAATTATTGTAGCCGACGCAGGCTCCGAAGATGAGACTCGAGCGGTGGCCCAGGCTCGTGGAGCACGGGTGGTTCAGGGCGGCATGCCCAGCGTGGGGCGCAATGCCGGTGCGGCGGTAGCCAGGGGCGACCTCTTTCTTTTTCTGGATGCCGATGTGATGCCCCCACCAAACTTTATTGCCGACGCTTTGGCAGAAATCACCGAGTCTGACTGCGCTGTGGCCACCTGCCCTGCGGAACCGTTGAGCGATGATCCGGCCACCCGGATTCTGACCGAAGTGGCCAATCTCTTCATGCAAGTGGTTCAAGATGTTGTCCCCCACGCGCCGGGTTTCTGTATTTGGGTCCGGCGAGAGATCCACGAGGCCATCGGGGGGTTTGACGAGGCGGCCAAAATGGCCGAGGATGACGATTATGTGCGCCGGGCGGCCAAATTTGGCAGATTTGCGGTGCTACATTCGGTGCGAATTCCGGTCTCCATGCGCCGGGTTGAAGAGGAAGGCTTGGTTAAGCTATCCCTCAAATATCTGTGGACTGAAATGTACGCCCTGGCCGGAAAGCCGGTCTATTCAACGCCTTTTGAATACCAATTTGGGGCGCATAAGCCACGGGAAGCTGCCAAATCCCGCTGGGCGATTATGGATATCGCTCAATTGCGCCAACAACTGGACAAGGTGGAAAATCCACTCCACCAGCTCAGCCCGGCGGGGCTGGAGCAACTCGAGCGGCTGCTCACCTGGGATAATGCAGAGTCTCTGCGGGAGCGGGTTCGACTGCCGCTCGACCCGCCGGACTTGGAAGCCCTGCATCGCTTCCTCCAGCAGCGACTTCAATTGATCCGCCCGCCTGAACCACCTTTCCGTGAGATTCTGACCGCCTTGCAGACCCGGCCCGATCAAGAAAGTATCAACCTCCTCGATGCCAACTGGCTGCGCTCCCAGCTTTCAAAGATGATCAATGAGAAGTCCGCTAAGAAAGAAGGAGAGCAAGAGTGACAATTGGCTTTACCGGCGAGCCGGGGACAGCGGCTCTTTCGCTCTTTGCCGGCCTCACCACTCCCTGGCAACAACTCGATGGTGATTGGCGCATCGCTTACGCTCAGGCTGGGCAGGAGTTTGAAGCAGGCTTTGCCGATCCCGCTTTTGATGACGCTCTTTGGGAGACGGTCCGGCTGCCTCACCTGCGCCGCTCCACCATCGAACACGATACGCTGTGGTATCGCCACCGTTTCCAGGCCAAACCAGCCCCGCCTGATCGGCGCACCATCCTGCGCCTGGGCGGCGCTTTTTATCACAGCCGGGTTTGGCTCAACGGCAACCTGCTGGGCGAGCATGAAGGGTACTTTCAGCCCTTTGGCTTTGATGTCACCGACCAACTCGAAGCGGGCGAAAATCTACTGGCCGTCTGCTGCATTTTTCCAGTAGAAGCAACTTCTTTCAAACGCAAAACCGCTATCGCCGGCATTTTTGCCGATTGGGACTGCAAACCTTACCCCTCAGCTTTATACCCGGAATTGCCGGCCCCCTACGAATGGACGGTTCCCCTGGGTTTGTGGCAGTCGGTGGATTTACACACGAGCGGACCGGTGCTGATCGAGTCGCTGAATGTCTTGCCGCAGATTCTTGAGCCGGCCTGGACGCAGGCTCAGGCGGCTGAACTGCGGTTCGTGATCGGTCTCCGTAATCTGACGGCTGAAGTTCAAAACATCCCGCTGCAAGTAGTGGTCGAGCCGCACAATTTTAGGGATAACAGCGGGGTCAGAGAGGTTGGCTGCTGGCCGGTCACGCTCCAGGCCGGCGAGCGCCGCCAATTAGAGGTCAGGCTGACTGCTTCACAGCCGCGTTTATGGCTGCCCTGGACCCACGGTGAGCCGTGGCTTTACCGCGCTCAAGTCAGTCTAGGCGACACAGTGCAGGCGGAACAGGTCTTTGGTCTGCGCGATATTCGGGCGGTGATCGAGCCGCAACGCTGGGAGTGGTGGCTCAACGGGAGGCGTATCTTCCCCAAAGGGAGCAACTACATCTCCGATTTCTTTCTGGATCGGGTGACGATTGACGGGCTGCGGCGCGATCTTGAACTGGCCTGCGGAGCTAATCTTGACCTGCTGCGAGTCCATGCTCATATTGCCCCCTTAGATTTTTATCGCCTGTGCGACGAACAGGGCCTGCTGGTCATGTGCGATTTTCCCCTCATCTGGACCTACGGGTTCAAACTTCCCGCCGGCAAAGACGCCGATTTTCAAAACAGCGTGCTGAAGCAAACCCAGGATATGGTTGAACTGCTGGGTTCTCATCCCAGCATCATCCTATGGTCTATGCACAACGAGCCGCCCTGGACTCCCGTTGGCAGTTTTCTGGGCAGCGAAGTTCATCAAATGGCCACCAATCGCAGCCTGGATCAGGCTGCGGCGGAATTGGTCCGCCGGCTCGACCCGACCCGGCCGGTCATTCCCGCTTCGGGCGAATTTGATCAACACCTGTATTACGGCTGGTATACCGGCTCCTGGTATGACAACCGTAACTTACAGCCCGCCTTCCCCACCGAATTTGGCGTGCAAGCCCTGCCTAACCTTGACTCGCCCGTCTGGGATACTGTCAATACGCAGTGGCCGGTCGAGGCGGACGATCAAAGCTGGGCGCATGCCGGCTACCAGTCTCTCTTTTGGGCCAGTCCGGGGGTGGGGCTGCCGGCGCAGTATGGCTCCCTGGCCGAGTATGTGGACGAGAGCCAGGCTTATCAAGCCTTTTACATCCGTTACGTAATTGACCAGTGGCGGCGGCAGAAATTCGCCCCGGTGGGAGGCTATATCCACTTTCTCTTGACCGACAGCTGGCCTGGTATCACCTGGTCCGTTTTGGATTACGCCCGCCTGCCCAAAGCCGGCTATGAAGCCCTGGGTTCAGCCTCGCGGCCGGTGCGGCTGGCCCTTGACCTCGCGCCCGGTTTCCAGGTCGAGCGCACTTTTCATCTGGTTTACCCGGAGGGGAGTGTTTTGCAGGCCGGCCTGTACCTGGTCAACGACGATTACCGCCGCAATGGGCTTGTATGGGTTCATTGGGGGCTTGAACGGCGGGCGGAGGGATGGCTGCACCGCTGGCTTCGCCGCCGGTTTCAAAAGCAGACTATCTCAGTTGCCCTCCCCCCCGCCAACGAAATCGCACTGCCAGTAACAATCGTCGAAATTCCCTTAGCCCACCCTGGCGACTATACCTTCTGGACGGAAGTCTGGCAAGGCGGCGCAAGGCTGGACCAGAATCGGCTTGATTTTCGCGTGGGCGTGGAGCGGCGGCAGCAGCGCCCGCAGCGACGAGTACCCGGTTGGTTGGTCAACAAGGTTTATCAGCCAGGGTCGCTGCATCACACCAATAACGGTTTTAGCTTTAGCCTGCGCAATCCGGCTATGCCGGCCAGTATCCAGCGCTTGAGTCAATTACGCGTGGATGGCGTGGACCTAGCGTTGACCCAGGTTGAGTTGGTCTGGGGAGGAGTAACCCGCCTGGCCTCAACCATCACGCCCGAAGCTCCGCTCGAAGTTCCTTCTCACCAGCACCTGACGGTTGTGGCGAGGCAATCTCCGCTCCCTCCTGGCCCCCATCGGCTGGAGATCACCGTTGAGCTCCTTGGTTTTGGGGAAATTGCGGTGCAGATACGAGATAGCTTGATTTGAGGTGGGTGAGACTTAGGCCGCGTTCGGTTTGGCTGCCCACTGTTTTTTCTTGCCCCGCATCCCAATAGGTAACGCCAATCCAACGCGGTGGCGGGACATCTCGCCAGCGGGAGTGAGGTTGGCCAGCATGAGCGAAGCGGCATCGGCATAGGAGACGATCATTTCTGGAACATGGTAGGCGAAGAAAGGCAGTACCAAGGCTCCAGGTAGAAAGCTGGTAAACGAAGGGACTTGTACGGGCAATCGGTCAAGCGATATCCGCATCTGAGCCAGGCCTAAAGGTGGCTGATTAACCATTGGCCCCGGACATAGGATCCGCCAGTCCAGTCCGGTTTGACGGATGCGGTCGAAATTGGCGCGATGCGGCCAATAAGTCGAGGCGACACGGGGGAGATCAACGCCCCTTCGACCACCGTCATCAAGGTCGAGTAAGGCTGCCCCTGCAATAAACCAGCAGACAGGCCGGTCCTGTTCAGGTAGGGATTCCAAACCGGTCACGATGCGATCAATAAGGTCAACGAAGATTTGCCCTTCAGTGACCAAGCCAGCGGTATTAATAACGACCTCATAATTTTGGAAGAGGGTTGCCAGAACAGATACAGGCGTTTTTGCCAGATCGGCCTGATGCACGACGACCTTCTCTCGAAGTTCCGCCGGTAACTTTGTAGGAGTTCGCACCAAGGCTGAAACTTCATGGTTCGCCGAAACTGCTTGTTGCGTAACATGCGTGCCGAGGGAGCCTGTTGCCCCAAGGATGAGTATTTTGGACATGGATAGCCTCCGAGATTAGAATGAAAGTTTGTTCTTAGCTGCCTACCCCTGTAGTACAACAAGAAGTCATATAGAGTTCATCGGGTAAGGAAATTTCGATCATGGGTGGCTTGTTCATGTTAATTTTTCCCCTCTCAAGCCCACAATTCCAGCGACCGCTTCAACAGGCGCAACTCACGCTGGATACGTGGATAGTTAGCAGGATTTTGAATCTCCTTAGGCAGTTCCTTGAGCGCGGCATCGGCCAACAGGCGAGCCAGAGCCTTGTCGCGGCTGGGTATGGGGCCATTTTCAATATGGGACCAGATCGCTTCAGTGGTGGTGGTCAGCTCTTTTTGAGCGGTTAGAATACGTTGGGTGTTGTCGCTGTCAATGGCGTTACACAAGGCTTGTAAATGTGTGCTAATTTGTTGGATAGCGGCAGTGTAGGTAGGGTTTAATTCTGTCATGGGTTTATGCTCCTTTTGGTTCAATAGCTTGATTTACCTCCAACTACAGATTGAAGGTTTTTCGAGTAGTTTTAGGTAGGGGTGAAAGTCTTGAAAAGTTCCAAAGAGAGCAATACCTCTTCACGGTGGTACGGGAAGGGCGGCTCCCAGGCGGCATCCGGCCTCACGAAATCGGCGGGGTTGAAATCAGGCAGGTGGGCATATTCCAGCGCCGTTAGCGTCAGGAAGACAGCAGTCGTCACAAAGTCCACGTGCTCGGCCGGGATGACAACGGTACGCTCCTGTTCCGGCCACACCTCCAGCTCCTGATTTGGATCGGCCGGCTGCGGGTCAGGCAGCTTCCCCCGCACGATCACCGCCGACACCCGGCGGGAACGGGGGCTAATAACCACTTTGTCAACCTGGCCGATGTGGACATTAACGGCGTATACGTCCTGGCCGACTCTTGGCTCCACAATCCGCAGAGCAGTCCTAGGGGCGGCGGGTGTGTCCGGGGTCCGGAGCCGGTTGATAACACCACGCCCTTGAAGCACTGCGGCCACCTCCTCGGCAGCCCTCTGTATCTCCAGGCTCGGTACTTGGCCCTGAAGAAAAACGTGGCCAAACCGGCTATTGACTTGCACGATGTGTTCTCGTGTGCGAGGGTCGTGGGCGAGGGCTTGGGCAACCGCAACCTCTACCTGGTAGTCAACCACCAGGCGATTCTCAAGGCCCTGCACCCCCCGCACCTCCTGGGCAATCTCCTGAATCCGCTGGCGCTCCGCACTGGTATTGACGTGGCCTCTTAAGGTCACTATCCCATCCCGAACAGCGACCTCGATTGGAGTATAAGCAAACACGCCGAGGCGGATGAGTTCATCCTTCCACAGCGCCTGCTCAATGGTCCGTTTGATCTCCTGATCCGGTAGATATTCTGGCAACTGGTCGAGCGCGGCCCGGTTCACCCGCCCCAGCGGGCTGTCAGCCGTCTCTACCGGCGCGCCGATTTTGATGTCCCGTCGCTTAACCGACATGATGTCGCCTCCTCTAAATTTATTCCTTCTCATTCTCTTTCAGTAATGAATTGAGCAAGATTGCTTTCAACCTTATCCTACCCTCATCAGGTAACTAATCCGGTAAACGCAGGTGAACATTTGGTAAACAATGTTGAAGATGTCATGGGGCCGAAGCGTTACCTGGCCTTCTATTTGCTCGGCGGGTTGGTGGCGAGCCTGGCTCAAAATTTTTATGTACCTTACCAACTGAATTGAGTATGCTGATGACCGTTTTCAACGACACAAGGAATGGTCATGAGCAACGAAGAGATCCACGTTCAACACGCCCAGCATGCTTTTCTGGTGGTTTGGGGCTGGTTTGCCGAGCACATCGGCTTGATCGCGCAGTTGGAGCATGTCCCCTTAAAACAAAAGCACTATCATCACAAACCTCAAACCAAAGTTTTGGAATTTCTAGTAGCGATTTCAGCCGGATTGAGGCATTTACAGGATATGAGCCGGGTGGCTCATCCGCTGGATCAGGATCAGGCGGTGGCCGAAGCCTGGGGGCAACCGGCCTGGGCCGACTATAGCGGGGTGAGCCAGACGTTGAGCCGGGTCAGTTGGACTGAAGCGAGACAGATGGCCGCCGTCCTGGATCAGGTCAGCCAGCCCTACCTCGAGGCAGAGGTGAAACGGCTGCAGGGACAAGGGCAGCGACTGCGGTTGGATGGGGATTTGACCGGCCTACCGGTGTCTAACACCAGCCAGAGCTACCCCCACGCCGCTTTCGGGCACATGAATGCCGAGATTCGGCTGGGGTACCAGGCGGGGGTTGTCAATCTGGAAAGCCCGACCTATGGCACTTATGGCTGTCGGTGGCCCACCATTCAGGTGATACCGTTTCTTGTCACTCAGGCAGAAGCCCTGGTTTTGGCGGCGGAAGCGCGGCTAGGGCGGCGGTCGTGGCGGCGCATTGACCTGTTGCGCCAGCGCCTCCAAGCCTTCGAAAAGAATGTAGAGTTTTTTCCGAAAGTAAAATGATTGACTTCACCAACCATCCCCTATTGACCACCCCAGTTAACTTCAATGTATGGTGGATACTTATTTTGTATTGTCTTTGTCCCAGACCCTCGTCCGCTACTTTCTGATGAGCGGCAAATAAGAAGTCGGCTGATTTGTATTAGGCTGGTGTAGATCACTTCCTTCCTGATACTCCGTCATATTGGTCAGCCCATCCCCGTCCGGATCGCTGCCGGCATCATTCGCCAAGGGATCGAGCAAATTTGACACCTCCCACCCGTCAGGCATCCCATCGTGATCGCTGTCAGCCACATCTGGTTGCCTACTCGCTCGGTACTCGGCCAGGTTAGTTAATCCATCCCCATCAAGATCGCCCCCGGCATCGTCGATCTGCGGGTCGAGGCCGTGGCTCGTTTCCCAATCATCGGGCATCCCCCCTTGTTCCCGGCATCCACGGCAATGTCCTGGCCGCGCTCGTTAGACCAGCCGCCCAGGTAGTCGCAGTAATCCAGCCCGCTCCCGTCGGCATTTAACCGGAGAACAAAAGCATCCTCGGCCCCGTCGAGGTAGCCGCTGCCAAAGTTACCCTGTGCGGTCAATTCCTGCCCACCGTGACCTTCAGGAAAGTTGTAGCTGCGAGTGTAGCCCGTCACATAAGCCCAGTCATTGCTGTCGAGGGCGATGCCCAAACCCCCTTCGTCATCACTGCCGCCAATATTAGGTGCTATAGATCAGCGCCGTCCCAGCGGGATTGATTTTGGTCACAAATATATCCTCGCTTAGTGAGAGATGTGGGTCTGCCAGCTGGCTGGGTCACGGCCAATCAAGGAATGGCCGAAAGTGTCAGAGGACTGACTTGAAAAAGCAGTGGCTCGACACCTTCTTTTACAGGTGCGCTTGCTGTACCAGGACCGAATCAGGGCAAAGAAATCAGAAAAAAAAGCGCATTCTTGACCGGAGCACGCTTTTGGGCTAAGATAAACCACCTCTCAACACCTGATCAGGTCGCATGACCTGGTCAAAACCAAAGACAAAACCCCTTTAAGAGGAAATTAAAGATGAGTGTGATCTATGACGATCTCAAAGGCAAGCATGTTTTGATTACCGGTGGCGCGGGGGGGATTGGTGGGGGTGTTACCCCGGCTTTTGCCAGACAAGGTTCGCGCGTCACCATCTTGGATAAAGATGCCGCTAGCGCGCACGCTTTGTTAGAAAAATGCCGGGCTGAGGGGGGTGATGTTCATTTTTACCAGGTTGACTTGACCGAGACCGAGCACCTGGTAGCCGTGCTCAAGCAAGTGCAGCAAGAGCTGGGCACAGTCAACGTACTGATTAACAATGCCGGCTATGATCCCCGCTACAATTTGGTAGAAATGAGCGAGACCCAGTGGGATGATCTCTTCAAACTTAACGTGAGGCACTACTTCATTACCTGCCGTGAACTTATTCCCGGGATGATTAAGGCCGGCGGCGGCAGTATCATCATGACCACCTCGCATCAATTCTGGATCGCTTTTCCAAACCTCACCGCTTACAATGCCACCAAAGCGGCAATTATTGGGATGGTGAGATCGCTGGCTCGTGAAGTGGGCCAACATTTCATTCGGGTGAATGCCCTGGCTCCCGGCTGGGTGATGACCGAACGCCAACTCCGGGAAATGGTCACGCCGGAGATTCAGGCTAAACTTTTTAAGGAACAGCAAATTCTACCCATGTACCTTACGCCCGAAGACCTGGCTCCCTCTTACCTTTTCCTGGCTTCAGACGCCTCCAGACCCATCACGCGGCAAACGTTGGTCGTTGATGCCGGGTTTGCGATGGCTTAGACATCTTTAATCCTGGATAATCAGATGAATCGCAGCCAAACTTTTTTCAATGAAAGCGGGGTGGCCGGCTTTACCCACCGTGCCTTTTTCAAATCTATGGGTTTCGATGATCTGGACCTGAGCCGGCCGGTGATTGGCATCTGCAACACCTTCAGCGAGTTGAACAACTGCCACCGCCATTTTCGGGAACTGGCCGAGGCGGTCAAGCGGGGGGTGTGGCAGGCGGGCGGCTTTCCCCTGGAATTTCCCACCATCTCCCTGAATGATATTTTTATCCACCCCACCTCCATGCTGTATCGCAACCTGGCGGCGATGGACACCGAAGAGATGATCCGGGCCCAGCCGCTGGATGGTGTGGTGCTGCTGGTCGGCTGCGATAAGACCGTCCCCGCCGCCTTGATGGGAGCAGCCAGCGCCGACGTACCGGCCATCGTGGTCAGCGGCGGCCCTATGTTGGACGGCCACTATCAAGGCCAAATCCTGGGCGCTTGCACCGATTGTCGCCGCCTCACCGCCGAGTATCAGGCGGGAACGCTGGACGAAACGACCTACCGGGAAATAGAAGATGGGATTGTCCGCAGCAGTGGTCACTGCATGGTCATGGGCACGGCCTCGACCATGAATGCACTCACCGAAGCCCTGGGTATGGCTTTGCCGGGCAACGGTGCAATTCCCGCTCCCGATGCTCGCCGGCTGCGTCTGGCCGAGGCGTCGGGGCGGCGGATAGTGGCCCTGGCCCGTGCAGGCGTACGCCCCTCGCAGATTATGACCCGGCCGGCCTTTGAAAACGCCATCACCCTGCTGTGCGCCCTGGGAGGGAGCACCAATGCCGTTGTTCACCTGCCGGCTATCGCCGGGCGGCTGGGGATAGCTCTGCCGCTGGCTCTCTTTGATGAAATCAGCCAGCGGACCCCCTTATTGGTCAACCTGCGGCCCATCGGCCGCTATCAAATGGAAGATTTGTTTTATGCGGGCGGCATTCCGGCGGTGCTGAGGCAACTATTACCCCTCCTGCATGGCGAAGCCCTCACCGTGACCGGGTCTTCCCTGGCCGACAATGTAAAGGATGCTCCCTGGCATAATTCAGAGGTGATCCATTCGTTTGAGAAGCCGCTTCAGGCCGAAGGCGGCCTGGCGATCCTACGGGGCAATTTGGCTCCTGAAGGCGCGGTGATCAAACACGCTGCGGCTACGCCTCGATTATGCCAGCATCGAGGCCAGGCGGTCGTGTTTCGGAATATGGCTGACCTGCAAGCCCGCCTCAATGACCCTGACCTTGAGATTACTGAAAATCATATCCTGGTGTTACAAAACGTGGGGCCGGTGGGTGGACCGGGGATGCCGGAAGTGGGCAATTTTCCCATTCCGGCTAAACTGCTGAAACAAGGCGTGCGCGATATGGTCCGTATTTCTGACGCCCGGATGAGCGGCACCGCCTTCGGCACGATTGTGCTGCACGTTGCGCCTGAGAGCGCCGTGGGCGGGCCGCTGGCCCTGGTTCAAGAGGGCGATGAGATTGAGTTGGACCTGGCGGCGCGCAAACTCCACCTGCATGTCAGCGAGGCCGAATTAGAAAAGCGCCGGTTGGCCTGGCAAAAACCTCCCTTAGCTTTCAAGCGGGGATATGGCCAACTCTACCTTGAGCATGTGCAACAAGCCCCTCTTGGCTGTGATTTTGATTTTCTGCGCGGGGCCGACCCGGTTCAAGCCGTCAAACAGCCTAAATTTTAGAACCAAAAGCAGTCCACGGAGACCACTTTTTGCTTATAACGACATCTACATACAAGGAGTCAAACCGGTGGCTTGCCTGGGTCTGCCCAGCGACCGGCTGTTTGCCGGCCTACCCTCTGGCCTTGTGCCTTGTTATGGAAGACTCTGAGTAGTTTTCTTGACATAGGTTTCAAGGGGTGTGAAAGCCGGCCGGGTTTCTTACCCCTTTTTATTTGGCAAAAGCAAGCCACGAACTGTTAGTTACAACCCATGGCTCCCGTAGCTCAAGCGTTAATAAAGGCTTTCAGTTTGCTTGCAGTTCTTCCAAGAGTGCCTGCGCCTCTCGCAGATCAACCGTCTCGAACCCTTCGGTGAACCTGTTGTAAATTTCTGCCAGCATGAGTTGGGCAGCTTCATTTTTCCCTTGCCGCTGCCACAACCGGCTTAAACTCATTGCCGCCCGCAGTTCCAGCGATTTGGCTTGTTGAGAACGGGCGACGGCCAGGGCGTGCTGAAAACAGCCTTCGGCCTCCACCTGATCCACGCTCGAAACGCGAAGCAGCATCTCCCCCTTCAGGCGATAGATCTCAGCTTCCAGGAAATTCTCTTTAGTTTGCTGGATACACACAATCGCCTCATCCAGCGTATCGAGCGCAGCGTTGATTTGCCCTGAAATAGCACAGGCCTCCGCCACAAGAATAGAACCCCGACTTAAGTTGATTAATCCCGCCTCTGTTGAGAAATTGACCAGGGTTTGGCGTATTTGGTCAGTGTCAAGGGTCATTTGTCCTGTCACCAGTGACACCCAGTTGTCATAGAGGTTAAACAGCTCACGGTATTGGAATAATCCATATTCATGACACAGTTGAATTCCTTCCTGGGTATATCTTTGCACCTGGTCTGACCGTCTAAGACAATGATTGAGCAAGGCTAATCCTTGCAGCAAGGCGGCTTGAGCGACTCGATCATTTGGTGCTTTGGCCTGGTTCGGTAAACTCATAACCCGCTGAGCTTGATCGGGAAAGCCCAGACACCACAAGGTAAATGCCAGGATAGAGATATTTATCATCCTGAATTCTGAAATGTATTGAATGACCTGGTCGGTTGGCTGGGCCAGACTCTTTTCCAGGTGGTCCCGGGCTTGGACGAACTGACCTTGACACATCAGGAACAGTCCGGAGGCGAGGTAAGCTAACGGGAGGAGGGTTGGCTCCTGGCTGGTCTCGGCTGTCACCAGCATAGTCTGGACCAGCTCTTGCGCGTGCAGTAGGTCGGCGCCTGACAGGTAGTAGACATATAGGCCAAACTGAACGAACCGGACCTGGATGGGATCTTCCACCGAGGGAGCCAGAGCTAACGCCTGCTGGTAAGCCTCGCCCATTTCTTGGACCGCATACCCTTTTTGAACGGCAAAGGTGATCCCTAACATCGAGAGGAAGTTGAAGGCTTGCTGGTCTCGCCCGGGCGTATCCGGTAAGCCTTTCAACAAGGCCAGGCCCTGGTTAAGGCAGTTGATTGTCTCCGGCAAGGCGCAAATCTGCCGGGCAGACTGGGCCGCTTGCCAGTAATAACGTACGGCCGGTTCGGGCAGTCCGGCCCGCTCATAATGGTAGGCTAACTGGTCGCTCAACCGCACCCGCCGATCCTCCCCCAGCTTTTCCAACGCGCCCCCGACCAGGCTGTGCAGCAGCCGCCGCCGGGCGGTACTCAGGCCGGCATAGGCGATGTCACGCAGCTTGTCGTGACTGAAGTCGTAGGCGGTTAGCCCCTGCTCGCGTAAAATTCGCCGCCGGGCGGCTTCCTCCAGGGCTGCCACCAGGCTTTCGTCCTCAGCCAACCCGGTCGCTCGCAGCAGTTCAAGATTGAACTCCCGGCCAATCACCGCAGCCAAGTTGACCAATTCGCGGGCCGGCGGCGATAACTGGGCCAGGCGGGCTTCGATGACCGCCTGGATCTTGGCCGGTACCGCTACCCTGCTGGCCGGCCCGGCCGCTTCAGGGGCGCCGGATAAAATATCGCTCTGGATCTCGTTGGCGCGGACCATTTCGACAATGAACAGGGGATAACCGGCGGTTTCTCGATACAGCCGTTCAGCCACTTCAGTGGCCAAGGATTGGCCCGTTACCTGCTCGGCCAGCCGGGCCGTCTCGCCGGCATCCAACGGCCCTAGCTCCATCTCGCTCAGCCGGCCGCTCAGCCGGAGATCCTGCCGCAACCGCAGCAGGGGATGATCCTCTCCTACCTCCTCCGGTCGAACTGTCCCGACCAGCAGCAGTCGTTCGGCCGGCTCGAAATGGAGCAGATAGCCTAACCATTCCAGGGTTTCGGCGTCAGCCCATTGTAAATCATCCAGGACTAACAGGCAGGGCAGCCGGGCGGCCCCCACGGCCCGAGCCAACGCCTCGAACAACCGCGGCCGCTGCCAACTGTCGGTGAGCGGCTGTGGGGGCGGCAGGTCGGGCCGTTGGTTGAGCAACTCCGGTAACAGCCGGGCCAGTTCGGTGAGCCACAGGGGGGCTAACCCCGACCAGGCCGCTTGGAGCGGTCCGCGGAGCCAGTTGGTGAGGGGACCATAAGCCAGGTGGCGAGTTGCGGCGTAGGCCCGGCTGCGTGCGGTCGTCATTCCCTGCCGCTCTGCCCAGCGTTGCAGCTCTTCGGCCAGGCGGGTTTTACCGATACCCGCTTCGCCTGAGATGAGCACGCAGTGCATTTCGCCCCGCTCAACTCGCTGCCAGGCCGCCATCAATTGCTGCCACTCCCGCGCCCGACCGACTAATACCGGGGTGTCGCGTAATTGAACGGAACGCGCCTCACCTTCACGTAATATCTCGGCAACCACCTCTTCAAATATTCTGGCCCGTCCTTTTTCCTGGGCCGCAGCGACCGCTTGGGGTGGAAGCCGGCCCTTCAGTTCAACCAGGAGCCGATTGGCTCTATCTCTGGTCTCCTGGCTGCTAACAGGATGGTGCCAGACCAGGCCAATCAGTTCCAGCGCCCGTTCCTCTCTTTGATTCAGGGCCGACCCTGTTTCCCCTTCCGGCTGGCGGGTCAGGAGGGCAGCCAGGCCAACCAAGGCTTCCAGAGCCGCAGGAAAGACCTGACCTTCCATGGCCGTTTTCAGGGCTGCCAGGATATACTGTTTCGATTCTTGAAGTTCTCCCAGGGCATAGGTAGTTTGGCCGAGATGATTAAGGGCGACCGCCGTGCCCCAGGGTTCGCCGATTTCTTTGAAAATAGCGAGGCTTTGCTGGTGTAGGCGCTTGGCTTCCGGCCATTCGGCCGCGCCACCCAGATAGGTGAGCGCACCCAGGTGATTGAGGCTAATGCCTAGGGTCCACAAGTCGCCAATTTCTCGGCTGAGCGCCAGGCTTTCTTGCAGCAGTTGTTTAGCTTCCTGCCGCTCTCCCGAAGCCCCAACTAAGGCGCTGAGAAAACTGAGATCTGCCGATAACCAGCGTTGATTGCCGCTTTCTTTGAGGACCACCCCAGCTTGCTGCATCAGGCATTTGGCTTCTAGATACTCTCCCCGCGATTGAGCCACCATGCCCAAAACCCCCAAGCAGAGACCTGTACCTCGTTGAACCTGGCGTTCTCGATAAATATCCAGACCCTCTTGCAAGAGCGACTGCGCCTCCGCATATTCCCCCATGACCCAGTTCAGCACCCCCAAATAGTAGAGAGTAGCCGCCATCTCCACTTGCGCCCCCCCTTGGCGGAGCAAAGCCAGGCTGCGTTGCAGCAGTTCTCTGGGTTTTCCAGACAAAGCGAGGCGCAGCGAGAACCAGCCCTGTTGCCCCAGGACTTGCCCTAGCACAATGTCCCGTTCCCTCTCCTCCACCCCTCCCCGTGCGCCGGCTAAAATCGTCGCAGCCTGCGCAAAGGTCGCTTCGGCTTCGCGGTACCAACTCTGTATCTCATAAAACAACCATAGGGTCTCCACCGCCTGCCCCATGGCTCTGGCCTGGCCATGCGCGACTGCCCACTGCCAGGCTAAGCGCACATTGTCAATCTCCGCTCTGATCTCCGCCAATGCCTGTTTCTGTTGGCGGCCCCAGAGCGGTTCCATTTGAAGCTGGAGAAACTCCAGATAATAGCGACCGTGATCCCCTTGAACCTTTTCTTTTTCCAGGGGCGTCTCCTCGAGTTTGGCGGCGGCATACTGTCTTAAGAGTTCGTGTATTTCGTAACGCCCCGAAATGCTCCAACGCAGCAGGGACTTGTCTACCAGCCTTGACAGCAGGGGCAGGGTGGCCTCAGCCACCCGCTCGGCCGCTTCTCGCCGGAAGCCGCCCCGAAAGACGGACAGTTTGCGAAATATCTCTCGCTCCTCCGCGGAGAGAAAGCGCCAGGAATGGTCAAACACTGCCCGGATGCTCCGGTGCCGGGCGGGGATATCCTGGAGGGAGGTGGTCAGAAAACCCAGGCTGCGCTCGATCTCCTGAGCAATTTCTGCGCACGAGAGAGTCCGCACCCAGGCAGCGGCTAACTCGACACCCAGGGGCATGCCTTCTACTAACCGGCAGATCTGCGCTATGGAAGGTTTGTCCGCCTCCAAAAGCGAGATGTCCCCCCGAACCATGCGGGCGCTCTGCCAGAATAACTGCACTGCGCTGTACGCTTCGATCCCTTTGGGCTTATCCCCTGGAGGAAACTTCAGCCCCTGGATTTCGAAGAGCCATTCCCCCTGCAAGTTCAATCGTTCCCGCGAAGTCACCAGGAGCTTCACTTCAGGGGCGATCGCCAGGATTTCGGCCAACAGGCCCACGCCTGCCAGGAGATGTTCAAAATTATCCAGCACTAGGAGCATATTCTTCTCGCGCAAATAGTTGAGGAGTTGAACTTTGGGGTCCCTTGGCCCATAAAAAGAAAAGTTGAGGGCCTCGGCAATGGCAGAAACAAGGAAACTGGCCGAACTGACGGGGGCCAGGGAGACAAAGTGGACGCCGTGGCGGAAGACTTCAATTTTGTCAGTCGGCGCCTGGAGAGCCGCCTGAAGGGCCAGGCGGGTTTTGCCGATGCCGCCAGGGCCGACCACCGTCAACAACCGGCAGGCAGGATTGCCGAGCAACTCGGCCATCTGGGCCAATTCCATTTCTCGACCCAGGAAGGAGGTGGGCGGGACCGGCAGGTTGTGTTGCGGAGTAGCGTCGAAATCTCCCCTGCCCCTCCCGCCCTCGCTTTGCGCGCCTTTGGCGGGCGCACCTGAAGGGGTGTGCTCCCCTGTCCCCCTGCTCAACTCCCCGGCGCGAATGCGCTCGTACAGGGCAGTGGTCTCCGGCGTTGGCTCCACCCCCAGCTCATCGGCCAGAATTCGGCGGCAGGTGTCGTACTGGGCCAGGGCGGCGTTGCGCTGGCCGCTGTAAACCAGCAGCCGCATTAGTTGGCGATGCCCTTCTTCTTGCAAAGGATCGAGCTGTAACAAGCGCTTGGCCTGCTCGATCCCCGCCCGATACTCCCCCAGGTTGAGATAAGCGGCGATCAGGTCGTAAAACGCCTCGATCACCTTCAACCGCAGCCGTTCTCGCTCCGTGACCAGCCATTCCTCAAAGCCCTGGCTGGCCCGCAGATAGAACCCCAACAGAAAGTCGCCCCGGTAGAGGGCCAGCGCTTGCGCCAATTGAACCGCCGCCTCGGCAGAGAGGATCTCTCCCTGCCTCTGGGCGCGCGCGGCAGCAATGCCCTGCTCTAACTCGGCCACATCCAGCCAACAAGGGCTGTCCCGGTTAAAGGCGACGGTCTGCCGGGTGATGCTCACATAGGGCCCCAGCGCCTGGCGCAGGCTGCTCAACAGCACCCGCAGATTGGCCAGCGCCTGGCTTTGCGAGCGATCATCCCACAGCAAATCGGCCAGCACCTCGCGGGCATGCGGCCGACCGGTGCAAAGCAAGTAGACCAGCAGCGCCTCGGCCTTGCGCGAGGCCAGGGCGGGCGCCGGCAGCCCGCCCCGCTTGATGGTCAGCCCACCCAATAAAGAAATCTCCAAGTGTGCCATGTCCCCCCTCACTTTTGAAACTGACCCGGTCTGAACGATTTTTAAACGATTTTTAAACGATGGCTGAACGGTCGCCAACTATAGTAACAGTATACCACAATTTTTCTCCGGGGCTATCAAAAAAAATCAGCGAGGTCAAGGCTGGGTGATCCAGATGCAACGAAAGAAGGCCAGACCCTATCGCTCCTACTTGCTGCGCTGCTGGCAGGAACAGGCCGCCGGGCCGGGACAGCCGTCGGTGTGGCGCTTTGGGGTGCAGGAGGTTTCAGGCGAGCAGCGGCAGTGGGCTTTTGCTAGCTTTGAGGAGATGGGGGATTTTTTGCGGGGTGAGTTAATGGGAAGTCAGCCTGCTCAGACAGGTAATGAGTAATTCAGCAGCAAACATTGGACATTTTAGTTTGAGTGAAAATTGAGCGAGATAAGCTAAAACCCAATGAGCCATTCTTTTAGTCATGTGAGATGAGTCGCGCCTTTCATGATAAGAATTTTATCAGTCCTTCTATTAGCCCTATTACTGCTCAAATTAGTCATGAGCCATGCTCAAAGCGGACTGGCAGCAATAGAACAACCAGCAGCGACCCACAGGAGTAGCCACCTGACGGACGCATCACTCCCAACTGGGGTGCAAACACAGGCAACAACGCCTTTTACTCAGTCAGCCAAGTTAACACCATCGGACGGGGTGAATGGTGGTTTTGGGTTTAGCGTGGCCACCAGCGGCGATACCGTCGTGGCTGGAGCACCCTTTCACGGCAACGGTAACGGTTCAGCTTACGTCTTTGTCAAACCGGCTCACGATTGGACCGGGATCCTGACCCAAACCGCCACGCTGACGGCGACCGATTTGACGCCGGGGAGTCAATTTGGCTTTGCGGTAGCTATCAGCGCTGATGTGATTGTGGTCGGGGCGCTGCTCCATAATAGTGCGACCGGAACGGCTTACCTCTTTGCCAGGCCGGCCGGGGGCTGGAGCGGTGTCCTAACCCCAACGGCCAAATTGATTGCCTCGGATGGAGCAGCCGGTGATCAATTCAGTTGGTCAGTCGCTATCGATGGCGATACGATCATTGTCGGAGCCGTGGCTGATAGAATTGGTCTCAATAACGGCCAAGGTTCGGCGTATGTTTTTGTCAAGCCAGGCGGTGACTGGAGCGGAACCTTGACCCAAACGGCCAAGTTGATCGCCTCGGATGGGGCTGCCGGTGATGGGTCAGGCGTTTCAACGACGGTCAGTGGTGATACCGTGATGGTGGGCGCATCCACCGCTAATATTGGCTCCAACGCCGATCAAGGGGCGGTTTACGTGTATGTCAAACCGGGTACTGGCTGGAGCGGCACCCTCAACCAAACCGCCAAGCTAACAACCTCCGATGGAGCGGTAGATGATGGCTTTGGCTTTGCTGTGGCGCTCGCTGACAATACCCTGCTGGTGGGTGCGCCAACCAACCTGGCGGGTATGCCGGCCACACCAGGGTCAGCTTATGTTTTTGTGAAGCCAGGCAGTGGCTGGACTACCACTTCGACCTTCGCGGCCAAGTTGACCCCTGCTGATGGGGCTGGGGATAATGGCTTTGGCTTTGCGGTAACAGTGACCGGCCAGACCGCGGTCGTCGGAGCTACGGGCGACCAAAGCCGGCGCGGTGCGGGCTATCTGTTTTCAAAACCGGTCTCGGGCTGGAGCGGGACGCTGGCCCATACCCTCAAATTAACTGCTACCGATGGGCTAGCCGATGATGGGTTGGGCTGGTCGGTAGCCAGCAGTGGCAATATCATCATCGGCGGTGCTCCGGGCGATGATGGCGGCAAGGGTGCGGTTCTTGTGTTTGTCTCTGCCAGTAACCTCTACTACTTGCCGGTTATCTGGCGTAGCGGCTTCTAAATTGAAGGAAAAGGTTAGTATATCGGGCAAGTGTTCTGATGCGGCCCAGCCGCCGTACTCTCAAGAGTTTCTGTCTTTATCAAAATGGGGAAATGGGCTGGCAACTCCCCACTATTCATAACCATGAGGAGGTAACAAAATGGCTACTATAAGTTGGTGGGTGAGTCGAGTCTCGGGAGAGTTCCTGATTAGAGCGGCGCGAGCGTTCGCCAGTAATGGCTATATACTCAATGACGAAATCAGCCGAATACTAGAAGCTCGCTGGGATTTGGAATATTGGCGAAAATTCGGCCTACCCGACATAGCGGATCTGCTGGACGAACCACCACCGGGGTGGGATCCCAACCGACCATGGCCAGATCCTTCACCTGAGGACAGAATACGGGTTCATGACGAGATCCTAGTAGGATTGCTTGAGATAGTCGCAGGCGATCCGCATCCACAACCGAATGTGCTAAAGCTCCTGCGGAACCGCGAAATTCGTCTGGCAGCAGCAAAGAAGTTCAGCCAACGGCTACAGACAGCGCTTGTCCAGGTCAATGAAGAGATTGCGCGGCTGGAGCAGTCAGCTTAGAAGGAATGGTTCTCCGGCACTTGACCGCGAATTTGTCGGTGGGTGCCGGAGAATCAAAATGATTCGCTCAAAATAATTCGCATGGAGGATTAAATCATGCCACTTCTACCACCGAGTATTGGCACACCTGTGTCGCCCTGCAGCTCAGCAATTGTGGTACGCGGGGCCCTTCCAGGTACGTATGTCGAGGTCTGGGCCTACAACGTACGAACCGGGGAACGACAACTTAAGGCAGAAGGCCCTGCCGCCGGGCCAGAACAGGCTTTCCCCTTGCTGCCTGGGGTCACTCTGTCGCCACAGGAAGAGCTGATGGCTTATCAAACATGTGTTGACGGAGAACTATGTGTCAGCGGAGAGCGCAGTCCAGATCATGAAGACCGCGTTAGAGTCATGCTAAGACCTACGACCGCTAGTCTCCAAGCAGTGGTTTGGGCCGATCGACTTCACGAGTGTGGTCGATGCATTTACCTTACCGGTATGTACCCAGGGACCAAAGTGGTAGTCCTGGATAGGTCTGGGGAACCCGTAGCAGAAGGACAGGCGTTGGATACAACGCTGCGCTTAGGTTTGACCCGGCAGATTATCGCTTCTGAGAGGTTGGAGGCCAAGCAACAGGTTTGCGATATGGACGGGCCAGCAGCCTTGTCTCCCGAACCAAATATCCCATCTATGAACCTGGAGTTACCACCGCCGGTTGTACTGCCGCTCATTGAATGTGCTGACCGTATCTATGTGGACAATGTGTTTGGGGGCGCTACTGTGAAATTGACCCTACGCGGTGATTTTGATGACAGCGGCGATATTGACGAATTAGTTATGGTCGGCTGTTTCGACGCTCCCCTACAATATTTCCCGTTCACGGAGGAAGGTGGGCTTAAGAAAGACACGGTAGTGACCGCTGAACAGGGGTACCCGGACTGCGATTTATGGAGCCCTCCATCTGCAGAAGTTACGGTTGAACCCCGCGAGATGCTTCCCAAACCAGATCCTGTAAGGCCTTGTGTTGGTTCTAAACAACTGGTAGTCCGTAATCTGGAGCCGGGGGCCTTGGTTACCATCCTTAATAACGACACCGAGCTGGGTACTGGCCGGGCTGCACATAGCACGGACACTTTCAAGGTTCCAGCGTTGGAACCCGACACTGTCCTGGTCAAACAGAAGTTTTGTGACTTCGAGGAAGAATCCGTTCGTGTTCCTGTCATTCCTCGTTCGGTGGACCGATGCCCTTCCGTTGGAGATATCGTTGAATGTGCCACTGTGGTCCACTTGCGCGATGTTCACCCCGGTGCCCGTATCCGGCTCGATTCCGCCGCGAAAGGGGCAATCGGAGAAGCGATGGCCACTTCTACTGAGGTAGCAATTCGGGTACCTGCGCTCACCGCTTATGAAACCGTGACGGTGATTCAGGAGGTGTGTGGAGACCCAGGTGATAATTGTAGTAGCTTTAACGTTGTCTCTGCTCCCTGGGATATAATCCCGCAACCCCGCATTATTAAGACTCCGCTTCACATGGATCGGTTTGTCAAAGCAGGTGATATACTAAATGGCGCAATCGTCGAGGTTTACGTAAACGGGATCTTCCGTGGATCAGTCGAATCAGGATTGGCAATAGTGGATTATCAAACTGAAGAAAGCGGACCGGATACAGTAATAGTAAACGTTCCCATCCATGGTACCCTGACTGAAGGAGCTGTAACGGTTCTGCAACGGATTTGTGGGCGAGCCTCATCGCCATCTCGGGCGTCAACCGTTCGGAGTTGCCGGAAGCGGATTCGGGTTGGCTTAAAAATCGTGTCGAGGGACGAGGCAATTCGCGGCTTCATTAGGAAGGTTGATTGGATGCGCGAGCTATTCGCATTCCATGGTTATGATGTAGTCGTTGTTGGCGAACCAGAGTATCTGGATTTACCTGATTTAACAAGGTTCGACGGCACAAGGGCAGAATATGACCGGTTAACAAGCCATCGCAATGGTCTCGGAGACCGCGATATTGGTATTTATTTGGTAGACGCTATAGTTGCCACGACGCCAGAAGGTGGAGATATTGCGGGCCATATATTTGCAGGAGGGAATGGCGCCGTCGTTGAAAGAGGCGCCCCCGACGACTCAGTGGCCCATGAAGTGGCCCATTTGTTGATAGGTCCTGTTCCTGATCCCATTCCCGGTGATCCTTATCACACGTCCGAGGATGGCCGCCTGTTGGATAGAGATGCCGGCTCCAGCCTCCCAAGCTTTGCAGGGGCTCTAACCGAAGATGAGTTACGGCTAATGGACAGCAACCATTTTGCTTTAGACTGTGGAGAGTAGGAATATGGCTTACGATTTAGAATCGGCCCCACACGCTCAAGCCTAACTCAATGGACTGCTGGTAAACCATGACCAGATAGATCACATCAAAAATAAAGATCGCCAGGCTAAGCCAGTGGATGATCCGGGGAACCGGGTAGTAGCGGTAAAAGGCCAGGGCCGAGATCGCCGTGCCGAGGAGTTTAAAGAGGGCAATATATAGCGATTGGCCGGCAAGGTTGCCCCGGTCGAGCAACATGGTAATGAACAGCACCGACATAAGCAGATTGCCGCCAAAGGCGGTGTATTGGCCCCGCCAGTCCTGGAAGTGACGGGTAACGAGGAGGGTCAGGGCATAGGCCGTGACCAGGGCCGAAATGACAAAGAGATAGAAAAGAGCGTCCGGTAAGCCAACGGTATTGCCAAATTGAAAAAGCTGCCAGAGGATGACCAGGTCCAGGCAAAACCAGGCGGCGTTGACGGCTCGCTGGGTTTTTCCGTGGGGGTAGACAAAGGCAAAGATGAATTCCCAGGAAATATTGGTGGCCAGGGATACGAGGGGCATCCCCACCGTTTGGTCGGCAAACCCCCGCCGGATAATCAGGAGGTAGGTCAGGGTCCAACAGAGGCCCATCAGGACCTTGAGTCCCGCCAAATAGGCGCGGCTGGGTGATCCTTTTAACCGGCCGAGTTCTGCCACGCTAGAATTAACCTTTCCATACTTTCGAGACCGTGACCCAAAGGCATGCCATCGTTTAGAAAGTTGCTTTCACACCCGTAGGGGTAACATCATCAATGCCGCCCTGGACGGACATAATGATCGAACACCTCAATGGCTTGCCCCACGCCGTCTTCACGACGAATTTTCTGCCCCATTTGTTCGGCTCGTTCTCGAATGGCCTGACTGCGGACAGCCAGGGTGATACTTTGGGCTAAGTTTTCGGCGGTGAGTTGGCTATAAGGAATGGGTCTCGGTCCGACTCCCATGTCATACACTCGCTGGCCCCAATAAGGTTGATCTTGCATGTGGGGCACAATGACCGCCGGCACACCGGCCCGCAGACCAGCCGCCGTTGTGCCCACCCCTCCGTGATGCACCACTGCCACCATTTGGGGAAAAAGCCAGTCGTGCGGCGCTTCATCCAGAAAGAAAATATCATCCGCAACCTCTCCTATGCCAAGACTGCCCCACCCCCTGACCAGTACCCCCCGCTGTCCGGATAACTGGAGCGCCTGAACCACCAGCCGGCCCACCGCTACTGCGGCTTGATTGGTCATACTGCCAAAGCCGACATAGACCGGTGCTGGCCCCCTCCGGATAAAATTGACCAAATCAGCGGGTGCTTGCCACCCGGGCGGGGCGGGCAAGAACCAGTACCCCTTCATCTGCACCCATTCGGGCCAGTCAGGCGGTCTGGCAATTACGGTGGGGCTCAGACTGCACAACAGGGGACATCGCTGCCGGCGCAAAACACTGAACAAAGTCTCAGGGAATCTAAGGCGAGCCAGACCTAAAACCTGCCGGCGAAAGGTGTTCGTCGGGCGGCGGACCACCTGCCAAAACGCCTGTTCGGTGAAGTAGTGGGTCATTAAATTGAGCGGGCCGCCCAGGTTTACCCGTAAGAGCTGGGTCGGGAAAGAGCGGGTCGGGATCAAAGGATGCAACAGGCCTAGAATACCGGGGATTTTCAGTTTTTCGGCAATATCATAGCCCCAGGAGGAGAGAAGACTGTAGAAAAGAATTTCCGCATCCTGGCAGGCCGCCCAGCTTTCAAGCTGGAGTTGGGCTATGTGTTTGGGAGCCTCCTGCAAAAAATATCTTATTGTTTCGAGTATTCGGCCCGATTGCACCATTCGTTGGCCCTGCTCGCTTTGCAGAGCGGCCTGGGCATTCCAGTGGACGGGTCGAACGTTCAAGCCATAGCTGTGGACCCACGTTTCAAAATGGGCGTTGGTGACAAAAGTTACCTCGTGCCCGGCCTGCTGTAAGCCAAAGCCCACGGCCACAAAGGGTTGGACATCGCCCCGCGAGCCGGTAGCCAGAATGGTAATTTTCATTTTTTCTCAACCTGGCGTCAATGATCCGCTTGGCTTCGGCAGGATTCCCTTCGTTTGGCCTGACCGTCCCTTCCGACCGTCATCTGTACCGGATTAGGCTTTTGGTTTGTGCGCTCTTGTAACCATATAACTGGGCATATATTTCGCCACGGCGCTATCGGCTCGGTAGCTTTCATAAAAGCCGGTGATCACAAAGCCGGCTTCAAGCTGCCCTCCGATCTGATCCTCCAGGCTGTGGCCAAATACCCAGGTATCCTCCGGATCATACAATTGCTGACGCTCTTCAACCGTCAAACTGTTCAAATCAGAATAGGGCAGGGCGTGCTGGATTTGTAGAATGCCTTCATTCAGTAATTTTTCATCAAAAAGAAAATCCATTGGATTCACGAAACCTGCTAACAAACTTCCACCCGGCCGCAGCACTCGAAACGCCTCGCGCCAGACCGGGCGCACATCGGCCACAAACAAATTCGAAGGTGGGTGCACGATCAAATCAAAGGTTTCAGCCTTGAAAGCGGATAAATCGGCCATATCGCCCTGAATGGTGGTGATCTCCAATCCATCTCGCTCGGCTACCCAGCGATCTCGCGCCAGTTGTTTGGGCGAGTTATCAAAAACAGTAACCCTGGCCCCCGTTGCGGCCAGAATAGGCCCTTGTTGGCCCCCGCCGGAGGCCAGACACAACACCTCGGTCCCTTTCAGGTCGGGAAACCAGGCCCGCGGCACAGGTTTCAACTCCGACAGATAGATTTCCCACTCGCCTCGTCGGGCGGCGGCCACCGCTTCCGCACTGACCGGGATCGTCCATTCATTCCCCTGATCAACTTCCCGGTCCCAGGCAGTGCGATTATGACTGATAATATCCATTCCTGTCCCTCCAATTTAACCCTTGCTGCTACTTTGATTGAGCCGTCCACTTTTACACCGCCTGCGTCTCTCAATCTGTCGGACGGCTGACAGCCTCGCTGGAGTAATCCTTTTTCAACAGCGAAAAACAGCGCAGATCGTGGAACTGCCCTTTGAAAAACTTAGATTCTCGTAAAATCCCTTCTTCTTGAAAGCCTAATTTGTGCAGCAGTTGGACCGAAGCCCTATTGTCTCGCATGACCAGGGCTTGGATCCGGTTCAAGGCCAGTCTCTCGAAGCCAAATCGAAGGATGGCCGCCAGGGCTTCGGTCATGAAACCCCGTCGCCAAAACGCCTGGCTCAATTCGTACCCCAGCCCCGCCTGAGCGTGTGGTTTATCAAAGACATAACCACAACTGCCAATAATGATGTTGTCCCCAGGGAGGGCGATGCCCCAACGAATGCCTGCCTGTTGCTCGAAACGGTCGGTTTGCCTTTGGATTAACTGGGTGGCTTGTTCAAGGGTGGTAAAGGTTTCCAAGTCGTAATACTGGGTCACGGCAGCATCGGCAAAGAGGCGAAAAACGGCTTCAGCATCAGCAGGAACCAGCCGGCGCAACATCAGATTTCTGGTTTGCAGTTGCGGAAATGTCTCCAACTTTATCTCTTCGATCATTGTGCCACCCTTGCGTCAGTAACTCCCTGTCCGCCCAACGCTCGATGACGATCCCGATAGGGGTCTATTTTCAAGCAGTCCCGCCGCCGGGGAGCTTTAGCGTTTGATGAGCTGTACCGGCACCGGACCCTCAGGTCCCAGGGTTGCCCCGAATTTCAGCCTGGGTTGATAGCCGTCTGCCAGCCGGAACCGGTACTGCTGCGCCAACGTCGCCAGGAGGAGACGGGCTTCTAACATGGCAAAGCCGTTGCCAATGCAGATGCGCGGCCCGCCGCCAAAGGGATAATAAGCGAAGCGCGGGATGCGCCGTTCCAACGGCCGGCCGCTCTCGTCCGGGGCAAACCGCTCCGGCCAAAAGCGCTCCGGCTGGTCAAAATAGCGGGAATCACGCTGGTTGAAATAAGGGATGAGCCAGATAATATCCCCTTTTTCCAGGGTGAGTCCGTCCAGGTTAACGGTCGTCAGCGCCTCACCAAGAATGCCCGGGGCCGGGGGATAAAGGCGCAATGTCTCTTTTACTACGGCCTCGGTGTAAGGCAGATGAGGCAGGTCAGCCACTGTCGGAGCGCGACCGGCCAGGACCGAGTCCAATTCGCCCTGGAGTTTGGCTTCCACCTCGGGCGTCTGGCTGAGCAAGACGAAGGCCCAGGTCAGAGCCAGGGCGGTGGTTTCGTGCCCGGCGATGAACAGGGTCAACACTTCGTCGTGGAGTTGGGCATCGGACATCCGCTCCCCGGTCTCTTCATCCTCGGCGGTCAGCAGGAGCGACAGCAAGTCGGTGCGCTGGGCGGCGTCAGTCCGACGTTTGGCAATCAGGCCGTAGACGATCCGGTCTAACTCGGCCACCGCCCGGCGCTTGCGGCGCAACACCGGCAGGGGGAACGATTCGGGCAGCCAGACCAACCATGGCTGGACAAACTGTTGGCTTAGAATTTCACCCACCGTCGTGATGGCCTGGGCAAAGCGCTCTGTCTCCGGGCTGATATCCTCCCGAAACAGGGCATCCACCACAATCATCAAGGTCAGGGACCGCATCGTCGCGGCCAGGTCCAGGCTCTGGCCATCGTGCCAGCCCTGGAGCATCGCGCTGGTGTGCTGGACCATCGCCTCCCCATACCGGCTGATAGGGTGGTGGTGAAAGGCGGGCTGCATCAGTTTGCGCTGCCGCCGCCAGAAATCGCCCTCGCTGAAAAAAAGGCCGTTGCCAAAGGTAGACAGAAGAGGTCGCTGGAGCAGGGACGGCTTCTGAAAGTGATCGGCCTGGCTGACCAGGATTTGGTAAACAAGGTCAGGGTCATTGATGAGGATATTGGGCCGGTAAAGGGGCCCCTGCATGGTCAGGACATCGCCATAGCGCTGGCACTGCTCGATCAGGAAGCCGAAGGGGTCGCGGGCAAACCGGGGCACGATGCCCAACGGGGACAGGGTTTTATCGCCGGGAGGAAGTTTTCGCGGTGCCATTTATGCCTCGATCCAGCCACTGCCAGCGCTCTGAGACGCCTGGCCCCAATTAGCTGGCCTAAACCTAATCAACTCGATAAGCTTTTTTTTTGGAAAAATTAGTTCGATTTTGGCAAGGTGTGTGAGAGGCGTAAAGCGGTGTTGATGCTGATCGAAGTACAGGGACAGCACACGTGATCCGTAAGGACTTAAGCCCGTTCCCGGCCTCAAGTATAACACAAATAACGACTGGTTTCAATGCTTATGCGATTGCCCGCAATTTGAATGGCCAAACAGTTGTCATATTAACAACATAGGTTGTCACCATAATGCTTAATATGTTGACACAACGAGTCCCAAATGATATGGTGAAGATAGTTTTAGGTCGTTTTTGAGCCTGCTTTAGCCAATTTTTGTCCGTTTCAAAGCAAAATATTGTCAACATATTTTTTGGAGACCCATTTTGGCGACGCCAACGCTCCATATTTTTTCATAATTGAAACCTCGTTTTTGTTCAAGTAGTGTCAGAATTAAGAAAACGCTAAATTTTATCGTTCCCTCTGCGCGGGATTGCGGCTTTGCGGAAACCATTGTCAGAAAGACGGAAGTCAAGTATAATGTCAAAGAAATGCGCCAAATCCCGTCCAAGTAACCCCTCAACTTCCTCATTGCTGCGCCAACCCTGATTGACCCCAGTTTATTCGATCCCCCTTCCGAAGTGGGGGAGTAGCGTTCCGACTTTGTTTCGAGATTTAGGAAAGGGGGAACATGCCTGAATCAGCCGAGAAATTTGCCGCGTTACTCACGGAAGGGGTGCATCGGATCCGTATAAATGAGGGTAAAACCATCCAGGTGGTGCAGGATGAATTGGGTTATGCCGTAGGTCGCAAGGGGGGTGCGATCATTGAACATTGGCGCAAGGGGCATTTGCCGCCCAAGTTGGCCGATGTGGAGAAATTAGCGACGGAGATTGTGAGGCGGGGTCGGTTGGAGCGAGATTGGCTTGAACAGTTTCTGCGTAGCGCCGGCCATCCGGCTCCGGCAGAATTTTGCAACCATTTATTTCCGCTCTCACCTCCAACTCAAGCCCAATCGGTTGGGCCGAGCGCCAAGCCTGGCCCCCCACCCGTTACGAGCTTAAGCCCCTTTGTCGTCGGCCCGCCGATTACCCATCCCCACCACTTTTTTGGGCGTGAGTATGAACTGAAGTGTATTTTCGATCTGTGGAAAAATTTTCCTTTGCAGAATGTGGCCGTGATTGGCCCGAAACGCAGCGGCAAAACATCGTTACTTCATTATTTAAAGGAGATTAATACCACCGCCGCCGGGTTGCGGCTCCACCAGCGAGCCGATTGGCTGCCGCAGCCGGAGCGCTACCACTGGGTCTTTGTGGATTTTCGAGATGCCCGCATGGGTCGCCGCGATAGTTTGTTGCGTTATATGCTGGCCAGTCTGGAGATACCCAGCCCTGAGATGTGCGATCTCGAACGTTTTATGGATGGGGTGAGCCAGCATCTGGTCACACCGACCATCATCCTGATGGACGACATCAGCGCCGCCCTGTCTTCCCCGGAATTAGACCAGGGCTTCTGGAACAGCCTGCGCTCGCTGGGCAGCAATTACACGCGGGGCAACCTGGCCTTTCTACTGACAGCGCCCGAACCCCCGGCGCACCTGGCGCAAGGCCAGGGCAAACCCTCCCCCTTCTTTAACATTTTTGGCCACACTTTTACCCTGGGGCCATTGGAGGAAGAGGAAGCGCGGGAATTGATAGCCAGTTCGCCTCTGCCTTTTGATGAAGGAGCGGTCGAGTGGATTTTGGCCCAAAGTGGTCGCTGGCCCTGTCTGCTGCAGATTCTGTGCCACTCCCGCTTGACCGCTCTTCAACATGGTCAGGCCGAGGGGGCCTGGCAGCAAGAGAGTCTACAGCAGATTGCCCCTTTCCGTTATTTACTGGCATAAAATCGAGACGTATTCAGGGCGAATCTAGCGGCCGAATAGGTCAGGATACAGCCCGAGTGCATTGAAGCAGGGAAGTGCGGAACTGAGATGACGCCACCCGCTAATCTAGGCAGCAGCTATACCCACGCGCCCAGGCTCCACCATAACCTGTTTCTGGGCAGTCTGCACCTGCTCTTTTGGTTAATTTTCCACCCCTCGGCCTGGCGGAACCACCTGGCCCGGATTGACCCGAGCTTGTCTCCCAATTTTGCTATCACTGAGCTCAGCCGGCAGCAGTGGCGCAATCCCCAATTGCGCCGGCTACTCCTCATGAGCTATGGGGTTCTGCCAGGCTTGGTGGGCCTGGTGGCCGGTTCAGGCCTATGGGGTTTAGGGTTATCCGCCACAGAAATTGCATTGGGTGTCATCGGGGGTGTGGTGTTTGCAACGGGGGTTAGCCTAGCTGGAAGCATGGTGATCGGCGCAGCGGCGAGTCTGGTATTGAGCGTAATTGTGGGCATCTTCGCCGGGACGCACATTGGCCTTGGCCTGGCCAGCGGTTGGATCATCCAAAATAGCTCCGAAGTGAATGTAACGTTTCGGGCAGTGAGTTCTGGGTTTATGATCGGATTGGCAGGTGGCCTCGTTGGCTCTATTGCCAGTGGGACGATGGGTCGGAACCAGGACTATGGAGTAGTCAGACAAATTGGGAGCGTTATTGTCGGCATCCTGATGGGTGGAGTGATCCTCTTTATCGGCAGGAATATACTGACCAGCAGCGCGAACCTGCCGATGATCAGCCTCGCTATAAGCGGTCTAGGGGGGGTGGTCATTAGCTGGCGGCGGGGGCTGATCTCCGGGCTGCTGGTTGCCCTGCTCGTTTATCTAGCATTCACGTTGGCTCACAGGTCGGGCAATCAAGTTGCTCTCGAAGTCACCTTTTTCGTCGCTTTGATTATTCTGCCTTACTTTTTGACGGAAAGACTGGCCGGTGCCTGGGCTGGGGCTATGGCCAGCGTGTTAGGGGGGGGCGGTGGTTGGCTTGCAGCCATCTTCATGGCCGGTCCTATTCCTCGCTGGTCCACGTTGTTCCTGAGCCTGGGATGCATTCTTTTGGGGTTGACCCTGCCCTTGTGGGGGCCGCTGGTCTTCTATCCTCTGCTGCTGGCCTGGGATGCCTGGCTGGGGTACCTCGACAAAAATCGGCCTAACCCCACGCTCTTGCGCTACCATTCGGCATTCTGGGACGAACACCAGCCCCTCCGTTTATTGGGACTGGAGAAACATCTGTTGCGCCTCCTGGAGCGAAGCCCGGCTGAGGGACAGGCCGCCAGTGATTTTCTGTTCGCCAGCCGCCAGCGGTGGGCTGCCCAGACTGCCCAGATCGAACTGGAGGCCCGCTGGTTGGAAAGCTGTACCGAGGTGGCCGCCATTGGCAGCGTTTACCGTAGTCTATCGGCTGGGGAATTGGTCGGGCCAGCCAGCGCATTGCTGCGCAGTTTTAGTCGCATGAGCCAGGATGTGCTGGCTGCCCTGAGCCAGGAGAGCAGTTACAACCAACGTTTGGCGCTTTCCGCCGTGGAAGACCGTCTGGATACTCTGCTGCGCGAGTTGACCCGCAGCAGCGAACCTTATGCCCTCCGCTTTCGGCCGATCGCCACTCAGTGGCGCCAGGTTGTCGCCGACCACGTCCAGGAACTAATCGAGGTGGTCAAGACCCGTCAGGAGATCAATAATCCTTATGTGATTGGTGTGCCTCTGACTGACCAGCAGGAAATCTTTGTGGGCCGAACCGACATCAGCGCCCATATCGAACAACTGTTGCTCGACCGGCGTCAGCCGCCGATCCTCCTCTACGGTCAGCGCCGCATCGGCAAAACCTCCTTGCTCAACAACCTGGGACGGCTGCTACCCAGCACAATCATTCCCCTCTTTGTAGATTTGCAAGGACCCGCCACCCAAGCTACCGACTACACCGGCTTTTTCTACAACCTGGCCCGAGGGATGATCAGCTCTGCCCGCTGGCAGCGAAACCTGGTCCTACCGCCTTTAAACCGGGAGAGCCTGGTCGGTGACCCGGTCACTCGGTTCGATGAGTGGCTGGATGAAGTTGAAGCGGAGATAGGTCAAAATACGGTGCTCTTGGCTCTCGACGAATTTGAAGCCCTGGAAGAACCCTTGGCGGACGGCCGCTTTAGTGAGGGAGTTATCCTGGGCATGTTTCGCCACCTAATCCAGCACCGCCCCCGTTTCAAGGTCCTGCTGACCGGATCTCATGCCCTGGATGAATTTCGACGATGGGCCAGTTATCTCATTAATGTTCAGGTGGTGCATATAAGCTACTTGAGCGAGACCGAAGCCCGCCAGTTGATTGAGCGGCCCATTCAGAATTTTGTACTGCGTTACGAAGCAGAAGCCAGCCAGCGGGTGCTGGTTCTGACGCGAGGCCATCCCGCTCTGATCCAGTTGCTGTGCTATGAAATCGTCGCCTTCAAAAATGAGCAAGATCCTCTCGTTCGCCGGCAGGTCTGTCTGGCCGATGTGGAGACAGCCTTGTTACGCGCCCTGAAACGGGGCTATTTCTTCTTTGCCGATATTGAAGGCAACCAGATTGATCCGGCTGCATTGGCCCTGCTGCGCTTCCTGGCTGCCCAGGGAGAAGGAGCTATCGTCAGCCGGGAAACCCTGGCTCACCAGGTACAGTCTTCGTCTGACCTGGATCAGCCGCTAGCTCTACTGCAGCGACGCGAGCTAATTGAAGCAGTAAACAAGGGTTATCGCTTTCAGGTCGAGATGATTCGTTGTTGGTTTGCTCAGAATTGATGGGCAAGGCTAACCCAGCCCTTGAATGACTGGTTCGAAGGCAGAGAGTAGAACGGGTTGCCATCTCCGCAACCATGAAAGCTGAGCAGCAGCAACAGGACTTTCAATTTATGACTCCAGCCCCCTCTTATCTTTTGATTTAGGGTAGTGGTTAGATTGCAAGTGATGGTTTCGGAGTCCAAAGCTGAGCTTTGGGACTCCATCACTTACTTTGCAACCACAACCTGATTCAGAAACCTGGTCAAGCCATCTAAACCAATCCGGTCCCCTTACAAATCCCACAAAGATACGTCTTCAGTGAAGCCTTCCAAATGCAATACGGCTGGTTGCTCCTCATTACCTATTTCGTCCAGAAACACCGCGCTTTTACATGAGATCTGTGGGATATGGACAGCCATCCAGCAGAACAATCCTCAGATAAGCCAGAGGGGCTGATATTTCCCCACAACTGATTATTTCCGAAGTTTCGGAATGAATTCGGAAGCTAACTCCCTCACTTCGGAGTGATCATTCGCTATGCTAATCTCAGAAAATAGATTAAGTTGATAAGACAGAACAATTTGAAGAAGGTCAAAGGTAAAAATCCTCTAACTTCTAAAGCTGACCTCCTTTGAACGATTTTTGAACGCTAGTTGAACGATTACCTGCTATAGTAACCGCAGCTAATCATTCTCCTCATAGAAATGATCGATTCAAAACATTATGACACACATTCAACTCGGCTTCTGTATGCCCAACGGAGTTCGCAATAAAGAGCAGCGGGCTACCTTCATCGAAGACTTGAACCGCGCCCTAGACCTGATCACCGGGCATTTCGACTCGGCCTGGTCGGTGGACCACCTCCAGTTCGGTGCTGCCGACGTGCTCGAAGGTTTCACCGCCCTCACCTACCTGGCCGCGCTTCATCCGCAGCTCAAGTTCGGCCACGCGGTGTTATGCCAATCTTTTCGCAACCCGGCCCTGCTGGCCAAGATGGGTGCAACCCTGCAATTCATGAGCGGCGGGCGCTTCATCCTCGGCCTCGGGGCCGGCTGGCACGAGGAGGAGTACCGGGCCTATGGCTATGACTTCCCCGCCAACTCGGTACGGGTGGAACAACTCGAAGAGACAGTGCAGATCATCAAGGCAATGTGGCGCGAGGAGAAGACGACTTTCGCGGGCCGGTATTACCGGGTGAGCGAAGCCTACTGCGAGCCAAGACCCGATCCGGTTCCACCCCTGATACTCGGCGCGTTCAAGCCGAGGATGCTGCGTCTGGCGGCCCGGTACGCCGATGGTTGGAACGTATCTTCCACCAGCATCGCCAGATACCGTCCTATGGTTGAGATGTTCGAGCGGGCTTGTGCGGAAGTTGGCCGTGACCCGTCCACGGTGAAACGGTCGTGGATTGGGGGGTGTGCCTGTGCGCCTACTCAAGCAGCAGCCGAAGCCTTTACCGAAGGTCGCTGGAACGCCGACGACGAGGAGGACTTCGGCTTCGTCGGTACACCGTCCCAACTGGTTGAGCAGATGCGGCCCTTCATTGAGGTGGGGGTGGATTATTTTATGTTTGACTGTGGCGGGTTTCCTGAACTGATGACGTTCGAACTGCTCGTCAACGAGGTGTTACCAGTACTGAATAAGGTGTCAAAATGAGTATTGATCAGGGACAGGCCCGGAGAGGATTAGCTAATAGCCATAAATTTTCGGTTATCATCAGCGCCCTCGGGGGTGCTGGTATTTCTGTTTTTCTCTTTAGCCTGATCTTTTTGAACTTGAGGCAAAGCAGTCAGGGGATTGGGCCAGGAGAATTGGCTCTGGTCGGGGCGGTGTGGGGAGGTGTGGTCGGCTTTTCCTTGAGGCGAACAGATCCGCCTCTCCCCTGGTGGGTCACCTACCTGGTCGCCGCTGCCTGGGCGCTGAGCCTGCCGCTTGGCTTTTTCCTGGGTCCGAAACTGCCTCTGGATCGTTACGGCCTGGTGTCAAGTTTTTATCTGAACTCGCCAATCGTCAAGCTAGGGTTCAGTCTGCTGCTGAGCGGCGCGCTTGGTGGCCTAGTGACCAGCCTGCTCCTGTTTGGAGCCGGGCTGCCCCTTCGATTGATGCCGGTCGTGTTTATTACTGTGGGCTGGACTGTAGGCTGGCTGGCCGGCTTCTTGGTGTTTCTCCTCGGGTTCCGATATGGGTTTGTTCTTGTGGCCCCCTTGGGTTATGCGGGGCTGGCCCTTCTCCCGGTTTTTTTAATCCTTCTGTGTTCACTAAGCGGCGCAGTAGGCGGCGCCATTGGCAGCACTATTATGTTTGGGCAGCTTGGCTGGTCAAGGTCACGCCCCGTCAAGTTTCATCGGGTGGATGGGATTTTGGGGATTGTTGGCTTGATTGCGGGCGGCCTGGCCCTGCTGTTTTTCCTATCCTGGACCTGGACCCCCTGGCTTTGGCTAAAATGCCCGCCGGCTTGCCAGCAAGCCAACTTAAGTGGCGCTGACCTACGCGGCAAAGACTTGAATGGAGCTGATCTTGGGGGAGCCGATTTGCGGGGGGCTGATTTACGCGGCGCTCAGTTAACCGGAACTGACCTGGCGGGCGCACGTCTGGCCGGGGCAGTGATTGATGCGAGCATCCAGCTTGATCCAAAGTGGCAACTGGTCTGGACCATTCGCACCCAGGGCGCTGCCGGACGAGACCTGCGGGAGGCCGATCTGACGGGGGCCGATTTGAGCGAGGTTGCCTTGGATGCAGCCATTCTGACTCAGGCCAATTTAGGCGGAGCTAACCTGAGCGGCGCTCATTTGGGTAAAGCCAATCTTGAGGGGGCTAACCTTTGCGGGGCTAATCTAAGCCAGGCCGATTTGCACGGCGCTAATTTGAATGGAGCCAGTCTCTGCCTAGACACTGACCTGACCGGAACGGTAGTAACCGGCGCGAGTTTATGTAATGCAGGGTTTAGCCAGGCCAAAATTGATAGCACGACGCAGATGGACCCTAAATGGGAATTGGCCCGGCAGATTGTCGCCGAAGGGGCCGTCGAACGCGACTTGAACGGCCAGGATCTGAGCGACACGAACTTGCATGGGGCAAATCTGAAGGGGGCTAATCTCAGCGGGGCTAATCTACGCTGTGTTGACCTGAGCGAAGCGGACCTGAGCGAGGCCAATTTGAGTGGGGCCATCCTGACTGAGGCTGATGTCAGCGATGCCAATTTTATGGGAACGACGCTGTCGGATGGAACGATCAATCAATCTTCACAATATCCGGTGCATTAATTCACCGGATTTGGCCTCCTAATTGGAAACCTGTCTGTCTCAGGCTTTTTGTTTACTAACTTCAATTAAATTTTTAGGCGGAGGATGATTATGTCCAGACTATTCGCTTTCACTGTTTTGTTTCTGGTTACCTTGCTTGTGGCAGCCTGCGGTAGTGAGCCGACCCAGAGCACTCAAAATACTACGGCTACCTCCCCACCAACAATGCTCGAAACTGAACCAGCAACCACCATTCCAGCCTTTAAACCAACCGAGACCCCCTCCCCAAAACCAACCCAAACTCCAACCCCGAAACCAAGCAATACTCCGACCGTGGATTACCTGCAACAAGGAATTACCAACCTTGAAGCTGGCAATGTAGAGCAAGCCATTGATGATTTTAGCAAAGCTATTGAGTCAAACCCAGACGATGCAGAAGCCTATGTCAATCGAGGAAATGCTTATTCTGCTTCCAAGGACTTCGAACAAGCCATTGCCGATTACAGCCAAGCTATTGAGTTACAGCCAGAATTTGCGGCAGCCTACTACAATCGAGGATTGGCTTATCAGGATTCCGGTGAGTTGGAGCAAGCCCTTGCCGACCATAGCCAAGCCATCAAGTTACAGCCAGACTATGCAGAAGCCTATCTCAATCGCGGGCTGGTTTATACTTATTCTGGCGACCTGGAGCAAGCCCTTGCCGATTACAACAAAGGCATTGAGTTATTGCCAGACTTTGCGGAAGCCTATAATGGTCGAGGAGTTGCCTATGCTAGTTCTGGCGACCTCAAACAAGCTATTACTGATTACAATAAAGCTATTGAGCTACAGCCAGAATTTGCAGGGGCCTACTACAATCGAGGGAATGCTTATGCTGAATCTGGGGACGTCAAACAAGCCATTTCTGATTTCAACAAAACTATTGAGTTACAGCCAGACTATGCCCTAGCGTACAACAATCGAGGGCTGGCTTATGGTAAGTCTGGCAACCTTAAACAAGCCTTGGCCGATTACAGCCAAGCTATTGAGTTGCAGCCAGAATTTGCAGCAGCCTACTACAATCGAGGATTGGCTTATCAGGATTCCGGTGAGTTGGAGCAAGCTCTTCGTGATTTTGAGAAATATCTTGAGCTCGCGCCTGATGCACCCAATGGAGAAGTGGTGAAGAACCAAATCGAGGGACTGAAGACCAAATCCGCAAAACCAGGCAACACCCCGACCGTGGATTATTTGCAGCAAGGGATTGCCCACCTTAAAGCCGGCAACTATGAGCAAGCCATTGCTGCTTCTAGCCAGGCCATTGAGTTACAGCCAGACCTTGCTGAAGCTTACAACACTCGAGGACTGGCTTATCGGCTTTCCGGTGACCTTAAACAAGCCATCGCCGATTACAGCACAGCCATTGAGCTACAGCCAAACTATTGGGAAGCCTATTACAATCGAGGGGATGCTTATGGTGACCCCAAACTAGCTATCGCTGATTTTAGCAAAGCTATTGAGTTAAAGCCCGATTTTGCGGAAGCCTACAGTAGTCGAGGGTTTGCTTTTTATTACTCGGGTGACCTCAAACAAGCCATCGCTGATTATAGTAAAGCCATCGAGTTAAAGCCGGACTACGCCCATGCCTATCTCAATCGGGGGAATGCTTATGCTGCTTCCGGCGACTACGAGCGAGCCATTGCGGATTATACTAAAGCCATTGAGCTAGACCCGTTGGAGGCGCGTGCCTACAGCAATCGTGGTTGGATTTATGCCAACCAGAAAAACTATGAAGAGGCAATTGCGGATTACGACAAAGCCATCGAGTTAAAACCAGACGATGCCGATGCCTATCACTTTCGAGGGCATACTTATATGAACTCTGGCGATTTTAAGCAAGCCATTCGTGATTACGACAAAGCCATCGAGTTGAACCCGGTTTATGTCGAAGTCTATGTCAATCGAGGGGCGGCGTATGCTCTCTCTGGCGATCTGGAGCAAGCTCTGCTTGATCTTAACAAGGCTATTGAGTTAAAACCAGACTTTGCCGATGCTTATATGAATCGAGGTGGTGTTTATCAAGAATCTGGCGATCCTGAGCAGGCTGTTCGTGACTTTGAGAAGTATCTTGAACTTGCGCCTGATGGACCCAATCAGGAAGTGGTGAAAAAGATCATCGAGGAACTGAAAACCCAGCTTCCCTCCCCATGACCTGGCGACGGCTTTAGCCTCACTCATAGGCTGGAATATCGGGTGGGGTGGCAAACCTGTAACCGGCACAAGCGGTGAGGTAACATCGGCCAGATTTAATCACTAAGGAGGTGATGTCCCTTGATATGTCTGAAGCTGTTTTAGGATGAACCAGTCAACCGGATTTAAGAAAGCAAAGGAGAAACCTTATGAACACGTTAGACAGAGTCATACTGCTTCTTTTTGTGGTTGTAGGCGCTTTGCTGACCGTCAGCCAGGCTCAGGCCGCAGTTTCGTGTCATCTGATCAATGCCAAGGGGGTTGGACAAGATCTGGGGGGTGGCAGAACCGTCGCTAACATCATAGGGGGCGGGCTGTTACAGGGAACGACCGAAGGGAACTTCGCTATCACCGGCGTTTCCGGGACAGTCGCCTCGATTGCCGGGACGGTGGAGTTCACCACCCATAACGGCACCCTGACAGTGACCGTTACAGGAACCTTTGACGTGGCAAGCGGAGAATTCAACGCCTCCGGCCCGGTTACCGGCGCAACCGGAAAGCTGGCGGGTGCGATGGGTGTCCTCACCTTCGCAGGGGTCGAAGATTTGTCTGACGGCAGTTTTGTCGAAGATGTCACCGGAGAAATTTGCGTAGATTTAGCGCCCTAGTCAGTCTTGGTAGATCACAATCCGAAGTTTAGAAAGGAAAACAAAAATGAAAACAATGATGACGAAGGTTTCTGCGAATCGCTGGCTGGCTGTGTGGCTGGCTCTCCTGGCCGGGTTGACCCTGCTCGCTGCACCGGGGGCCTGGGCAGCACCGCCGGCGCTGCCCACCTATCGAGTCGCCATCAGTGTGCATCATCCGGACAACTCCCTGGTGACCGATGGCCTCAACGGGCTGTTCCATACCTCACAGAACAATACCTGGCTCAACTTCAGCCAGGACCAGCCGGACAATGTGAGCGTCAGCGGGCCGGCGCGGGTGCAGTTTGTCAATGGGACGGTGCAGGCGGAGGGGGTCGTAGCGATTAGACTGGAGGCGGCGACCTTGCAGATTGACCTGGGCCAACTCGACGGCGACGATGATAATCCGTTTGAGCTCCCTCCAGGCGGCGGTTGTCTGGAGAATCTGACCGGCCTGTTGACCACGCCTGAGAACCCGGAGGGCGAGCTGATCCCGCTCCACTTCCACTTCTCCCTGCCGGACACCGCCTCCTAGCGGACGGCCCAATCATCTTCCCGGCGCTGGAGCGCGACTATATCAACGAACCTACGCTGGAAACCGGCTCACAATCAGCAGGCCGTGAGCCGGTTTTCTAAAAAAGATTGCTCCCCACCAGAAAGATTAAAGGACGAACGCCGATGAAGAAGAAAGCAGCAGGGTTGGTAGGGCTGGCGCTGGCCGCGATCATGATCCTGTTTCTGGTTGGCCCTACCCCCAAAATTGACCTGAGCCTGAAACCCGTTGATCTGCCAGACGACCTTGATGGCTACCTGGCAGAGTCAGAAGCCCAATTTTCCGACCTTATCCCGGATACCAAGAAGACAATTATCTGGGCCAATGCCGCCAAAACCAAAACACCGCTCGCCGTCATCTATCTGCACGGATTTGCGGCCACCCGCCAGGAATCAGCCCCCCTGTGTGATCAGTTCGCCGCCCGCCTCGGGGCCAATCTTTTTTATACCCGTTTGACCGGGCATGGACGCTCCGGACAAGCTTTAGGCGAAGCGACAGCCAATGACTGGTTAAATGATACCCTAGAAGCGGTGGAGATTGGGAAACGCCTGGGTGATAGGGTGATTGTCGTTGGAAGCTCAACGGGAGGTACTCTGGCGACCTGGCACGCGCTCCAGGCCGATAATGAGGCCGTGCTGGCCTATGTCTTGTTATCGCCCAACTTTGGGCTTAAGGATTGGAGCGGCGAAATTTTGGCCTGGCCTTGGGCCGAGCAATTGGTTCCGGTCATTGTCGGGCCGGAGTATGAATGGAAACCGCTCAATCCCAAGCATGCCTACTATTGGACGGAGAAATATCCCTCTCCAGTTCTGATGCAGATGATGGGCTTGGTCAAGTTTGTGCGCGAGTCGCAGCTAGAGAAGATCGAAAAGCCGCTGTTAGTCGTCTATTCGCCCAATGATCAGGTAGTTGATGCGCAGGCCACCGAGAGGATCTTTCCAAGATTTGGTTCCCCGATCAAAAAGATAGTATCTCGCCCGGAAAGCGAAAATCCTGAACATCATGTGCTGGCCGGTGATATTCTGGCTCCGAGAGATACCGAGGCTATTGCCACCATTATGATGGAATTCATAGGGCAAGTACAATAGCTGGCACACCAGGGGGTGGATTGGACGTGAATGACTATGGCTGATGTTTGGAAGTAGATCCTCAGTGTTTTCAGGATTGGCGGCCCTCCAGCTACAATTTACTGGCCTCTATCTTCCTCCACCGCCCCCAAAGCCTTGAGCGCCGCCCGCTGAGTTTCCGTCAAACCCGTCGCCCCGGTGATGTTCATCCGCGCGTAGGGTCCCTCAATCCGCAACGTCTTCAAACAGTCACCTGTCTGTAAATTCCAGAACTTAATCGTTTCATCGGCGCTGCTGCTGGCTATGATCTCCCCACCAGGACTGAAAACGACCGATAAGACTCCACGGGTATGGCCCTGTAGGGTGTGGAGGACCTGGCCGGTGTTTACACTCCACAAGCGCACCGTCCGGTCATCACTACTACTCGCCACAATCTCGCCGTTGGGGCTGAAGGCGACAGAGTGAAGGTCATCAGTATGGCCGTGGAGGGTATGGAGGGCTTGACCCGTACGGACATTCCACAAACGCACCGTCCGGTCATCACTACCGCTGGTTAGGAGACCCCCATCCGGGCTGAAGGCAACCGAATGAACCCAATCGGTATGTCCGTGCAGGGTGTGCAGGATCCGCCCGGTGTGGACATCCCACAAGCGTACCGTCTGGTCATAACTGCCGCTAGCCAGCGTCTCTCCAGAGGGGCTAAAAGCGACGGACTGGACTCGATTGGTATGCCCATGCAGGGTGTGGAGGACCTGCCCGGTGTTTACGTCCCATAGACGGATCGTGTGATCACAACTGCCACTGGCCAGGGTTTTTCCGTCAGGGCTAAACGCCACGGAATAGACCCAGTGGGTATGCCCGTACAGAGTATGCAGGGTTTGCCCGGTGTTTATGTTCCATAAGCGGATTGTCTGGTCCCCACAGCCGCTGGCCACAGTTTTTCCATCGGGGCTGAAAACGACCGAATAGATGTCATCCGTATGCCCCTGTAAAGTGCGCAGGACTTGCCCGGTGTTTACATCCCACAGCCGGACTGTCTGGTCATCACTGCCACTAGCTACGGTTTTTCCATCCGGGCTGAAAGCGATAGAGAAGATCCAATTGCTATACCCATGCAGGATGTAGAGGAGTTGTCCGGCATTTACATCCCATAGCCGGACTGTCTGATCGGCACAGCCGCTGGCCAGGATTTTTCCATTAGGATGGAAAGCGACTGAATAAATGCCATCCATATGCCCATGCAGGGTGTGAAGGACTTGCCCGGTATTTACATCCCATAAGCGGACTGTCTGATCTGCACAACCGCTGGCCAGGGTTTTTTCATCAGGGCTGAAAGCAACCGAATAGATCCAATTCGTATGCCCATGAAGTGCTTGCCTGGCTTGGCCACTACGGATGCTCCACAAGCGCACTGTCTGGTCATCGCCTCCACTGGCCAAAGTCTCTCCGTCGGAACTGAACGCGATGGAGTGGATGCGCTGAGTGTGGCCGTGCATAGTGTGGAGGACTTGCCCGGTCCGAGTGTCCCAGAGACAGATCGTCTGATCACCACTACCACTGGCCAGGATTTCTCCATTGGGGCTAAACGCGACGGAATAGATGACATCGGTATGTCCGTGCATAGTGTGGAGGACTTGCCCGGTCCGAGTGTCCCAGAGACGGATTGTCTGATCACCACTACCACTGGCCAGGATTTCTCCATTGGGGCTAAACGCGACGG
>JAHDWA010000025.1:0-62343 GCA_023382535.1 Anaerolineae bacterium | reverse complement strand
ACCGGATCGGATCGGTGTGCCCATTTAGGGTGTGAAGGACTTGCCCGGTGCGGGCATTCCAGAGACGGATTGTCTGATCATCACTGCCACTGGCCAAAGTCTCTCCATCGGGGCTAAATGCGATGCAGGAAACACTGCGGTTGTGTCCCTGGTAGATACCCACCGGTTGAGCAGCCGGCATCTGCCAGAGGCGGACCTCACCTTCCGCTGTCCCCACGGCCAGGAGTGGCCCGCCTGTGCCGCTTGATGGCGCTGGGCTAAAAGTAACCGAATAAACAGGACCAAAGGTATCGGTAAAGACCGACCGGCTCAGGTTAGCCCCGGCGAAATTGACCTCAGGCAAGGCCGCCCCCCGTAAGTAGGCCTGCCAGACGGTGAGCCGAGAAAAGTCGTAGCCTCGCACCTCATATCCCAACTGGAGTAAAAGATTAAGGATGTTTCCTCCGGCATAACCCGGGGTTAGGGGCGCTTCTGCTTGCAAGATAGTCAGGAGATGCCTCAACTTGGTCTCGACGCCAGCCTGGCCCAGGCGCGCAACCAGCCGCTCGGCGATGGGCTGGAGAATGAGGCGAGCCTGGCTCTGCCGGACGTACTCCTTAGCTTGCGCCTTCATCAGAGCATGGCTCACGAAGAGGTCTAGCGCCTCGGCCTCAATCTCCTGGCAAACTTGCTCAATCAAGCGGTCGGTGGTGTACTCGGTGACAACATTCTGCAAGGTGAAACCCTCGCCGCTCTTTTCCAGCAGCGACCGCCGCTGCAAGGAGCGCAAGGCTTCCAGGAAGGCCCGCTTCGACTCCCGACCGCGAGGGGCGAGATTATCCCACAAAGCCTCGGCTGAAATCGCCTCGCGTTCAATGGCCAACCAGATAATGATCGCTCGCTCTAGGGCCGACAAGCGCGCAAACTGCTGGTCCAGCACATCCCGAATATCGTCGAAGACGAGAGTCTCTTCCGTCAGAAAAGCGGCAATGTCGCCGGCAAAAAGCTCGTGGATGGTTTCGGTTACTAACTTCAACGCCAGCGGATTGCCCGAATAGCGATCAATCAAGGCAGCCCTGGTTTGCGCCGAGCCGGCGAGGTCCCGTGCTTTCAAGATTTCTTGCCCCGCCTCTGTGCCCAATCCCGCCAATTGCAGCAAGCGGACCAAATCTATATCCTTTTCCAGGCGGGCCAAGCCCCTGGGCCTTTCCCGGCTGGTCAGCAGTAAACTACTCTGGTGCCTGGCCTCGCCCACCCGCTGGATAAGCTGGCCGTATTCCTCACAGCCGGGACGGTAATACCCGGCTCGGTCGCCGCCTTGGAGAATACTTTCGAGGTTATCCAGGACGATCAAGCAGCGGCGCTGCCGCAGATAATCAAGCAGCAGCCCTAGCCGCTCGTCCAGACTGTCAGACAGGTCAGTAATCTGCTGAGCGGATAGAAATTGGAGGCAGCCGCGTAAAATCTCGGCTAAGGGTGGGGCGTTGAGCAAGGAGCGCCAGATGACGTAGTCAAATTGGTCCGCCAATGTCTCAGTTAGTTTGGCCGCTAGCACGGTTTTGCCCATGCCGCCCATCCCCAAGACGGCCACCAGGCGGCAGCGGTCGGCAACGAGCCACTGCTTCAACTCGGCCAGTTCAGCCTGTCGCCCGTAGAAAACGCCTATTTCTGGAGCCTCACCCCAGTCTTGGGTAAGGGAGCGGGGGGGCAGAGGTGCAGGGGACATATCTCTCGTTTCCCCTCTGCTCAACTCCCCGGCTCGAATGCGTTCGTACAGTGCGGTTGTCTCCGGCGTTGGTTCTACGCCTAGCTCGTCGGCCAGGATCCGCCGGCAGGTGTCGTAGTGGGCCAGGGCGGCGTTGCGCTGGCCGCTGTAGACCAACAGCCCCATGAGCTGGCGATGGGCTTCTTCCTGAAGGGGGTCAAGCTGCAATAGACGCCCGGCCTGTTCGACTCCGGCGGTGTACTCTCCCAGGTTGAGATAAGCGGCGACCAGATCGTGGAACGCCTCGATTGTCTTCAACCGCAGCCGTTCCCGCTCTCTTACCAGCCATTCCTCAAAGCCCTGGCTGTCACGCAAGTAGAACCCCAACAGAAAGTCACCCCGGTAGAGGGCCAGAGCTTGCGCCAACTGAGCCGCTCCCTCACGCGAGAGGATGCCGCTTTGACTCTGTGCGCGTGCGGCCGCCACTCCCCTTTCCAATTCGGCTACATCCAGCCAATGGGGGCTGTCCTGGTTAAAGGCCACCGCCTGCCGGGTGATGGTCACATAGGGTCCCAATACCTGGCGCAGGCTGGTCAGCACCACCCGCAGATTACCCAACGCCTGGCTTTGAGAGCGATCATCCCAGAGCAAATCGGCCAGCACCTCGCGGGCGTGCGGTCGTCGGGTACAAGCCAGGTAGCCCAACAGGGCCTCAGTCTTGCGAGAGGCCAAGGCGGTTACAGGCAGCCCACCCCGCTTGAGAGTCAACCCGCCCAATACGGAAATCTCCAACAAATCCGTCATATCCCCCTCACGTTTAAGACTATCCCGTCTGAACGATTTGTGAACGATGACTGAACGGTCGCCTGCTATAGTAGCAGTATACCATAATTTTTCTGTGGTGTTACCAGCGGAAATTGAGCGGAATCGAGGGTCAGACAATTCAGATGGATGGTAAGAAAGCAAAGCCTTATCGCTCCTACCTGCTGCGCTGTTGGCAGGAACAGGCCGCCACGTCGGGTCAGCCATCGGTGTGGCGGTTTGTCGTGCAGGAGGTTTCAGGGGAGCAGCGCCAGTGGGCCTTCGGCAGTTTCGAGCAGGTGGTGGGCTTTCTGCTGGACGAGTTGCTGGGGTCTGAACTTTTTCACAATACTGCTGAGTAATTCTACAAATGTTCAGTATGACCAGCAATCAGATCATTCCACAACCTCGGAACAAATTCGGAATATTGTTCCTCCACTTCGGAAGTGAGATCGAATAAAGTTGAAATCATAACTTCTCTTAAGGGGGTACCGATGCTTAACGATCAAAGGCAAGAAGGCAGCCAGAACGCAGCCCAGCCTAATGAAGCCGGCGCCGATAAAAGCCAACTATCCGCACCAACCCTTTCTCTTCCTAAAGGCGGCGGCGCTATTCGGGGCATAGGCGAAAAATTTGCTGCCAACCCGGTCACCGGCACCGGCTCCATGACCGTGCCGATCGCCACCAGCCCCGGCCGCGCCGGCTTTGGCCCGCAGCTTTCACTCGCCTACGACTCGGGCGCAGGCAACGGGCCGTTCGGTTTCGGCTGGAATCTTTCACTCCCTGCCATCACTCGTAAGACCGACAAGGGCCTCCCGCAGTACCGGGACGCCGAGGAGTCGGATGTGTTCATCCTCTCCGGCGCCGAGGACCTGGCGCCGGTGCTGGTCGAAGCCAACGGAGCGTGGCAGCGCGAAACCCTGCCATTGCGAACCCTGGACGGGGTGACGTATCGCATCCAGCACTACCGGCCCCGGATTGAAGGGCTGTTTGCCCGCATCGAACGCTGGACGAACTCAAAGACCGGCGAGACTCACTGGCGTTCGATCACGCGGGACAACATCACCACGCTGTATGGCAAAACCGCCGAAAGCCGGATCGCCGACCCGGCCGATCCTACCCATGTCTTTAGCTGGCTGATCTGCGAAAGCTACGACGACAAAGGCAACGCGATGGTCTACCAGTACAAGGCCGAGAATTCAGACCGAGTTGACCTATCGCAGGCCCACGAGCAGAATCGCACCCCTGCCGGCCGCTCGACCAATCGCTACCTGAAGCGCATCAAGTACGGCAACCGGGTTTCTCGTCTGGTCCAGCCCGACTTAGCACAGGCTGAATGGCTGTTCGAGGTAGTTTTTGACTACGGCGAACACGACCCGGACGATCCAAAGCCAAAGGAGGCGACGGAATGGCTCTGCCGGCATGACCCGTTTTCCTCGTATCGCTCCGGTTTTGAGGTTCGCAGCTATCGCTTATGCCAGCGCGTCCTGATGTTCCATCACTTTCCCAATGAGGAGGGCGTTGGTCAGGGCTGCCTGGTTCGTTCCACCGATTTCGTCTATCGAAACCTTCGCCACAACCCCGACGATCTCAAGCAAGGTCACCCTATTGCCTCATTCATCGCTGCCGTGACCCACAGCGGCTACAACCGCCGGGCAGAAGGCGGTTACCTGAAGAGATCTCTCCCGCCGCTGGAATTCGAGTACAGCCAGGTACCTGATCCCGAGCAACTGGCCCGGCAGCCTATCCAGGAGGTTGACCCTGAGAGTCTTGAAAACCTGCCCTACGGGCTGGACGGCGCGCACTACCAGTGGCTCGACCTGGACGGCGAGGGTATCTCGGGCATTTTAACCGAACAGGCCGGGGCATGGTTCTATAAACGCAACCTTAGCCCTATCACTGGGCAACGTGACAACGGCCACGAGACAACAGTCGCCGGGTTCGCGCCGGTCGAACTCGTCGCGCCGCAGCCCTCGCTGGCCAATGTTAGCGCCGGTCAGCAGCAATTCCTTGACCTGGCGGGCGATGGGCAGACGGATTTGGTGCAATTTAGCCGACCGGTCTCCGGCTATTACGAGCGCACCCAGGATGGAAATTGGTCGCCGTTCGTGCCGTTTGAATCGGCGCCCACCCTGGCCTGGGACGACCCCAACCTGAAGTTTGTGGACCTCACCGGCGATGGGCACGCCGACATTCTGGTGACGGAAGACCAACTCTTTACCTGGTATCCCTCCCTGGCCGAGGCAGGTTTTGGGCCGGCCGAGCAAGCCCCCCAGGCGTTGGATGAAGAAAAAGGGCCGCGCTTGGTCTTCGCCGATGGCAGCCAATCCATCTACCTGGCCGATATGTCCGGCGACGGTTTGACCGACCTGATGCGCCTGCGCAACGGCGAGGTCTGCTACTGGCCCAACCTGGGTTACGGTCGCTTTGGGGCCAAGGTGACCATGGACGACGCCCCCTGGTTCGACTCACCCGACCAGTTCGAGCAGCGGCGCATCCTGCTGGCCGATATTGATGGCTCCGGCGTGACCGACATTATTTACCTGGGGCGCGACGGCGTCCACCTGTATTTCAACCAATCCGGCAATCGTTGGAGCGAGGTCACCAGGTTGGGCGACTTCCCCCAGATTGACAACCTCTCGGCGGTCCTGGCGACAGATTTGTTGGGCAACGGCACCGCTTGCCTGGTCTGGTCCTCGCCCTTGCCCGGCCACAGTCGCCGCGCCATGCGCTATCTCGACCTGATGGGCGGGCAGAAGCCGCATCTGCTCATCTCGGTCAGGAACAACCTGGGCGCGGAAACGCGGGTGCAGTACGCCCCGTCCACGAAGTTTTATCTGGCGGATAAGGCCGCCGGCCAGCCCTGGATCACCCGGCTGCCCTTCCCCGTTCACGTGGTCGAGCGGGTAGAGGTCTTCGATCATATCAGCCGCAACCGCTTCGTCACCTGCTCCGCCTACCACCACGGCTACTTTGACGGCGCTGAACGCGAGTTTCGCGGCTTCGGCCTGGTGGAGCAATTTGATACGGAGGAGTTCGCTGCACTGAGTCCTGATGGCGCCTTGCCCGAGGCCACCAACCTTGAGGCGGCCTCGCACGTCCCGCCGGTGCTGACCCGCACCTGGTTCCACACCGGCGCGTTTGTCGAGGGCGGCCGCATCTCGCGCCAGTTCGAGGAGGAGTATTATCGAGAAGCTGATCTCAGCGCCGGCCTTTTGGGGCTGACCGACGAGCAACAACGGGCCATGCTGCTCGACGATACCATGCTGCCTCAGACAATTCGCCGCGCCGATGGGACCCGGGTGCCGTTTGACCTCTCGGCCGAGGAGATGCGCCAGGCCTGTCGCGCCCTCAAAGGCTCGATCCTGCGCCAGGAGATCTACGGCCTGGACGGCTCGGAGGAGGCGGATCGCCCCTACAGCGTCTCGGAACGCAACTACAGCCTTGAACTACTGCAGCCGCAAGGGCCAAACCGGCACGCCGTCTTCTTGACCCATCCCCGCGAGACGGTTGATTTTCATTACGAACGAAAACTGTACGACGTCGGCGGCCAAAAACTGGCCGACCCGCGCGTCAGCCACGCCCTGACCCTGGCCGTGGACGACTTTGGCAATGTATTGCAAGCGGTCGCGATTGGCTACGGACGCCGCCACGACGACCCGCTGCTGGGCGACGATGACCGGAAGCAGCAAAAGCGCATTTTACTCACCTTGACGGAGAACCAATACACCCAGCCCATCCAGGAGAACGACATCTACCGCGCACCGCTGCTGTGCGAAAGCCGGACCTTTGAGCTGCTGAAGGTACTGCCCGCGTCGAAGCAGTCCGGCGTGACCAACCTCTTCCGCTTTGAGGAGCTGCACAGCCGGGTGCAGGAAGCCGGCGATGGGGGTCACGATCTGCCCTACGAGGATGTCGAGGCCGCCGGCGCGACCCAGAACCAACCTTACCGGCGCCTGATCGAGCACGTCCGCACCCTGTACCGCCGCGACGACCTGAGCGGCCCGCTGCCATTGGGTCAACTTCAAGCGTTGGCGCTGCCCTTTGAAAGCTACAAGCTGGCCCTGACACCGGGGCTACTCGGCCAGGTGTATCGCCGGGGGCCGGAGAACCTGGTTCCCACGCCCGCCACGATGTTAGGCGGCCAAAGCGGCGACCAGGGCGGCTACGTGGATCTGGACGGCAATGGCCAGGGGTGGATCCCTTCGGGCCGGGCCTTCTACGACCCCAAGGCTAACATCTCTACTCCAGGCGCGACCGCGGCCCAGGAGCTGGCGGAGGCGCGCCGCCATTTCTTCCTGCCCCGGAAAATCGCCGATCCTTTTGGCCACAGCACGACCCTCGATTATGACCCCTACGACCTGCTGCCGGTCAGAACCGAGGATGCCCTGAGCAACAGGGTTCAGGCCCTCAACGATTACTGCGTCTTGCAGCCCCGGCGCCTGACCGACCTCAACGGCAATCGTGCTGAGGTGATTTTTGATGCGCTGGGTATGGTGGTGGGCGCCGCCGTAATGGGCAAGACGACCGAGAAACTGGGCGACTCGCTGGCCGGTTTCATCGCCGATCTGACGCCCACCCAAATCGCCGCTTTCTTCGAGGCGGGCGACCCGCACGCGCCCGCTCCAGCCCTGCTCGGCCAGGCCACGACCCGCATCATCTACGACCTGGATCGTTTCAAGAGCACCGGGCAGCCCTCCTTCGCGGCCACCCTGGCGCGCGAGACTCACGCGAGTGAGCCGCTGCCGCCGGATGGCCTGAAGGTCCAGATCAGCTTCAGCTACTCCGACGGCTTTGGCCGGGAGATTCAGAAGAAGATCCAGGCCGAGCCGGGGCCGCTGATTGAAGGTGGGCCGGAGGTCAGCCCGCGCTGGGTAGGCAGTGGCTGGACCATCTTCAACAACAAAGGCAAGCCGGTGCGGCAGTACGAGCCGTTCTTCAGCGCCGGCCACGGCTTCGAGTTTGCCCGGCATGCCGGTGTCAGCCCGGTCCTGTTTTACGACCCGGCCGGGCGGGTGGTCGCCACCCTGCACCCGAACCATACCTGGGAAAAAGTTATCTTCGACCCCTGGCGGCAGGAAACGTGGGATGTGAATGACACGGTGCTGCTTGATCCAGAAACCGACGAAGATGTCAAGGGCTTTTTCTTGCGCCTGCCGGATATCGAGTATCTCCCTACCTGGCACGGCTTGCGGACCGATCCGGCGCATGCAGCCGAGGCAGCCAAAAAGTGGCCGGACCCCACCGTGCGAGCTGCCGAAGCGAGCGCTGCCGGGAAGGCCGCGGCGCACGCGGGCACGCCGACCGTCGCCCACTTCGACACCCTGGGCCGCCCCTTCCTGACGCTGGCCCACAATGGCTTCAACCCGGATCGCACGCCGATCTACTTTGCCACCCGCGTCCGGCTGGACATCGAGGGCAATCAGCGTGAGGTCATTGACGCGAAGGACCGCATCGTGATGCGTTATGACTACGACATGCTCGGCAGCCGCATCCACCAGGCCAGCATGGAGGCGGGTGAGCGCTGGCTGCTGAACGACGTGACGGGTAAACCCATCCGCTCCTGGAACAGCCGGGGGCACACCTTCAGGACGGAATACGACGCGCTGCGCCGTCCCATGCACATTTTCGTGACCGGCGCCGACGCGAACAACCCTGCCAGGGAACTGCTCGTCCAACGCACCGTCTACGGCGAGACGCAGCCCAACCCGGAGGCGAACAACTTACGGGGGAAAGTATTCCAGCTCTTCGACAGCGCCGGCGTGGCCACCAGCGACAGCTACGACTTCAAAGGAAACCTGCGGCGCAGCCGCCGCCAGTTGGTGAGCGACTATAAGACTACCCCCGACTGGTCGGGGAGTCCGGCACTGGAGCGGGAGATCTTTGTCAGCAGCAGTGCCTATGATGCCCTCAACCGACCGATTCAGCTCGTGGCGCCGCACAGCGGCAGTGGCGCTAGCCTCAAGACCGATGTGATCCAACCATGCTTCAACGAGGCCAACCTGCTCGAGCGCGTTGATGTCTGGCTCAAGCACGCCGGCGAGCCGGCGCAGCTCCTCGACCCCGGAACCGCCGACTTGCACGCGGTCGAGGATATTGATTACAACGCCAAGGGCCAGCGCGAGCGGATCGCCTACGGCAACGGCGCTTTGACCACGTACGACTACGACCCGCTCACGTTTCGACTGATACATTTGAAGACCACCCGCCCGGCCAATCCCGATGCCATCGCCTCGCAGTTGTTTCAGAACGCGAGCGTGGTCCAGGATTTGCGCTACACCTACGACCCGACCGGTAACCTGACCCGCATCGAAGACAGTGCCCTCAAGACCATCCACAACGGCCAACCGGTCGAGCCGGTTAGCAGCTACATCTACGATGCCATCTACCGCCTGATCGAAGCCACAGGCCGTGAGCACAGCGGGCAGACGGCGCACGACTTCGACCCGCCAGGGGGCAATCGCCGCGATTATCCCTTCGTTGGACATCGAGCCCATCCTAACAACCCGCAGGCGCTGCGCAACTACACGGAGCGCTACGACTACGACGAAGTCGGCAACTTCCAATTGATGCGCCACAGCGCCGATGGCGGCAGTTGGACGCAGAAGTACAACTACGAAGAAGCGAGCCTGATTGAACCCGGCCAGCGGAGCAATCGGCTGACCCGAACGACGGTGGGTAATGGCTTCAACCACCTCGAGACCTACACTTACACCGACACCCTGGGCGACGATGGACAGGGCTGCATGACCGCCATCAATAACATAAAGCTGGCCTGGGACTTTGAGGACCAGTTGCAGCAGGTGGACCTGGGCGGCGGCGGCACGGCCTACTACGTCTACGACGCCGGCGGCCAGCGCGTCCGTAAGGTCATCCAGCGGCAGAACGGCGCCCGCCAGGCAGAGCGCCTCTACCTGGGCGGTTTCGAGGTCTACCGCGAATACAACGGCAACGGGCAGACGGTCACCCTTGAGCACGAGACGCTGCACCTCATGGACGACCAGCAGCGTATCGCCCTGATCGAGACCCAGACGATCAAAGATTCATCCTTCATCCTTCATCCTTCATCCTTGACCCGCTTCCAGCTCGGTAATCACCTGGGCTCTGCCAGTGTTGAACTGGACAAGGATGGCGCGCTGATCTCCTATGAGGAGTATCACCCCTACGGCACGACGGCGCTCCAGGCGATGAGCGCCGCCGAGGTCAGCCTGAAGCGCTACCGCTACACCGGCAAGGAGCGGGATGAGGAGAGTGGGCTGTACTATCACGGCGCGCGCTACTATGCACCATGGCTGGGAAGATGGACGAGCTGCGATCCGGCTGGAACAGTTGATTCAACGAATCTATACATGTATGTAAAGAACAATCCAGGAAAATTCATTGATCCCGATGGAAGAAAGATAGAGTTTGCGCCGGACAGTTCAGAAGCTTTCAAAGAACGATTCCGAAGCACATATGAATACCTGAAAAAGCTCGGGGCTAGTAAGGAATTAGACTATCTGGAGTCTTTGGATTACATCATTACGATCGAGGAAACATTCGATGCCGAAGAGATTGGCTGGGACCGTTTTACTGGAACTATTTATTGGAGTACTAACATCGGTGTTAAAACCAACACAGGTCATTATTTATCGCCCGCGCTTAGTCTAGCCCATGAAGCGTCTCATGCCGAACGTTTTTGGTCAGCAATGCAGGCAATGGAGGCCGGTGATCGAGGAGAGGCCTTTGAAAAACTTCGGAAGGATAGAAATACAATTATTGAAGATTATGATAACTTAGAGGAAAAGCGCGTTATTACGGGGCCAGAACAAGATGTGGCCCTCAAATTGGGTTTAGTTGGAAAAGGCGAAAAAATACGCACGAATCATATCGTAGAAGAGATTCAGATTTACTATACTTTGGGACCTAATACGGTAGTTGCAAGTGGTCTTCAGTACTCGAAGTCAATGGTGCGAGAATTACAGTCGTTAGACAGGCAATTCAAGACTTTAATCAGCGAACTACATAAACTGGTGAAGACATACCATTTAGAAGACAAATTGGAGATTGAAAGGGAGATAATACAAGAAAAAATAGAAAGAGAAAAGAAACTCGAAAAAGTCCAGAAATCTGGAGAGAAAAAGGAAACTTTACAGAAGAGTAACCATGAAACTTCAAGACCGCAATCTATCCCCCAGCATACAGGGCACTGACGTAGTGCTGCTCCAGCGCACCCTGTGCCAACTTGGCTTCCCCATTGACGAGGGGGAGATGGCCGAGGAGCGCTTCGGCCAGACGACCCAGGAAGCGGTCGCGGCATTTCAGTACTCATGCGGGCTGGCAGTGCGTGCTTAACGTGAACAGCACTATATTGGCCGTCTTACCGGGCCAGTTCAACTACTCAGTTTAACTAGGATTTTATGTTTCAACGAACGAAAGGAGATACCCATGAACTCCCAAAAACACAACCTCTCAATTGACATGCGAGGTGACGAGGTCAAGCGGCTGCACGAAAAGCTGGTGCGGCTCGGCTTTGACCTGGCGGAGAACGAACGGGCCGAGGCATTCTTCGGCCCAACCACCTACGACATTGTGCTGAAACTCCAGGTTCAAGCCGGCTTTGAACCCACCGGCGTCGTGGACCCGCAGACGGCCAGCCTGATTGACCGGATGGTAGATGGACTGCGGCCGCCTTTTACGGTGAAGGGGCGGGTAATATCTGCCGAGGGCCGGCCTGTCGCCGGGGTTAAGGTCTGCGCCTATGATAGAGATTTACGGGGTAAGGCGTCGCTGGGCGAGACGATCACCGATCACGAGGGATACTACGAGATTGGCTATTGGGAGCACCAGTTCTGCCGCGCCGAGAAGGGCAGCGCCGATCTGTACCTGCGTGTCTATCGAGCTGATGGCGACTGCGAGATGGCCACCTCGGCCATTTACTTCAACGCCGACCCACTCGCCACCATTGACCTGAGCCTCGGGCAGGAGGCCTACCGGGACCCTGCGGAGTATGAGCAGCTTATCAGGGAGCTCACGCCGCTGCTGCAAGGTCTCTCCCTGGCCGAGCTGGTTGAAGACGAGCAGCACCAGGATGTCACCTTCCTCAGCGGCGAGACAGGGCAAGCGCGAGAGCGGATTACTTTTCTGATTACGGCGCACCAGTTGGCGGAGAAAACCGGGCTGCCGGCTGAACTTTTTTATGGCTTCTTCCGCCAGAATCTGCCGACCGATTTGCCGGCGCTGCTGGCTCAAGGGGCGGAGGGGCAACGCCGCGCCCTGGAGGCGGCCATGCGCGAGAATATCATCTCCCCTGACCTCCAGGGTGAACTGGAGAGCATTTTACAACGCTTAAATGCCCTGCAGGTCGAACAGCCGCTCTTCTTAACCCAACCGGAGGTGCTGTTCGGCAAGCTGGCCGACTTCGACCACCTGACGGAAGAACAGGCCGGTTTTATCGCCGCCCGGCTCAACGAACACCTCCGCCGCGAAATCGTCGAGATCATCAGCCCGGCCGGTGAAGCGATGATCCGCGCCGTGCACGCCGCTGTGGCCCGGCTCGATTATCAAAAATTCAAGGAGGCCGACCTCCCGGTGGTGATCAAAGCGCATGTTCTGGCCGAGCTGAAAAAACAGGCCAGCCTGGCCGCAGCGGTGGCCGAGATCGAAGCTCGCCTGGCCGACATGTCGCCGGCCAAGGTTAGCGAGATCCTCCATTTAGACCAGCCCTTAAAAGAAAACCCGCTCTTCGCCGCCGACCTGAGTCGGGTCAAGACCGTTGCATATGCCCGGTTAGCCGGGTTGACGCCTCAAATCGCCCAAAAGCTGGTGGAAAAGAACCTGCCGCTCGACGGGGTGGACGAACCTATTCTGGCCGAGCTGGTCAAAGAAAAACTGCTCAGCGAAGCCGAAAAGACCGAGCTGCAACTGACGCTTGACCTGGGGAAACTGACCGGCGATAATCTGGCCCTGGTCGGCGCCCTCAAAAGTGGGGATTTAAGCTCGGTGGCCGATTTTATCGGGTGGGAGAAGGCCGATTGGCAGCATCTGCTGGTAGACGAAGCCGTGCCCTTGCCTCCCGGCGAGACGGCCGAGACCTACGCCGATACGATCCTGTTCAACATTGAACAGACCTACCCGTCCCAGTTCCTGCTCAGCCGCCTGCTCGCCCCCGCGCAGACCAGCCGGTTTGAGCGGCTCGACTCGCTGGACAGCCTGCTCCGCCACAATGAGCGCTTGATTGGCCACGAAAACCCGGCCGCGATGGATTGGCGCGGGATTAGCCCGGCCAGGCGTGAACAGTTAGCACAAGCGTTACAGGAGCTGACCGCTTTTGCCCATACCTACCGGCATCTGGGGGTGGCCGAGCTGATCAACGATAAGACCCTGGGCCTGGAACAGAAGAAAGCCGCTATCGCCGCCCGCCTGAGCCTGCTCGACACCTTTTTCCGGGGCAATCCGGGGCTAGACCTGCGGCTGGTCAACTTCTTTGACGCCCACGATGAGAGCCTCAATTGGAGCAACATCCTCCCAGAGAACCGGGCCAGGGTCAGGAAGCAGTTAATGGCCTACCAGCGGAGCTTGAGCCTGGCCGACGACACCGCCGACCGCCAGACCCTTTTGAGCCACGGCTACGATGCGGCCATGACCATCGCCGGGCTGACCGAGGCCGAATTTATGAGCGCCACCGGTCTCACTCAGGGCAAGGCGCGCATGCTATACACCAGGGCGCAGGAGGCCGCCGTGGAGGTAGCCCATAACTTCGAGGCCATCCGCGATGCCGTCGCCGGGCAGTACAAGGACCTGGCCGTGGCCAACCAGGCGCAGCGGCTGGTGAACGACCTGCGTGAGATTGACGGCTTCGACGCCCTGTTCGGCCCGCAGCATTTCTGCGATTGCGGCGAGTGCCACTCCATCCTAAGCCCGGCGGCCTACTTTGTGGACCTGATGTCTTTTATTGACCAGAATATCTCACGGCCGGTCTTCGTCAACGTGGGACAAGACGGCCATCCGCTTTATCTGAAAAAGCGGCGAAAGGATCTGTGGCAGCTCAAGCTCACCTGCGAGAACACCCATACCCTGATTCCCTACCTGACGATCGTCAACGAAGTTTTGCAAAAATACCTGGAAGAAACGCTGGGGAAGCCCATTTTCGAGAAAATGAGCGACTCGAACGAAAATATCTCGTTCGGCCTGCCGTTCAACCTGCCCTTGGAAGAAACGCGGGTCTATCTGGGCCACTTCGGCTTGACCCTCCACGACGTTTACCGCCTCCTCAAGCAGCCAGAAGACAAGGTCTGGCGGGCGAAGCTCAACCTGTCGCCGGAAGAGTTCGAGGACATTACCACGCCCAAACCGACCGAGGTACGGTTTCGCTTCGGCGATGTAGCTTCATGGGCCAATTTCCCGGTGCATGATTATAAAGATAAGGCCAACGGCGTGGACCGGCGGGGCTTCATCCAATTGGCCGGCCTGACCCGACAACAACTGGATGAGCTGCTAGGGCTGCAATGCAACCCCGACCTGCGCCAGATCATAGTGGAAAAGGGAGACGCGCCCGACGAGCTGCAGAACTTCCCCGAAATCCTCTTCAAGGACCTCAAAGATGACCGGCTAGATTTCATTCACCACTTGCTGGACTTTATCCACCGCTTCATCCGGCTGTGGCGAAAGACAGCCTGGACTATTCCTGAGCTGGATCTTGTGTTGACCACTTTGAAACCGCCTGGCGATAATGCCTCAAGTCTGAATGAGGCCACCGTTCTGCAGCTTGCCCAGCTCGTGGACTTGCAGGAAAAGCTGGGCTTCACGGTGGAGGAACTGTGTGCCCTGGTTGCCGACTTACAGGCCGATAAGCGCCTGTACGAGCGCCTCTTTGACCTGAAGGAGTTCTTTGGCGAAAACCTCACCACCCACAAGGTTCCGTTCCATCACTACTCGCTCAACACCCAAAATCCGGAAGACCGGGAGATTGACTCCAAGACGCCTATGCTGCTGGGCGGCCTGGGCGTTTCGGAGACTGAACTGCTGCTGCTCTTTGCCTTACTGAAAGAGAAAATAGACTTTGACGACGAAGGCAATGCCACCCTGGACCGCACCAAGCTCTCGCTGCTCTACCGCCATGCCAGGCTGGCCCGTGCTCTGAAGCTGAACATCGCCGATTTCATCCAGGCCCTGCAGCTCAACTTCGCTCCGGTGGAGCGCGTCGTCACCACCTTAGCCCAGATTCAGCAGCTTCGAGCCTTTCGGGATTGGCTCAAAGCTTCCCCTTTCACCGTGGCCGAACTTGGCTTTATCCTTCATGGTCAAGAGAGCGCAACCCTCAAGTACAAAACGACGCTGGAGACGGTCACGACGCTCGTCCAGGAGGTTCAAAAGGCGGCGGCGAGTGAGCGGAGCGCCGCCCTGAAAGCCCAACTCGCCCGGTCGTTCAACCTGACAACCAAACACCTGGACAATACCTTGCAGTGGGTTGCGACCGACATCACCAGCCCGGCCATTCAGACGGCCCTGAACACCACCTTTACCAACGGTGTTGCCGACAATCCGGTTGGGTTACACCCCCTGCGCGACCTAACCCAACAGATCGAGCGGGTGTTGGCGCTCTGGAGTAACCTCAAGTTCAAGGAGGAGACCGTCGCCTACTTGACGAAGCAGCGGGATGTTTTGGGGATTGCCAACCTGAAGGCTCTGACTCTTGACTCCTTAAAGGCCCTGACGGTTTACAAAAACCTGATCAGCCTGAAGGAGGAGGCCGAGCCAGCCGTCCAGGCCACGCTGGCTAGCTACCGAGCCGGCGGGAGGTTCTCCCCCGCCGACACGACCCGCCTGGCCGCCCTCTGGCAGCAGGACAAGAGCCTGGTCGAGTCTTTGACCAAAGCGTTGACCCTGCCCGCTGTTCCTCTTCAAGCGCTCGAGTACCTGTGGGAGAGTCTCAATCTTTGCCTGACCCTCGGCGTCAACGGCTTTTCGCTGCAAAAACTGGCTGATGATGGGGACGCAACGCCCGAGGTTCGTTTTGCCAAAGCGGAAGCTGCGCGAGATGTGGTCCTGGGCGCCTTCAGCTCGAAATACAAGGAGGAAACTGTGCGCCAGCAGAAGCTGGAGCCGTATCAAGACCGGATCAACGTCATCAAGCGCGACGCGCTGTGCGATTACATCATTGCCCTGCGGCGCGACCTGAAGTTCAAGGACCTGCAGGACATCTACGCCTTCTTCCTGCTCGACGTCGAGATGAGCGGCTGCTTCCGCACCTCGCGGGTGGTCTGCGCCATCTCCAGCTTGCAGCTCTACGTGCATCGCTGCCTGGTCAACCTGGAGCAATCCCAATCCGACCCCGATCTGAACCCGGACATGCCCCATATTCATGTGCTGCCGGATATGATCCCAGCCGGAGAATGGGAGTGGCGGAAGAATTACCGGGTTTGGGAAGCCAACCGCAAGGTGTTCCTCTACCCCGAAAACTATCTTGAACCCGACCTGCGGGACAACAAGACGCCCATTTTTAAGGAGCTGGAGGATGAGCTGCTGCAGGAGAAGATCACCATGGAGGCGGCCGAGGCGGCCTACAAGAAGTATGTGCAGCAGTTCAGCGAGCTGGCTCGCCTCCGCATCGCCGGCAGCTACTATCATGGCGAGACCAAAACCTACTACTTCTTCGGGCGCACCCAGCAAGACCCGCCGCAGTACTACTATCGCCAGTGGATGATTGACAACGAGGTCTGGACGCCCTGGGAGAAGATCGAGTTGGGCATCAACGCCAACCGGGTCTCGGCCATTGTGCATCGGGGGAAACTCTACCTGTTTTGGCTTGACATTAAAACGCGACAGCTAACCAAGATAGAAAACGGCGCCTCTTTCACCACCGGTTATGACTATACCATTAGTGTCTCGTACTCGTACTTGAATGAGACTGGCAAATGGCTGCCGGCACAAAAAATAAAGTTTCACAACCACAACGTTTATCCGATCTACACGGAGGGAAAGTTAACAGGGTGGAACGTAGGAGAAAAACCAGCTCCAATCACCAGTGAAGAAGAGATTGTTAAGAACTTGGAGAATCTGGCTAACTGGCCCGGCGAACTGTGTTTCCCTGTGATTTATTCAGGGGAAATATATTTGCTTTATTACTCGATCCTGATTGGTCCCAGCTCATCCAACGCACCTGGAATCCAGACAGTTGTTAAGAAGCTCGATCTGTTCAGAAATAAAGTTAACCGGGTATCATGGAAAGACAGTCCCCATGAAAATATCATACCGGCTGGAACACCGGTAATAACGACGCGTAAGGATGACAATCCATTTTTACCAGTGGGATCGGGGCCATTTTATCTTCTGGCCAATAGTACCCTCAAATCTCCCATGCACGATGCCAAGCTTGATTATGAGCTCCAAGAGCCTGCACCCGGCCGGTTGGGTATGCATAAACTTACGTCTCCAGCAGTACCAGTGACCGAAACCTTCAACATTTCTACCTTTCCGCCACGACTATTCGTCGTAGGCAACAAACCGGGCGATCTTATCTTTCAACTGGGCAACCAGCAGTATCTTATCCAGCGGAGAGGAAACCTTATTATACGGCGTATGATCCGGCTAAACACCTCATTAGCGGACGAGCTAGGCGAGATTTTGTTCTCCCAGGGGTTGGAAAAGTTGCTTTCCCTGACCACGCAGCAGCAAAGAAAAGAACAATCCTTGCCTATGCTCATTACCAACCCGTTTGAATTGCTGCCCCCACACATTGACCCGAACCACACTGACTTCACAGGCGCCTACGGCGAGTATTACCGGGAGTTGTTCTTCCACATCCCCTTCCTGATCGCCAATCACCTGAACGCCAACCAGCAGTTCAAGGCCGCCAAGTGGTGGTACGAGCGCATCTTCGATCCCACTGCCAGCGAGACGCCGGATCCTGACCGGCCCACCGATCGCAACTGGCGCTATATTGAGTTCAGGGAGCTGACCCTGCAGAAGATGAAAGACATCCTGACCAACCAGAAGGCGATCGAGCGGTACAAGAAGAACCCGTTCAATCCGCACGCGATCGCCCAACTGCGGTTGAGCGCCTACCAGAAGGCCATCGTCATGAAGTATATTGACAACCTGCTGGACTGGGGCGACGCCCTGTTTGCGGAAGATACGATGGAGTCGATCAACGAAGCGACCATGCTCTACGTCCTGGCCGCCGATATCCTGGGCGAGCGGCCGGTCAAACTGGGGGCATGTGAAACGGCGTCTAAGGCAGGACTCAGCTATGAGCAGGTTGAGCAGCAGCGTCGCCAGGGCCAAGGCTCGGAGTTCCTGATTGTCCTTGAGAACTGGCGCCAGACCAACCTCGTCGCCGCAGAAATCAGCCAATTTAGAGTAGCCCATGCGCTCAATGCCGGCCTAAACTCCAACGGCCATTCCTCCAACGGGTCGGACGGAGCGGCGCTGGTCTCTGACGGGCTAAGCTTGCTCACGATCCAACAACCGCTCTATCGCGTGGCGGGTTATTCCGACGCGGCAAGGATAAAGATCGACCTGTCCAGGCTGGTCAAGGAATGGGAAGCTGCCGAGCAGGCCGAAAAATCGGCTCATACCGAGCAGACACGACAAGCCATGCTGTCCTTTTGCATACCGCCTAACAAAGACCTGCTGAAATACTGGGATCGGGTCGCGGATCGCCTGTTCAAGATCCGCCACTGCATGAACATCAGCGGGGTGCGCCGCCAGCTCGCCCTGTTCCAGCCGGAGCTTGACCCGATGGCACTGGTGCGGGCCAGAGCCGCCGGCTTGAGCCTGGAGGAAGTCCTGAGGGCGTTAGAAGCCCCACTGCCGCCCTACCGCTTCAGCTATCTGATTGAAAAAGCCAAGCAGTTCACCCAGACCGTGCAGAGCTTTGGTACGGCCCTGCTGAGCGCACTGGAGAAAAAGGATGTCGAGGAGCTGACCCTGCTGCGCTCCCTCCACGAGCGCGAGATCCTGCGCCTGACCAAAGAGATCAAGAAGCAGCAGGTCAAGGAGGCGCAGCACCAGTATCAGGCGATGATTGAGACCCAAGCCAACGTCCAGAACCGCATTAATTACTATAATGAGTTGATCAGCGAGGGGCTGACGGGTTGGGAAGTTACGCAGCAGGTATCTAAACACGCGGCAACATTCCTGCTAGGGCTTGAAACTATCTTAAGATTGACGGCCGGTATCAGCTATTTGGTACCTCAAGTAGGCAGCCCATTTGCAATGAAATATGGAGGCAAGGAGTCAGGAGATAGCCAGATGGCATTTTCTGAATTCGTAGCAAACTTATCGAGAGTCAGTGACGCTGTCTCGGCCTCTGCTGGCTTGGAAGCTAACTTTCAGCGGCGCGAACAGGAGTGGAAACAACAACTCTTACTGGCTCAGCAAGAAATCAAACAGATCGAGCAGCAGCGCCTGGCCGCCGAGATTCGCCACCTCATTGCGACAAAGGATCTGGAGATCCATGTGCAAAACATGGAGCACGCCGACAAGCTGGACGAGTTCTACAAAGACAAGTTCACCAACCTGGGGCTTTACAACTACCTCTCGACGACCCTGACCCGCCTGTATCGCGAGGCCTATAACATAGCCTACAACCTGGCCACAATGGCCGAACGCACTTATCAGTTCGAACGCGACGACGATACCTATTTCATCGCCGGCGACAACTGGCAGGGCGACCGGGCCGGGCTGCTGGCCGGCGAGCGACTGCTGCTGCAACTGCAACTCCTGGAGAAAGCTTATCTCGAACAACACACCCGCGATTACGAAGTGACCCAATCGTTCTCCCTGGCCCTCCTGAACCCGCAAGCGTTGCTCACCTTGAGAGAGACTGGAAGCTGTGAATTTACCCTGCCCGAAATCATATTCGATCTGTTCTATCCGGGGCAGTACAAACGGCTCATCAAGTCGGTGCGGCTCACCCTTCCCTGTGTCGCCGGCCCGTATACCAATATCAGTGCTAAGCTGACTCTGGAAGAAAGCCAAGTAAGGCCGGCGCCCAACATTTCGGAAGCACTCAGCAAGGGACCCGTCCCAATACAAACCTCAATCGCCGCCAGCTCTGCGCAGAACGATGGCGGCCTGTTTGAGCTCAACTTCCGGGACGAACGTTACCTTCCCTTCGAGGGCGCCGGCGCGATCAGTATCTGGACACTTGAGTTGCCGGCCAAGATTCGGATGTTCGACTACGACACCATCTCGGATATCATTGTCCACCTCAGCTACACCGCCCGTGATGATGGTGGACTCAAGACCGCAGTTGAAAATCAAATGGTAGAAACACTGACCAACTTCGCCGCAACGACCGGCCTGCCTCGTTTGCTCAGCCTCCGCCACGAGTTTCCAACGGCCTTCCACAAGCTACTGAATCCCGTGGGGGCAGTCCAGACCACAGAGTTCGAACTGAAGGAGCAGCACTTCCCCTATTTCCTGACGGGCCGGAACCTGGCCGTATCCGAGGTGAAGGTATTGCTGAAGCCGAAGGAGAAAGATCCCATTGATACGGCCGGGCTGAAGCTCAAAGTGAACGGCGCGAGCGTCAGCAGCTGGGCTACGCTGGCCTCGACCGATCTGAGAGAAGGAAAGGTTGCACTTTCAGGCAGCCCTGTGCAAAAATGGACCCTTGATGCCGGAACGAACGGCCTGGATAAAGAGGAACTGGACGATATCCTGATCCTGTTGAATTACACCATTTCCTCTGAGTAGATCCACCACTTTTGCATTGACATAAAGCGATACAAGTAGCACTTTAACCACTGAATACGCCAAATGAGGCGAGAATGAGGTACAATCCAGCTAAAAAGCTGGAGGTAGGGAGCCATGATGCCGTTGGTAGCCTTTCCCGAAATGGTGGAACACTACGCGCCTTACTTTGCCGAGATGTTTTCGGCCGAGGGGTTCTGGAGAATCGGGTAGCGCAGCCGGTCACAATCCTTGAAGGCGGCCAGGCCATGGAGCTGCTGGTCAATCAGAACCAGTTCGACCGGGTCGAGGCAGGTGGCCAGTTGGGCCAGGATCGCCGACAGGAAGGCCGATTTGCCCCACCCGGATGAGGCAGCGGCAATGGTGTGGAACAGCTCGTACAGCGAAATGGTCAGGGACGCGAGCTGCCCTTGTTCATTTAGCCGCAATCCTAACATAAATGGTTCAGGTCGCCTCGCTGGCCGGGGATCACCTCCGACCAGCGGACCAGGGTTGGTAATTCAAACGATGGCTGGCCAATGGGAAGGGCCGGGACTGGTGGGGAAGAGGCAGGCCGGTTGAATTCCCGCCAGACAGCGATCTCCAGCGGCGAGGGATCGGTGGCAGCTCCATTGGCGTAAAGCCGCATATCCAGATGAGCTTGCCGCCACTGGCCGTGACCCGTATCCCGGATCAGGATCTGCTCGCCGGCTTTGGCCGTGACCACCAACACCTGGCGTCTCGCTCCTCGCGGAGGGCTTGAGCTTCCAGCAGCCGCCGTTGGGCAGCCACAGCCCAGCGCGCTTCCTGGGCCGTCCGGCCGCGTTGGTAGGCCAGCCAGCCGGCATACAGCACCCCGATCAGACAGAGGAAGGCGATGCTGGCAGCCAGGCTGATCCCACCAATCTGGAGGATCAGGCTGAGGGCATCAACTAACGCCTCGCCGGCAGCCAGGTATATCCCTATGACCGCCAAAACGAGAAGCATTGAGATGACAGCCGGGATGGAGAGCGGCAGTCCAACCCGCCCCTCACCTCGGCTCTGGCTCTCATTCATCCGGCCACCCCCAAACCATACATAACCGCTTTCAGACCAATTACGCTTACCAGGACGCCTGTTCGAAGCGACTGCTCCCCCCTTCTGACCCAATCAGACCACCCTTTGACCCAGCGATTGATGACCGTCTCCATCTGCCAGCCCCATAACAGCAGGATGGTCAGCGGCAGTAAGGGGATAGTCAGCATCTCGGCCGCCTGGTTATCCCGCTGCACCTGGATATTTAGCGACAGGTAAAGGGCGATCCGCTGCGTGCTCAACATTTTTTTCGGACCTTTGCGCTTCATTTGTCTCCCCCAATCCGGCTATTTCGGCCAGAGCAGCAATGCCGTGCCCGCCAGCCTCAGCCGCCCACTGCCACAACCCGGCCTCACGTAACTGCCGGCACGCTTTGGCGAATTCTTCAGGTTCGATATATCCCTGGGTTTGCCACTGCTCCAGCCGGCCTGACCATTCCTGCAAGAGCAGGATGGTATCCTGTGTGGCAAAGATCCAGTCTTGAAGCATCTTCTGTTCGATCGTTTTCATCCTGAACCACCCTGCAACACAAACTCACGAACCGTCCTGGCCGATACCCCGGCAAAATGGCTGAGCCAGGCCTGACCTTCTTCGTCGGCCAGGAACTGCTGCGCCTCGGCCCGCACCACTGGACTGCGCGAGCGAATATCAGCCACAGCTTGCTTGACCACTGCCGCCAGAATCCGCTGTTCCGGGTCATTGGCCATCCTATAACTCGATCTGAGGTGGCTGCGAGTGATCATCTTTTTCTCCTTCTCCCTGGACTACTTTGAGGCAAAAGTCAGGCTCATTTCAAGGTTTGTCAGCCAGGTTGCCAATTCTGCCAATTGCTCGTCTGGACAGGTATCAACCAGGCTGATTAACTGGCGCAGCCTGTTTCTGATGGCTTCTCGACCTGTCGTTGGCTCGGTAGAGGGTTCACTTTGAACGGCAGCCAGGAACGCCGCAGCCGTAGGCCACTCAGCACTGCAATTCAGACACCAGCGGCGGCTACCGTTGACGCCGACAATTTTTTCCTGACCACAGTGGGGACATTCAAATTCTTGAGCCTTTGGTTCATAATAAGTGGAGTCATACGGGTATCCCACTTTGACGACATGCTCTAGTTTGCAGTCGGAAGGTAATGCCTCTGTTCGCAAATGCTGTACCATTTGCGGGGCCAAAGTTACAGCAAAGCTCGGTTCAACGGTTGTGGCTGCTCTTGATTTACCAATATTGCCAGTGTCAACCTGGTAAGTTTGCCCGTTCCGGGTGACCAGTCGTTTTTCTATCTGGCTAATTTCGCCAGATACTTCCAGTTCCTGGCGAATTTTGCTAACTGTGTTATGATGGACACCACAGTGTCGCGCAAGCTCGCGGTCGCTTAATGTGACCCCCCTCGGGTGCAGGAGAGCCAGCCTTACAATTCGGCGCAAGTCTTCGCGATTGCGACGCAAACCATGCTTTTGATTGGCCGTCAGGGCCAGCCACTCAGCATCCAGTCTTGTACCAGGCCGCACTTCCACCCATAGTTTGGCCCCAATCTGTTTCGCTGCCGAGCCGCGGTGATGCCCATCAAATACATAAATCTGCCCATTCCCATCCTGCACACCCTGGGCGGGGTCGAACTCTACACCGCTTTGCATCATTTCGGCATACTCATCCACCAAATCAGTGTTGGTAGACGCTCGGCTCTGAACGAAAACCAGGTCATTTGGTTCTACTAAAACTCGCGTACTCATGGGTCGGTTCCTTTCGTGACTAAAAAGAGTGTGGTATAATATTTGTCAGGACGGTTGACTTTCGTCGGTTCGCCGTCCTCATTCCGGCGAGGTCGTGACTCGCCGGTTTTTTATTTAAAGCAAAATGACCCGATCCGCATGAGCGGTGCCCGGGCCATTGATTTTCAGTAGGATGGACATACGTTGAGCTGAAATAGCTGCTTGGTCGTTGAGATAGACGTGCCGTTTAGTTTCTTCCTGCTTAATCACGTTGTCCCATCCCGATACGGTAGTCTGTGCTGTGGTGCTCTCCACAGACTTACGTCTAATTACAACGGAGTTTACCATATCATTACCGCTTTGTCAATACCTGTGTAGAGTTTTGTGAGAATGAAAAGAATTCACCATTGAAAAACACCAGGCAAATAAAATGGACGATGAGGGTTAAACCTTATTATTGTCATTTTTGCTGCGAAAATACAAAAGCCCCATCTCGGGGCTTTTGTGAAGATTATAGTCTTAATTTTTATTATTCGCTGTCAGGCTATCTTATTAACTACTTGCTCTTGACTCAATAAAGGATCCGTTCTTTGTTTCTTCGCCCGCCGCTCTGCTCGCATTTGTTCTGCGACCTCTGCATATTTGAGCCGATAGGGGTTGCCCTCGTCATCGAAAATTCGGACACCCGACATCTGCCCATCATACTCTCGGTACTTTTCCTTGTAAATTTTGGCACAATAGGCTACCTCAGCCTCGTCAAGTTCCAGACGGTAACCACGCCCCAGTACTTTAATATAACCAGCCTCAGCCCAGCGGCTAAAAGATTGTTGTGAAATAGGTACACCTATGCCTTTCTTATCGCTATATTTCCGGCTGGCCTCTGAGGCACTAATCGCCTTACCCCTCAGGTGAGCAAATTCTTCGGCAATAATTTCTTCTTTGGTCTTTAATTCACATCCATTACTTTCGGCAGCCACAAGCAGTTCTCCGGTAGGTAGTTTAACTGCCTCAATCTTACCAGTCTGGATAAGCTGTGTCAATGCTTTTTCAGACAGGTTATATATTTGGGCAGCTTCAACCAGAGGAATGAAGGTGGGGACATGAAATGACGGCGGTGCAGTAACTTGAGTATTAGCCATATATCAGCACTTTCGAAACAATAAAAAAACCCGCATGAATAGTGCGGGTTTTTTTACCTAGTTGATCTTAAACAAACCTTGAAGGTTGTTTAAATTCATAATATGGATTTATGTGATAGCTGATCTGGAAATCCCGCAAGTGCTGATGGGTGGATTTGAACCACCGACCCCGAAATTATGAGTTTCGTGCTCTAACCACTGAGCTACATCAGCGCATTCGCTACACATTTTAGTCAAAAGACAGGTGGTGTCAAATAAAAAAACGAGAATTGAGAACGATAATTGTGGTTCGATTTCTTATTTCGGGATTCTTATTCCACTAATTGGGAATGGGTGGGGGGTCCAAAGAATAGATGCCACCAAGCCTGGACCGGGGTTTGGACAATGAGTGCAGGGGAAACCTCTACGGAGTCAGCACCGGCAGCAGGAGGGGCTGCCTCGGGCGTGGGCATAATTGCCAGGACGGTTTCACCGGGGCTGGCCCATTTTAGCTCACGGCGGGCCACTTCTTCCACATAGAGGTCGCTGGCTACGTAACTGCGCCGGGCCAGCAAGTCGGCTTGCTGCTGGCGGGCAATTTGTACCTCCTGGCTCAGGCGCTCGGCTTCACGCTGCACGCGATAGTTAGCCGCCGCCCGCCGTCCAAAATCTACAATAAGGAAAATCGAAATAGACAGGGCAATAATTGCCACAAATTGAGCTATTGGAGCTTTGGGGCCGGGACGTTTTTTGGTCACACCCTCTCCTTAGCCGATGCCATCTTTTTATCATACAATAATCCAAATAATATGTCAACTTACTTATGTAAAACCGCTTCATGGGGCTAACAGAGACAATCCCCGTTGCCACAATTTCTGTACCCTCATCGGTTCAGGCGGTGCTCAATGGTTTAGATTTTGTGAGCCAAATTAAGACGAAAGCCATGCCCGCGCACTGTTTCAACGTACTTACTGTCCGGGTCAATTTCGGCAATACGTTCACGCAGACGCCGGGCCAAGGCGTCTATCGCTTGCTCCGAAACGCCTTCGGCTTCCTCATCGGACCAGACCACGGCAATAACTTCATCCCGCGACACCACGTTGCCGGCGTTCTTATACAGCAGTTCCAGCAGATTGTACTGAGCCAGTGAAAGAGGGGGGGTAACCTCTTTGTCCATCACCCAGACCCGCTTGGCCGACAGGTCCATTTTGAGTGATGGTTTTTGTTTGTAATCAAGTATAATGGGTGCAGTGGCCTCATCCTCCACAAATGTCAGTTTGGCGCACAAAGCAATCCCCACCTCATCACCATTGCGGATCAACCTCGGTTTTTGGGAGACCACCTCGCCGTTTAAGAACGTGCCATTTTTGCTGCCCAAATCTCGAAGGGTATAACCTTCGAGAGTTTGGTTAATTTCGGCATGACGCCGGGAGACTTGCCGATCGTCAATTTGGATATCACTGTCGGCCTCGCGGCCAATAATCATCGTTCGTTTAACCAAAGGCCACTGCGTTTTGGGGCTGTTACCTTCATGGACTAACAACATGGCCACTTCTTGGTTAGACATTACAATTACCTCCTACCTTAGCTGACAATGGGACTTTCGGCTTTTGACAGAAACCCTTTATGTGATTAAGCTATCAGTGTGGTAAAATTAATGATTTGCGCGTTTTACCACGCCGGGGAGAAGAAGAGACATGTCGGTAATATTAAGCCCTGGTACCATTTTATGGTCCCGCTACCGCATTTTAGACCTGGTGGGCCAGGGTGGTATGGGGGCCATCTACCGGGCTGAAGATTTGCGCCTGGAAGGGCGTCTCTGCGCTATTAAAGAAGTTACCCCAGACCCGGGCGCTTCTAAAGAATATCAGGAACAAGCTCAAGCTGCCTTCCACCGGGAAGCCAGCGTCCTGGCTCGCCTGGATCATACCAATCTCCCCAAAGTTTCAGACTTTTTCCTCTTTAATGGCCGTGACTACCTGGTGATGGACTTTGTGCCTGGCCAGGATCTGCGCGAGATTATCGAACACACCCGGCACAAGCAAACGTTTATTCCCGAAGAGCAAGTCCTCACCTGGGCCGAACAGCTTATCAATGCGCTGGAATATCTGCATCACCAGGATCCGCCAGTGCTCCACCGGGATATAAAACCTTCAAACATAAAATTGACTCCTAACGGTACGATCAAATTGGTGGACTTCGGCCTGGTTAAGCTGCTTCACCCTGATGATAATCGAACCGTAACCGTTTTGCAAGGCCGGGCCACGATTCAATATGCGCCGCTGGAACAAATTGGCGGAGATAGTGGTTACACCGACAGCCGTTCGGATATCTATTCACTAGGGGCTACGCTGTATCATCTACTCACCAACGAGCCGCCTCCCGATGCTAAAACGCGTTATATTCGCCCCAAAACTCAAACGCCCTTAAGCATTAGAGAAATCAACCCAGAGGTTTCAACCCAAACCGAGCAAGCAATTCTCCATGCTCTGGGCTTACACCCGGAAGATCGCCCTGACAACATTCAACAATTCCGCCGCGAACTCCTGAGCGGCGCCCCAATTGTGATTAACGGCCAGACCACCAACGGCTGGCGGTTTGCTTTCTGGCGCAACCGGGTCCTGCTCGCCTTGATTGCCGCACTTTTAACTCTGGCGGTCATCCTCACCTTTACCCCCGGCCTTTCCGGACTCAATTCAACCTCAGGAAGCCCGCCCATCAGCGAAGTCAGCCGCTAGCTGCTGTTGAGGCCCGGCGCAAATTCTGGCCCCTATTACATTAACTCCTCATCAGATTTTATCCTGGCTAAGGGAACCCCGTGGCTGGGCCATTTTGACCCAAAAACCCGGCCCGGTTTCAAATACCAAATCACGGTGCCGACAATGGCACACAACAGACTGACCAGCGGCGTGACCCAGTGGCCCGTTGCTCCCTGCTCGATGAGCGTACCGACAAAGCCTGACCGGGGCCAGGCCAAGGCCATGATGGTGTAAAGCACATACCCTACCAACCCAAAGGCTACGGCCACCAAAGCCGAACGCACCCGCTCTTCTAAAAGCAGGCGGTCTCCACCCAGAGTAAAAGATATACCGGCAATGACAAGCATACCTAACAGTGAGTAAACCAAATCAATGGCATTGACCGGTCGGGGCGGAGGCTGGACCGAAGAGGAAGGCGGCATCACGGGCGTTGGAGAGGATGCGGGAGTTCGCGTCGGGGTCGGTGTTTGGGTGGGGGTGGGCGTGATCGTCGGCGTTTCAGTTGGAAACGGGGTAAAGGTCGCTGTCGGAGTGGGCGTTTCAACAATACCGGGACCAATATTAAAGACAACAGATTGTACCGCCAATTCACTCGAAGCCTTAACCTGGAGCGGCGTATCACGCTCTTTAATAATAGGAATTTGAGCCACTCCTCGGGTCGTTTGAGCGGTCAGCGGTTCCAACGACAGCCCTTCCAGGGGATAATATCTTAGAAAATTGACCAGCGTTCCATCCGGGACGGGATGGCCGTTTTTGTCCATAATCACACTGGTTCTGAACATGATCCCCTCACCCACCTGCAAATCTATCACGGTTAGCGGCGGGTTTCGCTCGGCCAGGGGTGTAATCGTACCGTTCTTGCCAATCTTATGCAGCGGCTGAAGTTGAATGGTTTGGTCGGGGTCGGGGCTGAGATCAAGGGGGCCGATGGCCGGAATAGTTACCGGCGCAGCGCCGGCTGGCTCAAATTGTTGAAATAACAAGCGCGCCGCTGCTTCCAGATAGGCGGGACCTTTACTGTAAAAACCGTAATAGGCGGTCAATTGGCTAATCTCTGTTTCATCCAAAAAATAGGGCGCATTAAAGGCGAACAGGATCAGATTTTTGTTGCGCAGTTGCTCATAGCGATTTCTAAGCAGCGCCTTGACCGCATCGGATTGGGGGGCTGTCTCCACATTGACATCCAGCATAGCGAAAATAATCCAATTAGCCGACTGCAGGAGCTGTTCCGTCTGTTCATTCTCAGGTGAAGGCTGGCCCGTCAACAGATTCTTAAGAAACGAGAAACCCAGGCTATTGATCTGCTCCGGTAATATTTGCCCGGTCGCGTTTGGACCAAACAACTGGAGCAAAATTTCTTGCAAGCGGGTGGGCGGTATAAAAGAAAATTCCGGGCAGAATGGGCAATCCCGGCCTGTGCGATCATCGGTAAAAATGAGGATCTGATCGCCCGGCTGGGGAACACCGGGCAGGGTATTGGCCCCCGCTGGGGTAGCGGGGGTAATCAGTGTCGCTCCTTCTCGGGCGATCCGGTCAAGGTCAAGGGTGATATTGTTCAACAGCCCCAAATTTTCAAGGGGTCTTTGAATGTTCGTCTGCAAAACATTGTTACCATAAATTTTAAGCTTGGCTTTAATAATCCGCCGCACCGCTTTATCAACGGCCGTTTGAAAATTGGCTTCGCTGGCATACTTTTCTTGAAAAAAGCCAATTGCGTTTTTAATATTGGCCAGTTGGGCCGCCGCATCCTCGCCTCTAAAAGCAAAATCCTGCAAAAATAACACGTCACTGCCGGTCAGAAAAGCATTCTGAACCAAGAGCCGCGCCGGAAAGCTTTCTTGAGTCGTCCCTATAATTCCTTCGAGAGCGGCCGGCGCTCCCAGCGGCGCGCTGACAATCAACCCGCCATCCTCCCGCCACGGAGCGATCTCCTTTAAGGCCAAAATCGTGGCCAGGTTCCTGGCATCGAGGCTGATGGGCAGGTTCCCTTGCAAGCCCTGATAACGCGTGTGGGCGGTCATCAAGCCATCGGTAACGCCATCGGGGTCATTAGAGTCAAGACTGGTCACTTTGAAGAAGGGCAGTAACTCTTTACGCTGCAATTCGTCGAGCGATTTATAAATGGTCGGCACGCCCTCATTAATCACCCGGTCGCTGCTGCCAAAACCGGGAAAATGTTTGGCCACGGTCAGAATTTGGCCATTACCCCCTTGATGGACTCCCCGGACATATGCCTCGCCCATCTCACCCACCCAAAAAGGATGGCCGCCAAAGGTCCGCGTCCCCAAAGAGCCGCCTCGTTCTGGACGTGGATTATCCAACACATCGAGCGAAGGGCCAAAGAGCATATTGACCCCCAACAGCGCCAGCTCCTGCCCCACAACCTGGCCAACCAGTCTGGCATTCTCCGGGTTCCAGGTTGCCCCCAAAGCCATCTCATTGGGCAGCTCGACCAGATTGCCGCCCCGAATTTGAGTGTAGGGGAAACCATCTCCCTCGTGATTAACTGCTATAAACAGGGGCAGCGGCGTGTATTTCTCCACCCCATTCACCGGCGCAGAGGGCGTAATTGTGGCCGTTGCGGTCAGCGGACTCGTCCCGCTGACTACAGGCTGTGGCGGTGTTTGCGCCAGGGCTTGCAGAGAATTTGTCAGGGCTAAAACCTGAGCCGGCGTCCCTTGATAGTTGATAAAATTCTGGTTTTCTGCCGAAATATAAATGCCGCCAACCCGGTATCGCTGAATCAATTCGGCAATGGCCGAGTTGAAGCCCACTTGATTGCCTACAAAGGAAACCATAAATAACTGCCCAACTCGTTCATTGGGGGTCAGAGCGGCAAAAATGGTTTCAATCATTATCGGGTCAGGCTCGATGGCCGTCTCCTGGGCCTCAACGGGAACAGGTTGGCTGGAACCTAAGCCGAAGACAGCAATTATGAGCAGGATAAAAAGAATATAAGCTTGAAGTTTTTGAGAGGTCTGTCTCACTCTGTTTCCCTGACTCGGACGCATTGCCAAAAGTATACTGCCAATGCCAGGTCTCGTCAACAGCAGTTCTGACCGCAGCAGCTCTAAATCGGTTTTTTGGCCGGCAACCCAGACCGGCGGGGATATTGGGGCGGAGTTGCTTTGTTTTTTTGGATGACCACCATGTGCCGTTCTGCGTCTAAGCCCGGCACCCTCACCGCCAGGGTCTGGCTGACTTTGCCACCCAGGATGCCCAGAGCATTGGCCGCCGCTTTGATTTCAGCGGCAGGATGCTGGCCTTTTTGAACAATAACCCGTCCCCCTACTCTAACCAGGGGCAGCGTATATTCGGCCAGCACCGGCAGAGGGGCTACAGCACGGGCTACGGCTGCGTCGTAGCGTTCGCGTTGGTCAGGGCGGCGGCCCGCTTCTTCGGCGCGGGCAGTGAGAACGGTCACGCCGGTCAAATTTAAGATATGCACGACATAGTCCAGAAAAGCCGTTTTCTTGCCGGTCGCCTCCAACAGAGTCAACCGCAGGTCAGGCAGCACAATTTTGAGGGGCAGACCGGGAAAACCGGCGCCGCTGCCCACATCAATCAGCGTCAAATCAGGCGGCAAGCCCGACAGTGCCCCATAAACGGACAGCGAGTCGAGGAAGTGCTTGGTCACAATTTCTTGGGGTTCGATGATACTGGTCAAATTGACCCGCTGATTCCAGGCAATGAGTTCCTGGCTGTAGCGGTCAAAGGCGTTGAGTTGGGCTTCGCTAAGAGAGAGGCTAAATTGTCGAGCGCCATCCTGGAGGACTTGTTGCATTGAGGGCCGCTTTACTTCTCCTTGACCACCTTGATCCGGTCGAAATCACGGGCGATGATGGTATTGGGAAAGATGGCGCGGGCCTCGTTGAGCACATCCTGCTCCCGGTAGCGGCGGGAGATATGGGTCAGGTAGAGCTGCTCGACCCGGGCCTCGCGGGCCAGATGAGCCGCCTGGGCGGCGGTGAGATGGCTAAATTGGCGGGCCATCTCGGCATCCTCATTGAGATAAGTCGCCTCGATGACCAGCGCGTCGGCTCCATGAGCCACATCCAGCAAGTTGTCGGTACGGCCGGCATCGCCGACAAAGACGAGCTTGGCTCCAGGGATTTCGGGACCGAGCACGTCGTCGGGCTGAATGCGCCGCCCATCGGCCAAAGTAATGGCTTCTCCAGCGACCAATTTGCGCCGCTCCGGGCCAAACGGCACACCCAGCGCCTCGGCCTTCTCATTTAGAAAGGGACGGCGTGACTTTTCCTCAAATAGAAAGCCGAAACAATCGGCGCCCCGGTGAACAACCGGAAAGGCGCTGAGTTGAAAGGTGCTGTCTTCCATGATAAGTCCGGGCTGCAGAGGGATAAATTCCAGCTTGATAGGTAACTTTTCCCCCCGCAAAACCACTTTCAGCAGCAAATCTCTGACCCGCTCTAACGTCCACTGGCCGCCATAAATTTCCAGCTTTTCAATCGTTTCCCACCGGCTAAAGGTCGAAACGAGACCGCCCAACCCCAAAATATGATCCAGGTGGCCGTGAGTGAGCAATATTTTATTGAGTCGCTTAAAACCCAGGTTACTCTGCAAAATCTGGCGCTGCGTGCCCTCGCCGCAATCAATCAAAAAGCGGTACTCTTTGTACAGCACCGCATTGGCCGAAAGTCCCCGGTGCACCGACGGCGCGGATGCAGAAGTCCCCAGGAAAACCAGTTCAAACATGGATGAGCGAATTCCTTGACGAAAATTGGGTTATTTTAGTTGCCAGTAATCAGATGCCAGATGTCAGAGTATTGACAATTCTGATTACTGGCTACTGAGTACTGACTACTGACATCTCACTGCGGAATATCGTTGCGGGTCAGCCACAAGATATCGGTAGATTTCAGTAGGATAACTTGATTAGGAAGAGGTTGCAAATCGGAGGCTGGCAGATTAGCTCTGCTCTTGGGGGAAGGTTGAGACGAGGGACGGTGACACACATTGCGCAGGGCCAGCTCAACCGTATTCTCCTCATCGCCGACCAGGCGCATACTGTGCAGATCGCCCTCAAAGTAATCGCCGTTGCGCATCTGGATGTGCAGGTGAGGTGGAATTAAGTTTAGCTTAAGCGGCTCGACTTGCAGGATGGTGTGCCACAGCAAGAATGGCTCCGGCGGGTCTTCGTCAAGCAAGAGCCGCCACCACCTGGGCCGGTTGGCGGCCGTGCGATACCCTAAAAATGTAGCAAAGCGGCGAGCCAGAATCAGGCTCACCGCCAGGTAAAGAATAGCCATCAAGATCACAAAGGCCAGGATCGGCAGGGGGTAGCTGTCAATTGGCATCGGCGGGCCAAGAATGTCGCTGACCGAGAGCAGTTCACCTCGAACGAGCCAAAAAGCCGCCAGGCCCAGGGCAATGCCGGTCAGCAGGGTCCCGTGGATAATGGCGCTGCCGACCACAGCCAGAACGACCTGCGCAAAAGCATCGGGGGTGCGGTAGTAGCGGGGACGGTAGGCGGTATAGGTCCGGGTAAAAAGAAAACCAGGCGCGACAAAGAAGAGGAGCAGAATGATGCTTTGCAGGTCGAGGCTAAAACTCATTTATCTTTCCGATATTTTTGTAAAGGCCAACTGGACAGATCTTCTGGAAAGCTGACGGTCTGGAGGGCGCTGGCGGCTTGAATCGCTTCCGTTTTCTTCTTTTCTTTACGCTCTAATATCCTAAAAGCTTCACGCACCACATCCCGGATATACTGGTAATTTTTGGCCAGGATACTTTTATCAATGAATTCAAAGGTTTTATACTTTTCTTCGGCCTCTTCACGCAGCTCTTTCTCCGGGTAGCCGGTGAGCACGATGGCATTGATCCGATGCTCGGCCAGTTGTTTGAGCAGTTCCATTCCCTGCCGGTCTTCTTCGTCCGTTGGGCTGAGGCGCAAATCAACAATAACCAGCTCCGCCGACCGCTCGCGCACGACCTCCATGGCCGCCTGATAACTGTCAACGGTTTTGACTTCAAAATCGTTCCTTAGAATGTCCTGCAATGTTGCCCGCCAATCCGGCACATCGTCAACAACCAAAACACGCTTACGCATTTTTCCATTCTCCCAAATGAGCAAATCTGCTTCAACTATATAACCAACCATAACCGTAGATATTGGAAGGTTGGAAGATTGGGATATTTCTTCAGCAACCTTCGAGCCGAAGGCCCCCTATGGGCAGCCACCCAGCCTTCCAACTTTCCAGTCTTCCCATCTTACCCCATTTTCAGGGCGAAGGTAACAGCGGCAGATTCACCGGCAGCAGAATGGTGAAGGTCGTCCCTTCATTGGGACGGCTTTCAACCGTAATCTCGCCATGCTGTTGCTCCAAAAATGTTTTGACCCACCACAGGCCAAAACCCAACCCCTGAGGCTGGGTGGTGAAAAACATATCAAATACCCGCTCAAGATTCTCTGCCGCAATCCCCGGCCCGCTGTCTGTCACCTGGATGGCGATTTTGTCGCCCACCTTGAACGAGGCCACGCGCAGCAGGCCCCCTTGTGCGGCCATCACCCGCAGCGCATTGGTAATCAATTCGATCAGGGCATCAACCAGCAGATCACTGGTATCAACGGGCGGCAAATCGGGGTCGAGATGGCAAACCACTTTAACATTCTTGGGGGTTTCAACCAGCGACAGCGCCCGGTTGATCAACTCGTTGACATTATGGGCCTTGGCCGGGTGCTGGCGGAATCGGCGCAGCAGCGCCACCGCCAGGTCAACCGTGTAAAGGGTATTCCGTTCGATGCGCTCCAAATTTTCATCTATCTCTTTTTTCAACTCAGGAGATAGCTTGACCGGCTGCAGCAGCTCGCGCAGGTGCTGGACAGCAATCGGTACCAGGGTGGTGGTATTATTGATCCGGTGAGCCAGGCTGCCGGCGGCCTTGCCCAGCACTGCCCAGCGTTCGGCGGCGATGCGCTGCTCCTGCGCCCGCTGCAAGGCTTGATTCGCTTTCTGCAACTCGCTGTACTGGCGAGCATTTTGAAGCGCGCTGGCCGCCGAGGCTGCCACCAGCAGCAGGAGCTGCAAATCACCCTCATCAAAATTGCCCTCTTTTTTGTTGAGCAGCTCCATCACGCCCATCACTTCCCCTTCGGCAATAAGCGGGACAGCCATAATCTTTTCGGTTTTGAAGCCAGTTAACCGGTCGGCGGCGGGCGACCAGCCGGGGTCGCTCTGGACGTTGTTGACCACGTGGGGCAGACCTGTTTGGGCCACCAACCCGACAATCCCCTCACCCAGGGGCATCAAGAAATTCTTCAGGCTGGTTAGCTCATTCCCCTCATCATCATAGGCCAGTTGAAAGACCACCGCCCCGCGCTCCTTATCGAGCAAAGCCAGCGAGCCGCACTCGGCCCCAAAGATCTCGGCGGTCCGCTGAACCAGCAGCCGCGGTATCTGCTCCACATCCAGCGTGCTGGAAACCAGGCGGCTGACCTCGTTCACCAGCTCCAGATCGCGGCTCAGTTCGGTAGTGGCCGTGTACAGCTTGGCGTTCTGAATGGCAATCGCCGCCCAATCGGCCAGGGCTGAGAGCAGCATCTGATCCTCAGCGGTAAAAGCTCGCTGCTGATAGCGGTTATCTACCCCCAGCACCCCGATCACCGTTGAGCCTACTTTGACCGGCACATTAACCAAGGCGTTGACCACCAATCCGGTTTTAACCTTGAGGTTGTTACTGTCTTTGGAAATAAGGATCGGTTCGCCCGTCTGAACCACCCGCCCGGCAATAGAGTCGCTGACTTTGACCCAGAAGTTCTTGACCTCCTCGCTGTTCAGGTTTGCTTCGGCCCGCAGATAGAGATTGCCGCTTCCCTCAGTCACCAGCAGCAGATAACTTTCGTCGGCGTTGGTCAGGGTCACTGCCGCTTTGGCCACCCGGCGCAGAACCTCCTCCAGCTCAAGCTGAGATGTTACTGATTTGCCGATTTCAAATAGAGTCTGTAACTGCTGCACCCGCGCCGTTAGTTGCTGGTTAGCCTCCACTATTTCGGCCCGCTTGGTTAAAACCAGGTCGCTGTTAGGCAGAGGTCGTTCCAGCGCCGATTGGATCAGCGCCGCCAGCTCTGCTGCCGCAAAAGGCTGGTTCAGCCAGCCGACGATACTTTTATCGTTGAAGTTGGCCCTGGTTGTCTCCCCATTTGCTCCAACCAGGATAATCGGGGTCGCCAGCTTTTGGGCATTCAGTTCAGCCAGCAGGGATGAAGCGGGCAGGTCGCTTAAGTGGGCATTGAGCACAATTAAATCGGGCTGGGTCTGTCGCAGCGAATCGAGAGCCGTCCGGCCGCTGGCGTAATGGTTGACCCACATGCCATACTGCGTTTCCAGGCTGGTTTTCAAGGCCCTATTTTCAGCCGGGTCAATGATCAAAATACGAGGGATTTTTTGCTCGCCGGTCATAACGTCTCTTTGTCTGTTGATGTAAACTGAATCGTGTTCTGGTTTTGGTTTATCTTCGCCACGGGTCCGAGGAACTGCTCAACCACCCACAGATTCGTCAGCATATGCGGCGAAATTCGCTCTACTGACAGGGTCACGGACAAGCCAGCCAGCGCCAGCGGCAAAATGAGCTGGTCAGCCAGGTGTTCGTCCAACACCGCCCTGCTGTAATGAAAGGCGAGCAGCGCCTCCACGGCCTCTTCGGCAACCCGTTCCGACGGTTTGCCCCTTTCGCCCAGGGCGCTAAAACCGGCCCGGCTCGACTCATATTCGGCCACCAGAAAGATCCCGGCTCCCGGCGAGACGGATTGGACCCGCTGGGGTTCAAGGGTAAAGGGCAAATCCACCCCGTCCAACAATTTGGCCGCCCGATCCCGCATACGTTGGGCAATGTGAGCCGGCAGGCGGGCGGCCACCGCCACGCCATAAACTCGTTTCAACGCGCCGCGTGTCTCCGGGAAAGCTGGAACCGGCTCAGTCCGGCCCGGCAGCGTCGCTTTAATCTCGCCCTCACCGGCAGGATACCAGCCCCAGGCCGATAATTCGACCTTCGCCGCCAGACCTAATGGCGCTATCATCGGCAAATAGACATCCCGCAGATAATGAAAGGGCGGACTCCAGGGCACATGGGTTCCTCCCTTCGCCGTAACCGTGCTGAGACGAGAAGCCAGAGCCAGGGGTGGCAAAACCGTTTGCAATACCAACGTGGCTGCTCCGGTACTGCCGCCCTCGCGAGCCTCACTCACGTCGAATTCATAAAAGCCAGGGATGGGGTCACTTTGCGGCTCAAAAGTGAGGCCGGTCGAGCCTAGCGTAGCGCCTGACAGCTTTGCATCGCAGATCATGGCCGCGGCTTTCACCGCTGTTAAATGTTGAGCGGCCAGACCTGGGTTTTTTCGCCCGGCCCGGATATGGTCAATGCGAATGGGGCGCTGCAGGATGGCGGCCAGGGCCAGGGAGGTGCGTAAAATTTGTCCCCCTCCCTCGCCGTAAGCACCGTTGATAACGAGCATAATACCTCTCTTGGTAGGTCTATGCTAAATTATACCACAACCCCTTCATCGAATCGAGCTGTAAAGGCTGCAAACGGTCTGTCCCAAATTTGTGGTAATGTAGGACACGCGAAGCGGGTCACTTGCCGCAGTACAGAACACCTAAAATTGGGATGCACCCCTTGTAAGCAGGCGCTTGATTTGCTAATTTTTAACGCTTTGAGTAACATGACCCTCTCAGTTCATCAAAATTAGCTACGAAGGAGTAAAATAGAATACACAACTAAATATGCAAAAAGGGACAACTGCTAAATCTTTAAGGAAGGAGATGCGTTTCCCTGTGAACCTAACATCACAAAGGCATTTTATTATTGAGAAGTTAAGTGACCTTGCCGGCTGGTTAAGCCAGGGAAAATGGCAAATTGTATCTTCCCAAACAGTAGATGCGCTCCACACTGAGATTTACCAACTCGAAAAAACTCTAGCAAATGCTCCTACTCGCCCCACTCGCACCGTACGAAATTCCAAACCTTTAGAGCCAGTTACCGAACAACAAAAAATTGTGGACTTAGCCGGATGATAGTCTAACAGGTCTGGCAAAATTTGTTGTGCGTTTAAACAAATAAAACAAACCCCGTCTCAATTTGAGGCGGGATTTTTGTTAGGTAGCTGTTATTGCTCAGCCATGTCATTTCGACCGAAGTACCCAGAGGGCATAAAGGAGAAATCCCTGAGGCCTGTGGATCGCTTTAGGAATTTCTGAGCTTATGTCTCGAAATGATAGGAGAGCTGAGTAGTAGCAGGCAGCCTAAATTACCCCTTAGTGCTCCGAGGCGATGGTGTATCCCCGGCGAGGGATGGTGATGATAAACTCAGGCTTGCTCGGGTCAGCCTCAATTTTGTTGCGCAAATTCTTGATATGCATGCGCACCAAGTCGGGGCTGCCGCTCTCCGAAGGGTAATCCCAGACTTCTTGTAAGAGACGATCGCTGGTAAAAACTTCATCGGGGTGCATCATCAAATGATAGAGCAGGTCGAATTCAACCGGAGTTAGCTTCACTTGTTTTTTGCTGGTGGTAACCTGATAGCTATTTCGATCCAGGGTTAGATCTTTAATCTTCAATGTCGGGATAGGAGGCTTAGGGCTGACTTGGCCGGCCCGCCGCAGAATGGCGGTAATCCGAAGCTGCAGTTCTTCCAGATTAAACGGTTTGGTCAAATAGTCATCCGCGCCGGCTCGAAACCCGGCCACCCGGTCTTCGGGACGACCCAGAGCGGTGAGGAACAGGATAGGCACGTCGGCCAGAGCGGGGTCAACGCGCAGCTCCCGGCAAGTTTCCAATCCATCCATCCCCGGCATGACCACGTCGAGCACAATTAAGTCCGGGCGATGCCGGCGTGCTTCTTTAATAGCTTCGATACCGCTGTAAACGACATAAACTTGATAATGCTTGCGCAGGGAGGCCTCAATGGACTTCGCCACTTCGACGTCATCATCTACCACCAGGACCCGGTGCATAGCTCCCCCAGCCTGAGAAGACACAGCCATAGTCTCTTTTCCAGCTTTAACACAATTCTAACATAAAGATGTTATCATTATAGCATAAGGCTAGTTTTGGGACAATCGTTTGAAATGCAAGTCAAATTTAACTTGTCTTTAATTTAGTAATGGTAGCATGAGGCGCAATATAACCGGAAACCGGAATATTTAGCAAGACTAAGTTTTAGTCAAGCGAAGAACATTAAAATTAAATCAATAGACAGGACCGCAGGTAAGAATTGGCAGGTTGCAGCGTCTAAAGAAGTCAAAGGTTAGGGGGGTTGTCGTCGTATAAGGTAGAAGTAAAGGCCAGAAAGTACAGGGAACACGTTTATGTTAGAGCATAACACTACTATACCTTTGTTTCCGTTAAATGTTGTGCTGTTTCCGGGGATGATGTTACCGCTGCACATCTTTGAAGATCGCTACAAGATCATGGTCAAAGAATGTCTGGCGACAAGCCAACCTTTTGGGGTAGTACTGGCCCGGAGTAAGCAGGCCCAGGCGCCCAATGTGACCAACCTCTATTCTGGTGATCTTTATGAAGTTGGAACGACAGCGCGCATCACGGCGGTTGAGAATCTCAAAGAAGGCCGGATGAACTTGATCACGGTGGGACAGGAACGCTTCTTTATTAAGGATGTTTATCCCAGCCACCATGATTTTCTCATGGGACGAGTGGACCCGTTTCCTTTACAGGATGAAGATGACTTGCAGCAGGTAACCAGCCTGGTGCAAAAACTCCGGCCAATGGTCAGGCAGTACATCAATCACCTGGCCGACGCCTCCGGTGAGGACCTCTCCAACGCTACCTTACCAAGCGATCCAACGGCTCTGGCCTTTTTGGCCGGTACGGCCATCCAGGGACCGTTAAGTGATAAACAGAAACTTCTGTCAGCCAAGTCGCTGCGGACGCTGATAGCCAGCACGGTCAGTGTGCTGGATAAGGAAGACCAAATTCTGGTTTATATGTTGGAAGCCTATTCGGCTCACCAACGTGTTGAACGATTACCTTTTGTAGATTATTCCTTAAACTAACAAAGCTGAACGCTTCGACTCGTCAATCAGCTCTGTTACCCCCCTTACCTTCTACAAAAGGTAAAAGTTGGCTGGCAGCACCACGAGGGTGTGTTTTGTTGCTACACGGAGTAGTTAAAGAAACGAGCTGGACGAAAAATTTTTAGAGACGAGGTGAAGAGTTATGGCAACAACTTGGGCTCCCGAAGAAGCGTTGTTTAGGCTAAGTATTGCCGATCTTGCGGCTACCGCTCCTGTAGCGCCTGCTGAAGAAAAACGTTTAATTAAGCTGATGTTGGAAGGTAAAAAGGCAGCCAAGCGCTTGGCTAAGGATCAGGACTTGGAGGAAGAGTTACGCCGACAGCTTAAAACAAAGGCGGATGAGGGGCAGGCAGCTCGCCGGACGTTAATTCAATCGAATGGCCGTTTGGTCATCAGTATTGCTAACAAATATACCGGGCATGGACTGAGCCTGGCCGAACTATCCCAAGAAGGGGTGTTAGGGCTGATCAGGGCCATTGATAAATTTGATGTCAGCAAAGGGGTGCGTTTGAGCACTTATGCCAGTTACTGGATTCGCCAGAGTGTGAGCCGGGCTGTGGCCGTGCAAACGCGTGTTATCCGCCTGCCTGTTCACAAGGTAGATCACCTGGGAAAAATCAAAAAGGCCATGGGCCAACTGACCCAGCAGCTAGGCCGCGTACCCGAATTAGAAGAAATCGCGGCCCACACCGGTGATGCTCCAGAGCAGATCCACGAATTACTGCAAGACGGGCAGGAGACCCTGAGCCTGGAGGAACCTGTCGGCGATGATGGAGCGACCCTGGCCGACTTTGTGGAAAATGATTTGACTCAGGCGTTGGAAGATCAGGTGGATTCCACTTTGCTAGAGAGTGAAATTCGCCGCGCTTTGGCTGGATTGACCGCCCGCGAGAGCCGGATCGTTGAACTGCGCTACGGCCTGCGTGATGGTCAGCCCTTAACCTTGCAGGATGTGGCCGAACGCTTTGGCTTGACCCGCGAGCGCATTCGCCAAATTGAAAAAGAAGCTCTAGCCAAGCTGCGCCGGCCTGACCAAGCCGGGCGATTGATCGGCTTTGTTAACTAAATCAACGCAACAAAATAAAGGAAGTATCTCGTTCCCAAACTGAGTTTGGGAACGAGATTAAACGAAATTACTCAAAAAAACCTCCGGCCGATTTACGGGCCGGAGGTTTTTTTATTCTCAACCGCCGTTAACTCTCGTATGGCTCTGTTTTCGGGAATATTGTTGAGATAAGCCTGCTCCAACGCCAGGTCATCAATCTGAGCAGCCTGAGTCACAATATAGGCATGCCCTTGCCTTAAGATTTCATGGGCTTGCTCAAATCTTTGATGAGCCTGCTCAATCTGGAAGCAGGTGAGGTAGACAACGGCTGGGTGCTCGATGCCCTGCGTCCCTTGATTGGTTAGCGAACTCCAGGCATGGCGAGCGCAAGTCTCGGCCAGGCTTAAATCATTTGCCGCCAGAGCAGCTCGTCCCAAATGAGCGATACTCTCCGTCATTTTTGCTTCCTGCTGTAACTCCCGCTGGATTCTGAGAACCTCTTCAAAGTATTTTTTCGCATGTCGCGGCTCGCCCTGCTCATGCAGGGTCCAGCCATAGTAGGTCAGGGCACTGCCCAAGGCCCATAAATCATTTATTTCTCTCAAAAGGGTCAGAGCTTCGTCCAGAAGAGTCAAGGCTGTTTCATACTCCCCTAAGCGGGTATAAAGAAATCCCAATTGATAGAGGGTGTTCACCTCCGCCCGCCGATCGCCTGTATCCTGGGTAATAGCCAGAGCTTCTTTAAAAAGTTGCAAGGCCGCCGGATAATTGCCCAGCGTCCGCTGAACCTTGCCGAGGCCGCGCCGGGTTAGAGCCTCACCAGCCCGATCGCCGATGGTCCGGTGAAGTGTAAGCGACCGGTCATAACACTTTTGGGCCTCTATATGTTGGCCCATATCGTAATAAACCCGCCCCAATTGGCTCAACCCGCTGCCCAGCCCCACCTGGTCACCCAGCACCTGCCACAACTCGGTCGCCTCTTTGAAGAAATAAAGAGCTACCTCATAATCAGCCTGATAATGAGCCACCAGGCCCAGGTTCTTCAAGCAATCAGCCTGAGCGTTTTTATCTTGATGTTTCTGAGCGATACCTAACGCATGCTGCAAATAATCATGAGCAGTTTCATATTCTCCCCGTAGATACAGCAGCTTACCCCAGTGGCTATAGCCTTCGCCGACAAGTTTCTCATCGCCAGCTTTTTGGGCCAACTGCACCGCCCGCTCGACCATCTCCAAACCGGAGTCATAATCACCGCTCGTCTCATACAAGCTGGCCCACTGTTTCGCCGCCAAAGCACGACGGTAATCGTCGTTGAGGGCCTCTGCCATGATGCCCAGGGTACCCAGGTCTTCCAGGGCCTCTTCACGCTGCCCAATTAAATTATATAACTTGGCTCGCTCCATCAAGATGTCCCAGTAACCTGCCGAGACAATCCCGTGACCATTTTCCGTCGAGGGACGATTACGGAGGTAAGTCAAAATTTCGGTATAATAGTCAATGGCGGCATGGTTAGCATACTCGTGGCGAGCCTTGTCACCGGCAATCTTGAGGTAATAAAGCGCCTTCTCCACATCGTCGCTGCGGCTGTAATGAAAAGCCAGTTGCTCTACTTCATCGGGGACCAGGTTTTCCAGGGCTGCTCCCACCGCCCGGTGCAACTGCCTGCGCTGGGCCAGCAGCAAACCTTCGTACACCACTTCCTGGGTAATGACGTTACGAAAAATGTACTCCCATTTGGGCGCCGGCACTTCCAGGCGAATCAACTTTTCACTTTCCAGGTCTTCTAACTGTGAGGACAGCCAAAATTGGGCCTGTTGCAGGGGATGGATAGCCGATAACAGCGAACGTTGAAAACTGGGGCCGATCACCGAGGCAATTTTCAAGGTAAGTTTTTCCGCTTCCGAGAGGCGATCAATCCGAGTCAGAATAACATCCTGCACGGTATCGGGTAAATTGAGCGTTTGTGACAGTTCGAGCAGTTGATCGGCCTGGCTATCAGCCACATTGAGGATAGCGCCGGTAATCTCCTGGATAAAAAAGGGATTGCCCTGTCCCCGGCTCAATAAAATATCTACCATGCCTGCGGGCAATTTTTTATTACCCAGCAAAATCTGGATCAATTCCAGACTTTCGTCGGCCGAGAACGGTTCCAGGTGAAGCTTATGCACATAGGGCAAGAGGTTGAGGTCGTCCAACAGGGTCATCTCCCCGGCAGGCATGGGCCGGTGCGACAGCACTAACAACAGCGACGTGCCGGCCAGGGTTTTGGTCAGATAGGTTGCCAACAAAAGAGACAGCTCATCGGCCCACTGAATATCTTCCAGTAAAATCAAGAGGGCATGGCGTTTGGCTTTGCGACGGAGCAGCGCTTCGATCAGGGCAAAAGTATTATTGCGGCGCAATTGGCCGGAGATGCTTTGGGTGAAGCTGTTTTCCGGCGCTTCCAGGCCCAGCACATCGGCCAGCAGCGGTAAGCGTGCTGCCCAATAGCCAGCCTGGCCCGCCGGGTCCTCCAAATCGGCAACGGTTGTAGCCAGGCGAGCCAATTGCCGGGCCGGGGTCAGGGTGGGGGTCAGGTCACACAGCGCGGCGATGACCTCACGCCAGGCTTGATAAGGAGTTTGCCGGCCATAACTGATACACTTGCTGCCATAGCCAATACCGCCCTCCATAATCCACTCTCGCACCAACTCTGATACCAACCGGCTTTTGCCCAGGCCCAACTCTCCCTCGAGGAAAAGCAGGTGAAGTTGACCCTGGCGGACTTCGGCGGCAATACGCCGCATTTCTGCCAGTTCGGCCTGGCGGCCAATTAGAGGATCCTCGCGCAGCAAGTAGCGGATGATAAATTCATCTTGCGCGCCCTGCTCACCTTGCACCCGATAGGCGGCCAGGGTTTCGGTTTTACCTTTCAGGGCGATTTTTCCCAGGCTTTCAAAAACAAACTGCGAACCAACCCGCTCTTTGATCCGTTGGCTCACCAGGATCGTACCGGCTTTGCCGTACTGCATCAACCGTGCTGCCAGGTTGACCGTATCGCCAATGACGGTGTATTCTCGCCGGCTGGGCGCGCCGACCGGCCCGGCAAATAAACTGCCCTCGGTGAGACCAATGGCCATCCGCAATCCCTGCGCTTCGGCAACAGCCTGTAAATCCAGGGCGCAGGCTACAGCCCGGAGGATGTCATCTTCATGGGAGAAGGGTGGCGCTCCAAAAAGAATCAACAGGACTGTGCCCTTGTCGTCTACCGCCACCTTATTGAGTGAGCCTTCAAACCGCCGGACCACTTCCTGGATGGCCTGCAAAAATCTCTGCAGGCGAGGCGCCACATCCGCCGCCTGGTAGTCGAAGCCGCCTATCCCCACAAAAAGAACAGTAATTCGCCGCAGCTCGGCCAGCCATTCCGCTTGTGCACCCAAACGGTCTCGGACGGCATCGGGAACATAGCCGCGTAATGCCTTTTCAACGATCTCGGCCTCGCCCGGTTTCAGTTTGCTCCAGCGGAGTGGAGGGGGTTGGGTTTTAGGCAAGGTAACGAGTACGTCTGTTACCTCGACAAAGCCGGAGGGCATGACCGTGCCTTTAAAAAATGGCTGAACTTCCTGCCAGGCTGACGGGCTTAAGATCGTCTGGCCGGGCTGGGCCTGCTTGTCAGCCATTGCCACCTGCACCAGCGGGTCGCCGCCAACTACATACTCCCAGTGCTCGGCCACTCCGCCAATCGTGCACTCCAGCACTTCCCCGGCTCCAATCCCGGCCTTCATAGACAAAGAAGCCGAACCGCGCGATGTTCTAAGGTTAGCAAACTCGCCCATCTGTCCTTGCATAGCCAGGGCACACTCCCCGGCCTGGCGGACCGCGAGCTGCATGGAAATTTCTCGCGCCGGGAATAATACGGTCAGGGCGTCACCGGAGAACTTGACCACCTGGCCCTGGTAAGCCTGGGCTGTTTCGATCATTCGAGTAAAATATTGGTTAATAAGTTGAGTAAGCTCTTCAGCGCCGGTGGGACCAGCTTGACTGAGTAGCTCGCTCAAGGGGGTAAAACCGGAGATATCGGTAAACAGAACCACCGCCGGAAAGCAGCGGGCGGTTGGCTCGATTAAAAGACGTGGCTGATGGTAAATTGCATGAGCGACTGGCGTAGGTACGTAAGCCGCTAATTGCTCTAATAAATGTGGCGAAGCCATAAATTAATGGTCAACAACCAAGGGTTAATGATTAATAGCCAACGGTCAACTCTGCACTCACTGATTATCGAGGATGGAGGTTAAAGTGTCAATAGGCCAATTGTCAACGCCATAAACTATTCAACGAAGTCTAGCCAGAACTGTGGCAGTTCCCAGAAATACAAAAATGCCAGGAGCCAGCAAGGCAAAGAAGTTTCCCGCCAGCAGCAGGATGAGTAAAAAGGGCGCTGTCCCCAAAATGACGCAGCCGGCGACAACCCGGCTCAGATAGCGGGACCGGCGCCGGCCAACGCCCCAGCGAACAGCCTCCGCAATAAAGCCAGCCACAGCCGGAGCGACAAACAGGCCGATGATAATCGTGAAGAACCCAAACCTGTTTAAGACAAAGGTAAACAGGGCCGCCGCAAGCAATGACAGCGGCAAGGCAATAGCCACCGCAATAACATAATCCAGGTTGCCGCCGCTGTAATACTTTTCCTCTTGCTCACGAATGCAATCGGGACAGCGGAAGCCAACCGGGGTCCGCCGGGCGCACTTGGGGCAAATGGGCCGGTTACAGCGATTGCAGCGCAGGCCGGTCTGGGTTTGGGGGTGACGATAGCAGTAAGCCAGGCCGGAATCGGCTTCGCTCACCGCCTCTTGGGTCTGAGGAACAGGCTGATGAGCTAATTTTTGCTGGACTCGGACCAAACCCGCTTTGGCTTCGGAGTTATCAGGATCAAGCGCCAGCACTTTATTGAAGCAGGCTTCCTTTTCGGCCAGGGACTCCACCACTCCGGCCAGCCCCAGCCAGGCAGCAACATTATCGGGGGTTTGGCGGGTAGCGTCTTGCAGCAGGCGGCGGGCGTCTTCAATATCGCCGACGCGGGCGGCGGCCAAGCCTTGTTGGACGAGATCCGGGGTTGATGTGTCGTTCATAAAAAGTCTATATGCTCCGTTACTTTTTGGTTTGCGGCCAGCCCAGCCGCTGCATAAGGGTCCGATAAAAGTAGTTCTTGTCCTGCAAACGGACAAAACGAGCCACGGCCGGACTGGCCTGCATAACTACTCGATCCTGGTTGGCCAGTTCAACCTCAAATTGGCCGTCAACCGTTAAAATAGCGGTATGATCTGTAGAAATCTGGACCGATACCGTCACCCCCCTGGAGAGAACAATAGCTCGCTCCAGGCTGAGGTGGGGCGCCAGAGGTACTAACAAAAAGTTTTCCAGCTCCGGTGGCAAAATCGGTCCCCCCGCTGCCAGGGCATAGGCCGTCGAGCCGGTGGCCGTTGCCAGAATAAGCCCATCGGCGGTGTAGGTGGTCAGAAAGACGCCGGCAATATCGGTATGCAGCCGGATCACCCGGGCGAATTTGCCCCGGCCAATAACCACTTCGTTGAGCGCCTCATAGGTATTGATAACCTGACCGGCCTGGTAATGTTCGGCGCGCAGGAGCATCCGCTCCTCGATCCAACCGTGGCCCAGCAGGGTTTGGCGAATCCGGTCGGGCCATTCGGCGGGTTGGACTTCGGCCAAAAAGCCGAGACGGCCCATATTGATCCCCAGGATAGGGATAGACCGGCTGGCCGTCATGCGGGCCGCTCGCAGCAGCGACCCATCGCCTCCCAGGGTGATCAGCAAATCCAGATCGTCCAGCCGATCTTTGATTGCCTCCTCGCTCCAGCTTGAGCTAACCCAGGCCGACGCGCCCAGGCTCTCGATAAATTCCAACATTTCGGCAGCCATTACCCGCGATTCGGCCAGTTTGGGATGGTAGAGCAAGCCGATTTTATAAAAGGCCAGCTGGGGAGAATTTGGAGCCATTGTTACCGTTGTCCCACAGAGAAGCATAGCCATCGGGTAGCAGATCGCAAGTTGTAGGTCGCAAACGTCCTAATCCTGCTACTTTGCGACCTGCTACCTGTTACTCTAATTTTTCTTTCAACCAGGCTGGCACATCGGCCAGATTGACGACGATTTGCTCACCATTGCTCAAATCACGGATTGTCGCTTGACCGGCCTGCACTTCGTCTTCACCCACAATCACGGCGAACATGGCGTTGATTCGGTTGGCGGTTTTTAACTGGGCCTTCAGGCTGCGGTCGCCTGGCGTGAAGAGGGCGCCAATATGCTCGTCGTGCAGCGTTTCGACCAGCTTGAGCGCGGCCAGTTTCGCCAGGTCGCCCAGGTAGGATACGGTCACTTTGGGCAGCGGTTCGGGCGGCGGCTCGACCCCCAGGTGGCGCAGAGCGATGACATACCGCTCGATGCCGGAGCCAAAGCCGATGCCCGGCGTGGGCCGTCCGCCCAGTTCTTCAATCAGACCGTCGTAGCGGCCGCCGCCGCAGATAGTATCCTGGCTGCCCAGGCCGTCGGCTTTGATTTCAAAGACGGTTTTGGTATAGTAGTCCAGCCCACGCACAATCCGGTAATCCACTACGTAGGGACGGCCAATCGCTTCCAGGTACGCCTTCAACTTGGCAAAGTGATTGGCACAGTCGGCGCAGAGGTGGTCGGTGATGCGCGGCACGTTTTCCAGCAGGGTTTGAGTGGCCGGCTCTTTGCTGTCGAGGATGCGCAGCGGATTTTTTTGCAGCCGTATTTTGTCGTCGGGCGGCAGTCTATCGGCAAAGGTACTAAAGTAGTTGACCAGGGTTTGAATGTAGGCCGGTTTGCAAACCGGGCAGCCGGTCGAGTTGATATACAAGCGCAGGCCGTAAAAGCCCAGGCTGGTGAAAAGGTGCCAGGCCACGCTGATTACCTCGACATCCACCGCCGGGTCTTGCTCGCCGATGACCTCGATGTCAAATTGGGAGTGCTGGCGGTATCGCCCGGCCTGGGGCCGCTCGTGGCGAAAGAGCGGGCCGGTCGTCCACACGCGCAGTGGGGTAGGCAAAGTATGTAGGCCATTTTCAACGTAGGCCCGCATGATACTGGCGGTAAATTCCGGGCGCAGCGCCAGTTGGTCGCCATCCCGGTCCTCAAAGATATACATCTCTTTTTCAACAATGTCGGTGCCTTCGCCGACGCCGCGCACAAACAGGCTGGCCTGTTCCAACAAGGGGGTGTCAATACGCTGATAGCCGAACAGGTCGGCCGTTTCTTGAATTTTGGTTAAGATGAAGCGCCAGTAGGGCTGGTCGTCAAAAAGAACGTCCCGCATGCCGGTGACGCGCTTGTACTTGGTCAAGTTTCAAATTCTCCTTGAGAAGATAGCTAATCTGGGGGATTATAGCCTAATTTTGAGGGGATGTCTAGGGAGTGAGTGTGACAGATTCCATCAAGCCACTTCCTTTGCCTGATATCCTCTTTTATGTTACCCTCTCCTCTATGCGCTACGCCATTTTCTCCGACATCCACAGTGAAACCAGGGCTTTGCTGAAGGTGCTACGCCACGCCCAGGAGCAGGCGTTGGAGAACTACTTTTGCCTGGGCGATGTGGGAGTTGACGACTGCGTAGCGCTGGTACGGGAGGTTGGTGTGCGGGCCGTGTTTGGTAATTGGGAGGTGTCGGGCTGGCCGCACCTTTCACCGGAAAACCAGGCCTGGGCCTTGGGCTTGCCGCCTTTCCGCAAAGAGGCGCATTTTTGGCTAACCCACGCCACCCCGCTCTGGCCTGCTCATTTGACCAGTCTGGCCGATTTAAACGCCAGGCACCGTGACGTGCCGCTGTCCCAGCTCTTTCCCTACCTGCACTTTGAGTGTCCGGCGCTGTGGGAGATCATAGGCAGCCTGACCCAGGCGGGCGTATCGCTGCTGTTTCATGGTCACACCCACCGGCAGATGGCATGGCGTTTTACCGCCGACAACCATCTCCAGAAATTGAGCCGCTCCTGCATCACGCTCCGCCCCGGCGATACGCTCATTGTCGGCGTGGGCAGTGTGGGCCGTCCGGAGGACGGACCGGGAGCGGCTTATACCATTTATGACGACACACTCAAACAGGTTGAGTTGGTCAGAGTTTAGCCTATTATTCTACCTCTGCTGCGGCCAGGCTCTCTTGCAGCATGGCCATGGCCATACTGCCGATCATTTCCATGGCCTGAGCAGCCTCGTTTTGATTTTGCCGCCGGGCTTCCTCGATATTGGCCGATAACACCGCAAAGAAAGACTCGTCAATTTGGTCTAGTTTTTGCGCCAGAATCTTCTGCGGGTCGCGGGATTGCAGAACTTCTCGCAGCAGGGCCACAGATTTCTGGAGTGCGGCGCGGCTCTCCTCTTCCTGACGGGCTTTGGTATCCAGAATTTTGGTGCGCAAATTCTTGAGCGTTTCAGCCTGCTTGGCGTCACCGGCTCTGGCGGTTTCGTCAATTTTGGCAGTCAATTGCTGGAAAAAGGTATAATCCAGCAAGGGATGGCCCGCCGCCGTAAAAGCTTCAAACTCTTCGTTGGTCTGGGCGTTTTGTAATTTCTCCAGTAAATCTTCCCGGCTGGTGATGTGAACCAGACCCAAACTGGCGTCAATCTCGGCTACAGCCTGCTGCCCCTGGCTGCTTAATTCGGCCAAAACGCTGCGCAGGGCATAAAGCGCCTGCGCCCCCGCCCGATTGCCCTCCATTTGAGCTGCCTGCATCGAAGCAGTTAGGATTTCAAAAAACTCGTGATCAAGCTCGGCATCGTGTTCTTTGACTTTTTCCTGGAGCGCGGCCTCATCTCGCACCTGCAAAAATTCTTCCAGCAGTTTAACCTTGGCTTTTTGTGCCTCTAAAACCTCCTCGGTAATGCCGTCAGCCTCCAAAATGGCCTTGACAATACTATCAAAGGTTAAAAATACCTTCGGGTTCAACAGATAGAATTTACGCTGTTCGGGAGGAAGGCTGTTAACCAGAGAGTTGGTCAGCGAACCAATCATTTTTTCTTGATCCGGGCCAGCCAAATGGAGGCTATTGGGAGCCAATACCAAAGCCAGCTCTTTCTCCAAGTCATAGTAGAGCATAGGGATGGTCAGGGTATTGACAAAACCACACTGCGGGCATGGGACTGCACTCAATCGCCCTTGTAAAAAGGCGGATTTTAGGGCCGGATTTTGACCGTCAATTATCGGCACGACCGGGGCATTAAACTGCGTGCGGCAATTGGCACAAACTACCGGAACAATCTGTTGAGTTGCCATGATCTTTGAAATTTACCTTTCTATTCACCACATTCGAACAGCCGCGCCAGGGCTGGAACGTCAAAATTTTGAGACGAAAATAATATCTTACTCTTTCGCCAGTAAAATAGCAACTAAAAACCGCCACATGCGAACATCTGTGGCGGTTTTTCTCAAAATATCCCGGTTTCTTTGGTTTAATCCCGGAAGAAAGATTCCACCTGCACTTGATCTTCTTCGCTGGGGAGAGTTTCGACAAAACTAATCCGGTGCCAGGGGAAGATCACGCGGGTAGCATCGCGCTCGATGTAAATCAAGTTTTTGCCATCACGGGCACGGGGGTTGGTACACATCAGAAAATTCGAGGTTGGATCTGGCAGTTCTTCAATCTCGGCCATAATCGCGTCTGCATTTGAAATGTGGATGATTACGGTGATCGCCATGAGTATCTCCTGAAAAATAGTGAACAGGTTTTAGCGCATTTCTACTTCAATGAGCAGTTTACCCAATTGCAGTTGGTCGCCGCTGTGCAAAACTTCCGGCAAATAAGGGGCCAAGCGTTTCCCGTTGATAAACGTACCGTTGATACTCCCCAAATCTTCCACGACAACCGTACCTTCTCGCTTGAGAATACGGGCATGCCGCCGCGATACGCCTTTCTCCAGACCATTGTCATTGGTCAGGTCAATTTCGGGAAAAACATCGCTGGCTGGGTCCAAACGTCCCAGATGAACTGCTTTGGTCAGGGTTGCTTCAATCTCGCGGCCGTTGTCACCAATCCTCAAGCGGACGGCCAGCGGGCCGGTCCCCTTGACAAAAGCACTCGACTCGCCTTCACCCTCTTCTTCACCCACCCAACCGATTTCATCGGTCCCTAAAGGGTCAGTTCCCCGGCGATCATCTTCTAATAAATAAGTTCCACACTCACTGCAAAAGAGGGTATTAGCAACGTGAGTTGTTCCGCAGAATGGACACTTAATCACGGTGTATCTCCTTAGGCAAAATGGACAGACTACGGGTACCGTAGCGAATCTTTTTCCGACCCTCGGCGGACAGATCACCCGTGCGGGCTAGCCGACCGGCTTCAAGCAAGGCGGCGCGAGCCAGATCGGTTTCGCCAAGATTGAGCAACCGAGTGGCCATGGTCTCTAATCGCTGGGTGGCGGCGCTGATCTGACCGTTTTCCAGGTCGGCCATGGCTTTTTCTTGCATTTTGAAAATTGCCAATTTCCCCAACGCCGTCACGATGGTTGGAGGAATCTCCACATTTCCTTCCGCTACCGTCACAAAATCGCCGACCAGGTCAACCCATTCCCAATTACGGCGGTTGGACTGGCCCGGCACATCGCCGTCAACTGTTAACCGCATTAAGCGTTTCTGTTCAGGTGTTGTCTCGGAACGCACCCTAAACTCCATTAAGAGGGTTTTACCGCTGCCCGTGCCCAGCGGTCCCAACACTGTTTTATCCGCCCGCAGGTCTAGCCGCTGGATGTGCGGCGTCACCTGGAAAGCCTCTTTGAGGGTGACCCCGGTCGAAGTGTTAACGCTCATAGTCAATTCGCGGGCGACAACGGTGCTGAGGTTGCGAATGGTGCTTTTGAAAACATCCACCACTTTGCGGGGCGAGTCAATATAGACCGAAGTTCCCCCGGATAAGGTGGCCATTTGGTCCAGCAGATTCTCATTCCAATCCGAACCAATGCCCATCGTACTCAGGCTGATCTGATGATGTCCGGCCCATTCGGCTTTTTCCAGGCAGCCCGCCTCGTCGCCATAAGTTTGGCCGTCCGTTAAAAGAATAAGGTGGTTAACCGACTCTTGGGTCCGATTTCGCTCCAACTCCTGCAAACCAGCTATCAACCCCTGGAGCATTTCGGTGCCGCCGCTTGGCTGGATGGTACTGGCAATAGATTTGGCCATGGCCTTATCCACGCCTTTTTGGCTGGGCAAAATAACCTCGGCCCGGTCGCTAAAGACAACCAGGCTCAGGGAATCGTCGGGGTTGAGGCGATCAATAATTTGACGGGTACCTTCTTTGACCTGCTGCAAGCGCATGCCCTGCATCGAGGTGCTGCGGTCGAGCACCAGGCAGATATTCAGCGGCAAACGGGCGGTCGGCAAATCTGAGGCGGGAGTAATATCTAATAAAACATAGAAGGCCTGTTCTTCGACGTTAATCAGGAGATGTTTATGGCTGATGGTCGCCCGCAGGCTGATGGCCGATGATTTATCCAGCCCTTCCGACTCCCGCATCCGGTCGTAAATACGGCGCTGCTCCGGGTCGCCTAAAACTTCGTAAGCTTCCTGTACTTCTTGGAATATTTCGGCAGCCGCAGGGTTGCTACTCACGTCAGGATGATATTCGCGCACCAGAGTGCGATACATCTTGCGAATTTGATCTTCCGTAGCACTACCGTCAACTTTGAGAATTTCGTAGTAATTTTTGTCAGTTCGCATCAGGGTCGCTCTCCCTGCTTTCCCGTGATTTTAAGACTCAACACCCATCGAGACTATAACTGCCGTAATATTATCCTCACCGCCGTTTTTATTCGCCGTCGTAATCAGGCGATCACACACTTCTTGCGGGGTAGCCGAAGCGCCCATAATCTCGCGCAGCTTATCATTTTTTACCGGTCCCCATAAGCCGTCACTGCACAGCAAAAGCGAACTCCCTGGCGGCAAATGCTGCACGTAGATATCCACTTCCATGGCCGTACCCTGCCCAATTGCCCGATATAACACATTACGCTGGGGGTGGGTTAAGGCCCCTTCGGCCGTTTCCTGGCCCAACTCTACCAGCCTCTGGACTAGGGAATGATCTTTAGTTACCTGTTTAAGATTGCCCTGGTTAAACCAATAAACCCGGCTGTCTCCTACATGAGCAATATAGGCGCTGTTTCCCATCACCACAGTGATAGTTAAGGTTGTACCCCCATCCGGCACAGCTTCCTGCACGGCCTGGTTAGCGCTCTCTACAGCCTCAATCAGCACCTCGTTAATCGGCCGGTTGGCTGCACCCACATTCTTGTTAGCCAAATAGGATAAATAAATATCCTTAAGAATACATTCCGCCGCCGTGCGCACTGCCAGCGAACTGGCCAATTCACCCTTTTGGTGGCCGCCCATGCCGTCTGCCACTATAAATAGGCCAAAAGGCTCCTGGCCATCGTTGTGCTGCAAGAGTGACTCAAATGTATAGAAAGAGTCCTCGTTTCGATCACGAACCCGGCCAATATCGGAGAGTTTACCCACGTGCAATCCTGGCGGCAGCCGACCAATGCCTCCACCGTGATTGGCTTCTTGATCCAAACTACTTCCCACTGCTTGCCTTGACGACCCCGCTTCAACCTTGGGCGGTGAGAAGAGGCGTTGTAGAAAATTCATACAGTATTTGCTCCAAAATCAGCAGGGTTTACGGGTAGTTTCTCGCCAGAATATCCTGCTAATTAAGCGGGCAAGGCGTAGACGTGATGATCGGTCGAGCCAATATAAACAATACCATCGGCTACCAAAGGAGAAGATGGTATGGGACCTCCCGTTTTGAACTTCCAGCGAATCTTCCGGTCTCGGCGATTGATGCTGATTACCTCACCTCCCACTGTGCCAAAGTAAATGGCTTCATCGGTTACTGCGGGGGTTGAAACTATCGGTGAGCCGGCATTGAATTTCCAATACACCCGGCCATTCCTGAGATCAATAGCGTAGATATACTTGTCGGTCGAGCCGATATAAGCAATTTCGTCGTACACAACCGGGCTGGAAATAACCGCCTGGCCAGTTCGGACCTGCCAGATCGAGTAACCAGTTTTGGCATCCAGACCATAGATATTCCAATCTCCTGAACCAACAATAAGCATTTCACGATACAAGGCCGGGCTAGATGTCACATTGCGATTCGATCTGAATTTCCAGCGGTGTGTCCCCGAAGAAAGATCAACCGCATAAACATGGCCGTCTTCTGAGCCAACATAGACAAATTCATCACCCAGGGTAGGGCTGGAGCGAATAGGCCCCAAGGCTTCAAAACGCCAGATAACGCGGCCAGTTTGGGCGTTAACTGCATAAAGCCGGTGATCATCAGAGCCAAAAAAAGCATGCTCAAATTCCACTCTGGCCGAGGAACGAATCCGGCCCTCAGTCGGGCAGGTCCAGATTAACCGGCCACTGGTAGAAATGGCATAAGCTACTCTATCTTCAGAGCCAATGATGATCCGGTCATTATAAACAAATGGCTTGGCCGCAATTCCCCCTTCGGTGGCATATTTCCACTTGAACTGGCCATTCTTTAAATCCAGGGCATAAATATTATTATCATAGACGCCAATATAGAGGGTCAGCTTATCAGCAACTGGGGATGATCTGATTTCATCTTCACATTTGAATTTCCAAACCGGCAAAATTGAGTCGCTTAGCTCGCCTTCAGCCTCACCCGTAAAACCACCCGGGGCCACAGGCTGCGGTGGATAGGGTGGATATTGAGGGGGATAAGGTTGAGGCGGATAGGGTGGATATTGAGGAGGGTAGGGTTGAGGGGGGTAAGGCGACGGGTATTGAGCTGGCGGAGGTTGGGGCGTTTGATATTGAGGGGGCACGGGCGGTTGTCCGCTCAAAATAGTGGTGTTTGTTGATGGCGCACTCGGCGGCAAGACCTGGGTAGAAGGCGCAGCGCTGACCACCACCGACTTATCTTTCTTCAAAGCTGCGATCAGGGCATCTTTGAAGGTCTGAGCCGACTGATAACGTTTTTCCGGCTCATATTCCAATGCCTTCATAATCACCGCGTTGGTTTCTTCCGACAAACCGGGGTTTAACAGACGGGCCGGTTCTTCGTGAAAAGTAAAAGGGGGTTCAAGGCGCGGGTCTCGTTTGGTCAGCAGATGGTGCAGGGTAGCTCCCAGGGCATAAATATCGCCGCGCGGATCGGCCACACCCCGGTACTGCTCGGGCGGGGAGTAACCTTCGGTGCCAATCATCGTCCCTTTTTGACCGGCTTCAAAAGCTTTAGCGATCCCAAAGTCAATCAGGGCAATTTTGTTTTGTTGTTTGCGCAGCATAATATTAGAGGGCTTGAGGTCTCTAAAGATGATCGGTGGAATTTGACCATGTAAATAGACCAGTACATCGCAGACCTGAATCGCCCAATCTAAGACGGTCTCCTCTTTGAGCATGCCCTGGGTATTTTCGAGCACATTTTCCAGGTCGTCACCTTCAACATACTCCATAACCAGGTAACTGCGAACCGCTTCGGTGAAGAAATCATAAATTTTGGGGATGCCGGGATGATTTAGCTGGACCAGCAGGTTGGCTTCGCGCGAAAAGCTTTCGACGGCCAGCCGGCGAATATGGGGGTCGGGCGTAGTACTGATCATCTCTTTCAAAGCGCATCTTCTGACCACACCCGTAAAGCGCAAATCTTGCGCCAGGTAAACCGCACCCATACCGCCAACACCCAAGACCTTGATAATCTCGTAGCGTTTTTGCAGCACGGCTCCCTTTGGCAAGATATTCTCGTCATAGCCGCTGTCCAAATTTTGAGGTTTTTTGGGAGGTTCAGAATCTTCTAAACGCTGTGTTTCAAATATCACAATTTTCTCCTGTCACACTCCAAAAACTCTCATTCCCCTAATTATATCCATTCACCCCAGGAAATGCAACCAACTACAAGTACCAAGATTTTGGCTTGTTTTTACTCTGTGGCTTAGTAGAGATTATACTATATCCCGATGTTTTACGTCAACCACTTTTTGATTGACTTTTCATAACTGGATTGGCCCGTTAACACCTTTGGGCCAAGTGAGGCGGAGCGGATTAATTTTAGCACAGGTTAGGTTTAAGGTCGAGTCTTGCTTCAAAAAGCTTGGAAAGGTGCTGCCGCTTAAGTAATAAATTCCCTCTTGTGAGTTTATTTTTTAATGCTATAATCAAAGGTGTTCTTGCTTGAAATAATCTTTGATCGGAGCCTTAATTCGAGATGAAGACGATACTCTGTGTAGACGACGAACCGACCCAGTTAATGCTTTTGCGTCTGGCACTAACACGAGCCGGTTTTCACGTACTCGAAGCTAATGACGGCCAAAAGGGAGTCGAAATGACGGCTCAACATCAACCGGCCCTGGTTATCATGGATTTAATGATGCCAGGCATGGATGGAGCCACTGCCATTATGCATTTGAAACAAAGCCAAGCCACCCAACATATCCCCATTCTGGTCTTGTCGGCTTACGTCAAAGGAGATCAAGCTAAGCGAGCGATGGAGGCCGGTGCAGCCGAACTCGTCTCAAAAAGCTTAATCTTAACCGATTTGATTGAGAAGGTAAAAAATTATACACAGTAATAACGCTCAAGCTTGAAGAAATCCTCTCCTCACCCCGGCGTCCTGCCAACTTTACCCAAAAGGGGGCAGGACTCTTAGTTTTCCAGGCCAGCCCGATGACTGGCATTTTTATTTTGACTCTCCGGCCCATCTAGCGTACTATGCGGGTGAGCAGAGCCAACTGCAAATCGTCACTGCTCAGGTGCAACGCACTTTTCTCGGCTAAAGTTGTCCACTTAATCCTGAAGTGCGTCCCACCTCTTGGGCTGTTCTCAAGCAGGCATTTGAGGCAAGAGGGAGAAAAACTATGGCAATTGGACTCGTCCCGGCCCCGCTCACGGTTGAAACCGACCCCAAACATGCCCCTCCGCCGGGGGCTAAAAGCGCAATTTATGATTTGCATGATCCGGCCTTATATATTAATCGTGAGTTGAGCCTGCTCGAATTTAACCAGCGTGTTCTGGCCGAAGCTCAGGATGAGAGCAACCCCCTGTTAGAGCGAGCCAAATTTTTAGCCATCTACAGCTCCAACATGGACGAGTTCTTTATGGTCCGGGTGGCTGGTTTGATGCAGCAGGCGGCTGCCGGCATTACCGATGTGCCGGCAGACGGCATGACTCCCACCGAACAACTCATCGCCATTCGCAAGAAAGTGCGTACCAACCTAAAGATAGCCCATCGCTGCTACCGCAAAATTCGGCAGGAATTGGCCGAAGCCGGGGTTTATATCCATAACTACAACAATTTAGCCAAAACCCAGCAGCAGGGCATCAACGAATATTTCAAAAACGAAATTTTTCCGGTTTTGACCCCTCTCGCCTCTGATCCGGGCCGGCCCTTTCCTCACATCTCTAGCCTCAGCCTTAACCTGGCCGTGTTGGTTCGCAACCCTGAGACCAAAACCGAATATTTTGCCCGGATCAAAGTACCGAATACGCTACCCCGGCTGATCCCGGTAAAGCGGCTTCGAGGTGACACACTGCGTACCCATCATTTTGTCTGGCTGGAAGATTTGATTGCCCACAACCTGACCGACCTGTTCCCCGGTCACGAAATCGTTGAAGCTCACCAATTCCGTATCACCCGCAACGCCGACATGGAAATTGAAGGCAATGAAGCCGATGATCTCCTGGAGGCCATCGAGGCTACCGTCCGCCGCCGGCGCTTTGGCTTTGTGGTCCGTTTCACCATTGCCGCCGATATGCCTGACCATGTCCGTAGTTTATTGGCGAAAAATCTCAACGTCGGCCCGGAAGACACCTATGAAACCAAAGGGCCGCTGGGGTTGAGCGGCTTGATGGGCCTGATGAAAGTAGACCGGCCCGACTTAAAAGACTCGCCGTACCCGCCCATCATCCCGCCCCGGCTGCGCCACCTGGAGAATCGGGAGGAAATTTTTAACGTTATTCGCGAGGGTGACATTCTGCTCCATCACCCTTATGACTCCTTTGTGCCGGTGATTGATTTTCTCCGAGCTGCCGCCCGCGATCCCAAGGTCGTAGCAATTAAGCAAACCCTCTATCGCGCCGGCACGAATTCACCGGTGGTAGACGCTTTACTGGAGGCAACCGAATACGGCAAACAAGTTTCGGCCCTGGTCGAGTTGAAAGCCCGTTTCGACGAAGAGAGCAATATCAGTTGGGCTAAAACGCTGGAACGAGCAGGCGTGCATGTGGTGTATGGCTTTATGAGCCTCAAAACCCATACCAAAATTTGCCTGGTCGTCCGTCGTGAGAGCGGCGGTATTCGCCGCTATGTCCACCTCTCTACCGGCAACTACAACGCAGTCACTGCCAACATCTACACCGATCTCGGTTTTTTTACCTGCAAACCCGAATTTGGCGCTGATGCCTCTGATTTGTTCAATGCCCTGACCGGCTACTCCAATAAGGAGGATTACCAAAAGTTCCTGGTTGCGCCCTTCAACTTGCGCAAACGGTTTGCAGCCCTGATTGACCGTGAAATCAAATGGGCCGCTAAAGGCGTTCCGGCTCGGCTCATTTTCAAGATGAACTCGCTAATTGACTCACATTTTATACGCCAGCTCTATCAAGCTTCTATGGCCGGAGTTAAAATTGACCTGGTGACCCGGGGTATTTGCGGCTTACGGCCCGGTATTCCCCGCCTCAGTGAGAACATTCGTGTGACCAGTATTGTCGGCCGCTTCTTGGAGCACTCGCGCATCTACTATTTTCACAACGGCGGCAATCCCGATATTTATCTCGGCTCCGCCGATTTGATGCCGCGCAACCTGGACCGGCGGATTGAAACCCTGTTTCCCATCGAAGACCCTGGCCTTAAACAGGAGTTGATCGAAATTCTTGATCTCTCCATGGCCGATAATGTCAGCGCCCGCCTGTTGCAGGCCGATGGCAGTTACCTTCAACTCACCCCTGGCAAACAGGAAAAAGCCCACGACAGCCAGACCGAATTTATGGCCCGGGCTAAAAGCAGGTAAAAGGTTAGAGGATATAAACCATGTTACTTGCCGGAGATATTGGCGGCACCAAAACTCACCTGGCTGTCTTTTCGTTGGGGACCAGCCCCGCGCCTGAAAAAGACGCCATTTTTAAAAGCGCTGATTATCCCAGCCTGGAAACTATTGTCCAAAAGTTTCTGGCCGATACGGGCCTCAGTGTCGCCAAAGCCGTTTTTGGCGTAGCCGGGCCGGTCGTCAACGGCGAGTCAAAAATCACCAACCTGCCCTGGCACATCACCGAAGCCAACCTCAGCCAGACCCTCCAGCTACCCGTAACCTCGGTCAAGCTGCTGAATGATTTGGAAGCGATTGCCTATTCCGTGCCGCATTTGGCTGCCGGCGACCTCTCTCCCCTCAACGGCGACAACCTGGACCCTAACCTGGGTGGGCATAAAGCCGTCATTGCCCCCGGCACCGGTCTGGGGGAGGCCATCCTGTTTCATCACAACCACCAATTCCATGTCCTGCCCTCCGAGGGCGGTCACGCCGATTTTGCCCCTCATAACAACCTGCAACTGGGCTTGCTGCGCTACCTGTTGGACAAGTATAACCACGTTAGCTACGAGCGTGTCTGTTCAGGGGGTCTCGGCATTCCCAACATCCATGCCTATTTGCGACACCTGCGCGCGGCGGAAGAGTCACCCCAGGTAGCGGAAGCACTGCGCCAGGCTACGGACCCCACCCCGATCATTATTCAGGCCGCCCTGGCTAATGAGTGCGAACTTTGTAGGGCGACCCTCAACACGTTTGTCTCCATCCTCGGCGCGGAAGCGGGCAACCTGGCCCTCAAAGTGATGGCTACCGGGGGTATCTACCTGGGCGGCGGCATCCCGCCCCGCATCCTGACCAAGCTCAAAGACGGCACCTTTATGGCTGCCTTCGTCAACAAGGGCCGCTTCGCCGATTTATTAGGACGCATCCCGGTCTACGTCATCCTTAACGAAAATCCGGGTCTACTCGGGGCTGCGCATTATGGCTTTAAACTCTAACATTGACCGCCTGCTGGCGGCGCTGCGGGAGTTGTAAGATGGACCTGGCGACCATCCTTTGGCTGCACAAGGGGGTTGGCAATGCTGCCCCTTTATTCATGGCCCTGGTGGGTCTCCTCAGCCTGATCAACTATTTCCGCGGTCTCGGTTTGGATGGCAGCGTCATCGGAGCCGTTATTGTCGGCGAAATTACGATGCTGGTACAGGCCAGCCTGGGTCTTATTTTGTTGATAGTGGGCCTGTGGCCGGGCGGCTGGGGCATTCACTTTTTGTATGGCAGTCTCAGTGTGCTGTTCTTTCCGGCGCTGTGGGCCTACACCCGCGGTGCCACCGACCGCCGCGCCTCGCTCACCTGGGCCTTTGGCGGACTGTTTATGATGGGGCTAACCCTGCGGGCTATCGGCACCGCCGGCTGAAAGGGAGAAACGGGGGGTACTGCCCAAAGTCAACGGAAGACCCCAACTTTCCAGCGAGATAACTGCTCAGGCTAAAGGTAACTGGTACTTGGTTAGCTCTATGGGAGAAAAGTGCCAGTCACCTGACGAATAACCCGGCAAGAAGCTTCCCTTTTCATTTTTTACGTTTTACGTTTTACGCTTTATAATTACCGTCAATTCCAGCGCAGTCTAGCCACTGGAGGCAACGAAGTCTAATGCTTAAAGGCAATCGCCTCAGCCTGCGAGCCATTGAACGCGATGATTTGCCGCGTTATGTAACCTGGCTGAACGACCCCCAAGTAACCGATCACCTCAAAGCTTACCTGCCCTTCACTCTTGACGACGAAACTGATTGGTACGAAGCGCAGCGCCGAGACCATTCGATGCAAAATTTCGCCATCATGATCAACGCCGAGAATGTCCATATTGGCTCGATTGGCTTGATGAAAATTAACCACCGTGAACAAAACGCGGAGTTGGGCATTATGATCGGCGATAAGACCCGCTGGGGCCAGGGGTATGGCCGCGAGGCCATTGAGCTGTTGCTGCCTTTTGGTTTTACTACGCTCAACCTGCATCGCATTTACCTGCGGGTTGACGCCACGCACCCCGCCGCCATTCGCTGCTATACCCGCTGCGGTTTTGTTGAAGAAGGCCGGCTGCGCGAAGCCGTGTTTCGCCAGGGTCGTTTTGAAGATCAGTTGATCATGAGCATCCTGCGCCCGGAGTATGAAAAAAGTAGCAAGTAGCAGGGTAGCAAGTTGCTGGAGAGCTGGTCGCAAATTATAAACCTCCTACTAACCTGCAACTTTTGATCTGTAACTTACAACCCGTAACCTGCAACCTGTAACCTGCAACCTGTAACCCTTTACGGAGACAAAAACTAAATGTACGGAGAAATCGCTCTTTTTAGCGGAAACGGAAATTCTGAGTTAGCCCAGGAAATCAGCCAGGCGCTGGCCTTGCCGCTCTGCCCCGCCGAGGTCTTCAAATTTCCCAATCAAAACGTCTTTTGTCGCCTGCGCACCAGCGTCCGGGGCAAAGATGTTTTTATTATCCAGCCTATTGCCAACTCCTATGACGAAAAAGGCGTGCTGGCCTCGGTGAATGATAATTTGATGGAACTGCTGATTATGATTGACACCGCCAAGCGAGATTCGGCGGGACGGATTACGGCAGTGGTGCCCTATTTTGGCTATGGCCGTACCGACAAAAAAGATCAACCCCGGGTTCCCATCTCCGCCCGGCTGGTAGCCGACCTGATTACTACCGCCGGGGCGAATCGCTTTTTAACCCTGGATTTGCATGCCGGACAAATTCAGGGTTTTTTTAATATCCAGGTGGACGAAATTACCGCTTTTTATCTTTTGAGCGATTATATCAAAAGTAAAAACATTTCCAACGGAGTAGTGATTGCCGGCGATATCGGCGCCACGAAAAAAGCCCGTAACTTTGCCCAACACCTGGATTTACCCTTAGCCATCATCGAGAAGCGGCGCACCCAGCAAAAAGATGGCAGCCGGGCCGAAGTGTTGAATGTCATCGGCGATGTTAGGGGTAAAAACTGTCTCATTTTCGACGACGAGATAGACACCGCCGGCACCGTCGCCCAGGCTATGGCCTTTTTGAAGGAGGAGCAGGCCCTGGATATCTATGCCTGCGTAACCCACGCCGTCCTGTCCGGCCCGGCCGTGCAGCGTTTGACCGAAGCGCCGGTCAAAGAAGTCGTCGCCACCAACACCATTGCCCTGCCGCCCCACAAATATTTCAGCAAGCTGACCATCCTCTCCGTCGCTCCCCTCCTGGCCGAAGTGATTCGCCGCATTCACCTGGGGATTTCGGTCGGGGAGCTTTTTAACGAATAAAGAAAGCACGTTTAGCCAGGGAAATGAGCGATGATTAAGTGTCCCTACTGCCAAGCTCTTCATGTGGAGAACACCGTATTCTGTAGCGAGTGTGGCAATTACCTGCTCCAGAGTGACGCCCGTGTAACTGACCCCTTAGGGCTGGATGAAGTCAACTGGAAGGGTGAGCCTGGCAGCGAAACTGAAGCAGATCAATCCCTTGAACCGGGAACCGGGCCAATGACCCTCCGGCTGGTCATCGGGGAGTGCCAGCGCGAAGTGCAGGTTGTGCTCAATAAAGTGATCCACCTGGGCCGCCTGGACCCCGCTTCCAATATCTTCCCCGAGGTTGACCTTTCGCCGGACGGCAGCCAGGCCCAGGGCGTGTCGCGCCGCCACGCCGGCATCTTCAAACAAGGGGCCGGGATCATGGTCGAAGACCTGGGCAGCAGCAACGGCACCTTTGTCAACGGTAAACGATTAGACCCCTACTTTCCTGAGCCTCTCAAGAGCGGCGATCTGCTGCAACTGGGCCGGCTGCTGATCAAAGTTGGCATTGACGAGCAGTAAAAGAGCGTATCTCCTGTAGTAAATCCTCGTTTCTGCTTGTAGTGAATCCTTGTGCAAATGCCCAAAATTGAATAACTCTTTTGGTGCAATTGCCTAATCCTCCCCTTATGCCAGGGTAGTAAATAAAAAAGCCAGCCGGTTAAAGCTGGTTCTACGCGCTCTCTACGTTTGCTGTAGTAAAAAATTGAGTGTTTACCACTTTGTCTGGCTTGGCCCGGATTGCTAAATCCAGGGCCAAAGCTGCCGGATTTGTTAATCCGGCAGGAGCAATTCAAGTTAGGTGGAAATATTCCTTTTTGTGCTATCGCCTGGCGTCAGGTAGAATAGGGCCAACCTCAACGGATTGTGAGCATCAATGAAGTATAAGATTCCCGAAGATCGTCACTGGTGGTTCAGCAGCCGCACCCGCGCCCTGACCACCGTTATGGACCGCCTGCTGCCCAAAACAGCGGGCTTTCACCTGCTCGACGTCGGCTGCGGCGCGGGCAATATGATCCACCACCTTGGCGAGTACGGCCGGGTCAAGGGCATCGAAATTGACCCCCGCCCGGTCAAAATGG
>JAHDWA010000024.1 GCA_023382535.1 Anaerolineae bacterium | reverse complement strand
TTGAAGATTTACAGGCCGACGAAGGTTACTGCCACGATTGGATTTCATTCGACTGCCTGGCCTGGGATGAAGTCTCGCAGCGCCTCTACCTGGGCCTGACGGCGATTGATACCGACATCTTTTATGTTTACGAGCCGGCCCGGGCCCAATTCACCTCGTTGGGCTTTCCCCGGATCAGCGATCCCTTTGATGTCAAATTTCATCGTTCTCTAGAAATAGACGCCGATGGCGCCATTTACGCCGCCACTGCCCTGCTGCACGATGGCGACCGGCAGCACGAAGCCAAAGGGGGTAAACTCCTCAAATATGACCCCCAAAAAGGCACTTATGAAATTCTGGCCGTTCCTGTGCCGCCCTTTTTCATTCAATCCATTCTCCTGGACCGGCAGCGCCGCCTTATCTACGGCTTTACCTATCCGGCTGAATATTTTTTTCAATATGATCTAACTACCAAAGAAAGTAAGACCCTGGCCTTTATTGGCAGCGGCATCATGATGAGCCAACCCCACTGCGCCGCGCTTGACCGGCGGGGGCGCTTATGGGGCACCTGGGGTGAGAGCCGGGCGTTTGAATATGCCCTAAGTTCGGTTCCGGTCCGGATTTTCTGCTACGACCCCGATCAACAGCGTTTTACCTGGTTTCAACACGGTTTCCCCAAAACAAATCCCGCCGACCCGGCTCGTATTGATCACATGTTCCTGGCCAATGACGGCTTCATCTACTCCGGAACTGTTGCCGGGGGCTTGAGCCGCCTGGACCCGGAAACCGGCCAGGTAGAATCTCTATGTAAACCCTTTCCAGGTCAACGGCTGGCCGGTTTAGTACAGGGGCCGGATGGATTGATCTACGGCGCGGGCAGCGAGTGGGAAGGCCCGGACGGCGAAGGCGCAGCCCGGCTGTTCGTCTTTGATCCCGCCTCTGGCCGCCTGGAAGACCTGGGCCAGATTTACGATGAGGCGCTCAAGGCCGGCGCGGTAAAAGTGCATATGCTCGTCGCTGCCAATGAGGGGACCTTGTACGCGGGCGAAAACGATAATATCTATCGTTCCTCCTATCTGTGGGAATGTAAAGTGACCCGTTAGAAATGGATCGCCATGCTTAATTTCTTCGATGCCTATTGCGCCATGGGCCATTGGAGCGCGCCCGTCTTCGGCCAGGAATTTGCGACGGCGGACGACTTGTCTGCCGCTCTGGCCGAGGCTCACATCAGCGAAGCGCTGGTTTACAGCCCGGCGGCTTATGAATATGATCCCCCGACCGGCAACGCGCTGTTGCAGGCCGATATCGCCGGTCATGCCAATCTGCACCCTTGTTGGGTCTTACTCCCCCCGGTCACCGGCGAGATGCCGCCCCTGCCGCAGTTGCTTAACCTGATGCGGCAACAAAACGTGCGGGCCGTTCGCCTCTGCCCCAGTCCCGCCCGCAACAATTTCAGCCTGGCCGCCTGGTGCTCTGGCCCGCTCTTGCAGGCTCTGGCTGAAGCGGCGATCCCGCTTTTCTTGAGCCTGGTCGAGGTGACATGGTCCGAGATTGCCGCTCTCCTTAGCGACTATGAAGATTTGCCGCTGGTTTTGACCGGCGTCACTTACCGTCTGGACCGGTACCTTTACCCTTTGTGGGCCAGGCGCCAAAATCTGTATGTTGAAACCTCCGGCTACCAGGGCTACCAGGCGATTGAGGCCGTGGTTAGACGTTTTGGGCCGGAACGCTTGCTTTTCGGCACCAATATGCCTGTCTTCAGCCCCGGTGCGGCAATAGCCGCCGTTACCTATGCCGCGATATCCGACGAATCCAAATCATTGATTGCCGGGGGCAATCTACGCCGCTTGTTGGAGACCGCCTATGCTGGTTGACCCGCTGCGCGCAGCCGTCCTGGCCGGACAGCCTTTGCCGGGTGAGTGGAACATTGACAGCCACGCCCACCTGGGCGTCTGGTTCAATTTTTACATCCCGCCCTCGACCCTCGACGATTACGTGCGTTTGATGGACCGTTTGGGTATTCAGGTGAGCTGTGTGACCGGTGTACCGGCCATTGGCCCTCAAACTCATCAGGGGAATGCTCTGGTGGCGGAGGCGGTTGCGCGTTACCCCCATCGTTTTGTGGCTTACTGCACGGTCAATCCCCACCGCCCCGAGGAAGCTAAAGAAGAGCTGGAAAACTGGCAGATGCCTCTCGTGAAATTTCACCCCGCTACGCATCAATATCCTATGGATGGACCGGGTTACGAACCCGCCCTGCGCTTCGCCGAGCGCCATGGCGCCACCGTTTTGATTCACGTCTGGCAGGGCGATTATAACTGCGAACCGGAGCGTCTGGGCCGGCTGGCCGAAAAGTATCCAGCCGTGAATTTTATCGCCGGGCACAGCGGGGGTACTGAAAAAGGCTTTCACCAGTGCGTCGAGTTAGCCTGCCGCTTTGCCAATATCTACCTGGACCCGACCGGTTCCCAGGTTTACGCCGGCAGCGTCGAAACTCTAGCCGCCGGTCCGGGACCGGATCGAGTCTTGCTGGGTACGGACATGGGCTTTTTGGACCCCCGGCCTCAAATAGGCCGGATTGTTTTCGCCCGCTTACCGGAGCCGGTTCGAGGCCAGATCCTGGGTCAGAATATGCGCCGGCTGCTGCTGCAAGCCAGGCTTTTGCCCGGCCCGATGCGGGATTGGCTGGAAAAGGAGTAGCGATTAGGATATGAGTGTAGCCAGAGCCGGTTGGGCGGAAGGAGAAATTACCCCGCCCCTGGGGCTGCCCATGGGCGGCCGGGGGCCGCGTTTTGCGCCGGGCACTGCCGTTTTGGACCCTCTGCTGGCGCAGGTCCTGGCCCTGGAAGACGCCGGCGGGAACCGCAGCCTGTGGGTTTCGGTGGATCAAGATGGTTTAGCGCGGGAGCGAGTGGTCAGGCTTCGGCATGACCTGGCCGCGCTAATCGGCGTACCTTATGAAGCGGTCATCATCAACTGCTCGCACACGCACAGTGGGCCAATGGGTAATTTTAGCATGCTGGCGACCCTCTTACCCCCACCGGAACCATTAGTGGCTTACGAAAACGAGCGGGATCAGTATATTCTGCGCCTCGCCTGGGAAGCGGTTGGGAAACTCCAGCCAGTCAAGATAACATGGCGCTTGGGGCAGTCGCATATCGGCATCAACCGGCGCAAACGCGATGCTGCCGGGAAGACGATCATGGCCCCCAATCCAGAAGGTAGCTATAATCCCGATTTATGGGTACTTTACCTGACAGCCGTTAGCGAGGACGACTCCTGTATCCTGTTCAGCTATGGCTGCCACCCGGTCATTGTATACAAATTCTGTTGGGATGGCCTCTCGGCAGATTACCCGGGGGTCTGCCGCCGCCGGCTCAAACAAAGCCTGGGGCAGCGAGTTCACTGCCAGTTTATCCAGGGCCTGGCCGGCGATGTACGCCCCCGAATCTTGGCCGATCCAGATAGGGTCAATTTTCGCGACTCCAATCCGGCAGATGTGGAACAGGTCGGCGCGCAGTTGGCCGAGGATGTGCTGAATACGCTGGGAACGGAAGGAGAGATCCTTGATCTCACTCTTAGGGCTGCATCCGGCTGGTTTCAAGCCAAACGAGATCCCCAGCGAATACCGCCGCTCAACTATTGGGAAACCCTGGCCCGGCAGGAAGATGAGCTAACCCGGAACTTTGGACAGTATTGGCTCCAGCATCTGCAAGCCGGTCTGCCGACCGTGCGGACGGTACCGTGGGAGATTGGGCTAATCCGGCTGACGCCCCAGCATCGTATTGCCTGGTTTGCCGGTGAGCCGCTGGCCGCATGGTTGAGCCAGCTACGTAACTGGTTGAATGGGGCGAACCTGATTGCCTGGGGTTACTGTCAGGATACTAGTGGCTATCTGCCAACGGATGAACAGCTCGCCGCCGGAGGATATGAAGTGGTTGAGTCGGCGCAGTTGTTCAAAACGGGTCCAGGGCCATTTGCGCTGGGTCTCGACCAGGCTGCAAAACAAAGTTTTCAGGCTCTGGCCAGCTTTATCTGAAAGATTAGCAGAACATAAAGGTTAAAGGGAATAGGCAATGACAGAAAAACTCGCGGTTGAAGGCGGAGTGCCGGTCCGGCAGAATCCTTTTCCTCGCTGGCCGATTTGGGATGAAAAAGAGGAGAAATTATTGTTAGAAGTTCTCCACTCCGGCGATTGGGGCATGCTGTCGGGAACCAAGGTTCAGGCTTTTGAACAGGCTTTTGCTGCTTATCAACACGCCAGATACGGCATCTGTGTGGTCAACGGCACGGCTGCCCTTGAGATTGCCTTAAGAGCCGTGGGCGTTGGCCCAGGGGATGAGGTAATTACCACACCTTACACTTTTATTGCCACGGTTAATGCGATTATTACGGTTGGGGCGTTACCCATTTTCGTTGATATTGATCCCGAAACCGCAGCGATGGCTATTGACCGGATTGAAGAGGCAATAACGGCTAAAACCAAAGCGATTATGCCGGTGCATATCGCCGGGCAGCCGGCTGATATGGATGGTATTTTGGCTATCGCCCAAAAGCACCAACTGCGGGTTGTCGAAGATGCCTGCCAGGCTTGGGGCGCAGAATGGCGGGGGCAGCGCGTCGGGGCGTTGGGTGAACTGGGCACGTTCAGTTTTCAGGCGAGCAAAAATATTACCGCCGGTGAAGGGGGCATCCTTGTGACCAATGACGACTACCTGGCCGACCTGTGCTGGTCGCTGCATAATGTGGGCCGGCGCAAAGGCGGTTTATGGTACGAGCACGTGCGGCAGGGGGGAAACTACCGCATGACCGAGTGGCAAGGCGCGATTTTGCTGGCCCAGTTGGAACGGGCTGACGAATTGGCCCGGCGACGGCACGAAAATGCTTTGCAACTGGACGAGACCCTCCGGTCAATCCCTGGAATTGATCCGCTCAGGGTTGACCCCAGGGTTACCCGCCATGCCTGGCACCTCTTTGTATTTCGCTACAAACGAGAGGTGTTTGGCGGGCTATCCCGGCAGGATTTTATTGCCGCCTTGCAGGCTGAGGGTGTTCCTTGCACTCCGGGCTACGTCCCGCTGAATGAGTCGCCGGCGCTCCAGGACGGATTGAGGAAATTGCAGGCCTTTCATAAAGATATTTCTCCCCCGCCTGCCTGCCCTGTCGCCAGACGGTTGAGTCAGGAGGAAGCCGTTTGGCTGCCCCAGAATTTGCTGCTTGGCGGCGAGAAAGAGATAAATGATATTGTTGAGGCAATCGCCAAAATCAAGCACTGGCACAAGTGAGCTACCAGGGGCTAAAGCGTCCTGGCTTCCGGTTTCGACCAGCCCATTAGGTTGTCCACCGGCGTTATACGTTCCCAGCGCTCTGCCGGTACGTGTCGTTCAAGGTTAACGGCTGCGTTCAAATCTCGGTCGTGTAGGGTGTGGCAGCCTTCACAAATCCAAAAACGGTGATGCAGTTGCAGCTCTTGATTGATCCAGCCACAAACCGAACAGCTCTTGGAACTGGCAAAGAAACGGTCGACCCGTTCGACTTGGCTGCCACGCCATTGGCCTTTGTAGGCCAGGAAGGTTCCAAAGCGGCTCCAGCCAGAGTCGGCGATGGACTTGGCCAAATGGTGGTTCTTGAGCAGCCCGCAGACATTGAGGGTTTCAATCTTGATGAGGCCGAACCGGTTGACAATCCGGCGGCTGGTCTGGTGCAGGAAGTCCTGGCGCTGGTTGGCCACTTGCTGATGCTGGCGAGCCAGTCGCAAGCGGGCTTTCTCCCGGCCGTGACTGCCTTTCTCGGTCCGGCTCAAAGCACGCTGCAAGCGCTTCAGGCGGCGTTCGGACTTTCTGAGATAGCGCGGATGCTCAATCTGTTCACCGCTGGACAGCACCGCAAACTGCTTCAGGCCCAGGTCAATGCCGACCGTGCCCGGTTTCTGGAGAGGCTCTTCAAGCTCCAGCTCACAGTGGATCGAGACGAAGTACTGACCGCTCTTGGTTTTCGATATAGTACAGGACCTCATCTTGCCTTTGATGGGCCGGTGAAAGACCGCCCGAACCGGGCCGACCTTGGGCAGGCTGATCCGGCTGCCACTGATGGTAACCCGCTCCGGGTAACGAATGGACTGCTCATCATATTTGCTTTTGAAGCGGGGATAGCCCAGGGGCATGCCATCTTTATGCGGCTTTTGTCCTGGCTGAGGTTTGGGCAGCGTGCCTTCTCTGGCCTTCTTGAAGTAGTTGGCGTAAGCCCGGTCCAGATCGCGCAGCGCCTGCTGCAAGACCTGACTGTCGGCCTCCTTGAGCCAGGGGACGAAACGTTTGATGACGGTCAGCATATAGGCGGTATCGTTGTAATTGATCCCCTGGCCATGCTCAAAGAAGTGCGCCTTTCGCGCCGCCAGGCCGAAATTGTAGACGAACCGGGCCTGGCCGAACTGGATCGCCAGGGCCGCCTGTTGGGCCTGGTTAGGGTAGAGGCGATAGCGAAAGGCTTTTTGGATGCGCATGGCCCGGATTTTAGCACAAGTGTTCGGTTTGAGCAATCGTTTCAGCCAGGCGGGATTGGGTTCCGCCTGGACTACCACACTTTTTAGACAAAAGATTTTAGCCCCTTTGAGCGCTTCGCCTCCCCTTAGGGGATATCCCGGCTTTGAAAAGCTGGGTTTTACGGGGCCTTCGATAACCGGAGAGAGGCAGATGTTGCGTTTTTGTATCGTTGGCGCAGGTTTTATTGGCGGCGTCCACGCCCAGGCGCTGGGGGCTATTCCAGAGGCCAAGTTAACCGTAGTTTGTAGCCGGAACGAAGAAAAGGCCCGCGCTCTGGCACAGCCAGCCGGTGGAGTTTGGGTTAATGATTATCGCCAGGCTGTAACCCGTTCTGATGTGGATGTCGTTTGCATCTGCACCCCAAGCGGCGCTCATGCCGAGATGGCCGAGGCCGCGGCGGCGGCGGGTAAACATGTGGTCGTTGAAAAACCAATTGAGGTGACCCTGGAGCGAGTAGACCGTATGGTTGAGGCCGCAGAAAAAGCGGGGGTGAGACTGACCTGCATTTTTCCCCTAAGATTTATGCAGGGGCCAGCCCTGGCCAGGCAGGCGCTCGTGGCCGGCCGCTTGGGCCGGCTCACTTTGGCCGATGCTTATATTAAATGGTATCGCCCCCAGTCCTACTATGATACCAGTGATTGGAAAGGAACCTGGGCCTTAGATGGCGGGGGGGCGTTGATGAATCAGGGGATTCACCACATTGATCTGCTCAATTATTTGGCCGGACCGGTCACCAGCATCGTCGCCCGTACCGCCACCCTGGCTCACCGTATGGAAACGGAGGATACGGCTGTGGCCCTATTGACCTTTGCCAGTGGGGCTCTGGGAGCCATCGAGGGCAGTACGGCCAGCTGGCCCGGCGATAGCGGCCGGTTGGAACTACACGGCGACCAGGGAACCATTGTTTTGGAGGACGGGCGAATTGTGAGATGGAAGCTGAATGATGCGACGTCGGATGAGGAGGAGCAGATGTTAGCCCTGGAAAGCAAGCAAGGTGGCGGCGCTGCGGCGGCCACCGCCATTGGTTACGAACTCCATCGCCGTCAACTTGCCGATATGATCGAGGCCATCCTCACTAACCGCGCACCGGCGGTTACAGGCGCCGAGGCGCGCCGCTCCGTCGTGATCATCCGGGCTATTTATGAATCTCACCGTCAAAGAAAATGGATCGAACTGGGCTGAGACCTTGACGGCCAATATAGTTATGCTTGAGCGGGAGTGAGTAATGACCGGCAATCCTTTTCGTTTGGAGAATCAATGGGCCCTGGTCACCGGCGGCGGCAGCGGGTTAGGTCTGGCCACCTGCCAGGCGCTGGTGGAAGCCGGCGCGCAGGTGATTCTGACCGGGCGGCGGGTCGAGCCACTCCAGGAAGCCTGTGCTCAACTTGGCCCGGCGGCTCATTATCTGCGCCACGACGTGACTGATTTGGCGTCCACGCCCGCTCTGATCGAGCAGATCGAGCAGCGGTTTGGGCCGCTCGATATTCTGGTCAACAATGCCGGGATTATTTCTAAAAAGCCAGCCATCGAAACAAACGACGTGGAACTGGCCCAGATAATTCAGACTCATCTGTTTGGCTCTTTTGCCTTGAGTCGAGATTGTGGCCGCCGCATGCTGGAGCGCCAGCGCGGCTCGATTATCATGATTCTCTCAATGGCAGCTCTGTTCGGGATTCCCCAGATTTCCCCCTACACCGCAGCCAAGAGTGCGCTGCTGGGATTAACCCGTGCCCTGGCGGTCGAACTTTCACCCCATGGGGTTCGGGTGAACGCGGTCGCCCCTGGCTGGATCGAAACCGATATGACTCGCCGAGCCTTTGAAAGCGACCCGGCCAGAAAAGCGAAAGCACTGAACCGCACCCCGCTGGGCCGGATGGGCGAACCCCTTGACATTGGCTATGCCATCGTCTATTTATGCTCGCCTGCTGCCAAGTTTGTCACCGGCGTGGTGCTGCCGGTTGACGGCGGGGCCAGTATCGGTTTTTAATATTACCCTATCCTAAGGAAGGAAACGTGAACTCAATGGAACCACTCAAAATAAGCCAGTATGACCAGCTTCCTGTCGCCATTTATCGCAGCAATCAGGAGTTGGGCCAGGCCGCGGCTCTGGACGCCCGTGAAATCATCAACAGGGCGATTGCCGAAAAAGGGGAAGCCAGCCTCATCCTGGCAACCGGCAACTCGCAGCTTACTTTTTTAGAGGCATTGAGAAACCTGCCGGGGATTGCCTGGTCCGAGGTTCGTATTTTTCATATGGACGAGTACCTGGGCCTCGACCCCGGCCACCCGGCCAGTTTTCCCGTATTTCTGCAGCGCCATTTTCTCGATTTTGTCACAGTCAAGGCCTTCTTCCCAGTCTCCGGCCAAACGGACGATGTCGAAACAACCTGCCGCGAATATGAAGCTCTGCTGCGGGCCTACCCCCCTGATATGGTCGCCCTGGGCTGGGGTGAAAATGGCCATATTGCCTTCAACGATCCGCCCTACGCCCTGTTTAACGATCCTGTCTGGGTCAAAGTGATCGAGCTGGCCGAAGCCAGCCGCCGCCAGCAGGTTGGCGAGGGTCACTTCGGCTCCCTGGCCGAAGTGCCAACCCACGCTATCACCCTGACCATTCCGGCTCTGCTGGCCCCGCGACAAATCTTGTGCCTGGTGCCCGAAGCTCGCAAAGCTGAAGCGGTACGGGCCTGTCTGACCGAGCCGGTCAGTGAAGAGCGCCCCGGCTCCATCCTGCGCCAGGTGCAGCACGCCCGGCTTTATTTGGATGTCGACTCAGCCGCTAAACTATAGGGGAAAGAGGGGGAGCATCGGTATGAAAATCACCGGGGTTGAACCTTTTATTCTCCATGTACCGGTCACCCGCAGCCAGATTGCCGATAGCACCCACCAGGTAACGCATTGGGGCGCGCCGGGCGTCATTCTCTATACCGATGCCGGGCTGTCGGGATATGGTTACACCGGCACCCATGCTCACCTGCCCACCGATCGCCTCATCACTGATTGCATTGCTCATACTTATGGCCCCCTGCTGCTTGGCGAAAACCCACTGGAAGTGCAGCACCTCTGGCGGAAACTGTATCACTTTCCCCCTTTGCAATGGGTGGGCCGCAGTGGGATTACCCATTTAGCCCTGAGCGCGGTAGACATCGCGCTGTGGGATCTGAAAGCCAAAGCGGCCGGAGTGCCGTTATGGCAGTTGCTGGGCGGCAGCGCCTCAAAAAAGATCGAGGGCTACAACACCGACGGGGGCTGGCTGAACTGGTCACGGGAGCAACTGGTGGCCGACTGCCGCCAGTTGGTGGAGGAACAAGGCTATCAGGGCGTTAAAATCAAGGTGGGTAGCCCCAATCCTTATGACGACCTGGAACGGCTTGAGGCGGTGCGCCGGGCTATTGGCCCCCGGACCAAGTTAATGGTGGATGCCAATGGTCGCTGGAACCTGCCCACCGCGCTGCATATCGGTCGCCACTTTGCCGATTATGAAGTCTACTGGTTTGAGGAACCGCTCTGGTACGACGATGTGGGGGGGCACGCTGCTCTGGCTCGTCACCTGGCAACGCCTATTGCTTTAGGCGAGCAGCTCTATACCCTCGATGATTTTCGCAATTTCATTCAGGCGGGGGCTGTCCATTTTGTGCAGGCTGATGCCGTGCGGCTGGCTGGCATCACCGAGTGGCAGCAGGTAGCCGATCTGGCCCTGGCTCAGTGCCTGCCGGTGGTACCCCACATCGGCGATATGATGCAGGTACACCTCCACCTGGCCCTGGCTCATCCGGCCTGTTCCATGCTAGAATTCATTCCCTGGCTGCGGGATTGTTTTGAGGAGCCGACCACCGTCAACGAGGGTGCTTTCGTTACTCCCCAGTTGCCAGGGGCAGGGACGACGCTTAAGACAACAGCATTAGATTCTTTCAACGTACTAGAACATTGAATTGAGCCGGTCTATCGCCGGCCTATTTCCTTTTCGGCTATTGTCAGCCAAGCGATTTGGGCCATCCTTTCTTTCATCTCCTGCTTTTCGATCAACAAATCAGGGACGCTGATTTCAAAAATAAGCCAGTTGTGCTATCTTGTCAATATGAACAAGGCCTGGCAAGCGGCAACCCAGCAGGGTGATGTTGAACAGGTGCGCTACCTGCTTGAGGCCGGCGCAGACATCAATGCCAGGGATCGTTACGGGCAAACGGCTTTGATGAATGCTGCCCGAACAGGACAGGTTGAGCTGGTACGCCTCCTGGTCGAGCAAGGGGCAGCCCTGAATACCACCGCCAAGTACAATTTGACCGCCTTGATGTTAGCCATCATCAATGGCCACATCAAGATCGCCTGCATCCTGATCCAGGCCGGCGCCGATGAATCGATTCGTGGTACAGGCGCGCCGGGTTTCTACAGCAAGACAGCTTTAATGTTGGCCGAAGAGGGAACAACATGAAGTGGTGGAGTGGCTCAAGTCAGTCGGAGCGACCGAATAACCGGAGGTGGAGGGAAGTGACCGATGACTCTATCTTAACCTGGCTGTTAGAGGGCGACCCAGCCATCCGCTGGCAAACCCTGCTCGATCTGACCGAGGCCGATGAAACGATCGTCCAGGGTGAGCGCGAACAGGTGGCGTTTCAAGGCTGGGGCGCCAGGCTGCTCAGCTACCAGGAACCGTCGGGCTTGTGGGCCGGCGGTCTGTACAACCCCAAGTGGACCTCGACCACCTACACCATGCTCCTGCTGCGCCAGTTGGGCCTGTCGCCCAATCACCCCCAGGGGCTCAAGGCGTGCTGTTTACTCCTGGACAGGGGCTTTTACCACGATGGCGGCATCAACTACTTTTCGTTCAAGCACAGCGAAACCTGTGTGACCGGGATGGTATTGTCTATCCTGACCTACTTTGCGTTCGAGGATGAGCGGCTCGAGCGGCTGGTCGAGCACCTGCTGGAACAACAAATGCCGGATGGCGGCTGGAACTGCCAATCGTACGATGGGGCGACCCACAGTTCATTTCACACCACCATCAGCGTGCTGGAGGGGCTGGCCGAATATGACAAACGGCATTCTTCAGCCCCTGTCGGTGAGAGCCAGCAGCGCGGCGTTGAATTTCTGTTATGCCATCGCTTATTTCGCTCGCACCGCACCGGTGCAGTTGTTGATCCCCGAATGACCCGCTTTTCCTTCCCCCCTCGCTGGTCCTATGACATTATGCGGGCGCTAGACTATCTTCAAGAGCGCCGTTTCCCTTATGACGAGCGAATGGGTGAAGCCCTTGCGCTGGTCAAACAGAAACAAAAGGCGGATGGCGCCTGGCCGCTGCAAAATCGGCATTCGGGCCGTACCTTCTTTGAAATGGAGACGGTCGGCCAGCCGAGCCGCTGGAACACCTTACGAGCGTTGCGGATTCTGAAATGGTTTGAGGATTAAGGTTAAGGGAGTGCGGCCTTCACTTGGCGGTTATGCGAGTCTATCGGACGTTCATCAGGGGAAGAAGTGGTCTGGGTTTGTCTCAACCGCCAGAGTATATCCAAAGCGACTCTGACGTGCAGGTCAAACGTATCAAGTAGGGGCGTAACTATGTCGGCTTGCTTGAGGATAAGCGGCAGCTCAGTGCAGCCTACAATAGTTAGCAGAAACGTTAGCAAATGTGACATTTCCGCTTTTTATACTTTATGCGACGGTTAATCGCAAGGGGCGAACTACTACACCCTGGAGGCCGTGGGCAAACGCCGCCGGCAGTGCCTTTCTGATCAAGTTGTAAGCCGCATTGACATCGGCGTGAATAATCCGCCCATCTGCGGCCCGGAACAAGCTCCGGGTGATCCGCTTACCAAGGTAGACTGCATGCTTGCTGATGGTTTCCAGGTCTAGGAAGGAGCATTTGCTCGTGTACGCCTCTTCCTGACAAATGACCTTAATCCCGGCGAGTTGGGCCTTGTAGGTCAGCATCTGGATAAAGCGGGCGTGGGGCAGTTGGACGAAGTTCTGGTTGTTACGGTCGCCCAGTTTAGCTTCCTGCTTCCAGAAGTTGTTTTTGCCAATGACCAAGGTGCTAATCCTCTCGGCGACCAATCGGTCCACAATCCGCCAACTGGCGACGTGGAGATAGTGGTTGATCCGACCGTTACGAATCCGACCCAGACGATGAATCCGGGCCGAAGTATGGCAATTCGCCGGGAGACAGGCTTGCAACTCAGCTTTACGCTTGTTGTAGAACTGGTTGTCGGCTTTGAGCGGGCGACCGTTAATAATGAAAGGCTGAAAGCCTGACTTATTTGCAGCTATCGTCGCCAAAGCATCCACTCCGATGTCCAGACCGGCCATCCAGGCCGGGTTGAGATCGGGATTGGAGGGAACGTGAACCAGGTAAACCACTTCGACTACACAGTAACCAGGGCGGGGGACAATCCGCACCTGACGCACCTGACGCTGTTTTGTTGGTACCTCAATCGCCAGGCCGGAGGGGATAATCAAGCCCTGCGCTTCAGGTGACCGGCTGATGGCCTGATCGGTGTAAGTCAGCACAGCTCGACCGGTCTGTTTGGGCTTATACCGAGGAATACGGGGTGGTCCCAAAAACTTGGACGGGTCTTTGCGGTAGGCCTTTCGAGCCTCGCGAAAGGCCGTCCAGGCCCGGGCAACCTGCAAGACGGTCTGTTGGCTGACTTTTTGAGGCAGAGCCAAAAAGGCGTCTGTCCCTTTGAGCCGGTGATAAAGGGTCTCGTACGACAGGATGTGCCCCGTCTCAAAGAAGTGCTGACGCATGTGATAATTGGTCAGGTTGTAGAGATTTTTGGAAGCAAAAGAGGCGGTATCAATGACCGCATAGCGCGGGTCAGCGGGGTAGATGCGGTGCTGTTCGACCAGCCGGACGGTATTTTCAGGCAGGACGGACTTCTTCATAGAACAAATGTACTACTAAATCTGATTTTTGGCAAAAGGATGCCTATAGTGGTTAAAAGCTGCTAACGAAATGAATGATCATATTCGATACTTGAGTTGTTAACAATGGGAGACCTGATGAAACCCGTACTAGCCATCTTTGCCATAACCGTCCTCCTATCCTGCTCCACTAGCCGCCCCGTCTCAAACGCAACGCCTCCAAAGGTCCCAACACCTATTCCTTCAGCCGTTATGCCTCCTGACCGGGCCTTCGTAAACGAAGTCTATCACCGGCTCACCGTGGATGATACCATTCCCGACGCCGGTCGCCAGGCGATCATCAACCTGTTTATGAAAAAGCCAACCGCCCTGTTCCCGGATAACACGGGTCTTGTCTTGGTCTACGAAATTCCCACCGTTCCCCCAACCCAGGAAGAGACAACCCAGGCTGCCGTGATGCTGGTGGGAACAGCTGTTGGAGTAGCTGCTGATCTGGGAATTGCATTGAGCGGGGTCGAGGTAATTTTTTACACCAACACTACGCCCTTCATCGGATTCAGGGCTAAACCTCCCTGGGGCCTGGAAAACGTCGAGGCCGCGCCATTGGCCGAAGAACTCAAGAAGAAAATGGAAGAAAAGCTGGGCATACCTGCGCCGAAACCGACTCTACCCCTGTCCGGTGGGTGAAAATACAATTAAGTGTGGGAGAAGATACCTTGCAGTCTGCCTGATGGTTCTGGTACTAATTCTTGCTCCAATTTTGATGGGATGACGGGGGCATTTGGAACATGAGCAGTTTGGGAGGCGCTTCATCCCTTTGGAGGACCAGGCCAAGGGATCGGTTTGCTGGCTACTGACCGGTTTGAGAAGTTTATCCGCTCTTTGCCTCGCCAATCGCCACCCAACGTGAGGTGTACCACTGCGGGGCGTAAGAGCAGGGCAGGAGACAATGCCTGATAACCTCGAACTTCGTCGCTGCCGTCACCGCTTTACTCGGTGCCCAGCCAGGTTCGTTCAATAGGAGGATTTCCGTTGACCTTCAGTCACATTGAAAAAGAAGCCATCAATTACCTGCGGACTCAAGTCTCCCTTGAAATATTGTGGGAAGTCTACACCCATCAGAATGACCCGACCTGGCTGGCCAGGCAGCATTTTGGCCTGGGCTTATGGACCCGTAATACACTTCGGGCTGCCGGCTTCGAGTGGGACGATCTGAGCCTTGATGCCAAATGGCCGGCGCTTATTACAGCAGTCGTGGAGCGGGTAGCTAAAGGTGAGGGTTGGTTATGAGAGAACTTCCACCTGAACTGGAAAGATATGAGGCGTATCTGAAAAAACTGCCGGTCCCTGATAATGCTGTTTTTGTGTACCAAATCTTTATGCTGATGCACCACGTTGGCAGAATGAAAATAACCAGGGTACTGCCGGCGGATGATTGTGAAATGATCTTTTTTGAGACCGCAGATGGAGCCACGTTTCATACAATTTGGCCTTACCTAGATCGGCAGACTCTTCTCGAAATTATGAAGCGATTACAGCCGATGCTTAAGGAGTTTGAGCAGGAAATAGGACTATGACTTCGGTCAGCCTACCTAACTCCTTACCTCGCTTGAGGTTATGATTCTGGTTGCAATTGACAACCTGGCAGTTATAGCAAACCCATGAGATATAAAATGCAGCAAAAGCACCTGTTAAAACTTTTAGTCCCCATACTGGCCAGACTGTTCCTGGCTCTGCTCCCTATCACCCTCGGCCTCCTCGACCATCCTTATCAATGCCATTTACTACGACACTTACCTTTCCGGCGAGCCGGATGAGGCATTCCAACTTATCAACGTTTCTTCTAGCCCAGTAGATTTGACCAACTGGACAGCTACCGACTTTGAAGGCGTTATCACCCTGACCGGCACACTCCCCCCAGGGCAACCCTCTGGATCGCCCGCGAAGTCCAGAGCTTCTCCCTGGAGTTTGGCTTTAAACCGGCTTACGAGTACCAATCTAACAGTAACCAGACTAATGGTGTTTTATGCCAGTAGCTGTTCATAGCGCCCGAGGGCGACGACTGATGGGACGAACTGCGGCGCCCCTACCCCATTGCCAAAAGGCGTTTGAGGTTTCTTTTTGGGTCCCTTTCGGTATCCTTGGCAGGCCTTATGCGGATACTCCAGGAATAACCGAACTGGATGAAGGATGATCCCAGCCAGACCATTCTTGAAGGCCTCCGGGATCGCCTTGCGCAGGATGTTGTATGAACCGTTGACATCGGCATTGATCAACCGCCCATCACCGGCCTGAAACAGCCCGCGCTCAACCCGCTGGCCTCGATAGATTTTTTGCTTGCCAATCGGTTCAAGATCGAGAAACGAGCATTTGGAAGTATACGCCTCTTCTTGCTCGATAACCCGGATACCGGCCAGTTTGGCCTTGTAGCTCAGCATTTTGATGAACTGGGCCAATGGAATGGAGACGAAATTTTGGTTGTTTTGTTTGCCCAACTCGACCTTTTGTTTCCAGTGCTTGTTTTTACCGATCACCAGCGCGCCAATGCCTTCGGCCACCAGCAGGTCGATGATGCGTTTACTGGCCACGTGCAGGTAGTGTTTGATCTGCCGGTTGCGCTTGTTGGTCACGTCAATAATTCGCTGGGACAAATACTGACCGGCGGGCAGCAAGCTTTGAAAATAAGCTCGGGCTTTATGATACCACTGGTTAATCGCCTTAAGCGGTCTCCCGTTAACAAGATGAGGGCGAAAGCCCTCTTTGTTTGAGGTTAGAGCCGCCAGGTTATTAACGCCGACATCAAGCCCGGCATACAGGTCATCCCGCAGCCCCTCGGCCTTTTGAGGAATGACCGTGTAAACGACTTCGATCACGTAACAGTTCTTGCGGGGGACGACCCGCACCTGGTTGACGTTCTTTTGGTGCGTAGAGATCAGGATGCCCAGTTGGGAGGGTTTGACTAGCCCTTCCTTGAGCGCCTTTTTGCCAATGGCTCCGGCCTCATAGACCAGCAGGTTGCGGCCTTGGGTCTTGTGCTTGTAACTAGGCAAGCGAGGTCGCCCCAGGAACTTGGAGGGGTCTTCCCGCCAGGCCTTCATTGCACCAAAGAAAGCTTGCCAGTCGTGGTCTACTTGGAGCAGAACCTGATTGGAGACTTTGCGGGGTAAAGCACGATATTCGGCTGAATTTTTAACGAGATGATAAGTACCGCCATAGCTAATGTAGCGATGTTCAAAAATGTAAGCCTGGCGGACGGAGTAATTTATTTTGTTGTACAAATTTTTAGCGGTGAAAGCGGCTTGGTCAATCCGGTCGAAATAAAAATCGCCCTGGCGGACGAGGTGCTGTTCGACCAGTTGGACCGGTTGAGGTTCATCAGGAGAGGGCAAGTTTTTCTTTCGTTTGGAGCGTTTGTTTTTGACGGTAGCCATTTCGGTTCCAGACGGTGGCTAAGAACACTTGTTCTTAATTTTAAGTTCGTTACCCTACAGGGTAGGAGTTCGAATAGAGAAGGCGACTGAGCTAAAATAGCCTCCAAGGAAAGACGACCAAATCTACCAAGGAGGGCTAAAATGAGCGACAGTCGCCGCCGATATGATGGCGTAAGTCAGAGCCTGCGTCAAATTTTGCCGGAACAATGGGCCAAACATAATAGTCAAATGGTCAATTTAAGTTTACTGGTCAGTGCCATTCCAGGCGCCAAAGATTTAACCCAACACGCTTTGGCGGCTGAGATGCCCATCAAAGCCCAAGATACCAGTCTGGCGCAACGGCAACGGCGCTGGGCCAAAGATGAGCAGGTTCAGGAACGGGAGATTTATGAGCCGATCATCCAACCTTTTGTGCAAGCTGTCAGTCAAGCCACCATGCTGTTGGTTCTGGATACCACGGCGGCGGGAGTGAATGCGCACTTGCTGACCGTGGCTCTGGGCTATCAACGGCGGGCATTGCCTTTGGCTTGGCAAGCTGGTGAGGGGAAACGAGGGCGCACCACCGGTCAAAGCCAGGTCGAATTGCTGGAGTATGTGGCCCAATGGTTGCCCCAACAAGCCAAGGTGGTGGTGGTCGGAGATGGCGAATTTGGAAACACGGCCCTGTTGACTTATTTGACCCACCAAAACTGGCCCTATGTCTTGCGGATTGCCGCTGACACGACCATCTGGTATGAGGACGAGTGGCAGCGGCTTGATACCTTTGAACTTCAGCCCGGTCAGATTATTTGGTTGGAACAAGTTTATCTGACCCAGACTGCCCCTTTTGGTCCGGTCAATATCCTGCTAGTCTGGGATGAACGCCATCAGCGGTCTGTCCCTTTGGTCACCAACTTTGACCTGTGCGAAGAGGCCCGTTATTGGTATCGCAAACGTCCTTGGATTGAACCTTTGTTTGGCGATATGAAGGGCCACGGTTTCGATTTTCAAACCAGTCGACTACGTCATCCTGAACGCCTCTCCCGGCTGATGCTGGCTGTAGCTTTGGCCTATTTGTGGCTCTGTTTCTTAGGTTCAGTCGCCCTGATGTGGGGCCAGGCCAAATGGGTTGACCGTACTGACCGCCGTGACCGCAGTATTTTTACCATTGGCCGTCAATGGCTCAACTATTTACTTAAACTTGATAAACCTATTCCAGTTGGCTTTACCCCCTATCCTTTCCTTCGTCTTCCTCCTGCTGGTGTAGGGTAGCGAAAAAGTGTCCTAAAGCTTCATCTTTATGCCAAAGAGTTGGTTCAAATAATTCAGCCATACGAACTCCAGAAAGATTTTTAGTAGATTATACCAAAAGCCTTGAATTTCCGCTTGGAGAGATAATGAGAAATAGAAATTGCCACTTAGGCAGCCTATGCGCCAGTCCTTCTTCCCCAGGGAAGGACCTGATTATACTACCACCTGACCACACCGACATGCTCGCAGACCAACACCCTGAGGAATCTGTCCGCCTCTTTGTCATTTCCTGCTCAGATGCCAGTGACCATCCTCCCAGCCCTTCCTCAAGGAAGCAACCCCATATCCCCCTGGTCGCTGACGCCGATTGGAACAACGAGATTGCTCAGGAAGAAGCCTCCGGCAACATCGTCTTTGTGTTCCGCAAACGGAATCTGACCGTTGGCGAGCAACCGACCATTATCCGCTACGGCTACAGCGCCCAGGTCGAGGATATCGTCCTGACCGTCACCGGCACTTCCCTGCCCGCTGGCTACAGACTCGAAGGCGTGAAACTGCACGAAGTCATTGCGGCTGAGAAAGCCAACGACAAGTGCAAAGCCGCCGTCAAAGCCGAGAACAAGCGCGCTGCGGCCTTCGCTCGCTTGGGCTTCTAAGCCTCCGATAGTTCCGTACCACCCACTATTATTACAGCGCAATGTTGGTAACCAGATAACCAAAAAGACAAAGGCATGATATGTTTCTCCAACCACGAGCCAAGTGGGAAGGAGAAAATATCATGCCCAAGGGAATTATAACTGAGTTTCAGATTGTTGAGACATGTCCAGCGCCGGAGTGCAACTTGAGGGACCAAGATATAGAGCAGTTTGTAGAAGAGTTGGATGATTATGCGGGTCTGTTTGAGCCAGCCTTTCGTCGGCGGGAACAATGGCGCTGGGGCAAGGTGTACCTGCAAGGGCTGTTGGGTCCAACCCAGCGCAAGACAGTGGAACGGATGGCTTTGGAGTTGGGACAAAATGTGCGGGATATGCAGCATTTTGTCGGTCAAAGTCCGTGGCTGAAGGAAGCAGCGGTGATGATCCATCAGGGGTTGGTGGCCGAAACGTTGGGAGAAGGGGATGGGGTGATGTTGATTGACGAGTCGGGTGTGGTCAAACAAGGTCAGGATTCGGTGGGGGTAGCGGCGCAGTATTGCGGTTCGGTCGGGAAGGTGGCCAATTCGCAGGTTGGCGTTCATTTGGGCTACGTCAGTCGTAAAGGCTACACCCTGGTGGACAGTCAACTGTTTATGCCCGATGAATGGTTTGATGACGCCCATGCCCAACGCCGTCAGGCTTGTGGCGTACCCGCCGACCTGAGCTACCAAACCAAACCAGAAATTGGGCTGGCGCTGTTGCAAGCCGCCCTCAAACGTAACGAACAACTTGAGACACCTTTGTTGTTTGAGTGGGTTGCTGCCGATGAATTGTATGGGGATTCGCCCACTTTTCGGGAGGGGGTTGCCGCTTTGGGCAAATGGTACTTCACCGAGATCAAAAGCACCACCCAGGTGTGGCTCAAACGCCCCGAAGTCCATGTCCCGGCCTGGAAAGGTCGTGGGCGTCGTCCCACCCGGCTGCGTTTGTGCCAGCCGAGCGACAAAGCCCTCTCTGTGCAGACCCTGGTCGCTCAAATTCCTGCCTCCGCCTGGAGCCAGGACACGATCAAGGAAGGCAGTAAAGGGCCGATGGTCTGTGATTTCGCTTTCCTGCGCGTTGTCGAAAGCCGAGGTGGGTTGCCTGGCCCACAACTCTGGTTGGTCATCCGCCGCAATCTCGACGACCCCACTGAACTCAAGTTCTACTTCAGCAACGCGCCAGCCAACACCCCCTTGCTGGACCTGGTTCGGCTCAGCGGCATGCGTTGGCCCGTCGAAATCATCTTTGAAGAAGGCAAAGGCGAAATCGGGTTCGACCATTATGAAACTCGCAGTTGGTTGGGTTGGCATCACCATTTGTTGCTTGTGGCCTTGGCCCATCATTTCCTGGTTCGCTTGAGAGTCCAATTCAAGAACTTCGCTCCGGCTTTGACCATTTACCAGGTCCGGCTCTTGCTCACCAGCGTTTTGCCCAAACCCGTTTTCGACGCCCCTGCCGCCCTGCGCTTGGTCCGCTACTATCAAAAACGCAATCATGCCGCTTATCTGTCTCATCGTAAATCTAAACTGGCTCAGCTCGGTCTCTCAGCCGTGCTCAACATTGCGCTGTAATACTATTCACACCAAAAGAAGCCTTCCACGTGGAAGGCTTCTTTTTTTCGTCGCTTATAGGCTTCCGTATCCCCCTTGGGGGGATAAATCAGGGGCTAACGCCCCTCTCCTTGGCTCAGTTTATAGGATTTAATCGCGTATTCTCGTGCCAAGGCCAAAACGCAGGCCACCAAGTTAAGCAATCCTGATAAAACTTTATGACGGTTTCCCGATAACTCTGGATTTTGCGAGGGAAATGTGATATTATCGGGATGCCTGATAAAAAAATAGGCGAGTTTCCCGCTACTTCAAAGTTAAGGGCTTTGAGATTTCTCCGTGCAGCCGGCTCTGCTTTTCAGGCTGACTGAGGACTATGGTTAGAGGGTTTAATGAGATGGAAACAATTGAAATGAGACATGACATCCCTTCTTGGGCAAAGCAAAGGGTACCCCCAGAAGATCATAGTTTTTCCGAAGTGAGCCAGTTGCATCGTCAAGGTAGAACGCAAATCCAATTGCCCAACCTCAAAGAGCTAAAAGGCTGGGCTAAGTCTCATGGCTGGCCAACGCCGTGGTTTGGTTTCAAGGATGCATTTATTGCCAAGCTGTTCGAAAGGAATGAGACCTTTACGCTCGCGCTCAACGAAAGCGGCATCAACATACGTATTCCCATCAAAGAACACATCCTCACGATTGAAAGGCTCAAGGAATTGGATGCGTTGTATGAGGAAAGGGAAGATATGGGAGTCCTTGGGCAACGTCCTACTGGCTGGGGAATCTTGGTCAGTAAGCTGCGGGAGATACGTCGCCTTGTAGAAGCGGGCGTTAAGGTGAAAGTTGAAGGGACCCAGACGGTTCTGAACACGTGGCAGAGTTTCTATGATTGGGCGCATGGGCGTTACCACATGCTTGAAGACGGCTACGACAGTTGGATAGGTGATGACGACTCGTAAAGGCAAGAGTCACCTGGGTTTTTGAGGTGGTCGTGAGATAATGTAGCTGTGGCATTGGAGCTTCTTAGCTTTTTGCCCCTAACAAATCGTTGGTGGCGAATTGCTATCGCGGCTTAAATTGGAAGTAGTCTCGGCCACAAGCATACGGGTGAGTGTTGGTAACTTCGCTAACCCGCAATCGCCACAACTTAAGCTTGGGCGCGATGCGAGCAAGGCTATTGAAGAAGAAAACTATTAAATATCGTATACAAGGTTTATTATTCGTGTTCCAAATGAAGAGATGGTCGCTATGCTTGGTGATTATCTGGCAGGCATGGTGTTGGAAAATGTAGTTTTTTCGGGTAGGAGACAAAATTAAAACTTACAGAATGAATGCAGTAATGGCAGGCGCTCTTTACTTCCTGGGGACGGTCTTTGGGGTTACGAGTGCAATCGTTGGCGGCGAAGTGCTTTCCTCGCTCGTGATCGCCAAACCGCTTGAAGGTGTGGATATGCTGGGTCTCGTTGCCGCCAATTCGTCCCAGCTTACTAAGGGTGCATTTTTTATACTCATGATGGGGATCTCGCTGGCGGCGATGACGATATTCCTCTATCCGATCTTCAGAAAAGATAGCGAAGAACTGGCGCTGGGCATGTTGCTTTTCCGCGGGGCGCTGGAGGGAACCTGGTATTTTACTGCGACCCTCGCCATTTTGACGCTGGTCGCGCTTGGCAACGAATATGTTGCCGCTGGGGCTGATTCGGCGACTTTGCAGTCCATGGGCAATGTTTTGTATCAATTCCAAGACCTCCTTGCCCCGGTCGGTACTATCGTGTTTCTGATTGGGGCTACGTGTTTATACATCTCCTTCTACCGCACCCGACTGATTCCCCGCTGGTTGACCATCTGGGGCCTGGTCGGCGTGGTCCCCTATTCTGCTTACGCCCTGTTGCATTTTTTCCACCTGGATACTGGCTATGGGTTTTATTTACAAATGGTGTTGGCACCGCAGGAACTTGTGATGGGAGCCTGGCTGGTGATCAAGGGCTTCAACCTGGATGCAGTCAAGAAATTGGATGAAGCGGATTAACCTAATCCAATTTCTTTAGCTTCCTGCCTGGTGTTTCGAGCGAGATAATATACTGAGTATGTTGTCGCCTGAAATCCTGAAAAGCGGCCTAACAAATCAATGTACGCGAATTGCTACCCTTCGTTTTTACAACGGTTACGCGCCAGCAAAGAAATGGGTAATCGCGGCGAACATCGCTGGCCCGCAATCGCGTGATTTCAAGCGTTGGGCGACTGGCGAACAAAATGCATAGCAGTTAGAAAAATAGCGAATGGAAATCGAACCATATAATCCATTAGTGTTAGAGTAAAAACAATGCAAAGTTTAGAGGAGTATCCAGCCATGGCAGAAATGCAATCAAATTTGGTGAGAGATGGCAACGGCGGGCAGATCAAGTTTCCAATTTTTATTTCACAAGCCGATATGGATCTGATCAAAAAAGAATTCGTTGTAGAGGATGGCGATGTTTTTATAGTCACATACCCGCGTTCAGGCACGACTTGGACGGAACAAATGGTGCATCTTTTAGTGAACAAAGGCGAGCAAGGTGAGCAACGCCTCACGGACGCTGTGCCCTGGCTAGAGACATTACCTCATCGCCCCAATGGCATGATCGAATTTTTGAAGACCATGCCGCAACGCCGCCTGTTCACGAGTCATTTACCTTCTCCGCTCATGCCTCACATCGACAACACAACCGCAAAAATTGTTTATGTGGCACGCAACCCAAAGGACGTGGCAATCTCAACTTATTTTCACAACCAAAGCAAAGGCGGCTATGAAGGCTCTTGGGATGAACACTTTCAACTTTTTCTTCATAGCGACGTTGGATTCGGTCCATACTTTGACCACGTGCTGCCTTGGTGGCAAGCCAGCCAAAAGGATAAGAACATCCTGTTTATGAAGTATGAGGATATGAAACATGACCACGCTGGCAATGTCGCAAAACTCGCATCTTTTCTGGACATTCAAGCGGATTCACGATTAATTGAAACGGTTGTCATTTTGAGCAGTTTCCAATCCATGACATCGAACGAGACCACAAACTTTGACTGGATTCTCCAAAAAGCGGATAAGCCAAAGCATTTCCGCAAAGGAGATATTGGTGATTGGCGAAATCACTTCAGCGCCGAACAAAGCCAACAAATGGATGATTTATTTATGAAAAAGATGAAAGGCAGCGGTCTACAATTTGATTTTGGAGATGGCGTTATCTTGCCATAATCGTGAGGTTCCACATCGGACAGACTCCTTGAATTCACAATCCGCCCAACACAGCGTGCACCCGACTGGTGGGAGTCTGCGCGTTTTCAGGCAGTTTGTGTGGCTTGAGTTAGTTCCGTCAAAATAACGTTATCTCGTCCCACCCACCAGCGGGTAACGCAAGCCGTTAGGCGGCACAGAGAGATACAAGAAAGGAGAATCGTTTCTATGGAGAGCAAGGAAACCACGATGGATTCGACAAAGAAACAACCCTTCGTGCTAGGGCTTTGGGGCGTTAGATATCAGGTCAAAGATGTTCAGCGCTCGATTTCCTTCTATACCCAAACACTGGGATTCAATGTGGACGAGCAAAACTTGCCTGCTTTCGGACAGGTTTCAATCGGCAATCTCAAACTCATCCTCAGTGGTCCTGGGGCGTCCGGCTCTCGGCCTATGCCCGATGGCCGACAGCAAGAGCCCGGCGGATGGAACCGGGTGGTCCTGCAAGTGAAGGACTTGCCTGCACGTATTAGTGAACTCAAGAACCAGGGAGTGCGCTTTCGCAATGAGATGGAAGTCGGTCCTGGCGGCAAGCAGATTCAGGTGGAAGATCCTGACGGCAATCCGATTGAGTTGTTCGAGCCTACCGGACGATAAGCACGGACTCCGCTATCGCCTGTTTGCGAGCGACGTGGTGCCGCCTAACAAGCCGCCAGACTGTGTAAAAACGTAGGCGACGTCAGTGTGTAATCGGTAGTGGTTTTAATCCGCCGTCGCCGCCCAAAGTTTGTTTATCGGTAAAGCAGGGCCAGAAGAGTTTACGTAGTGGTTGCGCACTCAGACAGCGAGTCGTTGAAAAAGTCATCAATTGACAAGATTTCGGGCTGACTAAGAACTATCTAAGGCCACCAAAACGTTAGCGTTCGGATGTAAATTTTCACTGGCAACGATCGTTGCCAGACGTTCTTTAACAGATACAGATGAAATGGGCCAGAATTGCTGCCCGGTCTGGAATAAGGGCATCGGACATTGGTAGGCGAAGGGACCATCCAGATTAATTTTGACCCCGGCCAAAGGGCCATCTGGATCGAATTGCAACAGTTGTCCATCAGGATTGGTCAAGACCCAGGCGGGGGTCTTGGCCGCCACGCGAACTTGAGGTCGGACCTGCTGCAAGAGCTGGCTGAAGCGCTCATTATCATTGTGGACCTGGTTTCTCAACCAAGCCGCTGCCCACTGGATGAAATTGGGCCAAAAGACCAGGGCAAACTGCTCTAACAGGCGCAGACCCGCTGCTGAGCGGACGCGCAGTTTGGTCAAGCCGAAGGGGTCCCCTTGCCCTGCTTGATCCCGGCTTCGATGTCCTGGCGCTGGTGATAAGTGGGAAAGACAGCCGTGATCGGTAAAGGTTCACCCTCACTAAATGAAACCAAGGTCGTCTGTTTGATCGTCTCGTCGGCTTGCCAGCGCAGCAAAGTCAACCGGACCGGGTAAGGACAAGCACCAAAGGCTTGCGCTTGGTTCAATTCAATGGCCTGGGTTCGAGCGCCGACCTGGGTCCAGACGGCGTCAGGTTCAAGCTGATGGAGTAAGCTCTGCGTGGTCTTGCCGTTATGAGCGGTGGTGTAAAGCTCATAGCCCAGTTCAATCAAGTAGGTGACATTGGCCGCATCGCCAAAGCCGCCATCCAATAACCACCGGATGCGTACCGGGCAGGTCAGGCACTGATTATCCTGTTCCAACTGGGCTAACCACTGGATCAGCTCCTCTCGGTGGGCTTGCAGTTCAGCCAGGTGAGCTTGGTGCCGAGCCAAGACCTGTCGCGCCTGGCTTTCCAGCGCCAAAGCCGACTGAAGTTGGCGTTCCTGACTGGTTTTGTGGCGATAAACTTGGCTCAAGCGGGCGTGAGGCCGGAGCGGCTTATCGGGTCGCTGGGCCTCCAGGTCGGCAATTTCTTGCCGGATGGCCCGCAGCCGGTCCCCCAGCCGGATTTGGCGCTCAAGTTGCTGGCGGAGCTGGGTTTGTTGCGCTTCAACCCAGGCTTGTTTGGCCTTGATCTTGGCCTCCAGCATCTCGAGCCGCTGCCGCACTAACTCAACCCGTCGCCGGGGACGACAGCCCAACCGCGCTTCGGTCTCTTGGACCATCTGGCGCAAGCAGGCACTCGAAACGGTATCACCGGCGTAATGAAATGCGGCCACGTGGATCCGCCGCTGGCAGCCCTTGAGCGTGACCAGGGCCACCTGATGTCCTTTGCGCACCTGATTGGCCATATAGCCAAACACGGCATCGGGCGGATAGGTCCAACTATAGTCACTCACCGGCCGCCCGGTCAGGTCGCCACACAAGGTCAGGTACTCTTGCTGGCACAGCAACTCATGCACTGCTTGGTGCAGATAAGGTCGCTGGATTGCTTCCAATTCAGCTTGGATCTGGTTGACCGCCTCATCAGGCAGGTCGTACAAAAAACGACTAACGGTGGTGTAGTGTCCAAACTCCAGATCCCAGGCATCGGCGACAGCCTGGTCTTTGACTAACGGGTGTGAACCCAGGTTCAAGTCGCGTAAGTATTCATAGCCGGCCAGCGAGGCCAACCCGAATTCAAGCACCAGATCGCCACCGGGAATGGCATCTTGATGTCGGTCGACCTTTACGGCGGTCCGCAGCCGCTGGCTCAAGTGCAGATGGCGGGCAAAGCGCCCTCACGCAATTAACATCGCGTGGTGGGTCCGTTGGCAAACCAGTTCTGGCTCAGATTCATCTGTTAAGGGCATTCCGATTTCTCCCTGTTCGTCGTGACTTGACTGAATTATGGAGAAATCGGTGCATTTGAAAAGTTGTTAAATTCTGACTTTTTCACGATCTTGCGCCTGAGTGCACAACTGCTACGTTAACGTTTTGTAAAGTAATATATCAACAGTGGAAAAACTGCACAGGGTACAAGCGGGTCAAATTGGAGACCCGAATAGTATCAATTTTGGCATTAGTCAAAATTAATTTTGGAGCGGCACCATTGAAGCAATTAATAGACGTGTTGCGAAATAAGGATAAAACGTTAGGCCAGGAAAAATCATATCGTTGAGCCATTAGGCGGGCAGGAGGTGATAATTCCAAAGGCCACAAGCAATTACCATAAACTTGTCAGCCAAAACGACCCCCTTGTTGCGATAAGGGTCAGTCAGGCAACGGAACCGCTTAACGCCAGCGATCGCGTGTTCAATACAAATGCGCAGAGCACTAATGACCCGGTTTTCGGCCTTTTGCTGCGGGGTCAAGGAATGATTTTTGCTGCTTTTGTGGGGGATGACCACCCGGAGGTAGGGATAGTCCTTGACGATGCCCAAAAAGCCCAAGTCGACCCAGACGCCGACATCGTCTGGGATGACCTCCCCGAAACCCGCTTGCTTGAACCGAAAGTAATCTTGGCGAGCCCCTGGTTTGGTCTGGGTCAGACATAAAATGCGCGTGTCTTCATCACTCATAATCAGGTTCTTGAGGGTATGGTCTTTGTGCTTGCCTGAATAGTGTTCCTGTTGCGCTTTGGTGTGCTGGGGACGTTGGACCGGTCGTTCAGTGCCATCGACAAAAACATCTTTAATCGCGGGAAAGCGCTGGATGAATTCTTCCAGAGAGCCAATCCGCCGTTCAGGCAACACGAGTTGCCACCCTAACCCTTCCTCCAGCACCGCTAACAGGGCTTTCACCCAGCGTTGGGTTTGCGAACGGTCAACGTCATACAATAAACCGGCCAAATCAAAGGTTGGATAACATTTTAGGTACAGCAGAATGAAGAATAACTTGTCGGTGGGGCTCTTTAAGGTATGCTGGCGCCCACCCCCGATGGCCCGTTTCCTTTCTTTCTTGGCTTTCACCTGATTTTTCTGCAAGGCAGCCGTGAAAATTGGCAGCAAGCGTTCAAATTCGGCCACTGTCATGCCGGTTAGGGCTTTCATCAAGCGGTCAGAGCGCAGAGCACGATTGATATTCAGCATCGGTTTTACCTGTGAGTTCCTAATTTTTCTCATTTCTGATTGACCATACCCTTTTTTTCGTTATTTCGCAACACATCTAATAGTGAATGATACTGATGTATCAGAAGTTGACCCTGTTCGGCTCTTGTCAATATCGATAGCTTTCCTATAATCCGAGGCGTACAGTTCCAAAAATGATTTCATTTTCAAGATCAATTAGATATCTGTCGGATTATTGATTTCGTTGATGATCCCTTAACTTTCCCCATAAAACTTTTTTGTCATTTTCTCTCCCTAACAAAGCTGTACCCTATATCAAGATGCAAGGAGGCGTATTCGATTACATGACCCACTATCGTGTTGCTATAGATATTGGGGGGACTTTTACCGATGTTGTAGCCATTGACGCTAACACCGGAGCTGTTCACACCAGCAAAGTGCCCTCTACCCCCCAGGATTTATCGGTGGGGATTTTCAACGGAGTGGGCCGTTTAACACCCGACTTTGCAGCGATTGACTTTTTCGTCCACGGGACTACCGCTGGATTGAACGCTTTTTTGGAGCGCAAGGGAGCACATGTCGCCTTGATTACCACGGCTGGTTTCCGCGATGTCTATGAAATTGGTCGAGCCAATCGCCCCGACATGTATAACCTGTTCTACCGCAAGCCCACCCCTCTGGTGCGCCGCCGTCATATTTATGAACTGCAAGAGCGAACCCTTTTTGATGGCTCGATCTTAACCCCTCTTAATGACGAGCACTTGGCTGAGATTGTCGAACAGATTGCTACTGGTGATTATGGTTCAGTGGCAGTGTGTTTGCTCCATGCCTATGCTAACCCCGAGCATGAACTGCGTGTGGCCGAGGCTCTGCGTCGGCGGCTGCCCGAAGTTTCCGTCTCCCTCTCGCATCAAGTGGCCCGCGAATGGCGTGAATATGAACGCACCAGCACCACGGTGCTCAATGCTTACGTCGCTTCGATTGTTGAGCGCTACCTGGCTCGCCTGGAGGCAAAAGGCACTGAAGCTGGCTTGCATAGTGGTCTGCACATTATGCAGTCCAACGGCGGAATTATGACCGCCGCCGCCGCCCGGCGCCATCCCATTCAGTCGCTTTTTTCCGGGCCGGTGGGTGGCACAATGGGCGGCGTCGGTTTGCGCGAGCAACTTGACAGCAATCATCTGCTCTGCATTGATATGGGCGGCACCAGCTTTGACGTCAGCCTAGTCATCAATGGTCAGCCGGATGTCACCTCGGAAACTTATCTAGAAGGTTTTCCGGCGCTGATGCCGATTGTCAACATCCATACCATTGGGGCGGGCGGCGGCTCAATTGCTTGGCTGGAAGCAGGTGGAGTCCGGGTGGGGCCTCAGAGCGCCGGGGCGGAACCGGGTCCGGCCTGCTATGATCGGGGTGGAACCGAGCCGACTGTGACCGATGCCAACGTCGTCTTGGGCCGAATTGACCCGGCTAACTTCCTGAACGGGGAGATGCAACTTAACCTGGAAGCCGCCCGGCAAGCTCTGGTCGGTCTGGCCGAGACCCTCGACCTGACGGTCGAAGCGCTGGCCGAGGGAATCATTGACATCGTCAACGCCAAAATGGCTAACGCCATACGAGCGATTACAGTAGAGCGGGGTATTGATCCCCGTCAATTTACCCTGGTTGCTTTTGGGGGGGCCGGGCCGGTGCATGCCGTTTTCCTGGCTGCAGAGTTGAGTATTCCGCGGGTGGTCATTCCTTTCTCGCCGGGAACCTTTTCGGCTTGGGGCATGCTTCACACCGACATCCGGCACGACTTGGTACGCAACTTCTACCGGCATGTGGCTGGCGTCGCCTTGGGGGAAGTAGAAAACGTTTTTAGAGAGTTGGAGGCCGAAGGGCGGGAAATTCTAAAGGCCGAGCGGGTGGACAAAGCGGCAATGGAGTTTGGCCGAACCGCCGATATGCGCTACGTGGGGCAGGAGTATTTTGTGAATATTTCGTTGCCAGAAAAAGTAGATCCTCCTCTCTACGCGGCTTTGCCGGAGAAGTTTCATGCTGCTTATCAAAACCGCTATGGCCACAGCAATCCAGAAGAGGCCATTGAGTTTGTCAATCTGCGGGTGAGCGCGGTGGGGCGACTGGGCCAGCAAGCGGCGGTTGTACCAGAAGTGAGGGGCAGCCGCCTGCTTACCTCATCTCAGCAACGGCAAGTCATCTTTGGCCGCCAACTCCTGGAAACCCAGGTCTTTCACCGGGTTGATCTGCAGCCGGGTAATGTTTTTAGGGGACCGGCCATCATTGAAGAGGCTTCCTGCACTACAGTGATGCCCCCAGGCTATCAGGCTGTAGTAGACGCTTACGGTAATATCATAATTACTCGGCAGGATGAGGATGCCTGACCCGATTACAGTTGAAATCTAACGCACCGCCCTCAATTCTATTGCCTTGGAGATGAGCACCGACTTGGCTCGCAGCGCTTTCTCACCCATCATCTATGAAATGAAGGATTGAGATATCCTGGAGCTGGTCATTGTTTAGCTGGAGTTGAACCAAGCCTCAATTAAGAGTTGGCAGGAACTAGCACACACTTCAAGGGTGAACATTTGGAACAGAAATGATTGTTTGCTTTTCTCAAGTATTTTCATAGGAGATTGTGATGAAACTATACCTGGCCAATTGTTTGGTGATTGATTGCGCCAGCGACACTCTTCAACCGGTTGCGGCAACTATAGCAGTTGAACACGGTAGAATTGCCAGCATTGACCCGTCAGCTTTCAGACCCGATTCAGAGGCCAACGTGATTGACCTAGCTGGTGCTTACCTGTTGCCCGGCCTGTGGGATGTGCATTGTCATCCCGCGGGAATGACTCCCGACCCGCAGCGCATCCTTAATTTTCAGACTGAAGCGGAGCGCACGCTCCTGGCAGTTCGCAACACGGTAGCGGCACTACATGTGGGCGTGACGGCGCTGCGGGCTGCCTCCGAGGCAAACTTTATTGACGTGGCGCTGCGCGAAACTTACGCCAATCGCCAACCGGCGGGTCTATGGCAAAAAGGGTACGGCGATAAGCGCTTGCTGGGGCCACGGCTCTTTTGCGCGGGGCCGGCCATTCGCGTAACCGGCGGCCATGCTGCGAACGGCCGGGTGAAATCGCTCTATATTGAGGATTTATTTGAGGCCGATGGGCCTGAGGAGATACGCAAGGCGGCACGCCAGTGTATCAAGTTGGGCGTAGATTGGATCAAACTGTTTATCACGGGAGGAATCGCCGGTACACGCGAGAGCATGTATGAAGTGCAGATGTCGTTTGAAGAGATCAAGGCGGCCTGTGATGTGGCTCATAACAAAGGGCTGAAGGTCACGGCTCATACCGGCTGCTCGGAAGCAGCTAAAATCGGACTGAGGGCTGGTCTGGATTGCATTGAGCACGGTTACGAGCTTGATGCGGAGGTATGTGAGTTAATGGCTGAACACGGCGTCTACTACTGCCCGACCCTGTCCGTCACCCAAGATGAAGCCTACATGCGCCGCTGGGAGTGGCCGGAATACTCGATCCAGCGGGCTTTGGCCGGGGCAGAGCTGCATCGGCGCTCGTTTGAAACGGCGCTCAAAGCGGGGGTCAAGATCGTAAATGGCGCTGATCTCAATCCCATCGCCGAAACGGCTATCCCGGAGATTGAGTGGGTGGTCAAGGCGGGGATGTCACCGGCACAAGCTCTGATTGCTTCCACTCGCCGACCCGCCGAGATGTGTGGCGTGGCCGACAGCCTTGGTACGGTAGAGGTCGGCAAGCTGGCCGATCTAATTGCTGTGGAACAGAATCCGTTGAATAACATCTCGGTTCTACGGGAAGTCAAGTTGGTTTTAAAGGAAGGGACCGTTGTCGTTAATCGTTTGCCTCAAAAATCGCTGTGAAACTGCGAGACTTGAACAAGGGCATCAAATCGGTTTTTCTATAATTCGGATCTATTGAAACATGTACAAGACCGTAAAGTAATTTAATAAGGATCAGGAGGATAAGCAATGAAGAACTATCGTTGGATCAAATTTGTTGGATTGGCAGTTATTATGGTCCTAATGGTTAGCGCGTGCGGTGCCGCGACAGCGCCGGAACCTGCTCCTGTTCAAGAGGAAGAGCCGGCGACTGAAGCCCAGGTAGCAGAGGAGGAGCCAGAGGCCGAAGCCACGGTTGAAGAAAAGCAGGTTGAGGCGGAGACGGCAAAAAGTACCACGTCCAAGAATTTCACCGTTTCATGGGTATCCACCGATGTGACAAGTTTTGATCCTCATGTATGTGTAACCACAGATTGTTTGGCCTTTATGAGAGTGGTTTACGAGGCCCTGGTGGGGTTCAAATATGGCACTACTGAGGTTGAGGGTCAGCTCGCCGAGTCTTGGGAAGTGTCTGATGATGGTCTCGAATGGACCTTCACCCTGCGGGAAGGTCTAAATTTTGCTGATGGCTCACCCTTAACACCTGAGGACGTGGTCTACTCCTTTGACCGACTCAATGGTATGCAAAAGGGAGCAGCCATATACCTGGGTGGGGTCTACAAAGGGGCTGAAGTTGTGGATGATAGAACGGTTACCGTCACGGTAGAAAAACCCTTGGGGCCTTTCCTATCCATGCTCCCGCGCGTGTTTATCGTCAACAGCAAAGTGGTCAAAGAGCATGCCACTGAGGATGACCCCTGGGCTGAAAAATGGATGTATGACCATGATGCTGGCTCTGGCCCTTTCGTGTTCGAGGAGTGGGAACACGGCGTCAAGCTGTCGGTGGTGAAGAATCCCAACTATTGGGATCCGGAACGTCCAAGAGACGTGGAACGGTTTACGGTGTTGTACATTGCAGAGCGGGCGACCGACCAACTGTTGTTGGAGAACGGCGAGATTGATGCTCTTGGGTTTCCTGTGGTGGACATGCTTCCAACCTTTGAGACCAATCCTGACATCACTATCGAAAAATTCGAGAGCTTTAAGGGTATGAACTTGATGATGTCAATGGTTGTTCCACCGCTTGATGATGTGCGGGTGCGCAAGGCTCTTTCTTTGGCATTTGATTATCAGGCGCTGATTGATGGAGTATTCCAGGGGCTTGCTGTACAAGCCCAAGGTCCTATCCCCATAAACATGAAGTATCATGATGATACCCTACCCATCTATACTCAAGACCTGGAGCAGGCGAGTGCCTTATTGGCTGAGGCCGGCTTCCCCCCGGATAGCCCGGAACGGAATAACCTTGAGCTGGAAATGCTCGTCATCACGGGCTACACACCCTGGGTTGGAACTGCTCAAATATTCCAGCAGAATCTGGCTGAAATTGGGGTCAAGCTCAACATCGTCGAGATGCCCTGGTCACAGATTGCAGCTCGTGGGGCAAACCCCGACAACCCAATCCAGCTAATGGCCATTAATAGCTTTCCCGCATACCCGGACCCCGATGCGGTTCTGTGGCCGGTGTATCACACTTCTCAGCAGGTAGTTGGCTGGAATCGCCAATTCTATGGTGATGAGGAAACCGATGCCTTGTTGGACACGGCACGTTTCAGCCTCGACGAGAAAGAACGTGAAGAGGCCTATAAAGCGCTCCAGCAGCGTATTTTCGAGGACCACGCGCATATCTGGCTCGTAAATGAGACTGCACTTTCTGTACGTCGCAGTTGGGTCAAGGAATATAAGTATGACCCTACCTGGCATGAGACATTTCGTCCTGACCTGTACCTCCTTGAAGGAAAATAGTAGTTTTGTAGGATTGCGGAGCTTGCTCTGCGTGGGAGCAAGCTCCGCTTGAGAGTAGACTTAATGGCTTCATGCTTGTAATCTTGGGACCCATTATGCGGCCAGAGGCCAGGTGTGGTCACCATTGAACCGATAACTATAACATCCGAAAGGCAACAGGATGTGATGAGGTCTAATTATATACCAATCCCAATTCACCACCGGCGAGATCACCATCAAGAATTGAACCCTGTGACCGTTGAGATTATACGCAACGCCTTCAATGCCATTGCCGATGAGATGGATGCAAATCTCGTCCGCAGTGCGTTCTCGCCTGTAATTTATGAGATGAAAGATTGCAGTGTGGCTCTGTTCAATGAACACGCCGAGCTCTTGGGGCAAGCACCTGGCCTACCCCTCTTTTTGGGGGCACTTGATGAGGCTGTTAAGTTGGTGAAGCAGCGCTTCTCAACCGATGGCTTTCGAGAGGGAGATGTTTATGCGCTGAATGACTCATACCTTGTCGGTTCCCACCTCGGTGACGTGAATGTAGTATCCCCCATTTTGCATGAAGGAGAACTGGTGGGCTTTGCGGCAACAAAGGCTCATTGGCGAGACATTGGTGGCAAGGACCCGGGTGTTTCAACGGACACAACCGAGATCTATCAGGAAGGCATTCGATTGGGCCCTATTCGTCTTTTTAACGCCGGACAGCCCGTCGAGGACATTTTGGACATTTTAGTTCGCAATAGCCGTATGCCGCGTACGATCATGGGGGATATGAGCGCACAAATCGCTGCGTGCCGGACAGGTGAGAAACGCTACCAGGAACTTCTGCACCGTTTTGGCTTGGAGACGGTTCGGGCTGCAATGGCTGAGATCTTTACTCAGGCGGAGCAAGCAGACCGGCAGGCCATCACAGTTATTCCCGATGGGGAGTACATGGCCGAAGGATACCTTGACAGTGATGGACACACAAAGGAGCCGATCTATGTTCAGGTGAAGGTCACGGTGCATGGCTCGAACCTTGATGTTGATTTAGCAGGATCAAGCCCACAGCGTCCAGGTTGTACGAATTGTGGCTTTGCCCAAACGCTATCGGCTGCACGCCTGGCTTACAAGTTTCTGATCAATCCACATCAATCTCCCAATGGAGGGCACTTTCGAGCCCTCACAGTCACAGCTCCGTTGGCTAGCATTTTCGCCGCCCAAGAACCGGCGGCTTGTCAATACTATGCACCTGCCCTGGGGTTAATGATTGAACTGATCTTGAAGGCACTATCTCAGGTACTCCCTGGGGCCGTACCGGCAGGACAGCCTGCAGACCAGATGAATTTTATGATCGTTGGCAGGATGCCCAACGGGCAGATGTTCACTACTGGAGAGGCCAGCGCCGTTGGCTGGGGAGCTTTGCCCAGCGCCGATGGACTGAACGCAACCGTAAACTATATGGCTGCAAACTTGCTGAATCTGCCAGCTGAAGTTGAGGAGGCAAAATACCCTTTACGTGTCACTCGGCGTGCACTTGAGGCAGATAGTGGTGGCGTAGGGAAATTTCGCGGTGGATTAGCCCTGGTAAAGGAATATGTACCCCTCGCCCCAGACTCTCGCCTGTGCCTATGGCTTGAACGCACAGTAACCCCTGCTTGGGGCTTACATGGTGGGTCGGCTGGGCGAACTGCCCGCTGCATTGTAGACCCTGATGGACCAGCCGAAGAGCTGTGGCAGAAGGTAAATCACCTGCCGATTACCCCTGGTACACTCATCCGTTGTTTTACAGCGGGTGGGGGAGGCTATGGCCCTCCTTGGGAGCGACCAATAGAGGCTGTACTTGAGGATATCCATGACGGCTATGTAAGCAGACAGGAGGCCGAGGACAATTATGGGTTGCGTTTTCTCAACAACGAGCTTGAGGTTGACACGACCCTAACAAAGTTAGCACGAGCCAAAATGAAAACACTATCACAGGAGAGTCTTTGAAGATGCATGTGACAATCATTGGGGCTGGAGCGATGGGGGGGGTGACAGCGGCGTTCATGGCCCGGGCTGGTGAGGATATTACTCTTGTTGATTCAGCAGTTGAGCACATTAATGCTATCCAGAAATATGGGCTACATCTGGATGGTTTGGAGGAATTTACTGTTCCGGTTCGGGCTATTACTCCGGATAAGTTAGAAGGTCCTCTCCAGATAGTCATCCTGGCGGTAAAGACTCACAATACCTCGGAAGCCGTAGAGGAAATCCTTCCATATTTAGATTCAAACAGCTACGTAGTACCTCTACAGAACGGTTATAGTGCCTTGTGGATTGGAGAACAGATCGGAGAGAATAGGGTGGTGCCTACCAGCATCGCCACCCATCAATTCTACATGGGACCTGGTCATGTTCGATATCTCAACCGCGGTGTGGTTCATGTGGGGGAATGGGATGGTCGCCCCACAAAACGAGTGGAAGAGACGGTAAGACTACTCTCCCACGCCTATGAGGTACATCCTACTGACAATATATGGGGTTGGATTTGGGGCAAGATGATATCAAGCTCCATAGTATTTACCACCGCTCTGGTAGATGCCACGATGGGACCACCCATTACTAAATCGGACCAGCATCGCAGACTGTTTGTGCAGATTGCCGGCGAGGCAGCAACCGTAGCTCTGGCAAAGGGAGTGACCATTGAGCCTGTTGCAGGTATAAATCCTGACCTACTGCTACCCAAGACCGAAGCAGAATGGACGGCTGCGTTGAAAATGATGGATGACTATGCAGAGCTTTGGTGGGACGTCCATTCTGGTGTATGGCACGATATTGTGATACGCAAGCGGCGTACTGAGGAGGGAACACTGATTACGCCACTCATTGAGGAAGGAGAAAAAGCTGGGCTAGATATGTCGCTCCACCGCGCCCTGAAACGAATCCTCAATGAAATAGAAGACGATTCACGATCACAGGCTTGGGAGAATTTGGAGGAATTGATCGAGATTTCGCGAAAAAAACAAGTGGGGACCTGACTTATTCAGAAATTCCTGATCCAGGTGCACGTTGTGCTAACTATTGCGCGAGCGATGCGACCACACCAGTATCAGCAACAACATATATCTCGGATTAGGCCCATAAACAGATGGAGTACCGCTCCTGTGAAAAACTCGTCTTTATGAGCGAGTAGCTTCCTGAAATGGAATCCTACTGTGCAAGCTTATATCATCAGACGTCTCGTTTGGATGGTCTTTGTTGCGTTGGGTATGACCCTCGTTGTATTTGTCATCACCCATCTCATACCAGCCGATCCAGCTATGATTGCTGCTGGAGAAGGGGCGAATGCGGAGATCATCGAATCTATTCGCAAGGAATTTGGGCTTGATCGCCCACTTTGGGAACAATACTGGATATACCTCAAAGGTCTTCTACGGGGTAACCTGGGTCGGTCGATTCTGACCGGTCGGCCCGTATTGGATGACATAAAAGAGCGATTCCCAGCAACGTTGGAATTGGCACTCACGGCTACTTTGGTGTCATTGGTATTCGGGGTGTCCCTTGGCACCCTCTCAGCTGTATTCCACGGCCGTCTCGCTGATATCGTGATCCGTCTGGTGTCCATCCTGTGGGTCGGCATGCCAGTATTCTGGCTTGGCCTCGTGTTACAGATCCTCTTTTATGGGAAGCTGGGCTGGCTGCCTTTCGGCGGTCGTACCGGTGTTAACCAGCCCAGCCCGCCTCATATCACCGGCATGTTCACCCTTGATGCGCTACTTTCCTTGCAATTCGAGATCCTTGCCGATGTGCTGCTACACCTCATATTGCCAGTTACAGCCCTGGCTCTGGTGCAAATGGCCGAACTAGCCCGTATAACCCGCTCAAGCATGTTGGAGGTCCTGAGGCAAGACCATATCCGGACTGCTTATGCCAAAGGTTTGTCGCAAAGGCGTGTGTTGATGTTTCACACCTTAAAAAATGCCTCGCTACCGATTATTACCATTGCCGGAATCCATTTTGGGTACGCACTGGGGGGAACAGTGCTGATAGAAGCCATTTTTCAATGGCCCGGTCTGGGGCGCTATGCCGTACAAAGCATCCAGAACGTTGATTTTCAGGCAATCATTGGCGTTGCTGTAGTCTTATCGGGGGTTTTCGTCCTTGTCAGTCTGCTCGTGGATATACTTTACACATTCGCGGATCCACGCATCCGTTATTAAAGGTAGCCATCTCATTGAGCGTACTCACAGAATTCTCCAACAGTCTGCAACTGCAATCTACCAAGCGCCGTCTGGGCTTAAGAATGCGTCGCCATGGCCTGGACATCTTGGGAGCCATTATGGTACTCGGATTGGTGTTTCTGGCTATCTTAGGTCCCCAATTGGCTCCCTATAATCCCTATACCCTCAACTTTGCTGAGAAGCTAGAAGGACCCAGCAAAAATCACTGGTTTGGAACAGATGAGGTAGGGCGTGACATATTTAGCCGCGTGTTGCATGGAGCCCCCATTTCCTTGCGGGCAGCCGTGATTGTCGTCACAATCGCCGCTGGACTTGGTGTAACTCTCGGTACACTGGCCGGCTTTTATGGCGGCTGGGTAGACGAAATTATCATGCGGATTGCGGACGTATTTATGGCCTTTCCCGGCCTAGTGCTAGCTATGGCTGTGTCCGCTGCGGTGGGCGCTAGCCTAGAGGCAGCAATATTCGCCGTATCAATCGTCTGGTGGCCAATATATACCCGTCTGGCACGGGGCCAGATACTCGCAATTCGTGAGGAAGCATACGTAGAAGCGGCCCGTTCGATAGGTGCTTCAAGTAGACGTATCATGTTGCGTCATATCCTGCCGAGCGTATTTCCGGTTTTATTGGTGCGAATGACGATGGATAGTGGCTATGCCGTTCTCTTTACAGCAAGTCTAAGTTTTATTGGTCTGGGTGCTCAGGAACCTACACCAGAATGGGGCCGTATGGTCGCGACAGGACGTGCCTGGATCATAGACTATGGATACTATGCAACCTTCCCTGGATTGGCGATCTTCTACACTGTTCTAGCTTTCAGCCTGCTGGGTGACGCACTCAGGGATTGGCTCGATCCAAAAATGAATCGCCGTTGATGAATTCGTGCATTCAAGATTGTCGCAGAATAAAGATACGCTAGTAACCTTTGGTGCTAGGTTGTGTTGACATTTCAACGAAGCCAGATGAGTGCACCGACGAAACTCAAGAAACTGAGATAACGACTCGCCAGTTTCTCAAACCGGGAGAAAATACATCGAAAATGCTTGATTTTGTTGATGAAACACTCCACCAGATGGCGTTCTTTGTACCGGTGAAGATCATAATCCCGCTGCTCTTTACGCCTGGCTCGGGGCGGAATGACTGCTTCGGCTTTAAGCTCTTCGACCAGCAGCCGGATGAAGTCATCGGCATCATAGGACTTGTCGGCAATCAAGCGCTTGAAATCAAGATCAAGCACCAGGGCTTCGGCTTGGATGATGTCGTGTCGTTGTCCCGTCGTGAGGATGAACCGCAACGGGTTGCCCAGTCCATCTACGCTGACGTGAATTTTGGTGCTGAAACCACCCCGACTGCGTCCCAGGGCTTGAGCGGCCTGACCACCTTTTTTTTGAGGCGCCAGCCGCACAAGGATGAGCCCGGATAACGGTGCTATCGAGGATCAGATGTTCCATATCCGGGTCATCGGCGAAATGTTGATGCATTTGCTCCCAGACACCGTGGTCTGGCCACTGTCGTCGCAGATAAGCCTGTCGCCAACGAACAATATAGCGAAACTGGACATCCCGATCCGGCGATGGCTTGCCCGCCACCCGTTTGTGATTGACCCGCAACGAATAGTCACGTCCTTGCAGCAAGCGACTAATCGTTGGCAAGCTGATCGAATACTCAGGAGCCAAAGCCTTTTTGATTTTGCGCAGCGACTTATGGGTCCACTTCAACCCAGAGATTGGACCCCCGCTGTTTCATCGGCCAGCAGGGCTTCCAAAGCACTCAGCAATCCGGGGGCTTTTTTTCAGTCAAGAGGCGACCGCCTCCCTTACGCCGCATCCAATCACTGAAATCACTCGCCGCAATTTTCTGTTGGCCACGACGAATGGTATTCCGGTCCAGCCCGGTTACTTCTGCCATGCTGGTCACACCGCCACGACCTAGTTGCCGGGCCAACAACCCGACAAATTGTCGCCGGTCTTTCTCATTGAGCAACGCGGCCAACTGGTTAATCTGCTGATGCAACTGAGCTGTAGCACTATTCGGCTGCTCGACACCCTTGGCCCATTGACAGATGTGGGGGTTCCGGCATCCTTTGTCAATCATCTTACTCCCTAATATGCCCGCTCCTATTGGGGACGGGACCATTGGGATTAAGTATATACCTTATCAATTGCTGAAGTTATTTTTTTACGACTTCTAAGGAGAAACCAGCCTTGCAAAAGCGTTTAGATGCCTACTGGGTGTTACACAACTTCATCCGGCCTCATTTTACGACCAAACAAGTCCCAGCGGTGGTGCTCGGTCTTGTTGATCACCCCCTTTCTTGGGAGGAAATCTTTAGAATTCAGGACATTAGACCCGGCTATACTTAACCCTTTCTAGTCCCATTTAGTGAACCCAGTGCCAGCATATTCATAAGGGACTTTTCGGTGGTTCATAATTTGCTAAGTAGAAACTTATGGGTATTATGATTGAAAATAGCAAATTTTTACCTCGCTTATAAAGAATGACTAAATCGCAACCAATTAATGAAGAGACAATTCAAATTGGTCAACAAATTCGTGAAATCCGAAAGCGAAAAAAACTTACTCTCAAGAGGTTAGGAGAGCAGGTCGGTCTCTCTGACTCTTATTTGAGCCAGATCGAGAATGGTTATGTTAACCTCCACGTTACCAATCTCAAAGCCATCAGTGAAGCCCTGGGAGTTCCTGTCATTACCTTTTTTATCAACGGCACTCCCCCTGGAGTCAGTGTAACTCGTCGAGATGAGCGTCGCTGGTACGATCATAAAGGGGGTCGAGTTACCGAGTCACCCCTAATTAAAACACCAGGCAATCTCGAAATGTTCACGATGCGACTTCTGCCAAATTCGGGACCAACCCCAGACAATATCCACCCCGGTGAAGAGCTAACCTATGTCATTAGAGGCTCGGTACGGATAACGGTGAATGAGCAGCAAGTTTATGATTTAAAAGAAGGCGATATTATCTACTATCCATCCGATATTCCACATCATTGGCAAAATGTGACAGAGAAAGAAGTTGAAATTTTAGTAGCCAATACGCCTGCGACCTATTAAAGGGGGAAGATGATCAATGACCATGTTTTGATCAACGATTGGCACGTGGTCGCGCGATCCCAGGATGTAGCCGAGGGACAACTTGTCGCAACGCGCTTGCTGGAAGAGGACCTGGTGCTGTGGCGCTTGAATGGCCGGATTTTGGCCTGGCAGGACCTGTGTATTCACCGGGGGACGCGGCTTTCACTGGGCAAGGTGGAAGGCGAAGCGGTGGTTTGTCCTTACCACGGCTGGACTTACAATGCGGAAGGACGCTGCATCCGCATTCCGGCTCACCCTGATCAAGTTCCCCCAGCTAAGGCCCGCCTTAAACCCTACAAAGTTCGGGAACGTTACGAGTTGGTGTGGGTTTCGTTGGGTGAGCCAGACAAAGACATTCCTCCTTTCCCCGAGTGGGATGATCCCACCTATCACAAGATGCTATGTGGGCCTTATGGTCCGCTCCATGCCAGTGCCCCTCGCGCTATCGAAAACTTTCTTGATATGGCCCACCTCCCTTTTGTCCATGCGGGAATACTGGGGGATCCGCAGCGAGGGGAAATTCCGGATTACGAAGTAGAAGTAGGGCCGGACGGCATTATCGCCAAAGATATCTCCATCTATCAGCCGGGACCTTATGGAAGTGATCAAGGCGGAAGTATTGTCATTTACACCTTCCGCGCTTTCCGTCCCCTCTGTGCCTATTTCATCAAGGAATTTCACGCCGGATATCGCCTCTCTATTTTCTTTCCAGTTACCCCTCACCAGGAAATGGAAAGTACGGCCTGGATGTACTTTGCTGTTAATTATGAGACGACAGCCGAAGAAGTGAAGAACTACAATGATCCGATCATTTACGCTGATATTCCAATCGTCGAGTCCCAGCGACCCGAGCTTCTGCCCTTAGATTTACAGGCTGAACTCCATCTGCGGTCGGATCGCACGGCCATTGCTTACCGAAAATGGTTAAATAAGTTGGGCATGACCTTCGGGACCGCTTAGAATCAAGGGGGGAAGATGATCAATGACCATGTTTTGATCAACGATTGGCACGTGGTCGCGCGATCCCAGGATGTAGCCGAGGGACAACTTGTCGCAACGCGCTTGCTGGAAGAGGACCTGGTGCTGTGGCGCTTGAATGGCCGGATTTTGGCCTGGCAGGACCTGTGTATTCACCGGGGGACGCGGCTTTCACTGGGCAAGGTGGAAGGCGAAGCGGTGGTTTGTCCTTACCACGGCTGGACTTACAATGCGGAAGGACGCTGCATCCGCATTCCGGCTCACCCTGATCAAGTTCCCCCAGCTAAGGCCCGCCTTAAACCCTACAAAGTTCGGGAGAAATATGGAGCGATTTGGGTTTCACTCGGAAATCCTGAGCATGATCTGCCCCTCTTGACGGAGTGGGATGATCCGGCCTACCGGACTATCCTCTCGGGTCATCCCTTCAAGGCCCATGCTCCCCGCGCTATCGAGAATTTCCTTGATATCGCCCACTTACCATTTGTGCATGGAGGTTTGTTGGGCGAACCCGGGCGTGCCGAAATTGAAGACTACGAAGTAAAGGTGACTTCAGATGGCCTTATGGCTAAAGACATTCGGATCTGGCAGCCAAATCCTGATGGAACTGGTAAGGGGGCCACCGTCTCCTATACTTATCGTGTTTTTCGACCCTTGATCGCCTCTTTTGTTAAGGATACTGTTGCTTCCATCTTGGCTGTCACGCCTGTTGAGGAAAAGAAGAGCGTGGGCTGGTTGTTTGGAGCCATAAAAGGCCGAGATGACGTTTCTGAAGCAGATCTTTATGCCTGGCAGACTCTGATTATTACCCAAGATATTGCTATCGTGGAATCGCAGCGGCCCGAACTACTCCCCTTAGACTTACAGGCGGAGCTCCACTTGCGCTCTGATCGCTTAGCGCTTGCTTATCGAAAGTGGCTGAAAGATATGGGGCTCTCTTTCGGAGTATCCTGATCCAGGTCAGGGGAAGGGAGGAAGCTGGTTGGCTAGTTTTTTACCTTTTGGCCTCCAGGTATAGGGGCTGACCCCCCATAAACGTTTGGCCTGAGGTGCTTGGCAAAGTTGAGGCTGTTACGAAATATGGAGGATAACTATGAGTAGGTTGCTTTCTTTTTCGACAGTGCTCATGATCATTGTTACCACATTGATAATGAGTGCCTGTGGCGCCGCCGCCCCAACTGCTGCTCCGGCAGCTACCACCCCCACAAAAGCGGCTGTATTATTAGAAGGACCTTTGGCTGATACTGGCTGGAATACCTCAAGTTGGGAAGCCTTGCAAGAGCTTTCTAAGAAATACGGTTGGGAAGTTGTTTACACCGATAATGTAAAAACCGAAGATATGGAGGATTTACTCCGGGGATACGGCCAGAAAGAGTACGATCTCGTTTTTGGACCGGGCTGGCTGTTTGGGGATCCGATGGTAAAAATATCCAAGGAATTCCCTAAAACGCAATGGGTTAATGTTAACCTCAATACTACGGCGGATGACAACTTTAGCTCTAACGGCTGGGTAACGGGTGAGATGGCCTATTTTGCAGGGCGAGTTGCCGGGGCGATGACCAAGAGTGGCAAGTTAGCCTGGATTGGTGGAACTGAGTCGCCTCTGATCGCCTACGACTACGAAGCTTACAGCCAGGGGGCAAAAGAGGTCAACCCAAATGTCGATTTGACCATTAGCTATGTCGGTAGCTGGCAAGATCCGGCCAAAGCTAAAGAACTGGCCCAGGCCCAAATTGAGTCCGGGGCCGACGTGATTTTGTCTGTTGCCGGCTCAGGTGACCTGGGCGTGTTTGAAGCGATCACCGCTGCCCAGGAAAACGGAAAGGATGTCAAGTTTGTGGGCTGGACCGGCGACCAGTGCCAGTTTTTACCCAAGTACACATTAGTTAGTGTCGTTCAGCTGCCCGGCTTTTTGCTGCGTATTGCCGGCGAGGAGTTCCAGAACGGTAAGCTAAAGTCAGGCCACTCGGTTTATGGGGTCAAAGACAACGCCCAGTATATCGCCTGGTGTGGCAACAACGTTCCCGAAGAAATTCAGCAGGAAGTTGATAAGATGCTGAAAGATTATATTGATGGCAAGTTGACGGACGTACCAAACCGGACCGATCTCTAACTAACCAGCGATGAGCGAATTGTTGCGAGTCGAAGCTATCCGCAAGAGCTTTCCCGGTGTTGTGGCCAATGCTGATGTTTCGCTGAATGTCAATGAGGGTGAAGTGCTGGCGCTGCTCGGCGAAAATGGGGCCGGCAAGACAACCCTTATGAATTGCATCTATGGCCTCCATCATCCAGATGGAGGCCATATTTTCTGGCGGGGGAAGGAAATTAAAATACCGGATAGCCGTTCCGCGGTTGAGCTGGGAATTGGCATGGTCCACCAGCATTTTATGCTGATCCCGGTTCTCTCAGTCATGGAGAACGTGGCCCTTGGTCTACGTTCATCGCGGGGCTTGTTGCTCGATCTTAATCGGGTAGAGCAACGTCTTAACGCTTTAAGCGCCGAATTTGGCTTAGAAATTGAGCCGCGCAGCATGGTCTGGCAATTGCCGGTTGGCGTTCAGCAGCGGGTCGAAATCCTGAAGGCCCTTTATCGGGATATCCGGCTGCTGATTTTGGACGAACCGACTGCCGTTTTGACTCCCGGTGAGGTCAGAGATTTAATCGGCGTACTTCACCGGCTGACCCAACGAGGCTTGGGGATTATCTTTATTTCCCATAAGCTAGAAGAGGTCATGCTGGTTAGCGACCGCGTGGTAGTGCTGCGTGATGGCAGAGTTGTCGGCAGTGCAGAAACGGCCCAGACAACTCCACAGGAACTCGCCTATATGATGGTGGGTCGTGAAGTAGTTTTGGATCTCCCTAAACCTTCAACCCGGCCAGGACCTGTAGCGCTTGAAGTCCGAAATCTAAGTGCAATTGGCGATCGTGGTCTTCCGGCTCTGCGCAGTCTATCATTTGAATTGAGAGCCGGTGAGATTTTAGGTGTGGCCGGCGTAGATGGTAATGGTCAACTGGAACTGGAGGAGGTTATTTGTGGTCTACGCCCTGCCCTTGAAGGTGAAATCCGCATGTTCGGACAAAGTGTCAATTATTATCCTCCGGCTGAGCGGCAGCGCATGGGGTTAGCCCATATTCCAAGTGATCGGCTTGATCGAGGACAGGCGGCCGGGCTTAGCATTGCCGAAAACTTGGTAGCCAGCCATATTCAGCAATCTCCCTATTCGAGATTCGGGCAGCTCAATCCGGCTGCGATCCAGCAATTTGCCCGGCGAGCTATTACTGAGTTTAACATCCGTGCTTTATCGCCGCAGACACCCATTAATACCTTGTCAGGGGGCAATCAACAACGGGTCGTGCTGGCGTCGGCCTTGGGCCATCAACCTAAAGTAGTGATTGCAGCGCAGCCTACACGCGGTCTGGATGTTGGCGTGACCCAACAGGTGTACGAGCGTTTGCTGGCGGAGCGAGCCAAGGGTACGGCGATTTTGCTGGTTTCGACTGAACTTGAGGAAATCCTGGCTTTGAGCGATCGCGTGGCGGTCATGTATCGGGGCGAATTGATGGGAATTTTGCCCACGGTAACAGCAGATATTAACACGATCGGTTTAATGATGGCCGGAAGCCGGTTGATCTCGGAAGAACTAAACCCAAATCAGGATGAAACCAGAAGTTTTTCATAATCAGGATCGAGGTCAAATTTGGGCCCAAGTCGTGAAACGACTTTGGCAGGATCAAGATTAATGCGGTCAATAAAAGCCAGACAATCTCGGAACAACTCTCGTAAGGAGGGATGACAGTAATGTTGCAGGACCTCTTCCCGCATCCATTTCCACAGCCCTTCAATCGGGTTCAGGTCAGGACTATAGCCGGGCAGGGGTATGACCTGCATGCCCAGTTCAGTGGCCGCAGTCATCACCTGGCGACTGCGATGCCAGGGGGCGCCATCCCAGATAATCACGATTTGACGCTTGGTTTCATTGAGCCACTGCTGTAGCCGTTTGAGAAAGTTGATGGTATGCTCGCTATTACAAGCCCCTTCGTGCCAGATGAAACAACGGCCTTCGCTAAAGTCATAAGCGCCATACCAGTTCAGCCGAGCGGCTAAAGGCGGACAGTGGCTTGTTCGCCAAGTCACTTTACCTTTGACCGCCCAGGTATAACCCAAGTCTAAATCCTGATGAAAGTGAGCCTCATCCAGATAAACCAGCCGGATCTCACCCTGGCACAGCCGTTCAAAAAGCTGTTGAAACTGCCTGACAAAAGCAACTCGTTTTTGCGGATCCGCTTTACCCAACAGTATCTTGCACTTTTTCCAACTTAAGCCACTGCTTTTGAGCAGGTTTCGCAGCAGCGTTCGGCTGACAGGTCGGCCCAGTTTGCGTTCCACCCATCGTTGTAACTTCTTCAAGGTCCAGCCGTGACCGGGCAAGGCGTGCGCGAGGGGTTGACTGGTTTTGACCGTTTCGCTGATGGCAGCTTGTTGGCTCAGGTCAAAAAGGGGGTGCGTCCGCCACTATGGCGATACGCTACTCCGGCTGGCCCTTGCGCATTATAGCTATGGACCCAGTTGAGAACCGTTACATTTTGACGACCTATTTCTTGGGCCCACTGGGTTGCGTTCTTTTGTCCGGTTCCGATCATATATAGCGCCTGGAAGCGTTCTCGGGTTCGTTGATGGGACGCTTCCACACTCAGTTTTAAGATGTCTTGGGGCGTTTGCCCCCATTTGGCAAAGTCTGGACGGATCATTCTGACCGACCTCTGTCTTCCTTTTTCCTATGATTTGGTCGGTCCTATTTTACCACAAAACTTATGTTTTCATCCTGGCTTAGGTTTAACTGCTAGAGGCATCGTTTGATCCCGACATTGCTAAGATCGGTCAAAAAAATGATCCCCCCGCTCATTGCAGTCCTGGCGGCGCTTCTAGCCAATGCAATTTTGATAGCAGCTATGAGCGTTAATCCTCTTGGAGCCTATGCCGCCCTGTTCGATGGAGCGGTCGGGAATGTCTCAGCCCTGGGCACCACTATTACCAAAGCGCTGCCGCTGCTCATTGGCGGAGTTGGGGTAACCATTGCTTATCGGGCCGGTATCTTCAATATTGGGGTAGAAGGGCAGATTATATTGGGCGGGATCTTTGCCACCTGGGTTAGCACCAAAGTGATCGGGCTTCCCTCATGGTTGCACCTTATTTTGGCTCTGACGGCCGGGGCCATAGGGGGGATGACTTGGGCTTTTCTGCCGGGATGGCTGAAAGCGGTTCGGGGTATCAACGAAGTGATTGTCTCGCTGCTAATGAATTTCGTAGCCGCCCTCCTTTTAAGCTGGATTGTGCGCGGTCCTCTGCAAGAGCCTGGTCAGGCTTACGCTAAAACAGCGGAAGTGGCTGAAAGCGCTAGATTGCCGCTCCTTTGGCCCGAATTGAGGTTACATCTCGGCTTTTTCTTTGCCCTGGTTATCATTGCCTTCGGCTATTGGTTGTTGTGGCGGACCACCCTGGGCTTCAGGATCCGGTATGTTGGGGTTAATCCCCGCGCCGCCGAAGCCGCCGGTATCCCGGTTGCCCGCACGATGCTAACCGCTATGTTACTGAGTGGCAGTATTGCAGGATTAGCTGGCGCAGTTCACCTGCTGGGGAGTGAATACCGGATGTTGGAGACCTTTTTGCAAGGCGCTGGCTATGACTCAATTGCCGCCGCCCTGGTTGGGGCTTTGCATCCCTTTGGGGTCTTCGTCGCGGGCTTCTTCTTCGGAGCACTGCGGGCCGGGTCCAACAATATGCAGATCTCTGTAGGCATTCCGGTTACTCTCTTGTATATCATCCAGGCGCTCATTATTTTGTTTATTTTGGCCAGCTACCATATCCGCTATGGTCGAAGATGGTGGTACAAAGAGCGCGCCACGGAGTTTGTCTCTATTAAAGTCAGCCACCTAGCGGAGACAACCGGAGTAGCCAGCCCAGTAGAACGAGTCACAGATGATGGAGCTATTGAGTCAACTCGCTGAAATTTTGACTTCACCGGGGTTTTATGCTGCCGCCGTCCGGCTAACTACGCCCCTGTTGTTAACCGCGATGGGCGCTATTTTTTGCGAGCGGGCTGGTGTTTTGAACATTGCCACCGAAGGATGGATGCTCATCGGCGCGATGACCGGTGTCGTCGTAGCCTATTATTCCGGCAACCCTTGGGTGGGCGTTTTGGCAGCAATGTTCGCTGCTTTATTGGCAGCACTCATTTTTGCCGTGTTTGTAGTGCATATTGGGACCGATCAAATTGTTACCGGCGTAGCCCTGAATCTGGGCGCCCTTGGGGCCACCAGTCTGATCTTTCGCCAGATCTTTGGACCGATGAGCCGAACCCCCGAAATCAACGGTTTGCCTCTCTGGTCGCTACCTGGCCTCAGTCGAATTCCCTGGGGAGGGGAAATCCTTTTCAACCAGTCCCCCTTAGTTTATCTGGCTTTCATCGCCGTACCGATCACCCACTTCATCATGTTCCGGACCACTTGGGGATTACAGATTCGGGCCGTCGGTGAGTCCCCTCAAGTCGGGGATACGGTCGGTGTAGATGCTTTTCGGATACGGTACATTACTATCCTATATGCCGGGCTGATGGCTGGGCTGAGTGGTGCTTTTCTATCGCTCGGGCAAACAACCATCTTCCAAGAAGGAATGACCGCTGGACGTGGCTATATCGCTTATACGGCGATTGTCTTTGGTAAGTGGACCCCTGTGGGCACGATGCTAGGGACCCTGATCTTTGGTCTGGCCGATGCGTTCCAACTTCGGGTCCAGGCTTTAGGGATTGGCATACCCTATCAATTTGCATTGATGATCCCTTATGTCCTGACAATTGTGGCCATTATCTTTGCTGTTGGGCGCACAGCCTGGCCGGCAGCCTACAGCCTGCCTTACCGCCGAGGCGGGCATTGATCAGAATCATCGGCCTAGTTTGATTACAGTAGGAGTTACGCAGTTGGCTTAAAAGACATAAGCTGGGTGAGCTAAATAGGCCCGAACCGCATCCCGAATGATGGAAGTTTTGGTCTCAAACCAACTGATGCCCTTAACAAAAGAATGAAACTCAAGACGCAGAAAAGCACGCAAGGCCAGTTCAATATGATTGCGCTGCGCGGTGGCCGAGCGAGCCTGACAACGTTCAATGCCACAAAATTGTTTGATGCCGCGATGATAGGTTTCGATCATCCAACTGAATTGGCTAAACTTGAGCCGGGTTAGGTCCGTCATCGTTAAGTCGTTGGTCGCCCAGTATTCAATGTGATTTTCTGTAACCACGATCTTGAATACCTTGATGAAGCCATAGCCCTTCAGATGAACGACCGTGCCGGTTGCCGCCACATTCACTGAAGCCAGGGGCCGATTGCCCGTTTTGTCAGGATTGACCAGGCGGTCAGCCTCTAGCCGGGTCAGCCAGCGGCCAAAAAGACGATTGACCAGTTTCAGATTGGCCAAACTGGCATACCAGCTATCGAAACAGACACACTCGGGTCGGAAGCCCCGCTCATAAGCAATTTGTAACATGTCTCGAAAATGGTCATTCTTGGTCAAACCATCTTGGGTTTTGTTGTAAATGCGATAATCAATCGGAATGTAGCGTTCACCATCGGTCCATAACAAGGTCACCAGATTGATACCCAACACCACCCGTTTATGTTTGCCAGACCAATGCCGCGTCACCAACTCGATTTTGCGGCTGTACCATTTGTCCAGCGTGCTGTCGTCGCCAATGAGTATCCCTTTGGTCAGATCAACCTGCTCTTTGGCTTCTTGCCACAAACGGTCGGTTGTTGGTAATAGCCGTTGGGTCAACCGTGTGACTGCATCGTGGGCCGGTCCGGCTTCCTGGTCTGGTTGCACTCGGGCTGCTTCTGTGCAGCTATAGGCTTGCTGCGTCCCGATCAGAAAATCAATGTAATCGTATTCGTTGACTTTGGGTGCATTCATCCTTTAATTTTACAGCTATTTTACGCAACTGCATAACTCATATACAGTTCAAAAATGGAGGAATCATAATGACCCCAATCGGTCTGGATAAACGTTTGATGGCTCATCTCACCTGGCAGGAGTTTGCCCAGCGAGTGCAAGATAATTACATCTTCCTACTGGTAGCCGGGGCAATTGAGGAGCATGGCCCCCATCTACCGCTGGGCTTTGATTATATGATGGGTTATGAGATAGCGCTACGATTAGCCGAGATGTATCCTGCGATAGTCTTACCTCCACTTACCTATGGCTACCGTTCTCAGGCAACCATCGGTGGCGGTGACAAGTTTCCAGGCACGACTTCGATAAGTGCAGATGCGCTCAGCTATACCGTCCGCGACATTCTGGAGGAACTGCTGCGCCATGGTGTGCAGCGGATCGTCCTGATTAACTCCCATCTCGAAAATCACCATTTCCTGACCGAAGGCATTGAACTGGCCCGGCGGGCACGCGCGTTAGGCGAGAGCAAAATCTTGCTGACAAGTTGGGGTTATTTTGTGGAGAATTCTACTCTGGACGCTATCTTTGATGGAAAATTTCCGGGATGGGACCCTGAGCACGCCGCCGTAGTAGAAACCTCAGCGATGCTGGCGGTGCGTCCAGACATCGTGGATATGGCAAAATTACCCGACGAGTCGGCCCCCCGCTATCCCAAATACTCTGTTTTTCCCACCCCCGACGACGTCGTGACCCGCAACGGCGCTCTGGCACCCGCTGTTGGCGCTTCGGTGGAAAAAGGACAACGGATTATAGGCGATGTGTTTGCTGGATTTGCCGAGGCTTTTGCAGTTGAGTTTGGTCTGCAAGCCAAGGCGAAGGAGTGAAATGACCAACGTGGAGTGGTTGCTAGAAATCTCGGTCATGTCCAGACTGTGTAAAAACTGCCCTTGATAGTTCGCCAACAGTATCATATATTTGCATAATCCTATCAATTCTTTCCAGAGGGCCGGCCAAGGTAATTTCTTTGATTCTCCGATGCCTATATCGGCTTGGACCAGATCCGAGAGAGTGAACTATTTGGTGAGAAAGTGACAAATTTTAGCTTTTCACCAATTTCTTCTGGCAATTATTTGCCTCGGCGCAAACCGAGGGGTACAATAAAACTGCTGTGTGATTACTATGATTTCCACTCGATGCTGCTGCTCGCCAAGCAATCCACTCCTTAATCCCTGACATTTCTACTGGCCGGTAATAAAACACCCTTTATTTTGTTGCCTGAAGCGTACGCCATTCAGTCACCCCTTTTATCCCCCATAACTTTAACCCCTTTCTTGTTACTTATGACCGCTAATGGAAGTAAGTCCTGGCTCCCGTTGAACACATCTTAACCATTGGTAGCAGGACCGCCGGCTTCATCTGTCCATGGCCTTGCACTTATACGGTTTCTCAGCAGAAATCATTAGCGCAGCCATCTTTTAGACTGCAATCAAAAATAATAGGGGGTAGATCATGCCAGAACGGTTTCAGGCTCAATTACAAGAGTTTCGCCAGGATGACGAGGCTCACTGGAAGTATGAGGCTGAGGAAATCCAACGCCAACTGCGAATAATGAAAGGTACCGGGCGGACTGATGAGCAGGTCAAAGCAGAACTCAAGCGGGCTGGTATTAACGTCAGCGCCTTGGAGGAGGAAGAGGCCAAAGAAGCGCAACAGCTTAAACGCGCTCACGAAGAAATTCGTCAGCTCAAACCTCCGCCTTCCCGGCGGGGACGTAAAGAGCCGATCCTGATGCAGCAAGTGGCGGCCTAGGCTGGCTCGCACACCTGGCTTTTCCCACCAGCGTGGGAAGGGTGGGGGAACGCCGAAACGTGCGGCTTCAACTTGGGTTTGGGGGAATTCAACTTTGAGAGCCATCAGACCGGTGAGGGCTGGGGCTGGGAGGCAACGGCTGGCTCACCCCAGTACTGTACCCTCTGGTTTTATTACTTTCCGCCCCGGGCCGGCGAGCTGTTAGTGGAACCGCACGTTGATTTTCAGGGAGATGTGGCCGTTAGTGCCCACGATCACTGGTACACCTCTACCCACGCCGAACTGCGGCTAAAACTGCACTTTGATCTCTTTCAGCACTATTGGGATGGGGAGCAGGTGACGGCCATTGTTGACGAGCACCGGCACGACTCCAGTACGGCCTATTGGGTAGACGACCATCGCATTGTATCCAAGAGTTTGAGCGTCTCGGCCAGTGACATCGTTTGGATCAAGCTGACCACTTCTTTTTATGTGAACGCCCATTCCAGTCATGCCCACGTAGATTGCAATTTCCGCACCGGCACTGACCGCCGGATACGTGTCGAACACATCTGGGTTAATCTCGCTTAGTTATCGAATTCTTCTTTTGTTTAGTTTTTTCTCGATTCTTTCTTCTAATCCCCCTCCATTGGCGACATAAATTCAATAAGTGGCTCAATGAGCTACGGCGCCGCGATTAAACGGCTGCCTGAGTGGCAACTGAAGCCTGAGCCTTGTAACCATGCGGATTGCTCATGATTCTGTTAAAGAGGCAAAAATTTTTTTTCAAGCGGAAGGTGGGTTGGCACCTTCCTCGCTACATATAATAGTTACCCAAAGTATTAGCAAATATTGCTCTTTGGGCGCCAACCTTAACTGGGCTGATTGACTGTCGGTGGCGGCTGCCCCACGGGCACCACCACCTTACCTCTCGGCAACCAGATCGTTACTTCTGATTGCAGTTCTAGCCCAGCGGAGGCCCTACCAGCCCCCAGGAGTTGACGCAAGAACCGCAGCGCCAACTCCATTTGGACCTCGCGGAACGGCAGAGCGTTGAGGGCCTCATCGTCGAAACGTTCGGCGATGACGACCGAGGCATTGTGGTCCGCGTGGGTCCGAAAACCACACCAGAGGCATTCAAAGTCAGCCTGGGTGCGGCGGTTCAACGAAAAAGTAAAACCGCATTGCGAGCATTCCTGGCTGGAATAAGCCGGCTGCACGCTGCGGTAGCGAATGCCGCGTTCATCGAGTTTGAACTTGAGCCGGTCACGGATATAACCTAACTGCCCGGCTCGCAGAACGCGGTTCATTTGGCGAGATTTAAATTTCATATCCTTGACGCTCAGTTTCTCCAGGGCCGCGGCTGCACGTTCCGGGAACTCGTTGAGCATCTGATTGAGGGCTCGTCCGATTTCATTACGGGCAAAGGCTTCGGTGCGTTGGTCGCTCAGGTTGACCGTGGGCAAGCCTTTGCGCTTCAAGCAGGCATTGAGTTTCTGCTTACGGCGGTATCTGGCCTGAGAATGTTCGACCCGTTGGCGTAACTGAGGACTGATCTGACCATACCGCTGACCGGTCGAATTGGAGAGGATATTGACCAGGCCGATGTCGTGACCAATGACCTCTTTGGTTTTGGCCTTGGGTCCGCGCTTCTCGACGACCAGGGTGGCGTACCACTCGCCGTCACGACAGTTGAGGGTAACGGAGCTGCACAACTTGGGGAATTGGGTCAGAGTCTCCTGGGCCCGACCATACAAGGTCAGGGGAATGAGGACAGGTTTACCTTTGTCCAGAGTGGAAATGCGCAGCCACAAATCGAAGGAGCTGGCCTTTTCAGGCGGTTCGATCTTGACCACATTCGCATTCGCTTGAATGCACAGGTTATGCAAGACGGGCCGATTCGTTCGCTCATTAGAATACCAGGACTGAACGATGCCGCAGGCCTGCTGCCAGCCACAGCGCTGCCAGCGATCGGATAAGGCTGTCGGGATTTCTGCTTCAGGAATGGGCGCATAACGCTTCGGCTCGCGCTGCTGGTGGTCAATCAACCAATTGATATACCGCTGTACGACCCGCAGATACTCGACCGACAACTCATCTAACTTATGGCGTTTGCGGTCGTTGGCCCGGTCAAACTTCAGATGGGTGATCGCTTTCTTCATTGTTCCGCAACTCCGCGATGATCCGTTCCGCGACGCTTTTTGGAGTGCGTTTACAACGCCGCTGTCCATATAGTCGAGCACAAAAGGAGGTCACAATGCTGGCAAAATCCTGAATTAAGTCATCCTTACCATTTCCTGCGCTGAGCACGGTCGAAGCGTCGGCCTGGTTGATGACTTCGATCTGCCGACCTTGCATCACCAGCAACTGCTCAATATAGTTGAACCCAAACCGGGTCAGCCGGTCTTTATGCTCAACCACGATCAGGCTCACCTCCGGGTTCGTCAAAAGTTTCAAAAGCTTGGGCCGGCTGTCGTTGACCCCGGAGCCAATTTCTTTGGCGATATGGCTGACTTGATAGCCTCTGGCCGCACACGCGAAGCGTCCAGCAAACGCTGGATCTGTGATTCCAGGTTGGCTTTGTTTTCAGCGGCCGACACCCGCCCGTAAACGGTAACTTGTTGGGGGAGGGGGGTCACTACTTGAACTTCAGGTTCAACACCTTCAGTGACAATGATCGTGCCGCTGGGAGCCTGGTAGCCGGAAATCTGACCGGCGTGAAACCAGTGTCGGTCGGTATAGTAGGAGACGCCCGCCTTGCGAGCGTAATCACTCAGCTTCATAATAGAACAAGTGTACTACCATCGCTAAAAGTTATCAAATATATGCTATGATTTGCTATGAAATGTTAATTCTATAAGTAATCATATTCGAGCCAAGGAGGTGACAGATGAAGGCGATAGTGGTGACGGACCAGGCTGCGGGAACGGCCGGGACGAAGCTGGTGGAGCGGCCCGAGCCGCAGCCATCGATCAACGACGTTGTCGTTCAGGTTTATGCCTCGGGATTCGTTAACACTGAGCTGAGTTGGCCTTCGACCTGGACCGATCGCCCCGACCGTGACCGAACGCCCTCGATCCCCGGGCACGAGCTGGCCGGAGTGGTCACCGCCCTCGGTTATGGCACGACGGGACTGTCGGTCGGACAGCGGGTGTTCGGCCTCACGGACTGGTATCGCGACGGCACCCTGGCCGAGTACGCGGCCGTCGAAGCACGCAACCTCGCGCCGCTGCCGGGCGACGTCGACTTCACGGTGGGCGCGAGCCTGCCGATCTCGGGCCTGACTGCGTGGCAGGGACTGTTCGAGCACGGCCGCCTTCGGGCAGGACAGAGCGTCATCGCGCACGGCGCGGCCGGCGCAGTTGGGTCGATGGTGACGCAACTCGCACGATTGGCGGGCGCCTACGTCATCGGCACCGGACGCGCCGCCGATCGTCAGAAGGCGCTCGACTTCGGCGCGAACGAGTTCGTCGACCTCGACAACGAGGTTCTGGAAGACGTCGGCGGAGTCGATCTCGTGTTCGATCTCATCGGCGGCGACATCGGGAAGCGGTCCGCGCGCCTGGTTCGAGCCGGAGGAACGCTCGTGTCCATCGTCGGACCGGTCGAGGCGCGGCCCGCCGACGGCTTGGCGGTCGACTTCGTCGTCGAATCCGATCGCGCCCAACTGAGCGAGATCGTTCAGCGAGTGCGGGACGGACGGCTGCGCACGAACATCGGCACCGTCTCCGCCCTCGACGATGCCGTCGCCGCCTTCAACTCGACCGAACGACGCCCGGGGAAGACGATCATCCGCGTTCATCCGTGAGGATACAGGGAAGGCGAGCGGCTCTGTTCCACCAAACCTACACAAAACTACCGTTTAGATTTGGCTCTGTTCCTCCGTGGAGGAGACAGAAGTTTCGCTCTTGTCCGGCGTGACTGTTTGACCTCGCCCCCATCCATCAGGGGTTGAGCAGTCACCCGTCTCAAGTCTGGTCCGGAACAGATGGTCGGGCTCTCCAATCCCACCTCGGCTAATACGGCCAGGTTGGCCTGCTCCGGGGGAAAGGAGAAATCCCAGTTCTCCAAGCGGCGACGAAACCTGTTTAACAGGAGGGCCTTGACCTGCTCTTTAGGCATCCAAAAGGCAAACTCAGGATCAAGACCGAATTCCAACAGGTTCCATGCGGCCACGCTATCACTCGCACCACCGTGCTGACAAAAGAGGCACTTAAAGACATCCTTCTTGCGGTTTCGGGGATGGATAAAGCCGCATTCGGGACACCTTTGGCTGGAGTAGGCGGGCGTGGTCTGCTGACGCTGAGAACATCTCAGCGATGCCTTGAAGGTTAAACGGTCTTTGATCAGACCGTTCGTCCACAAACTAACCAGGCGGCTGAGCCGTGCGTTCTTGAACTTGCCGCCCAGATTGCGTAAATTCTCGTAAATGATCACGCGGGGTTGTTTTTTGCGCCAGAATTGGTTCATGGCGGTATTGATGACCCGGGCCAGGGTAGCTCGCATCTTGCGTCGTTTGCGGCGTTGTTTCTTTTTGCCCAGGTTGAACTTAAGCAGCCGGTGGGCTTTGGCCCGGTCTTTGTGCTGGCGGGCTTTTTTTCTGACCGAGTACAACTTATTGCGATGACGATCGATCCGGTTCAACTCTTCGGAATCTTTACTCAAAATTTTGCCAAAGCCGTCTCCCCAGGTATCGCCCTGGGAGTCGGTCATCACTTCAGTCAGCCCAAAGTCAACCGCCGTGGGCAGGCCCTGGGCCGGCTGACCGGTTTCCAGATCGACGGCCCGGTGGACCTCGACCCGCTGCTTTTCAAAGTCCAGCACGATCCGCGAGGGGTCCGCTCCACTGCCGGTCACCGATGAGCAAGGCTATGTCGAAAATGAAGGTGCTCGCATCTGGTATGCCAGTTACGGCTCCGGCCCGCCTGTGATCCTCTTGCACGGCGGCCTCGGCCACAGCGGCAATTGGGGCTATCGGGTCGTCGTGATGGATAGCCGGGGTCATGGCCGCAGTACCCGCGCTGCCCGGCCTTACAGCTATGAGCTGATGGCCTCCGATGTTTCAAGCGTGATGCGGGCATTGCAACTAGCCAGGGTCAGCCTGGTGGGCTGGAGCGATGGGGCATGCACCGCGTCAGTGCTGGCCTCAAAAAACCCGGCTCAAGTGGCCGGTGTATTCTTCTTTGGCTGCAATATGGACCCGAGCGGCGCCAAGGAGTTTGTCTTCACCCCGATAATCGGCCGCTGCTTCAACCGCCACAAGCAAGACTACGCCCATCTCTCGGCCACACCGGATGACTTCGATGATTTTTCCGAGGCTGTCGGCCTGATGCAAAGAACCCAGCCCAACTACTCAAGACAGGAGTTGGCCGCGATCCGCGTACCCGTGACAATCGTCCGCATTGAGGGGGATGAATTCATCCAGCGCGACCACGCCGAATATCTGGCTCAGAGCATCCCTGACGCTGAATTTGTCCTTTTACGCGGCGTAAGCCATTTCGCGCCGCTGCAAAGGCCGGAGCCATTTAATCGCGCCATCCTGACCTTTCTCGGCGCGGTTCTCCCGTGAAGCAAGATGGGGGTGAATGGGTCGTTGTCTGTGGTTAGCGTAGCCCAACACCTCCGTGCAAACGACTTACTTCGCGGCGCTCGTGAGCATCTGACCCTATCGTTGGGCGGCCCATCGGTGTCCACGGAAATAAGCGGTCAGGTACAAATCAGGCTACTCATCTTTTTGTGTGCCGATCCGCCGATACAGTTCCTCGCTAACTACTCACCTTCCCTAACCTCAATAATCTCATCGGCGACGCCGCCATGCGCCTCACGATGGACAGCCTCAGCCGCTTCTCTGCTCGGGGCATCGCACAGGCAAAAGACGGTACCTGTGCTTTCGTCGTACCAATACTTCAGGTACTTTACCCCGTACTTTCCTTGAACCTCAAGATCCTTCAGATGGGCCGCTGTGACCGCGGCAGTGGTTAATCCTTCCACGTTTTTGTGAATATCCATATAAAGTGGCATCTTAGACTCCTTCATGTGTCTCTAGTCTGTATATCACATCTCGATTAGTGGCAATTTGCCACAGTTACCAGGGTGAACTGCACTCTTATTGAGTGCGATTAGGCAGGAATGTTTACCCGCCGAGTAATCTGCCCGTTGCTCTCCCAGTAGGTGATCTTGTTGGCAATCAAGGGGTCATCCTGGGTGGGTTGAATATTACCACTGGTATCCACGGCGCGGGCCGTGACGGTGTGTTCACCGGGCGCCGGATCGGCCCAGTTAAAGGTCCAGAAAATCCAGGCATCTTCAGCCTGTTGGCTGCGATCCAGTTGGACGCGCTGCCAGGATCCCTCATCGATCTTCACCTCCACCGAGCTAATTGGCGCTCCCCAGGCCGCCCCTTCAATCCGGTATTTGTCCCCATTGCGGATCACTCGCGCCGGTGCCGACTTGAGCAGCGCTCGCCCTACCAAAGACTCCGTCCAGAGCGGCTCGGCCTCGGTCCCTGTTTGGCGAACGGTGACATAGTCGCGAGCCATAAAGCGATTGGCCAGGCGGGTATTCCAAATCTCGATCCGTTGCAGCCACTTGACATTGGCAATGCCGTACCAGCCCGGCGCAATTAGCCGCAGCGGCGCTCCGTTCCGTGCCGGCAGTGGTTCGCCATTCATCTCGTAACAAAGCAGGTTATCGGGCTGCATCGCATCGGTCAGGGACATACTGCGGGCAAAAGGCTCGATCATCTTGGTCTCACGTACGGTCTCTTCGCCCTTATCGGTGCCAACAAAGACCACTTCGCTGCCATCCTCCAACACCCCGGCTTCTTCCAACAGTGGTGCGAGCGGCGTTCCGGCCCACTTGGCATTGCCGATACCGCCGTTAAAGAAGGGCAGGCCAGAATTGCCCGAACATTCAATCGTAAAGGTTACTTCCCGGCGGGGCCGAGTCTTGAGATCAGCCAGAGTCAAGCTGAGCGGCTGCTTCACCCGGCCCGCAATACTCAGCCGCCATTGGCTGGGGTCAATTTCGGGCCATTCATAGTGAGCAATGCCAAAGAACTGCTCGTTGGGGGTGATCCATGAGTCAAGCTCTTCCCAGACCAGCTGGTTGTCAATGACCTTAGGCACAGGGTTCTCCTCGGGTTGATCCAGCCAGGGAAGGACCTCGTCGCCCGGCTGTAAGGGTGCGGCAACAACGAAGCGGGTATTGAACAGAGCCATCGTCGCCAGGGTGGCGCTGCCGGCGACGAGCAGTTCTCGCCGGGACATAGTAGAATTTTGCATTATGTTCTCCTTTTATAAACTACTTATAGTCAGTAAGGGTCAAGCAGGCAGCTCGGTCTCTAGACAGTCCAGGAAGCGGGCAACGGCCGGGAATAGTTTGGCCATATGCCTTTGTCTCATCTTTTTGTCGAACCAGGTCACTTGTTCAGCCCACAAAGTTGCTAATTCCATGGGATCGGGACGCTTCATATCTGCCAGGCAATCGATCAGGTAGGGGGTGACCTGGTGGGTCAGAAATGGCTCGTTGAAAAAGTAGTCGACCCATTCCCAATGATAAGGAGTCCAAGTGCTGTAGGCCCGCTTCAGCGCGATTTGGACAGTCCGGCGTTGCAAGCGTCGTTTCACTCGAACAGACAGATTATCGAGTACATTTCCCCATAATTGTTCGGCCCTGTTACTTATCATCGTCTCTCCCTTTTTAGTTTGATTATTACTATGTGATTAGTCGCAGCACATTGTTCACACTTTTATAAATGAGGTGTAGTCGCAGCACATCGTTCACACTTTAACAAGCGAATTCACTGTCTCTGGCCAAAGCTTGGCGTGTTGACGCTGATAAGCAGGAGCCAGGGCTTGGACGGGTTCAGCTAACGGATAGTCGAACTGAGCAATGAGTTGACAGTTAGCATGCTTGGTTGGTTGATAGTAAACATTAAGTTGCTCAAGTGCCGTATCAATCGTAGCTCGGATCGTCCATCCAGCCCACCGTTGCTTGTCCAAAGTCCAAGTTTCATTCAGGACGGAAAAATGACCGTCCAGAGAGACAAAGCGAATGAAGTGGACATAACCGGCGGTCAAGGTCAGGGACTTTTTCAGGTCGAGGTCAAAGGTAGCCGGGAGCAACATGGGCACAAAATCAGGTGCAACTTGGTCAGCCGTTCGACCGCCCAAATCAGTCAAGGGTCGGCGATGCCGACAGTACCGTTCAAACACAGGCAACTCGGTTTGGAGATGGTCAGCATTACGGAACTGAGTGCGATGCCAAAAGTTGGTATCCCAGACATCGTTGAAACTTTCAATCAATGGATTAGCTTGAGGGGTGTAGGGAGGAATGAAAATGACTTCCACGCCCACGCTCAAGCACAGCCGGACAATCGTACTCAAGACCCGTTGCCCGCGCCCACCACCGTTCCAGACCAAATCATTATCCAAGTGCAGTCCGCTCGGCAAGCCGACTTCACGCCAGCCAGCGAGCAGAAATTGGCTGACTAACTCAACCGATTTGCTGGTTTGCATCCGCAAAAAGGGCCAACGGCGGGCACAATCGAGCAGATGGTAACCATAACAGCGCCCACCCCCGACAAAGGCACGGCTGACAAAGTCAAAGACGTGCAGCGCGTTGGGCTGCTCGGCTTGGGGCCAGGGATAATCGTTAGGCAGTTTGGCCCGCTCGGCCTTACGAGGTCGCGGTTTAGCCAAACCGTGCCGTTGCAAGACCCGGTTAATGGTGGCCCGGTGGGGTGGGGTCAACTTAACCCGTTCCAGTTCAAAGGCAATCGTCTCTGCCCCGATGTTGGCGTAGCGCAACTCTGGGTCTTGCCCACTGGTGATGGTTTGGCGACTCGGACAATCGCTGCCTCAACCTCAGCCGGGATCCGATTATGGACCTGATGGGGTGCCCGTGACTGGGTCCGCAACCCATCTCGGCCGCCCTGACGATACCGCTTCAAAACGTTATAAAACCAACGGCGGCTTCGTCTTAAGATTTTACAAATGCGACTGGGCTTTTCGCCGCGAATGTACCGATCAATGGCCTCGTGGCGTAGAATTTCAGCCGGGTCCGGGCTTGGACTTTCAACTGGCTTGTTCATGCTAACCTCCTCAAATTAGGGTCAACATGAACTGTAACCTATGTGCTGCGACTTATGAACTTGTAAATGTGCACGATGTGTTACGACTAAAACTGTAAATTATGTGCTGCGACTAACCAACTATGTTTTAACGGATGTCCTTATTAAAGCAGAAAAACAGTTCCGGCGGGTATGTTTTTGTGGTACAATGAACCATACAAAAGTGGTACACCAGGATAGGAGGGGGGAAATGGAGGGGATCATTTCGTTTGGGTACTGGGTGCGGCGTCAACGCAAAGCGTTGGACCTTACCCAGGCCGTCCTAGCCCGCCGGGTCGGCTGCTCCCTGGTCACCATTCAAAAAATCGAGCAAGATGAACGACGGCCCTCTCGGCAAATTGCCGAACTGCTGGCTAACCAGCTCTTCATTCCGGAGGCAGACCGGGACCACTTCCTCGGTATGGCTCGTGGCGAATTTGTTGCTGCCCCGAACTCCCCATTAAACGCTCTACCAGTCCCGCTTTTTTTACGAGCGCGTGACCAACCTCAGGTCAGAGAAGAAGCTCGCTTTGTGGCCCGGCAGCAGGAATTGGCCCAACTGAATACGTTTTTAGAATTAGCCCTGGCTGGCCAGGGCCGGGTGATCTTCGTATTGGGGGAGGCGGGCCGGGGTAAGACGGCCTTAGTCCAGGAATTCACCCGGCGCGCTCAAGAGGCTCAACTCGACCTGGTGGTTGCTACCGGCAACTGTAATGCTTATTCCGGTATCGGTGATCCTTATCTCCCTTTTCGGGAGATTTTAGGACTGCTGACTGGGGAGATCGAAGCCCGGTGGAGAGCCGGGGCGTTGAATACTGCTCAGGCGGAGCGCTTGTGGCAACTGCTCCCGGCCGCAGTGCAGATTATAACCAGCACCGGTCCTGATTTGCTGGATACCTTCATCCCGCTTCCGGCGTTGGTTAGCCGGGCGAAGGCGGCCGCGCCCGGCGGTACTGGCTGGCTAACCCGTTTGGAGGCAGTGGTGGCTACTAAAGCGGCCGGTCAAGAGCCGGGGAGCGTAAAACAAAACGACCTGTTTGAGCAGTACGTCAAAGTGCTGCTGGCACTGGCCCAGCAGCGACCCGTACTATTGGTATTAGATGATCTCCAGTGGGCAGATACCGGCTCGATCAGTTTACTCTTTCACCTGGGGCGACGGCTTGCCGGTAGCCGGCTGCTGGTCGTCGGCATCTACCGGCCGGCTGAAGTCACTCTAGGCCGGGAGGGGGAGCGGCATCCCCTGGAACCGGTCGTCCACGAGTTGCAGCGACACTATGGTGACATCCAGGTTGATGTGAGCCAGGCTGAGGGTCGGCAGTTCGTCCAGGCTTTATTGGCCACAGAGTCAAACAGGCTCAGCGAAGCCTTTCGGGAGGCGCTCTATCGGCATACCCAAGGGCATGCCCTGTTCACTGTCGAAATGCTGCGGGGCCTCCAGGAGCGAGGCGACTTAGTACGGGACGAAACCGGTCAGTGGGTAGAGGGACCGAACCTCAACTGGGAGACTCTGCCAGCGCGGGTGGAAGGGGTGATCGCTGAGCGCGTCGGCCGCCTACCGCCGAAGCTGCAAGAAGCAATGAAGGTGGCCAGTGTGGAGGGGGAGGTATTTACGGCTGAAGTGCTGGCCCGGGTGCAGCAGGATGACGAACGAAAGATGGTCCGGCAGTTAAGCGGTGAGTTGGACCAGCGCCACCGGTTGGTACTGGGACAGGGTAGCCGGCGGTTAGAGTCTGGCGGGCGGCAATCCCACTACCGGTTCCGGCACATCCTATTCCAGCGTTATTTGTACCAAAAGTTGGATGAAGCGGAGCGGGGCTATCTCCATGAGGCGGTGGGGAATGAGTTAGAACGGCTGTATGGTGAGCAAACCGAAGAAATCGCCGTAGCCTTGGCCCGGCACTTTGAGCAGGCTGGGTTGCCGACCAAGGCCATTAGCTATCTCCATCAGGCCGGGGATCGGGCAGTGCGGCTGTCGGCCAACGAGGAGGCACTGGCACTCTTTAGCAAGGGGCTAGCCCTTCTACGAACCCTACCGGAGACACGGGAACGTTATCAACAAGAACTGACGCTCCAAATCGCTCAGTTCGCCCCCTTGTATGCCATCAAAGGCTATGCCAGCTCGGAGGTGGGCAACGCCTATAACCAAGCACTGGCGCTGTGTCAGCAGATTGGAGATACACCCTGGCTCTTCATAGTGCTGTATGGCTTATGGGGTTATAACTTGGTACGGCTGGATTTGCGGCAGGCCCGCGACTTGGCACAGCAGTGCCTGGCCCTGGCCGAGAACAGCCAGGATAATGATCTTGTGCTGGAAGGCAGGCGGATAGTAGGTGAGACTGCCTATCAGCGAGGTGAGCTGGTGCTGGCCAAACAGTATCTTGAACAGAGTCTAGCGCTTTACGATCCTCAGCAGCACCACGCCCACGCCACCCTTTATGGACAGGATCCGGGCGTCGCCCTCTTATCCACGGGTTCCTGGACTCTGTGGCATCTTGGTTATCACAATCAGGCCTTGCAGTGGAGCCAGGCGGCCCTGACCCTGGCCCAGGAGTGGCCCCATCCCTTTAGTCTGGCTTTTGCCCTGAAGTTTGCCAGCCTGCTCCATCAGTTCCGGGGGGAGGTCCAGACCGCCCATGCGCGAGCCGAGGCCGCCATTACACTTTCGACGGAGCAAGGGTTTGTCACGTGGTTGAGAAGGACGAATGTCTTACAAGGCTCACTACGAGCCGAGCAGGGAGAAGTAGAAGAGGGGATTGAGCAAATGCGCTCAGGTCTGACTGCTTACCGGGCCACAGGGGAAGAGTTGTTTACACCGTATTTTCTGGCCCTGCTGGCCAAAGCGTATGGGCAAGCCGGGCAGGCTGAGGCTGCCCTCGATGTACTAGGCGATGCATGGGCGGCAGTGGAGAAACTGGGCGGGTATATTTGGGAGGCAGAGCTGTATCGGCTTAAGGGGGAGATACTGCTAACTGGGTTGCCTGAAAGCGGTGGGCAGCGGGATGAAGGAGCAGCCGAAGCTTGTTTTCTCCAGGCCCTAGCCATTGCCCGGCAACAGCAAGCTAAATCGCTCGAGCTGCGGACGGTAATGAGCCTGGCCCGGCTGTGGCGCTCCCAGGGGTTGCCGGGGAAGCAAGCAGAAGCCCACCAGATGTTGGCCGAGATTTATGGTTGCTTCACCGAGGGGTTTGAGACAGCGGACTTGCGGGAAGCGAAGTTGTTGCTTGAGGAACTGGGCTAAAAAGGCTCATGAGGGACGTCCAGGAGTTGCTAATAGACAGCTGCACGGTAATATCAGCCGCATCAAACGTTCTAACAAAGGGGACTCCATCAATTCCTCACCATCTACCCTTGAAGCCCCGCGGGGTTGTCCACACTGTGGCAGCTATTTGCGTAACTAAGACCACAACGCCGCGATTAATATTCTAAACCGGGCGGGACACGTCCGTTGGAGCCAAAGTACAGCCGAGGGGCTAAGGCTGCTCCAAGAAGCCGCCGGTCTGCCCCTTGGGCCACCCGAAGGGGTGTAGGCCGTGCGGAGTGTCACCGTTGTGCCTGGCGGTGTTGGACTGCCGATGGTGTCGAGCGGGTTGGTCAGCCCGCCCTTCCAGAGCTTGCCCCAGAGTTGGTCTACCTGAGAGCGTAGTTTGGGGTCGGTCAGCATGGGTAAGAATTCTCGAGATAGTCCATAAATTATGTGCTTGGCTGAAGAGGTTGAGCAGAGAAAGGAAGGGAAGCCCAAGACGATAAAAGCAAATTGACCCATTGCAACCAAGGGATAGCCAGGAAATCGGCCCCGGCCAACTCCAAAGGCGATAGACCAGCGCGTTTAGCCCCTTTGAGAAAACGCCAACAGTTGCGGGTAATGGTGGTCGAAGTCATCGAATAATACAAATGGCCCAGGCATTGACGGTGGCTAACCCACTGGATTTGGTATGAAAGGTTTGCATATTCTCCAGTTTGCGGTTGAGGAATTTCATACACTGATCCAAGGCAGTGGTGACTACCGCCAGATTTTGATCGGTGGTCCAGGCTTGAAACAAGGCTTGCTTTTCGAGGAGGGAGTGTTTGCGGAAGGCTAGAGGTTCCTGGTCAAACGCCTCAGGCAACTGTTCTAAGGCCTACTGGTACTGTTCGGGGGTGGCGGCTTTCAACACCCGCCAGAAAGCCGCCCGAATGGTGATTGCTTCGCTCTCCGTGATCGGGCGGATGTCGCTGTCCTGTGAAACCTGACGGTCGGCTGATGAGCGCCCAGTGGTCGCAACTCCACAGCCACCTTCCCCGCAATGAGCTTTCCCCATTCAGCGCGGCTAAAATCAGCATCCCCAACAGGCTCCACAGCGGATAGACTTTGCCTTGCCGTCGCCGTGGATCGCCACCTGCTTGAGCCGCTCTAACAAACTCTCCTCCGGGATTCGACCTTCCATTATCTTGCCTCCCTCAACCGTTTTTCCTCCTATCTTACCTCAAGATTAGAGCATTGATAGCCCCTACTTCTTCTCTTTTGCTCATTGTTTTGCACATAATTTTGTGCTATAGTTTGTGTAAGAAATGGAGGTGTACGATGACCGTTACCATTGGCAAAGAGCGGGTAACCCGGCTGACCGAACTGCGGCGGAATGCCAAAGCCCTCATAAATCAACTCAAGGGTGCCAGAACACCCCAGGAATCGAGAGTTGTCTTAACGACGCATGGGGAGCCGGTAGCCGTGCTGCAAGAATATAAGGCTTACCAGCAGTTACTGGAATTGTTGGAGTCTACCCAGCGCAGCCTCCAGATTGCCGAGACCCGCGAGAGGCTGCAACAGATGAACTCCGGCACGATAAAAACAGTACCGCTGGATCAAGTCATTGCCCGGCGAACCTCAACTCCGACCGACTAACCCTAAAATATTAGCCCCCTCTAAGTTGCCCCCAATGCCCATGATACGGGCACTCAGAGGAAGTTACAGGCCCTGCACATCATGTACCAGATTGAATTATCTGAAGCTGTTCTGGATGACTTGAACGATTTTAGCCCAACCGAAGTTGAGGAGATTTACGCTTTTCTGCTATCTCTGGCCGATAATCCCACGCCGGCCGGAATCCAAACCCTCTCTTTGCCCGAAGCCGCCAGTGGCATAGCTTACCTATACGAGACAACCCTCTACAGCATTTATTATGAGATTTTTGATGTGGACAAACTGGTGAAGGTAGTGGCTATCTTCAAGAAAATTAACCTGAATTAGACTTCAATTTCTTGAGGAAGTCTGTTCCTTGGCTAACAAACCCTTAAAGAGCAGGTGCTTTCCTGGGCAAAAATAAACCTACCAGAGGGTGACGGACTTCTGGTTAAATTATGGTAAAACTTGGACCTCAAATTATAGAAACTTAGAGCTTTTGGCAATGAGCAAAAGCTGGGCGCAGTATTGGAGATCAAGGCGGTCCAAACTGGATTGAAAATCGACTGTCCAAACAAACAGACTACGATCTTGATCGGTGGAGAGGAGTAGGATGATATATTCCAGAGTAAAGATCAGGGCTTGAATTCATTCTGGGTTAACGGTCAAATTTCCGATATTTCCACTGGCAGCGGTTGTCGGTTGTGAATAGCGCTGGATGTTGCCTTGATGTAGGCTATGGCCGGCCCGGTCCAATCGCGCCATTCTTCTTTGGTCCAAAACCCCGTTAGATACTTGCAGAATTCAAGGGCTTCCTGATGCTCGCCACTCTCAACGGCTCGCGCTACTAATTCGCCCAGATAATTTAGTCCTTCACGCAGATGATACCGGTCTTCATACTGGCAGGCTATCGCCACTGCGGCTGCATAATAATTTGTTGCCCCGGGGTCATTCTGAGCCCGAGCCGCATGTCCGATCAACTGGGCCAGATCAAACAACCAGCGTCCGTATTCATGCTCCTGGGCCAATTCCCAGGCCGGTTCAATTATCGGTAAAACACGTTCATGTTGTCCTTGCTTGTAGGCGACCCAGCCCAACTTGTACAGGGTTTCAACTTGAGCATGCGTATCGCCGCGCTGTTGCTGTAAAGCCAGGGCTTTACGGAGTAGCGGCTCGGCTTCGGTCCACCGTTCCTGAGCCATCCGCAACGTCCCCAGCGCCCCGATGGTCTGGTCTTGCAGCCGAACATCGGCCAGCTTCTGAGCCAGCGCTAGAGCTTCCTGAAAATGGGTTTCGGCCTCGGTATACTGTTCCAAATCACGAAAGGCGTTGGCCACGTTAACCAGGATCTTGGCTTCACCAGCTGCGTCATTGACGGCCTGATAAAGATGCAGGCTGCGCTGCTGACTGGCTAAAGCAGCCTCACATTCGTGGGCCAGACTGTGCAGATGCCCTAGATTGGCCCACATTTGGGCTTGTCCTTGACGATCATCGACCATTTCATACAGGGCCAATGCTTCTTGATAACAAGAACGGGCTTGAGAAAGATGATGTTGAAGCTGGAAAATGGCGCCCAGATTCCCCAGAGCCAAGGCCTGGCCGCTTAAGTCATTCAGGTTTTGGGCTAGGCTCAAGCTTTGTGTATGGTAATTAGCCGCCTGGTCAAACTGACCCTGATAGCGATAGAGAACACCCAAGCTATTGAGTACCGTTACTTCCGTGCGTTGATCACCGATTTCGCGCAAGGTCTTGAGGGCCTCCTGGTAGACTGTTGAAGCCCGGCTGATGTTACCCTGGCGATGATATAATTGACCTAAATTCACCTTCACCTTGGCAACAAACTGCGGCATCCCTAGCTGTTGATAAAGATTACCGGCCTGCTCCAGCTCGACCAACCCCTCTTCGTGTTGGCCCAGACCAATTAGCGCTAATCCCAGGTTGTTGCGGGCCATCGCTTCGTCAGTCATACCCTGTCGTGTGGCGAGCAGCCGGGCCAAAGCTTCTCGGTAGCAATCGACGGCCTGCGGCCACTCGCCTCGCGCATAGTGCAACGTACCCAGATCATTTAACACCCAGCCCAGCCCGACATTATCACCGGCCTGGCGAAAGAGAGCCAGGCTGCGCCGGTAGCCGGCTTCTGCTTCATTTGGCCGGTCTAACAATGCGGCCAACAGTGCTTCACAATGAATAATGACGGCTCGGCTACGTAGCGATAAGTCCAGCCCGCCTCGTTTGATCCCGTGAAGCAACTGCCGGCAGTTATCCAACAGTCCGGCTTCTCGCGCCCGGAGAAACTGTCCGGCCCAGCGATTAATGTTCTGTTCCTCGTTCCGGACCAAACCCAGGCGAAAATATTCAATCAGATGGGTAAGGGGAGTCATGTTCATGAAGGTGCAGTATCTTCCGGCTTTAGTTGACGCTTGAGCTCCAGGCTTCGTTGGCGACAGGTTTGTGCTTCATCTAAGCGACCGATGTGCTTATAGGCAATAGCCAGATTACCTAACGTTTCGGCGATGCTTCGAGTATCGCCTAATTCACCGGTAACTTCCAAATCACGTTGAAAGCAATCAATAGCTTGCTCATATTGGCCGTGGTTTAGATACAAAATCCCCAGATTGCCGAGGACCAATGCTTGCCCGCGACGATCATTCAATTGAGAATAGAGGCTTAAGGCCCGTTCATAATGTTCGGCAGCTACCTCCCACTGCTCTTGAAGTTGATAAGCATTGCCCAAATTTGTTAACATCGCCGCCTGGTAGTCAAGTTGGCCTAAATCTTCATAACGTGTTAAAGCAGCCCGATAGTATGTAATGGCTCCTGGTGCATCTTCTTGATCCAGCTTGATGTTTCCCAAATTGCCGAGCACTAAAGCCTCTCCGGAACGATTCTGTAAGCGACCATAAAGCAGCAAAACGTCGTCATAAATCTCCGTTGCTTTGTTTAACTGACCCGTCAAGTAATATATGTTGCCCAGAGTGAATAGTAACCACGCTTCACTCGCCGGATCACCCAGTTGTCTGGCTACGGCCAATCCCTTTTCACAACTAGCTATCGCCTCATCCCATTGTTCCAACTGGGCCAGCCACATTCCCTCAGAAGAACGTGCCAGTAAAATTGCCAGTGGACCGAGAGACTCAGGTAAGGTAGCTGCCTTGAGTTGACGGAGCAGGAGGCGACAAAGGTTTGTCTGCCAGGCCTCACGAGCCTGATCAAATAGTTGTGACCAGAGCATCAGACCTTCTTCAGGCTCTGTCTCCAACCGAAGATATAGCGCCTCAATAAAATAAGTCAGGTTATCATCCATTTTAGTTCAGGTTGAAGCCAACCTGGATCGCAATTTGGTAAAGAATTCGGGAACTTGAGGGCATCGTTCATCAAGGTCTGCTTCACCCCACAGAAAGAGGATACCCTCGCACACTGCTTTGGCGCCCTCGAGGTCACCGTCGGCGGCAATAGCTTGTAGAAGTCCGGCCAGATAATCCAGGCGTTTACTGAGTTCCATCTGATTAAAATCGGCCGCGTGGATCAACGCCTCGGTATAGTGAAAACTGATCTGCCTGCCGTCAGCCGGACCCAGGCTCAATAGAATATCCCCCCGTAATTGAGCTACATCGCTCAGGGCTTCGTGATAATTCATCTCGCGGGCCAAGGCCTCGGCCTGATCCAGATGAGGATAAGCGAGATCAGCCTGGGCACGCAGCATGGCTAATTTGGCCAGGTTGATGTATGCATGCACCAGAATCCGCTGGTTGTTGGTTGCCTGGGCCAGTTGAATGGCTTGCTGATAAGTAGACTCGGCCTGATCCAGTTGTTTAAGTTTGTGGTACAGTCCACCCAAAGCCATCAGGGTAATGGGTTGGCTGCGCTGGTCCCCAGCGGCCGTTTTACGGGCTAAGGCCAGACGATAAGTCTCCTGCGCCTCGTCAAATTGACCTAACGCTTTATAGACATCAGCCAGCCCACCCAGCAGCGTTCCTTCCAAGTGGGCGTCACCTAACGAGCGAGCCAGGGAGAAGCCGCTATGATAATAGTGTATGGCTTCTTCATGGCGCTCTTGCAGTTCCGCTACATTGCCCAAGTTAATCAAAGCATAAGTTTGGCCGTGATGATCGCCAATTTCTTGCAACACGACCAAAGTTTGCCGGTAAGCGTTTTCAGCCTCGGTCCACAAACCTTGGGCTTCCCAGGTAATACCCAGACTGGAAAGTGTTTCGGCCTCGCCCACGCGATCGTGCTGCTCTCGGCAAATTTCCAGCGCCGCCGAAAAAAATTGTTCGGCATCATTAAGCCGCCCCTGTGACCAGGCCAGCGAACCTAAATTGTGCAGTGCTCTTCCTTCCCGTTGGCGATCATTTTGTTGCTGGGCAAGTTCAAGGGCCTGATCCAGGGTGACTTGGGAGGCCTCCAAGTCACCGGTGCCATACTGAGCCAGACCCAGGTTATTTAGAATACCGGCTCTGGCCTGATCGTCTTTGAGTTCGGTGGCAATTTCCAAAGCCTGGTGATAAAGAGAAATAGCTTCATGGTGTCGCTTTTCATCACGGCGCAGCACATTGGCCAGGGAATTCAAGGCAACCATCTCACCTCGGGCATACTCAGCCTCGCGTTGGATAGACACTGCTCGTTCCAAGACCCGGCTGGCGGTTGACCAATCCCCCCATTGTTCCCAAAACATGCCTTCCAGGTGTAGAACTGCACCGCGCTGTTGTTGGTTCAGAGATACACGCCGGACCAAGGCCAGTAGTTGGCGACAGCGTTCAAGTTCCCAATTGGCGAGTGCCTGTTCATAGGCCTGCTGCCAGGCGATCAACCCTGCTGTTGTGTCCTGGGCCAGTTTCAGATCAAGATAAGCAGTCTGATAAAGTGTCGATTCGGCTGGATGGGTCATATTACTGCCCTGGTCTAAAGGTTGAATAATCTATTCTGAGGCGTCAGGGCTTTCCGCCGGATCGATGGGTGGTGGGATGTTATCGATCGAGGTCGTGTGGGCCTGGTCGCCGATGGACAGCCCTTGGGCTTGATGAATGTGAATTTCGTACTTAGGCCCGGCCGGTGGGACATTTGGCTCCTCAGAGTCAATCCCGGCCTTCTCGGCGTAGTAGGCCATCAACCGCTTGACGATCTGGTCATATGCGGGTTTGTTGAACTTGAGCCGTTCCAGAAGCAGTTCCCGTATTTTATCGTGGAACTTAAGGCCGTAGGGATGTGGTTCAATGAAGGAATGGCGGCGGAGCTTGTCATAGATACTCCGACTCTCGTCCATGCTGACCTCGAGGATAACCCCAACAATTTCCGGCGTAAACCAGCGAGCGACAACGCCTTTTTCCAGAAAGGCCCGAACTTCCGCCGCTCGTTCCTCGCGCAGGATGCGGTTGAGAAGTTCGGTGGCGATGTGATCTCGGTCGGCCGACCGATCCAATCCTTGCAGGGCATCCCAGCCGCCATGCTCCTGGGCCAGATGTCGAACCAGCACCAGTAAGAGGGGGTAGCCGCCGGTAAAGGTATAGACCTGGGTCTGCGCGGCCGGGTCCCGCAAACCATAGTGGTAGAGATAGGCTTTAGCATCGGCTTCGCTCAACTCAGGCAGCGGCATGGCGTGTAGATCTATCCCAAACTCTTCCCAATCAAAATTGACCCGATGCAAATCGTTACGACCCAGGATGATGACCTTAACTCCTTGGGGTAAAGCCGGCATCAGGGTCCGGCAAAACCAGTCATCCAGTGCTTCCAACTCCTCATAGGTGTCCAGGAGCAGTACAATGGGACGTTGGGCCTTGTCCTGAGCAGTGGTGATCCCTTCAGCAAAGGCGTTGGTCAGAGAACGCTCGACGCCACGTAGGTAGCGTTCCAGGGCGAACCGGTTATTGACAGTGGTGCGAACATTCTCGCTGACGGTTTTGCCCAGTTCAGCCAGGGTTTTGGTCAAGCCAACTGGATCCTTGACATTGCCCACCACATCAAACATAGCCGGCACCCCACCCCCCTGGCGGAGGACTTCGTTAATGGTCAGGTAATCCTCAAACTGGCTGACAAAATCATCAAACGCACCTTCAATGCGTTCACCTAAACCACCCTGAGTCAGGCCTTCCTGGAAGAAGTACAGGATGCGATCTGGGGTCAGGTCCGGTCGGATACCGTCTACACCGGCTGCCAACACATTGCTTTTGGCAGCGTGTGCTGTCAGGCGATTATAAACAACAGTCTTGCCAATCCCGCCAGGACCATAGATGTTGAGCAACCAGTGTTTCTCTTTACCGGCTACCAGGCGGTCAAAACGTTCAATTTCAGCCTCGCGGCCTACGATAAATTGTTTGGGTGTGGGCATCGCGTTCTCTCCTTGTAACTATTATCTCCAATTAGCAGAGGAATGGAGCAAAACGGTAAGTAGACCTTTTCCTGTATGTTCTTCGGCTTCAATCTTGTAAGAGATCCCAATTTTTACAGCCTCGCCGTCTGCCTCACCCCACGGTACTTGCATATTTACAACCCCTAAATCATGCCATTTATGCTTATGACAGACAAGGTCCGCTCCGCCTTCAAGAAAACACCGGACCACATTATCCCTCGCCTTATTAACTTCGCATCTAGCCGGAGATTTAATAGTTAATGGATCGCTATCATATGGATAAGCAAGGAAATGTGCTTTCACGAACATCTCAACCTGAATGTAACGGGCCATTTTGTCACTTGGGTTGAGAAGATAGAGTCGAAGTGAAATCTGTTCAGCTTTGCGAGGCTGGGTGGAATCCTTCGAGGGAATAAACAAAGTTAATTGATCTGTTAAATCGTCAAGTTTCGGATCATACAGGGTCAACGCAATTTTCATTGTGGATGGGGTCGTATTGTCTACTTTTTGCGAACCCTCTCCACGACCACTAATGACTTGTGCCCCATCGCCGATGGCCACGTTGGTTGCGTTTTGCATACTGATGTTATAAGTGCTTCCGCCTGGGGCGGAGGCTGGCTTGGGGCTGGTCGGCGGAGATGAGGCTGGTGTCTCTTCCCCCTGCCGGCGCAGCGTCTTGAGATCATCGGACATCTGCTCTAGCAGGCTCCCTTGATTTTCCATCCGAGTCAGGATTTCAGGAATGGGTCGGGTCTGGGTCTCGATGGTCTCCAGTTTTTCAAGAACCAGGTCGAAACGAAGGCGCAGATAGGTCTGGACCTCGCTCGCATGTTGGCGGTTGTCCTGGACTTCGGCCAGGAGGACTTCGTTGAAAGCTGTTTCGTTCGCCAGCACCTTCTGGCGCAGGATGCTCACAGCCTGGCGGATGAGGTTACGCAGCAGTTGCTGGTAGTCCTCTCGACCCAGGTTATGCCCTCCAATCACAAGTGTCTGCCGGTCGTGCATCGCCTCGGCCAGTTGCTGGGTGAACTCCTCGGCGCTGAGGTCGAAGAGTGTAGCACGGTCCACTTGAATCTGAAGCTCGGCTCGTAATACTTGGCGCAGAACCTGCCGGTCCAGCTCAACCAGGTCGCCATACCGGCTCAAGCGGAGCCGTTCGTTTGTCACAGCCTGCTCAAAGGCATCCAAATAGAGATCTTCCAGATCCTTACCAAAGAGTTTCTGCCAGAATTTTTGAAGGATGGCGTAGGCTGTATTGCCCGTGACCCCCGTGAAGAAATAATTCTGCAAAAGTTCAAACATTCACGTCTCCTTGAAGTGGATGGATTTCAATTGGCCCCACTGGCTTTTGGGCGATGCCCTATCTTTTACTTTTCCATGTCATCGGCATCGGAATTATAGCTTACTTGAGATTGATCACCGATAGCTATACCCTGTGAATTGGAAATGGAAACATCGTATGTAGCGGGTTGAGGCTTTTCTAACACTCTCAAGTTAAGGTTATGTGCGCCGAATAAATCCAGCACACGTTCGCTTCCATCGGCAGAAACCAAACTGGCAACGAGCTTGGCTTCAATAGGAGGAGCCGCTGAACTGAGCGGATGATCAAAGACTAGATGGGTGTTAACTATGATATTACCCCTAAAATTTGTGACTCGGTCAAGGGACAAGTTGGGAAATTTATTCACAAACGGACTGGTGGATAGGAAACGCAATTGTAGGTGAGGATACTGCTTCGACCATCTCGCAAAACTCAACTTGATTTGCATTCCGTAAGCGGTTCCTGCAATCAGAGGAGTTTCTTCGGATGGTGGGTGACCCTCCACAGTAAGTTGTACCTGAGCCACATGAACATCCTCGGCCTCTTCAGGCTGCGGTATTTCATCTGCCATGTCGAGGCCGCTATTTTTAAGCAGGCGTTGACGACCTTTAGAGCCTCCCCAATTATCTTTGACCCGATATTCGAAGATAAGGGGAAAGGGTACTAAAGCAACTTGTTGGACAAAGGATACGACTTCACGGACACGGTTCACTGATTCCAAGGTCGATAACAATACCTTGAGATGCTCGGCGAATAATGCACTATCCGACCGATTCGCAAAATCGCTTGCTAGATCGAGCTGATTACGAGCCGCTTCAATGTACCGGCTGGGATTATCCTCGGCTCGAAGACTGGCTTTGGCCCATTTGCAGAGGTAGTGAAGCATCTCTAACAGATTGTCCAGAGAACGGAAGAAATTTTCGTCCACATCGTGAATTTCTTGAAAATGTTCCTCGAATATGACAACATATTGTCGTCGAATAGTTTCAACCTCAGTAATAAAAGTTTCTACGTTGGACAAATCAAATCCATTCAATAAACGAAGCAGCTTTTGCCGAAGCACAATTTGTGTCTGTTCGAGATCATCAGTCCCCTGGTCAATGAAGTTTCCTGCTTCCTCTAACCAGTCCAATGCTTTTTGCAGATCGCCCTCTAGGACTGCTGCTTCTGCTGAGTCTTTGTATGCCAGAATTTGAAGATAACGCCGGTAGCTATCATATCGAGGCTCGGCCGGAAGCGTCTCGATCAGATCGAGATATAACTGTGCAGACTCGGAGTAATACTCTTTGAGAGAGAGAAGCATCGCAAAATCTCGCTGGTTCCAATTCCAGATGTAATCTGCACCCTGACTACTTTTACCAATTTCTATAATGGCCGATAGATGTTCTATGAATTCACTACGCGGGATCCGTAGCAAATCTTTAAACGGCTGTTCTAAACCATTAAAATCTCTTGTATTGGTCTTGAAGTCGCGATAGAATTGCAAAGTGGCTTGGATAAACTCGTAGAAGGTATATTCTGGATATTTCTGACTCCAGCGATACCAATCCTCAAGTTTTTTCCGACGAATCCAGTAATCCTCGTGATGACAATACCGCCATAGCCAAGGTTTGAGGGCTCGTCGCAATGTCTCAAACTTGGAAGCCACACGGAGTAGGGTGTTCATAATCTTCTCTTTGTCCCAGCGGCTATCAAAAGAATTTTCCCAGGCAACTAAAGCATTACAGACCGATGTAGCAAATTCTAAATCTGGTATATGAATAGTCTTGAAAGCCTCAATCAGGCTCAAAAGCACATAGACGTTTGTTTCACGCCAGAGCAATTCTTTTAATAGGTCCAATACATCTCTGGGCAGAATATCGCCCCAATACATGGCTATATCACCAAAGGCTCTGGCAGCATTGCCACGAACTATTGGGGAATCGTTATCTACAAGCAGCCCAAATAGCATAGGGATTGAGTTTTGGGTCTCAGATAGACTCCTCCCACAGATCTGCCCCAGAATGGCAATCAGTCGCCCCTTGAATCTTCCCGCAGTTTTGCTATTCGCGTTAGTAATAGTTCGACGAAGAATCGGTGCTACAATCTCAGGTTTGCTCCGTCCGACCTTTTCTATAGCATCCTTCACCCGATTAACAATCCCATCCCACTGAGCAGCAAATCCTTCTCGATCCATCCACTCCAAAGAATTATTTGCCTTTTCCTGCCGAATTTCAGTCGGTCGGTCTACGATAAGAGCAAAAGCCCCAATAAGTGAGTCAAACTGGTCCAGAAACGACTCTGGTCGTTTCCAAGCCAGCTGGTTTAAGAAATCTGCACATCCCTCAAAGGTTTCAACGTAATCAAGACCCGCAGCTAATGTATGAAGAGTTTTTGAGATGCACTGGTCCAGAACAATTTTGTCATCAGTCTGTTCAGCTAGCGACTCGTAAATTCTAAGGACGAGCGCTTTTATATTAGATGGAGCATTCTCATAAAATTGCTCCATCACTGGTAACCTCTCTGAGAGGTTTTGATTTAAGATCTGTGCTAATAATTGGACAGTTGCTCCATCAGCCGACCGGTCATACATATCTTCTTCAAGATACAAGGAGTGCAGGAGCGGTTTAAAGAATCTTTCTCCTAGCTCCGGATAAGGCTCAATAAGAAAATCTAGGGTGTCACACGCCTGAAGGCGACTGTATTTGTCCCCCTCTTCCAAACAGGACTGAATAGCTTGAGAAATTGGCTCAATATCTATCTCAGCTATTGATCGCAATGCATAGATGGCTCCTTCCGATGGTCTGCGGCTCCCAATTCCCAACATCCCGGTATGGTGAGCCATCAGCAGTGGTATCAAATCTGCAACCATGGACGCGTTCTTAGTGGTCGCTATGTAATCTCCCAACAGGTAAGCTAAAGGTTCACAGTAATATCCATCTTCGAAAGCATACTTTGCTGACTCAATCACAGCATCATAAAAATCCACATTTCGCTTGCACAGGATTCTTATGATCTGGATAATCTTTTCACCGACTTTAGGGTCTGCAAAGTAAGTTGCAAGAACCCGCACGGTTTCTATGCTGAATAATTCAGCGCCCAATTCTTGGGCAACAGTCAATGCTTTTTCAGAAGCTTGCTGCTTATGTTGATCATTTTCAAGTAGAACCAATATTGCTGAAAGTTCTCGATTTGTTGTGATATCCTGTTCAAGGATGGCGATTGGGTCCGTTACTTGTACCAGTTCTTGTAGCTTCTGTTTTGCCTGTAGCACTGGGCTCAACTTACTCCGACGTTCGCGAGCTTTTTCAACGATTGCTCTCCCCAAGTTGTCTGGGTGAACCTCTTCATGAAACGGACAATCCACACAATGTTCCTCGATAAAATGAGTTGCAATGAGTTCGACATTCACACTTTGAGTACCTGTGTAGTAGTCGCAGTAAATTTCGTGTGGTCCTAGTGGCAACTGAGCCATCCGACCAACTTCAGATTGAGAAAGCAAATCAATATGCAGATATTTACACCAGTTCAGGTAGCGATGTTTCTGTTGATTTTTCCTGCCCTCGCCAAGTGCTTCTTGAATTTCTTTGTCTAGTGCTTTCCTGACCATTTTATAACTCACTCATTATCAGGTATGATGGATGTTTGTAAAAAGTAAAATTGCTCAGTTAGGGTGTTTCCTAGAAATTAATTGTGGCAGTTTCGTACTTCGGCGCTGGCCTATTGAATAGCTATCTGAAGTTCCTCGCGTGAGGCAGGTGGTGGGGGAGGTGGGGCCGCGTGGAAATGCTGCTCCACGTGAGCATAGTCGCCGATGACAGGGCCTTGAGCCTGACCAATTTGGATATTATATTTGCTTGACTCGGATTTCGCTTTACTCATTTGAAGTCGCTACCAATTCTCGCAAAGTTTTAAGAAATTTAGGCTGTTGTTTTGATGAAGTCAGAGTCGGGCTATGTGGAATTCCGACCCTGACTTTGCCGCATCATTTATGAGGTAGGGACACTTACCTACCAGAATTCTCCTATAAGCCCTCTAAACGAGTCAGTTGGTCTTCAAAACCATAATCCTTTGCTAACATCCGGGCCTTATTTGAATACGAGTCCGTTTGCATTAATTCACCCCGTAGTTTGTGCAATCGAGCTAAATTAACTAAAACCATTGTTTGGCCATGAGCATCGCCTAATACTTCATAGCCGGCCAGAGCCTCTAAAAAATAATGCTGCGCTTTGTCTAAATCTCCTTGCTGTTGGCTAACGAGGGCCAGATTCCCAAGGGTTTTAGTAGTATTCACCGGGTCGTTTAGCTGGATAAAAATGGATAATGCTTGCTCGTATTGCATTTTAGCCTCGCTCAACTTACCGGCAACATGATAAAGTAGGGCAATACTGGCCAAAGTAGAACCCAGCCCATAGAGATTGTTCAGATTTTGAAAGATGGATAACGCTTTAACGAAACTCTCCAACGCGTCTTGTAACCGGCCTTGATCACGATAGACCATTCCCAATCCTACCTGAGCGGCCGCAGCGTTATACATATCACTTCCTTTTTGCAGAATGGGGATGGCTTCCCGGTAACATTGCTCGGCTGGTTTGGTTTTGTTCTGAATTTGATACAAGTTACCCAGATTGTTGAGAATGCGGCCATACCCAAGTTGATTTTCATATTGCTTGGCCGCCGCCAGAGCCGCTTGATATGCCTCTTCCGCTTTTGACCACTGGCCTTGATCCTGGTAGATTGAACCGATATTAGTCCAGAGTTCCACATTCAATGCGGGCATCTTAGCTGTATGAAAAGCGGCTAAACTGGCCTCAAAAGCATTAATTGCTTCTTGCCAACGTCCCATACGGTCATACAACCATCCCTCACCATAGCGCACAATTCCAATGCCGTAGGGAGGTAGTTGATGGATTTTGATAACCCGGAGTAGTTGCTGGCAGAGATCATAACGCCCTTCTTCCCGGAAACGCCCAAAAAGATTACCCCATATACCTAGTCCAGCTATTGGCTCCGTTTGCAATTGGAGATGGATATATTCGACAAAGTAGGTTAACTCGTCATTTTGGTGCATGCCATTCACGAATCACCCAATTCTGTTACTCACATTATCAGTCAATTCTTCGCAGTTGGGCTTTGTGTTACCTGTGTCTCGCATTGATCAAGAGGTCTACAACAGCTACGTCACTGTCGGTAATATTGGCATTATCCGCATCACCAATTTCGTCAAAGAGGGTGGCATTCTGCACAAAGCATTGTTGAGTCCCATCTGGTTTTACTTGATGATGCGGCAGCAAGCCCAAATTAAAAATGATCTATACCAGGTTGTACCGATTACCTATTTGTTGATGGAGAGTCAGGCGTTTGTTATAGTATTGCCTTGCCATAGTATCTTTATCGGTACGGTAGTACAAGCTACGTCAATTTAGCATCCCCATAATCCGTCAGAAGTATGATCGGCCGTAAACGACGAGCCGTAACCCCTTACAGCCGGCTCCGGCGTCGCAGCAGATTCCGCAAAAGTCTTGGCCGAAGTAAGCCAGATGACCGGGCTTTCTTAAGAGCCGCCAGCGCCATCTTCAAAGCCTGCCCTAACTTTCTTTGCTGTAAGTATAGCTGGACCAACAATAGCGAACCAGTGATGAAACCTCGGGCATCTCCTATTTCTTCATACGTGGAGATTGCTCCTATCATTAAATCAACGGCGGGCTGAGTTTGACCTAAACCAGCCATCAGTTGGGCTTGTGAGATCAGCAGCCGGGCCTTCTGGGGCCGGTCTCCTACATGGGTGGCCGTTTCCAGGGCTTTATGGTAGAGCTTACCCGCTTTTTCATGATTCCCTTCAAGCCGTTCCAGGTCTCCCAGGAGCCGCTGGGTTGCCGCGACCCGCCGCAAAATGCCAGCCCGTTCACTGAGTTGTAGACTGTTCTCCAGCTGAAACCGGGCTTCGGCCAAGTTGCCCTGCAAAAGAGCCAGTTCGCCCAGAAAGTGACGGCATTGAGCGATCATCGCCACTTCTTCTGTATCGACCAGAAGCGAAAGTCCTTTCTCCACGGCTTGCCTGGCCTGGCGAAAGTCGCCATTATCCCAGGCCAGGAGACCGCGGACGTAAAGGGGATGGGCCAACCAACGATCCAGCCCCAATGCCCTGGCCCCGCCAATCGTACTCTCACATAATGAGTTGGCTTCAGCCAGTCGACCCTCAGCCCGGACGACTAACGACCGCATGTGGCGGCTTTGGAGAGCCAGGTCCTTTTTGCCCAAAGCGCGATAAGCTTCTTCACTCGCTCGGTACAGCTTCTCAGCTTCAGTGTAATCGCCCTGCTGATGCAGAATGTCAGCCCGGTCGTGGGTCCAGCGGGCAACGCTAAGTTGATCTCCCACAGCCTGGGCGGCTTCAATAGCCCATTCATTAAGCCTCAAGCTCTGAATCCAATGACCTCGCAGATCCAGGAAAGGTTGCAAGGCATCGCGGAAAGCCATGATCTGCTCCCAGGCCTGCTGCTCATAACTCTGCCGGGCTGCCTGCCAGAGGTTGGGCAGCTCCTGTTCCAAAGCCTGGCGGTGATGAGACTCCTGTTGAACAAAGGACAGGCGATAGGAAGCAGCTATGGCTGAAGCCTGCTGGAAGAAGGCAACATTCTCGACCATCTGATCTCTGGCTGCTACACTGTCCATCGTCTGTATCCAATCGTCCAGTCCCAGAATTCATGCAATATTGCCAACCAGCGCTGCCGACTGAGCATGCGAAGACGATGATAGGCCCATAGACTTTGCCACAAGTAGCTGACCGCAGCACCCAGATGTCCCATTCGCAAATAGGCCAGAGCAAGGTGGCGTAAACTGCTGGCTGCGCCGTGTTGGTTGCTCAACTCCTGGCGCACGCTTAGCGATCGTTTCAGATGAAACAGAGCCTCCTCATTCTCTCCCCCGGCCAGGGCAACCAATCCCAACTGTTCGAAGGCATCCGAGGCTCCCCGCAGATCGCCGATCTCATCGTACAGAGTCATGGCCTGTCCACAAAAGCGGCGAGCCTCAGAGGCGTTCCCCTTGTTGAGATAGACCCAGGCTAGGTGGTGGGCGGCAGTCGCCTCTGCCCCCTTATTACCTCGGGCTTGGGCCCGCGTGAGGAGTTGTTGTAAGTAGGCAGTAGCCCGGTCGTACTCCCTTTTCTTCCGATAAACAACACCCAACATCATCAGTATCTGGTCGGATGTTTCCGTAGCCCCGGCCTGCTTACGCAGCCGGTCCACTTCCAGGTAGAGAGATAGGGCCTGATCCAGTTCTCCTCGGTTAAGATAGTAGGCGGCAAACTCTGAGCGAACTGTAGCCACACCCGTATAATCTGCCTGTGCTTCCAACAGCGTTTCAGCCTCGGCCAGAGTCTTGAGAGCCTTATCATAGTCACCCTGGTTGAACCACAAACGTCCCAGAGCCAGGACCGCCTGGGCGTGCGTTGGCGGGTCTGATTCCTGGCTCGCCCCAATCGCGGCCTGAATGCTGGCGACGGTATCAGTCCATCGTCCAAGCAGGTTCTGAGCTTCACTCCGAAGTAACAACAGTCGCGCCGGGTTTTGCTCCAGCCTCCGGCAAGCGGACAAGCCATCTTTGCACCAGCGGAGCAGTTCGGCGTTGAGGCCTCGTTGGCGGAGATAGGGAGCCAGCGTTTCGACATAAGCGAGTAGAAGCGCGGCCTCGGCCTCCCCTCCCTGGTTGGCCAGCCAGACCTGGGAGATTCGTAGATTGGTAAACTCAAGGTCAAGCCGGTCATACTGCTCCTGGTAGTGGCGGGCCAGGTTTAAGCGATTTCCGGCCGCCAGCCGGTCCGCTGACTGCCAGTGTTGAACGATATCATACACTGGTACTTTATCAGCCTCTGACGCTACCTGAACAGCCACCATTCCGGCATTACTCATAGCAACCCCTGCTCTCGCCATATCTGGGGTAGATCGCTATTGATAAACTGGCGGGTAAGTTGGTGGATGCCATACCGGGCTCGGCCGTCTGCCCACAAGACATCGAGTAGAGAGTAGGCGGTCAATTGGTCAATTGCCGCCAGCAACTCCGGCTCGCTCCCGGCGAGACCGACGCCGGCCAACTCCTCCCAACTGACGGTTGTGACCACAGTCCGGCCGATATAGATCAGGACCTGCTGGCTGCCAGGTGACATCTGCTCCCAACTTTGGCGAAAGATGTAAGGGTATAGTTCACCGCCGGCCTGGCGTAACTGCCTCAGGATCAGATCCAGGTCGAGAAACCCGGCCTGGGCGACGACCAGCTTCATAGCCAAAGGCGCACCGCCAGTGACTTGATGAATTTCATTGAGCTTCTCTGCAGAGGCGTTCAGGATTTGCTGAATCCCTCGCTGCTGCGCATCTGTACGAAGGAAGAAGACAGCGTCATCCCGATCGAGTTCTGACAGGGAAAGCGACCGGATGAAGTCGTGGCGTACTTTCTTGCGGCTGCTGACGATGGCCCGGCTGCCGTTTAGTAAACCACGCAGGTTCGCCACTAACGCTGTAGCGTTGTCGGCCGTTTCCAGGTTGTCCACCAGGACCAGATAACGTTGCTGCCGTAGGACACGATTCAAGGCCGGGCCTTTTTCTTCCTCTTTCATGGTGGTTATCTCCCACCGCCCCAGTTGCCGGGCAATGGCATCCACCAACGCCTTAAAGTCGAGCGTAGCCTCGCGAACCTGGATGATCTCGCCGCCGGCGAACAATTCTTGCTTGGCGCTGTCGCCTACCGCGCCGACAAATAACCCTTCCCGCAGCGCCCGCCGGGCCAGTTCTACAGTCATCGCCGTCTTACCCACCCCGCCTAAACCGTCAATAACCATAACCGGCGCGCCTCCAGGCTCCCGCAATTCGGCCAAGAGTTGGTCCAGGTTATGTTCGCGTCCCGGAAGAGGGTAGTAACGCTCATCGGGAATGTTGGTTGGCCAGGAAACGGTTGGGATCTCGGCTTCCCTCTCCAGACCAGCCAACTCTGCCCGGTACCGTTCCAGCAGCCTACGCTGATCGGCAATCTGACTTTCGCTGTCTTTCTGTTCCTTGGGATCATTGGACAGCCGGTGTTTGTCCTCGTATTGCTTGATCAATTCCAGGCTGTCGCGAATATTATCCTCTAAATCTTGCCGGCGCTGTTGACTTACGTCCTTTGCCATGAGTCACCTCGGTGTCTCACTTTATATGGCCTGCTCGCATCCTAACTTACGAGCCTCGGCCTCGTATTCTGCCAACTGCTGGCGCAGATTGGCGATTTCTCGCTCGGCCCGGCGCTTTTCTTTGGGATCGCTGGTCAGCCGGCGCTGCTCCTCATACAGCTTGATCAGGCTCCAGGTTTCCTGAATATTCTCGGTCAAGTCGGCGCACCGTTGGTCAGCACCCGCTTGAGGCGACTGAATGTCTTGTTTCCCTGAGATATTCTGTATAACCGTCGCTCCATCACCAATGGCTAAACCTTGGGCCTTCTCAATCGTAATCTGATACTTCGGACCCGACTCAGCCGGTTTCTCCGTTCGCTTTTTCCTGCTCAAAAAGTTATGCAGGTCTGTCGCCACTTGAGTAGCCAACTGATCAGGGCTGGTAAACACAGAAACAATATGTTGGGCTTTCAATTCTTTCTTGAGTGCTTCCAGCTTGGTAATCTTGTCAGGGTCACGCTCGATATGGGCCGGTTTGACCGGCACCTCATCATCTTTGAGATAGATTAAACAAGGTAGGCCCCGTTCCCGCGCCCGGCGATACTCACCTTCGGTAATACCAGAACCATAGCGATGGGCAAAAAGGCCAACATAGATATCGCTGCGGTCTACTTCGGTCAAGCTGGCTTCCTTGGGCGTCTCCGGCCGGCTGCCAAAATATTCCATTCCGGAAAATTCAGCCTCTTGCATCCGATGCAAAGCCTTTTCCACGGCTTCTCGCTCCGGCTGAAGATCCTGCCAAGTTGAACTGATAAAAATACACACAGTTTCTTGCATAATGGTATTCCTCATATCCATATTGGTTTGTGATAACGTGTCGGCAAAAATCTTTTGATAAATTTGATTACGAATTATAAGCTCTTCGTCCTGACCTTTAACCGCCCCAGTTAAATAAAGCTCCAGATAAACGGCTTCACTGGCATCCCGATGGAAAACTGTCTCACCAGCTCGCAAGCGTGACCACAGTCGTGCCGCTGGAAGAGAAAGATGGTCTAGCATTTTGCTCACATGCTTCAAGTTTTTATCACGTTCAAGCGGGCTGGCTGGTTTGAACAGCGCTTGTTCTACCATGGCTGTCACAACATCAGCGGTAAGGGTGGTTAATTCACCACGGTGTATAGCCTGCTCGAGTATTTGACAGAGACGCTGAGTCAAGTAGGGGTGTCCATTAGTGCAATCGTAAACTGCTTGATGGATGGCTTCATCCACCCGCACACCCAATTCGCTCAAGTAGTTAGTAAGGTTTCGTGTTTCCGGTTGGGTGAAATCATCAAGTCCTACCTCCTGACCAACGTTAAAAGGAGAAATATCGGGGTCGGTCACTAACTCATCAGGATCTACTGCTCCAGCCAAGGCTACAATCAGCGTGCCTTTGTAGTCATCTCTTTGGTTATACAGGTTGCGCAAGGTCATAAAAAAGGTATCGGAGAAAGGTTGGCTATCTATGTCACGGGCCTTACCAGCCCCTTCAACTTCATCCAAGCAAAGAGCCATGTAGGAATAACCCTGGGCATAGGGTAGGGCCATATTAACCAGGTAACGACGTAAATCAATTTGGTTGGATAAGTTAGGAATTTGACCCGGAGTTAGACTTTCGCCTAAGATTTTACCGAACTCAGCATACCATATTGATTTTGGAAACCCCATTAGCAGAGATAGGTCTACATAGGCACAGCGCCAGCCCATATCATTTAATCGGTGAGCCAAACGCTTAAGTAGCGACGTTTTACCCATCTGTCGGGGGGCGATAAGACGGAGATATTCGCCATTCAACGCAACTCGCAAGGCATCCTGGTCAGCTTGCCGCTCTACATAGGTAGGATAGTTGACCGGCAATGCTCCGCCGGCTTGAAAGCACGATTTCATCAAATACCCCCTTTTGTGTGCGATACCACGTCGCCATGTTGCTGATAGGTTTCACAATTGATGGCTATGAGATCCTCAAGCCGACTGGTTTTAGCGATAACTTCTGGAAAGGCATTGACGAGGAACTCGTAGCCATCAGGAGTACGTCGCAGGATATTGCGCAGGTCCACAAGCCTTTCCATCGCGTCATCGACCTGGTTGAGAGTGACCGAAAGGTATCGGTTATTCAGAGTTTTATACATCGCCTTTAATGTACGAACATTCTCATCGGCAGCCATCATTAATGAACAGAGCCTTTCTAAGACGGTGGCCCTTTCCCAATAAACATTTAGAAAGTCTTTGCGCAGGAAGTCTGGATCAACTATAACTTCATCAACATCATCAAACATTAGACTACGGGAGTGGCGCTGGTTGAGCTGGGCAACGAGCCGTTGGCAAAGACGTTGGACAATATTAGGGTGACCCGAGGTGAAATCCCAGATACGTTGTACCATCTCCGTCTCATCAATAAGCATGATTTCTAATTGTTTCATGGGTTGGGTGAACAGCTCTTCCATAGCACGACAGTCCAAGCAACGAATGAGCATCTCATTGGCGAAGTTGTAGAGAGGTGAGTCAGGGTTTGTTAGTTCGAGGCGCAAGACCTGCTCACCAGAAAGGACAAAACGACAACGACCTTCGTTGGCCATAGCTCGCAGTGTATTGAAAAGAGGATAACCAGCCCGCTGATCAGGTTTAATGAGTTTATCTGTTTCATCGAGCAGTATGACCAAAGGTTTATCGTCTGGTAGGGCTTGGATAACCTCTAAAAAAGACGATGGCAGATTTGTAGGCGGTTCATAGAACCAGGTCTTATCAGTACTCACCGCGCGAATCAACTCAGTTTGGTTAGAGGTATATGAGCAATCATGATAAAAAGCATTAAAACCAGCGGCGGGTAGACGAACGCGCTCTAATCGCTTAAGGATTGATGTTTTACCAATACGACGACCACCAATTAATGCATAGTTGGTGGTAGCACCCTGTTCAGTGATCGTACGCATTTCAGCTTCACGTCCAAAAAATATGGTATCAGAAGCTGGTCCCGTGACGACGAAAGGGGCTACAGTTTCAAGATTTACCTGAGCTAATATTAGCTGACGTAGAATATGTTGTGGGTCTTGGGCTCCAATAATTTTTTTTAGTTCACTTCGAGTTAAACAAATAATATTGTAAGCATAGACATTTCGCATTCTATCAACTACTATACGCTCATAACGATTTAACGAGGTGCTTTCGAAAGGTGCAACTATAACCACTGTTCGCACACTTGCTCCAAGCTGTTGGATTAGTAGCTGACGAAATTCTTCTAAAGTCCCATTATATAATGTTTCCAGACTGCAAAAGATTAATGGCAGAATTGCAGGGAAGTTGATTCCACTAAAAAGTGAGGAGAAATCGGCAAGAAATATATGGAAACCCTGATGAACTATCGAAGATGTTTTGAGAATTTCTTGAAATCCCACTCTTTCTCGGAGAAGATCAAATAATGATTTTGCTTGTGATGAAAAATTAGTATTCGCTTTAATCTTAGAAAGCGTGGTATCCAATTGATCGATCCAGAATTTAGCTTTGACAACAGCTTCACGATCAAAGGATTCATCAATAGAAAGCGCGTAGCTTCTTATAAAAGTTCGAGTCAACGGATGAATGGTATAAAATAGCTGGAACCCATCCTCTTTGGGAGTCGAGATTTCGTCGATTAAGGATATTGCTAATAGTTGAGCTAAGGCAGCATCAAAATGAGCCTCTATCATTCCCGATGCTGAATGCAAATTTGATTTTGTAACAGGATCCTCAAAAATAGATATGGTTATAGCTAACTTTTTTGTATCTTCCGTTAGTAAATTCCAAGCGTTCCAATAAATTTCCTCGAACAACTCTGTTGAAGAGCCTTTGCTCAAAGAGGTGATTACCGTATTTAATGAGAGATCTAGTGCTAGCTGTCCTATAGCAAATTGAATAGCCAAAGGGTGTCCGAAAGTCAGAGCGATTAACTGCTTTAACGCATTGGGGTCAGCGAATATGACCTCAGACAAGTCCAAACGCTTTGCATTGTATTGAATTAATTTGACAGCCTCCTCGTTAGATAAGCCTTGCAATCTGATTGTCCATGTACCTCTAAATTGAGAACGACTTGTAACTAATGCTTTTGTCGGTGCAGGCAACATTTCCAGAAAATTTAGGATTTGACTATCGGCCAATGTTTCGAGATTATCTAAAATCAAGAGAATGGGCTGGGACGAAAGTAGCCTTATAACTTCTCCTACTTTTGTTTCGTGAGTCAATTGAGTTGTATGCTGATAACTTAGAGTTTTTAATATTGTTTCCAATATTGCATCTAAATCCGACTTCTCATTAACAGTAATCCAGATCAAACCCTTAAAATTGGCATCTTCACCTTTGAATAGTATTTGATAGGCTGATTGCAATGCCAAAGTGGTTTTACCTATTCCTCCTATACCTTCGATGCTAACAATAGGCCAGCGCGACTGCAAACTCAAACCCTCACTAACTCGTTCAAGTTCTTTTGCTCGTCCAACAAAATAAATGGGTGGCGCAGGGAGGTTATTCATCAATTTGACAGTTGTTGTACTAATGGGGAAAAGCTCTCGTAGAAAACTTTCTGGCGATGGATGTTGAGCTTGAGTTAGAATAGAATATGCCCAGTTTTGATCTAATCTACCGTTCTTTACACAATATCGCACTATGAATTCTACTATCTCAGGGTTTCTCGGGAGATGACCTCGACGCCAACGATGAACAGTATCAGAACTATAGCCAAGCGATTCTCCTATTTCTTCTTCAATTGCTGTTACTCCTTTCTTCCATCTATAGGCGACACTGTAGATCCCTTCAGTCAATAATCTACCAAAACTAACTTTAACCATATTGACCCCTTTTCATTGCCCCAAAAACCAGTTCGAATCTCTAGCACTGATACCATTCTTAAGTGAAAACATTCATCAGTCATGGATGAATATTGTGATTAGATTCAAACCACAGGTATAATTTATTGTCGATCCCAATCACTCAACGCCTGCTGCGCCTCTCGGCTTCCCATCAACAGTAAGCGTTCAAATAGAGCCATTGCCTGAGATTTTATCTCTGGATCATCAGCGTGGGTGTAGACGGTCAGCGGCAAACGCACCAAATCCCGTTCCAATAATGCCCTGGAGGTGCGAATATCTACCACCTCGGCTCCAACCGCATCCAATATCTGCGCCGTTACCGTTAAAGCTAATTCGTGTTCATCAACAGCAAGTGGAACGAGAAAATTGAGCAAATGCTTGGCACCTGCCAATAACGACGGCGATTCCAGGAATTCATCAATAAAGGAACGCAGATCAGCCAGGTATTCAGGGTCGAGATACTCAAAACACTCACCCACATAAGAGCGCACTTTTTCGTCGGGATCCTGCATCAACAATCGTAGTCGTCCCTCGCAAGTCGTCATTAGATCGGGAAGCTTTAGGTTATGCGCATAGACTTCGGCTGCTCCCCGACGCATAACTGAATCTCCACTCATAACTCGCGTTTCCAAATCTTTTGCTTCTTCGTAGCGGAAGGCAGCCAAACAGACCAAACGTGCCCCAGCCTGACGAGTTGCCTCATCGGGATCGGTTAGCAAGGCTTCGGTAAAGGGACAGATTTCGGGGAAGTGATAATAATAGGTCCAGTAGAGAAAACGATGTACAAGTTGTGTTTGAAGTAAACGAGGATGACCGTCCAGGGTTTTGACAAAAATTACGAGCGCACGAGTATCGTCTTCATTTAGCAGCGGTCCCAAGCTCTCAATAACGCAAGTACGAACGGCGGTAGAGGGATCATCGGCGACTTTTTCCAACAGTTGAAAAGCACGCTCAACCTGGACCGGTTCACGTTTCAAAGCGCAGCGACAAACGATATTAACGGCTGTTCCTCGGTTTGAGTTAATGCCGTGATGATGAGGATCGCCGCCGTAATAAGGCTGCCCCTCGCCTCCGGCCGGAACGCGCCAAAGTTCCTCGGCTGGGTTGGGATCATTCAGCGCCCACTCGGTTATTAAATCAAGAAGATCATCCGGTACGCCGACCTCGGCTCGTTTTTCCAAAGCCCAACAGGCGGCGCGCCGAAATTCACCTTCGAGCCGGGGAGCAAATTGACGCACCAAGTCAAAAACCCACTCAACAGGGGCATCAGAGTCGGTAAGGCCGGAAATCGCCGCTGTAATGTAATGAAGCGAAATTGTTTCATCAAAACGTAGGGCCAAGCGATAAAAACGCTCAGGCTCTTTTTTTACTTGCTCGGCAAAACTAGAGGATAGCTGGTGTACGCCGCCTTTCAATATGTCAGGATGTTCGAAGCCACTGTCACTATATTTGCGCATCGCCCCCAGCCAGGCCTCATCTGACATTTTGGCTTGGGCAGCTTGGTTGATAGGTGATCCCACCCGGCCACCTCTAGTGCCTTGAGGCGGCTGGGGTTTGAAGCCAGGAAATTTTCGTTCCAACTCCTGTAATCTACGCCGGGCTGTTTCGCTGAACAAGCCAGGTTCGTTCACGCTTTTAAGGAAGCGAAGTTGGGTAAGACCTCGACTTTGAGGACTACGTTTCTCCCAATCAGTATACAGATTCAGGATTAACTGCTCTAAGGTGACGCGACCTTGCTCATTTACATATTGGAAGGCGGCTCCATAGAGGCGACAGGAGTCATAACGAGAATTTCCCAGGCTCTCGCCAATGTTTAGTCGTCGCGGATCAGCCAGTAAGTATTCAAAAATGTCGCTGGCGTATTCTTTGAGATCGGATAAATAAGCCTCGGCTAAAACACGTTGAACAGCCAGTGTTTCAATCTTGACCAACTGAGCGGCAATTATCCGAAAATAAGTTGGCTGTGTTTGAGCTAAGTGTCTTAAGGCATTGCTAACCCGAATCGCAAAAACGGCCCCTTCTAAAAGATGATCACCATGCCAGCCCCAAGCAAAGAGCGAGTCTGAAGGGTAGATGTCATCGTCAGGGTCCGGCTCGCTCAAAGCTTGAGCGGCCCGTACAAACCAGGGTAACAAATATTCTATCACTGCTTCAGGGTAAACTTGCGTGGCTCGTTCCATTAGCTCACCAATGCCATACTCGCCAACCAGTTCCCGTCCCCAGGTAAAGCGATCAGGTAAGTCATCTCGATAAGCAGCATTAGGGTCGTTATTGGCGACGACTGCTTGGCGTTTTCTCTGCTCTTCGGCCAACAGAGTGTCCATGCGGCGATCCAAATAAATTCGAAGCACCCGGCAACCACCGGCCGGATTTGATTGAGATAAGCTATAGAGGAAAGAGTCTATCTGTCCGCCAGACTTGCCGCGTTCCAATAGAGCGCAGAGCATATCCAGCGCCTTCTCAATCTTCCAATCATTTAAGCGGGTCAGGCAAAAAGCAATACGATCATCCCAGGTTTCACTTTTTCCCAAATAAGGTTCTAGACGGGCCAGGACAGCTTCGGGGCGCTGTTGGATGATCATCCACAAGTAGGTGATTACAGCTTCAATCAATTTGTCATCACTCGTGCGCAATAAGGCTGGCAACACGCTATCACTCAATCGGTCAAACCACTCCCCATTCTCTGAGATAGCGCGAAGAAAACGGATCCGGTCCCCGGTATCCTTCATCAACCGCCGAGCAATCCGTAGTTCATCATCGGTCGGAGCAGGGAGTGCGCCAAACCAGCGGATGAGCAGCAAGCGCAGATGAGAACGAAGGGTGCGGGCAAAGAGGAGAGCATTTAATTCGCGATGATAAGCTACTCGATTAGACCCACGCAAATAGGCTAACACTTGAACCATCTGCGCTCGCTCAAATAGTTCTTGAGGGCTAGCAAGAATCTCTTGGCTCAACGACCAGCCTTGAGCAACAAAGCGACGAGCATAACAGTAATCATACAAAGTTTGGTGCAGGAAGAGCCAGTTACTCTTTTCGCGCCGCAGGAATCCAATCCTCTCTAAATAATTGGCAGCTTCGGGAAATTCATCCAGAGTCGCCAGGAGTGCGGTCGTTTGCCGCAAGTTTTGCATTACTTCGACCAGCCGATAGATAGCTTCAATACGTTTAGCGGGTGGGGGCGCATCAGGTGGGACTGTCTCAATTCGCTTCTGCCACAAGACTTCGTAGAGTTCTTGCAGGGTACGGAAGCTTTCGGGTGGGCGTTGAGCTTCACCGGCGGTCAAAATCCGAACATAGACATCAAGGTGGAGTGGTGTGGTTAACAAAATTCTGTGACCGGACAGCAAGCGGGTCGAGTCTAGGCCAAGTTTTTGCAATACCCGGTTGACTTGGGCTTCGGCTAGAGGTTGCAATTGAAATTTGCGGTCCACTTTGATTGTGGATAAGCGAGGATCGTTGTTCAAGTCAAAGGTCCGGCACGAAGCGATGATCCGCACATTATCTAGATCACGCAGGCGGTTTAGGGTATTTAGCGTCACGTCGAGGGTGGTCTGGTCACGAGAGAGGGTGAGTGACAAGGCGTCGAGTTGGTCCAGCAAAACTATAATCAAACCTTCTGTGGCTAGATGTCGAACACATTCCTCCACCCGCGCTGGCACTCCCAATCGGTCGGCCAAGTCGGAGCGGTTTCTAATGCCAGAGAGTGTATCGGCTTTGATGGCCAGTGTTGGTACACGTTTGGCCTCCAGTCTCTCCAGTACATCACGCATGACCACTGTCTTGCCGCCCCCAGGTTGGTCGAGCAGCATCACCAATCGCTCTTTGGAGTCGGCGTTTAGTGCCCACTCTACAATTTGGCCAACTTCAGTTCGCTCGAGGTGGATGCCGACAATTTCATTGGAGTAGTTTCGGAGTTCGGCGCTGGCTTGTTGGATGGCTGTCAGAAGCTCTTCGCGTGAGGCAGGTGGTGGGGGAGGTGGAGTGGCATGGAAGTGCTCAATGTGGACATAGAGAGCATTATCGCCTACGGCAAGACCTTGAGCCTGACCAATTTGGATGTTATATTTGCTTGGCTCGGATTCTGTTTCACTCATTTATAGTCGCTAACAACTCATGCAAAATTTCAAGAAATTTAGGCCCATGTTTTGATACAGTCTCATCAGACCATACTTCTACAAGAATGGTGTAAAACTCGCGCAGTTCCTCATGTTTATTTTGGTGCTGCAGGCGCTCAATATGCAGCAAGAGATGTTCAGAAATCCGGTCCAAGATAGTGGCATTGAGTTGTAGCGCATAGCGACAGGCTTTGGAACACCATTGATAAGCCTCCTGAAACCGGCCATACTGGAAAGCAATGTCGCCTTTTAGCATACATAGCGAGACTAAATGTTCAGTATATTGTCGATCCTCAGCGATTTTCCAGGCCCGCTCAAAATATGGCTCGATTGCTTCTGCTTGCACTAACTCCGCAGCATACGAGGTACAGATGTTGATCAGCGTGGTGGCCTCTTTGTAATAATCTTCCAGCTCCCGTACTATGGCTACACATTCTCTGTAATGGTCAATAGCTTTATCGAATTGTTTTAGGGTTTCGTACAACACGCCCAGATTGTTGTGACTGCGAGCGATGCCTTGAGGATCGCCCAAATCCTGGCTCACCAGCAAGCTGTTACGGTAGCAGGTTTCGGCCAACCTTAACTCACCCAAATCCGCATAAGCAGCTCCCAAGTTGCTTAGCGCCAGGGCTTCTCCCTGTTTGTCCCCCAATTGGTGATGTAATTGTATGCTCCGCTGATAACATTCTACAGCTTTATGGTAATCCTTTTTGGCATTATAGACCGTCCCGAGATTGTTCCAGGTTGTACTCTCGCTATAGATATCTTCAATTTCTTGACAGATTTCTAAGGCCCAGCGATAACAGTTTTCGGTCTTATCCCAATCTCCCTGTTTGGCATAAAGTTGACCCAAGTTAGCCAAGATGCGAATACCTTTGGTTGAGTAAGTTTTGCCAAGTTCGTCCAAAAGATCTACGCAGCCCATATAATGGGTTTCGGCCTCTGTAAAATTACCCCAACATTCAAATGCTACCCCCAAATTGTTGAGAGCAGAGACCAAATCATTTTTAGCTTCAACTTGTTCGAAATATTGAACTGCTTTCTGATAGTAAGCAATGGCTTGACGCCAATCGGTCTGGGCATCTGCTACACTGCCTAAATTGACAAATGCACGCCCTAACTCCTGAATGTTACCCAATGTTTCATAAATGGTAACGGCCTCTCTGTAATAAGCGATAGCCCCTTCATAATCTTGCTGTTCCTGCAAGGTCAGAGCTAATTGATTGAGAACCAGAGCTATATCATCCTGGTTGTCCAGACTGCGAAAGTTGGCTAAAGCTTTTTGATAAGCATTGGATGCCTCTGGCCAAGCTTGCCGCTGATGATATAAATCGCCGATACCTAAGTAAAAGAGTCCCAGCGCGTGAGGGGATAAATCAAGACTTTTGATGGCTTGAACAAGACGCTGCCCTTCCTCCAATCGCCATTCTTCAATACACTCGTACATCTCAGCCAGCCAATAGGTCATCCCCTTCTCTTCATCCCCGAGCAGTTCAAGCTGAGTTCGAATATATTCGATAATATAATCCTCGGATGATGCCGGCTCAACCATCCTCCTCACCTGTTTATAGTCTGTTTCATGGACCCCGGCCTCATAGCCAGCTACCCCCTCGCGCCGCCCGGCGATTTCTCAGTGGTACTTGAATAACCAGCTATTTGTCTCTTGATTTTCTCTCGCCGTCGCCGAGGTAGTAAGGCGAGCACTCTCTCCAACGCTGCCTTCACCTCTGTACGTTCTGACTCCCCGGCCTGTTCGGCTACTTCTAAGGCCTCTTGCCAGTGGCCTGCCGCGTTTTTATCATCACCTTTGAGCAGAGACTCACGACCCCATAGCAGACTCAATCGTGCTTGCAGGTCTTGATAGCCTTCTGTGAGCGCCAATTGCCAGGCCCGGTCGCCTGCTTGATGGACCGCCTTCCAATCCCCTCGATCAGCGTGGATCAAGGCGCAATTCAGCAGTGCAGTGGCCAGGCCGTATTTGTCGCCGATTTCTCCACAAATTGCAGCGTCGGTCTGATGGCAAGCGAGCGCTTTATCCAACTCGCCACGAGCCTTGTATATCAAGCCCAGGTTGGATAAGGCCTGGCTTTCTCCCGGCTTATCATTACTAGCACGAGAAGCAGCCAAGCTCTCCTGAAAACATACTTCAGCCATGTCCAACTCGCCGCGCGCGCGATGGATCAGACCCAGATTACCAAGAGCTACAGCGGCATGAGCCAGATCGCCCAGGTTTTGCAGTGTGTTCAAGGCTTGTTGGAGCGCAGTCTCCGCCTCATCCAAGTCGCCACGTTTGTAGTAGGCAACGCCAAGATTTACTTGTGAGAGTGCCGCTCCTCTTACATCAGCCAACTCCTGGCAAATGACGATGCTGGCCTCCAGGTGCTCAATCGCTTCGGTCAGCCGGTTCAGCCGCCGATAGAGTGTGCCCAAATTAGAAAGGATTTTCTCTTCGCCGCTTCGGTCACCCAAACGGCGGGCAATAGCCAGTGCCTCTTCATAACCCTGGGCAGCCGCTTCAAAATTGCCCAAAAGCTTGTGGGCTGCAGCTACATTGCCTAATGCCTGTCCCAACGCTTGTTCATCGTTCAGGCGACGTTTGATCTCGACCGAACGTTGAAAGGCGTCCTGTGCCTCGGCCCAGCGACCCTGCCGGAGCAAAACTTCGCCCAGATTGTTGAGTGCATAAGCTACGTTGCGCCAGTCGCCTTCATCCCGAAAGATGGGTATTACTCGACGATATTCCCTTTCAGCCGCAGGCCAGTCACCCAGGTTGGCCCACAGCAGACCGCGCATCATCCTGGCTCGAGCCTGAGTCAGCCGGTCAAGGGGTTGACCGACAAGGAGCCGCCACAACCGTTGGCAGCGGTCTATCTGCCAGGCTTGCCTGGCCGACTCGAACTGCGTAAACCACGAGCGCAGACTGGCTTGTCCATCCCGGTTGGTCAAGCCCAGGTGGAGATACTCTACCAGAAAATCAACGTCATCAGAGGGCGGGTTATCCATCACTCAATTTATCCGCTGTCCTGCGAGCGATATTGGCGTTATCTGTATCACCAATCTCCTCGAAAATGGTTGCACTCTGCAAAAAGCACTGTTGAGCCTCATCTGATTTTCCTTGACGACGCAATAGCAGGCCCAAATTAAACATGACTTGTGCCAGACCGTGTCGGTTACCTGTTTGTTGATGTAGAGACAGGCTTTCGTCATAGCATTGTCTGGCTATAGTATCTTCATCAGCATGGTAGTGTAACAATCCTAGACTATTGAGAACGTTAGCTAGACTGTCCTGATCTTCCAGATCGCGGCATAAAGCCAGCGCTTGCTCAAAGCAATTCTGAGCTTGAACTGTTTGACTGAGCTGCTGGTATATCGTCCCGAGATTGGATAAGGTATGGGCTGTCCCGCTCAAATCCCCCAAAGTTTGTTTGACCGTTAGGCTTTGTTCAAAATAATTTCTACTTTGTTCTAACTCTCCCTGATGCCAGTATATAATACCCAAATCATTATATGCGGCCGCCATCCCGTGGCGGTCACTCCGAGTCTCAAAATAAGAAAGTGCTTCTTTAAGGCAAACAATGGCCTTTCCTATATCACCTAAACGCTGGTAGATATTCCCCAAATTGATAAGGGTCTGCGCCGCCCCCTGAGTATCTCCCATCTCCTGACATAGGGTCAAGTCTGCCTGTAGGCAGTCCAACGCACTAGACCATCTCCCCTGATCCTTGTAGAGCTTCCCCAGATTGTTTAGGGCTACACTTTGTGTTTGACGGTGACCGCGCTTCCGCGCAATCTCCAGACACTCCCGGAAACAGGTTTCTGCATCAGACCACTGTCCCAGATGATGAAAAGCATTACCCAGATTAGGTAGCACCGTCATCCGCCCGGCCTCATTATTATGATCGTTGAAAAGAGCCAGCGCATGCCGGTAGCAGTGAATGGCCTGCGACCAGTGCCCTTGTTGGGCATATACCAATCCCTCATCATTCTTCACCAAACCCAAGGCTAACGGGGAAAGGGTTTCTATTTTAATCATCCGAACCAATTGCTGACAGAAGTCAAATCGCCAAGCAGCACGATATTGTGCAATTTGAGCCAGCCACGTTTTTAACCCAACCACTTCGTCCATGCTCAATTGGTGATGGATGTATTCGAACAGGTAGGTTTCGCGCTCGGTATCAAGGCGGCTATACTCGGATGTTGCTGAAGTGTTCACACTCGACTCACTCAATTTATAGGTCAAGGCCTAATTCTCTCAGACTGCTCTCTAACTCCTGGAGTCGGCTCTGCTGGTCGAAAAAGTTATAATCGCGTAAGATTAGACGAGCTTGCTTTGCATAGTTCAGGCTTTGGGCCAAATCATCACGTTCTATAGCCAACTTCGCCAGATTGATTAAAGAGGTGGTCTGACCGTGAACGTCCATCAAACTTTCATAATCAGCCAACCCTTGTTCAAAGAAGGTTTGAGCTTTGTCGAGCTGCTTTTGCGCTTGAGCAATGAGACCAAGATTAGTGAGCGTCCGGGCGGCATTGCCTCGGTCACCTGACGTTTCGAACATTTCCAATGCCTGAAGGTATTGATGAGTCGCCTCCGGCAACCGGTTGTGGAGGTGATACAATAAGCCAATACTGGCCATCGCTTGTCCCATACTGTCAAGCGACAACTAGAAATATTTTCAGCGACAATTAGAAATGCCCAAAAATTTAGATTGCCTCATCAAAAATCTTACTATCCTATAGCTTGGTGCTCAGAATTTAATTAGGCAGGGTCAGGTCCAGCCTGACTCAATTCCTGTAATTGTCGTCGGGCCGCTTCTTCGGCCCGGACACTGGTCATGTCAGAGCCAAATTCAATAATGCGGCTGTGATGGACGACCCGATCAATGGCCGCAGCCGTGGTCAAGGGATCCTTGAAAATCTGATCCCATTGTGAAAAGACGAGATTGGAGGTGATGACGACACTACGACGTTCATAGCGTTCGGCCAAAAAAGTGAATAGGACCTCCATTTCTTCCCGGCTTTGTTGGACGTAGCCGATGTCATCGAGGATGACCACCTGAAAACGATCCAGCCGTTTGAGTTCCCGTTCCAGGTCATAATCGCGTTTGGCTCGGAGCAGGCCATCAACCAACTTGTAGGTGGGTGTAAACCAGACCGTGTAATCTTGCTGGATCCATTCATAAGCCAGCGCTGCGGCGAGATGAGTTTTGCCAGTGCCGGGTTGGCCAAAGATCAAAATGTTGTCGGCCTGATTGATAAAATCACCTTCGATCAAGCTGGACAATTGACGGCGTAAGCGCAACGGCAGCCGGGCCTGGTCAAAGCGAGCCAGGGTTTTGTCCGGCGGCAAGTGGGCCTCGCGCAGCAAGCGTTCAATCCGGCGCTGCTGGCGACCGCTGGCTTCCTGCTCTAAAAGGTAGGTCAGGAAGCTTTCCAGGGACCATTCCTGCTGTTGAGCCAGGGTTAAGGCTTCGGGGACGGCCTCGGCAATCGTCGGCAGGCGAAGGGTCTTGCAGTGCTGGATGATCGTTTCAAGCGCTGACATGAGCCATCTCCCGCAGCAGCGCATCGTATTGAGCCAGGTTGACCAGGGACAAGGCCAACTGCGGCACCGGTAAACTCTGGGACTGGCCGGGCATGAGCTGCTCCACGTCGGTTTCATCCCAGGGCTGCTGACCGTCCAGCAGCAAGCTGAGCGCCGCTTCGACCTCGCTTTCCAGCGTGCGGGCGGCCAGGCGCAGCAAGCGCAGGTAAATCAGGTCGGCTTTGCGGGGCGAATGCCAGCGGTTCAACGCCTCCCAGGCCTGGCGAAAGACCAGCGTCGGAAACAAGGCCTCCCGGTAACGGTAATCCCGAAAGCCGCCAGGCTTGCGCAGCAGGCTGTCAATCAGGTGGCGATAATTCAATTGCTGCCGATTTTGACCGACCAAGCGCTCGACCTGCTCGACCAGATACTGCCGGAAATAGACCTCCAGATGCCACTCGTAGACCCGCACGGTGACCATCCGGCCAATCAGGCTGGTCGGGACCGAGTAGACATTTTTCTGCACCCGGATCAGGCTGCCTCGACTGACTTTGACCCGGTATTCCTGATAGGGTCCCAGCGGTTCAACCGTCAGCGGCTTCATCACCGCCACCTCTTCGTTCAGCCGTGCCTGCCGGCGGTCGTTGCGCCGGCTCATCACCTGGGCCAGAAACTGCTCGTACTCGGCCCGGGTGGCGAAGTCCCGGCTGCCGCGCAGCAGCAAATGCTGCCGCAGCGCCTGCTTGAGCCCGCCATTGCTGGCCTCAATGTCACCGTTCTCTTCCGGCCGGCCCACGTGGATCGTCCGTGCCGTCAGCCCATAATGCTTGAGCAGAGCCAGGTAGGCCAGGTTGTAAGCCCGCTCCCCCTCAGCACTCCGGCTGACCTGATGGGTTACCGCCGAACTGTTATCCGTTTGGTGATACACCGGCACGGCACCCAGCTTGAACAAGGTCGCTTGCAACGCCCGCTGATAGGCCAGCAGCGACTCCGATTGCGCCACTGCACCCCATTCCCAGTTGGAGTAGGGCAGGACGCAGTGGATCAGGACGTGTTTGAACGGTTCACCGGCCAGGGTCACGCCTAACTCGCTCAGCCAAACCCCGTCACTTTGGATCACTTCTCCCGCTCGGTGAACTTGCTCCAGAACCGCGACCTGCTCCTGGTGCAGCGCCCGCCACTCTGACACCCGCCGTTGCAGCGTTCGGACCTGGCCTTCTTGATATTTGCCCGGCTGTCGTTCGCACAGCCACTCGAACAGCGTTTTGGCCTCCAGTTCTGGGGCGTTTGCCAGCATCTGTTCCACCTCCGACCAATCCTCGCCAAAAGGATCACTGCGGGTTCGATAGCTCCGGGGGCGCTTCAGTTCGCTGGGTAATTGGCCTAAGAGTTCATACTTGGCTACGGTTTTTCGACTTTTAATGTTCGCTTTTACGGCCGCTTGCTCTTGGCTGCGACCTTTGCTTCGTTCGCGCATCATTAGCCTCACTTGCGCATTGGTACACGTCATTCGACTCTCGCTTCTCCTCAAAAGAGGGAGAGTCTACCTGACTGCTCCGCTGCTTGCTAGTGGGCATTTCTAATTGTCCGCACGTCCTATTGTAGTTGTCGTTAGCCACCATACCCACCAGGTTTTGTATCTCGCTGAAGGCCTGTAAACTCTGGACATAGCAATCCAATGCCTGTTGCGACTGCTTTTGATCTTGATAAACTGATCCAAGGTTGTGCAAAGCTGCGGCTTCATTGCGAGCATCACCGGCTTCTTGAAAGAGTTGTCTGGCTTCTCGAAACGCTTGGAGGGCTTCGTCTAACCTGTCAGTCAATTTATACAGTATTCCGAGATTATTGAGGACTGAGGCTTTTTCAGCATTGGCTTGCCGAGCCTCGGCTAACGCCAGGATCTGCTGGTAAGTTTGCTCAGATTTTGTCCATAAGCCCTGTTCCTGATAGAGGGCAGCAATATTATTCATCACCACTATATCAAGTGCTTCTGTCATCTGAGCAGCCTCGCAGGTTTGCAGGCAGGCTTGATAGGCGCCAATGGCCCTTTGGGGGTCGCCCAGTCGATCATATAACCAACCTTCACTATAATGTATGACAGCCAGCGCTTGAGGTGGTAAGATTTGCCCTTTGATCATCTTCAGCAAGCGGCGGCATAAATCATAGCGACCCGCTTCACGATAAATAGTGAATCGATGACCCCAGGTTGATAGACCATCCATTACATGGGTCTCAAGCTGCAAACGCACAAATTCTAGCCAAACGTCTAAAGCTTCATCCATTATGTAGGGCGAAAATTGACATCGCGAAACTAACAGTCGAAGCCACTAAAAGCGTCAGCGATAGTTTCGCCTTTCGGCCCCTGGCTCAACCCCTCCTGAATAAAGTGGAGCAGCCGGTCAGATGTCAGCTCGGGGCGGATACCATCCACAATAGCGAAGGAGATTCCCTATTGGCGGGCGTGTTGTTGGACGCTTCTGTCTGGTGACTTCGTTGGGCTGTTATATTTTGGTTCACTCTCTATCAAAGGTCTGCGTTACCTGAGCATTGTCGCCGATGACAATGCCTTTTCCCTCGCCAATTTGGATGTTGTATTTGCCCTGACTGGCCTGCTGGGGGTTAATCAGTTTCATGACCTGCTGGGCCTGCCGGATGATTTCTTCATCCTGATTGGCGCCGGTTTCGGCCAGGGCATCCTTCAGTGGTTCTTTCCAGACATCCGGCTTCTTTTCATGCTGGACCAAGGCCGTTTCTGCTTCCGGCTTGTCGGCAAATCGCTTTTGGACAAGTGCCTTGAGCCCGGAATAAGCATCTTTTATCGCTTGGGAGGCCGTATCTTTGGCCGCGGCTGCTGCACCGGCGGCCAGGGCTGCAAGAATAAGATTGGTAGGTTCCATTAGTTTTTCCTTTCAAATCAATTGTTTTAATTAGAGTTGCATAGGAGTTACGCAGTTGGGCCGTAGTTTAGGGCCTTGTGCCCGCCCACAAGGGGCGAAACTACCTTGAACTGCGTAACTCCTATTGCATTGAAAATAGTTTCTTTACCTATAAGTTTTTGGTTGCTCAATTTTCGGCCGTTTGTTTGAGGTTTGGTCCGGCGGTTTGTGCTTGTCGCTGTTCCTCTAGCCAGGCCTCAATTTCAGAGGGACGAAAACGCCAGTTTCGCCCCAGCTTGTACCCAGGCAAAATCCCCTGTTGCGCCCAAGCATAGACGGTTGTTTGATTAAGCTGTAGAAAATCAGCTACCTGACGAATGCTCATTAGTTGTTCATCATGCATGAACATCTCCTTTTTGCTTCATTAACCTTCGTAAAATCTTCATAAACAAAAAGGCCGTCCATCTCCTCTCAGAAAAGGACGACCGTGATTTAGATACCCATCTTCAAGCAAACAGTATTTATCGGGCAAATTTAAGTAATATATTCCGCACAAGATGTCTTCTTTCGCCATTGATTGTACTCACCATCACTTATTAACCGATAGAATATCATAAATAACGATAAAACTCAATAACGACGATGAATCAAGGTGTAGTGAGTCCTGAAGCCGAGCCCGCTCTCGGGCGTAGCTCCGGCCACTACCCGGCCATCCGGCTAGGACACTGTCACTTTTTGTAGCACCCCGAATCGCTTATTCGGGGGTGGGCTGCCGAGCGGATCAAACGCCAGTAGCCTCGCCCATCTACCACGATGCATTTTTTATTAGGGGGAGTCAGACAATTGCTCACTTTGCGCTTGGGTTACATCTATTTCAGCAATCCGGCGCGCATATTCGGCCAAAAGAGCGGCAGCATCTCGCTGCTCCAATCTAACCAGCAGCCGGTAGACTTCAATCAAAGCGTTGTCATTCATTGCATTGAGCATCTCCCAGCTAAGAACCTCACTGGGTAGCAGATCAATACGCTGGTCAGTAGCGGGTAGGTTGCCTGCGTCATATCGTTCGCGTGTCTCACTCATATCATCTCTCCTTAATTATTATTATCAGCCAAAATCGCCTTCTCGCAAGCGACATATTGAGAAATTCAAAATGCCATTTAGCCGGCCTATGGCCAAATCTTTCTGGTTGTATGATCGGCGAATATTCGATACTTTTGGTTGAGGCCGTGCTTCAATCCTAATTTCCTGAGCTAATACTCTGTCGCTAATCCCGCCACCCTCGCTAATTGGTCTGCAAATTATCTTGGGGGCAGTCCGCTGATCAGTTCACGCTTTGGTTCAAGTTTCCTGGTGTCGTTTGACCAGCTCGATTCGGGTTGGACGACTTAGCTTATAATCCCGACTCGGCGGATTAGTCAGTTGGGACCACTCATTCCGGCCGAAATAGCCTTTTTTGTAAATCGTTACCCGGGCATCAAATTCGACCACATCACCGGGTGTCAAGCTTCCCAAAGACTCAAAGCCCTTCGTATAGTTGAACCACAGATGATCCGTTACTTCCTGGCCGGATTCAACCTCGGTAATATTGGTTAGTAGCAAAGTGCGTGTCTCGTGGAGACCGAAAAACTTCTTTCCTTCCCGGCTAAAGACGCCGCGAAAGCGGGTACGAATGTTGTCCATTTTTTTGAGCTTGGTTCTCATATTGGCTGATGGTTACCTCCTTGATAGATTCAAGCAGTCCACAAAAGGGTTAGCCGTTATCGGCGTGACCTGGCTAACTTACTGTCCAAAGTTTTTTGAATTCTCCTCCCTGCCGGCTTTTGCGGTCCTGCGTTTTAACCCCCTGATTAATCTCTTCTTTTGTTCAGTTTTATCTTAATTCTTTCTTCTTATCCCTCTCCATTGGTGGCATAAATTTAAGAAGTGGCTCGATGAGCTGCAACGCTGCGATCAATCAGCTCCCTGATTGACGGCTGAGTCCCGAGCTCTGTGACCATGAGGACTGCCCATGATTCCGTTGAAAAGGTAAAAAAAATTTGGTCCATCGGTTAGGGCAGACGATTGTGATCCCATGATTCCAATCCGCAGCCCTTACTCCTGGATCTCTTGCTCGGATTGTGATCTCATGATTCCAATCGGCCCGGTTCATCATTGCGCTCCGGCAAATAACTCCTGATTGGGCTGATAAGCGCCCCACAAACGGCGGCTGTGATGGCAGCGGCAGGAGCAGCCGGCGGCGCAGCTCCTGCCGCAGGTCGGGCAGTTGGCCGGCTGCAGATCATAATCGGGCAGCAGTCGGACCAGGCTACGGGCATCGGTCAGCTGTTCCCAGCGGGCCAGGTCAATGTGCTGGTAGTGGCCGTACCGCTCCAGCCACTGGGCGTGGCGAACCTGGTCGATTTCGTTGAGCTGGCTGACCTGCAACGGGGTCAGCAGGGGGATGTTGCGCCAGACCTGGAGCCAGATTTCGTGAGAGCGGGGCTTACCCGGCGGCGGCTTGACAATGTCGAGGGCGATCAATCCTTCCTGGTACAATACCTCCAGCAGCCCGGTCTGCCAGTGGAGGCAGCGGATGGTCTCGTTGGCAGTTTGATGCCACTTGGCCGGTTGGTAGCGACCGCAGCAGGCGGGTAGGGACGCGCCGCTGGCCTTCTTGGCCTGCTCGTTGAACCAGCAGGAACGGGGACCGCCGCTGACGGTGATGACCGAGGTCGTGCCGACGACCCTGGCCAGGGCGCGCAGGCTGTACTTCTTCGGTGGAGTCCAAAAGGTGAAGTTAGAATCGTGGATATTGCGTTTGTCGTCGCTGAGGATGCGGCACCACAGATCGAAGGTTTTGGGCTTGATCCCGTTGAGATAGAGCATCCAGAATTGGAAGGCGTAATCGGGGATCTGGGTGTAGCCGGAGGAGCGGCCTTTTTCGAACCAGAGGCTCTGGAAATCGACTTCCTGGGCAAAGCGAACGCAGGGAGAAGGAGCTGGGGTGGCAACCCCGGGTGTTAGGGATGGTTCGGGCGGCAGTGAAGGAGAATCTAAATCGCATTCCACCGGGTAGGTTGGTGTAGGGGCCAGCACAAACTGGAGTTCGACCTCGTGACCGACCACACTGGCCAGGGCTTTGACGATCATAGGCTTGAGCCGGTGCTCTAACCAGTCCCGGCTGGTCGGAGTAGAGACTTGGATGCAGTAGCTGCCTTTAAGCAGGGGTAACAATTTCGTATCTCGAATGAGGCTTTCATAGGTGGCCCGGGTCAGCTGGCGTTGGAGCAGGAGTTGGGTCTGGCTCCAGATGTGGGTGGCCGCCCGCTCGTCTGTCGCTGAAGTTATTCCTTTATCGGCCTCAAGGAGGGTCAGGACTGGCTGGCCAGAACTCGATGGAGCCTCGATCGAACTTGGTTGGGTCCAGCTGACAAGTCGGGGAAATGAATCCGGTTGGAGTCTATTTTCTTGGGGGTTGGTATTCATTTTGCCTCCGTCATAAGGGGTCTGCCGGTATCCCTACCGACGCCTCATCTAGCACCTCAAAGACACTATCCCGCTTAATATCGGCATAGAGTTCTTCTCGGCAGGTCTGGCAGCGGAAAAGTACGGCCGTATAACCACAATCCAGGATGGTGAACTGGTAACAGGCGCGATGCCGGCAGCGGTTCAGCCGGCCTCCGGGACCTGGATGATAGTTATCGCACTGAGGCCTCCTGGGGTAGGAGGACTCGTTGGGTGTGCGGGTGGATGACTGAACAGTATCAGCTGGCATAACAGTTTCCTCCAGATATGTACTCAAATTCAGCCCGGTGTGTTTTTAAGCCTTGTGCCGACTGTTGGAAAAGCTGATTGGCTTTCAACTATTCCTAAAGCAGCCGCGCTTGCTGTCCAGATAAATCAGACGATGAGGCCCATCCCGTTTCTTAGAGCCACGTTTCCTCCGGGTGCACCGTGCACGTGCACGAATCTAAGCGATTTTAACCCTCGTGGACACCCGGTGCACGGTGCACCGGCCCGAATTTCTGCAAGATTTCATCAATTTGCGGATAGAGCTTGCTGGACTTGTAGCCCCACACTTCGTGACAGATGGCGCTGTGGGACCAGCCAGCGGCCGCTAGTTCGAGGACCCGGCGCTCCTGCGCGCTGGGCGTCACGACGGGTGCTGACAGCGGCACAGTACCTGGTCTTAGCAGGGAGCGCACTTCCCGCTTGTCGATATAGGGCGTCTGGACCACCACCGGCGGCTGTTTGGGCAGCTCGATGACGGCCCGGCCGGGTGGGAAGGTCGTCGCTTCGATGGCGTCCATCAAAAGCCGGGCCTGGTACTTGTCGTTGGCGTGGAGCTGGACCTTGCTGCTGAACTGCTGGCGGTGGTCGGTGTCAATGGTCGTGCCCTTGGCCGAAGTCAGACACAGCACCTGGTAAATGCCGAATTTGCGCAGCTCCCAGGCCTGGCGCTTGAGCTCGGCGCTGATTTCCCGGTCGCCGGTCAGAAGGGCCGAGGCTTCGTCCACGGCGACGATGACTGGCGGCAGCGGCGTGTCGGCCAGACGGTTATATTCCATCAAATTGTCGGCATCACAGCGGGCAAACAGCTCGGAGCGGGACCGGGTGGCCTCGTCGTAGACCTCGCGCAAGGCGCTCAGGATCTCGCCGGGCTGGCGGAGGAGGGGGTAACGTAAGCGATCGCAGCCCTTGAAGGCGGCCAGGCCGTGTTCCTGCTGGTCGATGAGGATGAACTCGACCGGGTCGGGGCAGGTGGCGAGTTGGGCCAGGATCGAGGCCACAAAGACCGATTTACCCCAGCCGCTGGAGGCGGCGACAAGAGTGTGAAACAGGTCGTGGAGGGAGATGGTCAGCCGCTCCAACTGGCCGGCTTCGGTTAGCCGGACGCCGAGGACCAGGTTGCGCAGATCGCCTCGCAGGCCGAGTGGCAGCAGGTCGAGCAGGCGGACCATACTCGGCAGCTCCGCCTGGCCAGGCGCCAGCACTGGCTCATTGGCGGGAAACGGTTCAGGGTGTCAAATTACGGGCGGCATTACACCAGCTAATAAGAATGAGCGGCGCCGGCGCGCCCTTTGAGGATTCCTCACGGGCTTGAGCTACCTCTGTCTCATTCAAGCACCTTGGTGGCATGGCCGTTGTTGTTCGTGGCGCTCAGGGGCACCAGCTGCTGCTTAAGCCGACGCCCCAGGCTCTCGGAGCGGCCCAGCCGCCGGCCCAGTTCGGAGCCGGAAATATCAGACCGTTGCGCCAGAATCTGCCTGGCTCGCTCGATGATCGCTGTCGAGGGCTGCGCCGGAGCGTCAGGATCAAACAGAACTTCGCGCCGCTTGTCCCGCCGCAGGTCGGCCAGTTCCACCTGGAGAGTGTCACGTTTGGCAGCCAAGCCTGCCATTTGGCGCTCTAACTCGGCCAGGATAGCAGCCGTTTCGGCTTTGACCCGCGCCAGCTCTGCCGCCGCCTGGCCTAGTTGCTCGCGCAGGGCAGCCAGGCCGGTGATGACGCTGATCCGCTCCAGGACCCGGCGTAGCAACCGGACCAGCAGGTGCAGGGCGAAGGCGGCGGCGACCGGCGGGAGAACGCCAACCACACCGGCGACAACCGCTGGGGCGAGGGGGTGGAGGGTTAGCAAGTTGGTGAGACCGGCGTGAACCGCGTTAAAAATGACGGAGAGCAGGGTGAAGGCGATGACCAGGCTCCAGGCATAACCGTCGCGCTCCTTGCGGATCTCCGTCCAGAGGACGTTCAAACTGGCCACCACGGCCAGGGCGTCGAGGGTCAGGGGCCAGAGCCAGGTTAAGCCGGGGTGGATAGAGCCGGCTCTGCTGGCAAGATCAAGCAGAGCCTGGTAAGAAAGGACAATGCCGGCGAGGGTGACAAACAGCACGCCGGTAGCAGCGGCGACAGTCGTTAGGGTATCAATAATGTTATCAGGAGTGGCCCAGTGGGCCAGGCTTGAAATTTTAGCTATTTGGATGTTCATATCTCATCCTCCCAAGTCTAGCATTAACCGCCCTATTCTACGCCTCAGGCTGGATAGTTGTTCGAATTAACCGCTCTCATTTATAGGGGGTCTTCGTTCCTGACTGGACTGAGGCTCAGATTGGTGCTGTAAGCGTTCTAACCCTTCTTTAATCCACTTACGAACCAAAAAGGACACACTGCGTTCCTGCTGAGCAGCCACCTGTTCAACAATCTGCTTTAGAGTTTCATCCAAATAAACAGGAATTTGTGCCATTGATAGCTCTTTCGTTTCTTTGAATATATAATTCGTGTCATTGAAAATCATTGTAATCGAATATAATATACTTGTCAAATAGTCGAAAGTTTTTCTCGCATAATTGAATAAGTTACCGAGTACAATTTCGATATGTCTAAAGATTTTATCAATTGGTTGACAGAACAGTTAAACGAGCGTGGTTGGTCAAATAGTGAATTGTCCAGACGATCAGGTATGGCTACTTCTACAATTTCTATGATATTTAGTGAGCAGAGTAGGCCGGGCTGGGATTTTTGTCTGGCTGTTGCCAATGCCTTTGGCGAGCCACCGGAAAAGGTGTTCCGGCTCGCCGGCTTATTACCTCCGTTGCCAGGCAGTGAGGATGAGCAGACTCTCAAAGAGATTCTGGATATCGCCAAGAATATGTCCCCGGAGAATCGGCAGGAGCTTTTGAGCTACGCCCGTTATCGGTATCAACAGCAGGAAACAAAGCGGGGAAAGTAAGAGACAATCAATGGGGATAAAGAAACCACAGAAGGAATACTTCGAAAACAGAAAGTTGATTGGATTAAATAGCAATGAGATTGACTGATCGGGTTAAGTGAGACTCGATCAAACTGAAGACTGAGCTTGGCCGATGAAATTAGCCAATTGCGATAAACTCGAGCGAAGTAATTCAGGGTACGGAATGTCCCTTGAACTAAGCGCGTTGCGCAGGGGTGAGCGGTTCTCACCTTATTCCCTCTAAGCTCCTGTCTATCAGGAGCTTTTATTTTTTCAGTTTCCCCTGACTGACCTGGCTATACTTTCTGTAAAGTTAAACTCATTTTACAGGAGGTATGACTATGACACCCTTACGAAAAAAGATGATTGAGGACATGCAGCTGCGAGGTCTGTCCAAACAGACCCAGGAGCGGTATGTCACGTCGGTGCGTCTCCTGGCCGAGCACTATGGCAAGTCCCCGGCCGAGCTGACCGATGAAGAACTGCGCCAGTATTTTCTCTATCTGATGAATGAGAAAAAGTGTGCGCGCAGTACCTGTACGGTGGCCTTATGTGCGATCAAGTTCTTGTATGAGCAGACGCTCAACCAGACCTGGCCGACCTTGACCCTGATCCGTCCCCCACAAGAGCACAAAGTTCCGGTTATTCTCAGTCGTCAGGAAGTGCAACAGATTTTGGGCTGTTTACGGCGGTTGCAGTACCAGGCTTGTCTGACGACCATCTATTCATGTGGGTTGCGGTTGCGTGAAGCAACGCAACTGCAGGTATCCCAGATTGATAATGGACGGATGATGCTGCGGGTGCATCAGGGAAAAGGCAACCGAGATCGCTATGTGCCGTTACCCCAACGGACCTTGGAGTTATTACGGGCCTACTGGATCACCCATCGCCATCCGGTCTGGCTGTTTCCGGCGCGACGTGAAGGGGGAGTTGAGTGTCCCCGAGGCCACTCAGCCGTTGGGTGGTCACAGTGTCCAAAATGCCTTTATGGCCGCCCTGGCTGAAAGTGGTGTTCACAAACACGCGACCGTTCATAGTTTACGCCATGCATATGCGACCCATTTGCTCGAAGCCGGGGTCAATCTGCGGCTCATCCAGACCTATCTGGGGCATCGTTCCCTGTCGACCACCACTCATTATACCCATTTGTCCCGCCAGGCTGAAGCGCAGGTGACGGATGTCGTGGGGGGACTGGTGGAGGGGTGGTCGTGATTGAAGTGGCCGATATCTTCCGTCGTTACGGACCGGGGTATCGGCAGAAATTTGGCTCACGGATGTTCCCCCGTCATCGCCAGGTCATGGCCGACATTGAGCAGTGTCGAACCGAGCGCTTCGGGGGCCATGTCTTCTACTGTGACACCTGTGCTGAAACCCGTTACAGTTACCATTCATGCAAAAACCGCCATTGTCCCAAATGTCAGAATGAGACCGCCGAGCAGTGGCTGCTTCAGCAGCAAGCCCTCTTGCTGCCGGTGCCCCATTTTTTGGTGACCTTTACCCTGCCGGCTGAACTCAGACAAGTCGCTCGTAGCCATCCAAAAACCGTCTACAATCTTCTTTTCCGGGTCTCTACGGCAGCCTTACAACAGTTAGCGGCCGACCCTCGCTTTGTGGGCGGTCAAATCGGTATGTTGGGCGTCTTGCATACCTGGACCCGGGAGTTGAACTATCATCCTCACGTTCATTATCTTGTGCCAGCCGGAGCCTTGGCTGCCGATGGTCAGCACTGGCTGTCCTCCCGCCCCGCTTTTCTGGTTCACGTTAAACCGCTCTCCATCCTGTTTCGGGCCAAGTTTCGAGATGAGCTGAAAAAGACCCCCTGGTTTGAGGAGATCCCGCCTGAAACCTGGACCAAACCCTGGGTGGTTCATTGTAAGGCGGTCGGCAGTGGGCAAGCCGCCTTGAAATACCTGGCCACCTACGTCTTTCGGGTGGCCCTCAGCAACAATCGTCTGGTCAAAATCGCTGATGACCAGGTCACCTTTCGTTACAAAGACTCGGAGACCGGCAAAACCCGCTATTGTACTCTCGCGGCTGAAGAATTTATCCGACGTTTTCTACAACACGTCCTGCCCAAAGGCCTGGTTAAAGTCAGATATTATGGCTTATTCAGCCCGGGTCATCGGGTTCGCCTCTCTCAAGCCAGACAACTGCTGGGAGCTCAGGTAATGGCCCCACCCTCACTTGATCCACCCCCTCAACCTGAGACAACGACTGAAATCGCTTCCCTGGTTATCCCTCAAGAGCCTATCTTATGCTGTCCTACCTGTGGCCGCCCTATGCGCTTGCTAGAAACTCTCAAAGCCACCCGCTGTCGCTCCCCTTAAGAAAAGTGGTTGCTCGCTCTCAGTCGCTATCTTTTCATCCAGGTGCTATCAGTCACAGCGCTAACGGCTAACGCATGCTTGATACCAGAAGTAGTCAGTCAAACACCCTGATCTAACCCGATTTGCCAACACTCAAGCCATTAAGGGGTGTTGGAAAGCGACTGAAAACAGGTCAAATTCGGTCATCCTCCTTTTCTGGTAATCACGTTTTCTCTCCGAGCCGAGCTTTTTCCCCGGCAATAGCCGGCTTAAATTCCAAACAACGCTCTAACTGACCCGGCTTAGTTCAAGCGGGATTGTGTGGCGGCTTCTCTCTTTACCTGCCCCCGCTCTGAGCCTGAGGTGGCTTCCTTTGTTCAGCTCTACTTGCCTGCCCGCGCCACACTAATCCTTAATGCATTCTGAGAAGTGAACTGCCCGTTTTGGCCTCAAAATGAGGCTTCATTCAACCTATTGTCGCCCATTTTTTACGTCACGGAAGGTGACGAACAGATATCAAAATCGGAAGGTAGAATTGCCAAAGTGAGGTTCACAAGCATTCAGCACTATCTATTCAGGTAAGTTCTATAGAATCGCCTTCCTCTACAAACCATCCTTCCGTCCGATCCCGTATCTCCGTTGCTCTAGTCTTGCCAATCAGAATCCGACCTAAGCGGTAGAAGTGAGCAGCCATCGCTGCCCGATCAGTCAGGTCACCATAGGGGATTTCGATAACTTGGTAATCCCGGTTGCGCAGTTCGTCCCGTATCTGACGGTCGCGCTGGCGAGTAGCAGCATTGCCATGCAGACGTCCGCTCATTCCATCCAGATAGATGCATACTCCTTCAAATACTTCCTTAGGGTCTTCATAGAAAAAGTCAGGGATAGTAGTACCGAGCGGGCGGCCCAGGTCAAGGGAGTATTGGGCTTGCGGCTCCGGGAATCCGGCCCGGAGGAGCATAGCCAACAGATTAACTTCCGGTTGGTTCACAGGGGCACCTGTACCTTCAGCGGGGGTAGTAGGGAGATTGGCGGGAAGGTCATGGCTAAAAGTCAGGATTTGCCCCCAGGAGACTAGTTTTTGAGCAGCCGCGTGTCGGTTGAGATAACGATGGTAGAAAGCATTGCGGAAACTGTAGAGACAATCAATGCAGGCAGTATCACAGGCGGCTGAACAACCCTGTACTACACCCAGCGCTGCTTGCACTACTTCAGCCCACCGTTCAAGCATCTGCTCCAGTAAGCCGGAGCCTCCCGGCATGGGGTCATAAAGCCAGGCATCAACGGCTTCGCTGCCGGCCTGACCAATTACCAGGGTCTGCAAGTCCTCCACTTCCATTTCTAAGACCTGGGCCGCACCCATTCGTAAGGCTTCCATGACGCTGTAAGCTTCCTGGCGATTGGCGCAATTTTGTAAGGTCAGGGCATCGGCAACCACATCGGCAAAAAAGCCGACCGGTTGTACGGACTGGCCACAGCGTTCCTGATGATCCTGAGCAAATTTGGCGCGATCTGCCTCGGAAGCCAGGGGGGAGCGACTCTGACCACACACTAGACAAACCGGATAGCCCAGGCGTCCTTCCGGCAGCAGGTTAGCCACGCCCACATTAACCAGCCGGAGATGAACTCCGTGGCGTAACAGTATATTTTTGCTGCCCCACTGATAGCCTTTACCGCCATTGTGGCGGTCCTGTTCGTAACCAAAGACGCTAACCCCTAATTGGAAGCGATAATCTTCGTCGTCGTTGATATGGGCTTGATGAGGCAGGTCTACGTCGCAAATGGGAATAGCGAGCAGATCGGTAGCGCTTAACCCCGGCCCAAGGGCGACCGGTCCCGTTCCGATTTCGACTACGGCTTGATTGGCCAGATCAACTCTGAACTGAGCCGGTTCATCCGGCTCCAGGTGGTAGAAGCGAGGGAAGAAGCGATGCCCGTTGGCGTAGATGAGATTACCAGGTACATATTCGCGCAGAGCCAGTGCCGAAGGGCGCGGCAGGTCAAAATCTTTGAGCCAGAGCAATGAGGGGGGAATTTGGGTTGTGGCTTTGATTGAGCCGGTTTCCAGCCCGTAGCCCGGTAAAAAACCTTCGGCCGCCAGGACGCTGTAGGTGTTTGTATCATCGTGCCCCTCCGCTTCATTGCGGCGGCGGCTCAATCCCTTGAGCCGTTTGACCAGGCGATCACACCGAGCCCGCAGGGCATCTTCATCGGGATCAAGGGTGCCTTTCCTTTGGCGAACCGCGTCAAGGCGATCCATTTGGCTTAAAGCCCATTGAAGCCGTCGCCACAGCCGCAGGATAACTTCGGCCAATTTGGCGTCGGTTTGGGCCAGATAAGCCAATAACTTTGTCGAGGTCACGGCACTGGCTGCGTCAGCCGGCCATCCCTGGGCAAAGATAGTTTGAATGGCCTTCAATAACGGCTCTTGATGTTTAGTAATCAAGTCGCCGAGTAAAGTCACTTCGAGGGGAACTGATCGTACATGCCCTTGTTCATCAAAAAGGTAAGGTTTGATCTGGGCGGGAAAGCAATGGTTGAGCGTGGCGGTAATTTCGGCCCGCTCAGCGGCTGGCAGGTCACTGCCCGCCCGAGCCAGTTGGTGCAGCGTAGTTAAAACAACGGCGTGGATATGCTTCTCTACCATCAATTCATTACGCAAATTGAAGCGAGGCGGCAGGATCAGTCCCTGCAGCAGCTTAAGCGGCGCGCGGTAATAAGCCTGGTCATGACTGGCCGGACGAGCATAAGTCAGGTTGACGGCCATGCGGTGGCGGCGTCCTGCACGCCCCACACGCTGCCAGTAATTAGCCGGTAGGGGCGGAACATTTCGCATCAGCACGGCGTCCAGCGCGCCTATATCCACCCCTAGCTCAAGGGTGGGTGTGCAGACCAGGGTGTTGACCTGTTCACTCTCACCTTTGAACATCCGCTCCAGCACTTCTCGTTCCGTGGCAGGAACCTGGGCTGAGTGTTCCCGTGAACGAACCATAGTGAACTGCTGGTCCAATAATCGTAAATCGTAATCATCACCTGTTTCCGGTTCAAATTGCAGCGTTCCCTGGCACTGCCAGGCCATACAGACCATATGCGGTGTCGGATGGCTATGGCTGCGCCGGCAGATGCGGCAGCGATACACGCCTCGTCTTGTTGTTGGTACAATTCTAAGCCGATCGGCATCAATCTGATAAACCTGGCTAAAGCCTGAAGCCGGTTTATTCCACTGACTAACAATGGCTACTGGAGCCAGCAATTGTAACTCGTCCGCCAGGAGGTGCCATAACTCCTCAATAAAGGCTTCTACACTATCGGGCGGAACGCCCCATCTCCGGGCAGCCTGTTTTGCTAACGTGCTGCCTTTGTCACTCAACCACTGATTGACACGGTTACGATTATCATTTGCCTCACGATGAAGCTTGAGTGCTCGCGGGATATTCGGCATCATCGGCAGATAACCCTGCTGGATTTCTCGCCGGCCTTCGCTCCAGAAGCAGGAGAAAATATGCCCTTGCCGGTCGAGCAAGATACCGTTGCGCCGGGCATTATCTAACAATGAGGCGACACCCGCAACCAATATTTCGGGTTCGAGCTTTAATAGCTGGGCCCAGCGTTGCATAAACGGCAAATCGGAGGTTAAACCCAGATATTGAACTTGAATGCGCCCCCACGGTTCCAAACCCAGTCTCTGGCGCACCCCGGTCACAATCTCACGTAAAATTTGAATCCGGAGAAAATATTTGCGGTTAGAGGAGTGCTCCAAGCCCGCGGCTTCTTTGGTGTGTTCCCGCCACACCTCGGGCAATAGAACTCGGCTCAACGCATCGTCTTCATCCAGGACACGATCCAGTCGAGCGGTTAAGTCACCCACCGAAATAGGACCGGGCCGGATGTGCTCATACATGAGAGAGCGGAGCCGAAAACGGCGGGCATGGTCTTGCATCCAACCGGCCTGAAAGGCGGCATCCTGGCGGTTGTCGGCAAAGACCAACAACCGCCGCCGCTCAGCATGTTGGATCATATTTTGGGCCAGCACGTGAACATCAGAAACTGTCACGGCTCGAATGGGGCGAATAGGTTCGCGATAACCACCCACCCGCCGTCCCCCGCGCGCCTTACAGGCGACACAGGAGGACAAATAGCCAGGTGTTGTATCTTTGGATGGGACGGCAAAAAGGCGTACTAATTCCCCGGCCCTGCCACAGTTGGCACAGCGTGTTTCTGGTTCGAGATGAACCGTGCCGCAGGCTCGGCAGAAATAAAGCGGGGTGTTGGTAGCAGGTGTTTCGGGGTCGTCCTCTTCGGGATCGCCGGTAGTCAGGTGATCCAATAACAAGACGCGCCTGCCACCGTTAGCCGGATCAAGAGGTTTCCAGAGACGGCTATGACCGACCTGCTGCCCACCTTCGGGAGTCTGCCCAGTTAAAGTGAAATCGGCCAGGTGATGGATGAAGTAATGCTGGCCACAGGTGGTGCAGGTGGCCACGGGGAGCAGATAGAGCCGATCTGACTGAAAGGCAGTCGGTACCGTTTCAGCCGAAAGATATAGCTGGGGCAAGTTTTGATCAGGAGGAAATGTAACAACGGCCCCACCCACTCCCCGCACAAAAGCATGAATGACCGGCCGCAAGAAGGGCCGGTCATTTTGCCGGGCGGCGGCTCCCAAAGCTAACCAAATGAGAATTTCCTCCTCCAATACTGTTCGCCCAACATGCTTCTCCAGATTGACCACCAAATCGGTTAGCGTGCGGGGGTCAGTCAGCAGAGCGACCAGTTGGTAGACTAGCTCATTGGCAGCCAGGCGGTCATATAGACCTTCAGACCACCGGTTCGGATCAATTACCTGGCCGGTCATCGCTTGAAAAATATCATGAATGCGCTGGCCCACATTATCATCTTCCAAAGCTTCGAGAATGTTGCGGAGGTGGAGGGCCGGATTTCCGGCTAAGGCAGGTGGCAAATGCCGCTGTTCGGCCCAAATCTCGCGGCGATCATACTCTTCTGTGACCAGGGCGACATTATGAGGATCAACTCCAAAAAAGCGGCTGGCAAAGGTGCGCCCCGCCTCGGCATCACCAGTGGGATCAACAATCGTAGCCGAGGTGGCAATGCAGATTGTCTCGCCGGCGCTTCGTCCACAAAAGGTCCGCAAACGGCGTATCAGAGCCGCTGTTTCAGCTCCGGCCGCTCCGCTGAAGGTGTGTGCTTCATCAAAGACGAGATAATCAAGGTGGACATTATTAAAAAGTTCGACATCGCGCTGGCGGGTTAAAAGTAACTCTAACTGTTTTACGTTGGTTAATAAAATCCGGGGCGGGTCTTCACGCATTTCTACGCGGGAAGGGCGTTCTTCTACCGGATAGATGGCGTAATTCTTTTTGTCTTGACGGGCCTTAGCTATTGCCACTTGATAGTCGGCCTGAGAAGCACCGGGCGGCAGGCGCAAACCCGTGACTTCGGCTTTAGTTTCGGGGGTTTTGCCAATATACATGCCAAAGGAAATACCCGACCCGGTTAGTAGCTCCCGCAAACGGCCTAACTGATCTTCGGCCAGGGCGTTCATGGGGTAAACCACCACCGCCACAATGCCAGGGAGTGCATGCTGATCCCGTAGGGCCAGGCAGTGACTGATGATGGGATAAAGGAAAGTTTCTGTTTTGCCGGAACCTGTACCGGTGGAAACAACCGTATGCTGCCGGCGGTGGATAGCCCGTAGTGCCGTTTCTTGGTGACCAAAAACGCTGGGATAGGGGGTGAGGCCGCGCATGCCGGGATGTAAGATACCTTCGGCGATAAGACTCTCAATGCTGGCTCCTTGACGGAAGGTAGGGCTAAGTTTGATATATGGCCCTCGCATTAAGGGAGTCGCTCGGGTTTCCTCCAAATTGAGCAACTGCCGCATCTGAGCGTATAAGTTTTCATCGGCAAAGGGATAAGTAGTTAGCTGGTAGCGCAGAAAGTCGCCGATGACGTTTTCGGTGTAGGTAATGGGGTTGAGCATAGGTGAACCTTCAAAGCTTCCGGTTATTTTGATTATTCAATATCATAATCCTCATGAGGGCCAACAGTTGATAATTCAATAACACCTTCAAGGGTTAACCAATAATGTAAACGAATTGCTGGAGTTCCTCTGGTTACCTGAACACGCCAAGCTGTAGCTCGGTCTTTAGCACGAACACGCTGACGACTAGAAGCAGATGAAACCCTTAATTCATGCACTTCATCTGTATTTTTTTTCCAGAGCCCTGTCAAGACCTTTACTGCGGCACGGAATATCTTTGACAAATAATCTGGGCGTTTATGCCAATGATAATCTCTGATCCGCTTATTAAAACTGCTGCCTACTTTGAATTTCGGGAGAATATGACTCTCTGGGTTGAGAACTCCACAATTACACAAATCTTGATAAGCCCACTGGACTGCATAGTTCGTATCCTCCCAAATTTCCGCCAGGTTTTCTATTTCATTTAGTTGAAATGGCGCTGTAATCAGTGACCAACTGGACTCTACCATCAGTTGATCCTCTTCTTCTGTACAAACTTCTGCTTTAACACCGATAGTGTCATCTTGAATGTTTGATGTGTCTGTTGCAAATAGTAAGCTTATGGCTATTTCATTAGTGAGCTTTTCTTTAGCATACGCAAGTTCGGCAAAGGTTTCTTTTAATGCTGCCACAACATTTTCGTTTAACCGTTTTGTGAACTGATCAGGAATAATAATAGTGGTGCTGTCATTCAGGGCCATGCATCCACCACCCAATTCATCATCTATATATGGAGGTATTACCAGAGTTTGTTCAAAAGCTCTATATATAGTCGGATCAAAAAGGGAAGAACTTCCTTTTTGATCCATCAATAACTCGACGACTCGATCAAATGTGGGAAATAGGCCAGCATTGACCAAACTGGTGAGAATATAATATGAAAGCCAGAATTTATGTCTATTGTTAGTTACTTCACAGATCCATGTCTGAAGATTAAACAGATAATCTTCAATCAGAATTGGGTCTTTTGTGACTGGTGTAGCAAGAATATAAGGGTCGACTAAGAAATTCATTATCATCACCTTTTGAAACGTGGTCGTAGATCACGGGATTTTTCGCGCTTCTTCATTGCAGCCTGCATAATCAATTGTGCCTCGCTCGGTCCTTCATCAAAAAATCCCTTAGGCCACTCAGGGAGTGCCCCAAACTCGTTTGTTTCAACTAGGTTAAAGTTTGATGATTTACCCGTACGTTCCACAAAATAAATATGAATAAGATCACTCAAAGTATTTCCTTCAGACTCGGCTATTCGTCTCCTTATGCGATTTACCAGATATTCACTATGAGTTTCAATGATACATTGATATCCAAAGTTTATAAGTCCAATGAAAAAATCACCAAGTACCGACTGTACCTTAGGGTGAAGATGAACTTCCGGTTGTTCAAACAGAAGAGTAGAATTTGTTGGGGCCAGAAGTGACATCACTAAGGTAGGTAATACTTGGCTAACACCAACTCCGACACTTGTTAGATCGACATCTTTTTCGGTACCTACTGCACGTACAGTAAGTTCATACCCCATTTTGCCCCTTTCTCGGGTTGTGACGGTTTCAACCAGACCCATATGACGCAACCACTCCGTCACCGCAGTAATCAGAGGCGCAGTCTTAATCTGACCATAAATCCCGCCGTGGGTCGGAGGAGACGGGTATTTAATTTCTAAGTTCTTGTAATGCTCTAAAACTGCAGCTGTGAACTGCCCCTTAATTCCCACATTTATAGACTCAGGAGTAGGCGGAAGATTATAAATAGCGCGAGGATCATCACGCAGAGGTCCAAGATATTGAACACGTTCCGAAAAATAACTTACCAGATTTTGCGTTGCACTTAATAGATCACTCGGCAAGTTTATAGTTCGCAGGCCAATTTCATCTTCTTTCGGGTCTTGGAGTCGATCTTTTCGATCAGCTGCTGTATAACGTAGCCCTCGAGCAATAACAGTTTTGTTGCGATTTGAAATATCTTTTCTGAGTTTTTCAATCCATTCGGTTAATGTATTGCTTCTCGATAATTCTCTATCAGCCACTCTTAATTCTTGTAGAAGCTTCTCACCTGTTATCTCTTTTTCTGCCCGATGAAGTGCATCTTGTATCCTTCGACGTATTCGCTCTCCATACTTTGCATTAAAATTTATTTCCTCAGTTATGCTTGTTTCTCTAGTTAACGCTCCCGCAGCTTGTGTCAATGCTTGTATTTCCAGCATCTCTGGACGATTGTATAACTCAAGTATAGCTTTGGGAAGAAAATATTGAACTGATAGGTGCCGTTGATACCCCTGTTTGCTTCTATATTCACTTATTTGCTCGTTCGAAGATATTTCTTCAATAACATAATCAAAGGTTCCTTGTTTAAGCTGCGCTTTTAAGGCTAAATCAACATGCCAATGTTCGTACTTGGTCGGGTCTGTTACTAGGCGTTCATTAGGAACTAATTTCCGCGCAGAAATGCCTGATCTACCCTGATGAACCTCTGTTTTTTCAAGTGCAAAGAGATCTCCACCGACCTTACCCGATATCGTACTAAATTGCATTTTCATATAAATTTGGGCGTCACTAAGGAGCGGTATGCCCTGAAAATCAGACTTCCTATCATTAAGGCTAGAAGCTTTTCGCGGTTTGATAATACAACCTAACGTCATTGGCAATTGTTCTTGGCCCTCATGGAGAATATCTTGTGCATTTCCTAATTTTACTAATTCTCCATTCAAGACGAGTTGATATTTACCACTTGTACCCTTGAGTGTTTGCGTCACTAAAAGTATCGACTGAATAAGACTGCTTTTGCCTGAGCTATTCGGACCTACAAGTAATGTTAACGGCGCAAAATTCAATGTTGTACGTTTTGGTACAGATTTAAAGTTTTCGAGAATCCATTTTTCTAGCATGTTTTAACCCCATAAATAAGATTTCTGTGGCAGTAATTGGCTCAGAGTCAGCTTTGCCAGTTTGAGTGTAACGATAGGTCTTTAATAAAATTCTCCACCTCAACGATATCCGGCTGCATCCCCAACCGCTTGAACCAATCGAGCGCAAACCGGGCGTGTTCCAGGGCCGGCTCGCGTTCGCCAAGGGCAGCTTCGGCTAAAGCGAGGCGATAGTTCAAGGTAGCCATATAACTCTTGGTACCCTGATCTTTAAAAAACTCCAAACTCTTTAAGCACAACTCTTTGGCTTCCTGAAAGCGTCCCTGGTGATAGGCGACGATAGCCAGATGTCCCCAAGTACTGCGAGCCATTTCTTCATCAGCAGGTGCTAACTCCGTCCTGGCTTCAAACCAACTGGTCATCTTACTTAAGTGTTCCCAGGCCAGTTCCCATTGCTGTTGATCCCGGGCCAACTTGCCATACTCAAAATTGGCCACTGCCTGCAAATCGCCTGAGCCAAGTGTCTCAGCTAATGGCCAAGCCTGGTCATAACATTGTTTGGCCTCGTTATAATTGCCCTCTTTTCGATGGGCAGCGCCAAGACGCATCAGGGCTATACATTCACCCTCCTGATTGCCCACTTCCTGATACAGAACCCGGGCCTCGGTAAATAATTTTTTGGCCGTGTGATAGTTACCCTGTTGGATATGGTACCAGCCAATTGAACTAGAAAAGCGTGCCCTAAAAATTTGAGCTTGAATGGTGGTGGCCAAGTCCAAGGCACGTTGTTTAATGGCTATGGCCCGATTCCAATCGCCGATCCAATCTAGATAGTTATCAGCCGCCAGAGTTAATTCAAAAACATCTTCGCTGGTGCCGTGTTGATAAACCCATTCAACCGCTTCCAATAGATTTGGTCCCTCTTCATGAAACTTGTAATCTCGGTAGCGCCAATAGTATTCACCCTCTGGCCCTTTTGAGATTTCTCTCAAATAGTCAATCCAGCGCCGGCTGGCCTGTTCTCTAAATTCAGGGTAGCAGTCAAGTTCAGCGGAGGCAAAAGTCTTAGTGAGGGGAAGTAAAGTGAAACGACCGGCGTGGCGATTGATTAGGGACAACTTTTCAAGGCTGACCAGCCCGTCATCACGGTCTAGAATCGGTAAATCAGCCACATATCCAAGCGCTTCACGACTGGCATCCGGTGTAAAAAGGGGTAACACCATTAAAAGTTTGTGTGCCGGCTGATTACGGATCAGATCAACCGATCCTTCGAAGCAGAACCGGGCAATATCGCTGTTAGGTTGCCCTAAACGGGCTAACACTGCTTCTATACCATAACCAAAGCCCATCTGGGCGATGCTCCAGACAATTGCCAGGGGGATACCACCAGTACGCTGGAAAAGCCGGTCAATTTCGTTCTCTGAAAGAGAAATCTTCCGCCGGCGAGTTTCGTTGGCGATTAATTCTCGCGCCTCGTGTGACTCCATCGCGGATAGCCGGATCGAATAGGCTACATCAAGCCGGTGACGGGTAGTGACAATAGCCTTGGTCGGAGCGGGAACCTCACGAATAAAGGTCATGACTCGTTCATCGTCAACGGTCTCCAAATTGTCAATAATTAACAGCGTTCGCTGTTGGGCCAAAGCGCGCCGGATAAGATCATCTTGTTCCTCAACACGAGCCCGAATGATATCTTCCCGTTCCAGAGTGATAGCGATTGCAGTGTAGATATCATCCAGCGTGCGCATAGCTTGCGGGCGCTGAGCAATTCCTTCGGCCGTCAGAACAGTTTGTTTGGCTGTGGTCCAGATAATCGCTTCAAACCGTTCCTCGACCGGTAACTGGTCGGCATGGCGCAAATAGCGTTGAGCGACTTCCAGTGCCAGCGTAGTTTTGCCAATACCACCAATTCCATCAATAGTAATGACCCAGGCACGATGTTTGGGATTGAGCAGTTTGCGAATTTCCTGCAAGACTGTCTTACGTCCTACAAATTGTTCGTAATCGGGGTGAGGTAAGTTATGATAGCGCTGCGGGGGTGGGGGAAGAGCGGGTGGGTTACTTCCGGGGAGTAACTTTTGCTGGGCGATGGCTTCAGTCAACTGGCCCAGGGTTTCGCGCAGGCCGCTATCCAGCCCGCTCAATAGTTGAAGTTGAGCTTTTTGGAGGGTTACCTGTTCCCGAGCGGCTTCAGCCGTCAGGCGTTGGAACTGAAGCATGTAGACTCCTTGCAGCTCGGGCAAGTGCCACAATTCCTCGACCAGACATTTGAGCGGGTAGGTGATAGCCCGGTCAACCCGTTCCCGGTTCTTACGATTGGCTAGAATCATAGGGAAGGCCCAGGCACGTTCGATAGCTTCGCGTTCCTCAGCCAAATAAGCGCCCAGTTTTTTGAGGATGGTCAACAACGCGTCCTGAACGGCCTGGTGTTTGAAGATATCCTGATCCTGAGTGATAGCCGCGACCACGTCTTCATCTTCAAGCTCATACTCGGCGATGAAACGTTCAATCGCTCGCTTCAGGCCCGCTTCAAAAGCCTGCTGAAAGACAGCATCCGAGCGGAGCTTTTGGACCTGATGGGCCGTTTTTTGACCGGCAACCTTTTGGGCAACATCAGCGACAGTATCAACCAGCCCATCATACAGCCGGGTTTTAAGACTTTCTGGGATGAAGGAGATAACATCAAAGTCTAACAAATTTGGTTTCCTAGCTGCTTGTTAATTGTGGAATCCTGGCAAGAACTTCAGAACTAATAACAATATGTAAGAAAAACCGCGCTCTTGAGATCCCAACATATAGATTTGCCGCCAGATTATCGTGGAATGATCGAACGAAGAAAATTATTCCATCTGCCTCAAGTCCCTTATAGGACTCAACTGTATGCAATCTAAGCGCAAATTCCCCTTGTGGTTTAGCCATAATTTTTGTAGATTTAAGTTTAGGCAGACTATCAGCCCAATTCTTAGAATGAAAGAAAGCCAATATAATTGGTCGGGGAAATTTATTAGTATTACTTAAAAACAGGTTACCTCCTTCTGTTACATTCCATTTTATCATTCTTGAATATACTTGAGTTTGTGATGTTAAAACTGGTATTTGAGGAGAGTCATGGCGATACACACTCAACAAGATACGTCGCGCCTCATTTCTAACTACTTCAATATCTTCTAGAGTTGGATATGAACTTTGACTCAAATCGGAAAGCTCTACTTTAGGAACTGATGATTTATTTTTTCCAAAAATCCGCTGAGAAATTTGACTGTTAAGATAATCGATAACGACTTCCTGCCATTTCCATTTTGGTTTTTCCCAAACTTCCAGTTCATTCAAAATATTTTCTTCAATTGATACAGACTCTGCCGTCAATACAACTAATTGTTCCGGCGAAAAATATCTTAAAGCCTCACCCACTACATTACGAACTAAACCGATTTCTTCACCTGGCAAGAAGGTAGAATGTTGGTAAACACCTTGTTTTACCAGCCAGACCGAGGGTTCTGGAGCCTGGGGATGGAAACGCTGAACTAACTCAAATATCTTACCGGCATTTCGACAATTTTTCGATAGGGTAAAAAGGGCTTGAGGTATGGGATACTTCGAACGGCCGGGTAACAGGGCTTGATTATCATCGAAAAAAATGTAAAGAATACCGGTTTGAGGATCGGTTAACGCTGCTTCAACCACTAACCACCAGGTATCCCGAAAATCTTGACCCTCATCCACGATAACGGCATCGTACTTGTTACCAGATGCGGTTAATCGGTCAAAAGCATTTTCAAGCTCCTGTTCAGTTGGTTCCTCGTAGCGAGTCCAAGTATTTTCATGATCCGGTCCAGCTTCCAAAAGTTGGGCTATCCACAGACCAAAATCAAAAACATCAATGCCTGTTCCAGCAGTTAAATGGCTTAAATGTCCGGCCAGATATGGGTTGTGGCATAGTATCAAAGTCCGTAATCCGGCTTTATCCAGCCGAATGGCCTTCTCAACAGCTATCAAGGTTTTGCCCGATCCAGCACAACCAGCAATCGCCACCCGGCGATGTCCTTGCAACAATTGAATAACTTGATACTGATCTTTTGTCAACGCCTCAATAGTTTTGTTTAGCTCAGCCATTTGGGCCTTCACTTGTTCAGAGAAGCTTTTACCCTCCTGGACCTTTAACCACTGTCAGTTTTACTAAACATAAAACAGTTCTTTACCAATATTAAAGAATAACGGGGTACTCCAAGTTGTGGTATAAGTTGAGTAACGACAAACAACCTATCACAATGAAAGGAGTACCCACAGTGAACAGTGTACACTTGCACCAGCAACTGGTGCAACATCTGGCCGGTCTGCACATGCCGCTGAGCCGACCACAGCAGCGCCATTTGGCTGAATGGTGTCAGGCCTTAGCGGTTAGTCCCAATTGCCACCTGGCGACCTTGGCTTTGGGGTTGCCCCTGCCCGGTCAACGAGAGAACCTGATCCAACGCTTGCGCCGTGACCTCAAAAAGGAGCGGTTGCAGTCGGATCAGTGTTACCAGGCCTTGGTCCGACACCTATTTGCTCACTGGACAGGACGAGAGGTCAGTTTGGTGATGGACCGAACCGACCTGGAACAGCGCTGGAGCATTCTGACCTTGGGGGCGGCCTATCGCCAGCGATTGGTCCCGTTGGCCTGGCAAGTTTTACCCTTTGGGGGTACCAGCGCCGTTGAGCAGATCAAATTGCTCAACCGAGTTCAGCCTCACTTACCTTCGCTGAGACGGGTGCGGGTTCACTTCTACGGCGATAGTGAGTTTCGGGCCGTGCCCCTCCAACAAGTCTGCCAGAAACATCACTGGCATTGGCAAGTGGGGCTCAAGTCAGATATGTGCTTTTGTGACCACACCGGTCAGTGGCAGCCGTTGGCTGACCTGGGCTTGCAGACCGGGCAGCGGCGTTACGTGAACCAGATCTACCTGACCCAACAGCACAACTTTGGACCGGTCAATCTGATCGCCGATTGGTCGCCCAACCAAGCTAGTGCCCGTTATTGGGCACTGGACCTACCGGCCGATGCTCAGGCCTGGCGCCGAGGTCGCAAACGGTTCTGGATTGAGCCGACCTTCCGTGACTGGAAAAGTTACGGCTTCGACCTGGAACAGAGCCAGATTGATGACCCGGACCGCTTAGAGGTCTTGCTGTTGGGCATCGCCTGGACCACCGTCTGGATGTTGTACCTGGGTGACTGGCTCACCCAACACGGTCACGCTAAGCTGTTGGCCCCGGCCCACCGCCATGATTACAGCCTCTTTCGCTTGGGTCGTGATTACGTCCAACGGGCCTTGACGATGGGCTGGACCATTCCGGTGGGCTTTACGGTCAGTCACCCCTAAGCCGGTTTCATCGCCCCGGCCTGAACGGGTCATATCGAACCCGGCCTTGGCCTGCTGCTGCATAAGGAGTAGAACCTCCAAGATCGCGCTCGGTCGGACCCTTCAGGTTCGGAATTAAGCCTGCTCAGGTGAGCCAGGTCCGGCGGCCCAGCCTGCCGGCGGGATGGAGAGAGTGGCAGTCTCGTGAAAGAACTGCATAAGTTCTTTCCTGTGATAACGGCACTGTTCACTGGCTCAGGAACTAACTGATGGCCTGGTCTCTGCCGCCCTGATCCTCACGGTCAGGTCGTTAACTCCAGAGAAGCTCTCCAGGCTTCTCCAGGTACTTATTCTTGTTTTTAAATGACAGTGGTTAAACTCCTGGACCTCAACACGTTGCTCATAAAGCTCAGTTAACAGTTCATCGGCCACTATCCGTGCAACCTCGGCGAGGTCATTTGAATTGATAATTTCTAATAGCCGGGCGACCGTATCAGTGGCCCGATAAGCATCATCATAACTTACAAGTTCTTCATGGGCTATCTTATTGCGGAAATCCATTAACTCACTGGTATAGGCAAGACCCAGATAGTTTAGATCATCCAAAAAAATGTTCCGTCGTTTCAGAATTAGGTCGAGCCAGCCCTGAGTATCAATTGATTGACACAATGCATCATCATTATCAAATGATAATCTCCTAAAATCACGAATAACTGTTCTGAATTCTTGTTCGAAGCGCTCGTTATACTCAGTCCGATATTTATTTAGCACATAAGGACCGAGTCCCACTTTTAGTACTTCAAATATCTCTCGAATTTTTGCTTCAGGGCTTTCTGGCATTGTTGATCCACCGTAAGCGAAAATATACTCTCGATTGATAGGCTGAATCTCAATATTTTACCTAAAACGCCTCACCAAATTGTTTTATAATAGACTACTTTGAATTTTCTACAACGCGAAGCCACATTGTGTACCGTTTGCTGTTCTCTTTGAGTTTATTTTGGAACTCCTCGGACAACCAAGTTTGTTTTATCTCTTCTCGCCAAGTACTTGGTATGCGAGGACTAAAAATAAATTGGCACACCTCGACAAAATAATTATCGAATACTTTGAAAGCATAATCCTTAACTTCTTGATTGGGGTGATTCAATATGCGGAATACCAACATCAGGAACGTTCTAGCATTATGTACACCACTTAAAATATTTGCAGCAAAAATTATGTCGCATACCTTTTTGCATACCGCAACACGATCATTGTATAGCAGTAAATCCACAATTTTAAGCCATCCGCTACCTTCAAAGGATTGATCAGCGGCATGAAAAAGATAATAACCACTTCTTAACAATATATCCGCTATTACGCTGGCATCTTCCTCTTTTCCCGATTCAGCAAAGTACTTAACAAGTTCATTGATAATCTGATGGGAAAAAATATTGTCAGTTGCTGCTCTGACGTGATACATTTCTTTATATCGATATGCAATCTGAATAACCATTCTCTTAAACGTGTCATCTTGCTCAAAAATGTAACGACGAATAGCGGTCTGAACATCAGCGATATTATAATGCTTAACCGATTCAGGTAGATTTTCCAGGATAACCGTGTCATTTGCCAAATAACCCAAGAGAGCGGCCGCGCGTTCTGTCAAATACTCCTCAGGTGTTTCATTGAAGAATGGACGATGAACAAAACTCTGAAAACGGGTATCACCAAGATTATTATATTCGCGGGCAAAGGTATAGGATATACTTGTTCTTCCCCAGGAGGAGAGGTTTTGAATTAAATCAATGATTATTTCTCTCTCTTCTGATACTAATCCTCCCTCAAGCACTAATCTTTCAATCGTATAAACGGTATCTTCTGCATAACTTGGATGTTTCTTTATATAATTAGCAATTTTTTGAAATAGCTCAGTACGATAACTAACTGGTAGTTCGAGAAAGTAATCCTCAAATTTTGACAATACGCGTTCAAAATGATCTACATGTTTAAATTCATCATCAAATAATCGGGGAGCAATTGTAATAAACCATTGTTTTTTCTGATCGATTGTATGATCTTCGTGGTACCAATATTGTGAGCCTGACATATCTACTAGACCAGTGGCTGACTTTAAACGTACAATAGGATCATCTAGCATGTCCGTTACAATTTTTAGCCAAATCTCTTGTACCTCGGTTGGTTGGAAACGCCAATTATGCAAAATACCTGCCTCGAGTATTTCTATTTTGACGTAAGGATGACCATCGTAACATAAATTATTGAAGATGTGTTGGTATTTGGGTGAATTGATAATAGCTTCCCAGTAAAACAGGTCGGCTGCTGTTTGCCGTACAAACGAGATAGGGTCGGCAGCCAAACCAGATATTATCTTGAATAATTGATCATCTGGATACTCTTTATATTTTCCATAGAACCAATGACCAAACTTGTAACGTTCAAGAGGATTTAGATCTGAAAGATTCGCATTTTGGGTAGTTCGCTCAAACTTTTCCAGTATTTCTGGGTCCTCATCATCTATCAGACCGAGTTCCCAAGAAAAAAATTCTTCATCACCAATTCGGGAAAAGCCATCAACCGAGGATTTCCTCACTAAATGGCCAGTTGAATCGAGTTCACATTCTCTGGGTTTATAAAGTAGTAAAAATATACTGTTTTCCCTCGACTTACCCAGAGTAGCGTCTAAGGTTGTGCTCCCAAAACGAAGCATCGTTTCCAAAGTTTGGATATATCGAGACTCAGACATTATCTTTAGCATAGTCGATGAGTCAGGAATTAGATTACGATAAGTTAAACAAAGCATTACTGCAACTGATTGAGCCAGGGGGTCATCAGTTTCAGTCAAGGCTTTAATGAGACAATTTGTAAAAGTTTTGAATCCAACCTCACTCTCGAAATATTTTTCAACAGCCACCATTAGTTGAGGATGGATGAAATCAACGGCTTCATTAGGCAGAACGTAAACGCGTCTTTGATGACCATTTAAATCGCCTATTACGTGATCAAACCAGGTGCCAAATCCGGAATATTTCGGTAGATTGGCACAATTAGAGGCTATCTCAAAAATACGTCTTAAATCTTGCTCCCAGGCAAACTGATTCGTTTTCACCACACTCCACAAAATATACATGAATAATCGATGAGCGTCTGACTGCTGAGCGATCCACGTCTTATAAGCACTTGGTCGAGTAGCATTTATGATGCTTTCTATATTTTGAGGCTTATCAGGCTTTGACCTATTAACCATCCCCGCAAACTCACGAATGTGCAATAGGTTTTCGAATTTAATAGTACCAATCTCTAAACGACGAAGTGTGCTAGTGACTTCACCTTCATCCTGTTCGAGGAGTACATCTAAGATATCTTGCATCAACTGATTAGATGGAAACGGTATTCGAATGGTGAGACGGTTAATATCGACCTCTTGCATTCGTGTATTTGAACAAGCGCTCACAAGAATATTTTCCCTAGAGGTAATAATAACCTTCACCCGACCATGAGCATTATGGAGCCGATAAATTACTTCAGTGAACTGATCACCAAAGGAGGCATTTTGTCGGTCGAAATTAACATTCCCAAAAATGTCATCCAATTCAAAGATAACATCACGGCTTTCTTGACATGCCCGTATAATGTCCAGGTGTGCATCAGAGCGCGACGGATATTCATGAACATAGAGTTTTCCACTATAGGAATTGATAAGGGCGCGAGCAATCGTCGTTTTACCGACCCCCGGTTCGCCGCTCAAAATAACAAGATGGTTGTCGCCTAAACATTTATGTGCTTGGTCATATTGTGGAGTGATAATAAACTTGTCCTGCAAATCTGGATATGGAATTGGGAGCATAGGCTTGCCAACAATTGCCTCTAAATCGCTTTTCGTGACACTATCCTGGCTATTTACCCTCAGCATCCGGTCACGAATAAGGTCAACAAGTTGTCTTGTCTTATCCGCTGTTACAATTGCAGGAATACCATACCCTCGATGCAGCAAAGCACTAATCTGCAACTTAATGTCCTTAAGTCTTTGACCATCGACAATGAAAACGCGATTTAAGATTTCTTCGTTGAGTTTCCATTCTAACAGATCGCGTAAATCCTCATCATTTTGCACACTATTAATCAGGGTTTCTTTTATCGTTGACATTGATGCATTAGGAATTTCACGCTGTAAGGCTTCTAAATCGGCTAACAAACCCGCTAGATAAGGGTGTACATTCCCATCAGTGATAAAAATAAAGATTTCATTTTGCTCATCAATTAAACGATCCAGAATAGTATAGGTGGTATTGCGAGGACGGCTTTCATCTTTCTTCAGAAGTGCCTGCCGAAGTTCGCTCGGCTGCCACTGATAAGCACGGCTTTTGGTCTTAACTTGAATCTGCTTTACCAACGCATTTTCTTGCAAGGCTACATCCAATGTCCCACTACTAAGATGATCGGGTACCGTTTGGTTTTCTAGAATCGCCTCAGCATCATTACCAAAATCAGTTTCCACTTTCAGTTGGATAAAATTTGATCGTAGATGATGCTGCAACATAACGAGTGCAGAAACATAAATTTGATATTCAAATCCAAAATAACTGGTATCACCACCAGACATCTATTCGCTCCCGAGTCTATAGTTAAGAGTAAAACTTGATCAACCTGGCCCAACCTCTCACACTTAATAAATTCATTCATTTTCCTAGTCTGAAGCAGTAGTCATCTATAAATCACTCGAACACACAGCACTATCGCTTCGCATGGAATATTTGAGTCAACCCAGACTAAAAGAATTTCGGATCGCCTGGAGTTCTATTACCTGACTAAACAGGGCATCTCGTAGAATAACCTAGATTAAGTTGAGCATCTTGAGTCAGCAATGTTCAGGTGACTACCTTTGATTGAGGCAGTTTCGAACACGGGAGTCTGGGTCAAATGCTTCTATTTATCAACTTACAGTGACAAAATAGAATTTACCCTATCTAAACTCGTCCTCACCCTTTCTTCGTTTTCTTCTTGGAATACACCACATTCCCGAACAAATCCCGCTGCAACGGCTCACCGAATAAATCAGTTAGCGGAGGGGTGGAGTCCGGGGGTGGGGTAGCTACGCCGGCAGATGGAGCCGGACCACCCAACAACAACCGCAAATTCTCCGCATGCCGCTCGCACTCCGCCCACGACTCTTCGACTAACTCCTCCAACTGCCACGGCAGAAAGCGTGGACCGAGACACCCGGCTACCGGCTGCGACTCTCGCGCCCGCTCGTCGTGGCCGAGGCCATAATCGGCCAGGCGGAGAGTTTCGGGGATGAGCCAGCCTTCGCCGTTGTTTTGGGCCAGGAAGGCATCGAGGCCCTTTTGTTTGAGATCGTGGAAGGCGATCAGGGCCAACACCGGGTGGCGTAGTTCGGGGTCTAAATTGGTATTTACACCAGGGAATGAAGAAATGATGTGAGTAACATCATTTTCAGACAATTTGAATGCTTCAAATATTAATGCATCATTTATCGCATTTAGACGTACTCTCTCATGTTGAGTTAGAGCGAATTCAGCGACTGACCAGGGGTTAATAGAATTTTCCAAGTAATTTTTTGCTATTGAATTATAAAGAGGCTCAAATATTATCGAGGTACAAATCAGCCGTAATGAGGGAAAGAATCAACATAAAGTATGTAACGCTAAACGGTACGCATTTTAAGGCA
>JAHDWA010000023.1:77672-136170 GCA_023382535.1 Anaerolineae bacterium | reverse complement strand
TCCGCGCCAATTTCAGCGAAGATGGTCACCGCTTGCTTCAGGTGAGTCATGGCCATTTCGGTTTGACCGGCGGCATGAAACAGGTCAGCCAGGTTGTTATGCAGGGCTGCCTCGCGGTGACGGTCACCTTGGGAAACGCACAAGGCCAGGGCCGTTTCAGTTAATTGAATCGCCCGCTCGACATCTCCAATAGTGCCGTAGGCCAGGGCCAGATTGTTGAGGGCGGCGATCCGGGCCGTCGGATCGCCTAAAGCTTCGGCCATAGCCAGGCTTTGCTCCAGGTGTTGGCAGGCTAACTTGGAGTCATTCTGGCTGCGCGCCAGCACACCCAAAATGTTATGAACCTGGGCCAGGGCCCGGGTGTCGCCGAGGCTCTCAGCCAATTCTCTGGCCTGTTGGGCCAAATGGAGAGCAATGTCGGTCTGGCCCTGGTGGTGGGCAGTCAAGCTCCAATCGGCATAAAGCCGGGCGCTTTCGCCATCCGGGCCGGCTTTCTTCTGCGCAGCCAGGGCCGCCTGGAAGTAGCTTTCAGCCAGCTCCCAATCCCCCCGGCGATGATGGACATTACCCAGCTTGTGCTCAACCCGAGCCAGAGAGGCATAAGGGATTACTTTTTCTTCGCTCCCTCGCCTCCCCGTATCTTCGCCTCCCAACAGAGCCGCCGCAGTTTCATAACTGGTCAGGGCTGCACTATACTCGCCCAGAAGTGTGTGCAGGTCGCCGACAGCTTCATGCAATGCTGCCGCATCGGGATGGCCCAGGGCCAGCGCGGCTTGGAAATGGGCCAATGCTTCGGCATTGGCGTAGAGGCTGCGCGCATGCTCGCCGGCCAGCTTAAAATATTCCGCCGCTTCGTTGTCTTGACCGGTCAAACGGTAGTGGTGAGCAATTTGCCCGGCCAGCGCACCGAGATCGAGCCGGCCTCGCGCCCGGCTAACTAACGCCTCCGCCACTCGCCGGTGCAACAAACGTCGCCGGGCCAGGCTGGTCTCCTCATAGACCAGGGTCCGCAGTTTTTCGTGGCTAAAATCGTAAGTTAAACCGCGCTCGCCGTTGCCCTGCACCTCAGCTACCAAGCCCTGCTCGATCAATGCCTCCAGGGCGGTCACGATTTCTTCATCGCTGCGGCCGCTGGCAGCACGCAGCGTATCAAAATCAAAGGAACGACCAATGACGGCGGCGGTCGTTAACAACTGCCAGCCGGTCTCGCTGACTCCGGCCAGGCGCGATTGCAACAGGCCGCGCACGCCACCCGGCATAGACCAGTCCACCCCGGCAGCTTCGCCATCCTTGGCCAAGATGGTCAAATACTCAACCAAAAAGAACGGCAGGCCCTCCGTTTCTTGATACAAGCGCGCCTCCAGGCGCTCAGATTCCGCCAGTTTAGCGCCCACTGCCGTGGAGCCAACTAACTCGGCCACAGCCGCCGGGCTGAGACGAGGCAGAGAGAGAAGGGTGGCTACACCCAGCCGTTGCGCCTCGACCAGCAGTTGGTGCAAGCGGGAGGTACTACCCGCACTCTCGCTGCGGCAGGTGACCAGCAGGCAGAGGGGCCGCCCCCGCAGCCGCCGGACCAGGTAGGTCAACAGGTCCAACGAGGCGGCATCGGCCCAGTGCAAATCTTCCAGTAAGATAACTCCCGGCTGGGGACCTCGACACAGGGCCAGCAGCAGTTGGTGAATGCCTTCAAAAAAGCGGCTCTGCGCACCGGGACTGTCAAGGGGCGAAGCGGGCGGCAGTCCGGGGCGCAAATTGGCCAGCTCCGGCAGCAGACGGGCGGCCTCGCTCAGGCAGTGATCCGCCACCTCGGCCAGGCGCGCCGGGGTATGGGGCTGGTTCAGCACGGCCCGCAAGCCCTCGATGAAGAGGCTGTAGGCTAAATGAGTCTCACCCTCATAACAGCGGGCCGTGGCGGCGACGCCTCCCTGGGCCTGAACGTAAGCCAAATACTCCTCGGCCAGGCGGGTTTTACCAATGCCGGCCTCGCCCTGCAAGACAATCAAGTGGCCGTTGGCGCAACTGGCCGCATAAGCCTCCAGCATGGCAGCCCATTCGGCCGCGCGCCCCACAAGAGGATAATCAAACTGCCGGAGCCGGGCTGGAGGTGCAGCGGAAACAGCCGCTGGCGCCGTAACTGAGGAACCCCGGGTGTCTCCGGAGAAGGTCGAAGGCGGCAGGGGTAATCGGTTTTCTTGAACGGTAGTATAAAGTTGGGTGGTCTCATCCAGGGGTGGTACGCCCAACTCCTGGTCGAGAATGCGGACACACTCGCGATACTGGCGCAGCGCCGCGCCGCGTTGACCGGCCCAGGCATACAAACGCATCAACTCGCGGTGGGCCTGTTCGTGCAGCGGATCAAGCGCCAGCCAGCGCCGGGCGAAAGCAATGGCAGGTTCAAACTCCTGGCGCAGGGTGTGACAGTGCACCAGGCTCTCCAAAGCACCAGCCAACTCCCGGCGGAGGCTCTCGGTTTGAAAATACTGCCACTCGTCAAAATCGGGGCTATCGCGCAAGGTAAAACCGGCCAGAAAGTCGTCACGGTAGAGTGCTGCCGCCTCGGTTAAGGTTGCCAGGCAATCGGCGCAGGTGGTATCGGCCGGGTGGTTGTGACTGCGGCAGCTTTTGAGGCGGCGCTGAAATTCGGCGACATCCAGCCAGAGAGGGACATTTGGATTAAGGCCGATGGTTTCACGGTCAACCTCCAACCATTCTCCGGCCAGGGCTTTATTGAGTGCAGACAGAGTCCGGCGCAGTGCTCCTCGGGCGTGGGTCTGATCGTAATCGGGCCAGAGCAGGGTAGCCAGGGCATCACGGCTGTGGCTCTCGCCGCTGACGGCCAGGTAAGCCATCAGCGCAATCGCCTTGCGGGTATCAACTTCAACCAAGTGGCCTTCGCGCTCCAGACGCGGTGGCCCAAGTAAAAACAGATTTAATTGGGGCATATGACCTTATTTTTGATAGAAAATATGACCGACTCGATAACTCAATAATAGGACGCGGACCTTGGGACTGTCCAGACCCAGTCATCAAAAATCCGGGCGTCCCACACCCTGCACAGTCCATGTCCTGGGCTGAAACCGAATTTTAGCCCCAGTATTTTACCCTAGCGGACCAAAAGATGCAACGAAATCCGCTTCGTAACGCCAGCCGTAACGTTCAGCAAACGCTCAACAAATATACTTGAGAAAAGGTAAAAGGAAGTTAACGTGGATGCTCCACCCATTAATGGCCCACAATTTTATTGCTGACACGCAGCCCTCCCAGTCCCGCCTGGAGGCACGGGCAACCCTTGATGCGGAGCAACTGTATCAACAAGTCCACTGGCGGGGCCGGCTGCGCCGGCTCTGGGCAGCGCTGACCCGTCGTTCGCACCATTTACTCACCCTGGCCGAAGTTGAGGCCGCCGGCCGGATGGTCAGCCGCCACTTTGCCGGAGTTCAATCCGTGCTTCTCCATCAGATTCGGGGCAGCGCCAGTACGGGCCGCGAGCGTGATTTTGACCTTGAATTTTTTCCACTTCAGGAGTACGACCGGCAGCGTTGGAAAAATGTGGCGGCAGTATGGCAGTCGGGCCAGAGCCTGCCGCCGGTTGAATTGGTCCAGGTAGGCCAGACCTACTATGTTCAGGACGGCCATCACCGCATTTCGGTGGCGCGGGCATTGGGGCAGGCCTACATTGATGCTGTTATCACCGTCTGGGAAGTACAGGAGCCGGCGCCGGAACTGTCATGCCTGCCTCAAGTTCGCTGTTTGACCCCCGCTTAGTCCAGAAAAGATTCCCCTGACTATTTACATTTTAACTCGCTCAAGGTTATAATTGCTTCCGTTTCATTTAAAACGGAGGCAGATATGGCTCGTAAGCAGAAAAAACTGACCCGCAAAGAGCGGGCGCAACAGCAGCAGGCGCTGACTGAGCGCCAGCGCCAGGCCAAAGGCTGGATTTCGCCCAACGAGAAGGCCAAGCGGCGACAAGAACTGATCGAGGATATGGCTCCATTGATGGCGATGGTGGAAACCGGGGCCGGTTCGCCAGATGAAAATCTGTTTTGGCTGCTGGCCGACAGCGGTGACCTGGCCGAAGAGCCGGAGTTCAATGAAATTTTCACCGAGCCGTTGGTGACCCTCCCGACCTATATCAGCGTGGCCGAGTCGTTGGGGGTGGCTACGCCGGATGAGCTAGATAAGCTGCCGGAAGAGGAGCAGGCAGATAAAAAGGCGGAAATCCTGGAAGAAACTAGCCGCCGGCTGCTCACCCATGAACTACGCCAGGAGATTATCGAGGCGGTTGATCGTCTCCGTTTGCGCTGGAAAAAGGATGGAAAACGGGCTGAAGCGGCCAGAGCAGCGGGTCTCCAATTAACCTTAAGCGACCGTAAGAGTACGGCGGTTTGGCCCATGATCGGCCTGGTCCAGGCCATTGTGCTGCGTAGCCTGGGCGCTGGCTTTGAACTCGTCGGCGTCACCATGGATGAAGAGGAGGACGATGGCAACGACGATGAGTCGTTAGCTGCCCTCTATGAGAAGTTGCAGGATCCAGGTGTGGACCAGAAGCTCGAACAGGCTATCAAAAAAGTGCCCGGTTTGCAGAACTATCTGGAAAAACAGGTGGATAAAATCTGGGAAGAGGGTGAAACAGCTATCTTTACAGGTGAGCTATACCTGGAGCTTTTCACCGACGAAGAACTTGAAGCCGGGGTGGAGATCTTCAAAACGGCGATGGCCGAAAGAGAGACTGGTGACAATGAGGCGGCTGAAGATACGGCGGAGAAAGCTCTATCCAGAGTGGGTGAAGCTCTGTTTTCTCAACTCGATATTTATCTGGCTCAACGGTTTACCCCGGAGCGGCTGGAGCAGTTGCGCACACGCCTGAGAACCGTTTTGGACGAAGCCGACTACCCGGCTAAATATTTCTCCTTTGTTAAAATGTTAGCTGACGCTATGGCTGATGAAGCAGCAGCGGAGAACGAGAAAGGTTTTCTGTTGAGAGCGCTGCTGGGCGAGATAAGGGCGGTGAGTGCCGTCGAGGATGAAGAGGCGGAAGAAGCCGAAGACGAATGATTACCAAAAGCGACGTCGAAACAGCTTACAGCCTCATTTGCGACCACATCGCCCGGACGCCGGTGGTCTACTCCCATACCTTGAGCAAGCTGTGTGGCTGCGACACGTTGTTCAAGCTGGAAAATTTACAGATGACCGGCGCCTTCAAAGAGCGGGGTGCTTTGAACAAGCTGTTCAGTTTAACGGCGGCGGAACGGGCCGCCGGGGTGATCACGGCCTCGGCGGGCAACCACGCCCAGGGGGTAGCTTATCACGCCCAGCGTTTGGGAATCAAGGCCAAAGTCGTCATGCCTATTGGCACGCCGCTGATCAAGGTGGTTTCGACCCAGGATTATGGCGCCGAGGTGGTACTGCATGGCGAGACTTTTGACGACGCCTACGAACACGCCCGGCAGCTAGAGGTAGAAGAGAAGCGGGTTTTTATCCATCCCTTTGCCGACTCGCGGGTTATTGCCGGGCAAGGCACGATTGGACTGGAACTGCTGGCCGACCGCCTGGGGCGGGAGGCGGACGTAGTGGTCTGCCCAATTGGCGGGGGTGGATTGATCGGGGGGATTGCCGTGTATCTCAAGGAAACCAACCCGGCCATCCAGGTAATTGGGGTAGAGGCAGCGGGTTGCGCTTCGATGCAGGCGGCGCTGCAACATGGCGGGCCGGTCAAGCTGGCGCGGGCTACCTCCCTGGCCGATGGGATTGCCGTTAAGCAGGTCGGCGAACTGAACTACCAGATTGTCCGGCGCTACGTGGACGACGTAGTTACCGTAGACGAGGACGAGATTGCCAATGCTGTGCTGCTGCTGCTGGAAATCGAAAAAATCGTCGTCGAAGGGGCAGGAGCCACCCCGCTGGCGGCGATTCTCAAGTATGGGAACCGTTTCGCCGGGAAGAAGGTGGTGTCCATTGTTTCCGGCGGCAATATAGATGTCAATATCCTGCACCGGATCATCACCCGTGGGTTAGCCGTGGCCGGCCGGACCATCGAATTTAAGGTCAGGCTGCGCGATGTTCCCGGCACGCTGACTGCCGTGCTGGAAGTCTTCAAGCGGCTGCAGACCAACGTTATGGATATTACCCATCACCGCTTCGACTCCATCGCTCCCATTGGCTATGTGGATGTATCCATTACCCTGGAAACCAAAGGCCACGCCCACATCCGCGAGATCGAGCAGGCGCTGCAGGCAGAGGGATACCTGTTGTGAAGGTAAGGGAAAAGGGGGGGCTTCATGCGAATTATGATTGTGGATGACCATGAGGTCGTGCGTTTAGGCTTAAATAATTTATTAACCCGCCAACCTGGTTGGCAGGTGGTGGCCGAGGCGGGTACCGTCGCCGAGGCGCTTCAACGGGCGCATGAACATAAACCTGATGTAGTGCTGATGGATATTCGGCTGGGCCATGACAGTGGAATTGAGGCTTGCCGGGAAATTGTCAAAATTCATCCGGCCACCAAAGTGATAATGCTCACCTCTTTTGCCGACGATGAACTTCTCGTTAAGGCCATTGCGGCTGGAGCAGCCGGTTATATTTTGAAGCACGCCAGCAGTGACCGTTTGATCGAGGCGATTCAAGGGGCTGTTGACGGCAACAGTTTGTTAGACTCTGCGGCGACCAGCCAGGTTCTGGCTGAACTGCACAACGCAACGCGGCCCGAAGCCTTTGCTGATCTTTCGGCGCGTGAATTAAAAGTATTAGGGCTGATTGTCCAGGGCAAGACGAACAAAGAGATCGCTACCAGCCTCCGTTTAGGCGAGGGAACCGTGCGTAACTACGTCAGCAGTATCCTGGATAAGCTGGGTTTAGCTAATCGGGCCGAAGCAACGGCTTATGCTGTTCGTCACAATCTTGATAATTATTTGAAAACGGGCTGATCTTTTATTCGATCAATTAGAAGAGGCGAAATTCAATTAAGAATAAGCAACCACCGGCCCGTTAACCGCCACCTGAACATGACTGCCAGGGATCAGGTCCAGGCGGGGCTGGGTCCGCGCTTGCAGTCGCACACCGTGGGGCAAACTCACCTGTACCATCTGGTCGTGGCCAAAAAAGCTGACGCGCTCCACACAGCCCGCTCCTTCCGGGTCGGGGTGCAGCAGGACCATCTCCGGGCGAATCAGTATCTCCACCGCTCCGTGCGCTGTCTCGGCCAGAGGCAGATCACCTAACGCACAGGTAACGCTGCTTCCATGAGCCTCACCGGCCAAGAAATTAGCCTCCCCCACAAACTCGGCCACTTCGCGGCGGGCCGGGCGCAGATAGACTTGCTGTGGCGGACCGCTCTGGAGGATGGTTCCCTCAATCATTACCGCTACTTCGTCGGCCAGGCTCAAGGCCTCCTCCTGGTCATGGGTAACAAAAATAACGGTTGCGCCGGCCTGGCGCAAAATCTGGCGCACCTCTTCGCGGACACTTTGGCGGAGGGCGGCATCCAGGTTAGAGAAAGGTTCGTCCAGCAAAATCAGAGTGGGTTGGGGGGCCAGGGCGCGGGCCAGGGCGACCCGCTGCTGCTGGCCACCCGATAGCTCATGGGGCATACGGCTGGCCAGATCGGTCAGGCCGACCAGTTCCAGCATTTCCGCGACTCGCTTCTTTTTATCAACGCCTTTGGGGATGCCGTAAGCTACGTTATCGGCAATATTCAGGTGGGGAAAGAGAGCGTACTCCTGAAAAACCATGCCAACGCTGCGCCCCTCCGGGGGCACGTGCAGTCCCGGCGCGCTGACCAGCCGTCCTCCAATTTCAATCCTGCCCCTGTCGGGCACTTCAAAACCGGCCAGCAGGCGCAGTGTCGTCGTTTTGCCGCAGCCACTGGGTCCCAGCAGGGCTAAAAAACGTCCCTGTGGCAGCGCCAGGTTCACCCCCTCGACGGCAGAAACCCGGCCAAAACTTTTACTAAGCTCGTGGCAGCGAACGGCTATCATCCTAGCGGCGCTGTCCTTTTTCTTCTTGACTTAAGATAATCCAGACAGAGAGGGCCGAAACCAGCACTAATAACAGGGCCGGAGCAGCAGCGCGGGCAAAAAAGACCTGCTCCGTGGCGCTCCAGATGCGCGTGGCCAGGGTTTGAAAGCCGGTAGGACCTAAAAGTAAGGTAGCCGGTAATTCTTTCATTCCAGTGAGAAAGACCAGTGCCAGCCCGGTCAGCAGGCCCGGCTTGAGTAACGGTACGGTTATGGAGGTCAACGCCTGGCCGGGTGTGCGGCCCAGACTGCGCGCCGCCTCCTCTAAGCGGGGGCTGACCTGCAGCAGGGAAGCGCGAACGCTGCCGACAGCCTGCGGCAGAAATCGGACCACGTAGGCAAAGACCAGCAGAGCCAGCGTTTGGTACAGGAAGGTGGCGTAATTGGCTCCAAAGAAGACCAGGGCGAGAGCAATCACAATGCCGGGCAAGGCGTAGCCCAGGTAGGCGCTGCGCTCCAGCCAGCGGCTCGTCCGGCCTGGAAAGCGAACGGCCAGCACCGTGACCGGGATAGCGGCCAGAATTGCCACCAGGGCAGCCAGGCCGGAGGCAGAAACCGAATTAACGACAATGTCCAACCCCAGCTTGAGTTCCTCACCCACCAGCAGACCACGCACCAACCAGAAGCTCATCACCAGCAGGGGCAAAGCCACCCCCAGGAGGGTGATCAGTCCACAAAAGACCAGGGCCGGCAGTCGCCACAGCCCCAATTTAACCAGCATAGGCGGCCGTAACGCGCCCGCGCTGCTGCGGTAATAGCGGGCTTTGCCGCGCATGCGGGCTTCGATCAGGAGAATCAGCAGGGTCAAAACGACCAACAGCAGGGCCAGCACCGCTGCTGCACTCCGGTCCAGCGAGGCGCTGTATTGCAGGTAGATGGCCCGCGTAAAGGAATTGAAACGCAGCAGCGAGACCGCGCCAAAGTCACTGAGGGTGTAAAGGGCCACCAACAAGCCTCCGGCCAGAATGGAGGGTCGCAGGTGAGGCAGGGTAATCTCCCAAAACACCTGCAGCGGGCGCCGGCCAAAGCTGCGCGCCGCCTCTTCCAGGCTGGGGTCCAGACCGCGCAGGGCGGCCCGCACACTCAACAGCACGTAGGGGTAAGTAAACAAGGTCAGAGCGAGTAAAGCTCCCGTAAAACCGTAGATCGAAGGCAGCCGGTCAACGCCGAACGGTTCCAGCCAGCCCTGCACCAACCCCTTCGGCCCTAACGCAGCGACCAGGGTAAACGCGCCCACGTACGAAGGCCAGACCAGGGGCAGCACCGTGATCACCGCCCAGAATTTGCGTCCCGGCAGGTCGGTGCGGACGGTCAACCAGGCCAGCAGCACCCCGATCACCATTGAGATCAGTGTTACCGAGAGCGCCAAACCGGCGCTGCCGAAAAAGACCTCCAGGGTGCGGGGTTGAAGCAAAATGCTCCAGACTTTGCTGCCCACGCTGGCCGCCCGGATAAGCAGATACCCAACCGGCAGCAACGCGGCAGCGGCAATCAGCAGGGCTGCTGCCATCAAAAATAAAGGGGGCTGGACCCTAAGAGGGTTATTCCAGCCCATTCGCAGGGTGGTGCGCAGAGTGGATAATCTACCGGGTGTGTAAACTTTGGGATTAGATGCAATCATAAAAAGTTTGTTGTTCCTTATAAAATGCCCAATTCCTGCAACAATTGTAGCGTGCCATCCAGGTCTTCCAACTTGGTCAGATCAACGTTGGGTGTTTGGATTTCACTCAGCGGAACCAGAATTGGATTGAGCTGAAGCTTGGCCGACAGCGGATACTCGTTGGTTTCGGTATTAAAGTACTGCTGGGAACTCTCACGCAGCAGGAAGCGGACAAACGCCTCAGCCGCCTCTTTGTTATCGCTGGTATCCACAATCCCGACCCCGGCCACATTGACCATGGCCCCGACATCGCCGGCCCGGGGATGGTAGTTGCGGACGGGAAAATCTTCCCCTTCTTCGGCCAGAAATTGGAAGAGATAATAGTGGTTGACAAAGCCGGCGTCAATTTCACCCGCGCCTACTGCCTGCACAATTGGTGCGTTGCCGGGGAAAACCACCGGTTCGTTGGCCTGAATGCAGGAGAGCCACTCGCGGGCGCGCTCTTCCCCTTCGACCACGCGCAGAGCCGTGACAAAGGCCTGGAACGAGCCGTTGGTGGGCGCCCAGCCGAGGCGGCCCTGCCACTCCGGCGCGCAGAAGCCAAAGATGTCGTCGGGCAGATCAGCATCGCTCAGCTTTTGGGTGTTGTAGACCACCACCCGCGCCCGGCCCGAGATGCCGACCCACAGCCCATCCGGCGAGCGGAAGCGCGGGTCAAGCTGGTTCAGCACCTCTTCGGGCAGCGGCGAGAGTCGTCCGGCCGAGGCCAGAGCGCCCAAGGCGCCGGCATCCTGGCCGTAGTAAATATCAGCCGGACTGTTGGGACCTTCTTCCAAAATGGTGGCGGCCATTTCGGCAGTGCTGCCGTAACGCACTTCCACGTTTAGGCCGGTTTCCTGTTCAAACTGGTCAATCAAGGAGCCAACCAACTCTTCTCCGCGCCCGGAGTAGATGGTCAGGTCGCCGCTTAAATAAGGCACTTGCTGGCCCAAGAGAGTCGAAGCTTCCTGGGCAGTCGGAATAAACAGTTTTTGGCCGACTTCGATGACATTGGGGTCGTCAATAGCGGCATAAGCATTATCGGCGGCGGCTTTGGCGTTGGTGGCTTCAACGATAGCCGGGAAAGCCAGCGGGTCGCCATAGAACTTATCGGCCAGCTTGCTCAGCCAGTCGTCGGCCTGGATAGTGTACTCCTGCCCCTCTTCCTGCAAGGGAGGCGCGGCCAGAATTGTGGTAGGCAGCAGGCTGGTGATTAAGGTGAGGAGAAAAAAGACGCTCTTACGAGACAAGGTCATGCTTCAAAAACCCCCTTAGGTTGGTGATAGTAACAAAATTAGATGAATTAAACGAGTGACGTTTGTCCTTCCTTTACAACGACATCTGTCACTGCCATAACATTCAAATTCTCGGCTATAGTAATATAGATCTGTTCAACAATCAATAGCCTTGTGTTAACCAGCGTTATGTCGCCAGCTAAATTTATTGTTAATCTGGGTTAATTTTGGTTCTCAAGAACGCTCTGTTTTCACCCCGGCCAGGTGAGCCAATACGTCAAAAATGATGGTGAAGTCATAATGGCCCAGCCCCATTCCATGCGCTGCTGTGAGAAATTCATTGACCAGGGTAGTTGAAGGCAGAGGTAGGTGGAGCTGCTGGCCCAGCTCAACAGCAAGATTCATATCTTTTTGAATCTTACTGCAATCAGCCCAGGGTGGGTCCGGCTGATTCAGAATCAAGGGGCCGCGCATGGCAATTCGAGGTGAAGCAATGGCGCTGTTGGCCAGAATTTCGACGGCCCTGGCCCGGGGAATACCGCTCTTTTCAGCCAGCAGCACCCCCTCGCTAAAAGCCAATACCTGCACGGCCAGGTTTAGATTTAGGGCGAGTTTTATAATCAGGGCCAGGCCATTTTCGCCAACGTAGGTCACCAGGGGGCTAATATCGCGCAGGGTGGGCAGAGCCTGGGCAAAAGCATCCTCATCGCCGCCAATATAAATCCTGAGGCTACCCTGCTGGATGGAAATATGGTTGCCCGAGACCGGCGCTTCCAACATTTTAGCCCCGCTTTCACGGGCCACCAGGGCAGCAAACTCCCGGCTGTCGGCCGGGCTGATCGTGCTCATATCAATATAGATTTTGCCGGGTGTCAAGCCGGCCATGATTCCAGACGGCCCCTGGAGCACCGCCCGGACCGAGTCGGCATCCAATACAATCGAAAAAACAACGTCGGCGGCTGCGGCAACCGCGCCAGGAGAATCGGCCCACTGCATTCCCAGGGCGATCAGCGGGTCAGCCTTTGCTTTGGTCCGGTTATAACCGGTAACGGTGTGGCCGGCGCTGAGCAGCCGTTTCACCATTGCCGTGCCCAACAATCCGAGTCCGACAAAACCAACGTTTGCCATAAATCCCCCTTGCTCCAAATTTTGCCGATGGTTTACTTTACTTTTCCAGTTTTAGCAACTCCGTTGCTTAAAAATCGGGCGTAAAAATTGATTGCTTCCATGAGCGGGGCGTGCTATACTTACGAGTACAAAGTCCAGCCGAAATGTAAAAATTTACTTCTTCTCCGCAGAGGAGGACAGATGAAACGTCGTTGGGTCAACTTCAGCCAAACCGGTCTTGTGCTCGTGCTCCTTATGTTCGGTCTTATCGCCAGCGGCTGCACCTTGAACGCCTTTGGCCAGGCTGAGGAGGAGCAGGCTCTAAACCTGCCGACGCCCAGCCCGGCCCTGTCGCCTGAAGAGGTCGTTCGCCTCCAGTTGGAGTCTTTACAGCACAACGACGAGGCCAATAAAGGCATCGAAGCCGCCTTTAACTTTGCTTCCCCCGGCAATAAAAGAAGCACCGGCCCCCTCACCCGTTTTGTCAAAATGCTCAAAGCCCCGCCCTACAACGCTATGCTCAATCACAAATCGGTCGAGCTCGATCCCATCGAAATATCGGGTGACAGCGCCACCCAGCGGGTCAAACTCATCGGCGCCGACGGCCAGTCCACCGTTTATATTTTTATGCTGTCCAAGCAGAGCGAAGCGCCCTATCAAGATTGCTGGATGACCGACGGCGTTGTCGTTGAGCCAACCAGAGATTTGCCTCAAGATCAGGCCTAGATTTTTCTATCCTCCAACTCGGTGGTAAACTACCGCGTTTATCAGCCATACTTAAAGAGAATAAAACATATTTTTGACTCCCTACTTGGATAATCGGGTTGGAAGACTCGAGGATTGGATAGCGCCAGCCTTCCACTCCTCCAACCTTCCAGTTCGTGACCGACTCTAAAAATCAAAACCAATCAGGAGCCACCCCCGATGCATCGCGAATATCAGCACTGGTACAGCCCCTCGCTGGGGCGGGAGATGGAGCTGTTGATTTTTGGCCACGCCGGAGCGCGGGTACTGGTTTTCCCCACCTCCATGGGCCGTTTTTTCGAGTGGGAAGATCGGGGCATGATTGCAGCCCTGTCAGAACATTTAGAGAACGGCTGGCTGCAGCTCTACTGTGTGGACAGTATAGACAGTGAAAGCTGGTATGCTCGCTGGGCTCACCCCAATGGCCGGGCCAGGCGGCACGTCCAGTATGAAACTTATCTTTTGAATGAACTCTTGCCCCTGACTACCTATCGCAATCCCAACCCATTTCTGATCACCACAGGCGCCAGCTTCGGCGCGTACCACGCGGTCAACTTTGCCTTTCGCCATCCTGATCTGGTTGGCCGGGTCATTGGCATGAGCGGCATCTACGATATCAGCGATTGGACTGACGGCCATCACAACGGGACCATTTACTTTAACAACCCCTGCGCCTACATTCCCAACGAGCACGACAACAGCCGCCTGGAGGCACTGCGGCGCATGGATATCATTCTGGCCGTGGGCCGCGATGACCCATTGTGCCTGAACAATGAGCATTTGTCGGGCCACCTCTGGGCTAAGAATATCTGGCATGCCCTGCGCATCTGGGACGGCTGGGCGCACGACTGGCCCTGGTGGAGGGATATGCTCCGGCTTTACATTGGAGGCCATGATTAAGATAAGATAGTAACCAGTAGTCAGTAGCCAGAGAAAGAATCCCTGTCTACCGTTTACGGTCTACCGTCTACCTCTTATAAAGTATGACCGACTGGCAGGATTATACACAGGATAGCGAGGCCGGTCAGCACACCGTTGTCGGCACGTTGAAGGTACTGAAGGAGTTATGGTCGCCCCAGTTGCGCAACCGGCGCGACCTTCTGGTTTACCTGCCGCCTTCCTACGAACGGTCCCACAAACGCTATCCGGTCATTTATATGCATGACGGGCAGAACCTATTTGATCAATTCACCAGTTTTGCCGGCGAGTGGCAGGTAGATGAGACGATGGAGGCGTTGAGCCGACGCGGCTACGAGGCAATTGTTGTAGGTCTGCCCAACCTGGGAGAGCAGCGTCTCGACGAGTACAGCCCGTTTCCCCAGCCCCGCTACAGCACCGGTCAGGGAGCGAAATACCTGGACTTCATTGTGCAAACGGTCAAACCCCTGCTTGACCGGGAGTTTCGGACGCTGCCGGATCGAGCGCACACGGGCATGATCGGCTCATCCATGGGCGGCTTGATCACGCTCTATGCTTTCTTTCGCCCGCCCCAGGCGTTTGGTTTTATCGGGGTTATGAGCCCGTCGTTGTGGTTTGCCCAGGGCCGCATTTTCACCTATATCGAACAGGCCCCTTACATTCCCGGCAAAATCTACCTGGACACGGGGACTCACGAGCAAACTCACTTTTTCACCGATCGTCCGCAGCTCCGGCTCCGGTTAAGCGGGTATAACTCCACCGTCCACGGCATGTACGATCTGCTCTACCACAAGGGGTACCGGCCCGGCCACGACCTGCTCTACGTGGAGGAAGAGAGCGGCCTGCACAATGAAGCCGCCTGGGCGCGCCGCCTGCCGGGAGCGATAGAGTTCTTATTGAGCCGCTAGGATAACCTCACACGGGATAAATTCGGAGAAGTTTGGTGGGAAATGTAGGGGTCAAAATGAAATCAGAGATGTTCGCACGGCGATAAATCGCCGCGCTATTGCACTGCGCCGGATGAATCCGGCTTAAAGCTTACTTTTAGCCCGATTCATCGGGCGTTGTTTGAAAGCCCTGCGATTTATCGCGGGGCGGGCGTACATATGATTCTGATATCTTTCTGACTACTGGCTACTGATTACTATTCTCCAGGAGATTGCTTATGACTCTTAAAGTTGGGCTGCTTGTAGGGCGGGAGTGGTCGTTTCCCCCGGCTTTCATCGAAGAAGTCAACCGCCGGGATGAGGGCGTCACCGCCGAATATGTCAGGCTGGGCGGCACGCAGATGGACGAACCCTGTCCTTACACCGTCATTATTGATCGTATCTCGCACGAAGTTCCGTACTATCGCAGCTACCTCAAGAATGCCGTGCTCCAGGGCGCTACGGTGATCAACAACCCTTTCATGTGGACGGCTGACGACAAATTCTTTGAAGCTTCGCTGGCGACCCGGCTGGGCGTTGCCAGCCCCAAGACGCTGGTCCTGCCCAACAAAGAGTACGTCGCCGGCATTGTCCACGCCGAAAGCCTGCGCAACCTGAATTATCCACTCGACTGGCAGGGAATCATTGCCTACATCGGCCTGCCCTGCGTGCTCAAAGATGCCCACGGCGGCGGCTGGAAGGAGGTTTACATCTGCCACTCGCTGGAGGAGGTCATTGAGCACTATAACAGCTCCGGCCTGTTGACCATGATCCTGCAGGAGTTCATTCAGTGGGAGCACTACGTGCGCTGCATCTGCCTGGGCCAGGAGGAGGTACTGCCGATCAAGTATCACCCCGGCGAGCGCAAATATTACGTCGAGCACGATCACCTCGGCCCTCAACTGGGCCGCCGCATTGTGGATGACTCGCTCAAGCTGGTGCGTGCCCTGGGCTACGATATGAACACGGTGGAGTGGGCGATCCGCGATGGCGTTCCCTACGCCATTGACTTCATGAACCCGGCGCCCGATATGGACATCAACTCGCTGACCCAGTTTTACTTCAAATGGGTGGTCGAGCATATGGCCGGCATGGCCATCCGTCTGGCCAAAAAGCCACGCAAACAGAGCAAAGATTTGCGCTGGGATAAGCTGTTTACGGCAGCACGGAAGAAGTGAGGCGTAAAATGTGATGCGGCCCAGGGGGAGGCTTCGCTCTGATGCATGATGAACTTGGTCGAACATCTCTTACGTTTTATGTTTAAGTGCAAACAAAAAAGTTTTGAAGATTTGTAGGAGCGACTTCAGTCGCGTAACCAGACTAGAAGCGACTAAAGTCGTCACTACGAATCCCGCACAATTTATTTGCTTGTACTTAACGGGTTATTTAGCTCATTTTGTCTGATGTTTGGAGGTGCAGATGATTCTGCAACAAGCCATTCAAACCTATCACGATTTATTATTGACCGGCGATGTCGCCGCCGAGTCACAAGGGCAGTTGGATGCCCAACAGCAGCGGCGCGGTCTATTCTTTGGCGAGCGCCCGTTGTGTTCGGTCCTGCGGCCCCGCTTTTTGACCCTGGCCCAGTACCGCTTCATCCAGCAGCGTACCCGGATACTGCTGGCCGCCTTTGCTAAAATCCACCAGGCCGCTATTGGCGATAAAGCGTTTCGCGCCCAATTTGACCTGACCGATTGGGAGGAAGAACTGGTCCAGCACGATCCCGGCTTCCGTCCGGCCAGCCCCACCTCCCGCCTGGATGCCTTCTTTGTTCCTGCCTCCCCTCTCCCAGACGGAGAGGGGCCGGGGGTGAGGGCGAACCATGAGGGCCAGCTTCGCTTCACCGAATACAACGCCGAAACCCCGGCCGCTCCGGCCTACAACGACGCCCTGACCGAACTTTTCTACACCCTGCCGGTGATGAGCCAGTTTTTGCGCCGCTGCCAGCTCCTCCCTTTGCCGGCCCGGTATGGCGTGATGCATGCATTGTTGGAAAGTTATTACCAATGGGCCGGGCGGAACGAAGCGCCGCGTTTGGCTATTGTGGATTGGCGCGACGTGCCGACCTACAGCGAATTTGTCCTGTTCGACTCTTACTTCAAAGCGCAGGGCCTGGACTGTATCATCGCCGACCCGCGCGAGCTGGAGTACCACCAGGGCAAACTAATGGCCGGGGACTATCACATCACCCTGATTTACAAGCGCGTCCTCCTTGCCGAATTAGTTGATCGGGAGGGGCTGGCTCACCCCCTCATCCGGGCCGTGCGAGATGGAGCGGTCTGCATGGTCAACCCCTTTGCCTGTAAGCTGCTCTACAAAAAGGCCAGCCTGGCCGTGTTGAGCGACGAGCGCAACGCTCACCTGTTTACCGCGGACGAGCAGCAGGCTATCGCCGACCACATCCCCTGGACTCGCCGGGTCGAAGAGCGGCAGACAGAATATAGCGGCCAAAAGGTTGACCTGATTCCCTTCATCCACCAGCAGCAGGAACGGCTGGTCCTCAAACCCAACGACGATTACGGCGGGCGAGGCATTGTTCTGGGCTGGACGGTTGACTCAACAGAGTGGGAGCAAGCCGTGCAGGCTTCGTTGGGCACTCCCTATATCGTACAGGAACGTGTGGCCATCCCCAGCGAAGCCTACCCCAGCCTGATTGACGGCCACCTGCACATTTTCGACCGCATGCTCGATACGGCGCCGTTCGTCTTTCACGGCGACAGTATTTACGGCTGTCTGACCCGTCTCTCCACGGCTACACTGCTGAACGTCACTGCTGGCGGCGGTTCGACGGTGCCGACTTTTTTGCTGGTTGGGTAGCTATTTAAACCGCAGATCCCACAGCTTAACACATATACTTTCCGCTTTTTGTTTTTCCGTCTCTGTCCACCTGAGTTTATCTGTGGACCATTTTAGGGAACAATATGTCAAGCGAAATCAAACGCACGATCACCGCCGAAGATTTGTACCAATTCCAACTCATCTCCGGCTGCGAGATTTCACCCGACGGGCGGCATGTCGTTTTTAGCTTGCAGCGGGTGGACCCCAAGACCCACAAAGAGTCGAGCAACTTGTGGGTCGTTCCGACCGGGGGTGGGCCAGCCCGGCAGTTTACCTACGGCAGCCAGCTCGACCGGCGGCCCAAGTGGTCGCCGGATGGCCGCGAAATTGCTTTTGTCTCCAATCGCGGCGAGGCCCGGCAGCCCCAAATTTATCTCATCCCGTTTCACGGCGGCGAGGCCCGCCCCTTAACCCAACTCAAGGGTGAAATTGGCCGCTTTGAGTGGTCGCCCGACGGCAAGGGGTTGGTTTGTAACTTTCGCAAAAAAGATTTGGAGGCCATCGAACGGGAGGAGGATGAGCAGAAGAAACAACTCGGCGTGGTGGTGCGCCACATCACCCGGATCGTTTTCAAGGAGGACGGTTACGGCTTTCTGCCGCAGGAACGCTGGCATATCTGGACCATTGACGCCGCCAGCGGCGAGGCCCGCCAACTGACCGCCGGCGACCACTACGACGAATTCGAGCCTTGCTGGTCGCCCGATGGCCAGGCCATCCTCTTCCGTTCCAACCGCACCGGCGACCCGGACCTGAATTGGGATATAACCGATTTGTACATTATCCCCGCCACTATAGACCCGACAGAGTTGGAAAACCTCTCCGGCCTCCCTGCAGGGGCACGCCGTATTCCCACCCCGCCCGGCCCTAAAGAGTCGCCCACCTTCTCGCCGGATGGGCGCTGGGTGGCCTATTACCAACTGGGCGGTCGAAGTGACCGCTGGCGGCACACCAATCTCTGGGTGGTGCCTGCCGACGGCCAGGGTCAAGTCCAAAACCTGACCGCCCCGTTTGACGTGCTGGCCAGTCATGTTACCCTCAACGATATGGGCCGCCTGACCACGATGCCGCCCACCTGGTCCAGCGACAGCCAGACCATCTATTTTCAGTCGAGCCGGCACGGCAACACGATTCTCAAATCTATTGGCCTAGACGGCTCGAATTTGCGGGATGTTATCGCCACTCCCGGCGCGGTCGAGGAGTTCAAGTTTGACCAGGCCCAGGCTCAACTGGTCTACCTGCACGGCACGATGACCGACCCCGGCCAAATCTGGCTGCGCGACATAGCCACTGGCCAGACTCGTTCCTTAACCACCGTAAACCAAGCCCTGCTGGAGTCGCTGGATTTGGGCGAAGTCGAGGAAGTTTGGTTCAAAGGGGCGGCGGATAACGCTTTGCAGGGCTGGCTGCTCAAGCCGCCTGGCTTTGATCCTGCCCAAAAATATCCCTCAATATTGCAGATCCACGGCGGGCCGCTGGTCCAGTTCGGCAACTTTTTTATGCACGAATTTTACTTCCTGGCCGCGCAGGGCTACGTGGTTTATTTCTGCAATCCCCGTGGGGGCTGGGGCTACGGCGAAGACCATGCCCGGGCCATCTACAACGATTGGGGCGGGGCTGATTACGCCGACCTGATGGCCTGGACCGATTTTGTCCAACAGCAGCCTTATATTGACTCGTCCCGCCTGGGTGTAACCGGCGGCAGCTACGGCGGTTTCATGACCACCTGGATCATCGGCCACACCGACCGCTTTAAGGCCGCCGTGACTCAGCGCAGTGTCAGCAATATGATCAGCATGGACGGCTCCAGCGACCTGGCCTACCGCTTCCACGCCCTCTTTGGGGCAGAGAAACACGCCTGGCAGGATTTCGACAATTACTGGCGGCAGTCACCGCTCAAGTATATTGCCAAGGCCAAAACTCCGACGCTGGTTATTCACAATGACGAAGACCTGCGCTGCGAGATCGAGCAGGGCGAGCAAATTTTTGTGGCGTTGAAGAAATTGGGGGTGGAAACCGAAATGGTCCGCTTTCCCGGCGAGCCGCACGGCATGTCCCGTGATGGCCGTACCGACCGGCGGATTGCCCGGCTCAAGCACATTTTAAGGTGGTTCGACCGGTACTTAAAGGCGGGTGACGGTCATTTATCAGAAGCTAGCTTTTCACCTGATGAGGACATATAATTTGATAATCAAAGAAGTAAAAGCGTTATTAATATATTGTGATTAGCTACAGACAAGTCCGCCAACATCACTTAGAACAGTTCAAAAAATCATCCCCGGCTCGAGGTCCTCAAATCCTGGTACTGGGCTTTGCTCTGATCATCCTGATTGGCAGCGTTCTCCTCTCTCTACCCATTGCCAGCGAAAACGGCGAGAGGATTGCCTGGGTTGACGCCCTGTTTACGGCTACTTCAGCCACCACTGTCACCGGGCTGGTCGTGTTCAACACCCAAACCACCTTTTCGCTTTTTGGCGAGATTGTAATCTTATTATTGATTCAAGTGGGTGGAGTGGGATTTATTACCCTGGCCGTTGTGTTGTACAGCTTGATTGGCCGGCGGGTCAGCCTGTATGAGCGCAACTTATTAAGTCAAGCCCTGGGCGTGGGCGCCAGTAACGGGGTGGTACGCCTCACCTTAACAGTATTATTTATTACCCTGGCCGTTGAATTTATTGGCGCGCTCATTCTCTTTACCCAATGGGTGCAGGTGCTGCCTTGGCCGCAGGCGCTTTATTATTCCATTTTCCACGCCGTCTCCTCATTTTGCAACGCCGGTTTTGATTTGTTCCTGGGCTTTGAGGACCCGGCTTTGCAGGCAGTTAGAGATAGCCCGATCAGTGTGATTAACGTGGGCTTACTGATTACCATCGGTGGCCTGGGTATCACCGCAGTGTACGACCTGATCGTTTGGCCCCGCGAACGCCATCTGTCGCTCCACACCCGCCTGATCCTGCCGTTGACTTTCTACTTGTTGGTTATCGGCACCATTTTATTGCTCCTGGATGAAACCTTTGTGGCGGGGCATGCCCTGTCAGATTTTCCACTAGGACAGCGGTGGCTGCTGGCGGCATTTTCCGTCGTTTCCAGCCGGACAGCCGGGGTTACTCTGATTCCGATGAGCGACCTCGGCCCGGCGAGTCAACTGGTTATGCTTGTCTGGATGTTCATCGGCGGCGCGCCGGCTTCTATGGGCGGTGGGGTCGGTATTACAACTGTAGCCGTAGTACTGATTACGCTGGCTTCCAATGTGCGTGGTTACAACGATGTTCGTGTTTTGGAACGGACTCTACCAATTGAGACTATCTTTAAAGCAGTGGCCATTATTACGGTTTCGACTGCCCTGGTGATGATGATTACCCTGATCCTGTTGCTTTTTGGGGAAGGAGAGTTGTTGTTCCCCATCGCGTTTGAGGTAGTGAGTGCCTTCTCCAACACCGGTTATTCGTTGGGTATTACCGATCATTTTGACGGGTGGGGACGCATCTTGCTGGCCTTTACTATGTTCTGGGGGCGGTTGGGACCGCTAACTCTGGTCGTCGCCCTGACCCAACGTGACCGCCAAACCTTGATTCACTACCCGGAAGAAAAAATCATTATTGGCTAAAAACAGCCATAGAGCTGATAGGAGTATAGATTGATGTCAAATCATCCGGCGTCCTGGACTAAACGGCTTTGGTCAAATCTCAAGCAGTTGCTCTCGCTACAAACTGGACTGGAACTTCCCCGGATGTTGAATGGGAATGGCTATCGCAAGGAATTTATCGTGATTGGTTTGGGCCGTTTTGGCACCAGTTTGGCCATGACCTTAAATGCTTATAAGCACGAAGTCCTGGCGATTGATGCAGATATGAAACGGGTCCAGTTGGTTTCACAATCACTGCCCCACGTCATTCACCTTGACGCCACCAATATTGACGCCCTACGCGAGATTGGGGCCGACTCCTTTGATACCGGTATTGCCTGCATTGGGAGTGATTTTGAGGCCAATTTGCTGGCTACCGTCAACCTACGCAAGTTGGGGGTGCGGCGCGTGGTCACCAAGGCCCGTACGGTAACACAGCAGGATATTCTGCTGAAAGTTGGAGCCGATGAGGTCATCTTGCCGGAGCATGAAGCGGGAGTGCGCCTGGCTCGCCGCCTGTCTGCTATTGACTTTGTAGATTTTATGGAGTTAAGCCAAGATAAGGGTGTAGTCGAGATTATGGCACCGCAGCGGCTGGTCGGCAAATCTCTGAAAGAGACACAGATACGCCAGGAGTATGGGCTGGCTGTAGTTGCTATACGTCGGGGTGATGATGTTATTATCTCTCCCGAAGCCGGAGAGATTATTCAACCGCGTGATATTTTGGTGGTGCTGGGCAGCATCGTTAACTGTGAAAGGCTGCGTGAGGAGCCGATTTACTTGAAGAAATAGCTAAATTTTTCCTTCCAGTTCCCAAAAGAATTAATCAGCCACTACTTTCAGCCGGGTTGAAAGCGGCCCGCTGTATAAAAAAACGGCCAGATCATCCATATTCATCGCCTCATTGCTCAGTTCGGGCAATATTTCCAGGTCCCGGCCGGTCTGGTGATACATGGCGGAACAACTGATCACCTGCTCATCCAGAACCATGCAGACGAAGGCTCCCGGATTGGCGGCTGTAAAGTTGTCCATGCGATTGGCGGCGGCTGGCTCCAGGGTCAGACGGTAAAAGATTTGGCCGGACGTAGTGTCGGGTGGGGCAATTTCTTTAACCTCACGGCTGGTGAAAAGGATCGGGTAACCGGGCTGGTCACCCGAACCTACCCCCAGATAAACCTTCTCACCCACCGGGGGAGACTCTTTGCCCGCATTGATAAAGACAATTTCCCCAATACTGGTAATCACCGAGGCAATATAAGGGATGTTTTGCCCCTGGGGCAGCATCACCTCAATTTGGCCGTTCCGAATCACCACCTGGTACGGTCCGCCAATTTCCAGCTTGTCCAGACGTTTGGCAATAACAGGCCGGGCAGCGATCAGCTCAACCTCTTGATTGGTTGGGATAATCGTATCAGCCGCTAGAATCAGCTTCGTTTCTAAAACACTTTCAGCCGGGTCAAAGGTACTTAGATCGGCCAGGGCGCGACTGCCATAGAACAGGCTCACCAGCCCCAGCAACAACAGGATAGCAAGAATGGCGATCTGTTTCTTAAACATGTGCTGCCTCCTGATCCTATACGTACTTCCAGTATACGCCATTTGGCCTAGTACGTCAATAGCTCAATTAGGCAATGTTGCTTAAGCGTAGGGTATAAGTAGGTAGAAAACAAAAACGGTGGAAAAGGAAATATTCCTTTTCCACCGCGTACTGCTGCTCATAGGCGGGCCATGCAGGTCCGCTTAAACCGGGCCGAACACCTTCAGTTGCCGCTGTTACGCCACGTATGTTCTCGCGGTCACATCACCCCCATGCCCGGTCCAGTTGGTGTGGAAGAATTGGCCCCGTGGCCGGTCAACGCGCTCATACGTGTGCGCACCGAAGTAGTCGCGCTGCGCCTGAAGGAGATTGGCCGGCAGTCGCTCCCGGCGGTAGCCGTCGAAAAAGGCCAGAGCACTGGACATAGCCGGCACCGAGATACCCATCTCGACAGCCCTGGCTACCACCCGCCGCCAGGCTGCCTGCGCCGCCTCGACCTGCTCTTTGAAATAGGGATCGAGCAGCAGGTTGCTGAGTTCGGGATTTTTATCAAAAGCCTCTTTGATTTTACCCAGAAAGACCGAACGGATAATACAGCCGCCCCGCCACATCAGGGCGATACCACCATAATTGAGATTCCAGTTATATTCCGCTGCCGCCGCCCGCATCAGCATATAACCTTGAGTATAGGAAATGATCTTGGAAGCATAGAGGGCCTCGCGGATGTCGTTGACAAAGGCCGCCTTGTCACCACTAAATTGGACGGTTGGGCCGCTCAACACTTTAGAAGCAGCCACCCGCTCATCTTTGAGGGCCGATAAAGAGCGAGACAGGACTGCTTCCATAATCAACGTTAAGGGAATGCCCATCTCCAGGGCCGAGATGCCGGTCCACTTGCCCGTGCCTTTCTGCCCGGCTGTATCCAGAATCTTTTCCACAATTGGCTGGCCGTCCTCGTCCTTGAACCCCAGGATATCGCGGGTAATCTCGATCAAATAGGAGTCCAGCTTGCCCTTGTTCCACTCGGCAAAAACCTGGTGCATTTCGTCGGCGCTCATGCCCAGGGCATTTTTCATCAAATCGTACGACTCGCAGATAAGCTGCATATCGCCGTACTCGATGCCGTTGTGGACCATCTTGATAAAGTGGCCCGCACCATTCTCCCCCACCCAGTCACAGCAGGGCGAACCATCTTCCACCTTGGCCGCTATCGCCTGAAAAATGGGCTTAACGTGCGGCCAGGCCGCCGGGGAACCGCCCGGCATAATAGACGGCCCGTGACGAGCGCCCTCTTCGCCCCCGGAGACGCCGGTGCCGATGTAGAGCAGCCCTTTCGACTCGACGTAGGCAGTACGGCGCATCGTATCTTGATAGTTTGAGTTGCCGCCGTCAATAATGATGTCGCCCGCTTCCAGGTGCGGGATTAACTTCTCGATAAAATCGTCTACCGGCTGCCCGGCTTTGACCAGCAGCATCACCCGGCGCGGCCGCTTGAGCAGACTAACCAGCTCCTCAATCGAGTGCGCCCCAACCACGTCGGTCCCTTTGGCATTGCCGTTGATAAATTCGTCCACGGTAGACACGGTGCGGTTAAACACGGCTACTTTGAAACCGTGATCGTTCATATTCAGAACCAGGTTCTGGCCCATTACGGCCAGGCCAATCAGGCCAATATCTGCTTTGCTCATGATGTTTTTACTTCCTTTCTTGAATTTTTTACAGGAGTGGGGTCTCAGTCCAGACAACTAGGGGTGGGCCGAGGCGATCTTAAGCCACCTCTTATCTTAAGATTTAGCGAGGGACTAGTTTCTCTTAACTATCCGCCTTATTCTATAATGCTCCCTAAAAATGGGCAAATCCCCTGCGAAGGCGAACACAAGCCAATCCTACCTACCTTCGCTTCTTCACCTTATCGTGGTAGAATAAGGATATAGGATACAATCTGGCAAAGATGAACGCCATTTATCTGGTGCTGGTGTTGGTTTCGGCAGCAACGTTGGCTTTTCAAGTAACGCTGACTCGCTTCTTTGCCCTGGCCCAGGGGCATCATCTGGCTTTTATGGCTATCAGCCTGGCTCTGTTGGGCGCAGGCGCCAGCGGGACATATCTCTCCCTCAGACGGGCAGGGAGCGGCTGGCAGCGGATTTTAACCACCGGAGCGGCCCTCTTTAGCCTTTCCCTACCCATCGCCTACCTGGCGATCAACCACCTGCCCTTCGACGCCTACCGGCTGGCCCTGGAGCGCAGCCAACTGGTCTGGCTGGCGCTTTATTACCTCGCCCTAACGACTCCCTTTTTCTTTAGCGGGCTGGTTGTTGGTGTGACCCTGGCGGCCTGGCCAGAACAGGCTGGTTCCCTCTACGCCGCCAACCTGCTCGGTTCTGGCCTGGGACCGCCTCTGGCCCTGGTCTCATTGGCAACTGTGGGCGGGCCGGGGACCGTGTTTCTGTGTGCTCTCCTGGGTTGGCTGGCGACAATAGTTTGCCGGGGATTGGGGATTGGGGGGCAAGGACCGGAGATTGAACAAGGGCCGGTAAGTACCAAGCAGTTAAATCCTGAGCGCATTTCAACGCTTTTCGCCTCACGTATCACGCCCCACGTATTACGTTACATCCTTTACCCCGCTATCACCCTCCTTCTCATCATCCTCACCTTTCAGCCTCTCCCCTTCTTCGAGGTGCGGCTGACTCCTTACAAGTCTCTTTCTCAAGCCCTGCTCTACCCGGGCAGCGAAATCATCTTTCGGCAGTGGAACGCCTTTTCCCGCGTTGACATCATCCGCAGTGAAGGTATCCGCTCCGCCCCCGGTTTAAGCTTTGCCTACACGGGGGAGCTGCCTCCGCAACTGGGCCTGTTGGTGGACGGCGACAACCTGTCACCCATAACTCGGCCCACTCAGCCAACATTTACCTCCTCCTTGCCCCTGGCCCTGGCTTTTGAATTACGTCCCGCTGCCGACACGCTCATTCTGGAGCCAGGCGGCGGGTTGGCCGTATTAACTGCCTTGCAAAGCGGCGCTGGCGCAGTCACGGTGGTTCAGAGTAATCACACGGTCGTGGAAGCGCTTAATCATAATTTTGCCGGTGAAGCCGGCAACATTTATGGCGATCCTCGCGTTACCTTAACGGTTGATGAGCCGCGCAGCTTTCTGCGCCGCACCGACCGGAAGTTTGACCTGATTATCTGGCCGCTAACCGACAGTTTCCGGCCGGTCACCGCCGGGGCTTATACTTTGAATGAGGATTACCGCTACACCGTCGAATCCTTTGCCGACGCGCTGGATCACCTTTCGCCCAACGGCCTGTTAGTGGTTGAACGCTGGCTGCAACTCCCGCCCAGCGAGAGCTTGAAATTGTGGGGCACGGCTATCGCGGCGCTGCGCCAGTCGGATGACAGCCCCGAAGAGCAGCAGTTGCTGGCGCTGCGCACCTTACAAACGTCATTGATTGGGGTTGCTCGCTCACCTCTGTCGGCAGAAGATTTAACCCGGATTCGCCAATTTGCCCAGGAGCACCAATTCGACCTGATTTGGCTGCCCGGCCTGCGCCCCGAAGAAACCAATCACTTCAGCATTGTTCCCGGAGACCCCACCTACCACACCTTCGCCGAGTTACTGCACACCTCCGACCCGGCAGCCTTCTTTGCCGCTTATCCCTACGCTGTTGCCCCCCCCACCGACGACCACCCTTTCTTCTTTCATTTTTTTAAGTGGCAGCAAATCCCCGAAATTTTACAATCCCTGGGTTGGAGCTGGCAGCCCTTTGGCGGGAGCGGCTACTTGGTGCTGGTGGTTTTGCTGGCCCTGGTGATTCTTTTGTCTGCTGGATTGATTCTACTGCCGTTGCTATGGAAAAAGGATGAAGGCGGAAGGATGAAGGATGAAAATTTTTCTCCTTCATCCTTCATCCCTCATCCCTCATCCTTCTTTTTATACTTCGCCCTGCTCGGCCTGGGGTTTCTGTTTGTGGAAATTCCGCTTTTACAGCGTTTCATCCTGTACCTGGGACAGCCAGCTTATGCCTTTGCCGCCGTCACTTCCACTCTGCTGGTAGCGGCCGGAATTGGCAGTGGTTATCTCTCGTCCAGATTATCCTTACGGCTGGTGCTGCTGCTGATCACGCTGCTGGTCATCAGCTACCCCTTTTTGCTGCCGCCCTTGTTTGATGCCACCCTGAGATTTCCTTTTGCCGGACGCGTCGCCATTACTGCTGTGGCCTTATTTCCGTTAGGCTTACTATTAGGCATCCCCTTTCCGGGCGGGCTGCGCCTGGTTGCCCAGGAGTCGCCGGGGTTAATCCCCTGGCTTTGGGCGGTAAATGGTTGTGCTTCGGTTATCAGTGCAGTTTTGGCGGCAATGGTGGCTTTACCCTGGGGGTTTTCGGTGGTATTGTGGAGCGCGGCGCTGGCTTACGGGCTGGCTGGGTTGGTTATCACTTCAGCGAGCAGGGATCGGGGGTCAGAGGTCAGCCAGCCTTTATTCTCAGGCCCTGATCCCTAGTCCCCACTCCCTATCACTCACTCACGGGTGAGCGGCACAAACCTGACCCCTCCCCAATTGGTGCGGATGACCTCATCCCCTTTGCGCTCCAACAGCCACAAGCTCTGGTAGCCGCCCGGCGGGCCAATGGGAATGACCATTTTGCCGCCACCGGCCAGTTGGTTGACCAGGGGTTGGGGCACATGATCCGGCGCGGCTGTAACGAGGATAGCGTCGAAAGGGGCGTATTCTTCCCAGCCCCCATAGCCGTCCGCCTGTTTGGCTGTAATTTGTTTATAACCAAGCCTCTTAAAAGTATCCTGGGCGCGCTGGGCTAATTCGGGGATAATTTCGATGGTGTAGACCTGGCTGGTCAATTGGGCCAGAATGGCTGCCTGATAGCCGGAACCGGCGCCAATCTCCAACACCCTTTCGCCGGGCTGGACGTCGGCCAGTTCCGTCATCACGGCAACAATATAGGGCTGTGAGATAGTCTGCCCGAAACCAATGGGTAAGGGATAGTCGCTATAAGCTGAGGAGACATAATCGGCGGTGACGAATTCGTGCCGGGGAACCTCCAACATCGCCGCCAAAACCACTTCACTAGAGATGTCGCGCCCGCGCAGTTGCTGCTCCACCATGCGTTGGCGCACCTCGGCATAGGGATCAGAGGCAGGGGTCTCAGCTAACGTGCCGGGAGGCGAGGGGGAGGGCGTGGTTAAAGTAATCTGGACTGGTGTTGCCGTTTCGTTGGGAGTTGACGGCGCACAGCCGAAACCGCCCATCAACAACAAAATTAGAATCCAACCACCTAAGCGCAAACAAGTAAATTGTGAAGGGTCCGTAGTGACGACTTCAGTCGTTGTTAGGTGAATTTGGCGACTGAAGTCGCTACTACAATCCGTCAACACTTTTTTGCTTGTACTTGGTGCAATATTCAGGTCACAATGAGGGCCAGGATTTTTGAGGGAGAAAGTTCTCAATTTGCCGAACCTATGAGCTTTCATCCTTATCAGCACCAGCCATCCGCCAGATTATTTTACCCCAAACCCGGCTGATTACCATCCCACCGCCGCGCCATCACTCCGTTTATCGCTGCCGGCCGCGTAGACCCCCTCGTCGAGCCGCCAGATGATCTGGCCCCGGCCAAAGCCGCCCCGCTTTACCCCGATTTCTACCTGGTGTCCTCGCACGGCTAGGGCCTGCAGAACGTACTCCGGCGTGTCAAGTTCAAACCCGACTTTCAAGCCACTGGCGACCCGCCAGCGAGGCGCATCGAGCACCGCCTGCGGATTCAAGCCGTGGTCCACCGTACCGGTCACCACCTGGACATGTCCCTGGGGCTGCATGTACCCGCCCATCACCCCAAAAGGACCGATTGGCTGGCCTTCACGAGTTAAAAAGGCCGGAATGATGGTGTGGTAAGGCCGCTTGCCCCCTGCCGCCTCGTTGGGGTGGCCTGCTTCCAGGGTAAAACACGCGCCCCGGTCATGCAGGGCAATACCGGTTCCCGGCACGACCAGGCCGCTGCCAAACCCCTCATAGTTCGATTGAATATAGCTGACCATCATCCCGTCGCGGTCGGCGGTACAGAGGTAAACGGTGCCGCCGCGTGGAGGAGCGCCCGGTTCGGGCACGCGGGCCTGCGGGCCAATCAGTTCTCGCCGGGCGGCAGCGTAAATCGGGTCGAGCAGGCCGGTCGTTGGCACATCAACCCGCTCCGGATCGGCAATGTAACGCTGGGCGTCGGCAAAAGCCAGCTTCATGGCCTCGATTTGCAGGTGCTGCGAGGCTTCGCTACCGTGTGGATGGCGGGCCAGATCGGTTCCGTCCAATATCGCCAGGGCCATGAGCGCGGCCAAACCCTGTCCATTCGGCGGAATTTCCCAGACGTCATAGCCGTGATAACCAACTCGGATGGGTTCAACCCAGCGACTCTGGTGAACGGCCAAATCGTCGGCGCTGAGCAAGCCGCCGCTGGTGCGGGCAAAGTGGACAATTTTAGCCGCCAGTTCACCCTCATAAAAATCTCGGACTCCCCGTGTCGCCAGCGCGCGCAGCGTTTGCGCATGAGCCGGGCTGGTCCAGCGCTCGCCTGCCTGAGGCGCTCGTCCGTTGCGGGTAAAAATCTCGGCCCAATGACTGAAAGCCGGATCGGGCAGGGACAAATAATGGTCGGCGGCACCCTTCCAATTTCGGGCCACGACCGGCGTCACCCCAAACCCTTCTTCGGCGTAGGCGATAGCCGGCGCCATGATCTCGGCCATAGATAAACGGCCAAAGCGCTGGTGCAGGTCGCCCCAGCCCGCCGGCCCGCCCGGCACAGTGACCGGCAGCCAGCCATCTTCGGGCATCTCGGTATAACCCTGGGCGCGGACAGCCTCAGCCTGGAGGGCGGCCGGGGCGCGCCCGGAGGCATTCAGGCCGTGCAGCCGGCTCCCATCCCAGACCAGGGCAAAAGCGTCGCCGCCAATCCCATTGGAGGTCGGCTCGACGACAGTCAAGGCCACCGCTGTAGCCAGGGCGGCATCAACGGCATTGCCGCCACATTGGAGGACGGTCAAGCCAGCCTGCGCTGCCAGGGGCTGGCTGGTCGCTACCACCCCGTTACAGGCAAAGAGGGGCATACGTTGTGAAGGAAAAGGGTAAGTTTGGAAGTCCATATTTATCAGCGTACCCAGACCGGGTCCCAATCATTGTAAGGATTATCCGAGAGGCTTCTCAAATTTCTGGTAGGCACGTCAATCATCCAAATTTGGCGGGTCTTGTTGAAGCCCATATCGGACCAAAAAGCGATTTTGGTCCCATCGGGCGACCAGGTGGGGTGTTTATCAAAATTATCCGTATTGACCGTCAAACGCTCGACGGCGCTGCCGTCCAGATTCAGCATATAAATATCGCCGTTACCCGTCTCTTCGGAGACGTAAGCGATGCGGTTATCCACCGGCGACCAGGCGGCATCATATTCGGGCTTGCCGGTACTGGTTACCCGCAACTCCTGACCGGTGACCAGATTAGCCCGCCACAGATCAAGCTGGCCTTCGCCTCGCACCACCACTCTTTCCTGTTTGTTGGTCGAAAAAGCCAGCTCGGCTTCCAATTGGGCATAAAGTGAAGTGTCATCCAGGGGAAGCTGGTTAGAGCCGTCGGCTTCCATGCGGTAGATCTGGACATAACCGGCCCGGTCGGTTTTGAAAAGAATTTTGCCTTTTAGCTGCTCAAGAGTTAACGGGCCTAGTCCAGCAGGCGCAGATATGGGGGTAGCCGTGGGCAGGGGTTCAGGCGTGGCCGTCGGCAGGACAGTCGGGGTGACGGTAGGAGTGGGACTAGGGGTGGCAGAGGGGGGCAAGGTGACAGTTGGGGTAGGCATCGGGAGAAGTGTTGGGCTGGAGGTAGCGGTGGATTCAGAGGTAGCTGTTGGCAGAGGGGTCGGCGTAGCCGGGGGAGGTAGTGGAGTTGGCGTCGGCGAAGGCGCCGAAAATTCATCGCCTGCTGCGGCTGTAGAGGGGGCAAGCGGCGCTTGAGGGGTAAAGGTAGAGGTAGCTGTAGGAGATTCGACAACAACCGCCGCAGCTTCGAGGGTAGGGGTTGCCTGTTGCGCCGACGATGAATTAATAAAGGAGAAAAGGCTCCAACCGCCGATCAAGATTACCACCGCGCCCCCTACCACGAGAGGCCACCAACTTGGCAGGAGCGGCGGTTTAATGAGCGCGCCCGAGACAGGCGCTGCCTGGGCCAAATCGGTGGCGACACTCACGGGAGCAACAGCCGCAACGTTAGGCAGGGTAATGCTGGGCACCACCGCCGCCGGCGGAACACCTGCCGGCAACATAGCGGCCGCTTTGCGGTCGCGGCTGGCGGCAGGATTGCTCCAACTCATCTCCAACGCCGAAGCCATGTCGCCGGCGGTGGCAAAACGATCAGATGGGTCTTTGGCTAAAGCCTGTAAAATAACATCTTCAACATCGGAAGGCAGATTAGGATTGAGCGAAGTAGGCGGCGGCGGCGGGTCGCTGATGTGTTTCAGAGCCACACTCAAGGGCGACTCGTCGTCGAAGGGGAGCTGGCCTGCAGCCATCTCGTAGAGGATCACGCCCAGGGAATAGATGTCACTGGCGGCCACCGCAGCGGCGGAAGAGATAGCCTGCTCCGGGGCCACATAGTGAGGCGTGCCAAACGTGTTGCCGATGGTCGCCTGGCTTTTATGCGCGGGCAGCATGACCAGGCCAAAATCGGTCAGGATAGATTGGTCTTCGCGGGTCAGCATAATATTGGAGGGTTTGATATCCCGATGAATGACCCCCCGGCCATGGGCATAGTCAAGCGCGGCCGCAATTTCGCGGATGACCCGGATAACTTTGTCTTTGGGCAGCAATTCTTCTCTGGCACGGTATTCACGGAGCTGCACTTGCAGGTCGCTGCCATCTATGAATTCCATGACCATGAAATAGCCGCTGGTATGCTTGCCAAAATCAAAGATCTGAACAATGTTGGGGTGGCGCAGGATGGCAATGGCCTGGGCTTCCCGCCGGAAGCGCTCGGTAAATTCGGGGTCTTCCTGCAGGCCCCAATTGACAACTTTAATAGCGGTAAAGCGGTTCAGTTCGGCATGGAAGCCCTTGTAGATGCGGGCCATGCCCCCTTCGCCGATGGCCTCAGTAATTTCATAAGAGCCGAGTTTAGTCCCAATAAAGGGGTCGGTGCCAAAACTCATGCGGCTATTCCTCTGGAGTGAGTGGCGGTAGCATTGAGTAGGTCAAGCAAGCGGGCCACAAATTCGTTAAATCCCCGGGCAAAGCTGTCCAAATAATCTTTGAGCATTAGTTCCGCCAAATCAAGTTTGCCTATCTGTTGTAAGGCGGCTACGTGCGGTCTAAAATCGCGTAAGGAGAGATGAAGGACATCCCGGTCATCGGTCAAGAAACCCCAGACCAGGGTTTTATTTTCATTATCGTCTTTGGCGCTGATAAAACGAGTGAGCGACGAGCCTCTGGCCACCCGGCCCACATTGGAGAAGACCTCCTCGCCTTTGATCACCTCGTTCAGCACATCAATGCGCCGGGGAATCTGATCCAACAGGGTTAAGAGCGAGTCGGGCAGATGGGCCATCAGCTTCATGGTCGCCAGGCTGGTGCTTTCTCCTTCCAGAGCGACGCCTTTATGGGCGCGCAGCAGTTGGCCAAAATGGTCAAGCTGCACCAGGAGCGAGTAACGGGCATCGTTGAACACAGCCCAGGCGGCTGTGGTTTGCTGACTGGTATAGTCGGCTAAAGCGGCGCAGGCGCTCTCATATTTGGACCAAAGCTGAGTAAAGGGATTGCGAAAGGTCGTCGGGCAAAGGCGTTCCCGCGGACTGACCGCCGAAGCATCCATCGGCATCATGATGGCGGGGTTGCTGGCCTGGGATTTGGCCAGGGTCTCATTGATTAAATCATAAATTTCTGTCGCTGTCGGGGTGTTAAGCGCCCGCAGTTCAAAAAGAGCATCTTCGACGGCAGTAGAGGGGCGGTAAAAATGTCCAAAGTGACAGCGATAAAGTAACAGCAAATCGTTGACCGTATTGACCATCTTCAGGTCGGGATGGCGTTTGGATAACAGCTTGCGCAAGGCGTACAAAGCTTTCATATCAATGGCAGTATTTTCCGCAGCGACCTCTACTATTGTAATCTTGGGGAATTTTTCCAGGGAGGGTTCGGCGGCCAGACGCAGGTGATAGGGTATTTGCGGGGCTGGCTCCAGGGACGGGAGGTCGCTAAAATAGGTTGCCCAGGCGATGGCTTCGCCGGTCAAAATCTCGGCCAGGGCCATGCCCCAGGTGCCATCAAAGAAGATATGTGATTGGTCGAAAATCATTGAGCTGTTGGCGCGGAAAATAGTCAAGGCGTGATCACCGATGCCCCGTTTACCCTGCCTGATGTAGACTAACGGTTTAGCACGGTCCTGTTCAGTCCAGTTGATCAGGATAGGCGCGCATTTTAGCGCGGCCAATTCCTGCTTTACCAGAGGGTGGTGCAGGGTTTTACGGGCGCGCTCCTGCTCGGTTCGCCGGATGCGGATCAGTTGTTCGTCGAGTTGAGCTGTCAAACTTGCGGGGTGATGAGCGGGAAAATGATTAAAAATAGCTGCAATATGCCGCCGCACTGCCTGGAAGGGAGTGGGGTGCAGATAGCCGCGGGTCCGGCCCGTTTCCACTTCATAAACCCGGCCCGTTCGATCCGCCCGCAAGAGCCGTCCGGATGGGTCCAACAAGTCACCATTAGCCTGACTTTGAAGCACTTGCCCGCCTGATTCAGCGGTCCGCGTTTCAAAAAGAATGGGCTGACCCAGGGGGTCGGTATGCAAAGGTGGTAACAAATAATAGCAGTCTTGAAAAATAATGCCAATTCTGGTTTGCCATAAGGGGATTGGGGTTCGGTTCTCCCGATAACGGTCGGGATCAAGGGTAGCCAGAAGGGTCATCTGCTGCTGGTAGGCATCCAACTCATGCTCCAGGCGGGTGGTATACGTTTCCTGAACCCAATTGCGCTGGGCTGCCGGCAGCGCTTCCAGGCGGCTGTGGAGGAACTTGTCAAAACGCCGCCGCCGATAAAGGGAATAATTTTCGTCAGGGGCGGCATCATGTCCACGCCGGTAAGGGCGTTGGGTAGACCAGGCCTGCCGCAACTGGCGAAAAGCCAGCGCCCGGTCCTGCTGGGCGGCCTGCGCCGCTTGCTCCAACAGGTTCAGGTAAACCCGCTCGCGCCACTCATTGGCCAGCAAATCGTCGTACTGAAAATAAATCTGGCTAACAGCGCAAACCCATGCTGCCAACTCGTCTACAGGCGACAGATTCAGGCCACCTTCAGCTAACGACTTATGAAAACCGGTGGTTTCGTTGGCGTGGCGGGCGCTATCTTCGCGCAGCGCAAATTCCAAGTAAAATTGCCACAGGCCATCAGGAAAGGCGCTCTCCGGGTCTTTTCCGGCCAGAGCCAAAATTTTTTGGTAGCCGGCCAGCACTGCCGCCGGTCCGACAAAGAAAGTGCCGTACAGGGTGCTGGGCAGGATGTGACGCGGCAGCATTTCGAGACCTCGGAGCAAGGCGCTCACATCAGACCTGGCCTGCTCTGCGGGGAGGGTCCGGCCTCGCACCCGAATCAATCCCCCCAAAACCAGGCCAACAATATTGCCGGCGGGGATGACCTGGGCGACCTGTTCTTGCAGCGCTTCAACCTCGGCCGTGGGCCGATTTGAAAAACGGGTCAGCTCGGCCGGGGGCATAACTTGGTGGAGTGAGGCCAGGGTATGGGCCGCAGCTTTATGATAAGCCTCACGATCAAAGCTCTCATTGACCGCTTGGGGTTCGCTCGAAGGTGCTACCACGGGGCAATTTCCTAACGTTCTATTTTGGCCACCAGAGTTTGTTCCTGCTCAGAGATTATAGCACATGGCCGTAATTTCAGCATGTTAAGCATGAAGGGGGATAGATGCAGAGCCAATTGACATTTCTTTAAGCCAACGATAAGATTAACGCCCTATGAAAGACCCACAAATCACCTCTGCAGAGTGGCGTTGGGCGGCGGGCTGGTCTCTTTTCGTTGTACTTTTGAGCTGCGTCCCTTACTTGATCGCCGCTCTAATAGCGCCGGAAGGCTGGCAGTTTGCCGGGATTCTGGTCAATCCGTACGATGGCAACTCCTACCTGGCCAAGATCCGGCAAGGAATAGAGGGGAGTTGGCTCTTTCATCTCAGCTACACGCCGGAGCCTCATGCCGGCGCGTTCATATTTACCTTCTATCTGGCGCTGGGCCATTTGGCGGCACTGTTCGGCCTGTCACCCATTTGGATGTTCCACCTGGCGCGCGTTATGGCCGGGTTGGGTTTGCTGTTGGTTGCTTTCCGCTTTATGGCCGGGGTGACTCCTCAACGCCAGGAACGGCGGCTGGCTTTTACTTTAATCCTGAGTGCTTCAGGTTTGGGCTGGCTGGGGGTCCTCTTTGGCGCATTTCCCATTGATCTGTGGGTTCCCGAAGCGTTTGTCCCCTACAGCCTCTACGCTAACCCTCACTTTCCCCTGGCTATGGCCTTGATGCTGATTATCTTCCAAGAAGTTCAACGTTCAACGCCCAACGTTCAACGTTCGGTGTGGGTTGGATTGGCTGCTCTGGCCCTGGCGCTGACCCTGCCGTTTGCCCTGCTCACGGTTTGGGCCGTGCTGGCCGTTTTTCTGGGCTGGCTTTATAGTACCAACCGCCGCTTGCCCTGGCCACAAATTTGGCTTACACTGAGCGTGGGCTTATTCTCTGCTCCGGTCATTGTTTACGATTATTGGGTTTCAACAACCAACCCGATTCTGGCCGGCTGGTCGGCCCAAAATATTACCAGTGCACCCCCACCGTTGGATTTGCTGCTCGGTTACGGACTGGTTGGCCTGTTAGCCCTGGGCGGCGGCTGGCTGATTGCCCGGCAGAGGCCGCTTAAGCCGGAGTCTGCTGAGTGGCTTGTTTTCTGGTGGGCAGCTACGAGTCTGATTTTGCTTTATTTACCCTTTGATTTGCAGCGCCGCTTGATTACCGGGCTGCACCTGCCTTTGTGTATCCTGGCCGCAATTGGATTACTGCGCTGGCTGCCCTCTATTGGTTTTAGCCTGAACCAGCGTCGTTCCTTCGCAACGGTAGTGGTTATCGTAGGCGCGTTGGGAACCCTTTTTGTGTGGGCTTTACCGCTGCTGGCCATCCGGCAATCGCCCGACACCTCGGAAACAACGGCGCTGCTGTTTATCCGCCGGGAGGAAGCTGCCGCTTTTGCCTGGTTAAGGGAAAATGCCACACCCGGCGATGTTGTACTGGCCTCGCCACGGGTAGGTCTGTTCATCCCCGGACAGACTGGAATGCGCATCTTTTACGGCCACCCGTTTGAAACGATTGAGGCTAAACCCAAGAAAGCTATCGTCGAAGCCTTCTATCGGGGCGACGTCCAGGTAATTTCGCCCGCCGTTGATTTTATCATTTACGGGCCAAGCGAACGGCAGTTGGGTCAACCCAAAAATTTAGCTGACTGGCCGGTTGTTTTCTCGGCGGATAGTGTGGTTGTTTATAAAACAGGTGCAGGTGATAAGTAAAGTGCCAAAAGTGGAGGTCACCCGTTCGATGCTTGGAACCTTTTTATTGGGCCTCGTAGCTATTATACTCCTTTCGGCGGGGCAAACTTCGATGAAGGCCGGCCTCAATGCCATTGGCGGAGTCAGCCTGGCCGACGGGCCGGTCGGGTTTCTCAAACTCTTGCAGACGCCCTGGGTTATCGTCGGCTTTATGTGCTACGGGGTGAGTTCCATCCTCTGGCTGGATGTTTTATCCAAGTTGGATTTTAGCCTGGCTTTTCCGATGGTTGGTCTGACCTATGTTTTCACCCTGCTCATTGGCCGTTTTTTCTTTGGCGAAAACGTTGGCTGGGAGCGGACCCTGGGGGTGGCTTTGATTTTAAGCGGCGTTTTCTTTTTGATCCGCAGCGGCACTTCGAGGTGACAGAAAGCGCAATCTAATCTATGCTTGCCCCATCCACCAAACACCTTCCCTGGACCCTGTTCTTCTTTATCCCTATTCTGTACTTTACCCTGCTTGACCAACCCGGCTTTATTCCCAGCGCCAGAACATTGACTGTCTACCTGGTTTTCCTCATTTTTGTCCCCTGGCTGGGAGTGAAAGTGTGGCGCCGCCAGCACCTGGTCCACACTCCCCTCGATTATCTGCTGCTGCTGGTTATTGTTTTGTGCCTCGTTTCAGCGTTTTTGTCTCCCAGCCCCCGCTTAACTTTTTACAGCTTATGGCTGCTCCTGTTGAGCATCCTGACCTTTTACCTCATGCTCGATCAATTCCGGGCCGGTCGGGAAAACGCGCTGTGGCAGGCTATTTTTTTGGTGGTCGCCATTGTCCTGGAATTGGCTGCGCTGGAGTTTTTGGCCTGGTACTTGGGACTGTTTCCGCTGTTGGGCTTTGAAATTAGCTGGCCCGAAGTTGCCGGATGGACCTTACCGCCCAATCCGCGCCGGCTGGGCTTGGCTCTGCTGACAGTGCCGGTTGCTCCGCCATTTTCAGCTTACGTAGCGCTTTTCATTCCGCTCGCTTTGGGCCTGGCTCTAAGCACCCGTAAATTTTCTATTCGCCTGGGTTTTGCCGGCTTTATCTTTTTGTCGCTGGTTATTTTGCTGCTTACTTTTTCAAGAACTGGATGGGTTACATTGGCTATTGGTTTAATGAGCCTGGGCGCTTTAAGCTTGTTTACGCCTTTACAGGCTCGTCTCCAATCTGGTCTGCGGGCGCGGTCTATCTCTACCCTCCTGTTTGAATGGAGGACCAGGGTGTTGACGAAAAAATGGACCGGCCTTTTCATGGGTGTGATTGTTGCCTCATTTCTAATGATCCCTTTTTTGAACCAGCCGTATTTCATTGGAGAAGTATTTGAAAATCGCGAAGGCAGCAACGAGATTAGATTATCACTCATTCAGGCCGCCATCCTTATGTGGTGGGAGCATCCACTCCTGGGGATTGGACCTGGCCTGTTTGGTCCGTTCTATCGAGATTACATTCCACCCAATTCCTTTTTTCTTCTCAGTTTAAGTACCCATAGTTTTTATTTTCAAATGTTAGCCGAAGAGGGCCTGGCCGGGTTAGGTATGGCTGCTTTAATTTTCTTTGTCGCTACAAAAGCAGTCTATCAACGCCTCATAAGTTCCAGGGACTCGCGCCAACGCTGGCGGGTCATCGCTACTGCGGCGACGTTGATCGGGTATTTTACCTCGGCAGCAATCGAGCAGTTGTGGTGGCCGGCATTTATCATTCCCATCGTGGCGATGGCGGCCCACATATTTTATCAACCCACTCAAGCTGGGGACGTCGAAACTATTTCCCGGTCAGAACGGGCTGAGGAAAAATCGAGATCCAAATTAAGCTTCTATCCCTACTTACGCACCTGGCTGCCAGGAATTTACTTAATTATGCTCCTGATTTTTGGAGCAGCTTTAATCTATACCAATGCTATCGCCAACCGCTTTGCTCAGTTGACCGAAGCGGTAAAGCCCGGCCAAACGGTGCAGGTAGCTGAGGAGATAAGCCGACTGCGGCATTCCGACCCTGGACTGCCTGTTTATACCATTGCCGAGGCTTATTACCTGGGACAGCATGTTATTGAAACTTCCGGCATCACCCCCTGCGCCAATCCTCCGCTGCATATCCCCGCGCCGGAGAGACAAACTTTGGAAAAAGCTGTTGCTCTGTACCAACAAGGCTTGCAGCCAATTAAGGGACATCCGCTTTACTGGGCCAACTTGGCCGCGCTGTATTGGCTCAATCGCCAGCCTGATGAGGCCCAGGCCGCGTTAGCTCAAGCGGTCAATTTATCTAACACAGGTAATCCAAACATTGAGATCTATCTGCTCAATTCGGGTTGTTATTATGAGCTACAGGGCAATGCCAGCGCTGCCCTGGCGGCGTATGGTTCGCTGCTAGCGCGTAACCCCTCCTTGGTTAACTCAGCCTTTTGGCAGGACTCGCCCTTTCGGAAGGAAAATTTTCCCCAAATTATTGCTGCCGCCCGCCGGCATTCGGCTGACCCTCGGCAGCAACTTTTGGCGGCTATTGAAATTGAATTGGCTCAAGATAAGCTTGAAAACGCGGCAAAGCTAATCGAACACTTTATTGCCGCATTTCCTGACTCGCCTGATGCGCTGAGGCTGCAAGCAGAAAACTTGCTCAGCCAGGGCAAATACCAGGAAAGCCAAGCTTTAGCCGCCCAGATTGAGGATTATCAGCTTTTGGGACAAGTTGCTCTGGCCCGGGGTGATTTAACTTTAGCCCAAACTCAGTTTAAGAAGGCCATTTTTATTCAACCCAATGATCCGCAAGCTCGTTTTGGCTTGGCGCAAATTGCCCTGACGCAGGGAGATACCGCCGCCGCCATCACCCATTTGGAAAAAATCACTCTACCTTATGTTCCCCCCAGCACCAGCGACAGCAAATTTATCTATGGCTATTCAACCAATTTTTCCCTTTACAACTCGCTCCTGATTATCGCTTCTCCTCCATTACAGGGGCGGCCTTACCATCTCCTGGCGCAACTTCATGAAGATAGCGGACGGGCTGATCTGGCGGCAGAAGTTCGGCAGGCTTTATCAACTTATGATCCTTACCTAAAAAATTAGCCGCTGGTGCATCTAAAGAACAAGATATGGTATAATTGGGCTACATTCGCCACTTAACTGCTAACCTGCCGTAATATGCGACTTAAATTCAAACTCCACCGACCCGCCCTTCTTCTTATTCCCGCTGTGCTCAGCCTCTTTTGGCCGGCTTTGCTCAATCCTTTCCTTATTCTATTCCCCACCTTTAGTCCCTTCTCCGATGTCATGGTCATTCACTGGCCCAAGGCACACTTGATGGCCCGAAGCTGGCAGGCGGGCGCTGGCCTGCCCTACTGGACGCCGCTCATTCTCAGTGGTATGCCTTTGGCTGCTAACCAACTGGCCATGCTCGCCTACCCACCAGCCTGGCTCTTCCTCTTTTTGCCGCTTGAGCTTGTGTTCAATGGGCTGTTTGTTTTCCACTTCTTATGGGGTGGTTTGGGGATATACTTATTATTACGCGAAAGCTTCAAGCTGTCTGCAACAGCGGCTCTGCTCGGCGGGTTGACCTTTGCCCTCAACGGCAAATGGCTGGCCCATGCCGCCGGGGGACACGTCAGCTTGGTCGGGGCCATCGCCTGGATGCCGTGGACGGTGTTTGGAGTGCATATGCTACTAGAGGCGAGGAGACGAGGAGACGAAGAGCAGGGGGGAAATTTTCGCACCTTGGTTGATTCACTGCTACCTGGCTTGGGGTGGGCGGTTTTGGTGGCGGTCTCCCTGGCGATGCAGATTGTAACCCACACTCTGCCGGTTATTTACAGCGCCTATTTGATAGCAGCTATGGTAATCTGGCATATCGCCAGCCAGCCGGCCAGTAGAGCAGCAAGACAAGATTTAATAAGTGCTCCGCGATTACGCATTACACCTCAGAGCGAAGCCTCCCCTTGGGACGCATCATATTTCCTGCGTGAAGTCACCGCCTGGTTGGTCTGGTTACTGTTTATCTTTCTGCTGGCCGGCCTCCTGGGTGCGGCCCAGGTGTTACCCCTGCTGGAGCTGGCTCAATTCAGCAACCGTTCGCTTAGTTTAAGCGAGGCTACTGCTTTTGCTTTGTCGCCGGTACAACTACTGGTTGGCCTGCTGCTGCCGTCGGCTAGAGCCGGGCACGAGTATATCATCTACGCCGGCCTGATGCCGCTGCTGTTAGCCCCCTTTGGGCTGACCCGCAAAAATCGCTGGGCCTGGTTCTACGGTCTACTTTTTCTTTTTACCATTTTGTTTGCTCTCGGACCCAACAATCCTCTCCACAGCCTGTTTTACTACCTTATGCCCGGCTTTCGCTGGGTGCGAACACCCGCCCGTATTTTTTTTGTGGGGGCGCTGGCGCTGGCGGCGCTGGCCGGCTTCGGCGCTGACCGCCTGACGCAGCAGCCGTGGTCTCCCTCAGCCAAAAAGTGGCTGACCCGCCTGACCGTGGCCCTGGCTCCTCTGGCGCTGCTGGTCGGCCTGGGCCTGGCCTTTGGCTTTGGCCAGACAGGACCCGTTTTCCGCTCGGCGCTGGCCCTGGCAATTTTTATCCCGTTGGGCTTGATTCTGATCCTGCTTCGAGCGCAGCGTTACTTGGCCCCGCCGTTGACGGTAACTCTCCTGGGCCTCCTTCTCTTCTTCGATTTAGCCTGGTTCGACGCCTCTATGCTGCGCTTTGTGCCTCTTGACGAAGCGCTGGCCCCGGGGCGCGATGCAGCCGAATACCTGGCTCAAAAACCGGGCTACTTTCGCGTCTATTCGCCCAGTTACAGCTTGCCCATGCAAACCGCTGCAGCCGCCGACCTCTCTTTGGCCGATGGGGTGGAGCCGGTGCATCTGGCTGTTTATGACCAATTTATGGCGCGCGCCGGAGGGTATCACGATGCCAGTTTCAGCGTCACCATCCCCAAATTTGGCCCTGGCCCCCTGGAGACATCCCTCAAAGATGTTAAGCCCGATTTAAAGCTGCTTGGTTTACTCAACGTCACCTATCTGGTTTCTGCCTTCCCAATGGATGGGCCGGGTTTAATTTTAGAGACAAAGGTGGACCAGAGCTTTATCTACCGCAACGAATTAGCCCTGCCCCGCGCCTGGGTGGCGCATGAGGCGGTTCCAGCCGAAGAGGATTGGTTAGGCCAGTTAACAGCGCAGTCGAACTTGAGGAATCTGGTTATTGTCGAGAGCGGGATAAACAGTCAGCAACCTGTAAGCAGTGCCCTAACTGACACAAACAGTCAATTGACAACTGCCAACATTACGAGTTACTCCAGCGACCGAATAGAAGTTGAAACAGACATCACGACGCCAGGCTGGCTGGTTTTGAGCGAAATCTGGTATCCCGGCTGGCAGGCCACGGTGAATGGGGTGGCTCAACCGGTTGAAAAGGTCAATGGTTTGTTAAGCGGGCTGTATTTAAGCCAGCCAGGCGCTTATCATATCAGCTTAACTTACCAGCCCGGAAGCGTCTTTTGGGGGCAGCGCATTTCCGGCCTGACCGCCGCCCTGCTTCTGGCAGGACTTATCCTGGCCTTCTGGCAGTCCGGGCACTTTAAGTCGGCATTCCCATACCTGAAATGAGGACAATGGTCACAATATCCTCCAAAGAATGGCGCTGGCTCCTGGGCTGGGCCAGTGTGATTATGCTGATTACCTCAATTCCCTATCTCTACGGCTGGTGGTTGTCAACACCGCAGATGCAGTTCAGTGGTTTTTTTTTAGGCGTGGAAGACGCCAACTCCTACCTGGCTAAAATGCGCATGGGGGCCGAGGATGGCTGGTTGTTCCATCTCGCCTACACGCCCGAGCCGCACCAGAGCGCCTACTTATTTACATTTCACCTGTTTTTGGGCAAACTGGCCCAATTCACCCACGCCCCCCTCCCCCTGGTTTACCACCTGGCCCGAATTGTTTTTGGCCTGGCCCTGCTGCTCACCCTGTACTGTTTCATTGCCTACTTTGTTAACGATCTGCCCCGGCGCCGCTTCGCTTTCCTGTTAGCAGCTACAGGCGGCGGGCTGGGCTGGCTGATCATTAGCCTGCAACTGGCGTCCCGGTTGGGCTTGCCCCTGGACATCTACGTCCCCGAAGCCTTTATTTTTCTGGTTCTATTCCACTTACCGCACCTGGCTCTGGCCGAGAGTCTGCTCTTGGGAGCCATTCTCTTAATCCTGCATAGCTGGCAGACCGGTGCCTGGCAGCCGGTTCTCTGGGCCGGCTGCGCCCTATTTTTGATGGCCTTGATTGCCGCCTTTTACCTGGGTGTCTTTGTCGTCGTCTTGGGCTTGACATGGCTGGTACTGACCCTTAGCGCCAGGTCCGTTCAAAAAACAGGCCCTTTGCTGCTCAAACTGGCCGTCGCCACAATTTTTTCTCTGCCTGTCCTGATTTACGACGCTTATATTTTTACGTTCAACCCTATCCTGCGCATTTGGAATCACCAAAATCTGATCCTCTCCCCCGAACCCTGGCATTATTTGCTGGCCTACGGCCCGCTCATCCTCCTGGCCCTGCCTGGCAGTCAAGCACTCCTGACCCATTTCCGGCCAAAAATAGTTGAGCCAAACACCCCATCTACTTACAAGACCCTTTTCCTGGTAATTTGGTGCCTGGTTTTTCCCGTTCTGGTTTACCTGCCTTTCAACTTGCAGCGCCGGCTGGTCGTGGGCGTCCAGGTTCCCCTGGCCATCCTGGCGACTTACGGTGTGTTTCTGCTTACCCAAAAATACATCCGGCCAAATCTGCACTCTCTAACTCGAGCCGTAATCATCCTCTTTTTCAGTCTGACAAACATTTTTTTACTTCTGGGCGGGCTGGTTTCAGTGTCGTTCCGGCAGCCGCCCATCTTTCACCCGGCCAGCCAGCTCGGCGCGATGCAGTGGCTGGACGGCGTTGCTGCCGGCGAGGTGATCCTGGCCGTTTATGAAACCGGCAACGTGCTGCCGGCCTTTGTGAATGCCCGGGCTTTTGTGGGGCACGGGCCGGAAACGGTCAATTCTGAGGAAAAACGACAACAGGCCAAACAATTCTTCAGCCGTGAGACAGCGGATAACTGGCGGCGTGACCTATTAAAGAAGTTTAATATCCGATATGTCTACTACGGGCCAAACGAAAAAGCCGCCGGAGATTTTGCGCCGAGCCAGGCAACTTATTTGGAAGAAGTTTACAACAGTGGGGATGTCCAGATCTTTGAAGTAAAGTTGTAACGAAGGGTAACGGCAGCCTACTGCTTTGCTTCGAGCAGGGCTAACCGTTCTTGGCTGACGATCAAAAAAGGATCCTCTAACAGCAAAAATTCATAGATCCGTTTAGCCTCCTCAAACCGCTGCTGCGTTTCGTACAGGCGGGCCAGTTCCAGCCAGGGCGCGGCTTTGGCCGGGCTGACCCCGATCCGCAGCAGTTGAGGGACCAGGTCATTTGCTCCAGGACGGCCATAAATCGTCACCTCGATGTTTTCTGAGGTAAAGTGGGGTGAAAAACCCCGGTTGTAAGCTGCTTCGGCGGCACGGATGTCCCCTCGACGCTCGTAGAGCTGGCCGAGGTAGTAATAAGCCCGCTGGTTGCCTAAAAAAACAGCCGTTTTGAGCAGTTTTTCGGCGGCAGCCTCGTCGCCCAGTTGCAGCTTGATGCGACCCTGTAGCAGATAATCTTCGGCGCTGGTCAAGCCGGCCGATTCCAGCAGGTTGTTTGCCCGTTCTGCTTGAGCGCGGCTCAGGTAAACCTCGGCCAGGGCGGCGCGGTGGAGACTATCAGTTACGGGGGACACCGGCCCCACCAGCGCCTCCACCGTAGCGAAATCTTGCCGGGCCAGGGCCAGGTTGATTTGCAGCCGTTGCTCATCACCTGAACTATGCTTGACGGCTTCCTCAACAAAGACAGGCCATTTCTCCGCCCGCTCCGGCGTCGTCTGCCAGAAATCCGACCCGGCCAAATCCGGGGCGAGGGCCAGAGCCTGGCCGTAAGCAGCGCCCGCCTCCGTCCAGGCCTCTATTTGCTCGTAAAAGTAGCCCAGATTGATCCAATAGAGTGGATCTTGTTCAGCGGTGAGTGTGCGCTGCATCGTCTCAATTGCTTCGGTCTGCCGGCCTTGCTGCCAGAGCAAGCCTGCCAAGTTAGCCGAGTTTAAGCCCCAAATTGGCTCCTGCCCTAAACCGGCCTGATAATGAGCAACGGCCGCTTGCATCGGCTCGGCTGCCCGGGTCTGCTGGGCTAACCTGGCCTCCAGCAAAGCTAAACGAAAGGTCCGCAGCGCCAGGTCGGGGTCAAGCCGGCGAGCCTGTTCGGCCTGACTGACTGCCTCCATGAGCTTACCCTGCCTCTCCTGGCTAAAGCTTCTCTGAAAATGCAGGTCGCTGCGGGCCAGCCAGGCAAAGCAAAAGGCATAAACACCCAGGAGCGCCACTGCCAGGTAGACAGCATAGCGTTGCCTTGACAGCGACGGTGTGGGTTCCAGATCATAAACAATATAAGCGGTCAGAGCAACAATAAGGAGTATAATCGAAGTGGCGCTATAGGTATCTACCATGGTTTGCGCCGCCAGACCGGCCAGGGCAGCCCCGCACACGACCAATCTGATGCGCTCCTCTGGCGGCGCAGCGGCCAACTGCTGCCAGCGTTTCCACCAGGCCCATCCTACTTTAAATAACAAATATCCGCCCGCAAGCAGCCCAATCAATCCCAGTTCGGCGGCAGTATTAAGATAAACATTGTGGGCCGAGGCAATCTGCAGCCGGGGCAGGTCGGCCTGATTGAGGCGCAGCAGCGCCCGGCCAAAATTGCCCGGGCCGGCGCCGGTCAAAGGGTGTTGTTGAAAAATGGTCAGGGCTGTTTCCCACAGCACAAATCGAAAGTGGGTGCTGCTGTCGCGATTGGCAAAACTACTTTGCAGCCAAAAAAGAGCCGCCGCAACCAGCGTTATCCCGCCAAGCAGGATCAGTGACCGGGAGAGCGGCCTTAATCCTCGCCAGGAAACCAGCAGCGAGAACCATTTGTGACCGGTGATTTTTGACCACCCCAGCGCCGTCAAACTGAGAGAGACCGCCAGAGCCAGGATGCCCGCTCGCGAGAAGGTCAATATTTGCACGGTTAAGGCCAAGACCAGCCAGAGCCACAGAGCCTGCCGATTTTGGTCGCGGGGCGGCAGGGTCAAAATCAGGCCGATGGCCAGAGGGGTCAGCAGGGCCAGGTAGGCCGAAAGCGGGGTTGAGCCATTAAGGGTAATCGCCAGGCGGTAGACAGCAGGTGGGAGGGGGTGCCGCCAACCGCCAATTTCCGGCCAGCCCTGAGCAAATCCGGGAAACATAGCTGCGCCCACATACCAGGCCAAAAATTCGGTCAGGCCGACAATGCAGACTACCGCTGAAGTCATAAAGAAGGCCCAGGCCAGCCGGGCCGTCCAACCCCGGCGCAGCAGGTCAACCACCAGATAAAAAGCCAGCGTGTGGGTCAGCGTCAGCCATAACCCTTCCAGGCTAAAGCGAGGCGACAGGCCGAATACACTGCTTAAAAAATTGGCAGCCAGGTAAAAAGCGATGGCTCCGTCAAGGTAAGTGCGGGGCAAACCTTCACCCCGCCTGAGCCGGTTGAAAAGCCACAGTCCCAAGAGCAGGGTGACGATGACTTGATGGCTGAGGCGCAGAAAAAAATTAAGCTGGCTGTAAAACGTGCCGCCAAGAAAGGTGAAGTAAATAAGGAGGCCGAAGAGAGCAAAAACCCGACCGGTCAGTTTCATAGAGAAACGAGCCACAAATGGAGGAAGGTTAGATTGAGCACGATCACGTTCTGTCTGTCAAAAAGATTTTATCCCACCCCCTCTCAAACGTCAAGCAATTTGCCGGTGAGATGAATGGGAAAATTGTCTTTACTTTTACATTTTCCTCTTTTGTGCTAAAATCGGCAAGCAACATTATCACGTTGGGGTGGTTGCGCCAGACAGAGCAGCCCCCCAAATTTTTTATTGGATGGGAAAAGAAACCATGCTTAGAACACACACCTGCGATCAACTTCGCCCTGAACATGAAGGACAGACCGTTACCCTGGCCGGTTGGGTAAATCGCCGCCGCGATCATGGAGGATTGATTTTCATTGATTTGCGTGACCGCTACGGCTTAACCCAGATTGTTTTCGACCCGGCCGTCAATGCCGAAGCGTTTGAACAGGCTGGGGCACTGCGCAACGAGTACGTTATTCAGGTGATGGGTCGAGTGCGCCCCCGCCCAGCCGGGCAGGAGAATCCTAATTTAAGCACTGGCGGTATCGAGGTCGAAGGACAGCGCTTGAAAATTCTCAACACGGCCAAAACTCCACCTTTCGATATCAACAAGGAAACAACCGTGGACGAGGGTCTGCGGCTGCGCTATCGTTACCTGGATTTGCGCCGCCAGCGGATGAAGCGAAATATAATGCTGCGCCATAATGTGGTGCGTTACATCCGCAATTTTCTCGGTGAAGAGGGTTTTGTAGAAATCGAGACGCCTATCCTGTTTAAAACAACGCCGGAGGGTGCCCGTGATTACCTGGTGCCCAGCCGGGTGTATCCGGGCAAATTTTATGCCCTGCCGCAAAGCCCCCAGCAGTTGAAGCAGTTGCTCATGGTCGCCGGGTATGACCGTTACTTCCAGATTGCCCGCTGTTTTCGTGATGAGGACCAGCGCGGCGACCGCCAGCCTGAGTTTACCCAGCTCGATATGGAAATGAGCTTTGTGGATCGGGACGACGTGATGGAGTTGATCGAACGGCTGATGATCGGGATTGTCGAGAACAACACCGAACGGCAAATTCTATACAAACCCTTCCCCCGCCTGAGCTATCATGAGGCGATGGCCCGCTTTGGCCGCGACAATCCCGATATTCGCTTTGGCATGGAGTTAGTAGAGATCAATGCCCTGGTTGCCAACAGCAGCTTCAAAGTTTTCAGCGATACGGTGGCTTCCGGGGGATTGGTCAAAGGGATGAATGTCAAGGGCCAGGCCCATTACAGCCGCAAGCAGATTGACGAATTGGGCGATTTTGTTAAAGAATTTGGAGCTAAAGGTTTAGCTTGGCTGGCAGTAGAAACCGGGGATGGGGAACAGGGAACAGGAGCCACACGCTCGTCTTTTGCCAAATTCCTCTCGGCTGAGGAAACAGCGGCCATTATCAAGCAGTTGCAGGGCGAACCTGGCGACTTGCTGCTGTTTGTAGCCGACCAGCCGGCTATCGCCAACGAGTCGCTGGGCCGGCTGCGGGTTGAACTGGGGCAACGTTTGGGCCTGTTCGATCCAAATGTGCTGGCCTTCTGCTGGGTCATTGACTTTCCTTTCCTGGTCTGGAACGAGGAAGAAAAGCGCTGGGATCCCAGCCACCATCTCTTCACTGCACCCATGGATGAGGATATTCCCCTGCTGGAGACCGACCCGAGCCAAGCACGCGGCAAGCAGTACGACCTGGTTTTGAACGGCTATGAAATCGCCGGGGGCAGTATCCGGATTCACCAGCGTGATTTGCAGGAGAAGGTTTTTGGTCTGATTGGTCTGGAAATCGAGGAGGCCAAACGGCAGTTCGGGCATATGGTTGAGGCGTTTGAGTACGGCACGCCGCCCCATGGCGGCATCGCTCCAGGCATTGACCGGATTGTGATGCTCCTGGCCGGTGAGCCAAACATCCGCGAGGTCATTGCCTTCCCCAAGAGCCAGTCGGCTGCCGACCTTATGGCCAACGCGCCCACCGAGGTCCATCCGCAGCAGTTGCGGGATTTGCACATTAAGTTGGATTTGGAATAAAAAACGCTCGTTCCCAAACTGATCCTTCGACTTCGCTCAGGACGGGGTTTGGGAACGAGAGGGCATAAGTAAAACGGCTATTGGACAGCCGCTTATTTATTGGAAGATTTCTAAGACCGGCTTTCCATCCCACCCCTCAGGAATAGGCAATCCGAAAGCATATAAAACTGTAGCCGCGGTGTCATAAATATTGATGGCGCTGCCGAGGGTTACACCAGACCGCACCTTTGGCCCCACCGCCAGCCAGGGGATTGTTCTATCTACGGGTGAGTCATCCCCATGTCTAAGGCCATGTCCTCCATGGTCGGCCGTCACAATCAAAAGGGTGCTGTTCAAATAACCCCCCGTTTCAAGCGCAGTCACAATTTCGCCAATCAAGCCATCTGCAAAATTCACCGCATAAAGCTGATTTTGCGACCCCCAGCCAAAGGCATGCCCAACCCGGTCGGTATCTGGAAAGTGAATAAAAAGCACATGAGGCAAACCGGTCTGAATGATCCTAACTGCCTGATCCTTGATTTCGGGATCGTGCGCGTCTGTGCAAAAACAGGTGTCCACTGAATTAGGCAGGATCAAGTAATTCATTTTCTGCTTGCCAAAGACCATGGCTGTGCTTAAGCCAGCATTATGAGCCACACTGAATAATGTGGGGCCATTCATCCCCGGCCAACCGATGTAAGGCACACCCCACAAAATACCATGTTTTTCCGGGATCATCCCGCTGAGCATCGAGGCGTGGCTGGGCAATGTTTCGCTCATATTTACTGTTTGTGCATTGGCGCTAAAAGAGCCGCGGGCAACCAGTTTATCCATATGAGGGGCATCGGCTGCGGCAAACACATCGGAACCCATCCCATCAACACTGATAATGACAATGTGTTCTATTTTAGACGCTAGTGTTGCCGTTGGGATTAAGGCTGAGACGGCTGGGGGTAGATTTGTCGCCGGGGGAGGTAGTGTTGCGGAGGGAGCAGCGGTGGAGGAGAGCCGAATAGTGGATGTGGAAGGGTCCATTATTATCTGGATGGAGGCTGACTCGATAGGGGGGGCAGGTACCTGATACGAGCCGTAACTTGCGGTCCATCCCGGACCTTCATCCTCTTTGCCCTGGGCGGGCGTCCAAAATAACGACAGAGACACAAAATTCAAACATCCCAGAACAAGGATGGCCAGGACGGTGAATATTGCTCGTCTGCCAACAAATAATCTCTGTTGTCTTCGACGAGCAATCAGAGCAGGTTTCTGCGGATGAGGAGCTGTGGGCGGTGGTATTTCCCAAATAGAATTTGATGACGGTGATGTGGACATTTTGCGGATCTCCTATGATCCCTGAAAATTCAGTTTAAATCGAACTCAATGTTTGATTTTGTGGATCTATCTAATTTTTTGACTCGAGGGATGCGCTAAATTTGTTGCCTTTCTTACTGGCAGGATCATTTCCTGCAAACATAGCCCCATTATAGGGGCATCGTTGCTCATTGATAAGTGACATTTATCACTGTTTCCTTGAAACAATGTCACTGTTTGTTAGCAGCACGGTTTGAGGATTTTGTAATTAAACCCAAATCAGAAAAATACGCAAGTTTTTACCAGGCCTGTAGCCGAAAAAACTATTGTTCTCAAATTGAACTCAGTTGAGGTGGAGTTTGAGGGAACAATCTAAACTAAAACGGGGGCAAGCCCTAACTCACCCCCGTTTCTCACTCACTCACCGGTTCCACAGCTTCGGCAGGCACCCAGCCCTGCAAATCGCCGGGAAGGGTAATCCGCCGCCAGCCGGAGCGGCTTTCGATCAGGTTGACCTCAGCGCCAGAGTGAAGCGTGAACTCAATCAAATATTGTTCAGAGGTGCCCGGCCCGCTGGTCACATCCACCTGCTGGGCCACGATTACTGCCGGGGGATAATTTTGCTCGATATAGTAACGATTGACCATCGAGATCAAACCGGTCAGCAAAAACACCGCCAGCACGCCCATGCCAATGCCGCACCAGCGCCGCCACGCCGGCTTGAGCAGGGCGATGACAGCCAGCACGCCAATCAGTAACCATAGCATGAGGGCCAAAAGGAGGGCCTCGCTCAAGGTCAGCCACTCTTCGGCCAGTTGAACCAAATTGGATAAACCGCTGTCCGGTACAGTCTCAAGCTTGTCTACTGTTTGAGCACGCACAATGCTCAGGTTTGCTGCCGTGTCAGCATCACGGGGCTCAAGCCGCTGGGCACGGCGATAGTTGAGGATCGCCCGGCCTAAATCTTCCTGCTTGAAATAAGCATTCCCCAAATTGTAATAAACATTGCTATGATGCAAGCCTGAGGCAATAATTGCCTCATAAATCGAGGCGGCTTCGGCATAATTGCCGGTTTCGTAATCCTCATTGGCCACGCGCATCGCTTCAGTCGGGGTCACCGGCTCTTGGGTGAGGGCTAGAGACGGAGAGACGAGTTGAATAAACAACCAGGCTATGGCAAGTAACGCTACTATTCTCAACAAACGCCGCTCTACCTTCATTCTTACTTGTAACTTCTTATTTCTAATTCTTTAAACGACTTTTCCAGGTCGTTAATCAACTTTTGCGTTTCCGACAAAAAAGAACCGACCGTAGCCTCACCGGGAGCAAAGCGGCCAATGTCAATCTGGGCCAGCGTCTGTTGAACCCGCTCTAGCAGCGCCAGATCAAGTTTGGTGGTTTTGAGGAGAGCGACCAAACCATCATTGGTCAGGCCGGCGGTGGGCCGGTTTAGTTTATCAGACAAGTAACCTAACAGGGCACGATGGGCCGCCGCGTAATTGCCAACGTCGCTTCGCTGCGCCTCGGCCAGGATTTTCAGGGCTACCCGCCGGGCGCTCTGGCTACGGGCATAAGCCGCGTTCATCAGCAGGTACTGCCGCCGATTCTGCCAAACCCACACCCCTCCAACGACCAAAATAGGCAAAATCCAGGCACTCCAGTAAAGTGGCTGGCTGAACAGCGAACTCTCTTGACTGCTCAAGAAGGATGGTACCGGCTTGATATGGCGAATGTCGCCCGCTAACAGGGCTACCTCCTGCTTGTTAGGACCAGGAGCGAGAATCGGTGGAGGCAAATCCTCTCCTTCGCCCGGTTTCACCATTACCGGGACAGGCTGCGACCTAATGGTTCGATACTGGCCGGCTTCAAGATCAAAATAGGAAAAGTTGATGGGGGAGATGGTGAAATTACCTGGCTGACCGGGCACAATCAGCCGCTCAAAGCGGCGAGTGCCATATACCTTGTCCCCCTGAATCTCAATACTGCTCTGGGCCTGGCTGTCAAAAAACCGCCAATTCGATAACTTGGGTAAAGGCGGCTCCACCAAAGCTTCGATATTGCCCGCTCCTTTTATCTCGATGATCAGGGTAATCGGCTCATTTACTTTTGTTTCATTTTCACTCAAGCCCACATTAATTTCAAACTGACCCACTGCCCCCTTAAAATCGATAGGCGCCCCATCCGGCAAGGATTGCACCTCAACCGTAATCGATTCCGTTTCCAGCACAATATCCTGATAGGGAAAGTTGGGGATAACAATCTTGGCCGGGGAAATGGTAATCGGGCCAAGATTGGCCGGAAAAAGGGCCGTCCTGATTTCGGTAACCAGATAATCACGCCCGCCTATATTCATATTGTATGTAGGCTGGGTAACAATCGTTTGGCTCCAGAAATTGGTAAACGAGGGTGGCTGATAATCAGGCTGGCCGATAAAGCCAGCCGATTGGTACAACTTAAAGGTATAGGTGATTTGTTGGCCTAAATAGGGCTTCGAATTATCAACCTCTGCCTGTACAAAAAAATCTTGCCCTTCTATCGAACCCGGTGCAGCACTGGCAGGAGTTGGCGTGGGGAGCGGCGCGCTGGCGGTAATGACTCGAATATCAATCGGTTCAGTTTGAAAAACCTGGCCGCTCAGGTTGATACTGATCGGGCTAATGACCAGCCCTCCCTCACGAAGCGGCTGAAGCTGGTAGACAAATACACCTTGCGTGGTCAAATCACCGTTAATAATGCTGACCTGGGTTGAAGTGCTGCTGCTGACCACCACAAAGTCGGTTAGCTGTGACAAGTCCGGGTTGGGAATATCCAGGAAATCCCCGGTGACGGTGACGGTGAGGGTTAGTTGTTCTTTAGTAGATAGAATAGTGCGGTCTACGGTGGCCGTGATAGGGGCCGATTGCGCCCAAGCTGGGGCGGAAACAGGGCCAATAAAAAACAGTCCTAACAGGGCTGCCGTCACAACTTGAAACTTGAAACTTGAAACCTGAAACCTGAAACACATAAAATTACCAATCTTGAGCGGGTAAAGGTTTGGGCGCACCGCCAAAGCCGCCTTCGCTGCTGCCATCGCCCAAGGTCTGATTCAGTCGCTCCTGCAAAGTTTGGCTATTTTGGCCTAACGCATCCAGCAGTTGCTGAGCTTCTTCGGGTGAAAGTTCGCTGCCGTTGCCAGATTGCTCCTGCTCCTGTGGTTGAGAGCCGCCAGAGGACTGCCCTTGGTTTTGTTCCTGTTGATTCTGTTGGCCGCTGCCCTGCTGATTCTCCTGTTCGCCCTGTTGGCCTCCCTGCTGCTGTTGCTGCTGCTGGTTCTGGCCGCCGCCCTGATTCTGCTGTTGTTGCTGCTGATCCCCTTGGCCTTGTTGTCCCTGCTGTTGCTGCTGCTGTTGTTGTTGCTGTTGTTGTTGCATCTTCAAAGCCAATTCCAAATTGTGTTTGGCATCGGCGTCGTCCGGCTTCAAGCGCAGCGCATCTTTATAAGCCTCAATCGCGGCCTCCCAATCTTGCAGCTTAAAGAAATTATTGCCAAGATTATAATGCCCCTGTTCCGCTAACTCACCTTCGGCGGCGCGGAGCGATTGCTGGGTTTGAGCGATAGCCGCTTCAAAATCATCCTTGCGGTGGAAGGCGCTGCCGGCATTATAGTAGGGTTCTGCCAGGTCTGGATCCTCCCGCTGGGCCGAGGTATAGTTTTTCAGTGCTTCATCGTAATTTTCCGCGGTATATTCTTCGTTACCGCGATTGTTATAACGGGCCGCCGATGGTCCGCACGCCGACAGTAAAATCACGACCACTAACGACATAAATAAGCAACTCTGTTTCACCAGCCTACTCCTCAACGCTTCAACCGGTCATGGCTACGTTTTAACATTTAATGCTTTACCCGGCACTGTTTCCGATTGGGATGACTTTTGCCGGATCCGGTCGGGAATCAATTCGCTGATAATCAGGGCTAAAACGGCCAGGCCCAAAAACCATTGAAACCGCTCGATGCCTCGCGTTTCAAACCGGCTTTCCAACTCACCCTTTTGCAGCTCGTTAATGGCATCGGCCAAAAAACCAACTTCGCGCCCATCCGCCGCGGCCCGAAAGTATTGGCCGTTGGTGGCTAAAGTAATCTGCTGCAAAGTCGTCTCGTCCAGACGGCTCAGAACTGTCTCACCCTGGCGGTCTTTCTTGTAACCAGTCAAATTGCCCAACTCATCATATTCGGGAATCGGCTCGCCGTCGGGTGAGCCAAAACCAATCGCATAAATGATAATCCCCTCCTCGGCTGCCTTTTGAGCCATCACCGGGACTTCTTCGGTAAACTCGTTAGCTTCGCCATCGGTCAGCAGAATGATCACTTTTTGGCTGGCTCGCTCCTCGTTGAAGCCGGTCGCAGCCACCTGAATAGCCGCGGCCAGATTGGTACTGGGCCGCGAAATCATGCCCGGGTGGGCTGCTTCTAAAAAGAAACGAGCGGTGGAGAAATCAGAGGTTAACGGAAACTGAATATAGGCGGCGCCGGCAAAAACAACCAAACCCAGGGCATTCCCTTCCAGCCGGTCCATCAATTCCGAGATCTCCAGTTTGGCCCGAGCCAGCCGGTTGGGCTTAATATCTTCGACCAGCATGCTCTGCGACACGTCCAGAGCCACCATAATCTCGACACCCTGCTGCTCGACAACCTCAACCTGCGCTCCCCAGCGAGGTCGAGCCAGGGCCACAATGACCAAAGCCAGGGCCAAAAACCATAGCGCAATTTGCCAGCGGCGGCCTGACCAGTTAACTGTCGCGCTCAACCGGTCAATCAACTGAGGCATCCCCAGGCGGTTTACGGCCGCCTGTTTGCGCTTGCCCAGGAAAAATAACAACAGCGCCAGCAGCAGCAACGGCACAAAACAGGTTAAATAGATCGGTTCGGCAAAATCCATGGTTTAACAGGCGGAGGGATGAGGGATGAAGGATGAAAAAGTTTTTCAGCCTTCCGCCTTCATCCTTCCTAAGGTATTGTCCTAAATAAAGTCCGGCGGAGCAAAATCTCCAGAGTCAAAAGCAGGGCAGCCGGCAAAATAAACCAGATGGCCAGCTCTCGATAGCGGGTAAAGGTTCTCACCTCAACCTGGGAGCGCTCCAACCTATTAATGGTATTATAAATCTGCTGCAATCCCTCTCCGTCTTCGGCCCTAAAGTAAAGACCGCCGGTGATATCGGCAATTTTGCGCAGAGTTTCTTCGTCAATTTCCGAATCGCGGTACTCAACCCGGCCATCCGGGAACGGCAGCGCCGCCGGGCCGGGCCGGGCCGCGCCAATGGTGTAGACTTTAATATCAAGCGCCTTGGCAATTTGGGCAGCCGTCAGCGGGTCTACCTGGCCGGAGTTATTGGCGCCATCGGTGAGGAGGACAATGACCCGATTGTCGGCCTGGGAGTCGCGCAGCATGTTAGCGCCGTTGGCCAGGCCCAAACCAATCGCGGTGCCGCTGTCCAGGCCAATATCCCACGAAACCTGGGTATCTTCGAGAACACGTTCCAACACTTTGTAATCCAGTGTTGGCGGTACCTGGCTGAAAGCTTCGCTGGCAAAAATGACCAGGCCAATCCGGTCATATTTGCGCTGCTGGATAAAGTCGTTAATGACCCGTTTGGCCGCGCCCAGACGGTTTGGCTCAAAATCCAGAGCCGCCATGCTTCCAGAAATATCTAACACAATGGCAATGTCAATCCCTTCGCCGGTGATAATCTCACGCGCACTCCCAGCCTGGGGTCGAGCCAGGGCAATAATCAGCAGGGCCAGCCCTAAAAGGCGCAGGACCGGCAAAATAAAGCGACCGCGCTGCCGCAGCGACGGTCCCAACTGGGCCGTCAAGCGGATATCGGAGTATTGGAGGGTGGCGGGCTGCTGGCGGCTGCGGGCCAATAGGGGCAGCAAGGCCAGTAAAAGGGGCGCGGCTAGCAACAACAGCAGCCAAGGTGAAGCAAAATGGAGTGTGGTCATGGCATCACTTCCGCTTCAAGCGCCGCCGGCTCTTCCGGCGCTGCGACAACTTCAGGGGTTGTGACATGGACGATGTGCCGCGCTCGATTGACCAGGTTATTTACATTATCAGCGTGAGGCACATAACGGGCAAATTTGACCAGATCACTTTCTGAGAAGATGTCCATAAATTCGGCGGCGTCCTCGGCCAGAGTGCCCGACTTGCGGAAGGCGGTGCGTAACTCGGCGCTGGTTTGCTCCAGGGCCGGGATTTGATAACGCCCTTCGATGTAACGGCGTAGGCAGACATCAACCAGGGAGTAGTGCTCTTTGATTTCGTTCCGGGCCGGCAGATTCAAGCCTTCGATCCGATCTAACTCAGTCAAAGCAATGACCTCAGGCGGGCGGGGATCCACAAAAGGTACAGGTGCTAATTCGAGGCCGGCGCGTCTACGCCGCCGGTCATACAACCACAAAGCCACACCTGCCAGCAGGCCCAAAACAAAGATACTCAACAAAATAGTAGCAACGACCCAGGGCCAGATAGGCGGCAACGGCAGCTCTGCCTGGGGCTTCAGGTCGCGCAGTTCGGTATCATCGGTTAATATGCTGGTAATAGTAAGCTGGACAACCGGCGTACCCAACTCTTCTTGCGAGCCATCCGCCATGCTGTGGGTCACGACAAGGGGCGGCGTTTGATATTCTCCCGGCTCAAAGAGGGTGACGACAATATCCTTGCCGGAGGTAGTTGTGCCGTTGTCGTTCTCAACGGTTTCGGGTGGGCTCTGTTCAACCACCTCGAAAGGGCCCCACTGCTCCGGCACTTCCGGCAGAGTCACCTGCGAGTCTGCCGGATGGGTTACTTCCAGCCGCAAAGTTACCCGGTCGCCAACGGTCAGAGGTTGGCCTTGAGGGGCTTTGAGGAAAAGCTCAGCATTGGCATCGGCGGGCGTTTGGGCAGCGGCAGGAGAGGCAAGGCAGAGGAGTAAAGCGTAAAGTGTAAAACGTAAAACATAAAGGGTAAAGCGTCCCCTGAGGACTTTCGGCGCTGAAATGTGAAACGTAAGCCGGGAGTTACCGGTTAAATTTGAAAATTGCGTTTTTACAAAGTTCATAATCGAAGTCAAACGAGGATGTCTGCAACGCAGAACTCCAGTGCAACTTACCGGCGATCACCGGTCTGCGGTCAGCCTCCGTTCACCGTCGCATGCGCCGGGCGCGCCGCTCAAAAAAGGTTGTCAAAGGAGTAACATACTCGGCATCGGTGGAAATGTCAATACGATCCACTTTAGACTTGCGAAAGACCCGGTCACGGGCCAGTTTCAACTCGTTGACCCGCTCGGCAAAGGCTTGACGCCGCTGGCGGCTGCCAGTATCCACCCACCGTACCTGGCCGGTTTCGGCATCTTCCAACGCCAGCAGTCCAACATTGGGCAGTTCCTGTTCGCGCGGGTCGCTCAGAGTTACGGCAATGACATCATGGCGGCGGTTGCTAAACTGCAAGGCCGAACGATAACTGTCCGGCGGGGTCAGAAAATCAGAGATGAGGAAGACAATGCTGCGGCGCTTGAGCAGGTGGTTAATGGTATCCAGGCCCAGTTTCAGATTGGTTTGGTAGCCGAATGGTTCAAAAGCCAGCAGATCCCGAATGAGCCGCAGCACATGACGGCGGCCCTTGCGCGGCGGGATAAACAGCTCGATTCTGTCGGTAAAGATGAGGACGCCAACTTTGTCATTATTGCTAATGGCCGAAAAAGCCAGAACTGCGGCCAGTTCGGCAGCAATTTCCCGCTTGAAGCGGTTGACCGTGGCAAATTTGCCGGAGGCGCTGGCATCCACCAGCAGCATCACCGTCAACTCCCGCTCTTCGACAAAGCGCTTGACAAACGGCTCCCCGGTGCGGGCCGTGACATTCCAATCAATGGTGCGGACTTCGTCGCCCGGCTGGTAGGGACGCACCTCATCAAATTCCATCCCCCGTCCTTTGAAAATGGCATGGTACTCCCCGGCAAAACTGTCGTTTACCAGGTGACGGGTGCGAATTTCAATCCGGCGAATTTTTCTAATAAGTTCAGGTGAAAGCATGGCTAATTGTGAATTTTGAATTGCCCACAAGGGACCTTTGGCTCTGAATTTTGAATTGTGAACCGTTAATTGTTCACAATTGGCTATTCACAATTCAAAATTTCCTATGGTACTTCTATCTGATCCAGAATACGTTGGACAATTTCGGCGCTGGTAATCTCTTCGGCCTCCGCTTCGTAGCTAATGACCACGCGATGGCGCAGAACATCGGGCGCAATTTGCTTGATATCTTCCGGGGTAACAAAGCCGCGCCCTTTCAAAAAGGCATGCGCCCGCGCCGCCATAATCAGGTAAATCGTGGCTCGCGGCGATGCGCCAAAAGCAATGAGGGGTTGCAGGCCGGACAGGCCATTCTGGCTGGGCTGGCGGGTCGCAAAAATGAGATCAAGGACATACTCTTTGATTTTTTCATCTACGTAGATTTGCCGCACTACCTCGCGCGCGTGCAGCAGATCAGCGGGTTGGGTGACCGGCTTGACTTCTGGCAGGCGCACTCCGGTCATCCGATCCATAATCAGCCGCTCTTCGGCTCGCGTCGGATAATCCACCACTACTTTGAGCATGAAGCGATCCACCTGCGCTTCGGGCAACGGATAGGTGCCCTCCTGCTCGATAGGATTCTGAGTGGCCAATACCAAAAACGGTTCTTCCAGCTTGAACGTTTCAGCGCCAATTGTCACCTGCCGCTCCTGCATTGCCTCAAGTAAAGCACTCTGAACTTTGGCCGGAGCGCGGTTAATCTCATCGGCCAGAATAAAATTGGCGAAAATAGGGCCGCGATGGGAGGTAAACTCGTTGGTGCGCGGGTTGTAAATTTCCGTGCCAATTAGATCGGCGGGCAGCAAATCGGGAGTAAATTGGATGCGCTGGAATTGAGCTTGGACCGTTTGAGCCAGGGTTTTAATAGCCAAAGTTTTGGCCAGGCCCGGCACTCCTTCCAGCAAAATGTGACCGTCAGCCAGGAGCGCAATCAACAACCGCTCGATCAATTTTTCTTGCCCCACCATCACCTTGTTGACTTCGGCCAGCAAATCCTGCAAAAAAAGAGCTTCCTGGGCCACGGCTTCGTTAAGCTCGCGGATGGTCTTCATTTCCATAAAGTTAGTTAGGAGCCTCCGGCAGATGAATTTAAGAACGGGTCAAAAAAAAGATCAGTTGGCCAGACGCGCAACCAATCTTTTGACAACGCTGATATTTTAATCAAAGAAGAGGATTTTTTCAAGAGCTTG
>JAHDWA010000023.1:0-77572 GCA_023382535.1 Anaerolineae bacterium | reverse complement strand
ATCTTTTGACAACGCTGATATTTTAATCAAAGAAGAGGATTTTTTCAAGAGCTTGCCTCTATTTCTAATCGAACTCTAATCTTCTCCAGGTTAAGTGAAAGGCCTTACTTCTAAAGAAGTTGCAAATTTAGCCCGGAACGTGTAAACTAAAACAGGTAAATAGAGAGTTTATTCAAAAATTTTCATCTCGATGCCGCCGCTGACACCAGCTCAAGCTCATCAAATTCAGCGGCATCAGTAAAAGGTAGAAAAAGCGATGGCAAGATACCAAATCTTATATTGGGAACACATTCCACTTGGGGTTAAAGCAACCGATGTAAATGGTACGGTTAGGGAGAATTTACCGGCCCGATTTCAGCAGGCTGTGGAAAATGCTGCCTCGCGCGCGGGCCAGACCAGTGCTGCTGCTTATACCTCAATGTTTAAGTGGGGCAAAGAACAGGAGCGTGAAGGCACTGCTGCCGAAGTGGCGACAACCATCGCTAGGGAACTTGACGAAACCTGGAATGAAACCGAAGCGTTGAATTTGTTTGAACAATCAAAGAAAAAAGATTGATTCTATCGCCTCAAACGAATCTCTCTTGATCGTGATACTGGCCTGATATTTTCCTTACCAAAAATGATCTCCCGGTCCAATTCACCGATTATACTTATTTAGCCATCATTGTCGGCTCAGAAACAGCCACGATTATTTGGTTTTGGATAATCCTCGCCGGGCTGGTGATGGTTACGGTGAACCTGTGATTTTGAACTCCGATGGCAACGGAATTGAATTAACCGGGTAAATCAATCCTCACCGGCCTGTTAAAAATTTCAAGATGCCCAAATTGTTCCCTGTCGCCCTTCCCCTTATTTTGTTGGCACTGACCTTTTCTGTAACAGGCTCTGTCCTGACAAACACTTCAGCCTTGACCTCAGACCCGATCATTCTTACTGAGGGGCTGGGCGAATATCCTCCTAGACCCTTTGCCAGCCGGGCTATCTCCTATCATTATCTCATTTTTGCCTTATTCTCATCTCCCCCAACAGAACAAACTTTTTATCTCCACTTTCAAAGCGATGACCCGCTGAGCTTACCGTTAACTCTCCGGAGGGTAGCATTACTCTGGAGCAAGAACATGGTACAATGTTTATGATCATCTTTGCCGCTCCCTTATTTCAGGTCAGGAGGTGAAACCTGTGACGATCACCATAATGGTTGTTGAAGATGAAAAAATCATCGCCAACGACATTAGCTATAGCTTAGAAACTCTAGGTTATCATGTCGTCGCCACCGTTGCTTACGGCGAGGACGCTGTACCCAGAGCTTTGGAGCTACGGCCTGATTTGATCTTGATGGATATTCGATTGAAAGGCAAGATGGATGGCATTAGCGCCGCCCGGCAGATCCAGGCGCAGTTGGATATTCCGGTAGTTTATCTTACCGCCATGGCCGACGAACAGACGTTGCAGCGAGCCAAAGTGACCGAACCCTTTGGCTACTTGCTTAAACCGTTTGACGAGCAGGAATTACGAATCACGATTGAAATTGCGCTGTACCGGCACAAACTGGAACAAAAGTTGAAGACCAACGAACGCTGGCTGGCGACAACGCTGCAAAGCATTGGCGAGGGCGTCATCACCACTGATCCGGAGGGCCGCATCAATTTTATGAATCCCCGCGCCGAAGCTTTAACCGGCTGGCCACAAACCACTGCCCTGGGACAGCAAGCCCGGGCTGTCTTTCGAATTGTAGATGAGATGGATCAAACACCCCTTGAATGCCCCGTCTCCAAGCTGCTCAACGGTGCTGCCGGCCCGCTTGAGGCTGCCCATACCTTGCTCCTGGCCCAGGATGGGACCATAACCTCCATTGATTATAACGTCGCACCCATCAGCAGCGCCGGGGAACCTTTGGCCGGAACTGTACTGGCTTTTCGTAATATTACGGAACGCCGTCAATTGGAGGAGCGGCTGGCCGCTATTTATCAACTAGGTCAGGAGTTAACCCTGCTCCACAGCGAGGATGTTATTCTCAGGCGAGTGGTCGAAACAACGGCCCATGTGCTGCATCTCAACATTGCCGGCCTGGGACTGGTTGATACCGCCGCCAATGAGCTGGTTTACCGCTACTATCTGGGCGCCAATTCCCAGGCCGATTTCACCCGCTTCTCGCTGAGTGGCGATACCCCCTACGGCATCGGCGTGGCTGTTGTGCGAAGCGGCCAGGCAATTAATGTACCCGACACAACTCAAGAGGCTCGTTACGTCGCCATCAGCCATCTGCCTGCGTCCTGTTCAGAACTGTGTGTGCCAATGCGGGTGGCGGAGCAGGTCATTGGCGTATTAAATGTAGAAAGTGATGAGCCAAACCACTTTACCCCGGCCGACCAGCAACTATTGCAGCTCCTGGCCGACCAGGCTGCCGCCGCCCTGGAAAACGCCCGGCTCTACCGGAATTTGCAGTACCAGATGCAAATGCTCCGGGGAACCCAGGCCCAGTTGGTTCAAAGCGAGCGGATGGCCGCCCTGGGACGGCTGGTCGCCTCGATTGCCCATGAAATCAATAACCCTCTCCAGGCCATCCAGGGAGTTTTGAGCCTGCTGGAGATAGAATTGGCCGGCCAACACCGGCAGGAAAAAATTGAGCGGTATTTGGGGGTGGCCGGCACGGAGATTGAACGTATCGCCAGCATTGTTCACCGCATGCGTGATTTTTATCGCCCAACCAGCCGCGAGCAATCAGGCCAGGCCGGTACGATCAATGGTTTTTACCGGCTCGACCAAGCCGAAGCGCTGCAAGCCGATTTCCGGGCCATCATGGAGAGCATCTTTCAACTGGTCAACAAAAAATTGCAGTATCACAAAATTAAGGTCCAACAGATTTTGGCCGACGACCTGCCGCTGCTGCCAATCAGCCCTGACCATTTGAAGCAGGTCATGTTAAACCTGACGCTCAACGCGATTGATGCCCTGGAAGAGACAGGCGGAACCATTCAAGTTTCTGGCGGGCTTGACCAGGCCACCTTTCCCGAAGGCCAGACCCAAGCAGTGGCCCGGATTGAATTTAGTGATAGCGGCGCCGGTATGTCGCCGGAAATATTGTCACGCTTATTTGAACCCTTATTTTCGACCAAAGACCACGGCTCCGGTTTGGGCCTGTTTACCAGCTATCAAATTATCCAGGCTAACCGGGGCCAGATTAAGGCCACCAGCCAGGTAGGAAAGGGAACAACTTTTACTATTTTGCTCCCCCTGGCAACCACTCTGGTCACTGGCTGAGGGTAAGCAAGAGAGGTAGCACTATGACACCTGCCAAGATTTTGGTCGTAGATGACGAGCCAGGTATTCGCCTGATTATGGAAGACACACTAACCCTTGATGGCCATCAAGTCACGGCGGTAGAGAATGGAGAAGCGGCCTTGGCCCTGGTAGCTAACCAGGCCTTTGACCTGGCTTTATTGGATTTGGTACTGCCGGGCATGAACGGCATGGAAGTGCTGGCTGCCTTGCGACAGCAATCGCCGGATACTGTCGTTATTCTGCTGACAGCCCATGCTTCGCTTGATACCGCGGTCGAAGCCTTGCGTGAGGGGGCGCATGATTACCTTTTTAAACCATGCAAAACTGTTGAACTCCGCGAGAGCATACGCCAGGGCTTACTCAAACGCCAGCGCATTCTGGAACAACGCCATCTGTTATCCAAGTTAGAGCAGCACTTGACCGAACTGAGCCAACTGCGCACGCTTCTGACCGAGGATACGGAAAGCCGACTCCCCCCGACCACCCCGGCTCCCGATCTATCTCAGTTTATGACCCCGGTAACGGCCCCTAGCAATGAGCAAGGGCGATTCTTACAATACGGCAGTTTGATTGTAGATTTTTCGCAGCATGTCATTATCCTGCAAGGGCACCTGCTGGAACTTAGCCCGACTGAATTTAATGTTATGGCTTATCTGGCCAGCGAAGCGCCGCGGGTAGTTTCACCTCAGGAGTTACTACGAGAGGTGCAAGGGTACGATAGCGGCTTGTGGGAAGCCAGAGAAATGGTTCGCCAGTATATTTTCAGCATCCGTCAGAAAATCAAAGAAGCTACCGGGCTAACGGACACCATTCGCACCGTGCGCGGCATAGGCTACACAGTGAATTCCTAACTTTATGTCTGCTCTAGCGAGGCATACTGGCCAAGACCGGAACTCCGTTTTTTTCACGCTCAGCCAGGGCAGACTCTTCTGCGGCGAGCGGATTGATACAACTGGCATCTTTGCTAACTGGCTCCGCTAACGTATGTAACACTTCTAACGCCTCATTGACCTCGTCGCAAATGACAATCAAGCGGTCGCCCGGCCGGACTTGCTGCCACGCCTGCAATATTCCGGCAGGCTGGCCTTCGGCAAACTCACAAGGAACGTCCTCGGGCAAATGGCAGCGTATGAGGTTGGGAATTTCGTTACCGGCTCGCCCCCGCCGGTCTTCCGAGTCGTAAAGCACATACGCATTGGCAAAAGGAATTGTCGCCTTCGTCGTGGCGATGATGTCTTCATCACGACGGTCGCCGGGAAGGGTGAAGGCCACCACGGTGCGGCGCGGTTCCAGCGCTGCAACGGCCTCGCCCAGAGCCTCCAGCGCCGCCGCATTGTGGCCGTAATCCAGGATAACCTCTACCCCATTCATCTCAAAAATGTTAAAACGGCCTGGGGCCATGATCGCGTCGGCTTCAAAGGTAGATAACGCCCGCACAATCATCGCCGGGTTGAGGCCGGCGGCCCAGGCGGCGGCAGTGGCAGCCAGAGCATTCATCACCTGGAAGCCAATTTTACCTCCCCAGGTAAAGGGGATACGTTCCAATTCTACTAATTGCACCTTCGTTGTCCCCGTAGCCAGGATAATCGTGCCCTCTTCGACGAACACGCCCTGACCGCCCTCGGCCAGATGAGCCTGTATCACATGGTTATGCTTGTCCCGGCTAAAATAGACCACATGGGCATCGGTGGCTGCGGCCATTTCCGCTACCAGCGGATCTTCGGCATTCAGAATGGCTGCGCCATCAGAACTAACCACCTCAACCACCACCTGCTTGACCCGAACCAGTTGATCTAACGTTTTTATTTCATCCAGCCCCAAATGATCCGAGGTGACATTGGTTACAACACCAACCAGGCACCGGTCAAAGGCCAGGCCCTCTCGCAAAATACCGCCTCGCGCTGTTTCCAGCACAGCCACTTCCACATGGGGGTGCAGCAGGATGGTTTGAGCGCTCTTCGGCCCGGAGCAGTCGCCTTTCACAATCAGTTCTTTGTTGATATAAATCCCATCGGTACAGGTCATCCCCACCACCCAGCGGGCCGTCTCATACATATGCCCCACCAACCGGGTTACGGTTGTTTTGCCGTTGGTACCGGTTATCGCAATGACAGGAATACGGGCCGGAGTATCGCCGGGATACAACATTTCGACAATAGGCACGCCGACCTGGCGCGCCTGGCCCTGTGACGGGTTCAGGTGCATGCGTAACCCCGGTGCGGCATTTACTTCAACGATAGCCCCACCCTGTTCAGCCAGCGGCCGGCGAATATCACTACAGACAATATCAATCCCGGCCACATCCAGGGCTAAAATCTGCGCCGCCAATTCGGCCAGACGAGCGTTGCGGGGATGAACCTCATCGGTCACATCGGTGGCCGTACCCCCGGTAGACAGATTGGAATTATGCCGTAACTTCACTACCTGCCCTGGGGCCGGAATGGTAGCGAGGGACATGTCTTGTTGGCCTAAGGTCAGCTCCACCGCCTCATTTATCTGGACCCGCGAGAGGATGCTCCCGTGACCAGGACGGCGGCGGGGATCTTGATTCAGGATCTCGATGAGTTGAGCCACCGTGTGCTGGCCGTCCCCAACTACCTGGGCCGGGTCGCGTTGGGCTGCCGCCACTAAGCGGCCATTGATCACCAGCAGCCGAAAATCGTACCCCTCAATATAACTTTCCACGAGTATCTTTCGGCTGTACTGGCGGGTAATGGCAAAAGCTTCGCTCACTTCGGCTTTGCTGTTCAAATTGACGCTGACCCCCTTGCCCTGGTTGCCGTCCATAGGTTTAACCACGACGGGTAAACCTACTTCCTGGGCGGCCTGCCAGGCTTCGCGGGCCGATTTCACCATCCGTCCGGCCGGAACCGGCACGCCAACCTGGCGCAGCATGTGATTGGTGAGCGATTTATCCTGGCACAAGTCCACCGCAATCGCGCTGGTATAGGAGGTTTCCGAGGCCAGAATCCGCTTCTGGTGGACCCCATAGCCCAGTTGCACCAGACTGCCGGTAGAAGTGACCCGCAGGACCGGAATCTTACGGGCGCGGGCGGCGGTGACAATCGCGCCGGTACTTGGCCCAAGCCGGTACTCATCGGCGATAACCAACAGCCGCTCCAATTCGGCCTCAAAATCAAAGGGATCGTCATGCATAGCGGCCAGGGTCAGGCGCAAGGCGGTTTCAAAGGCGGCTCGCCCCGGTTCTTCCTCCTCATAAGCAATAACCACATTGTAGACGCCCCGCTCGCCGGTACCGCGTGCCCGGCCAAAGGAGACATTAAACCCCATAAGGTTTTGCAACTCGAGGGTGATATGCTCAACAATATGTCCCAGATAGGTCCCCCGTTCCAGCCGTTCGATAAAACCGCCGGGCCGGCCGACGCCGCATTCATGCCGCTGCAATCCCGGCAGCCAGGTGGTCAGGCGCTCGACAAAACCGGAAAAACTATTACTGGGCCGTTCCTCGTAAGGCCCAATATCGAGGGTAATTTGCAGTACGGGCTTATAAGCATACAGATTCGGTCCCCGCAAGACTCGTAAATTGCGAACCTTGACCGGATAGGTATCCATAGAAAGTTTCTCCATAAATTTATGAATCTTCGCCTTGGGCTAAAGTCATCTTTGTCCGACTATTTTGTTTCTGCTATATTACCAGTCCATGTCTCACGAAGCTGCACCTCCTGTACGTCGCCGGGGCACACTTATGGCTATTGGCGGCGCCGAGGATAAGGTTAAAGAACGCCGCGTTTTGACCACGTTTCTGGCCCTGGCCGGCGGCCCCCAGGCCGAAATTGCTGTTATCCCGGCAGCCTCCGCCCAGGCCGACAAAGTGGGTAATCTCTATCACGCCCTCTTTCGGGACCTGGGCGCGCTTACCGTCGAGGTCATTCCGGTCCTCTCCCGGCTTGAAGCGCAAGACCTGGCTCGGGTTGCTGGTCTCAACCAGGCCAGCGCCATTTTTTTGACCGGCGGCAACCAGCTTCGCCTGGCCGCCCTTTTGGGCGGTACGGCCGTAGCTCGGGCCATTCGCCAGCGTAACGCCGCCGGAGTGCTGGTGGCCGGTACAAGTGCGGGCGCCTCAGTTCTGTGCCAGCACATGATCGCCTTTGGCCGCTCCGGGGAGCAGCCAAGCCAGCGCATGGTCCAGTTAACTCCTGGCTTTGGCTTAACCCAACGTTTGGTCATTGATCAACATTTTCAGCAACGAGGCCGGATTGGCCGGCTGATGGTAGCCGTCGCCTATAATCCTTTTTTGGTTGGCCTGGGTATTGACGAAGATACTGCCGCCATTATTGATCCCCAACGAGTTATTAAGATTGTGGGGCGAGGTTCGGTGATTGTGGTAGACGGGGCCGAGATGACTTATACCAACGTGGGCGACGCGAAGCGCCATGAACCCGTAGCCATCACTGATATGCGTCTCCACGTTTTAACAGAAGGTTTTTTTTACGACCTCCTTCAGCGGCAGCCCAGAATTCCTCCCCACCGGAATTTCTCAAGTTAATCGTTGATACAGTTCCCTTTCACTCCCTTTTAGCAAAGGACAACCATAAACCTGATTTTAAGGTTGTTTAAAAGCATCTTATCACCTCCCCCTCTTCTGAGCCATACTAACTTGGGTAATTCTGAAACTTAAAAAGAGCTATCTTTTGGTAACTCTTGTAGCCGTGGTAAAAAAGCGATGAGGGAAGAATATTAGATATTCTTCCCTCATTACTATTCGACCAAAATGTGTACCTGTTGCGCTCTACTCTAAGTGGTCCGCCTGCCCTAACTTAAACGATTAAGGCTCGGTTGTTGCATCCGCGCCTCCGCCGGTATCACCGCCAGTACCCCCGGTGTCCCCGCCGGTATCCCCGGTGCCGCCGGTGCCACCCGTATCCCCGCCAGCATCGCCACCCATGAGCGTTGGGGTTGCCGATACATCATCGCCAGTACCACCCGTATCGCCGCCGCCAGCTCCTGTACCGCAGGCACTCAGGGCCATGACGGCCACCAGCAGCAGTGCTAAAACTAAAGACATAGTTTTTCTTTGTTGGCTCAACATAATCTGTTTTACCTCCTTGACTTTAAGCAATACTCTCTTTTCATCACCATCAACAAACTGTTCTGTTGCTTGGGTTGCACCCCATTTGCTTAAGGGACCCAAGCTAATCCGGTCACTAAAGCACACTTGAGTAAAGGCAAACACTAAACCTACCTGGTGATTTTAACGGTGTCCGTCGTCTTTGCCTACACCAACTTGAGTGATTATTAATCAGAAAAAGGGTGATTTCTTCATTTTGCAGGGATAATTACATTGGTCAGCCAGTAATCAAGAATCCGCTACATGTTATATTAGGGTTTAATCAAGCTCTAAAGCGGTACACTTACCCTGGTGATCAAATCGCCAGGTACAGGATCAAAATATCCTTAATTTAGCACGGGCTTATCGCTAATCTGGGTAAGTTTGAGACCTCGATCTCCCATTCATCTGGATGAACAAAAAATCATCCCGAAGATTGATGTATTGTTATCCTGACTGTGCTATGATAAAGGGGTACAAAAAGAGGTCCTACTCTTACTGTTTGCTAATGAGAGGCATTAACAATTTTTAATAGTTTAGTTGTGGTGGAGGAATGAAGCGAAAAGAGGTTTAGAGCCTTTGATCCGAAAAAGAGAGTTCTACGGCCAGGTAGACCCAGAGGGCTGAGGTGGTGAGGAAGTAACTTCAGCCGGTGCATGGAGAATGGAGACTCCCTGTCCCAGCAGCAGGTCGGACACGGCCTGAGCTTGATGGTAGGGCACGGTAAACATGAGCGTGTCACCTCTAAAGTTGAGCATCACGCCCCATACCGGCACTCCGTGTTTTTTAAGGAGACGTTTAATGTTACTCCTACTCCAGCCCGAACTGGCCGGAATACCAAAATCACTCACCTGGCCATACCGAAAATCCTGAATATAAGCCAGCGTGGGGCTAATCCAATCGAAAGCCGCAGCAATAGTCAAGAACTTATCTATCATAAAAGTCTCCACTGGCAGCTCATTTGTTCTAATTGTATCCTATAAAATCAATGAGGTCAAAAACTATGGATACCATAAGTAGCGGTAGTTTCTGCTTTGGAGCCATATATGGCTTTCTTACCGCGGGTATTATTGCCTTAATAGCCGGCCGTATGCGGGAAGCCCGACTGAAAATGGATTATAAAGATCGCCCGTACGATAAATTTCCCCACGCCTTGCAGCCAAACCTCACTGCTTCTCAGGTTCTTCAGACGAGCTGGCACGAAAGATGGGTCTATACGGCCCTATCTGTCCTGCTGGTGATTGTTGTCGGCTTAACCTTGACCGGCGTCTTTTTCATCATTACGTAGCCACCATCACTCATTGACAGTTCAAATCACCAGTAAGCAGGCAGCCAGCTTCCGTGCGCGGCAATAAGGTCATCAACCAGCGCCCAGATTTGCTTCAGATCCAGCTCGGCGGCTGTGTGCGGGTCGAGCATGGCCGCGTGGTAGATGTATTCGCGTTTGCCGGTCAGGGCTGCTTCAACGGTGAGGGCCTGGACGTTAATGTTGGTTTGCATCAGCGCGGCCAGGTGGGGCGGGAGAGCGCCCATCCGCGTGGGCCGGATGCCGTTTTTATCCACCAGGCAGGGGACCTCCACACAGCACGCTTGAGGTAAATTATCAATCAAGCCCTCATTCATCACATTACCGTAGATGACCCGCGGCTGGTGGGTTTCCAGGGAGTGGATAATGAGCGAACCATACTCCCCGGAGTGGCCCATAGTCTGGGCCTCTTCTTCATCCCTGGTCCACCAGCGCCGCATTTGCTCCGCATGCCAGGGGTCCTCCTGCCTCAGACGCGTCAGCCGTTCCTGCCGGTAACGCCGCTCAAACTGGGCCAGCGCCTCTAAATTAGGATCCTCCAGAGCCTGACGCAGTTGCTCCCAGCCGTCAAGCTGCTCCTCACAGCGCCACGGATACTCGTCCAGGGGCACGTTAAATTCGGCAATCAAATCAGGCCGGTCGCGCTTGATGAACCAAGGCACGTACTCGCTGAAATGTTCGCTCGATTCGGTCACAAAGTACCCCAACCGGGTCAACATTTCGTAGCGAACCTTGTTCCAGGCCGGAGCACGCCCTTCAGCCGCCACCTGACGCAGCAACGGATAGAGGTCCTGGCCGTTACGCTCGAAGCGCAGGTAAAAGGCCATGTGGTTAATCCCGGCGCACAGGTAATTTATCTCTCGAAATGGTACGCCGATATCGCGGGCCAGCGCCTCGGCAGTGTGGAAGACGCTGTGGCACAGCCCTACCGTTTTGATGCGGCTGGCCCGGTTGATGGCCCAGCAATTCATGGCCATCGGGTTGACATAGTTGAGAAACGTTACCTCGGGGCAAACCTCCTCCATATCGCGGCAAATATCCAGCAAGACCGGAATAGTGCGCAGACCGCGCATAATGCCGCCGATGCCCAGCGTATCGCCAATCGTTTGGCGCAGGCCGTACTTTTTGGGAATTTCAAAGTCAATGACCGTGGCCGGTTTGTATCCACCCACCTGGAGCATACAGATGGCATAATCAGCCCCGGCCAGAGCTGCCCGCCGGTCAGTTGTGACTTCAATCGTAGGCCGGGCGCCAGCAGCCTGGGCCACTTTGCGGGCGACAATCTCAGAGGTTCGCAGCCGCTCCCGGTCAATATCAAACAGGCTGATCGTCGCCTCAGCTAACTCAGGGAAACAAAAAATGTCGGTCAGCAGGGCCTTGGCAAAAACAGTGCTCCCCGCCCCGATAAAAGTAATCTTAGGCAATGTTTAATTTCCTTTCCAGCATATCACAAGCTGCAAACTGCCAGCGTCCATTTTCCTCAAAAAGCCGCCAGGTGGCAACCTCAAAGGGGGACAGCGCCACCTCAAAAGGTTGCCCCAGCCAGATAAACTGACCGCTCCCGCCCCGGCCATGCTTATCGGCCATACGCACCACAAAACCCAGGCCATCCTCCGCCGGTTTGAGCGCCGTCAATTCCAGTTCGGGCGTTGTCAACCGGGCCAGAGTGTCACGGGGAGGCCGGCGGCCCGGATGGGCATGGCTGGTGATACAGACCGGAGGCAGGTTCAGCGCCCGCGCCCGGGTGATCACATCGGTCTCACGCCAATCGCCCAGGTGAGGCAGTAAAACCAAACTAAATTCTTGGTACCCCTGGTCTACCCAGTCGTAGCGACGCTTGCTGCCAAAAACATGCGGGTCATGGTAAGCATACGGCGGCGTGCGTAAAATCGTCAAGCGCATGACATTACCCTGAACGTCACAGCTATACTTGCCGTCGTTCAGCAGGGCCAGTCCGGCAAGAAGGTCAGGTGGAAGGCTGGAGGGTTGGAGGGTTGAAGAAATTCCAGTCCTCCAGTCCTCCAACCTTCCTCTCTTTAGCGGCCCTTGCACGTCCAGCCACATTTGGGTAGGGACTTCCTGCCCGGAGCAGGAACGTTCCAGCCAGCCAAAAGGCACGTCGTGAAACGAACGAGGCTGGTCGGTTGGCACCTGGAAGGCAAGCTTGACAAGCTGCCACTGGCCCTGCCAGCACAACCAGTTACGCAGCAGCAGCGCCGGGTCGCCGCGCCGCAGAATCAACTGCTGGCGCCAGGTATTACCTTCGTAAGCTCGCTCGATCAGCAGGGAAACCTGGAGTGGTCCCTGGTCACAAATTTTTATCTCGGTCGCCTTGAACTGGCCAATGATTTCATCATAATGGGTCAGCCCATGCGACCAGGTGTCGCTGGGGTCGTGCAGCACGTGAGCCACGTTCCAGCCTGCCGGACCGACCAATTCTACGCCGCTCGCCTGATCCACGCAAGAGATGATGGCCCCGCTGGCCGGGTCGAGCCGCAATCGCCAGAATTCATTGGCCAGCGAGTCAGGGGTGACGCTCAGAGAGCTGGCTGGCTCAGTGCGGGGCAGCCCCCGCGCAAAGTGGTACAGGCGATAGCCCAGCGGTGGCAGCTCTACCGGGAAAACGAGACGATTGACCGGCGAATTTGTCAAGTGCATCGCCGCTTCGGCTTCGATGAGCTGGTGCGGGACAGGCTGGCCAGCTTCGTCCACCAAACCCCAGCCGGCTGCATCCCAGCCTTGCCACTCCGTCCAGGGTTCATACTCCATGTACTGCCCGATAGGCTGAGGAAAAGGATTGAAGACGACCAGACTGCCGCCGGGGCCACTTGTGTCGAGGGTGGCGGCAATGGCCCGGCCCGCATCGTTGCTCAGCTCACGGGCGCTCAAGATAACCCGGCTAAAAGCCATAATTGCTTCATCCTCACCCTGCTTGATGCTGGTGCCGCCCAGCGTATCGTGGAACTGGTTAAACAACACGTCCCACCACAGCCGGTCTAATTCGGCCAGGGGTAACCTTCGACCGGCCCAGACATTGGCCAGGCAGACCAGCCGTTCCGCCGCCAGCAGCGCCCCCTCGGCCTGCCGGTGCAGCCGCTTGAGCTGGCTGTTGACCGCATAGCAGCCGATGGCGTGATACTGCAACTCATCTGGAACCACAGGCAGGTCCGCCGCGTGCGGGGCGATGGCGTCGAAATAAGCCTGGGGATGGCTGAAGCGGAGGCAAATATCCTGCCGCCGGCTGGCCAATGCTTGCAGGCTCTCAATCATCTCGCGGGTGGGGCCGCCGCCATGATTGCCGACGCCAAAGAAGGACATGGTATCGGCCAGCCTGTCCGGCCTGGCCGCGAGGGCCTGGGCGATGTGGCTCTCGTTATCGGTACGAGGAGTCGTCTGGTAGGGGCCGGGGACACGGTAGGTCAGAATACGGCTGCCATCGGGGCTCTGCCACCAGAAAACCTCGCCCGGCAGTTCTTTCTCGTGGGGTTTGGGGCGCATGAAAATGTAAGTGTCAAAGCCGCACTTGCGTAAAATCTGGGGCAGGGTGCCGGCATGGCCGAAGCTGTCCACGCAAAAAGCGATCCGCACGTCGAGGCCCAATTTTTCCTGGAAGTAACGTTTGCCCAGGAGGGCCTGCCGCACAAACGACTCGCCCTGGGGCAGGTTCATATCCGGCTGGATGACCATGCCGTTGACCGCATGCCAGCGGCCCTCGGCGATAAAACGGCGAATCTCGGCCCACAGCTCCGGGTCCTCTTCTTCAATCCAACGGTAGATTTGGGCTTCGCCGCGGGTAAAGTGAAAGTCGGGGTAGCACTTGAGGCAGTTAACCGCCGAGTAGCAGGTCGCTACGGCCTCCGCCCGGCCTTCGGTCCACGGCCACAGCCACACCGGGTCGAGGTGGGCCTGGCCGATTAAGTGTACCGTAGGAATTTTTTTATTCATGATCTTTCATTTTCCGCTACAACTAACCGCAGCGTCACAATCTCGTATGGCTTGACAAAAAACGTTACCTGATTGCCGCTTGCTGCCAATTCGTCCTCATTCTCTTCCAGAAGATTAGTGCGCCAGGCGCTGTGCAGGTCAAACCCTGCGGTCAGCATCACCGGGCCGCGCTGGCGCTGGCTCTCGTACAGGCGAACAATCACTCCGTTGCCATCCTCGGCCCGCTTGACGGTTTCGATGACGATGTTGGGCCGGTCGGCGGAGACCAGGGATTGAGGGCTGGGGGTCGGGGGTTGGAGATTGAGGATTACTTGCTCCTCTGCCCCCCTGCCCCTCTGCACCCCTACTTTGCGTTCGGCTACGATCAACGGGTCATTCAGGGCATAGGCCGCCCTGACCGTTTCTTCACCCCAACTGCCGGCGTGGGGCAAGAGGCTGTAGGCAAAGCGGTGCTGGCCCTGGTCAGCTTCGGGATCAGGATGGGTGGGGCTGCGGAGCAGGCTGAGACGGATAACGTTGTCCTGGATGTCGTGGCCGTATTTGCAATCGTTGAGCAGGCTGACGCCGTAGTTGCCTTCGCTCAGGTCCACCCACTTTTGGGCGCAGGTTTCAAACCTGGCCCAATCCCAACTGGTGTTACGGTGCGTGGGCCGCTGGACATTGCCCCACTGAATCTCATAAGTAGCGGTGGGGGCGAGGATGTCCAGCGGAAAGGCGACTTTCAGCAGGATGTGCCGCTCACGCCAGTCAATGAGGGTGTCGAAATCCAGGCGGGGGCTGTTGTGGGTTAGAGAGATACGCTGCACGTAATCGCTGTGGAGGATGCGCCGGTGGATTTCCAGCGTCGCCCGCAGCGGGCCGGCTTCGACCACCTGCACCGACGAGGCCGGGTCAGCCGGCCACTGCTTGTCGTCGTAGAAGATGTCCACGTCCCAGGCGTCCCAGGCTTTAGGCCGGTCTTCAAACGCCTGGAACTTGTTAGTTATCATTCCCACGGGCAATACTTCACGCTTGTTGACTTTGTCGCAGATACGAATGATGTCGCCCGATTCGTCCAGTTCAACGCGCAGATAGGCGTTTTCGAGTAGAGTTGGAGTGATGGTTAAGGGTGAAGCTTTACCCTTCTGCCTTACGCCTTCATCCTTCCACAGGGGTGTGACACTGAAAGGCGGTAACTGGCCGGCCTCAATCCAGACCCCATCAGCCGTGGTCTGGGCAGCTACGGGAGTGTTGTCAGCCCGGCGGAGGACCTGGCCGGGAGGCAGGGTTCCGGGCCAGAAGGCCAGGTCGGTGCGGGGAAAGCCGGTGGGGTTAACCAGCAGCAGATTGCCGCCCAGCCGGCTGGCGATGCGCTCCAGCGCCTCATCGCGGACCGCCTCACCCAGGACTCGAATTTCTTCGTACTGCTGCAGTGATTCGACATACACAGGCTGGATGCTGCTGCCAGGGATGATGTCGTGAAACTGATTGAGGCAAATTAACTCCCAGGCTTTACGCAGACGGGCGGCCGGGTATTTGTAAGCAGGCTCAAGCACGCCAGCCAGAGTCGCCACAAACTCGGCATCGTGGAGCAAGAATTCGCTCTTGCGGTTGGCCCGCTTGCTGCGGCTCTGGGTAGTGTAGGTGCCACGGTGCAGTTCCAGGTAAAGCTCCCCATTCCACACCGGCAGGCGGTCGCCTGATGCCAGTTCCAAATGGCGGAAAAAGTCAGCTACCGATCCCTGGCACATGCGGGGCGTGCCGGGGAAGGCTCCCATTTCGCGGATATTTTCCAGCATCTCGCGGGTGGGACCGCCGCCGCCATCGCCGTAGCCGTAGGTCATCAGCAGCTCGTGTTGCAGTTCTTTTTGTTGAAAATTGGTCCAGGCGCCGATAGTTTGGGCGGGGGTTGCTTCTGCGTTGTAGGTGCTCCCGCCGTAACCGTCGGGGTCGGGGGTGGTGCTGAAATGGGTCAGCACGCGAGTGCCGTCCAACCCCTGCCACCAGAAGCTGTCGTAAGGCAGGCGGTTGTACTGGCTCCAGCCGATCTTGATGGTGAAGAAGTAGTCAAGACCGGCCTGTTTAATAAGCTGCGGCAGGTTCCAGGCGTAACCAAAGACATCGGGCAGCCACAGCACCGGGGACTCGGCCTGGGGGCCAAAGTGCTCCCGGAAAAAGGTGCGGCCTAATAACAACTGCCGGGCCAGAGATTCAGGGCCGCTCAGATTGCAGTCCGCCTCCACCCACATGCCGCCGATTGGCTCCCAGCGCCCTTCGGCCACCCGCCTCTTGATCGCCTCCAGCAGCTCCGGGTAATCCTGCCGGATATAGTCGTACAATTGGGGCTGGCTCTGGGTGAAGTGGTATTCGGGGAATTGTTCCATCAGGCGCATGACCGTGTGGAAGGTACGCCCGGCCTTGCGCCGGGTTTGACCCAGGGTCCACAGCCAGGCAACATCAATATGGGCGTGCCCGGTAGCAACAATACTGACATCCAAAGGCGGGCCGGCCCGGCGGATACCTGCCCGCAAAACGGCGTGAGCTGCCGGAACGCTGGCGTAAAAAGCATCGCCGAACGGTTCCCGCGTGTCCAGGCATTTAAAGGCTTCGTCCAGGGCGTTAAGCAGATAACCCCTGGCCGGTCCATTTTCGTCCAGGCTTTTGGCTACGCCGAGAGCCACGCGGACCGTAGCAACAAAGTCACGGGTGGGCTGGTCAAGCTGGACCACCGCGCAGGGCAACAGCATGAGCTGCGTTTTTGACTCGCGCAGTCCCAGCGAAGCTCCTCCGGTCCACCCGTGCAGCGCCAGCAGGTGCGGCTGGCCATCGCGCCAGCAGGGGGGCAGCAAAATTTCCTGGTGGAAACGGTCGCAGGCGGTATAGGCGGCGCCGTCAATGTAGGCTAAAGCATCGGGATAGGTTAAATCTTTGGCGCTTGTTAGCGGCAGGTAAAGCGCCGCCGGAATAGCGGGGTCCCAATCCAGCGGCACTTGAAAGTAACCGCGCAGGGCAAAATTGATGGCGCGGCCACCCCAGTAGGCATAAGGGTTGACTATCGTCCAGGCGCGGTCGTCTACGTCAGGACCGACCGGGGGGAGTTCCAGCGGGCTGTCCAGGCGGACAAAGCGAAAGGGAGCCAGGGGCTGCTGCCGCCGGTAAACCAGCGGCTCGATAAGTTGGAGGCGTTGCGTTATTTTTTCGGCGGTCCACCGAATTTTATGCGTCATCATAACAGTTCCGATCTATTAAGACTGGAAGGTTGGAAGAACGGAAGGTCGGGGCATCTCCAATTCTCCAGTCTTCCAACTTGCTATTTTCCTAGGCCGCCATCCTGGCGGCATAGTAAGGCAAGCGGCTGGCCAGGCGAGCGGTACTATCGGTTAGGCCGCCGGGGCGGTGCCGGGCCAGCCAGAGACGATGATGTTCGGCCACAATGTCCTGCAGTTCTTCGGCCAGGCGTGACCAGTTTGGCCGCCGTCCCGCTTTTTCCTCAAGCCCGGCCAGGCCGCAGCGACAGGCATGCTGCCACATGGCCGTGTTGTTGGCGAACTCAGCCCGAATTAGGGCAGCTTCAGGTTCGGCAGGCCGCGCTTCGTGCCAACGAGCAGTCAGGCCGGCGGTGTATTCCAATGAATGTTGAAACTGGGCCGCCTCGACTTTACGCTTGGGCCAGCCGCTCACTTTGTTTTTAACCAGGAACCAGAACGGAGCGGCGCTGTTGTGGCCTTGCAAGTCGCTGACACAATAAGCATTGCCCAAGTCATAAGCAATCCGGCCCGTCTCGCCGCTGGGATCGCCAAAGGCGTGCAGGCTGAGCGTCTCTGGCAGGCACATAACCCGCGCCCGTTCCAGGCCCCAGGCGGCCGCAGCCCCATAGGCCAGGCCCAGGTATAAAATTGGCCAATAGGCCAGGCTGCCGTTATCCCCCCAATCGGTGACGAGCAAACCCAGCGCCCCGTTTCGCCGGCCGCTCTCCGCCGCACTCAGAATGTTGGTCAGGGTGTTAGCGGTTCGCCCCAGCAGGGTGTTCCAGGTTGAGGTGCCGGGACAAACATAAAACGGGACGCCAGCCTCGGCCAGGCAGGCGGTGTGACCCGCGAAATCGTGGTCTGCTTCATACCCCCATTCCAGCGCAATCGCCCCGGCGGGATGGTTTCTGAATTCCTGGGGGTGGTCCCAGTAAAAGTCAGCCCAGTAGAGCATCTGCCGGTTCGCCTGCTGCACCAGATGGTTTAATTTATGTAAGAACTCAAAGTAGACAGCCGTTTTGCCCCGTTGCTGCACCGCCTCCCGGCTGGCCCCCTGCCCGAGTTCAAAGGTTTCGTCTCCGTTGATATTGAAGAGCCGGCTGCTGAAATAAGGCAGCAACTCCTGGTAAAGCCCCGCCACCAGTTCAAGACTGCCGGGATGGAGCGGATTCAGAGTAAATGGGTGGGGGATAGAGTTTCCTGAGGAAGAAATCCAGCCGTTGGGCGATTCGGCGAGCGGACGATAGGCCGGATGTTTAAGCCAGCGTTCCATATGACCGAAAGAGGCCTGGTTAGGAACCAAATCAATGAAGCGCTCGCGGCAGTAGGTGTCCAGTTGCAGTATTTCCGCGCCGGCGAGCGGGCTGGCCTGCTGCCAGACCACCGGGTGGCCGGGGTAGGCAAAGGTATGCTCGATGTATAGCTGCAAGTGATTGATCTTCCACTCGGCCAGCCGGTCAATCAAGGCCAGGAGAGTGGCCATCGTCGGCACCCGGTCACGGCTGATGTCGAGCATGAAGCCGCGTACGGGAAAATCCGGCGCATCTTCGATATGCAGGCAGGGCAGGTGAGTTTTGTACTGGCGCAGGAGCTGGAACAGTGTTTGGCAGCCGTAAAAGACGCCCGCCGGGCTGCCGCCCTTGATTTCGATAGCTTCGGGAGTAATATCCAACCGGTAAGCTTCTGTTCCACGAGAGAGGGTCGAGTCTACTGCGAGGTGAATTGTCCCTGTTTCGCTCTCGGCGCTAATTGGCCAGGCCTGACCACTGACCTCGGACAGCCGGTCTTGAAGTTGAGTGGCGGTAAAGTGGAGTCCGGCTGGCTGTTGGCCACCCAAATGGATAGCACCCTGGCCCACAACCTCAAATATGCCGGCTTCGAGAGAAAGATAGTGGGGCGGGGGAAGAAGGAGGGGGATGTCGGTTTTGATCATATAAAAAAGCAGTCTCCTGAGGTACGTGATGAAATCAATATTAAGGAACGGCAGGCTGTTAAGACAATGCTATAAAGATACATCAAGAAGAGAAGCGGGAAAAGTGCCAAAAGTCATTTATTTTTTGGTCATTTGGACTTTTGTTGCCGCCCCTATTAAGCTGTGGTAAAATGGGCGGCCAAATGTTAAGGATTGAGGGCCGGCAGCGGGGGTTGAAAGGGTGAAACTGACAGAAGTTTTTGTTAACGATCAGGAAGTGGCCGGGGAGTATATTGCCCAGGCGTTTTTTGAGTGGAACGGCCAGGAGTGGGAGATGACGATCAAGGCTGCCAGTAAGGTCGAGGCAGAGAAACTGGCCCAAGCTCAGGCTGAAGCCTACCTGAAAGAGTGGGCCGTTGATCAAACGGCAGCGAATGATAAATATGGCGTATACCCGTTTTAAGACCCGGTTAGAGCCTTCCCCTCCCGCAACGATAAACGCATCCTAACCCCTGACCTTATACCTGGAAACCCAAGTAGTCAATCGAGCCATTTTATGCTATGCTATCAGGCATAGCATTTTTATTTGTCCAAGGAGCTGCATGTGTCTGAATCTCTCCGTGATTATCTAGATTTCACCATCGAAACCGCCTGGCAGGCCGGCCAATTAACGCTTGGTCACTTTCAAACCGGCCTGCGCCCCGACTTTAAAAGCGATGAATCCCCGGTAACGGTGGCCGACCGGGAAGCGGAAAAATTAATTCGCAGCCGGATTGAAAAACGATACCCCGGCCACGCCATTATCGGCGAAGAGTACGGCAGCCAGGAGAATACGGCCGGTTCCAGCCATCGCTGGCTGATTGACCCGATTGACGGCACCCGCTCCTTTGTGCGCGGCGTGCCGTTGTATGCAGTCCTTATCGGGCTGGAAATTGAAGGCCAATGCCAGGTGGGCGTGGCTCACTTTCCGGCGCTGGGTGAGATCGTCGCCGCGGCCACCGGCGAAGGCTGCTGGTGGAACGGCCGGCGGGCTAGGGTCTCGCCGGTTGAACGCTTAAAGGATGCTGTTGTAACTCATTATGATGCGGCTTCTTTTGATAAATACGGCCGGGCAGCAGCCTGGGAACGGCTTAAACAAACTACCGGGTATCGCGCCGGCTGGTGCGATGCTTATGGCTATGCCTTGGTGGCCACCGGCCGGGTGGAAGTAATGCTCGATCCCATCATCAATCCCTGGGATGGCGGTCCCTTCCCGCCCATTCTGAGCGAGGCCGGCGGCTATTTCGGCGATTGGCGGGGCAACCCGACCATTTATGCGAGGGAGGGGCTGGGAACTACCCAACTCCTGCTGCCGGAAGTGCTGCGCCTGCTCAATGACGACTAGTTCGGGAGAAAGAAATGTCAGATAATTTAATTGGCAAAAATATTGGCCAATACCAAATCGTTGAACAGATTGGCCAGGGCGGGATGGCGACCGTCTACCGGGCCTACCAACCCTCCATCCACCGCAACGTGGCCATTAAAATTTTACCCAGCCAATACGCGCAGGACCCCAGCTTTGTCAAACGATTTGAACAGGAAGCCAAAGCCATTGCCGCGCTGGAGCATCCCCATATTTTGCCGGTGTACGATTTCGGTACCCAGGAGGGCCTGACCTACATGGTCATGCGCTACATCAAGGGGGGCACCCTCTCCAACTTGATGGGCCAAAACCTGTCGTATGACCGGGTGGTGAGCCTGATCGGTGACGTGGCCCGCGCGCTTGATTATGCCCACAAACAGGGGGTGGTTCACCGCGACATCAAGCCCAGCAACATCTTAATTGACGACAACGGCGAACCGCTGCTAACCGACTTCGGTATTGCCAAGATGATGGCCGGTTCCGGGGCCACCCAACTAACCGGGGCCGGGAGCGTCCTGGGCACACCAGCTTACATGTCGCCGGAGCAGGCCCAGGGAGTCAAAATAGACGGCAGAACCGACGTTTACTCTCTGGGAGTCATCTTGTACGAGCTGCTGACCGGACAGCAGCCTTATCGAGCCGAAACGCCGGTAGCAATCGTGCTCAAGCACGTCAGCGAACCTCTTACCCCACCGCGGGCGATTAATCCGAATATTCCTGACCCCCTAGAGCAGGTGGTTGTCAAAGCGATGGCCAAGGAACCGGAGCAGCGCTATCAAACCGCCGGGGAGATGCAGCGGGCGCTGCAACATGCGCTCAATGAAATTGAAAGCGGCGGCCGCACCGTCAGCTTGCCGACCCCTTCCACCCAAACTCAAGGTGTCACCGGTCCTGCGCCTGCTGCGGCTAAAAAATCGGGCGGTATGGGTCCCTGGTTGATTGGCGGCGTTGCGGTGGTGGCCCTGTTATGCCTGTTGGGGGGTGGGCTTCTCTTTTATGGCTTGATAGCTTCCGACAGTGGTGGAGGGGGTACTCCGCTAGCCAGCAGTCCTACCGCCGTCAGCATTGGCATCGAAAAGACACCCACACCCACAGACATCCCAACGGCTACCGAGGAAGCACCCATTCCAACCCCACCCACTGCAGAAATTAGCGCCTCTACCCCGGTCCCAATTGTTGATATTCCGGGCTTGGATGGAGAAATCTTGTTTGAGGATGATTTTAGCTCTAACCAGAATGATTGGCCTACCGGCCCTCAAGAGGATGAGTACGGCGTAACCAACACCGAATTTGTAGATGGCCGTTACCGGATGACCCAGGAGGCCAAGCAGGGAGTTTTTGTCTGGAACAATTTAGCCGATACAGAGTATGACAACTTTATTTTCTCGGTTGAGGCAACGCCGGTAGAAAAGAAGGTGGCCAGTAATTTTGCCTATGGCCTGACCCTCCGCGAGAACGTAGACGATGCCAACTTGTACGCTTTTGAGGTCAATTCCGACGGTTATTACATGGTCAGCGTGCTGTACAATGGAGAGTGGGAAACCCTGGTCGAGTGGGCTGAGTCGCCGGTCATTAACCGCGAGGGAACCAATCAGTTGACGGTCAAAGCGGCCGGTTCGTCCTTCACCTTCTATGTCAACGGGATAGAAGTGGCCTCCCTGGAGGATGACACCCTAAGCAGTGGAGCGATTGGGGTGGCCCTTGATCTGTACGAAGAGGGTGATAAAGCGACCGTTGATTTCGATAACCTCGTCATCCGTTCGCTTAACCCTGACGAGTTAGCCGTCTTAGACGCCACCACGGCTGTTCTCTTTGAGGATGCCTTTGACTCCGACGCTAAAGGCTGGTCTACCGGCGAGTTTGAAGATGAGTACAGCCAAAATGAGGTAACGATTGAGGACGGTCGCTACACGCTGAGCGTCACCGCCAAGCCGGACAAGCTACCTTATGTGGAAAAACAACTGCCCAGCCGGGATTTTTCCGATTTCATTTTAAGTGTAGATGCCACCCCCCTCGACAGCGAGACCTATTACAGCTATGGCGTCGCCTTCCGCCTGGACGAGGATGGGAATGTTTACGTTTTCGAAATCGGGAATGACAATCTCTATTCAGTGCTTTTATACGACGGCGAGTGGAAAAAACTCAAGGATTGGTCGAGCACTCCGGCCATTAAGCCTGGCGAAGCCAATCGTTTAATTATTTCGGCCAAAGGCAGTACCCTGACCTTTTTTGTCAACGATGTGCAGTTGACCACGTTGGAGAATGACCGGCTTTCCGAGGGCAAAATTGCCCTGGTCGTAGACATGGCTGAAGGGGAACAGTCGGCGACGGTGAATTTTGATAATTTGATTATCAGGAAACCGTGAACTTGAAGATAGAAGATAGAGGATTGAAGATGGAAAATGGTATCTTTCTATCTACTATCCTCGATCATCTATCCTCTGGCTTCAGTCCACTTGATCCGGGCTGAGATGTGAACCGGTGGCCTGATAACCTTCCGGTTTTTTCACCAGAAATGGCCCCATAACCAGCATATCAATATCAGAGGCAGCAAAGGTGTTAATTGCTTCTTGAGGTGTGGTCACAATTGGCTCACCCCGCAGATTGTAAGAGGTATTTAGCAGCACCGGCACGCCCGTAGCTTGATCGAACTTCTTGATCAGGTTGTAATAGCCGGAATTCCATTCCTCGCGGACACTCTGTAAACGGCCCGTGCCGTTGTGGCAGACGGCCTGAATTTTATCCCACTTATCCTCCGGAATATCCGAAACCATCAACATATAACGCGGCGGATACTGCTTGTCCAGGTTGGGCGTGGTGAAATATTCCGGGGCGCGTTCTTCCATCACCACCGGCGCAAAGGGGCGGAACGGCTCGCGGAACTTAATTTTGGTATTGACAATCTCTTTCATCTCATCCCGGCGCGGGTCGGCGATGATCGAGCGATGGCCCAAAGCGCGCGGTCCCCACTCAAAGCGGCCTCGATACCAGCCGATCACCTTACTTTCCAGCAGGGTATCCACGGCCTGGTCGAGCAGTTTATCGTCGTCGTCAAAAGCCTCGTAGGAAAACCCGGCCTTTTTGATCGCCTCAACCATCTGGCTTTCAGGATAATCAGCGCCCCAATAGGCATGTTCCATCGTAAATTTGCGCGGCTGGCCCAGCACCACGTGGTAAACGTAGAGAGCAGCGCCAATAGCCCCGCCGGCGTCGCCGGCTGCCGGCTGGATAAAGACACTTTCAAACGGCCCTTCGCGCATCAACCGGCCGTTGGCCGCGCTGTTGAGGGCCACTCCGCCGGCCATGACCAAATTTTTGGAGCCGGTTTGCCGGTAGGCGGCCTGAGCCATTTTCAAAATGATCTCTTCGGTCACGCGCTGAATGCTGGCGGCTATGTCGGCATATTTTTGATTTTGGGCGGCTACGGCGTCGTTCCACTGCGGATGATCTTTAGCGGGATGGGTCTTACAGGTAAAAAATTCAGACTCTGCCCCTCGTACCGGACCGAACAGGTCTACAAATTTTTGGTTAAAGGTCGAGTGGGTTGAGTGATGGAAGCTAAAGTAGTCCATATTGAGGGTGAGGCCGCCATCCTCGTCCACTCTGACCAGTTTGTAGACTTCGTCCATGTAGTGTGGCTGGCCATATGGGGCCATGCCCATCACTTTGTACTCGCCGTTATTAACCCGAAAGCCGAGGTAAGCGGTAAAAGCGGAGTAAAGCAGACCTAATGAATGGGGGAAGCGCAATTCGCGGGTCAAATCAATCCGGTTTACCCCCGTCCCGTTCCACTGGGCCGTTGCCTGGCCCATAGTGGCCGTTGTCCATTCGCCGACCCCGTCAATGGTAATAACGGCTGCATCGGCATAAGGGGAGCAGAACATGGCGCTGGCGGCGTGGGTAAGATGGTGTTCGACAAAAAGAATTTTGCTCGTCGGCACGCCAATGGCCGTTTGCAGTTGGCTTTTAATCCACAACTTTTCGTCAAACCATGTGACCATCGACTCGCGAAAGACGCCCCAGGATTGGGGAAACGTGCTCAGAGTCGTTTTCAAGATGCGCTCGAATTTTACCAGCGGCTTTTCATAGAAAACGACATAATCCAGATCGGCGGCAGTCAGGCCGCTGTGAGCCAAGCAGAAATTGATCGCATTTTTAGGAAAGCTGCTGTCGTGCTTTTTGCGGGTAAAGCGCTCTTCTTCAGCCGCAGCCACTAATTGACCATCAACCAACAGAGCAGCGGCAGCATCATGGTAGTAACAGGAAATACCCAGAATATTCATGGCTCTAATATTGCCTCAGCACATCTTCCAGAGTTTGGTCGCCGGTGTGACGCGAGTGCCACAGTTTGGCGGGCGTACTTTTCAGGAACAGCGGGTCGCTAAACAGCCTCACCCCGACCGCAAAAGGCACAAAAACGGTAAAATAGAAGATAGTTAAGACCACCCGGGCCAGCAGGTTACCCAAAAAATGGCCAAATACTTTCCAGCCTTGCCAGAACTTAGGCGTCAATGTAACTGCCAGGACCACAAACACGAGGCACAGAGCGGCCATCACAGCCTGTGCGGTCGTCGCAGCCGGACGAACCACTTCGCTCCCACCCAGCATAGCAAAGAAGTTTATCACCCCTCGCAAAGAACCCAGCAGAGTCAGGATTGCCAGGAAAACTGCGCCAAAGAAAGGGGTATTCTTCGACCCCCGCTCTGGGCGGGACATAAAGCCCAACCCGGCAATGCCCAGGCCCAGAATGGCAGGAATCAGCGCGGTGAGACTACCTGTGCCCGTTCCAACATAGCTGCCAATTCCCAAAAGAGTCAACAGAGCACCAAAAGTTATGGTAATAATTTTCATGGCATTTTAAAACAGCGTATAAATAAACGGCGCCACTCCTGAGGATGAAGCGAACACCAACAACAGCCCAAAAAGGATTAAAACGGTAACCATCGGGATGAGCCACCACATTTTTCGCGCCCACAAAAATTGGATAATTTCGCCGACGATGCCCGTGTTGGTCACCATTCCTTTAAAGAAGTTTGACATTGTGCTACCTCGTCTAATTTTTACATTAAGGGTTTGTGAAGATTTGCATCACATCTTGCGGGTTGCATGATACGCCAAGCAACAAAATACGCAAGAAAGCACGAGCATGTCTCAGGCTTTCGGCAGGTCGTAGTATCCCAGGTGACTGGCACCTCAATAGAAGCGAAAGTCCCAGCATCTGAGCCGTTATAACTTTATTTCTAAAAAATGAATGAAGGGGGCAGGGAAGATTTAATCTACTTTCTTGGTACGCGCCGGGTGAAGGGCCAAACGCCGGTCGGCCCGCAACGCATCCGAGAGGGAGAGCGCCCGTCCCCCCCGGTAGACATTGATAATTTCGGCAATAACCCCAATGGCGATTTCGGACGGGCTTTCGGCGCCAATATCCAGTCCAATCGGAGCATAGACTCGTTCAAGCCTGGCCGGGTCAATACCTTTCTCTCTTTCCAATAATTCAAATACGGCTTTGACCCGGCGCTTGCTGCCAATCATGCCGATGTAGTGAGCCGGCGAATCAATCACTTCCAGCAGTGCTTCGACATCATGGCTGTGGCCGCGAGTGACCAGCACCAGGTAGGTATCCTCGTCAATCGGCCACTGGCGCAGTGTTTCGGCAAAGGGTTGGGCCAATACCCGGTCGGCCATAGGAAAGCGTTTCTGATTGGCGTAAAGCGGGCGGTCATCCAGCACCACCACCTCAAAATCAATCATTTTGCCCAAGTGGGCTAAAGGCACAGCTACATGTCCCGCCCCGACAATGATGAGGGTTGGGGGGCGGCGCTGGACCTCAACGAAGATTTCCAGTTCACCTTCTTCATAGGTCAGCAGTTGCGGCTGGCGTCTGGAAAGACAGTTACGGGCGTCCTGTACAATCTGAGCTTCCAGCGGCCCTAAATCCCAATGCGGACTAAAAGCGACTTCATGCGGCCAAATCAGGCCACGTTTACCCAGGGCATGTCCAAAGTTACCTCTCGCTTTGACCACCGTTACCAGGGCCACCGCTTGTCCGGCATCAATTGAAGCCAGTAACTTCTCCAAAAGTGGGTCGGCCATAGTTCTTTCAGCGCGTCTCACATTTCAGGTGGCACGTTAAAAATTCCCCACAGTACTTGGCACTTGCCGCCTGCTCCAAAGTTTCACGACCAGCGTTCGACGTACACATCCATAATACCGCCGCACACGCCCAGGCTTTGCATGCTAATGTCTTCGGTCAAATCCACTTCGACCAGTCGGGGCTGGCCTGTCTCAATCACATCCAGGCCTGCCCGGATAACATCCCCTTCGCCGCAGCCGCCGCCAATCGTGCCATAATGCTGCCCCAAGGGGTGAATAATCATCTTGGTACCCAGCTCGCGGGGCACCGAACCGCGGACTCTAATAATTGTGGCGACCGCTACCGGCGTTTCCGCCGCCAATTGATTCAGTTTCTTGTACAGGGTTTTGGCGCTTTCCATTCCCGTTATTCCTCATCCACTTCCTGACCGGGCATATCTATCTTGACAACTTCACCGTGGGTATTGACGATGATTTTGAAACCCAGCATGCCCAGCATCGTCCGGGCCTCGTCCGGGAGGCCCTGCTCCATCACCCGATCCATCTGGTTGAGCGATGAGTCAATCATGGCCTTGGTAAAAAGATCATCCTTGCCCAACATCGTCATCATGCCCGCCGAAACCAGATCTTTATTGGCTGTAGCCTGCTCTTGCAGCCAGTTGATTACCTGGCGGTCAACCTCTTCGGCGGCAACGTGCCGTTTGAAGTCACCATCCAAGATTATATAGTTAGGTTCACTTCCAATAAAGGTTGTTTCGACAGGCTGGCCCTCTTCGTTATAAATCAAACCGGTAAAAAGCGCCTGCCGGTACGTAGATTGCTCTGCCATTTTCGCGCATTACCTCCAATAACTCGCCAATTATTATACCATAAAATTGAAGGTAAAAAATTTGCGATTAAACACGCCTCACGAGCCTCGTTTCTTCTTTTGACTCTTTTTAGGCCAGCGTTTTTTACGTCCCCCGGCACCGGCAATATTTTCCGTGTACTGGCAGCCCAGGGCGTAGCGGGAACAGCCCAAAAAAGCTCCAAATTTGCCGCTTTTGACGACCAGGGTTCCCTCGTGACATAGGGGACACGCTTGTCCCTCTTTTTCAGATTTGGGCAGCGACTTTGACTTGCCCCCTCGGCTTCGTGCTTCCCCCCGCTTTATCTCACTGCTCTTCGCGGCCCGAGCTGCAGGTTTGCGTTCGGCGGCGGCTCCGGCCATGGCCTGTTCTACCGTGGCCTCGAAGGGGCCGTAAAATTCACGCATCACCGCCAATCGGTCAGCCTCACCCCGGGCAATCCGGTCCAAATCCTCTTCCATGCGGGCCGTAAAGCCAACATCCACCACCATCCGGATATGTTTCTCCAACAGCTCACACACCTGGAAGCCCAATGGGGTCGGATAAAGCCGCTTTTGCGCCAGGTCTACGTATTTCCGCTCTTTGAGGGTCTCGACAATGGTGGCATAAGTGCTGGGCCGGCCCAGGCCCAATTTTTTCAGGGCGCCAATCAACTGCGCCTCGGTATAGCGCGAGGGCGGCTGGGTAAAATGCTGCTTGGGCACAAGCTGGTGCAAGGTTAGAGGGTCTCCCGCCGCCAGTTCCGGCATCACCTCATTCTCACTACCCTCACCCTCACCGCTCTGCTCCCCTGCTCCCTTGCTCCCCTGCACCTTTTCCCGCCCCTCTTCCGCGTCTGCGTCCACCCCATACACTTTCAAAAACCCGGCAAAACGGAGGGTGCTGCCCGTAGCGCGAAACAAATAAACGGTAGGGCTGCCCTGGATAAGCGTTTCAATATCCACCGTTACCGTATCGTAGACGGCCGGCTTCATCTGGCTGGCAATAAAGCGCCGCCAGATCAGGCGATACAACTGGTACTGCTGGGGAGTCAGGTAAGGTTCGACGGCTTTAGGAGTTTTCCAGGGGTCAACGGGACGGATAGCTTCATGAGCTTCTTGCGCCGTTTTATCGCGAGTCTGGTAAACGGGCGGCCTGGGCGGCAGATAAACCTCCCCAAAAAATTTGACCACCACCGCCCGTGCTGCCTGCTGCGCCTCAGGAGCTACCGCCACGCTGTCGGTGCGGATGTAGGTGATCAGCCCGACCGCTTTGCCTTCACCCAGTTTGACTCCCTCATAAAGCTCCTGGGCCAGTTTCATGGTCAGCCGGGGATTGAAACCCAGTTGGCTCGAAGCAGCCTGCTGCAGTGAGTCGGTGGTGAAAGGAGGATACGGGTAGCGCAGGCGGGTTCCTTTTTCCACCCGCTGGACCCGCCACTCCGCGCTCTGCAAGTCGGCCAGCACTTTATCAGCATCAGCCCGCGTTTTCAGTTCCGGTTTTTTGCCTTTGATGGCAAACAAAGTAGCCCAGAACTTGATTAATTTCTCCCCCGCTCCTTTGCTCTGCTGCTCCTCTGCCTCTCTTTTAGAGAGTTCCGCCTCGATGCTCCACCACTCTTCCGGCACAAACGCACGGATAGCCCGCTCCCGCTCGACCACCAGCCATAACGCCGGCGACTGCACCCGTCCCGCCGACAGCCGTTTCATGCCCGACAAACCCTGCCATAAGATCGGGCTGACCTTATAACCAACCAGCCGGTCGGTTACCCGGCGGGCCATCTGGGCTTCCACCAGCCGGCGGTCAATGGGGCGGGGGGCAGCCAGCGCCGCCCGCAGGTCGGCCTCGGTGATGGCTGTAAACGTAATCCGGCGAATCTTGCCGGCGGCCGTCCGCCCCAGGCGCTCGGCCACATGCTGGGCAATTGCCTCCCCTTCGCGGTCCATATCGGTCGCCAGGTAAACCATTTCGGCAGAAGCGGCGGCCTGGCGTAAAGTCTCGACTTTTTGGCCTTTGCCGCGAACGAGATTAAGGGTAGGGGTAAAATCTTGCAGGTTAACGTGCAAGCCGTCAACCGGCATTTCCAGAATGTGGCCGCTGGTGGCTGTCACCGTAAAATCAGGGCCAAGCATCCCTTTAATAGTCCGGGCTTTTTTGCTGGATTCGACAATCAGGAGTTTGTTGGGCAGAAGAACACCCCAATCTTCTCAGAATAACTCAAGGAGGCGGGGTCAGCAATTGGGCCAGACCCTCCGCTCCCTCGCGGTCGGTGACAGCCAGGATTTCATCCCCAACTTCAAAAACTGTTACCCCACGCGGCACCACAATTTCGCCTTCACGAATGATGGCGGCGATGACACAATTACGTGGCAGCGGCAAGTCTTTGAGGGCAACGCCAATGGCTTTAGCACCGGGAGCAATTTTTTCTTCCACCAGGGCATAGTTACCGCGCTGTAATTTGAGCAAGGTCAACATGGTGCCGGAGGTCATTTCTTCTTCGATCAGGCTGGCCATAATCTCTGCCTGGTTAACCGCCGCATCAACATGGAATTTTTGATCAAAGAGCCAGGCATTCCGCGGGTTGTTAATTCGAGCAATGGTTCGCGGCACATGATAGCGGGTCCGAGCCACATAACACATAGACAGATTTTGAGCATCTTCATCTGCACAGGCGGCCAGCAGGTCAGTTCGTTCAATTCCAGCCTGTTCCAACACCAAGGGGTCGGTTGGATGGCCCTCAAAAACGACCTCGGTGGGCAACTCCCGGTGCAAACGAGCCAGGATCGCCCGGCGATGTTCGATCAAATGAACCTCGTGCCCCTGGGCCACCAGGAGCGTGGCCAGTTGGGTGCCGGTCCGTCCGCCGCCGCCAATTACCACAAACATGTCACCCCTCCCGATTCATCAATTTTAACTGGTCACGCAGGGTGGCCATATTGGCCGGAGTCGCGCTCAAGTGAATGACATCACCCGCCTGGAGCTCGAGATCGTCTCTCGGCAGCATGGCATGACCAGCGCGTGTAACCGCCACAACCCGGCAGCGATTCTCGGGGAATAGCTCTTCCAAGCTACAACCCTGGCAGGACTCGGGCGCAACAAATTCATACAAGTTGACTTCGCCGTTGCCCACCGAAAAGACGACCCGAACATCGCCGAAATGCAGCAACTCCTCGATACGCTGGGCGCCCCACATCGTCGAACTGATCACGGGTGAACCGAAGGCTTCGTGCAGTGACTGCCAGCGGGCATCATAATTACGGACAATCACTTTGGGGATATGGTAAACTGTTTTGGCCACATGCCCAACCACTGCATTAACCACATCCAGGTTGGTCACAGCAGCCAGACCCTCTGCCTCCTCGGCCCCCGCCCGCCTGAGCACGTCCTGGGCCAAGCCATCGCCTTCAACAATGCGCCCGCGAAAATCCGGGTGTAAATTATCGAAAGAAGCTGTAGACTGGTCAACGACGACGACTTGATTTCCCTGTTGGTAGAGCCGGTAGGCTAGTTCTGCGCCCATACGGCCACAGCCCATAACAATCACGTTCATGGATAAAGTCCCCTTCTAATGTGAAATAACCCATCTACTCGACCTGGTAAGGCACATCGGTAATCACAATTCCCGGTCTGAAGAGCAAGGTAATCCGGAGCATAAATGCCGTTTGGGTATGCAATAAATTATGCCACCAGTGGCGGGGTACAAATTGCGGTACCACGACCGTAATGATCTCATTCGGCTGCCGCCGTGCATCCAGTTCATTGATATAATCTAACAAGGGTTCGATCAACAACCGGTAAGGCGATTCCAATATGACCATACGCACGCCGTTGCCCCAAATTTCCCATTCGTTCCGGATCCGCTCCGCCTCTTCGGGATTAATTGAGACATGGACGGCGGTAATGTCGTCGGAGAGGAAGCGGGCGTAACGCAGCGCCGGCAATGTGCCCTGATGGACCCCACCCACCAGCAAAATAACGCGGTGACGGGAAAGGCGCGGGTCGCCGGGATAGTTTCGCAAGGAGAGCCGGCTAGCCAGACGCCGGTAGTGCCGGTGAATGGCGGAGAAAACAACAACCAGCAATGGGATCAAAAGTAGAACGATCCAGGCCCCATCCATGAACTTGGTAAAGGCAAAAATCAGCATTACCACAAAGGTGCAGGCCGCCCCAAAACCATTGATAATCATTTTGGGAGTCCAGCCGGTCTCGTACTTCAAAACCGAGCCGCGTTCCTGCACTTCCTGTCCCGGCGTAAGGTGCCCGATTTTCCACCAGCGGTGAGCCATTCCCGCCTGTGAGAAGGTAAACGAGAGAAAAACGCCAATGGCATAGAGGGGAATCAGCGCGGTAACGCTGGCCTGGAAGATGATAATGAGCAGCGACGCCAGCAGAGCCAGGGCAATGATACCACGCGAGAAAACTAACCGGCTCCCCCGGTAGGTAAACTGCCGGGGCATAAAGCCATCGGCGGCCATCAGGGCGCTCAACCGAGGAAAGTCAGCATAGGCGGTATTGGCGGCCATAATGAGGATAATCGTGGTTGAGGCCATGGTTATCAGGTAGATTATGCCCCGGCCATCATAGGCCGTCCTTACCAATTGCGAAATCACTGTCTCAGATTCTGAAGGAATCGCGCCAATTTGAGTGGAGAGAAAAGTAATCCCCAGGAAAAGTGTTCCTAAAATGGCGGCCATCCAAATGAGGGTAACGCCGGCATTATGCGTGCGCGGTTCCTTAAAGGCCGGAACACCATCAGAGATGGCCTCCACCCCGGTCAGCGCCGTCGTACCGCTGGCAAAGGCGTGCAAAATCAAAAATAAGGTAACCGGCTGCATCACGTGAGTGGCCATTTCCAGTTCTGGAGGATCTACCACGGCGCCCAATGAACCGGTTAAGTAACGGAAAAAACCGATAATAACTGTCGAGAAGATCATTATCAAAAAGAAGTAGGTGGGGATAGCAAAGGTAACACCCGACTCTTTAACGCCCCGTAAGTTAATCAACATAATAAGCCCTACCATCACCACCGCCAGTTCGACCCGAAAATCATACAATCCGGGATAGGCCGAGGTAATCTGGGCCACACCTGATGAAATTGAAACGGCCACCGTTAGGATATAGTCGGTGAGCAGCGCCGCCCCGGTTGTTTGGGCAGGAAGTTCACCCAGGTTATCACGAGTAACGATGTAGGCGCTGGCGCTGTTAGGGTAGGCGTGAATGGTTTGTTCATACGAAAGGACGACAACGGCCAGTAAGACCACAATAGCCACCGAGATGGGAAAGGCATAACCAAAAGCAGCAGTTCCGGCTACAGCCAGGATAAAGAGAATTTCCTGGGTGGCATAAGCGGTTGAAGAAAGGGCATCGGAGGCAAACACAGCCAGGCCGATGGCTTTGCCGATCGTCTGGTGAGGTGCGTCGGCAGTAGCGAGGGGACGGCCAATTAACCAACTCCGCCAGGTGCGAGGAGGCTTATTCTCACCCGGACGAAGTAAAACCGTGGTACCGCTTTCTTTATCAATCAAGGCCATAAACTTTCCTGGTAGAATTTATATCAGTTACAGTACTACTCAGGTGACTGGCACTTTTCTCCTGGCAAGAGGATTGAGAACAGCAAAGCTTAGGGCTAACCAAGTGCCAGTCACCTTTAGCCTGGGTTGCCTATTTAAAATTTTTCTACTGCAACTCGCCCAAAATATACTACGAAATTTTTACTCTTTTTCGTAGCCTGTTAACATTTTCCTCACTAGAACCCGGTTGAGCATTATACTCTTTTTAATTAAAAAGAAAAGCCGTCTATAGGCCAACCCGGTGACACATCACCAAGTGGCTTATTAAACGGCAAGGAAGAAATATGCGATTATTACAGGTTCGATCTTCCCGTTCCCGCGCTTCATATCACGCTTGGCGCGGGAACGAGAAGAAATTTGAAATGAGAAACAAGAATCCACCTTCAAACTAAGGCGAAGCGCGGAAACCAGACTGTAGACATTTACAATAAGGTTTTAGGAGCGGGCATCAAACCATGCTGACTTCGCTCTTGCTGCGCCAGACAGACCAGACAAAAGCAGCCACCAGCACCAGGACCACGATCCAGCCGATCACTCCCAGGCTTTTGTACTGCACCACAATCGGCGCAATGATAACCGAAACCAGGTTGACTACTTTGATCATCGGGTTGAGCGCCGGGCCGGCGGTGTCTTTCAACGGGTCGCCCACTGTATCGCCCACCACCGACGCCTTGTGCCGTTCGGAGTTCTTGCCCAGGTTTTTGGCCGGGTCTTTGGGTTCATCCTCGATAGTTTTCTTGGCATTGTCCCAGGCGCCGCCGGCGTTAGCCATGTAAACGGCCAGCAATTGGCCGGAGAGGATAATTCCCGCCAGAAAGCCGCCCAGTGCCTCAACTTGGAGGACCAGGCCGACAATGATCGGTGAAACCACCGCCATGACAGCTAAACTGACCAGCTCTTTCTGCGCCGCCGCCGTCGAGATGGATACGGCGCGAGCATAGTCGGGCTTGACTTTGCCTTCCATCAAACCGGGGATTTTAAACTGGCGGCGTACTTCAGTTACGATCAAACCTGCCGCCCGACCTACCGCCTTGATTGCAAAGGAAGAGAAGAGCCAGGGAATTGCCCCGCCAACCAGCATCCCGACAAAGACAACCGGTTCCGACGCCCGGATACCGTTTGCCAGGGCTTGCGGGTCTACCAGGCTCACGTCGGTCACAAAGGAGCCAAAGAGCGAAACTGCGGCCACAACCGCTGAGCCGATAGCAATCCCCTTGGTGATGGCCTTGGTCGTGTTCCCGACCGCATCCAGATCGGCCATAATTTGGCGGGCTTTGGGTTCCAGGCCGGCCATTTCACCAATACCATTGGCATTATCGGAAATTGGTCCGAACGAGTCCATCGCCACATTGTTACCAGTGAGGGTCAGCATGCCAATGCCGGTCAAAGCAACACTATACAAAACGTAGGTGACGCCAAAGCTGCCATAGATGAAGATAGCTGCCAGAATGGTTACGGCAATGACGAGGACTGCCCAGACACTCGACTCATAGCCGACGCTGATACCGGAGAGGATGGCCGTCGCCGGACCGCCGTCGGTGCTTTTGCGAATTTCGGCCACCGGCTCTTTATCAGCGCCGGTGAAATACTCGGTCAAACGATCCAGGACAATCGCCAGCACCACGCCGACGGTGGTCGAGAGGAAAGGCCGCCACCAGCCGCCGATACCTTCATCCTGCATGTAGAAGAAGGCCAGCAGGCCAAACAGCACGGTCGAGATAACGGCAGAAGTTAAGAAGCTGCGGAAAATGGCATGCATCGCATCTTCGCCCCGCCCTTCTGTATCGCCTTTCACCAGGTAGGTACTGATGATCGAAGAGAGGACGCCAATGCCGCGCACCAGCAGTGGGAAAACAATCCATTCCAGGTTGCCGGTGAGCCGCACCAGCGCCAGCCCCAAAATCAGGCCGGACACAATCGTCACCTCATAGCTCTCAAAGATGTCGGCGGCCATCCCGGCGCAGTCGCCGACATTGTCGCCCACCAGATCGGCGATGACCGCTGCGTTGCGCGGGTCATCTTCTTCCAACCCGGCTTCAACCTTACCTACCAGGTCAGCGCCCACATCGGCGGCCTTGGTGTAAATACCCCCGCCCACACGCATAAAGAGGGCCAGCAATGTTCCGCCAAAGCCAAAGCCCAGCAGAGCATCGGGAGCTGCCTTACCATAGATAATGAAGATGAGGGTCCCGCCGAGCAGCCCCAGGCCGTCGGTCAACATGCCCGTGATCGTGCCGGCGCGATAAGCAATTTGCAGCGCGCCGCCAAAGGTACTGCGAGCCGCCTGGGCCACCCGCACGTTGGCCTCAACCGCCATGCGCATGCCAATTTGCCCGACCAGCAAAGAGAAGCCAGCACCCATTAAAAAGGCGACAGCCCGGCCAAAGGCTACATACAACCGGGCACTTTCGCCAAACTCCTCCTGCGCTTCGGGCGTGGGGTTGACAATCCAGGCGCTCAGAAACAGGGCAATGGTCAAAAGGGCAATAAATGGCAGGATGGTCCGTAATTGGCGGTTGAGGTAGGCGTCAGCCCCCTCTTTGATAGCTCCCCACACCTCCTGCATTTCCTTAGTGCCTTTGTCTCCCCGCAGCACCTGCTGGCGCAGGAAGACCGCATAGGCGAGGCCCAAAATGGCCACGCCTAACACGCCAAAAATGGCGTAGGTTTCAAATAGATTCATGCCATGCATAAGAATTTTTCCTCCATTGGAAAGTAAAAGTTAAGCAATACTTCCGTGATTGGACGGATAATCTTTTGAACCTTGCACTTATGCCGCCATGTTCTGGGAGAAATAAAAAAGCACCGTTATTAGCAAAAAGGCTGGTGTACTGATTCTAAAAACCAGCAGCTCTTAGCTAACTCCGCTCAGCCCCTTGCAAACAGCAAGACAAAAGGACTGAACGGCATCGGTGCCTTAATAAATACTGTAGAGTACCGGCGCTATTTTACCCAGCAACCCTACAGTATAATTCCAGTTAATAGCTTAAAGATGGAGAAGAAAATTCTCCATACCCCGTTATTTAACCTCGCACCATCGCCAATCCTGGTGCGACCCCTGGCAGTAAATTGCCCAACTGTCAGATCTGACAGCGCAGCAGCGGCCCGACTGCTGCTTATAACATTTATTTTAGGATTCTGTCATACACTTTTTTGTTGGCATCACCTCCCTTAACGAGGGTGACATTAGCACAGCCCCAACAAATTGTCAAGCCTTTTCGTTCGATTTTGCACAAAAGGTTTGACAATAAAAACCAACTCGTTTACAATCCGCCTTTGGCAGCGGAGCCTTTTAGTCGTAATCTAAAAGGTTAGCCCCATTAAGCGGCACAACTCCGGCTTCGCCAATTGCGGCGAAGCCTTTTTCTAAATTCCCCTGCTTTGACATTTCCATCCAAGTTTAACTTCAGGTAATGGGCCTGACAAGAATATTACATCTACAATATTTAGGAGAAAAGATATGCCACGATTGATATTTCTTTTGACTGTTATGCTAGTTGCCTTGTTTGCCGCTCCACCGGCGCTAGCCCAGGAAGGAGTCCGTGAACCGCTGCCCTGGCTGTGGTGGTTGGCTCCGGTTGGTTCGATCATTGCCCTGGCGTTTGCCTGGATTTTTTACCAATCGGTGATGAAACTGAGCGAAGGCACTCCCCAGATGGCGGAAATTGCCCAGGCCGTACGCGAGGGAGCCATGGCCTACCTGCGCCGCCAGTACCGGGTAGTGACTGTTGTCTTCGTCGTCCTCTTTCTCATCTTTGCCATCCTGGCCTACGGGTTTGGCGTTCAAAACCAGGTCGTTCCCTTTGCTTTTATCACCGGCGGCTTCTTTTCCGGTTTGTGTGGTTTCTTTGGCATGAAAACAGCTACCAATGCTTCCGCCCGCACGGCCAACGCCGCCCGCCAAAGTTTGAACGACGGGTTACAGGTCGCCTTTCGCGCTGGCGCAGTGATGGGGCTGGTGGTCGTTGGCTTTGCCCTGCTCGATATTAGCGCCTGGTTCCTCATCCTTTACTACCTTTTCCCGATCTCCTTCTTTGGCGATCTCACGAACCCGTTACCCCAGATCACGGTGATTATGCTCAGCTTTGGCATGGGCGCTTCCACCCAGGCGCTCTTTGCGCGGGTCGGCGGTGGTATTTATACCAAGGCCGCCGACGTCGGCGCTGATCTGGTCGGCAAGGTTGAGGCCGGCATTCCAGAGGATGACCCGCGTAATCCGGCGACCATTGCCGATAATGTTGGCGACAACGTCGGCGATGTGGCCGGTATGGGTGCGGACCTGTACGAGTCCTATGCCGGTTCCATCCTGGCTACAGCCGCCCTCGGCGTGGCCGCCGTCATCGGTGAAGCAGCCCGTAATCCCGATTTTTTGCAAGGATCAACCGAACTGGCGATGGGGCTGCGTTACCTGGCTGCTCCCCTGGCTTTAGCGGCCATCGGGGTAGTGCTGTCCATTGTGGGCATTTATCTGGTGCGGGCTAAAGAAGATGCGACGATGCGCGACCTGATGGGCGCGATCAATAACAGTATTACCTACAGTTCCGTTGGGATTGCTGTCTTTGCCCTCGGCTTAGTTTATTTGCTGCAATTGAACAACCCGCTGGCGCTGTGGTTTGCTATTCTATCTGGCCTGGTGGTAGGAGTGGTCATTGGCCGGGCCACCGAGTATTACACGTCTGATGAGTACAAGCCGACCAAAGGTATCACCGAGCAATCCCTGACCGGACCGGCAACGGTCATTATCAGCGGCCTGGCTGTTGGGATGCAGTCTACCGGGATACCGGTTTTGGCTGTAACCATCGGTATTGCCGTCAGCTACTATGCCCCTGGAGGCGCCCAGAATGCCCTGCTCGGTCTTTACGGCGTGGGCCTGGCCGCCGTTGCCATGCTCTCAACCCTGGGCTTAACCCTGGCCACCGATGCCTACGGGCCTATCGCCGACAACGCCGGCGGCAACGCCGAAATGGCCCATCTACCGGCCGATGTGCGCCGGCGCACTGACCAACTTGACGCGGTTGGCAACACCACCGCTGCTACCGGCAAGGGGTTTGCCATCGGCTCGGCGGCGCTGACCGCTCTGGCCCTCCTCGCCGCTTACCTGGAAGAAATTCGTTTCGCCCTGATTCACTTGGGCGAAGAAATAACTGAAGTCACCATTCGCGGCCAAACCGTGCAAGTCGCCGACATGACCCTGCAAGACTTTTCGGCTTACTACGATATTACCCTCTTTAATCCTCTGGTCCTGATTGGTTTCTTCATTGGCGCTATGGCCGTGTTTTACTTTGCGGCCTTAACCATGCAGGCCGTAGGCCGGGCAGCCGGCGCAATGGTGCAGGAAGTGCGCCGGCAGTTTAAAGAGAAACCGGGTATTCTGGCTGGTACCGACAAGCCGGATTATGCTCAATGCGTGGCCATCAGCACTGCAGGTGCGCAGCGAGAAATGATTCTACCGGCGTCACTGGCCATTATCATTCCTGTGCTTACCGGAATCCTCCTGGGGGTTGCCGGGGTCATGGGATTGCTGGCCGGTGGGTTAACGACCGGCTTTGTGGTAGCCGTTATGATGGCTAATTCTGGGGGAGCCTGGGATAACGCTAAAAAACACATCGAAAAGGGCGCGCTTGGGGGCAAAGGCTCTGATGCGCACAAGGCCACCGTCGTCGGCGACACCGTCGGTGATCCTTTCAAAGACACCACTGGCCCTTCACTCAATATTCTGATCAAATTAATGTCCATGGTGGCGATTGTTTTCGCCGGACTAACAACCCAATTAGGCCCAGGGGGTCTGCTGGGAATGCTCTTCGGCGGCTGAAATTTCGACTTGAATCAGTAGTAAAAGAGGGAAGTCCTACTGACTTCCCTCTTTTTGCGATTATGGCCGGTTATGGTACTCTATATTATTCAGTGTAGTTTCAAATTCAATAGCTTGAAAGCGACCCAAGCAACAAAAGGAGAACTTAATACTAATGACTGAACTCTTGAACCTCTTTTTACATCTCGATGAAGTCTTGCCTAAAGTGACTCAGGCTTATGGAACCTGGACGTACGCCTTGCTGTTTCTGATTATCTTTTTGGAGACCGGGGTGGTTGTAACCCCTTTCTTGCCAGGCGACTCGCTGCTTTTTGCTGCCGGCGCTTTGACCGCCATTGAAAATTCCGGGTTGAATGTAATCTTCTTGTTTATTTTGCTCACCGTTGCTGCAATTCTCGGCGATACGGCTAATTACTGGATCGGCCATGCCATTGGTCCGCGTGCATTTTCAGGCAACATCCGCTTTCTAAAGAAAGAATACCTGGAGCGAACCCACCAATTTTATGAAAAGTATGGCGGCAAAGCCATTGTTCTGGCTCGCTTTGTCCCCATTGTTCGGACTTTTGCCCCCTTTGTGGCCGGGGTGGGCAGCATGACCTACAGCCACTTTATATTTTACAACATTTTGGGGGGAGTCCTCTGGTGCGCAATTTTCATCTTTGGCGGCTACTTCTTTGGCAACCTGCCTTTTGTCAAACGAAACTTTGAACTGGTCGTCGTCGTCATCATTTTTCTCTCTTTGTTGCCCCCCGTCTTCGAATACTTCCAGAGCCGTCGGGCGAAAACAATTCAAACCGACGCGGCTGAGTCTTAAATTAGACCGCTAATTACCAGGGATCGAGGCGTTAAATGTCCTATCAGTGGAGCCCAATCACACGGGCATTTGTAGCTGCCATAAGCCTGGTGTGTATCGGCTTGTTTATTTGGGTGATTCGGCCCATGATCGAGCCGATAATGATTGCCATCCTTTTGGCTTACATTCTAAATCCGCTGGTCAGGCTGGTGACAACTCATACCCGCCTGCCTCACGGCTGGGCAGTGGCTCTGGTTTATTTCTCGTGTTTAACCTTATTAATTGTCATCCCCAGTACCTTCGCCCCGGTCGCGGTCAGGCAGTTAACCGGCCTGACTTCCTACCTGATCGGCATTGAAGCCGAGTTAGAAGAGCTGCTGGCGAACCCCATCATTCTCTTCAATCAGCAAATCTATCTCGGACAACTGCTGTCTGACCTGTTGAGACTCACCACCGAGTCATTCACACCGGCCCCAGAAGGCGCCCTGGCAGTCATTGAGCGCACCTCGACCAGCTTTGCCTGGCTCATTGTGATTTTAGTCAGTACCTATTACCTGCTCCTCGACGGCGAACGCCTGGTCGCCTGGCTTGTCCGGCTGGCACCCGAACAAGCCCAACCCGATCTGAGTCGTTTACTTATAGAAATAGATGTCATTTGGTGGGCCTATTTACGCGGCACGCTGGTACTGATGCTGATTGTCGGGATCACTTTTATGGTGGTTTGGACCGCCATCGGCCTGCCAGGCGCCCTGGCCCTGGGCCTCTTGACGGGCGTCTTGACCGTCATCCCCGAAGTTGGACCGACGATTGCCGCTATCCTGGCGGTCCTGGTGGCCCTCTTTCAAGGCTCCGATTTTCTGCCTATTTCCAATTTCTGGTTTGCCTTGCTGGTTTTTGGCCTTTATTTTGTGCTGATCCAGATCAAAGCTATCTGGCTGCGCCCGCGGGTAATGGGTTATTTCCTGAACATGAATGAAGGCCTGATTTTTGTGGCCATTATCGGCGCTGTAGTTTTATGGGGCATTCTGGGCGCCCTGCTCATTGTGCCCCTGCTGGCTACATTGGGCTCTATTGCCCACTATGTGCGTTGCCGCCTTTTGAATTTGGATCCCTGGCCCGAAGATGTCACCTATGCTATCTCTCCCCCTGTTGAACTGCCCAGTGATGAAGAGCTGGCCCAAACTTTCCCCGACGCAGACAGAGTCCCCTCCGTGCCACCCTCGCGCTCAAAAGCCGTTGTTCTGCCGAAAGGCAAACCTAATTAGAGTCACCCAATCCCAGCGGCTTGCGCCACTGCTTCAACACAATCGTCGAGCTGGTGCTCTTGTGAGCAGGCAGCGTGCTTAACTTGTTGTATAAAATTTCCCGCAGGTGGGGAATATCCCTGGCCCAAACCCGCACGTGAGCATCCACCTGGCCGGTTAGATTAGTCACCTCTACCACCTCGTCAATCTTGAGCATTTCTCTGACCGTTTCCTCAAAATCCAGGCGCTGGTCTACCTCCAATTGGACAATGCACAGAACACCCTGGCCCAGCACCGAAGGATTGATGACCACCTGATAGCCCTCAATCACCCCCGCTTCCTCCATCCGCAGCACCCGGTCGCGCACCCGGGTGTGACTCACCCCCAGCCGCCGGGCAATATTGACGTGCGATGCCCGCCCGTCTTCCTGCAGGATGGCCAAAATCTGTTTATCCAGCGCATCAAGTTTCTCCATGCTGACTCCAAAATATTTAAAGTTTTGTTATACAAAGGGTTATAGCATAAAATATATAGTACAAATTAGATTTAGCCAACAAAACTGAATAAGTTCCGGTCACTTTTTACAATTTTTTTCATTGACATTAGCGCAATATCTTGCTATAATCCCAAGAAATTCACCTGCCAATTAAGCGGAGGCCGCCAATGTCAAAATTAACCAAAGAGTGGGTCCAGGGAGCAACTCCCCGCCCGTCTATCTGGGCCGATGTACCCGACGAAAAATGGAACGACTGGCGCTGGCAACTGAGTCATCGCGTCAGCGAGTTGGAAATACTGGAAACCTTTATTAATTTAACCGACGAGGAAATTGCGGGCATTTCTGCGCCCGATAAGTTCCGGCTGGATATTACCCCTTACTTTGCCAGCCTGATTGATCCCCATGACCCCATGTGCCCGGTGCGGCAGCAGGTTATTCCCAAAGGGCGAGAACTCAAAGCCTTTGACAGTATGATGGAAGACAGCCTGGCCGAAGACCGGCACAGCCCGGTGCCAGGACTGGTCCATCGCTACCCCGACCGGGTGCTGATGCTGGTCACAACCCAGTGCGCCAGCTACTGCCGCTACTGTACCCGCAGCCGTATTGTCGGCGATGCAGCGGCCACCTTTAGCAAAGCCGAATTTGAGCTGCAGCTCGATTACCTCCGCCGCACCCCCCAGGTACGCGACGTGCTCCTATCCGGCGGCGACCCGCTGACGGTTTCGCCCCGCATTCTGGATTACCTGCTGGGTGAATTACGCCAGATCGAGCACATCGAGATCATCCGCATCGGCAGCCGGGTGCCGGTCTTCCTGCCCCAGCGGGTGACCGATGAATTGTGTGAAACGCTGGCCAAATACCATCCCTTGTGGCTCAACATTCATGTTAACCATCCCCGGGAAATCACGCCTGAATTGTACCGGGCCTGCGACAAACTGAGCCGGGCCGGCGTGCCCCTGGGCAACCAGAGCGTTCTCATGGCCGGCGTCAACGACTCGGTCCATATTCAACGCGAGTTGGTACAGCAGTTGGTTCAGATGAGGGTCCGCCCTTATTACCTCTACCAGTGCGACCTGGTGGAAGGCGCAGGCCACTTCCGCACCTCGGTCAGCAAGGGCATCGAGATTATCGAGGGATTGCGTGGTCACACCTCCGGCTATGCTGTCCCGCAGTACATCATTGACGCCCCCGGCGGCGGCGGCAAGATTCCGGTCTCACCCCAGTATCTCATTTCCCAGGCGCCGGGCAAAGTGGTTCTGCGCAACTACGAAGGCTTTATCACGACCTACACCGAGGCGGGCGACTATGACCCCGAGGCCATCAAAGCCTGGGAAGCCAAAGTCGAAAAGCGGCCGGAACCAGGCCAGGAGGGCGTGCTGGGCCTGTTGGAAGGCCACGAGCTGTCCATCAAGCCGGAAGCCTTTGATGAAGTTCACAAGCGTAACGCCATGAAGCACCGGCTGAACCAGGACGAGAGCAAGTGGCTGCCGTTTCACCAGGCCGAGGATGGCAAGATAATTCCTCTGGCCACAGCAGAGTAATGGCCGGCCTTTGAAAAAAGCCAGGGAATCTACCCCTGGCTTTTTTGTTAAGTAACCTTCGGAATTAGTCAGTAATGCCTTTAACTCAAAAACAGGAGTTCAAAATGCAAAAGCGTAAACTTGGGATTAATAATTTAGAAGTTTCGGCCCTCGGACTCGGCTGCATGCGCATGAGCTTTGGCGATAAGCCAACCGACAAACAAGAGATGATCACTTTCCTACACAAGGCTGTCGAGCGGGGCATCACCTTCTTCGACACCGCCGAAGTGTATGGCCCCTTCACCAACGAAGAACTGGTGGGCGAAGCGCTTGAGCCGTTTCGCGGGCAGGTAGTGATTGCCACCAAATTTGGCTTCAAACACGATCCCAATACGGGGCCAAGCCCGACGGTTGGCCTCGACAGTCGGCCAGAGCAAATCAAGCGGGTGGCCGAGGCCTCGCTCAAGCGGCTCCGGGTCGAGGCAATTGACTTGTTTTACCAACACCGAGTTGACCCGGAGGTACCGATCGAAGATGTGGCCGGAGCGGTGAAGGAACTGATCCAGGCGGGCAAGGTGAAGCACTTTGGCCTTTCTGAAGCAGGCACGCAAACCATCCGCCGCGCCCACGCTGTCCAGCCGGTCACGGCCGTCCAGAGCGAATACTCGCTGTGGTGGAGAAACCCGGAAGCGGACGTGCTGCCGACCTGCGAAGAGCTGGGCATCGGCTTTGTGCCCTACAGCCCGCTGGGCAAGGGCTTTCTGACCGGGAAAGTTGACGAAAACACTACCTTTGCCGATAATGACATCCGCAGGCGCATCCCTCGCTTTGCGCCAGAGGCAATGAAAGCAAATCAGGCCCTTGTGGATCAGATTAATGAGATTGGAAAGCGTAAAGGGGCAACACCTGCTCAGAGTGCCCTGGCCTGGCTGCTAGCCCAGAAGCCGTGGATTGTCCCCATTCCAGGCAGCCGCAAACTTGAACGCCTGGACGAGAACATCGGCGCGGCTGCCGTTGAGCTTACGCCTGACGATCTGAAGGAAATTGAAAACGCCCTCTCGCAAATCACTATACAGGGAGATCGGTATCCCACAGACATGGCGAAAATGTCTGGCCGGTGATCAAGGCAAGGTGTGAAAGGAATTCGGAAAATGGACATCAAAAGAAACGGCTCACAGCCTTCCGGTAAAGGACCGGCCGAGTGGTTTACCGGCACGGTCCGCATTGACCCCCTGTTTGAGGCGCCCGAGCCGGCCCGGGTACGCGGCGCCAGTGTTACGTTCGAGCCGGGCGCTCGGACGGCATGGCACACCCACCCGCTGGGGCAGACCTTGATTGTGACTGCCGGCTGCGGCCTGGCCCAGCGCTGGGGCGGTCCGGTCGAGGAAATTCATCCCGGCGATGTGATCTGGTTTGAGCCGGGTGAGAAGCATTGGCACGGCGCTACGGCAACCACGGCTATGACGCACATTGCCATTCAGGAACAGCTCGACGGCAAAGCGGTTGAGTGGCTGGAAAAGGTCAGCGACGAACAATACCAGGAGGCGGGCCCACCAAGTACAGCCGGTACCCGCAGTACGTTGCCCCCATGGTAACTGCGGAGGTACGAGCGACAACGATCAAATTAGTGCCGCGCTCAACAAGCTCTTAGCTCAATAGAACCACTTTTGGGATCACCCCGTGGGCAAAAGCGGTGAGGGTGGGTGTAACCGCATTGGGGGGATTGGGAACAATGGTTATATTTGTGACGCCCGCCGCCACGACTCGCGCCACCTGGGCCGCGACCTGTTCGGCGGCGCCGGCCCAGGCAAAATGCTCGACAAATTCATCCGGCACCAGGGCCGAAGCAGCCCAAATGCGCTCTTCATCCCCCTCGCGGATGATCTCCTCCAGTTCCACAGGGACGGTCAGGCCGGCCGCCTCGACAAAGGCGCGGTCCGGGTAACTGCTGCCGAGCGAACCGGCAATAATCGGCTTGACCGCGGCTCGCGCCGCCTGCACATCGGCGTTGATGCAGGCATCTACCCGCAAGATAGCCGCTACGCTCGCCGGCGAGCGCCCGGCCTCCTGCGCTCCCTGGGCCACCTGGCTCATAGCATAGCGAACTCCCTCCGGCGTGGCATAGGTGGAGATCATCGCCCCATCGGCCAGCCGCCCGGCCAGCCGGAACATACGATTCCCCCGCGCGGCAATGAAGATGGGAATATCGGGCCGGGCCTTAAAGCCCAGCCGCGCCTCTTTCACCCGGATAACTTCCCCCGCAAACGTTACCGTCTCCCCGGCCCAAAGACGGCGGATAACGTGGATGGCTTCTTCAACTGCCGTCAATGGTTTGCGGCGTTCAAAGCCCATCGCCCTGAAGCCCATCATCCCCGCCCCCAGGACCAGCACCGCCCGCCCGCCCGATAACTCGTCCAGCGTGGCGACGGCTGCGGCGGTCATGGCCGGATGGATCACATACGGGTCGGCGATAAACGTACCCAGCTTGAGATGCTGCGAATACACCGCCGCCAGGGTCAAACCGACGGTCATATCGCGGTCCAGCTTGTGATTCGCATGCCAAAATTGGTCGTAACCCAGTTGCTCGCACAACTGGACGACTTCAATCAACTGCTGGGGCGGCAGTTGCCACATACCTACGCCCCATTGGATGGTCATTGTCTCTCCCTGAGTAAGGTCAAATGAGGAGTCCAACATACACTTTGGACTCCTCATTTTAATCGCTGTCTATCTAGGATAATTTAACCAGATATTAGCCAATTCGGCAAGAAGAACCATCCGCAGAGGGCTATTCTTTTGCAATTAGGGGCAAATAGACCGGCGCGGCTTCCGGCGCGGCTGGACCAATGATGGTCTCCGCCGTAGCGCTGTTATCCGCCAGGGTGGGATCGGTTTCATTGCTGGCTACGCTGGCAGTGTTGGTCACTGTCCCGACCGTGGTGGGAGTAACCGCCAGGGTCAGGCTGATGGCAGCCCCATTGTCCAGCGTGCCGAGCGTACAGCTAATAACGCCGCTCGCTTCGGCGCAGGTGGGCAGACCCGGCTCCACCGATACAAAGTTTAATTCCGCCGGCAGGGTATCGCTGACAACAACTCCTGTCGCCGCCGAGGGGCCGCTGTTGGTCACAGTAATGGTATACGTAAACACGCTGCCGGCGGCTGCCGCCTCGGCGCTGGTCTTGCTGATAGATAAGTTAGCGCCGACCACTGTTGTGGTGATGCTGGCGGTATTATTACCTTCATTTGTGTCTCCCTGCGCCGCCGCCCCCACTTGAGCCGTGTTCATGATGATTTGCCCGGCGGTGCCCACTTGGGCGGCCACCGTCAGAGTCAAAGCCGCACTCTGGCCGGCCGGGAGATTCCCTACCTCCCATGCCCCCAGGCTGCTGTTGTAGCTCCCCTGGCTTACATTGGAGATAACCAGGCTGAGGCTTAACGGCAGCGTCTCGCTGATGACGACGCCGGTGGCGTTATCCGGCCCGTTATTGCTCACCGTCACCGTGTAACTGAACAGGTCGTTTTCCCTGGGGTTAGGGTTATCTACCCTCTTGCTCACGGCCAGGTCGGCATTGGTCACAGTGACCGGGACACTGGCAAGATTATTGGCCGTAAATGGGTCGGATTGGTCGGATTGGCTCACCTCAGCGGTATTGGTCAGGGTTTGTCCGGCCGTTCCGGCGTTCACCGCCGCCGTCAGGGTCAAGGTAGCCGTCTCGCTCGCCGCCAAGCTGCCGGCCTGCCAGCGTCCGGCGCTGCTATCGTAACTGCCCTGGCTGGTGCTCGACGTGACCAGGGTGAGACTCAGCGGCAGCGTCTCGCTGATAACCACGCCGGTGGCGTTATCCGGTCCCTGGTTGGTCATCACCACCGTGTACACAATCAGTTCATTTTCGTCGGGCTGGGCCTGGTCCACCGTTTTGCTCAGGGCCAGGTCAGCGCTGCTGACCCTGACGACCGCATCGGCGGTATTGTTGCCCAAATCGGCGTCCGACTGGTCTGAGGCGCTGATGGCCGCCGTATTGGTGATAATTTGTCCAATTGTGCCTGTTTGGACCGTAGTCGAGAGAGTCAGGGTGGCGCTGGCGCTGGCGGTTAAATCACCTACTTGCCACCTTCCCGTGGCGCTGTCGTAGTCACCCTGGCTGGCGCTCGAAGCAGCCAGAGTCACACTGAGCGGCAGCGTGTCGCCGACAACCACCCCGGTGGCATCGTCCGGCCCGTTGTTGGTCACGGTGACGGTGTAGAGCAGCGGCCCACCCTCTTTGGGGCCGGGATTATCTACGATCTTACTCACGGCTAAATCGGCATTGGTCACGGTGATGGGCGCATCGGCGCTGTTATTGCTGCTGTCCGCGTCATTCTGCTCCGAGGCGCTCACCAGGGCCGTATTGGTAATTGTCTGCCCGGCGGCGCCGGCCTCTACTGTTGCGGTTAGAGTCAGGGTAGCGGCTCTGCCGGCCAGCAGTTTGCCCACGGACCACTCACCGCTGCTGTCGTAGTTGCCCTGGCTTACGCTGGCGGCAACAAGGCTCAGGCTGAACGGCAGCGTGTCGCTGACGACGACCCCGGTCGCTCCGTCCGGCCCATTGTTGGAAACCGTGACCGTATAGCTAATCACTTCGTTTTCTCCGGGAGTGGGCTGGCTGACCGTTTTGGTTAGAGCTAGGTCGGCGCTGGTTACCCTGATCACCGCATCGTCGGCGTTATTGGCGTTAAACAAATCAAGCTGGTCCGCCGAGCCAATTTCAGCCGTATTGATAATAGTCTGGCCCAGCGTGGCCCCATTGACCATAGCCGCCAGGGTCAGGGTAGCACTCTGACCCGCACTCAGGCTGTTAACTTCCCAGAAACCGGTTCCCTCATTGTAGGTCCCCTGGCTGGGATCGGCGGAGACAAACGTGAGACTGACCGGCAGGGTGTCGCTAATGACCACGCTGGTCGCCTCATCCGGTCCATTGTTGCTCAGACGCACGGTGTAGGTAATCACCTCGTTTTCCGCCGGATTAGCGTGATTCACCTGCTTATTGAGGGCCAAATCGGCTTGCGGGGCCGGGATCAGGCACCACTGCCCCAGACTGCCTGTGCTCAAGCCGGCGTGGTCGGAGACGGTTAACTGCCACGTCCCGGCAATGTCCTCCCCATCAAACAGGCTTAAAGGGTTATTGGGGGTAAAAACGCCGGAAATGGCGATAGGACCTGGCCGATTACAGACATCTTCGACCGGAGTTACTGCTTCGTCGTCAAGCGTGGCGGCGATGTCGTCGCCATTACAGCCAAACTCCCCTGGCGGCGTGCCGGGCCGGTCAATAAGGGTGACAGAATTACCCGTATCGAGGTGAGTCAAGGTGAAGCTGAGATCTCCTACCCAATCGTGGTTGGCGGTGATCGAGACATTCAGGTCGGTCATGACCCCGCTCTGGGCCACACTGAGAGTATCCGTTACCAGGCCGGGTTGAGTATCAGCAACGGCATCAGGGATCGGCAAGTTCGGGGTGCTGCAAATAGCCGGGCCATCCGCCAGGGCCAGGCCGGGCCAACGCAGCAGGGCTAACATTCCCGCCGCCAGCAGACTCAACACGATAATCTTTAATCTCATGGTCAAAGCTCCTTAGATTTGTAAAAGAATAATGAATTCTTGTACTTTTTCAGGGGGCTTTTTCTACGTGTGCAAGCGGGGAGGACAATCTTTTTCTGAGGCTGGCTCAAAAGTGAGGGTGAAATTCGACCGTTCTAGCCTATGGCAAAACTGAAGAAAGAGCAATATATCTTTTTGGTGGAAAAGATATAGATTTGGATACAGATTCCCCACAGCGTTCCCGAACTGACACGAAACGTGGGAACGAGCGTGTAACATATTCTTGATGAATTGTTTAGAAAGGGGGGATAATTTAACTCTATTTTGTGCTTCTTGTTACAGGCGCCACTACCATAACGCTCAGACTAAAGGTGACTGGCGACTGGTTAGCTCTAAGCTTTGTTGTTCTCAATCGTCCTGCCAGGAGAAAAATGCCAGTCACCGAGTAATACGCCATTGTACCTTACAATTAGGAAAAAAATAGGAAGCAAGTATAATTGAGAGGCTGGACCTAACCGTTTGATTGACTGCGGTGTGGTCAATTTCAGTCAGGCCAACTTATTACTCAAACGACACTTTAAGTGAAGATTTTAAGGGAGGAATCACATGGGCTGTTTATCTTGGATCGTGCTGGGACTTATTGCCGGAGTATTGGCCAAGGCGATTATGCCGGGCCGTGATCCGGGGGGATTTATCGTGACGATTCTGCTGGGCATCGCCGGGGCCATCGTCGGCGGCTTTATCGGCACCTTAATCGGGTTTGGCGACATTTCCGGTTTTGACATCCGCAGCCTGATCATCGCCATCGTCGGCGCAATTGTGCTGCTGGCTCTTTACCGGGTCATCTTAAAAAGGTAGGGTACGACAGCAGCGTTTAGTCAGGTCCAGCCAGACATAAGGGCCGCTCGCACCCTACCTTGGCGGTGCGAGCGGCCTTTTATTATGATAGGAAAGCGCGAAAAATACCCTATCTCGACTCCAACGCCTCGACAAAGCGGGCGCTGGTCAGGGTGCGAACCTGCTCCAGCGTGGCGCCGGGCATCAACTCGATCAGGGTCAACTGGCCGTTAATAAACTCAAACACGGCCAGATCGGTGATGACGACATTCACCGCCGCCATTGCCGTGAGCGGCAGGGTACAGCGGGGCACAATTTTCGGCTCCCCCTCGCGGCTGGCGTGGGTCATGGTGATGATCAGCTTCTTCGCGCCCGAAGCCAGGTCCATCGCCCCGCCGACGCCCAACAGCGGCTTGCCGGGCACAGCCCAGTTAGCCAGGTTAGCCGCCTCGTCTACCTGTAAGCCGCCCATAACCGCCACATCCACGTGGCCGCCGCGGATCATGGCAAAAGAGACCGCGCTGTCAAAATACGAAGCGCCGGGCAGGGCCGTTACCGGCTGCTTGCCCGCGTTGACCGGGTATTCCAGCGCCCCGCCGCTGGCCGGGGCCGGCCCGACGCCCAGCAGCCCGTTTTCGGTGTGCAGAATGATGCCGTGCTCCGGCGTGATCAAATCGGCCACCAGGGTCGGGATGCCGATGCCCAGGTTGACCACATCCCCCCGCGTTAACTCGGCAAAGGCGCGGCGAGCCATCGCCAGCCGGGTCGAGTCGGTTTCCCTGCCGCTCTCGACCGAGGCCGACGTGCCCAAATCCTCCAGCGTGGTCTGGGCCTGCACCAGGAAGTCCACAAAAATGCCGGGGGTCACAATCTCGTCCGGCGACAGCCTGCCCACCGGCACAATCTCCTCGACTTCGGCAATGACCAGGTTGGCGGCGGTCGCGATGAGCGGGTTGAAATTGCGCTCGGTCATGCGGTAGACCAGGTTGCCGGCGGTGTCGGCCCGCCAGGCCCGCACAAAGGCCACGTCCGCCCGCAGCGCCGGGATGAAGACCTGCTCGACGCCGTTCATCACCCGGGTTTCACGGCCTTCAGCCAGGGCAGTGCCGGCGCTGGTCGGCGTAAAGAAACCGCCCAGGCCAGCCCCGCCGGCCCGGATGGCCTCTGCCAGCGTGCCCTGCGGCAGCAGTTCGACCGCCATGCTGCCGTTCTGGACGGCCCGCACCGCTTCCGGGTTGGAGGTAAAGAAGGAACCGACGGCCCGGCTGATCTGCCCGTTGCGCAGCAGCCGGCCGCCGCCCAGTCCCGGCTCGCCGACATTGTTGGAAATGATGGTTAAATTCTTTACCGGGCGCTCGGCCAGGGCGTGGAACAGGTGAATCGGGTTGCCGGTCATGCCGAAACCGCCGGCCATGATCACCGCCCCGTCAGGCACCAGGGCAGCCGCCTCAGCGGCGGTAAGTTGGGGCACAGTTTTCATAGATTGACTCCTGAGAAGTATGTGGTGGGAACTCAAGGGAACTTTAGGGAACGCGTTGGGGAGTTCCGAGGAGACTCTCCGAGTTCCCAGAGTTTTCATTCCGATTCTACTCGCCCCGGCTCTTCCCGGCAAAAACAGGCCCCTGGGCTTAGCCTGGGTTTGAGGATACTCTGCTATTACTGTCATTATGTGTCGCGTGTTTAATTTACCTGACCCAACTCGGTCTGCAATTCTTCAATCTTTGCTTCAATCTCCTCTATTTCGATGTCAAGGCTGGGGTCAGCAGCAAAACCCAGAGTAGCCTTTTTCTCTTTAAGTCCTTGCAGGCGACGAGTCCACTTCATTATTTCCCTTTGGAGATGATCTTTTCGGGTGAAGGGGCTAATGGGTAGACGACCTTTTGTGCCCAAAAAGCCGACTAAGCCAATTATAACAATCAGTAAAACAATCACCCAGGGTAAGATGGGTGAGGGCTGTTCCAGTTCTGCGACTTCAACTTTTATGTTTCCAACCCAGTTAGGGGTATCGCTGTCACCCGATAAAACTCGAAGAGTTAAAACATGAGTACCAATTGTAGCTGGTGCTACAATTGTCCAAGCCCAAATGGTTGCCTCGTTTACACTATCCAGGTTTAACTTTTGTTTTAAAGGATATAGATTTTCTACCTTAAAAGTAGGTGAGGACAAGTCAACTTGCATGGTTTCAGTGACGATTATAACGGCTTGGTGAGAGTTAAGTTCCCCTATAACTTTTGGAGCATCAGGCGGTATTTCTATTCTCTCAATTCCTAGCGGAATAAGTGACGCAAGTCTTACAGGAATATAGATTGATACTCGCACCGAATCACTGGAACCAGGACTCATCCTGATGGGATATTCAATACTTACTTCACCAAGCCTGTCAGTCCTGGAAATCGCCGTGTCCTGGGTTATCTCAAAACTTGGCTTCGGGGTGGGTGTTGGTAGAGGAGTGGGTGTTGGTTCCTCGATTGAGGTTCCCCCCCCTCCCAGGAAGAGCAATCCTACGGCAAGGATAGTGCCTAGAACAGTAACCATGAGTAGAATTGGTAATAAACAACTGCTGGAATCAACCGTAGCAGGAGGGACATCAGATGAATCACCACGATTGTACGTTGACGCTCTCTTAGTCATTCCGTTGGCATTCTTCTTTAGGAGTCCTGGGGTAATTAGAACGTAGACTCCGGCGTGATTACCCCGGCTTCAAGCAATCGCTTTATATAGTCACTCAACCAGATAGGAGGTCATGTTTGCTTCTCTACTCCGGCCCGCTCCAGGTTGAGAGCCAGCAGCCGGGCTAATATCTCTTCATCACTCAAGTCATGAGGCCAGCCGTAAGCGTCGAACACGGCGCGGTCCAGCTTTTGATGGGCCAGGTCGAGCCAGGTAGGGCGCTCATTATAGAGATGGGTCAGGGTGCGCTTTTTGAGTTCTGCCTCGCTTGCATCGGGCGGGTTGAGCCAGCTATCCCGCTTCTGGACCAGTTCGCGGGCGGCCTGGGCAATGGCTTCAACACAGGGATCGTCTTTAGGTTCCTGGCCGGGCGGCCTGGGGAAGGGAAAGGTTTCAAAGCAGGTATGGATAACAATGGAGTTAATATCGGAGACAACCAAAAGGGGCGAGTTCTGCAAAGCCTCCCGGTATTGGAGCAACTGCTGGTAGGCTTTGTCGAGGTCGGCGTGCTTGCCTTTGTACTCCCAGGCAAAGTAGCCCTTCTTCCAGACATCGGCCCAACCCCTGCGGAAGGATGAAGGATGAAGGCGGAAGGATGAAATCTCTTTCCCCTTTTCATCCTTCATCCCTCCGCCTTCCGCCTTTATTTTGGCTCCGGCTTCAAAGGTAAAGCTTTCGCCGGTCGGGTCAGCCTCGGCGGGCGTCTCGTAGTCAACCAGGTGACACAGGTCTATAAAATGCTCCTGGGCCGCAGAGCGTTCTTTGAGGCTCGTCTGACGCCATTTGGCTGCAAACTCTTGCGGAGAAAGTTTGGTTGGCATTACCAGTCCGTATTGAAATGTTCCGGTTTGGTGAGTTTATTCTAACATAACTCACTGGCTTATTCAACCATTAATATTATTTAGAGGCAAAACAATCCCCACAGGGCCGCTATCAAGGGCCACCGTGGGGATGATTGGTTCACTTCGATCCAGACTGTCTCGCTCGTAACCGGCTGGATACCCCGCTTATTTTAACGAACAGGCTGGATATTAAAGCCCGAACGCAGGCGATTGTCGGGATCGTAGGCCGCTTTTAGCGCCGCCAGACGGCGGTAGGCTTCCGGCGCATAGCCGCTCTCAACCCGTCGCTGCGATTCCTCGCCTTCCAGAAAGTTCATGTAAACCCCCCCGGTCAGGTAGGGGCGCAGTTGCTCCTTGATTTGACCGGTATACTGGGCGAGCTGGCGGTAAGCCTCAGGCGTGGGCGTCACGCCCAGCAGGTGGAGCAGGAAGGCCGCGTCGCGATTGCCATAAGCGCTGGCCTGCGGGCTGACCCGGGCGACTGCCCCGCCGACGTGACGTATTTCGGCAAAGATAAGCGGGCTGGGGCCGTTACTGCCCGGAGCGACGGTCCGCAGCAGAATATCAATGACCTCATCGCCCAACTCGGCCAGCCAGGCCCCGGAGCTGTGGATGGGCATGGGATCGAGCGGTTCAGCACTGACCGTGCCCACCTCGCTGAACGGCATCACCCGCCAGCCGTCGAAATAGGGCGCCCGCCAGTCACGCCAGCTCTGCAGCAGGGCTTCACCTTCCTGGACGGGGCCGCAGTAAAGCCCCCGGATGATGACGAAGGACTGCCCCCGTAGAAATTCCGGGATCTCAGGGATCGGGGGATAGTTCATGATCACAATCGAAGAGGTCAATTCATCGGGAACCGACGTTATCCAGTCACGGTAGCGGGCATAGACTTCTTTCGCCATGCTAAGCGGATAGAAGAGATTGCCCCCGTAGACGGTCGAGACCGGATACAGCTTGATCTCCATCCCGGTGATAATCCCAAAACTGCCGCCGCCGCCCCGCAGCCCCCAGAAGAGGTCGCTGTTTTCCGTCTCGCTGGCCCGCAGGAGCCGCCCATCGGCCGTGACCAGTTCAAAGAAACGGACGCTGTCGGTAGCCAGGCCGTACTTGCGCCCCAACCAGCCATAGCCGCCGCCCAGGGTATAGCCGACCACCCCCACGTCCGGTGAGGAACCGAGCAGCGGCGCCAGTCCGACCGCCTGCGTCTTTTCCAAGACTTCGCCCCATTTGACCCCGGCTTCCACCCATGCGGTTTGAGCGGCCGCATCCACCCGGACGGTCTTCATTTTTGAGGTATTGAGAAGCAGGCTGTCATTGGCCGGACGGACCACGCCGTGTCCCGTCCCCTGGACGGTGAGGTTAAGACCTGCCTGCGCCGCAAAGCGGACGGCCCCCACCACATCCTCAACACCATCCGCGATCACGATCATCGCCGGGCGCTGGTCAACCGACAGATTCCAGGCCTGGCGGGCTTTATCATACTGCGGGTCATCCGGAGTAATGACGGTTCCCTGGATAGCTGGCCGTAATTGGAGTTGCTGAGCCATTGAGAATGACGTGGTGGTTTCCCCGTAAGCTGTATTCACGAAATAATCCCCCTTGGTAAAAAATTTATAATAGATTGATGAAAACCCGGATCAGCAGCAAAGCTTGATCCTTGGTTGAAATATACCAGGGGAGCGTCCTCTAATCGTTACAGCTATCGTTACGAGATGAGAGTATTGGGTAATTTATGGCTGTCCGCCGAGGGCTGGAAGCCCCCGGCTACAGTACGTGAAAACCGCTTCAAAGCGGTTCAGGAGCCTACTTCAACGGGCTTCCGGGCGTTTCAACGCGCGGCGGGCGGCGTGGCTAAGGTGATTTTGTAATTACTGAAAGACCAGGGCCGTTATCAGCTCGCCGGTGTAGCCGGCAGTTCCGGCTGGCGCACCGGCAGCAAATCGCGGGGAGTTTCCCGCCCGATGCGCAGCACCATGACCGCTGCCAGCAGTCCAAACAGGCCGGCGATAATGAAACTGGCCTGGTAATCGCCCAGCCAGGTCCGCAGCAGGCCCGCGCCGTACGCTGCCGCCGCCGAACCGAGCTGGTGGCTGGCAAAGATCCAGGCGTAAACCGTGCCTACATTGGCCTTGCCAAAGATGTCGGCGGTCAGGCGCACCGTTGGCGGGACGGTCGCCACCCAATCCAGGCCGTAGAAAACCACAAACAGCATCAGACCGTAAAACCCAAATTCATAAGCCACCGGCAGAAACATCAGCGACAGCCCGCGCAGGCCGTAATACCAAAACAACAGCCAGCGGCTGTCATAGCGGTCCGACAACCAGCCGGAAGCCATCGTGCCCAGCACGTCGAACACGCCAATGACGGCAAGCAGGCTGGCCGCCGTCACTTCCGACAGGCCGCACTCGCGGGCAAAGGGAATCAGATGGGTGCCGACCAAACCGCTGGTGGCCAGGCCGCAGATAAAAAAGCTGCCCGCCAGCAGCAAAAAGTCGCGGGAGCGTAAGGAGCGGGCCAGGGTTTGCAGCGCACCCGTAAAGGGATTGCCCGCATACGTCCGCGGGCGGGGGTCTTCATCGCGCTCGGTTGCCCCGTAGGGTCTCAGGCCCACATCCTGGGGAAAGTTGCGGATAAAAATGACCACCAGCGGGACAAGCAGCAGCGCCACCCCGGCCACCAGCAGCACCGCCGACCGCCAGCCGTGGCTAACCACCAGCGAGGCCAGCAGCGGCACAAAAACCAGTTGCCCGGTGGCGTTGCTGGCAGTCAGCAGGCCAACCACCACACCTCTCCGGGCCACAAACCAGCGGTTCGAGACAGTGGCCGCAATCCAGCCAGCCATGGCCCCGGTCCCCAATCCGACCACCGCCCCCCACAGCAGATAGAGCTGCCAGGGTACGGTAATTTGCGTTGTCAGGAGAATCGCCCCGGTGAGGAGAAACAATGCAGCCGCCATCATCCGGCGCATGCCAATCTTTTCCATCAAAGCGGCGGCATACGGCCCGCAGAGGCCGTAGAGAAAGAGATTAATTGAGACGGCCAGTGAGACCGTCGCCCGGGTCCAGCCAAATTCATCTTCCAGCGGCAAAATGAGCACGCCGGGAACCGAACGAATGCCCGCCGTCAACAGCATCACCAAAAAAGTTACTCCCACCACAATCCAGGCATAATGAAAGCGGCCATGAGCCAATCTGGCAATCATTCGTTTCTCCTTCAGAATATAATCTAATGTGCGACTCTTTTTGCACCGATGGTTGAAACAAGTGTAATTATGTTGAGTTACATATTGGGTATCATTAAAGGTAATTGTCTCAAAGATGGGCGGGAAGATTGGGCAGGTTTTAATCTTCCAATCCCCGAAAGAAGGATATCCCTTACAGACACCCCTGCTTTGTCATCTCTTACCCCCCCAAGTATAATGCATCCTACTCAATTCCCATAGACCCAATTTTGCGAGGCTAACCATGCCACAAACTATTCTTGGATTAGATATTGGTACCACCGCCACCAAAGCCGTTCTATTTGACCTGTCCGGCGTAGAACTAGCGACCGCCGAACAGCCCTACCCCCTGCTCACCCCCCAGCCCGGCTGGGCCGAAGAAGACCCGGAGCAGGTCTGGCAGGCGCTGGTCCAGGCCGTGCGGAATATTCTGGCCCAGGTCGGGCCGGAAACAGAAATCCTGGCCCTGGCCCTGTCGGCCCAGGCCGGCTCGCTCATCCCGGTTAAAACCGACGGTTTACCCACCTATCCCATCATCACCTGGATGGACCGGCGGGCCGAAGCGCTCGTCAACCGCTGGCGGGCCGAGGGCCTGGAGCCGACCGTCCGCCGTATCAGCGGCTGGTCGCTCCAGATTGGCCTGCCCCTGCCCTTTATTGCCTGGCTGCGCCAACATCGCCCCGATGTATTTGCCGCGACAGACCGCTTTCTGGGCATCAACGACTTCCTGGTCCACCGCCTGACCGGCCAATTTTGCACCGATTACTCCTGCGGCGACGAAATGCTCCTGGCCGATGTCACCACCGGCCAGTGGAGCCAGGAATTATGCGACCTGGCCGGCATTACCCCGGAGCGGCTGCCCGAACTGCGCCCGGCCGGGGCCATCATCGGCCCGGTCAGCGCCGAGGCCAGCCGCCAGACCGGCCTGCCGACGACCACGCGGGTTGTCAACGGCGGCCACGATCACTGCTGCGAGGCCCTGGCCATGGGCATTACCGGCGGCAAACTGATGCTGACCTGTGGCACGGCCTGGGTCATTACCGGAGTTGTGGATAAGCCGGACCTGGCCTCTCTACCGGCCAGCATGGACCTCAACTTCCACGTAGCTCCCCAGCGCTGGGCGCCCTCGCGCTTTTTGGGCGGCTTCGGGGCAACGGTTGAGTGGTGGCTCAACGAGATCTGGCAGAACGCCGAGCCGCAAACTCCGCTCCCCCGGGCCGGCCTGTACACGGCGATGAATGGGGCGCTGGCGCAGACCAGCCCCGGCAGCAACGGCCTGCTCTTTCTGCCGGTCCACACCGCTCATGGCGGCTTTATCGGCCTGCGCCTCGACCACAGCCGGGCCACCATGAGCCGGGCCATTCTCGAAGGCACAGCTTTCGAGCTGCGGGGAGCTTTGGAAGACATGCGCCGGGCCAACCTGCCGGTCGAGCAGTTGTGGATGGCCGGCGGCACCACGCGCAGCCCGGTCTGGACCCGCATCCTGGCCGATGTGACCGGGATACCGCTCACCTTGACCGAGTACGCCCACTGGTCGGCCCTCGGTGCGGCCATCCTGGCCGGCTGGGGCGCTGGCGTATTCGAGTCCGTCGAAGCGGGGCAGGCTCGCCTGCAAAAACCTGTCCGCCCCCTTGCCCCGGATGAAACACAGCGACAGATTTACGATGAACGTTTCGCTGCATACCAACAATTAAGCCAAAAATCGGGTAGATAATAGAGGGTAACTATACTTACATGGTCACTCGTCGTTTGAACAGAATCTTCCAGCCCGATGGCCGCACGCTGATTGTGGCCTGCGATCATGGGATGATTTCCGGCCCGGATAAGGGCATCGAAAATATAGAGCAGACGCTCAACCAGGTTATCGCCGGGGGCGTTGATGCGGTCATGGCCAGTTACGGCACGGCCACCCGCTTTGCCGCTGTCCTGGCGCGGGTGGGACTGGTGCTGCGCATTGACGGCGCGGGAACCCGGCTAAGCCCAACCCCTGGCCCGGGCGCGCAATTCTACACGGTGGAAGACGCGCTGCGCCTGGGGGCCGACGCCCTCTGTGTCTCCGCTTTTCCCGCTTCTCCCCTTGAAGAGAGTACCCTGGAAATGCTGGCCCGCGTTATCCGGCAGGCCCACGCCTGGGACGTCCCGGTGATGGCCGAGATGGTGCCCGGCGGTTTCGACAGCCCGCCGGAATTTCGGACGGTGGAGAGCGTCAGCCTGGCCGCCCGTGTGGCGGCAGAGTTGGGCGCGGATTGGGTCAAAGTGCCCTACGTGGAAGGCTTTCGCCAGGTTGTCGAAAGCTGCTATGTACCGGTGGTCGTGCTGGGGGGGCCGTCCAAAGCAGGTCCGGTACCCACCCTGGAGATGGTCAAGGCGGCGATGGAAGCAGGCGCGGTCGGCGGGACGATTGGCCGGAATATCTGGCAGGCCGAAAACCCGATTCGCATGGCGGCGGCCTTGAGCAGCATCATTCACCACAACGTCAACCTGGGCGAGGCCAGGGCGCTGCTGCATCAAGCCCGATGACCCACACCCTGAATTTCCGCAACCTCCGCGCCCTGATTACCGACATGGACGGGGTGCTGCTGCGCGGGCCTGAGCCGCTGCCGGGAGTGGCTGACCTGTTCAATTTTCTGCACCGGCGGCGCATTCCTTTTATCATCGCCACCAACAACTCCACCAAAACGCCGGGGGAGTACCGGCAAAAGCTGGCCGGTTTGGGCGCTGAGGTCGTTAAGGAGGAAAATATCCTGACTTCGGCCCTGGTTACGGCGGCCTATCTCCAGCGCGAATTTCCGGCCGGTGGGGCAGTCTATGTGGTAGGACAGCCCAGCCTCGAGGGCGCCATCCGGGCCGCCGGCTTCACCCTGCTCGCCGATGCCGGCCAGGTGGCCGACGTGGTGGTCGTCGGCGGAGACCCCGATTTGACCTATACCAAGCTCAAGCGGGCGGTCTTACACCTCCAGCGAGGGGCGTGTTTAATCGGCACTAACCCCGATGTATTGTATCCCACCGAAGAGGGCCTGGTCCCCGAAGCCGGCACGATCCTGGCGGCACTCCAGGCGGCGACCGGCGTCGCTCCATTGATTATGGGCAAGCCGGAACGCTTCCTCTTTGAAATTGCCGCCGCCAAGTTGGGCAGCCAGCCGGCCCAAACGGTCATGCTGGGCGACCGCCTGGATACGGACATTCTGGGGGGACGGCGGGCCGGGCTGAAGACAGTTTTAATGACAACCGGCGTGGATACCGAGGCGGCTATCCCCGTCAAAGGTATTCAACCGGATGCAGTTTTTGGAAGTTTGGAAGCACTCGTGGCGGCCTGGGATCACGAGGCTCATATACTTTGACATTCCACAAAAAGTCTTACCCTTGTCACCTCTCCACCCTGCAAGTATAATTTCCCTAACATGGACAAGTCAGCTTCGATCAGACAGGAACACAGAGTTGCTATGGACTTCGTTCGCCAGGAATGAACAAAATGGAGTGCATCGCTTGCTATGCTGGAGCAAACCAAGGTTTGCACTCCTATTACGGTAAACAGGTACTGCAAAATGCCAGACACAAACGGTCGCCCCAAAGACTCGGAGCTACAGGCCGCACAAGGGCCGGCCGACCCCGAATTGGAGTCACTCATTGCCCCGCAGGGCTATAACCCAGAATTGGTGGACGAGGTTGCCACCATGGAGACGCCGGCCCAGCAGCGCCGGGCGGCTATTCGTTTTATGATTATTTCGCTGATTCTTATTGCCATTGGTTTTTGGTTCTGCACCCCGGCCAATTTGATCATCCCCACCGGGTTGAATGATCCCGCTCCCTACGGCGTTGACAGCCGGCCCACCCCACCCACCAACAAATTTCTGGAAGACGCCATGCCCCGGACAGTCGGCGAGTTTAAGCTGATTGATCTAAAAAAGGAGCGGGTTTATGAGGACCCCTTTGTCGGGGCCGAGGTTGTGCGCGGGACCTATTTGGACCAAATTGGCAATCCGGCCAGCGTGATGATGATCCAGGCCGAGTCTTACATTAACGCCCGTCGTTACCTGGAAAATTACAAAAAACTGCTCGAAGCGCGGGCCAAGATTACCGCCTGGAAGGAACGCCTCTACATCGAGGAAAATTACATTCAATGGTCCGCCCCCGATTTTGCCGATCGAGCTTATGGTCTGGCCTGGAACAACGACCGCTACTTCATCGCCGTCACCTCGCCTGTTAGCGCCACCCAGCAAGCCCTGGCCGCAGCTTTTCCTTATTGATGACCCAAGGCCTCCATATTTTTCATCCCGCACCCCTGCTCTAATCTTCATTCCAGCCTTTCGCTCGGTCAACGGCGCGCTGCCATTGGGCGTAAGCGGCATCGCGTTGATCGGCAGAGAGGCGCGGTTCAAAGGTAGTGTAATCACCGGGAAGAGGCGGCAGGTCGGACAGGGCCGGCCAGACGCCGGCGGACAATCCGGCCAACAGAGCAGCAGCGCGAGCCGTCGTTTCGGCAAAGCCGGGCCGGATAAGCGGCAGGCCAAGCTGGTCGGCCATAATTTGACAGACCTCGTTGCTGCTGGAGACACCGCCCCCCAGTTTCAACTGTTCAACCCGCAATCCAGTCTCAGCTTCAATCGTTTCCAGAATAGCCCGCACTTGAAAAGCCAGCGCTTCGACAAAGGCGCGCACAATGTGGGCACGCGTGCTGCCCAGAGTCATACCCAAAATGGCGCCGCGAGCCGTGGGATCATTGTAGGGGACAAAAAGGCCGGTAAAGGCCGGAACAAAGACTACCCCGGCCGAGTCCGGTACCGAGGCGGCCAGCGGCCCAACTTCGGTGTAATGATCAGTGAAGCGGGCATGTTCCTGCATCCAGCGGATGGCCGAGCCGGTGGCGGCGGTTTCGGCTTCTAAACAATAAGTATGAACGATCTTAGATTTTAGATTTTGGACTGCCCCTTCGGGCGTGGATTTTGGATTTTCGCTATCGCGGCCTTTGGGTATTTTGGATTGGTGAACCCTAGTCGTTGTTTGGTGGTCGGTGGTCCCAAAGGGAGGCTTCGCACTCGGCGGTCGGCGGTCGACGATCATGGGGAGGGACCAGGCGAAGTAGATATTGACCTTGTCCGACTCAGGGGCCTGGTTGCCCAGGCAGACGTTGACGAAGGAGGCTGTGCCCAGGGTACATTCGGCGTCGCCAGGACTGCGGCAGTCATAGCCGAAGAGGGCGGATTGCTGGTCGCCAATCATCGCCAAGATGGGTATGTCTGCGGTTAAGCCAGCGGAGGCGGTAACAGCCAACGTCCCAAAATCGGATATGGTTGGGACGGCTTGCGGTAAGGGAACAGGGGGGATACCGAGCAAATCCAGCCACTCGTTCCAGTAGCGTCCAGCCCGGAAGTCATACAAGCCCATCGCTTGAACCAGGGAGAAATCCATGACGTGGCTGCGTGGCTGGCCCATCGCCGCCAGCAGCCAGGCCGCCGAGAAGCCGATCCGGGCGTGGTCGGCGCGCAGGGCTGCAGCCACCTCCGGGTTGTTACGCATGCGCCAGGCCAGGTGGAGCGAGGAGCTGTACGGGCCGGGAAAGTAACCAAGTCGCTGCCGGCGCTGGTCAGCTTGAGGCCAGGCGGCCAGTTCAGTGAGCAAAGGCATGGTTCGCAAATCCTGCCAGGTAATGGCCGGGGCAGTAGGGCGACGGGTGCGAGCATCCCAGATAAAATCGGTGTTGCGCTGGCAGGCAATCCCGCCGGCGGCAATCTCGCCAGGGCGGCAGCCTGCGCGATCTATGGCTTCGGCGATGACTTCGGCAACACCGGCAACCACGGCATCCGGGTCTTGTTCCACCCAGCCGGGTTGCGGGTAAAGCCGCGCCAGGGGACGATAGCCGTAGCCGCGAACCTGTCCCTCGTCATCCAGAATGAGGGCGCGGCTGCCACTGGTCCCCTGGTCAATACCGAGGAGGAAGGGTTTTGGCATAGTTGGTAATTATAAATGTCCAGAAAAATTTTTCCCCAATGATTTTGGGCCGGGATTAGGTGATTAGGAGATTTTTCCTTTATTTTTCATCCCCCAATCCCCTAATCCCGGCGAAAATTTTCCTAGAGGACTATATCTAAAATCCAGGTTGGTGTAAATAAGATGGCTTACCATCTTTGCCGGCTAATTGTAAGCGGATTTTCTGCTCCGGCAACAAACGGCCGCAGCCGGACGGTGAACTGATAAGTTCCCGGTTGAACCAGGTATTGAGGCAGCGTGCCCGGCCCGCAACTGGCCCCTCCCAGGCCGCACTGCCGATAGTCGAGATTGAGGATGACCTCAGCCCGAGGGGTCAATTCGTTGGTGTGGAGCGCCTGGTAGAGATCGGCGGCGGTGTAATGGCTGGCACTGGCCTCCAGCGGGGTCGCGCCGGCCACCAGTAACCCGAGGCCGGCCTGGTTGGTCAGGGTTAGCCAGCGTACTTCGGTTTTTAGACCGTTCTCCTGGGGCATTACATAAGGGACATGCTGTTCAGCTACCGTGCTGTGATACAGCCCAACGGCAGCGCCGGTGTTGCGGTCAATATAATTTTCATGGGGACCACGCCCGAACCAGGTGAAGTTTTCAAAACCGCCGGGCAGTTGCAGCGTCAGGCCGACACGCGGCAAGGTGGTTAGCTTGAGCCTGGCGTCAACGATGTTCTCGATGATGACGGCGCCGCTGCCGTAAATGGTGAAAGTCTGCTGGTGGGTAACTTCGTCGGCACTGCCGGGAGCCTGGCCAATGAGCCAGGCGGTGAGGCGGACCACCTGCGGTTGGAGCTGCTCGACCGTGACCCGTTCGGGCTGGAAGGCCAGCCTGTCGAGGCCTGCTTTCAACCATTCAGACAGCACTTTATCTGCCCGGTCAGGCCACAATTTGAAGCCGTCGTTGTCGGTGGCGGCTCGCCACAGGTTGAGCGCCGGCCCGGAAACCAACAATGGCTGTCCCTGGTAGGCAAAGGTCGTAATCCGGCCTGCCGCCCGGTCAAAGACCAATTCAAAATCCAGCCCGTTGACAATGATTTGGTCATGGGTTTGAGTGAGCGACAGAGGGGGCATTTGCTCCGGGACGAGTAGGAGCGGCGGTACGGCCAGCGGCAGTTTGAACTGCTCCCAGGCGACTTCGTGGCCTTTGGCGGCCCAGGGCGTATCCACGGCCAGGGTAAAACGGACGGTTAAGAAACATTCTGCGCCCGGTGGTAACTGCGGCGGCGTGAGGGCCAGTTTGACCTGCTGGCTGCTCTGCGGCAGTAGAGCCAGAGTGGGTAAGTCACCGCGCTGAGCAACTACCCCGTCAACCGAAACTTCCCAGGTTCCGCTGAAGCTGTTTAAATCGGTAAAGTATTGTTTGTTGGTAATTTCAAGCTGGATGGAGCCATCTTTAAGCCCGGTCAGGTCTGTAAGCTTAATACCGACCGGCTGCAAAACTTTTTTATACTCATACAGGGCCGGGTGGGGCGTGCGGTCGGGTCCAACCAGGCCGTTAAGACAGAAGTTGCCATCGTTGATTTCGTCGCCGAAGTCGCCGCCATAGGCCCAGTACGGCCGCCCCTGGCTGTCAACCTGGCGGATACCTTGATCCACCCAATCCCAGATAAAGCCGCCTTGCAGGCCGTGGCAGGTTTCGATGGCCTCCCAATACTCTTTGAGGTTGCCGGTGCTGTTGCCCATCGAGTGGGCGTATTCGCACATAACCAAGGGGCGGGTGTTGGCTGGGTCCTGGGCGTAGGCGATGATGTGATCAACGGAAGGGTACATGGGAGAGACAACGTCGGTGGCCAGGAAGCCCTGCCGCCAGCCCAGCCGCCGGCCTATTTCCTGCTCGGCGCCGGGGATGTGTTGATCGGCCTCTACCGGCTGTTCGGCCGCGTTCAATAAGGCGGAGTATTGGGAAATGGCGCCTTCGTAGTGGAGCGGGCGGCTGGGGTCGTAGCCGCGGATCCAGCCAGCCATAGCGTCGTGGTTGGGGCCATAGCCGCTCTCGTTGCCCAGCGACCAGAAGATAACGCAGGGATGGTTTTTGTCGCGTTCCACCAGACGCTGGCCCCGGTCTATAAAGGCGCTTGTCCAGCGTGAGTCATGGGCGAGTTTGTTGTAAACGGCGTGACACTCCAGGTCGGCTTCGTCAATGACATACAGGCCGTATTGGTCGCACAGATCGTACCAACGGGTATCGTTAGGGTAGTGACTGGCGCGAACGGCGTTGAGATTAAACTGTTTCATCAACTTTATGTCGGTCAGCATGGTTTCCTCGGGCACGGCCCGGCCCAGGCTGTCGTGAAAATCGTGGCGATTGACTCCCTTAAGCAACACCGGCTGGCCGTTAATCAGAATTTCACGGCCCTTGATTTCGACCTGGCGGAAGCCGACTTTACAGCTTTCGGCCTCGATGGTTTCATTGGCCGCATTTTTGAGCGAGATGACCAGGGTGTAAAGGTAAGGAGTTTCGGCAGACCACAGCCGGGGATTGGTGACCACCTGGGCCAGTTTGACCCGGGTTGGGTTCCAATCAGACACAATAACGGGCCGGGAAATGGATTCGTCAAAAACAGCCTGGCCCTCGGCGTCGTAGAGCTGCACCGCAACCCAATAATCAGGAGGAGCCGGGTCAAAGATGCTCAATTTGCCACGATAGTTGGCCGGAGCAGGCGCATCGTAGAAGTTGACAGTGGCCTGAACTCGAAGGGTAGCTTCGCGGAAATCCGGGTCAAATTCGGTCCGGGCAAAGAAATCAAAGATATGGACTTTGGGCGTGGCATACAGATAGACATCGCGGAAGATACCGGTCAGCCACCAATAATCCTGGTCTTCGATGTAGCTGGCGTCGGACCAGCGGATGACCATCACGGCCAGGTTATTGGGGCCGGGTTGCAGGTAGGGGGTCACATCAAATTCAGCCGGCATGCGCGAACCTTTGCTAAAGCCAACCTGCCGCCCGTTGAGCCACAAGTAGAAGGCCGACTCGACGCCGTCGAAGCAGATAAAGACCTGCCGCCCCTGCCAATCGGCGGGCAGGGTGAAAGTCTGACGGAAAAGGCCGGTCGGGTTATCATCGTGGGGCACATAGGGCGGGTTGGCGGCGAAGGGCATTTTGACATTGGTGTAGATGGGCTTATCGTAACCCTGCATCTCCCAATTGCCCGGTACGGTAATATCGGCCCAAGCGGTGACATCAAAATCGGGCTGATAAAAACCGGCGGGGACGGAGGCGGGATTGGGGGCCAGGTGGAATTTCCACTGCCCGTTGAGCAGTAAAAAGTAAGGGGACGCATCCCGGCGGCAGGTCAGAGCGGAAGATTCATCGGGATAGGGGATCAAGGTGGCATGGGCCGGCAGTTTATTGATGCCGACCACCTGCGGGTTTTCCCAGTCGGGGAGGTAGATATTATCGTTCATTGAACATATTCTTTCCATGTTAGAATTTTTGAAACAGGAGCGTGCTGCGTGGTGCGTGTTCCGTTCATTAATTTATCGCCACGCACCACGTCGCTCGTGAGGCAAAACCTTTTTAGAAGGGCTGGGTTACTTGCTCGAGCCGAGGGTCAAGCCCTGGATAAAGTAACGCTGTAGAAAGATAAATACTATCAGGGTGGGTACCGTGGCCAGTAATGCACCAGCGGTAATGACCGGCCAGTCGGTATTGAATTGCCCGCGCAGGGTGGCCAGGCCGGCGGTCACAGGGCGGAGCGTGTCGGAACGAAGCAGGATGATAGCCCACAGATAGTCATTGAAGACCCAGGTAAACTCCAGCGTAGCCAGAGCCGCCAGGGCCGGCAGCGTCAAAGGAAGGATGATTTGCCAGTAAATACGAAACTCGCTGCAGCCATCCACACGGGCGGCGTCGAGAATCTCATGAGGCACGGTGCGCATGAAATTGCGGAGGACAAAGGTGCAAAAGCCCAATTGAAAGGCGGTGTGGATCAGGATCAGGGAAAGGTAGGTGTCGAACAAACCCAGCGCATTGGTCAGACGGAAAACCGGCAGCATCAGGATTTGAAAAGGCAGCATCGTTCCGGCCACGTACATGAAATAGATAAAGAGGTTGCCCCGGAAACGAAAACGGGCCAGCGCATAGGCCGATAGTGACGAGAGGAACAACATGCCCGCAAGCGCCGGCAGGGTGATGATAAAACTGTTCAGCAGGTAAGTCGAGACGCGGGCGTTGGTCCAGGCGACAATAAAATTATCGGCCACCAGTTGGCCGGGCAGGCTCCAGAAACCGTTCAAGGTGATGTCATCCATCGTGCGAAAGGAGGTAATCAACGCGGCGATAACGGGTAATAGCCAGAGCACGGTCAACAGCGTTAAACCGGCATACTTGATCACTTCTATCAAGCGACTCTGGGTTGGCGACAGGCCCGTAACCGATTTGGATTCAGTGAAACTGCTCATAACGGCCTCCTAATATTCCAATTCATCTTTGACGGTACGGGACAGGTAAAAACCGATGAAGATCAGGCTGATAGCAAACAAAACCACGGCAATAGCTGCGCCATAGCCCATGCGATAGTTGTTAAAAGCTTCTATATACATAAAATTGGCCAAAACCTGGGTACTCTGCCCGCCGCGGGTCATAATAGAAACCAGGTCAAAGGCCCGCAACGAGTCGATGATCGAAATGACGACGATGATGGTCGTTACCGGAGCGAGGAGGGGTAAGACCACATGGCGGAACAAATTCCAGCGATTGGCTCCATCCACCAGGGCCGCATCAATCAGGCTGGGGTCAATGTTCTTCAGCCCGGCCAGATACAGCACCATAACATAGCCTACCTGACGCCAGACAGCCGCAGCAATGACACACCAGATCGCCAGCTCCCGATCACCCAGCCAGCCTGGTGGGTCCTCCACTCCGACAGAGGTGAGGAAAGCATTGATCAGGCCGAGGCGGGGATTGTAAAGCCAGGCCCAAATCAACCCAATCACCGGCAGTGAGAGCACCAACGGCGCGTAAATGCTGACTTTGTAAAAACGGCCGCCGCGTATGTCGGTATTGAAGATGAGAGCCATACCCAGGCCGACCGTGGTCGGCACGGTAATGAAAACCACCAGCCAGCGTAAGTTGTTGGTCAGCGCCTCGATAAAGGTGCGGTCGCGCTGAAAAAGCCGGGTGAAATTTTGAAAGCCAATGAAATTTGGCGTTGAAATTCCGTCCCAATCGGTCAGGCTCAGATAGATCGTGTACAGGGTCGGTCCAATAATCCAGACCAAATACAGCACCAGCGCGGGGAGCAGGAACAGGTAAGGGATCGCCACTGGCGGGATCAAAGGTTTAGCGACGGAATAGTTTGACGCCCTCACCCTTTGACCTTCTACCTCCGCATGAGCCTGGCCGACCGAAGGTTCATCTGTGGTTTGCATACTTGCTCCTTTTTGGCCAAAACCCAAGAAACAATGAAAGCATGGGAACTAGTACAGTGATGCGTAAATAAAGCCATAGTTATCCTGTTTCAGACCCTCCTCCAACCTCCCCCCTTGTAGGGGGGAGGCTTTAGAAGTCCCCCTGACAGGGGGGATTTAGGGAGGTCTAACTCTGGGCCTATTTACGCCCGGATGTACTCTGGAGAACTCAAGGTAAGTTCCCAGAGTTCCTACCCTTCAAAACAGCTTGGTTTACTCGGCTTCTTCTTCCAGAATTCGCTGGCGCTCTGCTTCCAAATCTTCCAGAATCTGATCAATGCTGGAAGGGTCATCCCAGAAGCGCATGAAGCCATCCATACCTGCTTCGGCCATCGGCGGGGTGGTATCGCGGTCGTAGAATTGGGCGATATAATCGGCGGATTGGATCAGCTTGATACCTTTCTGCGTAGCCTCAGGAGCCTGGGAGATGTCCACATCGGTGCGGGTCGGCAGGCGTTTGAGCTCGTCTAACAACCGTTGTTGGATTTCCTTGGAGCCAAGGTAAGCCAGGAATTGCTGACCGGCTTCGGGGTTTTTGGCATTAGCAGACATAAAGTAACCATCGGTGGGAGCGTCCTCGCCGACGGGCATATCAGGATCAATAATGGGGAAGCGGAAGAAGTCAAGATCATTTTCGGCCTCGTCGGGATAGGAGTCGATAATAAAGGCCCCCATCAAATACATGGCGGCCTCGCCTTGAACCATCGGGTCTACCGCCTCTTGCCAATCGAAGGCCGCCGGGTCTTCAATGAAGCACTTGTGGTCAATCAACTCCGCCCAGTGTTCGAAGGTCTTCTTCACCCGCTCGTCGGTGTAGGGCACTTTGAGGTCCATCAGGTCAATGTGGAATTCGGGGCCGTTGGTGCGCATATTCAGGTAATCAAACCAGGCTGCCGCCGGCCATTTGAAACGCGCACCGATGGTGATGGGGGTGACGCCGGACTCGTTGAGCTTGTCGCAAGCGTCGAGCAGTTGATCCCAGGTTTCTGGCGCCTGGGCAATACCGGCTTCCTCGAATAGAGAAGGCCGGTAGTAGATGGCCCACCAGTAGTAGGAAGTTGGCATGAAATACTGCTTGTCGTTATAGGTAGCCAGCGCCTGGAAGCCAGGGGCATAAGCTTCATTGAACTTGTTATCCTGCCACATCGAGGAGATGTCCAGGATCAGGCCCCGGTCAATAAAGAAACGGGCGCGATTGCCGGCAAACCAGTCCAACACATCGGGGGCCGGATCGGCGGTCAGGTAAGCGCGCAGGGCTTGCTTGAAGTCCTCGTGATTGATGATCGAAATGTCTACCGGCATATCGGGATGCTGCTCATTCCAGTTAGCCACAACCGACTCGATAAACTCGCGCGGCGCCGGGTCGCTCTGGTATGAGTTGTAAAGGACGGGTGAAACGGCCTTGACAACTTCTTTCTCAACCTCCACCATCTTTTCTACTTGAACAGTTTCAACGACTTTGACTTCTTTTTCAACCTCTTTTTCCACTACCACCGTTTCTACTTTGGTGATAGTTTCGGGGGTGGGAGCAGTGCCACAAGCGGCCATCAGGGCCAGGGTGACGACGCTGGTCAAAAGCACCAGTGCTTTAAAGGGAAACTTATTCATTTTTCTCACTCCTGTGTCAAATTAATAAAAACCCCATTTACATTTGAGAATGCGTTAATTGTCTCTTGCTTACTTTCTGAGGACTGGACATCACCTCCTCCCAAGATTCTAGAGCAGTTAAGACGATTGTCGCACGATCAATTCAGCAGGCAAAATAACTTCTGAACTCTCGACCGGCGCCCCATGAATGAGCTTAAAAAGCATTTGCGCGGCTGCCTGGCCTACTTGCATCCCGGAATGGCGAACCGTTGTTAGCGGCGGGCTGAAATCGGCGGCGGCGGGAATATCATCAAAGCCAACTACGGCGACGTCTTCCGGCACACGCAAACCGACCGATTTCAGCCTCCAGACAGCCCCCATCGCCATGCGATCGTTAAAAGCAAAAATAGCTGTGGGTGGGTTAGGCAAGGCCAATAGCTTTTCTGCGGCTTTTTGTCCACTCGGGCGAGTGTAATCGCCATAAACCATCAGGCAAGGATCAAAAACAATATCAGCTTCGGCCAGAGCTTCCAGGTGGCCGGTTAGTCGCTCTTGAGTAGCGCCCACTGCACCAATCGGCGGGCCATTGATGATACCTATACGGCGATGTCCTTTGTGGAGTAGATGCCGGGTAGCTTCGCCAGCGCCGTGCCGGTCATCGGCATGCACAAAATATTTGCGGGTGTGGCTCAGATCATAACCCAGACTCACGTAGAAATAGTTATTTTGACTGAGCAGTTGATTACCCGCTGCGCCCGCAGCCGTTTCAACCACCAACGCGCCATCAGCTACCCGATTGCGCACAAAGCGATCGTAAGCGTCCAGACCGTTATCAGAACCGGCCGCCGTGGACAGCAACAAGTTATAACCGCAGGCATTAGCCTCGGCGTCAATACTGCTGATTTGGGCCAGCAAATTAGGATCTCTAAAGAGGTAATCAGCATCATAGGGAACAATGAGGCCAATTATATTAGAACGATGACGGGGTAGACTACGGGCAGCCAGATTAGGCCGGTAATTCAACTCGGCAATAGCTTGTTCGACGCGCTGCCGGGTACTTTCAACAACCCCCGGTTGGTTGTTGATAACCCGAGACACGGTTTGGTAAGAAACACCCGCGCGAACGGCAACATCTTTAATTGTGACCCGCTTCATTGGCTTGGTCACTGGACTAACCTGTCTTTTCGAAAGTAAGTGAAGTGAGAGGAAAACAGAAGATAAAAAATGTGAACGTTCACAATGTGAACGTTCACATTTTAACATGGAAACAATTTGTTGTCAAGCCCTAAATGATGAAGCTAGGATAAATTCCAACCCTGGAATAATATGAGCCAGTAGATATCTTGCTCCTCAAGCCGCCTCATTAGGGCCGGTCGAATTTATTAACTCCGTTGCAGGATTACTCGCTTTATGTTATGATATGAATTAGAAATATTTGACTCTTTTAATTTTTATTCCACCGCTATTGTTTGTTTGCTGTCACCCATCCAATGTCAGCCATTTAAGTAAAATTTCACTGCTGGAAACCATTAGAATTAGAAAGGAAACCGGCTATGGCGCTTATTCCTGGGTTAGCCCTGCTTTTACTTGGTTTGGCCATTGGTTTTATCATTGCCTGGGCTTTGGGTACTTTTAGCGCCGGCATTTCCACCGGCCTGCTCATAGGGGTGGTCCTCCTGGTCGCCGGGGCCATTGTTGGTTTTGTCAGCGAGTGGTGGATTGACGAGGCCTATCGCAAGAATCGGGAATTGCAGCGCCAGTTGCGAGAGTTGGGAGCGGTGAATCCGCCGGTCATCCAGCTCTCCGTGCCCGAAAGATTACCCCTGGGCGAGCCAGAAGCCAGTACGGCCCTTCGCCTAAATTCTGGAGGCCCTGGCAATAATTCATCTTCAGAACTTTTAACCGACTTTCTGCGCCAGCGCGATGAAGAACTGCGAGAAGCGCGGCGGCAACTGGTCACAACGGATGTCCAAATAGACAGCCTGCGTAAAGAGTTCGAGGCTTACCAGCGGTCTCATCCTGATAATTTGATGGTGATCAAAGGAATTGGGCCGATCTTTCAGTGGAAACTGCGTGACGCCGGGATCAATACTTACAAGCAGTTAGCCACGGCTGATCCTGCCCAGATCCGGCGCCTGCTCAGTATCAAAAAGTGGCAGCGGGTCAATATCGAGTCGTGGGTGGAGCAGGCTCGTGATTGGGCCCAGCGAGGCCCCTGATGGAAGATGACCTTCTTTTAGAGGGACAAATTAAGAAAAAAAAGCGGGCGGTCTTACTGCTGCTGCTGACCCTGCTGTTGGTTACGGCGGGGGCTGCCCTGCTGCTGGAGCCGGCCCCCTTACCCTCAACCGCTGTAGCCCGCGTCGAAACGCCCGCTCCCACCGAACCCGCTACGCCTATCGCTCCCAGCACCCCTGCCGAATTTCAGGGAGATGAGTGGACCCTCCCCACCTCTCCTGCTCCTGAAGATAACCGCACAACACCTGCTACTCCTACCGCAACCAGCTCTGCCCCCCCCCTGACCGCAACTCGCCAAACCAGTACTCCAACATTAACCCAAGACGGAACAGAAGCGAGCCTCACCACTACCTCTGACCATATCCAGGCTGACTCAGCCTCTACGGTTCCCCCCAAAGAGGTTACAGCCGTGGCCGGTACCGTACCGACGACTGACGCTGGAACTTTCGAAACGACGCCCTCTGTCGAGAATGGCGCCCAAGCTGGAGGAAACGACACATCGGCTTCCACGGGCGAGGCAGCCCCTACTGCGACCGAGATTAGCCAGAGAATCAACGAAAGTTTGGATGTTCTGGATAAGTATGATTCCATATCAGGTAATGAGATAAATATATCTGAGGCGGTAACTGTCACCCAATCCCTGACCAGCACAACTACGCTGTCTGAAACTGTTGCTGGGCTTCCCCCGGATGGTTTGCCCATCACCGGGATGATTACTCCCAGAAAAATGAATTGGATGGCGATAGCCATGGTGATCCTGTTGATTGGAACTGGGGTTATAGCCCTGCTTTATCCCAAAAGACTTGACACCTAAAGAAGAAGTGTGTATAATAAGTGTGTAATTAATATGCGTAACAGCGGTTACACTTATGAAACGCGCTCAAATCATTTTAGAAGAATGGCAGCATCAATGGTTAGCCGAAGAGGCCGAGCGGCAATCGCTCAGCATGTCGGCCCTGTTACGGCAACTGCTCACCGAGGGAATTGAACGCCGCCAGGCGCAAGGATGGGCCGATGATCCCTTGTGGGGGATTATCGGCCTGGGCGAAGGCCCCAACGACGGTATTACCAGTGAAAACCTGGACCAGTTTCTCTATCGCACCGATTGGCAGAATCGTCCCTTCTTAAAGGTAGCCGAAGACAATGCCGGTGATAGCTGACACCAGTGGGTTGTACGCAGTGGTGGATCGGGGAGATCCTCACCATCATCAGGCAGCAAACTTCCTAAAAGCCCATGCGGCGGTGGGGAGTCTGTTACTATCCAACCATGTTTTTGACGAAACCATGACCCTGGTCAAAGCTCGGCTGGGGATGCAGGTCGCTCTGCAACTGGGGCTGCGGTTGCGGAACAGCCGCTTTGTGGAGATGGTAATTTTTTCAGCGGCAGAAGAGCAGGAAACGTGGCGCCTTTTCGGTCATTATACCGACAAGGCGTGGAGTTACACTGACTGCGCCTGCTTGGTGCTGGCTCGACAGCGCACCATCGAACAGGCTTTCAGTTTTGACCGTCACTTCGCCCAGATGGGATTGGTTAGAGTGCCCTGACGGGGAAAAGTAAAAACCAGTCCACAGGTAGACATGGCAAACCCAGATAAAAATCTGGGGCGATCTGTGTCCATCTGTGGACTTTTTAGTTTTTACCTTCTTAAATCACAAACGATACAGGCTGCGTGCATTTTCGCCCAGAATGGCTTCGGCGGCGGTCCAGGCTTCGGCGGAGCTGAGAAAATCCTCGGCGATGAATTCATCCAGCACGCGCCCCAGGCCCCAACGTCCCCAGCGAGCGGCCAGCCAGAAAATTTCCGGCATGACAAAGGCATCGGTGGCGAACATGATTTTGCTAAAATGGGCCATGCCCAGGATGTCGCGCAGCATGGCCGGAATACCGGTAGTAGCAAAGGGAATCGCCAGAGAGAGGTCCATCCAGACATTGGGATAAATGGCGGCCAGGTGAGCCAACTCACGGTAGAAGGGCCAGCCGGCATGCAGCAAGACCAGCGGGCAGCGGACCTGCTCGATCACGCGGCGCAGGTGAAGCGGGTTAGCCGCGCGCAGATCGGCGTCGCTGTCGCCGAAGCCGGTATGGAATTGGAACGGTAGCTCCTGGGCTTCGGCCTGCTCTAAGGCCCGGTTGACCAGATAATCACCCAAAGGTTTGCTGGCCAGGCGAACATGACCGGCCCGGCGCGCTTCCTCTTTCAGGGGTACAAAAGCCGTAGCGGCATCTTCCCGCGAGGCCGGAGCGATGTCCAGGCCGGTCCGGTAAGCAATAATGCTTTTCAGGGCCACGTAGCCATTCGCGCGGGCCTGGCTAACTGTTGCCGTGAAAGCCTCTACCATCTGCTCAAAGGTATCGTGCTGGACAATCAGGTCCTGCGCCAGCACTTCCAGGCGCAGCATCGGCTCGACGCGGCAGGGCAATAAGGCTTGCAGCTCGGCGTGGTTATAGCTGTCAGCGCCTTGATAGCCGTAATCGCACAGCAAAATGCTGATATTGGCGTCCTGGAAAAGGCGACACACCCAGGCGTTGTAGGACTGGGCAGCACGGGCCGCCAGATATGCTTCCAGCGTGGGTTCGCAACCGAGCAGTTCGGCCAGCCAGCGCAGCCCCGTGCGGAAAAAGAGACTGTGGGGCACGTGGCGGGTGTGAATTTCAGGGTCCGTTGACTCGGTAAACCATTGGCGGAAGCTGGCCGCGTTGGCGGTGGCCTCTGGCTTCAAAAGAGAGTGAGCGTGATGGTCAATGATAGGAATAGAATTTAAATCCATCTGTCTGGCCTAAAATTTGTAAAGATGGTGCTTGATTTCAAAATCCAAATCTTCGGAGGCGAAAGCGGCATATTCAGAACGCTTAACCGCCAGGTAGGAGGCGCTCAACTCCGGCCCTAAAGCGTCGAGCAGCACCTGGTCTTTTTCCAGCGCGTCGAGGGCCTCGGCCTGGGTGGTGGGATAGCGCTGGATGCCGCGTTTGGCTCGCTCTTCATCGCTGAAGTTGCCGGGGTCAACCAGGGTCGGATCGCCGGGGTCTAACCGGCGAGCGAGGCCATCCAGACCGGCGGCAATTAGCCCGCCCAAAGCCAGGTAAGGGTTGTTGCTCGGATCGCTGGCTTTGAGTTCCACATTGACGCTGTCAGGTTCGTGGCCCCACAGCCCGGAGGCGACGCGGACGGCGGCCTCGCGGTTGTCCGGCCCCCAGGCGGTGTAGGCGCTGCTCCAAAAGTGAGGCTGCAAGCGGCGGTAGGAATTGAAGCTGGGAGCGGTCAACGCCAGCAGGCCCGGTAGGTGAGCCAAAACCCCGGCCACAAATTGATAGGCCAGTTGGCTCAACTTGTAACGATCGTTGGGGTCATAGAATAAATTGGTTTTCCCTGCGGCGTCCCAGACACTCCAGTGGATATGACAGCCATTACCAGCCTGGTCGGGCATCGGCTTGGGGGCCAGCGAGGCCAGCATGTTATGCTGGTTGGCTACGTTTCGCACTGTCTCGCGGAACCAAATCTGGTTATCGGCGGCGCGAAGAGCGGGAGCGTGGCGGAGGGGCAGTTCGTGCTGGCCGTGGCCGAGTTCGGGATAGTAGGCGTCTATCGGGATATTTTGCGCTTCAAATGCGGCGACAATATCATTCATCACCTCCGCCGCAGCGGTCATCGAGATAGAGCTGAAACAAAGGCCGGTATCAACGGGGACATATTCGCCGCTTTCGTCAGGGTAGAAGAGGCTAAACTCATTTTCAAACGACGCCTGGATGGTCAATCCCTCGGCAGCGGCACGAGCGATCATGCGCTTGAGAAAACTGCGCGGGCAAGCGCCCCAGGGTTGGTGATTCAGGGCCAACATGTCACACATCATGGCCGCGCTGTGGGGCGCGTAGGGCAAAATAACGAAACTGTCGGGATCAGGCACCAGGCGGATTTCGCCCACCGGCCCCATGCCTTCGACCGGCTGCAACTGGTCGAGCATGTTCATCGCCTGCATAGCGACGGTCAGACCGATACCGCTTTCTAGGCGCGAGGCCAAGTGATCAATGTGGGCCAATTTGCCGCGAATGGTACAGCCGTTATCGCAGTAGAGAAAACGAATCAGGCGGACCTTGGCGGCAGAAGCGGCAGTTACAATACTTTCCGGGGTGTTCACAAGAATCTATTCCTTTCTTGCCGGTAGGAGTGCAGACGATTATCTGCACTCCACTCCGGCATGAAATACAATCAAGGGTTCACTTCGGCGGCGAAGGAGTACTGGCCATCCTGAACCTGGATGATGGTGACTGACTTGGCCGGCTTGCGCTGGCCTTCAGGATAGGTGATCGTCCCGGTCACTGCCTCAAAGCCTTCCGTCGCTGCCAAGGCATCACGGATAGCCGCCGGATCGGCCTCGCCCGCCCGCTCGATAGCATCGGCAATCAGGTTCATCATATCATACCCCAACGCGGCAAAGGCATTCTCCGGCTTGTTGCCATAAGCCGCTTCATAACCGGCCACAAAGTTGGCTACCTTATCCGCCGGATTGTCCAACGAGGCGTGGGTCGAGTAGTAGACCGCGTCGGCCTGCTCGCCCGCCACTTCCCCTATCAGCGGCGTGTCAAACCCATCTCCCGACAGGATCGGTTGGGTCAAGCCTGCTTCCCGGATCTGCAAGGTCGTGATCCCCGCTTCATTCGGAATGGCCGAGACGAACAGCACATCCGGCTGCGGATCGAGCGCTTTCAGCCGGGCAATCTGAGCCGAGAAATCGGTGTCGCCCGACTGGTAGATGTCTTCCAACACAATCTCCCCGCCGCGTTCTTGCCACCGCTCCTTGAAGAAACTCGCCAGGGCCGTGGTGAAGTCATACGCCTGGTCCACCAGCATGTAGGCCGTCTTCGCTTTCAACTCATCCATCGCATAATCGGCCACCGCATACGCCTGGGTGTCATCCCCAAACGGGACCATGAAGAAATGGTCTCCCACCTGTTCCGGCAAGGTCGGCAGCGTCGCCCCAGCGGTCACAAACGGTATCCCCGCCGTCTGGGCAATCGGTCCTGCGGCCAGGGCAAAGGTCGAGTCGTTCAACCCGCCAATCGCCACCACCTGGTTCACTTCGATCATCTCCGAAACCGCGTTCGTCACCGCCGTCTGGTCCGTCTTGCCGTCTATCGCCACTATTTCTATGGGACGGCCCAGCACCCCGCCAGCCGCGTTGATCTCCTCCGCTGCCAGCTTCATCCCGTTCAACCCCGGCGCATCAATCGAGGACATCCCCCCCGTCACATTGTACATCGCCCCGATCTTGATTGACTCACCACTCGCTGGGGCTTCCTCAGCAGGTGCAGCAGCCTCTTCACCTGCCCCTGGCGTTACTTCGGCGGCGAAGGAGTACTGGCCATCCTGAACCTGGATGATGGTGACCGATTTGGTTGGCTTGCGCTGGCCTTCGGGATAGGTGATCGTCCCGGTCACCGCTTCAAAGCCTTCCGTCGCTGCCAACGCCTCACGAATGGCCGCCGGGTCAGCCTCGCCGGCCCGCTCGATGGCATCGGCAATCAGGTTCATCATGTCATAACCCAGGGCGGCAAAAGCGTTCTCCGGCTTGTTGCCGTAGGCTGCTTCATAACCCGCCACGAAGTTGGTCACCTTCTCCGCCGGATTGTCCAGCGAAGCGTGGGTCGAGTAGTAGACCGCATCGGCCTGCTCGCCGGCCACTTCCCCTATCAGCGGCGTGTCAAACCCATCTCCCGACAGGATCGGCTGGGTCAAGCCTGCTTCCCGAATTTGCAGCGTGGTGATGCCTGCCTCGTTCGGAATGGCCGAGACGAACAGCACATCCGGCTGCGGATCGAGCGCTTTCAGCCGGGCAATCTGAGCCGAGAAATCGGTGTCGCCCGACTGGTAGATGTCTTCCAACACAATCTCCCCGCCGCGTTCTTGCCACCGCTCCTTGAAGAAACTCGCCAGGGCCGTGGTGAAGTCATACGCCTGGTCCACCAGCATGTAGGCCGTCTTCGCTTTCAACTCATCCATCGCATAATCGGCCACCGCATACGCCTGGGTGTCATCCCCAAACGGGACCATGAAGAAATGGTCTCCCACCTGTTCCGGCAAGGTCGGCAGCGTCGCCCCAGCGGTCACAAACGGTATCCCCGCCGTCTGGGCAATCGGTCCTGCGGCCAGGGCAAAGGTCGAGTCGTTCAACCCGCCAATCGCCACCACCTGGTTCACTTCGATCATCTCCGAAACCGCGTTCGTCACCGCCGTCTGGTCCGTCTTGCCGTCTATCGCCACTATTTCTATGGGACGGCCCAGCACCCCGCCAGCCGCGTTGATCTCCTCCGCTGCCAGCTTCATCCCGTTCAACCCCGGCGCATCAATCGAGGACATCCCCCCCGTCACATTGTACATCGCCCCGATCTTGATTGACTCACCGCCAGCCGTAGCTTCTTCCGTCGCCGCGGCCGCCGGTTCCTCGGTGGCTGGGGCGGCTTCTTCCGTCGGAGCAGGAGCTTCAGTAGGTTCTGCCGGCGCCTCAGTGGGCTGGACAGCGGCTTCGGTGGGCGCGGCTGGAGCTTCCGTTGGCGCGGGTGTCGCCGCCGGAGCACAGGCCGAGATCATGAGCAAGATTATGAGCAGAAAAAGAAATAAGCGAGCATTTTTGGTTAACATTTCTGTCTTTCCTCCATCTTCGTTCGGATTAGTTACCAAAATTTAGGCCAAAATAGTGGCAACGAACTTGCATAAATAGGG
>JAHDWA010000022.1 GCA_023382535.1 Anaerolineae bacterium | reverse complement strand
AACTTGAAAGCTTGGTTAAACACAAGACGAGTTGGCAGTTTCACCAACCCGTCTTGTTAAGAAACGATTCTTTTTTCAATGGGTCAGAGTTTAACCTCCTTCGGAGTAAAAGTTGGCTTCAACTATTGGACTTTAACTAAATAATTGCCATATAGTGTGCTCGGTCTGAATTTGTCAATCCAGACCAACCAACGGGGATTTGACAATCCCCTTCGAGCGTTTATATGTCAAATAATTTATTAAGTTCCAATAGTACACTATCCAAATGGTCTTCTCGCTAAGTTCGTAAGAACCGAAACGAGATTCTGAAGGCAGCTAAACGACTGGAATTGCTGATTTCAGGAGAACCATAATTCTCAAGTATTTAGCGAGAGAACCACTAAAGCTATTTTGTTTTATTTCTATTCGGTTCGTTTATAGCCAAGGGTGCATGCTGAGCGGACTACTTGCCTACCACAAATCAATGCAAGCTGACTGGGTGCAGAAATAAGTTCGATTCTGCCGTTCTTAAAAGCCTCCATGATAGCCTTGTGGATGGTGTTGTATGAGAGCCATTCAAATCGGCGTTAATCAACCGACGATTCCTGGCCTAAAACAAGCCCTGATTAGGTTGCTTACAACATACCCTTCAGTTTGTGCAGCAGTTCAAGATGGTAAATATGGGGTGATTCTTTTTGCATGACACTACAGCGACTTCTCACCCTGGATCAGCTATCCTCCAGCTAGAGGCCCAGCGCGCACCACATCTTCCAGCAGTCGCATACGAGTGCGGAGATTTGGTTACAGAATTGGGTGTATTACTGACTATACAAAATCGGACGGTCCTAAATCATTGATGATTGGTTTTTATGCACTCAGGAGTAACAATATGCAGACTTTTGAAGCAGACGGAATCAGATCAACGTCAACATATGGGGGCGAGTTAGGTATCGCCGACATTAGCGAGGAAAAACTGTTGTCATAAAAAAGTTGACCCTCGGAAATTTCTACCGAGGGCTTATTGACTGTTGAGGCTTCATTTTTGATACGAGATCACGGAGGATATAACATTTCTTAAATTATATCACGTTTCCACAATTTATGTCAACGACGAGTTTTATAAATAGCAACCTGTTCTTCTTCAAGAGGAACAGGTTTTTTAACGACAGACTTTCTTAAACTTCTCTAATGAGGGAGGCGAGGCAATAGGTTAAATATCATCCGTTTGTAGAATCACCGGCAACTACCGGGTGCCTTCCCTAACCTCGGACACACATTTTCTCTCTATAGAATTATTGTCAAAGAGCATCATCTACCTGCTTATGAGCATCAAATTAGGCAGTAGAATGGTGCTATATGGAATCGTTTATAACTTGGTTGGAGGCCGAACTAATCGAGCGCGATTGGCGGCTGGCTGACTTAGCCAGAAAGGCAAATCTCGATACCGGCAGTATCAGCCGTATTTTGAGCGGCACCCGTAAACCTGGCCCGGAAGTTTGTGTTGCCATTGCCCGCGCTCTTAACTACCCACCGGAAGTCATCTTTCGCTTAGCCGGGTTACTTCCCCCTGATCCAGGAGTGGACCCGGAAGAGAAAGAAGTCTTACATTTATTTCGGCAGCTACGGGCTGAACAGCGAAAACTGGCCTTAGCGGCGATGCGAGCTTGGGCCAAAGCACAATAAGGAAATTAAAGAGTAGTTTAATAGTCTATCTCTACTTGAACAGTCGCTTCAGCATATCTAGGTTCTATTGATATTTCACAATTCGTGTAAGGTTATCCGACGGAGGGTAATCACGTCAACGGTAACCTGATTGGATCAATAATGGTTCAAAATTGTCACTTTTCGGCGCACTGACGCAGCCGTATATTTCCGTCACGAACAGAGCTGGCAGCGCTGACGGGCAGCCTGAAACGGAGTTGCGCGATGATCACTGTTGTTAAAAAGCGCGAACTAAAGAATCTAAAAGAGCTGATCCTCAATCATGAAGACTGGTTAATGCAACGCGTCTTGCAATACGCCAGAGAACGCAACTATATCAAGTATACCTCAACTCTGGCCGAAGCCTGGCGCATTTCTGTCGCTAATCTCTCCCAGGCCATCGTGACGGCCGTAGAGACCGACCCTCAGCCGCCGGAGTTGGGGCCTGACGACGACTATACTCAAGACCCGATTGCCTCCTTCGGGGTGCAGGAAGCCCAAAAGCACCGCGCCCGGGGGCTGACCATCAGTATGTTTATGAGCTTAATGAAATATTACCGGCAAAGCTATCTCGATCTGATTGAGCAATCCGGATTTGGTCCAAAAACTCGGAAACACTATCGCTATTTTGTCGAGCGTTGTTTTGATCACATTGAACTCGGCTTTTGCACTGAGTGGGCTGCCGCCACTGAAAATGAGCAGTTAGAAGCTTTGCAGGCGGCCAATCGCTCGATGACTAACGAGAAGAACAAGTACTTGACCATTTTTGAAAGCCTACATGATCCAGCCATTTTGTTGGACCAGAATAATCGCGTTATCAACATGAACCATGCTGCAGCAACGCTATTCACCGGGACCAGCATTCCGGGCGACATCTACTATGACCAACATTACACCGCCGAGACAGTGCCCTGGCTGGCCGAGGAGCTGGCTGCCCTGGCTATCAGTGAGGAACCCAAATTCAGTTGTGAAAAAACTTTTGAGACACCGGAAGGTCTTCGCTCTTTCGATGTCAAGTTAGAACGAATGCTCGACGTGAGCGAGAAATTTAGCGGTACGGTCGTGCTGCTCACTGATTTGACCGAGCGCAAACGGGCGGCCGTGATGGAGGAACGAGAGCGACTGGCGCGGGACCTGCACGACTCCATCACCCAATCCCTTTACAGCCTGACCCTCTTTGCCGAGTGGGGGCAGGGACTTCTGGAGGCTGGAGAGTCTGGCCAGGCCCAGGAACGACTCAACCGCATTGCCGAAGTAGCCCAGCAAGCACTCAAAGAGATGCGGCTGTTGCTGTACGAGCTACGCCCTTCGGCCTTGGAGCAGGATGGCTTGATTGGGGCCTTGCAGCGCCGGCTGGCCGCCGTTGAGGGTCGAGTGGGCGTCGAGATTTCTCTGGAGACTGACCTCTCCCTTGATTTGCCTCCTCTAGTTGAAGAAGGTTTATATCACATCGCCCAGGAAGCCTTGAATAATGCCCTCAAGCATGCCGCCGTTACTTCGGTCTTGGTACGAGTGCAGGGAAGTGGCCGGGGTGTAATCCTGGAAGTACAGGATGATGGGCTAGGTTTCAATCCAGCTGATGTGAGTGACCGGGGTGGCTTGGGCTTGGATAGCATGCGCGCGCGAGCCGAACGGCTAGGCGGCACTCTGGAAATTATTTCGGCGGCAAGTCAGGGAACGCGCGTTGCTGCCTTCATTCCTGTGGAGGCGTTGCCATGACAACGCCTGCAACTGAGAAAATCCGGGTCTTGATTGCCGATGACCACCCCGTCGTCAGAGAAGGGTTGCGTGGTCTGATCTCCTTCAAACCCGGATTCGAGATTGTCGGCGAAGCCGAGGACGGCTTCGAGGCGGTACTTCTGGCTCGCAAGCTGCAACCCGATGTCATTTTGATGGACTTAGAAATGCCACGCAAAAGCGGGCTAGAGGCCATTAAAGAGATCAAAGCTGACAATCCCCAGGCGCGCATCCTTATCCTGACCAGCTTTACCGACGATAAAAAAATCTTTGCTTCGCTGGAGGTGGGTGCGTTGGGCTACTTGCTCAAGGACTCTTCGCCCCAGGAGTTACTTCGAGCCATCCGCGCTGTGTACCAGGGCGAGTTATCCCTCCATCCAACCGTAGCGCGCAAGATGTTGCAGCAGCAAAACTGGCCTACTCCTCCCTCCTCTACCCGCGAAGGTCTGACCGAGCGAGAGATAGAGGTACTTAAATTGGTTGCCCAGGGCTTGAGCAATAAAGAAATTGCCGACCAGCTCGTAATTAGTGGCCCTACAGTGCGCAGCCATATTACCAATATTCTTACCAAGCTCAACCTGACCAGCCGTACCCAAGCCGTCCTCTACGCCCTGCGCCAAGGTATTGTCAAATTGGATGAGCAGAAATAGATATCAAACTGCTTGATACGCCGCCGGGCAAGCGCTTCACCCGTTTCAAGAAGGACCGCTGTTTCTGAGGAAAAAGTTTAAAGATGAACCCGTAAATCCCCGGCACTTCAGTCCTGGGGTAAAAGGGCTTTTTTGTGTTTTCGCTTAAAATCACCTTGGCTCAGCCGGGCTTTTAGCCTGGCGTGGCGGATTTGCGCTCGTGAGTCAGCGGTTTTATAATCAGAACAATTGTTCGGAATCTCAGCAAATCCCCCAAAAGGCAGCTAAATGATCATCGTGGGTCAGAAACTCGGAAAACTCGAAGTCGTGGGTCTGACCGCCAAGAGTGGGGTCCAATGTGTATGCCAGTGTGGCGCTACCAAGACCTTTCCGAAACGCTTCACCAAGCGGCTCCTGTCCGGGGCGATCAGCAGTTGTGGCTGCGACTTGACCCGCCTCGGCTACCGCTTTCGCATCTACCCCAACGAAGCGCAGAAGCACGAGCTGGCGGTCCAGTTTGGGCAGGCTCGCTTTGTCTATAACCATTTCCTGACCCTCAGAAAAGAGGCCTGGTTTCAGCATAACCTCACCCTGAGCAAAGAAGAGATGCAGGTCATCCTGAAAGAGTTGAAACAGACCGAGCCGTATGGCTGGCTGAACCAGGGCGATTCGCAGGTGCTTCAGGGCGTGCTTGACCAGCTGGATACGGCCTACCAGAACTTCTTCAGGATGAAACGGGAGGGGACTTTGCCCCCGAGCAACGGCAAGCCGCGCAAAGACGGGATGCCCAAAGGTTTCCCTCACTATCACAGCAAGCACGACGAGCAGTCCATCACCTACCCACAGCGGTTCAAGGTGACGGGCAGCCGGATTTACCTGCCCAAGGTGGGCTGGGTGCGGGCCGTGTTTCACCGACCGATGGAAGGGGAGATGAAAAACTGCGTTGTGACGAGAACCAAGTCCAGCAAGTATTTCATTTCCATCCAATGCGAGGTGAAACGACCTGAACCGGAGTTTGGCGACAAGCCGCCAGTCGGGATTGATGTCGGCCTACGGCGTTTTGCCACGTTGAGCCGGCCCCTGCCGGATGGCCGGACGGTGATTGAACATCCCCAATACTTCCGTAAGGCCGAGGAAAAGCTCAAGCGACTACAGCGCTGTCTGAGCCGACGCCAGAAAGGCAGTAGGAACCGGGACAAGGCCAGGCTGGCCCTGGTCCGGCAGCACGAGAAGGTGGCCAACCAGCGGCAGGACTTCCTGCATAAGCAGTCGCGCCAGGTGGTCGATGCCTTTGGCTACATCGGCCTGGAAACCCTGAATATCACCGGGATGATCCGCAATCCCCGCCTGGCCAAAAGCATCGCTGACAGCGGCTGGGGAATGTTTGCCAGGTTCATCACCTACAAAGGCCGCTGGTACGGCAGCTATGTTGAACGCTTCGAGATGTTTTATCCTAGTTCGCGTCTCTGTTCGACGCCTGGTTGTGGCTACATCCATCGTGATTTGAAACAAGGTCAAACCTCCTGGGTTTGCCCGGATTGCGGTAAATGGCACGACCGAGACGACAATGCCGCGGAGAATTTAGAACCTACCGTGGGAGCCACGGGAAGGGCCATCGTCATGATGGCAACGCCTGTCAGAGAGGGGAAGTTGCAGGGCGAAAGCCTGGTGCCCTTCGTTGAAGCAGGAAGCCCACCGCCCTATAGGCGTGGGTAGTTCACATGAGTTCTTTCTCAAAAATCATCAATTTGATGAGATAGAACTCGCCTTTTCAACGATGTATTTCAGGCAATGATATGATAAATTTCACATAACTAGAGAAGCGATGATGGAGGGACAGAAAAAAGAGGATGAACCGCTTATATGTCTACCACCGAGTCAATCAATGACACAATTATTATGGGGCGTATTGTCAGCGCCCCCCAATTTAACAGCCACGAAGGTTGTATTCAGTTTACCGTAAGAACTGCAGAGGGAACATTTTTTATCAAGGCTTACGGTATTGAGAGTTACCGATTGTGCGAGAAATTAGAGGAAGAGGATTTAATTACCATAGTCGGCTCGCTCCATAGCTATGTTGGTAAAAAATGCCGAAGTCATCACGTTTACATCAAAGCCAAGACGCTGATGCCTGTCGATGAGTCCCCGATTTTCCGAGATCTGATTACGCTTTTAGGCGCCCAGATGCTTTATCGAGCTAGAAGCAATAACAATCTTGAAGCTCCATTGGCGGAAGCTAGCCCCCTAGAAAAAAATCTCGATCATAAAATGCCTACTTCTAAAAACGGTAACGGTCGTGAGAAGAGTCATCAGAATGTAGGCTGATATGAGTCACAGAAACAGGCATTTTTGGGACGGGATTATCGGCAGCCTGGCGTTACCACAAAAGCACCTTCGGAACAAAACTTTACTATGGTAGGGAAATTGTCTGTTATTCCCGAAAAGGTCTCTTGATTTACACCGGAAATCATACGCTCAACTACCTTACCGAAAAGTGAGTTGATTACTTAGACCCGCCAGGTAATGATAATTGTGGCGCGTCTTTCTTAAAGATGAGCCCGTAAATCCCCGGCACTTCAGTCCTGGGATAAAAGGACTTTTTTGTGTTTTCGCTTAAAATCACCCTGGCTCAGCCGGGCTTTTAGCCTGGCGTGGTAGACTTGCGCTCGTGAGTCAGCAGTTTTATAATCAGAACAAATGTTCGGTATCACCGCGAACCCCCAAAGGTAGCTAAATGATTGTCGTGGGTCAAAAACTCGGAAAACTCGAAGTCGTCGGCCTGACCGCCAAGAGCGGAGTTCAATGTGTATGTGAGTGCGGGGTCAAAAAAACCTTTCCGAAACGCTTCACCCAGCGGCTCCTGTCTGGGGCGATCAGCAGTTGTGGCTGCGACCTGACCCGCCTCGGCTACCGCTTTCGCATCTACCTAAACGAAGCGCAGAAACGTGAGCTGGCGGTCCAGTTTGGGCAGGCCCGCTTTGTCTACAACCATTTCCTGACCCTCAAGAAAGAAGCTTGGTTTCAGCACGGTCTCGCCCTGAGCAAAGAGGAGATGCAGGTCATCCTGAAAGAGTTGAAACAGGCCGAGCAGTATGGCTGGCTGAACCAAGGCGATTCGCAGGTGCTTCAGGGCGCGCTGGATCAGCTCGATACGGCTTACCGGAACTTTTTCAGGATGAAACGGGAGGGGACGTTGCCTGTGGGCAACGGCAAACCGCGCAAGGATGGGATGCCCAAGGGCTTCCCCCGCTATCACAGCAAGCACGACGAGCAGTCCATCACCTATCCGCAGCGGTTCAAGGTGACGGGCAGCCGGATCTACCTGCCTAAGGTGGGCTGGGTCCGGGCCGTGTTTCATCGGCCAATGGAAGGGGAGATGAAAAATTGCTGCGTGATGAAAACCAAGTCCGGCAAGTATTTCATTTCCATCCAATGCGAGGTGAAACGGTCTGAGCCTGAGTTTGGCGGGAAGCCAGTGGGGATTGATGTCGGCCTGCGACGCTTTGCCACCTTGAGCCGGCCCCTGCCGGATGGTCGGACGGTAATTGAACATCCCCAATACTTCCGTAAGGCCGAGAAAAAGCTCAAGCGGCTACAGCGCTGTCTGAGCCGCCGTCAGAAAGGCAGCCGGAACCGGGAGAAGGTCAGGCTGGCCCTGGCTCGGCAGCACGAGAAGGTGGCCAACCAGCGGCAGGACTTCCTGCACAAGCAGTCGCGCCAGGTGGTCGATGCCTTTGGTTACATCGGCCTGGAAACTCTGAATATCACCGGCATGATCCGTAATCCCCGCCTGGCCAAAAGCATCACCGATAGCGGTTGGAGCATGTTTGCCAGGTTCATCACCTACAAGGGCCGCTGGTACGGCAGCCATGTCGAACGGTTCGAGATGTTCTATCCCAGCTCCCGGCTCTGCTCGACCGTTGGCTGTGGCTACATCAATCGTGATTTGGTACAAGGTCAAAGCTCCTGGGTTTGTCCGAATTGTGGCAAATGGCACGACCGAGACGACAATGCCGCGGAGAATTTAGAACCTACCGTGGGAGCCACGGGAAGGGTCATCGAAATGATGGCAACGCCTGTTGGAGAGGGGAAGTGACAGGGCGAAAGCCCGGTGCCCCTCGTTGAAGCAGGAAGCCCACGGTCCTTTAGGGGTGGGTAGTTCACTCCCAAGAGATTTGAAACAAATTTGGTTTTTGAACTCGAAAACGCTTGACAAAACGCGGTAAATAAAGCTATAATAGTGAAAATTATAACGAGTGACGGTCACGTTCACTCTCCGGGAGATACTCTTTCCCGTACTCTCCTGCCTGAACTGAGGGTACTCAAAGCCTTTAATTACTAAAAGGCTTTACTTTGCACACTCCCCTCTGCTATAGCAACCAGGCTGGTCCTAGTGGCCGACTTATGGGATCAATATTATTGACCTGTAAGGGACTGGTGGCATGCATAGCAGAGTTTTTTTATTCCTCTTTATTGGCTTATCCAGCCTAGTTGCGCTGACAACTCCATCCTTACTTAAGCCGTTGCTGCAAAGTGAATCAACACCAACGGCTACTACCGTAACGGCAACAACTAGTCCTACCCCGACGGCTACCCTTGATCCTTTTGGTCATGTACCCACGGTTACACCGATTGGGGCGAATATCGTTGTCTATCAACAACCTTTGCCCACACCCGCGTTAGGCGCACTGCCGCCTACCTTTACCCCAGAACCAACGCTCACCTTGTCGCCGAATGACTTATCTTTGCCGCCGCTGGCAATTAGCGCCACTGTTCAAATTGATATCCCGACGGCCCCTACGCCTAGTGGCCCACCCCCGGATCGCCTCTATATTCCCCGTTTGAATCGGGACTTGCCGATTGAATCGGTTGGTATGGTTCCTTCCAAGACGGTCCCCGGAGTCTTTGAGTGGGGCGTTCCTGATCATCGAGCCGCGGGTTGGCTTAATACGTCGGCGGCCTTTGGTGTGCCTGGTAATACCGTCTTGGATGGACATCATAACATTAAAGGCGAGGCCTTTCGTGATCTGTGGACGCTTCAGTCTGGAGACGAACTATCCCTTTTTGCCGGCGCACAAGTCAAACAATACATCGTCAAAGAAGTCATGATCCTGCCCGAACGAGACCAACCCATTGAAGTTAGACTGACCAACGCCCGGTACATTCAACCTACCGACGATGAACGATTGACGATGATCACTTGCTGGCCTTACGAAAGTAATACACATCGGGTCATCGTTATCGCTTTTCCCAAATAGGAATTTTTATTTTTCGTACCCAGAGAATCCACTTTGTTTTCTCACTCACATCTCTCAGTAGGAGCCATCAAAATGAGTGTCAGCAGAATTAATTTCATCAACTTCTTAAGTTTCCTCATCTTTGGGATTATCCTCCTTGTTCCCTTCTTCGAAGCTCTAGCTCAGGAGAATAATATTGATACAGATGGTGATGGGGTCTTGGACTCAATCGAATGCCCGACCGGCGGCCCCTGTTTCGATACGGACGGGGATGGCATCCTAGATCGTCGCGACCAGGATGACGATACTGATGGCGTACCTACTATCCAAGAAAGCCACGACGACTCCGATAATGATACTATTCCGGCTTATCTGGATTCCACGGAGAGCGACACAGGAAATATATCAGTCCTACTTAACGGCAACCAGGGAGGGGGGGATAGCGACAGCGACGGCATACCTGATCGCCTCGAGTGTGCGGGTGGAATTCCCTGTCCAGACTCCGATGGTGACAATGTTCCTGACTATTTTGACCCTGACTTGCCGGAAATATGTGCTTCACCTTCGCCGATGATTTCCTATTTTGGGGGAACTTCTAATAACAAGCCGCTGCCTGCCGAAGGCACAGAAAACTGGTACCAAATCCCGATGTTGCCAGGCGACACCATCGCGTTTACTTTTTCTTCTTCTCTGGATGCCGAGGTGATTGTCTATGCGCCCTTCATTGACCCCGAAACCGGCCAGACTACGCAACTTATCAATGATCCGGCGGGGCAAAACGTGTTCAGCGACGTTGGGGATCGAGCCACGCTTTCTGGCCTGAGTCCCATCGGGGAAATTTCAGATATTGGCCGGATGAAAGGAATTGGCCGGATGAAAGGAATTGGCCGGATGAAAGGAATTGGCGGCATTGTTGGTTCCCAGGACGGCGCAACGAACGCCATTTCTTTCAGTGCCGGCGCAAATTGGGGCTGGTACTGTCTCGAAATTCACCGCCAACCTACTGCCGGAAACACTGCTGGCACTTACGCCATGGAATGGCAGGTTAACTCGGCCGAATTTGAACGCCAGGTAACGACCCCGTTGCCAACCTTCCTGACCCCGGCAACCGACGCCTCGATTGAAACTCTTATTATAACCCATCGAGGGAGATTAAATACACTCTATCCGGCTGAAGCAGCGACGATTGATACCTTGATCGATCGGTTGAGTATGCTTCCTGCCGCTAAGGTTTTAGACTTAAATACCTTATCTGGAATTAGCCAAGTTTACAGCCAATTTTTGATAACGCCGACTGTTTCGGCCGCTAATTATGCGGCGCTAGGGGTCGATAAAGCATTGGAAGCCCAAATTGCTGCCTATCCTAAGTTGAAAAATATTGTTTTGGTTGGGTCGGACTCGGTGATCCCGTTCCACCGTATTTACGATGAAACTAGGATTGCTAATGAGTACGAATACTTGGCGATTTCCGGAGCTTTGCCGGGCAGTGCTATCGAGCAGGCACACCGCCGCTTCTTTTATTTTTCGGATGCTCCTTATGCTACTACCGTTAGCGCGGTTGGGTTCATTGCCGGGCGTCCGATCTACTTGCCTGACTATCGGCTGGGACGGTTGGTCGAGACGCCCGCCGAGATGTTGGCCGCGACCGATAGCTATCTCGCGAATTCTACCATCTCACTCAATACAGGATTGGTGGTCGGTTACGAATTCTTGAATGACTTGGCCAGTCGGCAGATGGTGCTGGGCCTGGATCGTGGTATCAGTATGACACCCCTCATCGGCGATGTCTGGACGGCCAATGACTTGGAAGTCCGCCTATTCACACTACCCAAAGCGCCTCGCTTTGCTAATATCAACGGTCACTTCAATCACTATGAAAATACTGCCGCGAATACTAGCTCGGGCACGACCACTGCTGCCGAAATCAAGAACGCAAGCTCCGACTTCGCTAACAGCTTATATGTCTCGGTTGGCTGCCAAGCTGGCTTTAGTATGCCCGATGAACAGGCTGTACCAGGTAAGGGGCTCGATTTTGCGCAAGTTCTCGTCAGTCAGGGCGCGGTTTGGGTTGGGGCCGCTTCGTATGCTTACGGTGATAGCGAGCTGGTGGCTTATAGTGAGCTACTCAACCTCAAATTCATGCAGGGTCTAAAAAACAACGGAACCGTTGGTGATGCATTTATATCGGCCAAACGAGATTATTTCCAAAAAGCCAGTTCGTTGTCCATTTATGACGAGAAGGTTTTGCACGCTTACACGCTCTATGGTTTCCCGATGTATCAGGTGCAATTGCCCCGCAACGGGAGTTCATCTACGACTCCTCCTCAAAGTATTGCCTCGCCGGCGCCAGCGCCGCCAGCCCTGGTCAGCCGGGTAATTACCACTACGCCCAGTTTGACCTTGAATAATACCGATCATGGCTCCTACTATGAAGCGGGTGGCGGCGAAATTGCGGTTGAAGCAGGTCAGCCTGTTCAACCTAAAGTTGTATCTGATGTGCATGTAGATAACAAAGTAACCCATGGTGCCTTGTGGCTAGGCGGAATATTTACCGAAACGTTAAACTTTGATCCGGTGATCGGGGGTATCGTGACGACCAATCCGATTAGTACCGAACCGGACTTTGATCAGAACGGTTGGGTACCTTCAATGCCGGTTGGGGTAGTTAGTCGTATGGAAGCTGGCTCGCAAAATCTGTCCGAAAACTTGATTATCGTACCGGCTCAATTTAATACCCAACTCCAGCGCCAGCGAGTCTACACCCAGGTGCTATATCAGACCTATCACGCGGCGCCCAGTGTTACCGATTTTACACCGCCCGAAATTCAAAGCGTCAATCTCAGTTCTTCCTTAACAGTTACCGTCAAAGCGGTAGATGCTAGCGGAATAGGGCGAGTACCTATTCTCTGGCGCATTGAAGGCGAATATAGCTGGCATTTATTGGATTTGCAGGCAGGGAGTGGTCAGATGTGGTCTGGCCTGATCCCTTACCAGGGTGGCAAGAATATCCTGTTCCTGGTGCAAGCCTTGGACGGAGCTGGCAACGTCACTCTACTGGACAACAATGGTTATGAATTTGTGGTCAGTAAAGGCGCAGGAGGAATCTACCTGCCCATCATCATCAAATAGAGTAGCAGCAAAAACCCTGGAGGATAAATTACATGCTATCAAACGATCCTAACGCCAAAGATAGAGCCATAGCCCTCAAACAGCAGAGGGATACCAGGCGACCCTTTGAAGATACGATGCATCGCCTGGAAAACCAGAAGTTTACCAGCCTGATCAAGATTGCGCAGGAATTGTCCAAGCCGCTAACGACAGATGAGTTGGTCGATAAAGTAGCGCAGGAAATCTGCGTTCTCTTGAAGGCCGACCAGGTTTTCTTACTGCTTCAAGATGCCCGTAGCGAATTGCATATCCGGGCTGAATACAGCCGTATCGGAGCGCCCAACCGGAATTTCGTTTCGCAATCCGTCTGCGACCGCGCTATTTGCGGTAACTCTATTCTGATCCCCGAGGCGTTGAGCGACTCGCTTTTTCAATTCAAGCAAAGTGTGATGGCACTGAATTTGCGCAGCGTCATGGCCTGCCCCATCACCCCGGTAGGCAGTGTTATTCCGACCGGGGTCCTATACGTTTGCTCTTATACCACCGGTGAACTATTCAATCAAGGCGACCTGGAACTGTTGAAAGCTTTCGCGGCGACGGTCAGCATCCATTTGGACCGAACCCGGATTCTGGCTGAAAAAGACCGGCTTTTACAGGAATTGGAGGCTGTAGCCGTCAGTCGTGGTCGGGTTGTCGAAGTAGCTAACTATGAATTGGGCACCCCGACCCAGCAGATCTGGATCGGGGTTGATGTGGCCAGGAATAAGGTCAAGCGTCTTAAAGCGCAATTCCTGAAAGGAGCGCCGGTAACTGACCAGGATTTGGATGACCTGGAAAAAATGCTCGGCGACGCTAAGGATGGACTGGAGGCGCTTAAGAACCGATTTATCGAACCATTGCGGAATTTCAATGGCCTGGAATTACAAATCAGCCAGATGTCGTTGACCTTTATGCCGATGTCAATCGTAGAAGCAATGGTGGCCAGGTGGCAAACTATGGCAACAGCCTCTAAGCATCGTTTGCTGGTGTTTGAGCGTTTTCCGGTAACGCTTAAATGTGATCACCGTCTGATCGACATCGCGTTAAGTAACTTGATTGATAATGCCCTCAAATATTCTCCGGAGGATTCGGTCGTCAATGTAACCGCCACCTTGTCGAAAGATTTTCTACAAATCGCCGTCCAGGACGAGGGTATTGGCGTCCCACCCGAAGATTTGCCTTCTGTTTGTAACTGGTTAGTCCGGGGCAAGAATGTCGCCAATATCGCCACCCAACCTTATGGATTAGGAATTGGTCTCTATACGACTCGCCGGATCATCGAAGCCCATGGTGGCAAATTAAAAATTGAAAGTAGTTTAGGAAAAGGAACGCGAGCCATCGTTTTGCTGCCCGCGTTTGTCGAACGTGTTTAGCTGTATTGCCGGACGCTATGAAATCAAAGAAATCTTGGGAACCGGCGGAGCCGGTATCGTTTACCGGGTCTGGGACCACGTCCGGGGCAGCGAGGTGGCTCTTAAGTGGCTGACCGGCACAGCCGGCAACCTGGGGGCCGAGTTCAGGCTGCTCTCCCAGCTCAATCACCCCAATATTCTTCGGGTTTACGACTACGGTCACTTTGACGGTAAACCCTATTACACGATGAATATCTTGCCTGAAGCCAACGCTCTCTCACCCCAAAACCCGTGGTCGTACCACTTTCAATTTCTGCGTGGCCTGGATTATATCCACGCCCAGGGAATTGTGCATCGAGACCTCAAACCGGCCAATATCCTGATCTCTGGAGAGCGGGCTTACCTGACTGATTTTGGTTTAGCGACTGCTGGCTCTCGGGGAGGCACAGTTTTTTACGCTTCGCCAGAGCAACTGGCCGGACGGGAAGTGGATTACCGGAGTGATCTATACGCTGTTGGAATCATCCTGTACGAGCAGGCGTATGGGGAAGGTAAACACCCTTTCAAGGGACGATTTGCCGATTCTATGCGCGAGCCGGCTTGTTTTCCGCCTGACCGGGAAGCAGGTCCGCTCTGGTGGCTTATCCGGGCATGCCTTGAGCGCGATCCGGCTGCCCGCCCCGATTCGGCGGGGGAAATCTTGCAGCACCTCATTATGACCTTGGGAGTCGGTGAGCCTCTGGAAACCCCTGAGACGATGATGGCCTGGGTTCAGCCAGCTCACTTTGTCGGTCGAGAAGCTGAACTAGCTATTCTTGACGATCTCTTTCTTGCTAAGAAACGAGTCATTTATCTGACTGGTATGCCCGGTGTCGGAAAAAGCCGTCTGGCCAAAGAATGGAGTAATCAATTATTGACCGAGGGACGGGTGAGCACTGTGCTGGTCAGTCGAGTTACCGGAGATCGGATCATCGGCTGGCAGCGCATCTTGCATGAAGGATTGTGCCTGCTGGAAAAATCTACACAGGATCGGTTAGGTCACGAGTTAGAGCTGGGGCGACGCGAGAAGCGAAACGGGGTGGTAGAGGGGGTAATGTCCCAGGTATTGCAGTCTATTCCTTTGCCTGCTCTGGTGATCTTGGATGATTACCATTATCTGGCTGCCGAGGGGGCAAACCGCTCTATGCTCACTTACATTGAGCAGTTGATTGCGGTCAATGACCTACCCATCACAATTCTATTGGTAGGGCGAGACTTTGAGCTGCACAATCGGGATACGCTTGTGTCCCTGACCGATTTATCTCAAGAAATGGCCCATCTGGTTTTGAAGAGTGTTCTGCCTGGGCTGTCCGAAGATGCTTTGGCTAAGTTGATCCATCAATGCGGCGGTAATCCCGCCTTCATCGAGGAAACGGCGCGACTATTAGTTGAAAACGGTTCGGTGCTCAAAACGCCGCGAGGTTGGCACATGCAACCTAAGGCAGCCTTACCTAGTAATGAGAATATTAACAGCCTCGTTCGTGAGCGCCTCACGAAATTACCAGAACATACCCGAGAAGCGCTTGAAGTGGCTACCATCCTGGGGTATTCATTTCCGGTTCCAATTTTTGAGAGGTTATGTAACCACCACAGCATTTGGGATCTGGAACGCCACCAATTCATTGAGATTAGCGGAACTCAGGCTCATTTTAAATCGGGTGTTGTGGCTCAGATCATCTACGAAACCATCACCCCATGCCAACGGCGTCAGGAATTGCACCGGCGCGCGGCAAAACTGTTTGCTGCCAGCCAGCCGGATAACACCTTCGCCCTGGCTCATCATTATTCTCTGGCCGGAGAGGAGTTCAGCGACAAAGCTTTACCCTACGTCATCGAGGCAGCTCACACTGCCCGCGCCAACCTCAGCTTCTATGAGGCGTTGAAATGGTATGGCGTCGCTGAGAACCTGGTTGACCCAGCCAATGAAGATGCCCGCTGGGAAATCGTTCAGGGCGAGAATGAGGTCTGGCGACAGATGGCCAATCTGGAAGGTCAAGAGAATAGTCTGGCCCGGATGCAGCGTCGAGCGAAAACCCCTCTCAAACAAGCAATTTATTTTAACCGTTTAGCCCGCTTGAGATGGGAAACTGAGCATTATGATAACAGCCTGGATGCGGCCGGAAAGGCGCTGGTCTTGGCTAAACAAGCGGGCGACCTGGGCGAACAGGCTAAAGCTTTATCCAGTTTGGCCCAGGTCTATTATAACCGCGAGCAGTTCGCTGAAGCGGCCGAATGCCTTGATCTGGCTCTGGCTGTTCCGGGCAGTCCAACTTATGTGGAGGCCAACGTTTTGAATATGCGAGGCAGTGTTGCCGCCGATTTAGGGCATACCGCCGAAGCCCACAAATATTTCTATCAGGCGCTACTTGTCCGGCGCGAGATCGGTGACCAGTGGGGGGAAGCCCAAACGTTGGGCAATATTGCTGTCGTCGCCGCCGATAGTGGAGATTTCTCCATCGCGTTGGTGCGATTAGAAGAGGCGCTCAACCTGTGGAAGAAAATTGGCGACCAGGTCTATATTGCCATTAGCCAGGTGAATCTGGGAGATGCAGCCCGACGTATTGGTGAATATGGCATGGCCAGGAAGCATCTGAATGCTGCCGCTACTACCTTCGAGGCATACGGTCGTCACGATGGTCGCTTCCATGCCCTTCATAACCTGGCCGGAGTTCAGATGGATTGTGGAGAACTTAAAGATGCAGAGGTGCGTTTCCAGACCCTTCTGAACGAACTCCCAGAGAATGGTCGGTCTAAGGCCATGGTTTTGACCGATATGGCTTACCTCTCTCTAAAAATGCAGGACAAATCTACGGCGCAGAACCGGGCGCGGCGAGCGGTCGATTTGTGGGGTGAAAGCGGTAATCAACCCAATTTTCACATCGCTACGGCGATATTGGCGGAAGCTGGGCAACCTGATCTGGATAGTTGGGCGCTATTGGCAGTAGATGAAACGTTGCTGTTGGGAGCGGAAAATCCACCCCACCTGGCCTGGCTGTGTTGGTACCGGGCGCTGCTGGCAAGAGGATATGAAGCGGAGGCCCGATTGGCGATTCGGCAAGGGATTGCTTCTCTTCTGGATCAAGCCCATAAATTAACCAATATGAGACATCGGCAGAGCTTCCTAAACGTCGCGCAACTATCGGTTGATAGCCTTACCACTTGGCGTGAATCTATTTTAACCCATCCTGGAGACGGGCAAGGGGCTGCTTGGACTGGGATCGAATTGTGGCGTCTCGGAGCCAAACAACAGGCCCGTGCTTTCCTGGATTATGCCCTTGAAGAGATCGAAGCAGAACAATATGCTCCCTTTGCCGAGGAGATGGACATACTCGAAGAAGCTTATATCGACGCTTTTGCTCTTTGATTTTATAGAAACGCGGGTTGGATAGCGTTGCTTTGCTCATTCAAAACCAGATGATCTAGGTGGTTCTAACTATTCCTAAGAACAATATCAAATGGTAGCAGTTGTTATCAGCTTGTATCGTCATCCGGTTTGAAACCCAAAAGGTCGTTTGGGGTAATTTTTAAGGCCAGACAAAGCCGGTCAATATCCTCAAGATCAACGCGTTGGGCTTGACCATCATCAAGCCGATACAAAAAGTCCTTGTTTAGATTCAACTGTTGAGCCAAAGCGTTGATAGTTAGACTGACACCTTCATTAGCTTTGAGGTTTGCCAGGGCTTGACTGATTTTTCCGCGGGGATTTATCATTTGTCACTCTCCGTGATAGCACTTTGTATGAAGTATATGTCTCTTACTCTTATCAGTCAAGAAATATGCATTTTTAACACGCTACTTTCTTGACAAAAGCGATAAAATGAAATAAAATTCTTGTTTATGAAGAATGTTTATTGGTAAGGCAGAGAAAATGATTTTGGAGAAAACTTTACGAGGAACAATTTATAACCTGTCGCTGGAAGCGAACATGGCTTTGTTTAGGACTGGCCGTTTCTTTCAGGCGGGGTTGCGGACCGCTTACGGACGATTGGATAAAGGGTTGAATAGGGACGACATTGTGCCAGGTCTGTGCGACCGGTTTCGGATGGATGTGCGTTTTGCTCGTGATGCCATTCTGGAAGCTGAGGCCAACCGCACGGCGATGCGAGAACTTATTCCGGCCTACCTGGCCAATACCGAGGCCAAGATCAGCAAAGTGGAAAGCCGGCTGAAGGACTATCGCAGTGGGAGGCACAAGCCTAAACGAGTTACCCTGGAAGTGGCGCTGGCCGGCCTGGAACATCGCCTGACCAAACTATGTGCTAAACGAGATAAATGGCAAGCGCATCTGGATACCGGGACGCTGCCTCCAGCTATTTTTGGCAGTGCCGCGCGCTTTCACGCCCGGCGCAAGGGGCAGCTATCTCACCGGGCCTGGCGGATGAAACGCCAGCGACAGTTCTGGAATCGAGGCGAGAAGGATAAAGGCGGGAATCCGCATATCACGATTACGCCCCAGGAAGATGGCTTTACGATCAAGATTGCGACCTTACCGATGATTAAGGGCAGGCTGACCTACTTTACCGCCGATTTGTGGCTGCCGGAGAAAAAACGCGATGTGCTGCACGCTGGGTTAGCTGATTCTTACGCGGTGCGCATTATTCGGGTGGGTCGAGAGTGGCAAGCTCATATCACCATTCGAGAAAAGGTGGAGGGTGAACTGGTGAGACGGGCGCCTACTGACGCCATCGTCGGCGGATTGGATTGTAACACCGACCGGTTGACCCTGGGCGTGGCCAGCCCTCAAGGCAATCTCCTGGCGCGTCATACGATCTGGATGCGCGACTTAAGGGATATGCGGGCAAAGAAAGCCACGGTCGTGATTGGAAGAGCGCTGACGAAAGCTTTGAAATGGCTGGATAAGCAAGGGGCGACTTGCCTGGTGGTGGAGGAACTCAAATTTGCTCAGGACCACGATACCCATCACCGGTCCAACCGGGCTACCACCAAATTTCGCAGCACGATGGTCAAATTGGTCATGCGGATGGCATTGCGCCGCGGGATGCAAGTAGTTCAGATCAATCCAGCCTACACCTCCGTCATCGGCCGACACAAATATGCTGTGCTTCACCGGATAAGCACTCACGAAGCCGCAGCCTATGTAATTGCTCGTCGTGGGCAAGGTCGAGACGAGCGGCTTCCCAAAGACATTATTGCCCGTCTGCCCCGGTTGCGGGAACGCTTGCTCGCCGAGGCCAAATTGAAACCGGCCAAAGACAAAGTCCGGGCCAAATATTTGCGATGGGCGCAGAAATTGGCCGATTGGAAAAGCTTGTCTTCCTGGTCGCTCTGGTCGATTTGGGATAAAGCCAGTGGCCTTATTGCTTAAAATATGTTTGAAGCTTGGCTGTGCATGGGTAACTCCGAGAGAAGGATAGGCCCGTGTTCCAGCAGGTAGGGGTCCAAACAGGACTACCGGGCCGACTTCGCGCTCAAGGCCGATGTTGGAGTGACCTTCGGGTCATTCCCCCCGGAATGACTTAGCGGTGGGATACCGCTTCCCGAGCGAGGGCTTGCCCTCAAATCACGCCCCGGTCACCAGGTCCGCACATGTGAGCGTGCGATCCGGGACGTGCCGTCTGCTACCATATGAGGCGGTTTTTAAAACCTGGCTGTAGGTGAATGGGAAGCTAAAGCTGTTTCCTGAAAGGTATTTAAACGTACTAACTCATTCAACTATATCTTGCACCGGCGTTTCCCCTGTCACCAGGAATGCACCGGTCGTTTCGCTCTCCGGTTGGACGGCTCAGCCTGCCATCGCAGGCTGAGCCGACGCCTGGAGTCCAGCCCGAAACAGATAATCTCTCACACGGGTCGAGAGACGCTCTTCCTCCACTGGGGAGGAACCTTGCGGCAAACGGGCGTAATGTTGGGCCAGCAAAATCTCCTTGACCGCGCCTTCGGCCTGAAAAGACGGGTGTCCTGGTCATTCACTGTGGCCTTGTGCTTGGTTGCGACTACCTGGTCCGAGTCGCCGGTGTGCCGGCACTGCTGGCACTGAAACGTATCTCCTCGCCGGTAATCCCGATGGAGATAGACACAGACAGGACACGTTTGCGACAAATAGGTCGGGCTGACCTGCTTTCGAGGGCAACCTGCCGACGCCTTGGAGTCTACACGTTCCTTGAGCACTCGGCGCGCCTACAGATGAAGCCACCGGGAGATGTCTTTGCTGGGAGCCGGACTACGAAAGTCCAGCTTTTCGATCAACATCACCACTGGCTTAGCTTTTTGAGCACCGGGTTAATGGCGGTGTTGATCTGCCGGTTCATTTCGATCCGGCGTTTGCGGGCCTGAAGGCGCAGCTTCTTTCGACCCAGGTTGTACTTCTGAATGCGGCGAGCCTTGGCGCGATCCCCTTCGGTGCGTAGGTCTTTGTGGCGTTGGGTCTGACCGACGGCGGCTTAAGCTAGGGTGATGGCAATCGGATCAGCGTGGCCTTGAAACAGATATGTTTCGGACTTATTGAGCCAGTGTCAGACCGCCTGTGGGTCTGAAGGATAGAGCAGGTTAGCCGTTAATGGCGAGCGGTTAACTATAATCATGTGTTGGCCTTACGAAAGCGACACTCATCGCATCGTTGTTATTGTTTTCCCCAAATAGAAAAAGAAGGGAGCTACACCAAAAATGCAAATCATTATTGACACCGAAAAGAGTCTCTCTGAAGTGACAACCCAATTCTCAATCGCTCTCAACGCCGTCCGCAAAAGATACGGTTGGGACGCTGTAGCTCAAACCATGGAAACGCAGATTCTGCATTTGGCGGTGAGCGAGTGGGCTGACAAGGCTCCGGAGTCGATTGGCCGGCTCAAGCGGATACACCGGGCCATCTCTCAACAACAATAACTTTCAAAAAACATTCATACGCTGCCGGGGCGGTGCGGCCTGCACCCGGCAGCGAGACTGGCCGCAGTTACTATCGGTGAAAGACCGGTGGGAACTGCGGCCTTTTTGTTAGATCAATAGCTACATATTAATAGAAAGGAACATAACCATGATGAAGACACTGCATTTTACCCTCCTGACCGTGCTCCTCTGTCTTGGGTTAGCCCTCCCTACGACCTCTACCCGGGCAGCAGAGCCAGCCTCGACCAGCGAGGTTGCGTCCCAAACTGTTATTGATGCCTACGGCAATATTCCCCTGCATTTTGAACCGAATCAGGGACAAGTGAGCGCTGCAGAGGTCAAATTTGTCTCCAGGGGAAAAGGGTATTTCTTAGCAACCACACCTTCCGGCCTGACTCTGGACCTCCAGAGATCACATGATAAGGGAGGGGCGGTAGTCCAAGTAACCCTGGAAGGGGCCAATCCGGAGGTGCAAATAACCGGGCAGGAACTGCAGCCCGGCGTAAGTAACTACTTTATTGGCAGCGATCCGGCTGACTGGCATCCCGCTGTTCCGAATTACAAACAAGTCCACTATGAACAGGTTTGGCCGGGGATTGATCTACTCCTTTACGGCAATCAACAGACCTTGGAATACGACTTTGTGGTCGCTCCTGGGGCAGACCCGGCGCAGATTAAGATGAGTTTTGCCGGGGCTGATCGGCTGGACATTGACCCGACCGGCGACCTGGTCATTGGGGTAGGCAGCAGCGAGATGCGTCAGAAGGCCCCAATTATTTACCAGGAAGTGAACGGGGAAAATCGCAGCGTCGAGGGTAGTTTCGTGTTAGCTGACCGGCAGGTGAGTTTCCGGCTGGGCGCGTATGACCCCACCCTGCCGCTGGTGATTGACCCTCCGTTGATTTACAGTACCTTCTTGGGGGGGACTGGCAATGAAACTCCTGGTTTTGCTGTTGCCGTTAATGCAGCGGGAGAGATTTTCCTAACAGGTCATACCGCTGCCAGTGGTTTTCCCACGACAGCCGGCGCGTATGATACCAGTTACAACGGTAGCGGTAGTAATGTTTTTGTGACCAAATTGAACGCCAGCGGTTCAGGCCTGGTTTATAGCACCTTCTTGGGTGGTACCGGCAGTACCAATGAAGGTAAGAGTATAGCGATCAATGGAGCGGGCGAAGCATTTATAGTGGGTTACACCGATAGTGCTGATTTCCCGACCACAGCCGGCGCGTATGACACTACTTTTAATGGAACGGCATATGATCCTTTTGTGACCAAATTGAGTGCCAACGGCTCTAGCCTGGTTTATAGCACTTTTCTGGGGACGGGTGAAATCGCGACGGGTAGTGTTGGCCCCGGCGGCAGTAGTTTAGTCGGTGGGTATGATATTGCCGTTAATACAGCCGGAGAAGCCTTCGTAACGGGAACCACCTCGGATTCCTCTTTCCCGACCACGGCCGGTGCATACGACACTACTTATAGTGGTACTTTTAATGTTTTTGTTACTAAGTTTAATGCCAGCGGTTCGGCCCTGGTCTATAGCACCTTCCTGGGGGCAACCGATAACTCGTGGAGTAAGCAGTACAGTAGAGGTATTGCCATTAATAATGCCGGGGAGGCGTATGTAGTCGGGCGGACTGAAACCACCAGCTCTTTCCCGACCACGGCCGGTGCATACGACACTACTTATAACGGTAGTTCGGATGGTTTTGTTACTAAGCTTAACGCCAGTGGTTCAGGTCTGGCTTATAGCACTTTTTTGGGGACGCCAAGTAATGATGATATAGCTGATATTGCGGTTAATTCGGCTGGCGAAGCCTACGTATTCTCTCAGACATACTCGGGTGGTTTCGCGACCACAGCCGGCGCGTATGACACTACTTATAATGACAGCTATGGCTATACTGATACGGCCGTGACCAAATTTAACGCCAGTGGTTCAGGCCTGGTTTTTAGCACCTACCTGGGTGGTGATGATTTTGATTATCCAGGAAGTATTGCACTCAATAATAGCACGAGTGAAATTTACCTGACGGGCGCCACGTATAGTTACACTTTTCCAACTACACCCGGTGCGTATGATAACACGGTTAACGGTAGTTACAATGCTTTTGTGGCCAAATTGAGTGCTGATGGTTCAAACCTGGGTTATGGCACTTACCTGGCAGGTATGTGGCAGGCCAGGGGGACTGGTATTGTCCCGGGTAGTGGTACCGCCGAAGCCTATGTGATAGGCGCTACAACCTCGACTAGTTTCCCGGTCAGCGCTGGCGCATATGATACCAGTTACAACGGCGGACAGGATATTTTTGTAACCAAACTGATCTTACTTAATAATCCAACTATCTCGTCGATTGCTAACAGATCAACCAACGAAGATGTAGCCACCGGACCCATCTCTTTCACGGTGGGTGATGTGGAGACTTCGGCGGATAGTCTGACGGTCAGCGGCAGTTCTTCCAACCAGACCCTGGTGCCGAATGCCAATATTACTTTTGGCGGCAGTGGAGCCAATCGTACGGTGACGGTGACGCCGGCGGCGAACCAATATGGGTCAGCCACGATCACGGTGACAGTAAGTGATGGAACATATTCGACGCCTACTTCCTTTGTCCTGACCGTAAACTCTGTGAATGACGCGCCGACAATATCAGATATCGCTAATCAATCGACTAACGAAGATGTAGCCGTTGGACCAATCTCTTTTACGGTAGGGGATATCGAGACCGCAGCGGGCAGCCTGATGGTCAGCGGCAGCTCCTCCGACCAGACCCTGGTGCCGAATGCCAATATTACTTTTGGGGGCAGCGGAGCCAACCGGACGGTGACGGTGACGCCAGCGGCAAACCAATTCGGTCCAGCTACGATCACGATCCAGGTCAGCGATGGCACCTCCTCGGCCCAGGACAGCTTCGTTTTGACTGTCAATAGCGTCAATGATACCCCGCTCATATCTAACATTCCTGATCAGGTGATAGCCTACAACACTGCCAAAGGGCCCATCACTTTCAACGTGGGGGATGTCGAAACCGCGGCCGGTAGCTTAACCCTGAGTGCCAACTCCTCGAATCCAACGATCGTGCCGGTGAGCAACATCGTCTTTGGCGGCAGCGGGGCCAGCCGGACGGTGACGGTTACCCCGGCCGCCGGGCAATATGGGACGGTCACGCTGACGGTGACGGTCAGCGATGGCGCAGCTACTGCCTTTGACACATTTACCTTTATCGTCAACTCCCCAACTTCAGACACAGATGGAGATGGGATGCCCGATGGCTGGGAAGTGGATAACAGCCTCGATCCCAGCGTGGGTGACGCGACGGGCGATCCTGACAACGACGGAGCGACCAATCTCGATGAGTATCAGGCCGGGACCGATCCTCAAAGCGGGGACAGTGACAGCGATGGAATGCCGGATGGCTGGGAGCTGGACGATGATCTCGACCCGCTGGTAGATGATGCCACGAACGATGCCGATGGGGATGGGCTAACCAACCTGGACGAGTATCAGACCGGCAGTGACCCGCAAGACGCGGACAGCGACAACGATGGGATCAGCGATGCGACCGAACTGGACGCGGGGACCGACCCACTGGATGGGACGGACAATGACACCGTGGCCGAGCAGGTGGCGACCATCGTAGCTGCTTCTGATAGTATCGCCGACGGTGCACCGATTGCGGCTGACCTGACCAACCCGACGTTGGCTCTGATCAATGTCATTCCGGCTAACATGGCAGCGTATGAAGAGGCGATCGCGGTGGCCAGCCCAGCACCGACGACCAAACCTGAGCTGCAAGCTATTATTGATGGGGTCAACCAGTCCAGCGACACCGACGGCGATGGGATCAGCGACGCGACCGAGGTGGACGCTGGGACCGACCCATTGGATGGCACGGACAATGACACCGTAGCCGAGCAGGTCGCCACGATTGTGGCAGCTTCGGACAGTGTGGCCGATGGCGCGCCGATAGCGGCTGACCTGACCAACCCGACATTGGCTCTGGTCAATGTCATCCCGGCCAATATGCCAGCGTATGAAGAAGCGATTGCGGTGGCCAGCCCAACACCGGCGACCAAACCTGAGCTGCAAGCTATCATCAACATGGTCAACCAGGCCGAGTACCAGGGGCGGGTGGATCAGGACTCGGACGGCGATGGTCTCAGCGACTGGACCGAGTTGGACGCCGGGGCTAACCCCTACGATCGGACGGACAATGACACTGTGGCCGAGCAAGTCGCCACGATTGTGGCAGCCTCGGACAGTGTGGCCGATGGTTCACCGATCCGCGTAGATTTGACCAACCCAATCCTGGCTCTGGTCCATGTCATCCCGGCCAATATGCCAGCCTATGAAGAAGCGATTGCAGCCGCCAGCCCAGCACCGACGACCAAACCTGAGCTGCAGGCTATCATCGATGGAGTCAACCAGGCCAGCGACACCGATAGCGATGGGATGTCCGATGACTGGGAGCTGGACAATGGTCTCGACCCCCTCGTGGACGATGCGGGGGACGATCCTGATGGGGATGGGCTGACCAACCTCGAAGAGTACCAGGCCGGGACCAATCCGCAAAGCAGCGACAGCGACAATGATGGGATCAGCGACACGACCGAACTGGACGCGGGGACCGACCCGACAGATGGGACAGACAACGATACCGTGGCCGAGCAGGTGGCGACCATCGTGGCTGCTTCTGATAGCGTCGCCGACGGTGCGCCGATAGCAGCTGACCTGACCAACCCGACGTTGGCTCTGATCAATGTCATTCCGGCCAACATGGCCGCCTATGAAGCAGCGATTGCAGCGGCCAGTCCCGCTCCGACAACTAAACCCGAGATGCAAGTCATCATCGATGGGGTCAATCAAACCAGCGACACCGACGGCGATGGGATGCCGGATGGCTGGGAACTGGACAATGGTCTCGACCCCGAGGTGGACGATGCCAGTGACGATGCCGATGGCGATGGGGCGACCAACCTGGACGAATACCAGGCCGGCAGCGACCCGCAAGACGCCGATAGCGATGGCGATGGGGTCAACGATGATGTAGAAATCGGGACTGATCCGACCCATCCTCTGGATACCGATGGGGATGGGACGCCTGATTTCGCCGACCTGGATGACGACGACGACAGTGTTCCAACCAGCGTGGAGTGTCCAGCCGGGTCGCCGTGTTTGAACACCGACGGCGATGGTGCTCCGGATTACCTCGACCCGGATGATGATAACGACACCATTCCCACGGCGGTAGAGTGCCCATCTGGGCCGCCCTGTCCTGATAGCGATAGTGACGGCACGCCCAACTATCTCGACACCGACTCCGATGGCGACGGAATCCCCGATAGCCAGGAAGGGGCGGGGGATCCGGACGGTGACGGTCTGAGCAACTATATCGACAATGACAGCGACGGAGATGGGATAGACGACAGCGTGGAGGGTCGGCAAGACCTGGATAGTGACGGCACGCCCAACTATCTCGATACCGACTCCGACGGCGACGGGATTTCCGATGTCCAGGAAGGCACGGGTGACCCGGATGGCGACCAGATCCCGAACTACCTGGATGGGGACTCCGATGGCGACGGAATCCCCGATAGCCAGGATGGGGCGGGGGATAGCGACAACGACGGCACGCCCAACTACCTCGATACCGACGCCGATGGCGATGGCTCCAGCGATGCCCAGGAAGGGACGGGAGATGCCGATAACGATGGCATACCGAACTACCTGGATAATGACAGTGACAACGATGGCATTCCCGATAGCCAGGAAGGCACGGGTGACGCCGATGGTGATGGTAAGCCCAACTATCTTGACACCGACTCCGATGGCGACGGAATCCCCGATAGCCAGGATGGGACGGGGGATAGCGACAACGATGGTACGCTCAACTATCTTGATACCGACTCTGACGGCGACGGCATTCCCGATAGCCAGGAAAGCACGGGTGACGCCGACAACGATGGTACACCCAACTATCTTGACACCGACTCTGATGGCGACGGTTTGGGCGATGCCCAGGAGGGTAGCGGGGATAGCGATGGGGATGGAACTCCTGACTATCTTGATTCCCAGACAGACAGCGATGGGGATGGGATACCGGACTCTATTGAGGATGCCAACCACGACGGCGATCCGACCAACGACAACGCCGATGGAGACGGGCTGCCCAACAACCGCGACCTTGATAGCGACGGTGATGGGCTGAGTGACCGAACCGAGTGTCCGGCGGGCCTGATGTGCCCGGACAGCGACGGCGATGGGACCTACGACTTCTTGGACACCGACTCGGACAACGACGGCAAATCGGATACGGTCGAAGGTAGTGGTGACAACGACGGAGACGGCATCCCCAACTGGCTCGACTCCGACGACAATGACGGCGGGACCGGCGACTCAGACGGCGATGGTCTGAGCGATCAGGACGAATGTCCGGCTGGCCCGCCCTGCCCGGATAGCGACGGCGACGGGATACCCGACTACCAGGACCCGACCAATACGATGGTGACCGGGCTGTTTGTCAGCGTGGTGGAGAACCAGAATCGTATCGTCAGCCAGGGTACCCTGCCGGTGCTGAATCTGGCGGCAACCCAGATGAGTACGGCGACCCAGGCCGTCAAGACCGGGGACGTGATGAGTTATACCATCCACCTGGCTAACAACCGGACGCTGACGACCACCGTCACTATGACGGTGACGTTCCAGAGCGGCTTTGGGACGGTGGCGCCAAAGAGCTTTACAGTGGCCTTGAAACCGTATGGGCAAAGCGACGCGGATTATCAAAAGGCCTATAGCCAGACCGTGATCGTCGCGGGACCGGCAACCGGCAAGGTAAAGTTCCAATTGCAGACGAGCTACGGACTGAACTGGACCATCGTTCGGGAAATGGAAGTCGCGGCCACGACGAGTGGGCCAGGGAAAATCTATCTACCTCTCATCTTCAAGTAAGTCTTATCGGTTTGAGTAAGGGAGGCTGCCGGGTGCACGCCGCATTGCTCCAACAGCCTCCCAATAACGCTTTAGTTTTCTCCACAAACTAACTATAAAGGTCCGAAAATGAAAAATCTTATCAGAACCTCTATCTCCTTACTCGTGTTCCTGATCTTCCAATTTAGCCCGATTACCGTGCCGATTGACGCCGCGGGGCCGCCTCTGGCCCAGGAAGATGTTACTTCCTCAGCGAAGCAGCAAGATATTCTCTCCTATGATATCCCTCTCTACTTTGAAGCCAATCAAGGGCAAGTGAGCGCCACAGACGTCAAGTTTATTGCCAGGGGGAACGGCTATTTTATGGCGGCCACACCTTCCGGTCTGATCCTGAACCTCCGTGAGCCAAATGATAAAGAGGCGGCGGTCATCCAGGTAACTCTCGATGGGGCCAATCCTGATGTACAAATGACCGGTCTGGAACAGCAGCCAGGGGTCAGTAACTACCTCATTGGCAACGATCCGGCAGGCTGGCGTACGGGAATTCCGAACTATGGGCGAGTCCAGTATGAGCAGGTCTGGCCGGGTATTGACTTGGTTCTGTATGGGAGTCAGAAATTGCTTGAATACGACTTTATCGTCACGCCAAGCATAGACCCGGCCCAAGTCAAGATGAGCTTTGATGGAGCTGACTGGCTGGAAATTGACCCAAACGGCGACCTGGTGATTGGCGTGAGTGATAACGAAATACGCCAGAAGGCTCCGATCATTTATCAAGAGGTAAACGGGGAAAGGCGCAGTGTCGAAGGTGGATTCGTATTATCGAATCAGCAGGTAAGTTTTTGGGTGGGCGAGTACAACCGGACGTTACCGTTGGTAATTGACCCGGTGCTAGTGTATAGCACTTTCTTGGGGGGCAGCAATGAGGATTATCCCCGCCAAATAGCGGTGGACAGCGCCGGCAATGCCTATATTGCCGGCTACACTTATTCCTCGAACTTTCCCACAACCCCCGGCGCTTATCAAACCAGTGGTAGTTTTACCGATTTTATCACCAAGCTTAACCCAACCGGTTCGGCGCTCGTCTACAGCACCTATATTAACGCCGGAGACATTTACGTCCTAGCGGTCGATAGTGGCGGCAACGCGATTATCGCCGGCTCCGCAACTTTTGGTATTCCTACCACCGCTGGCGCCTATGACACTGCGCTGAGCGGACCCGAAGATGGGTACGTTATCAAACTCAACTCGACGGGATCAGCGCTGGTTTATGGCACCTATCTGGGTGGATCCAACTGGGACGACATCCGGGCTTTGGCCATCGATAGTTCTGGGGCTGTATACGTCACCGGCTTCACCAACGGCGGTTTTCCGGTTACGGCTGGGGCTTACGATACCACGTATAACGGCGGACTCGAAGATATATATGTCGCCAAACTCAACTCGACCGGGTCAACCCTGGTCTACAGCACCTACGTCGGCGGCTCGCTCGTTGAATCGCCTTCGGCCATTGCGGTAGATGGGAGTAATAATGTTTACGTCAGCGGCCTGGTGCAGTATAACAGTTTTCCGACCACCGCCGGCGCTTATGATACTACCTTCAACGGGGCGACGGACATATTCGCTGTTAAACTCAATGCCACCGGCTCGGCGCTCCTCTACGGTACCTATCTCGGTGGAAGCGCCGATGAGTATGTAAGCGATATGAAGGTTGACGGCAGTGGAAACTTGTATCTGTTCGGGGATACGCCTTCCTCAAACTTTCCAACCACTTCCGGCGCGTATGATCGCACTCTCAATTCAGGTTATGCGACCTACCTCACCAAGCTGGGCCCCAGCGGGTCAGCCCTGGTCTACAGCACCTATCTGGAAGGGGCGAATGCGCAAACTAACGGAAATGCCCTGTCGATTGACGCAAGTGGCAATGCCTATGTGGCCGGGAGTGTTTATGCTTCAAGTGCCAACGCCAGCTTTCCGACGACGCTGGGCGCTTACGATATGTCGCTTGGCGCTACTTATTCTCACGACGTGTTTGTAACCAAGTTCAATCCCAGCGGCAGCGCCCTGCTGTATAGCACCCTCTTTGGCAGCGAAAACGATTCGGAACAAACGGTGGATATGGTCACGACCAACAGTGGCGATATGCTGGTTTTGGGCCAAGCTTATGAAGCCAATATCCCCACAACTGCCGGCGCTTACGACACGAGTTATAACGGCAGCAGTGATGGCTTTGTATTTAAACTCCACCCGGACAATTCACCCACCATCTCCGCTATTGTTGACCAAATAACCGATGAGGACACTCCCACTGGCCCGCTTTCTTTCACCATCGCCGATATGGAGACAGCGGCCAGCAGCTTGACGATATCCGGCAGTTCCTCAAATATCAGCTTAATTCCCAATAGCAATATTGTCTTTGGTGGCAGCGGGGCCAACCGGACGGTGACGGTCGCCCCGGCGGCGAACCAATATGGTTCGGCCACGATCACAATCACGGTCAGCGACGGTACAAGCTCGACCTCGGACCTCTTCGTCCTGACCGTGAACACGGTCAATGATATCCCCACTATTTCCGACATTGCCGATCAATTGACGGCTTACAGCACGGCCAAAGGTCCGATTACCTTTACGGTGGGGGATATAGAGACACCTGCTGGCTCGCTCACGCTCAGCGCGGCTTCGTCCAATAACACGCTGGTATCTGTGACTAACATCGTCTTTGGCGGCAGTGGGGCCAACCGAACGGTCACGGTCACGCCAACACCCGGTGAGTACGGGACGGCGACTCTCACCATCAGAGTCGGCGATGGATCAGCGACCGCCGAGGACAGTTTCGTTCTGACGGTCAATTCGCCCGACTCCGATACGGATAGTGATGGCATGACCGACGGTTGGGAAGTGGCGAATGGCCTGGACCCGATGACGGATGAGGGAGCCCAAGATCCAGACGGCGATGGCCTGACCAATCTGGAGGAATATCAGGCGGGAACGGACCCCAACGATGCCGACAGCGATAACGATGGGCTGGAGGATGGTTGGGAAGTCAACAATGGACTTGACTCGTTATCCGCCGATTCGGATGGCGACGGTATGCTGGACGGTTGGGAAGTGAATAACAGCCTGGATCCGCTTGTGAACGATGCAGCCCAGGACCCGGATAACGATGGTCTGAGCAACCTGGAGGAATATCAACTCGGCACAGAACCCAACAGCGCGGATAGCGATGGTGATGGGATGCCGGATGGTTGGGAAGTGACCAATAATTTCAATCCTCTTAGCGATGAAGCCGCCAGCGATGCGGATAGTGACGGTTTGACCAACCTGGGGGAATATCAGGCCGGGACGGATCCACAGGACAATGACAGCGATGATGACGGGCTGACAGATGGGTGGGAGTTGGATAATGGCCTGGATCCGCTCATAAACGATGCCAATGGCGATGCCGATAACGATGGAGCGACCAATCTGGAAGAGTATCAAGCAGGCAGCGATCCGCAAAACAGAGACACCGACAGTGACAGGACACCAGATGGGTGGGAGTTGGATAACGGCCTCGATCCGCTCGTAGACGACGCTGCTGATGATGCCGACGGCGATGGCTTGACCAACCTAGAGGAATACCAGGCTGGGACGAATCCACAGGACAGTGACAGCGACGACGACGGGCTGACAGATGGGTGGGAAGGGTCTAACGGGCTGGATCCACTCACGGATGACACGGCGGACGACGCCGACGGCGATGGCTTGACCAACCTGGAGGAATACCAGGCCGGGACAGATCCACAGAACAGTGACAGCGATGGCGACGGCATGCCGGATGGGTGGGAGTTGGATAACAGCCTCGATCCGATCGTTGACGACGCTGTGGATGACGCCGACGACGACGGTTTGACCAACCTGGAGGAATATCAGGCGGGAACGGATCCACAGGATAGCGATAGCGATGATGATGGGCTGCCAGATGGGTGGGAAGGGTCCAATGGCTTGAATCCGCTCGCGCATGACACAGAGGACGACGCCGACGGCGACGGTTTAACCAACCTGGAGGAATATCAGGCTGGGACAGATCCGCAGGATAGCGATAGCGATGGCGACGGCATGCCAGATGGATGGGAGTTGAATAACGGCCTGGATCCGCTCATAAACGATGCCAATGACGATGCCGATAACGATGGAGCGACCAATTTAGAAGAGTATCAAGCAGGTAGCGACCCACAAAACAGAGACACCGACGGCGACGGGGTAAACGATGGTCGGGAAATAGGGAATGATCCTGGCACCCCGCTGGATACAGACGAGGATGGGACACCTGATTTCGCCGATCTGGACGATGACGAGGACAATGTTCCGACCACGGTCGAATGCCCAGCCGGCCCGCCGTGTGCCGATAACGACGGCGATAGCTCCCCGGATTACCTCGACCTGGATGATGATAATGACACTATTCTCACGACGGTGGAGTGCCCGGCGGGACCGCCATGTCCCGATAGCGACAATGACAATATGCCTGATTATCTCGACGGGGATAGCGACAACGATGGGTTGAGTGACCGCGAAGAAAGCGCAGACGACGCGGACAATGACGGCACACCCAACTACGTGGATGACGATAGCGATGGCGACGGGATTACTGACGCCGACGAAGGTGCAGGGGATAGCGATAACGACGGTAAACCCAATTACCTCGATACTGATACCGATGGCGATGGCATCCCTGATGCTCAGGAAGGCGCGGGTGATGCCGACAACGACGGCAAACCCAACTACCTGGACCCGGACAGCGATGGGGACGGTTTGAGCGATGCGGTCGAAGGGGCGACGGACGTCGATAACGACGGCAAAGCTAATTATCTGGACCTGGACAGTGACGGCGATGGGATACCTGATGCCCAGGAAGGTGCCGGTGACGCGGACAACGATGGCAAGCCCAACTACCTCGATACTGATAGTGACGGGGATGGCATCCCTGATGCTGAGGAAGATGCAGGCGACTCTGACGGCGATGGCATCCCCGACTACCTTGATAAGGATAGACTTATCTACCTGCCCATTATTAGGAAGTGACTTTCGCAGAGACTTGATTAAAGAAGCTGCCGGGTACAGGTAATGCTGCCCCGGCAGCCTCAAGACTTATACCGATTTTCGCATGAATCCTGAGTGAATCCAACTACTAGAGGTGGAGCCTTAAGTTTAACGACACAGCTCAACAGTCAGCTCACGCGGGAGGAGTCGCCGAAGCTCGGAGAACTATCAGCCGCGTGGCCTATCTGCGCCAGCGCCCGTTTCGGCTGAGTGTTTCTCCAGGTAGCGCCGCAATGGGTTTTCCGGTGAGGCATACCGCGCTACCGCTGACCGAAATCCGGACATGTCGGTCAGGAATAAGGGCAACCAGAACACCCACCGCTTGCCGGCCCCGTTTACCTGCACGTACAGGTACCCGGGAATCAACCACGGCTCGACGGACTCAATTTCGGACCACTCTAGATGATGATAGATGAGCCAATGGTTTCGGCCGCCAATCCCGTTCAGATCAATGTGCCATCGGCTTGCCCGAACGGCCAAGCCGATGGGCACCAGCAAGGCCAGCGCAACCGCAGCGAAGCCGAGCAGGATACCGGACGCAGTGGCAAGTTCCCCGGCGGCAATGGTGATGGCTACCCCCACAGCGGCCAGCAGGGCCAACGGGGTTACAGCCAGCAGCCATGGCCGCCAGAGGGTGATCCGGAAGGTTAGCCGTGAATTTTTCATCATTGCGGAAACCTCGAGGCAGCTGAACTGGGGGTATCTGGTCAGCAGGCTGATAACAGCCTTATATCTGTCACTATTATATGGCAGAAGCCCGGTTTATGCACTTGAAAAGTGTGGAAGTTCAACTTCCTAAATATGCACATTTCATCTAGCGAGGCGTGTAGGAATTATTCAAAACTCGTAATTATCTGAATAGAAAATGATTACAAAACGAATTCTTTTCCTTCATCTTGTTATTCTCACCAGCCTATTTAACCTGGCCGTGTTTAAGGTCGAAGCAGCGTCTCTATTCAACTACAGTGACCATCCAGGTCAACGAAGGGGTCAGGTTAATCAGACCCCGGCTGCTTTAATGCCTCATGCCGCCAATATATCTCCAACGATCTCCAGTCTTCCCGACCAGATAACCGACGAAGATATTTCCCTGGGGCCTCTTGCCTTCACTGTGGCTGATGTGGAAACTGCGCCTGCTGACCTGTTAGTATCAGCTATCTCTTCTGATCCGACACTTATTCCCAATGAAAATATACTTTTGGGTGGCTCCGGAACAGACCGAACAGTCACCCTTACACCAGCGCTTGATCAGAGCGGCACAGCTACCGTAACTCTGACCGTCGAGGACGGCCAGGATGTAACCTCTAACAATTTTATAGTCACTGTCAATGCCGTTAATGCCTCCCCCACGATTAGTGATTTTATCAATCAAGAAATCGAAGAAAATGGTGTATTGGGGCCACTGACCTTTACGGTCAGCGATATCGAAACAGCGGCTGATGATTTGGTTGTTTCAGGTGATTCCTCGGATACGCTACTGGTTCCCAATGAGAACATTGGCCTGGCCGGAACGGGTCTCACTCGCACCGTCACCATCGCACCAGCTCTTAACCAGACCGGCTCAACCACGATCACGCTTCGCGTGGATGATGGTGAAGCGACTGCCAGCACAAGCTTTTTATTGACGGTTAGCCCCTTCAACAACCCACCTACTATTAGCAACCTGAGTGATCAAGTAGCCAACGAAGATACGACCCTTGGTCCACTCGCTTTCAGCATTGATGATGTCGAAACAGCGGCTGACGATCTGGTCGTCTCAAGCAGTTCCTCTAACCTTGTTCTGGTGCCCGAGGAGAATATCGTCTTTGGGGGATCGGGAACAGATCGCACGGTAACCGTAACCCCGACAGCTAACCAGTTTGGTACGACAGTTCTTACCTTGACCGTTGATGATGGAAGAAAGACAACCACCCGCCAATTCTCTATTACCCTAAACCCAGTTAATGATGCGCCGACCATTAGCAGCTTCACCGATCAAATCGCGGATGATGGAGAGGCGGTGGGACCGCTCTCTTTTACAATCGATGACGTTGAAACGGCAGCCAACGACCTGACGGTATGGGGCCGCTCTTCCAATCCCGACCTTGTGCCCAATGAAAATATCATCCTAGGCGGCTCGGGGCGGAACCAAACTGTGACCATTACTCCTTTACCGGGAGTCGTTGATTCGGCGCTTATTACCATGCGGGTGAGTGATGGACAAATCACGGTAGTCACCAGTTTTTTGCTCACCGTTGATGCAATTAATGACCCGCCGATAATTAACGCTATTCCCGATCAAACGGTGGCTGAAGACGGGACGCTTGGCCCTATCACTTTCACCGTAACCGATACGGAAACACTGGCTGAGGAATTATTTGTCTCCAGCATCTCCTCTAATCCGATCTTAGTGCCCGATGAGAATGTCGTGATTGGAGGGGAGGATATAACACGGACGGTAACGATCATACCCACCCCCGACCAGTTTGGTACAGCAGTTATCACCTTAACCGTGGATGATGGAGCGTTAACAGATACCACCAGTTTCACCGTAACCGTCCAACCGGTGAATGACGCTCCCTGGGTTGATTACATCTTCGATCAGGAAACAGAGTTAAACACCCCGCTTGGCCCAGTTTCATTTTTTGTCGACGATGTGGATACGCCGGTTGATGACCTGGTGATCTGGGGACGGTCCTCCAACACCGTCCTGGTACCTAACAGCAATGTCCAACTGGGAGGTTCTGGAACAAACCGAACCGTTACGATTACCCCGGCGACTGACCAGTTCGGCAGCACCATTATTACCATCTCTGCTGATGATGGGGAGATTTTAGCCACCTCCAGTTTCTGGGTTACCGTCAATCCCGGTAATCAGACGCCCACCATTACCAGTATCCCCGACGAGCAGGTAGATGAAAATACCCAGATCGGACCGCTCGATTTTACCATTGACGACATGGAAACATCGGCGGATTTACTTGATTTGAGTGTCGTTTCCTCCAACCCTACCCTGATGCCGGAAGCAAATATCAGTCTGGGCGGTTTTGGGGCAAGTCGAACGATCACTCTGATCCCTGCGCTTAATCAGAACGGAACGGCAACCATCACTCTAACAGTGGACGACGGCGCGGCAGCCGCCTCGACCAGTTTTGTCGTGACCATTAATGAGGTGAACTATGCTCCAACCATCAGCAATATTCTCGATCAACAGGTGGATGAGGATTCGCAGATCGGGCCGCTGGTCTTTACCATTAGCGATGCCGAGACACCGGTCGATGAATTGCTCTTAACGGTCAGTTCCTCTAATCCCGGCTTGATCCCAGACTTTAACGTTATCGTGGGTGGTTCGGGGACTACTCGTACGCTTACAATCAATCCGCTGGCTAATCAAAGCGGGGTAACTACCATAACCTTAACCCTGGATGACGGCGAAGAAGTAACTACCTATAACATCAAGGCGACAGTAGATGCCGTCAATGACTTGCCTACCCTGAGTGCGATCTCTGACCAAATGATTGATGAGGATGGGGCTACGGGGGCGCTGCCCTTTACGATTAGTGACGTAGACACGCCGGTGGATGCATTGCTGGTGAGCGCCACCTCGTCGGACCAGACAGTGGTCCCCAACGGCAATATCCTCGTCGCTGGAACCGGGATGACGCGCACCATTACAATTACGCCGGCGGCAGATCAGTCTGGATCGGTCACCCTTCTGGTTTCCGTAGACGATGGCAAAGATACGGCGACAAGCTCCTTCATCTTGAACATCACTGGCTACAACGATCTCCCGACCATCACTCCCCTGGCCGATCAGGAGGTTGATGAAGATAGCCCGATTGGGCCGCTTGCTTTTACTGTAGCCGATAGCGAGACTGCAGCTGCTGACCTAGTTGTGTCGGCGATCTCCACTGACGCGGCCCTGTTCCCACCTGGAAACATCAGCTTGGGAGGCAGTGGCGCAAATCGAACCCTTAGCCTGACGCCGGCGACCAATCAAAGTGGAGTGGCAACAATTACCCTGACCGTAGACGATGGTCTCACCACGGTCTCGACCAATTTCGTGATCACGGTCAATGCCATCGCCGATGCTCCTATCCTCAGCAGCATTCCCGACCAACAGGGGGATGAAGATTCTACCATTGGACCGCTCCCCTTCAGCATGAATGATGTGGAGACGCCAACCGTTGACTTGACCCTAACGATCAGCTCCAGCAACGTGGTCTTGATCCCGACCGGCAACATCACCGTGACCGGCTCCGGAGCGAACCGGACGCTGACCCTTCAACCTGCCGTCAATCAAAGCGGGGTGGCCACGATCACTTTGACCGTCCACGATGGCCAATTGGCAAAGTCGAGCAGCTTCAGCGTGGCAGTAGATCCAGTCAATGACGTGCCGACTTTAACCGACATAGCCGACCAGTCTATTGACGAAGATACGACGACAGGTCCACTCTCATTTACCATTGATGATATCGAAACCCTGCCAGGGCTGTTGAGTGTCAGCGCAACTTCGTCGAACGAAACGTTGGTTCCCCAGAGTAACATCATGCTCGCCGGGTCCGGCGTCAACCGCACTATTGAAGTAACCCCGGCACCCGGTCAGAACGGCGTGGCCGTTATTGAAATTCGGGTCAGCGATGGAGAAGATACCACGCTTACCTCTTTTATCTTGACCGTAAGTAGCGTCAATGATGTCCCGACGATCAGCCCCATTAGTGACCAGGTAATTGATGAGGATAGCGCGATTGGACCACTGTCCTTTACGATAGGCGATGAAGAAACGGCCAGCGGCGCTTTATTTGTAACCGCAAGTTCTTCTAATCCCACCCTACTGCCAGACAGAATCATTAGTTTAGGTGGCTCCGGAGCGAACCGCACCGTCACTCTTATCCCGGCGGCCAACCAGAATGGCGTAACTTCCATCACCCTGGTGGTGTCAGATGGAGAAGATACGGCTTCGACCACCTTCACCATCACCGTCAATGCGCTCAATGATTCCCCGACCATTAGCAGTATTGGAAACCAGGAGACTACTTATGAGACTCCTTTAGGACCTCTCTCTTTCACTATCGGCGATGTCGAAACGCCACCCGCCTCATTGTTGCTGAATGCTGTGTCTTCGAATTCTACGCTGCTGCCCAATGGAAACATCACCCTGGGCGGCTCCGGCACGAACCGCACAGTCACGTTCACCCCGACCGCCGGTCAGAACGGGGTGACGACTGTTCGCTTGACGGTAGGGGATGGACAAGCGACGACTTCAATCAGTTTTACCTTGACGGTTCATCCGATCAATTACCGTCCAACTATCTCCGATATTGCCAATCAAGTCACGAACGAGGATACGCCAACAAATCCCCTTAGTTTCACCATTGACGATGTCGAAACCCCGGCCAGCAGCCTTATCTTGAGTGGAAGTTCTTCCAATACCCTGATTGTCCCTGATGACAACATCCTTTTTCTAGGTAACGGAACCAATCGCACGGTGACAGTGGTGCCTGCGCCAAACCAATTTGGGAATGTGGCGATCACGATAACCGTTAGCGATGGGCAACTGGAGAGTAGTGACACCTTTTTACTGACGATTAATCCCGTTAATGACCCTCCTGTAATCGCTAATATCACCGATAAATCCACGGCTGAAGGGACAAGTATCGGTCCTATCCCTTTTACTATCAGTGATATTGAATCAACTCCGAGTAATCTGCTCCTCTCCGGTCGTTCCTCCAATACCTCGTTGGTTCCAAACAGTAGCATCGTGTTTGGAGGCAGCGGGGGTGACCGGACAGTAATGATTACCCCGGTGGCGAACAAAAATGGGAACACAATCATTACCATCGAAGTGAGCGACGGGTCAAGCATAAGCAGCGACACCTTTAACTTGACGGTTAATCCGCACGGAGCAGATACAGACGGCGATGGATTACCGGATGGCTGGGAAATCGATCATGCGCTTGATCCCCTGGATCCCGGCGGAGCTAACGGGGCGCAGGGCGATCCCGATGGAGATAATTTAACCAACCAGGCGGAATACCAGGCTGGTACTGACCCGCGAGATTCTGACTCGGACAATGACGGCATGCCCGATGGCTGGGAAATTACCTATGGTCTCAACCCGCTGCTGGGTGATGCCTCGACGGATCGAGATAACGATGGCTTGAGTAATCTCGCCGAATTCCAATATCAAACAAACCCCAATCTTAGCGATACCGACATTGATGGGATGTCGGATAAATGGGAGATTGATCACGGCCTTAACCCGCGAGTTGATGATCGAACGCTGGACACGGATGGTGACAGAATAAATAACCTGGACGAATACCTTCTAAGGACCAATCCAGTATATCCGGACTCCGACAATGACTCTATCAATGATGGGGTCGAGGTTGGACCTGATCCTCGCACTCCACGAGACACAGACAGGGACGGTAAAATAGATGCTTTGGATATAGAGTCGGACGGAGATAGCATCCCAGACCAACTCGAGGGCACAGCTGATAAAGATAACGATGGGCTGCCCAACTATAGGGATGACGACAGCGACGGCGATGGAATCCCCGACTCTATCGAAGGGGCTGGCCTGCCTGATACGGACGGGGATGGTACGGCCGATTATCTGGACCTTGAAAGTGACGGCGACGGTATTCTTGATGCGGTCGAGGGTAGCGGCGATATCGATCTGGACGGCATCCTTAACTATCGCGACAGTGACAGCGACGGGGATGGTATTCCCGATGGATGGGAAAAAAGCGTTGACTCTGACCAGGATGGTATCCCCGATTATTGGGACCGTGACAGCGACAACGATGGTATCCTGGACATCCAGGAAGGGATAAGCGATCCAGACCGGGATGGTCTGTCAAACTATGTAGACCTCGATAGCGATGGCGATGGAATTTTAGACAAGATCGAAGGTACCGGAGACCTTGACCGGGACGGTATTCGTAATTATCTGGATCTGGACAGCGATGGGGATGGCCTGACGGATGCCCAGGAGGGTAATGGCGATCAGGACGCTGACGGTATAGCTAATTACCTCGACCTTGATAGTGATGGCGACACCGTTTCGGATAGAGATGATGGCGCCAATGATACGGATGGGGATGGGATCCCCAATTATTTGGACTCCGATAGCGACGGCGACAACATCTTCGACAGAATCGAAGGCACAGGAGATCGGGACGGGGATGGTGTACCCAATTACTTAGATTCTGATAGCGATGGTGATACCTTGTTAGATAAGGACGAAGGAACGGGTGACCCGGATGGCGACCAGACCCCGAATTATCTGGACAAAGACAGTGATGGAGATAATATCTTTGACAGTATTGAACGCTTTGGGGATTTGGATGGCGATAACCAGCCCAATTACCTCGATCTTGATAGTGATGGTGATGGCCTGTTAGATAAGGATGAGGGGATGGGTGATCCTGATAGTGACCAGTCTCCTAATTATCTGGACTTTGATAGTGACGGCGACGGAATTCCTGACGCCTTGGAAAAAGCTGCCGATCCAGACGGAGATGGGATATCGAATTATCTTGACCTGGACAGCGACGGCGACACCTTGTTAGATAAGGCTGAAGGAACAGGTGATCCCGATGGCGACCAGACCCCCAACTATCTCGATAAAGATAGTGACGGAGACACCATTTTCGATAGTGTGGAAAAAGCGGTTGATGTAGATGGGGATGGTCGGCCCAATTACGTCGATCTTGATAGTGATGGCGATACCTTGTTAGATAAGGCTGAAGGAACGGGTGATTCCGACGGCGACCAGACCCCCAATTACCTCGATCTTGATAGTGACGGAGACACCATTCCCGATAGTGTGGAAAAAGCGGTTGATGTAGATGGGGATGGCCAACCTAATTTTCTTGATCTGGATAGCGATGGCGATGGCCTTTTGGATAAAAATGAGGGCCTAAACGATATCGATAGCGACGGTCAGCCTGATTATCTCGATAACCGGGTGGGCTTGACTATCACCACCTTGGCCCCCACTGTCATTAGAAATCCGGTCACCACGACGTTGACCATCACCGGAACGGGCTTTTTAGCGCCCATGCAGGTGAATGTTGGAAGTTACACTTTGACCAATGTGACCCTTGTAACTTCGCAAACCGTGCGAGGAATCCTGCCATCTGGAATACCGGCAGGGATATATAACGTCAATCTAACCCGGGCAGATGGAGATAGTCAGAACAAACCCTACGCTTTGACCATTGGAAGCCTGCCGCCGGTAGAGGTGACGGATATTGATAAGCATGAAGCCACCAACCAGATTGTCACCATCATAACTCTGACGGGCCGTGGGTTTGTCCCGATCACCCAGGTTAAACTAGATCAAATTACGCTAGAAAATGTAACCTTCGTGAGCGCTCAAAAATTACAAGCGGTTATCCCGGCCGGGCTGCTGCCTGCGACTTATGATATCAAAGTCATTAACCCCGATGGCCAGACAGATACGCTAGCCAGAGCTTTTACGGTTAAATCTCCAACACAAAATGTTTTCTTACCTATTATCATTAAGTGAAATTGTTCCAGGGAAGCCAGGATAGAAATATGAGCATGAGTTTCTTCAAAAGCAATCCAACGATATTCAGGCAAGGTTTTATTATTGTTTGCCTGGTCATACTGGCCATTAGTTTGCTGCTAGCAGCCCCTGCTGCCGCCTTGCCACCCCGCCCCAACGTGGGGGGGAACTCTACCACCGGTAGCGGTGGGGGTGGTGGTGGAGGTGATAGCTCAACTAATGGCGCCCATATTGAACTCCATATCAGACCCAGACAACTTGACCTGTGGACGGTAGTCCAATGGCAGGATAATACAGGTGAGTGGTTCGATGTGTATGGCTGGCAGGCCCCGTTTGAGGGTGAAAGCCTGATATGGTGGGTCGCCCCGTCTAATTTTGGCCAAGGCCCGTTTCGCTGGGTCGTGTATAAGAATAGTAATAAAACTGAACTGTTAGGCAGCCAGGAGTTTTACTTACCACAGCAGGTGGGCGAGAGCTTAAAAGTAGATCTAATACTGCAACCACTTGCTACGGCGACGGCAGCAGGGGAAATCACAAAGGTTGCTGTAGCCAATCCTCAATCGACGTCTCCATCTTCCTCGCCAGGGGGGGATGTGTCTTCACCTTCTCCAACGTTTCCTTCTACTTCAACGCCTACCTCGCTTCCAACCGCAACGCCGACTTCTTCTCCAACATCTACTCCTACTTCAACGTCCACTCCACCTCCGACCACAACGCCGACTTCTTCTCCAACGTCTACTCCACCTCCGACCGCGATGCCGACTCTTCCTCCGCTCCCGACTTGGACGCCGACCATTCCGACTCCGACACCCCTTACACCATCCGCAACCACCATCTCTATGTCATCCCCTGGCGTACCTCTAGTCTACACCCTGGCGTTTACCCAGGAAGTTTCGGAGATGCAGGTTGAGTCTGGGCAGGAGATCACCTGGACTTTGACATTAACAAACCCTACTGAGGTAGAGGCAAAAGAGGTAGTTTTAAGCAATATACCCCCCAGCGGGCTGATTTATTTAGGGGGCAGCGTTAGTCAGGGTAGTATCCACACTATCGGAGAACCACCTATCGTGGTGGCAAATTTGGGAAATATAGCTAGTGGCGGGCGAGTCAAAGTCCTGATTCGCACCCTTGTCCCTGAAGACGCCGCTTCAGAACAGGTCTATACTAATTTTGCCACGTACAACGCCCAGAATTTCACGGCTGGCGTCTCAAATGGGGTAAGTATTACGGTGCAATCGGCCCTGGATTTCAACCTGCCTATCTCAACAGCTATTCTGGATCCTCAAACAGTGTCAGGCAAAGGAATTTGGGGGGCTATCACACTCCTGGGTAGTGGGATCATGTTGGGTGGCTATCGCTTGCTCAAAGACGTATCCCGCAAAAACGGCAAGAAAGAGGAGAGAAATTAGATGATTTCAAGAAAATGGCTCTCAATATTGACCTTTAGCCTGGGTTTTGTATTCATCTGGATAATCAGCCGGGCCACCGTCGGCGCCGCCCAGACAGCTCCACCCCAACTGTATCCCTCGATTATATGCGGCCGAGCCGGCGAGGTTGTCCTGGTTGAGGGCAAGAACTTCACCCCTAATAGTTTGGTGGATATTAAGTGGGTTGGAATGACGTTAGGGACCGATCCGTCACCGGTGCAGGTAGATGCGACAGGCAGTTTAGTCTTCCAATTCATCGTCCCAAACGATCTGGATGGTCCTCGTCCATTGCGGGTTAGCGATGGCTGGGTAAGCGCAGAAATCCTCTTTCAATTAGGAGCGGAATGTCCTGCTCCGGCCACGCCTACCCCTATTGAACCAACTTCAACGCCTACGATGACTTCCACCCCGATTCCGCCGACCATGTCGCCCGAAGAACCTCGGTTGAGTTGTTCCCCGGATGGGGTAGCGCCTGATGAAATCCTTCAGGTAAATGGTGAGAATTTTCATCCAGGAATTCCATTTTATCAATTACGGTGGGATGGCGTCATCATCCCTTGGTCGCCTACAGGCTTAACAGTCGGCGATAACGGTAAGTTCATTCTATCAATTGTTGCGCCTTCTGATACTTACGAAATGCACACCTTAGTCGCCGATGATGGCCGAGGTAGCCTGGCTATTTGCTATGTTAATATGGTCCCGCGTAATCCAACGCCAACCTCAACTGCCACCCCGACGCTGGTACCTACGGCAACGCCTACCTGGACGCCTGGCCCACCTCCCGGTATCACCGTTACTCCCACGGCCATTCCTGATATAGCCGATTTCTGCGCAGTTATTGAGGCTGCTTTTACCCGCTATCCCCTGGTCAGGAGCCAAATTGATGCCGGTATTACTGTCAGAAATATCAATGCCCCCTGGCCAGCAGATCAGCTCCAGGTGCGGATTTGGCAATATTATAATCTTTTCCAGTGGGATACCGGGGTCACTCAAAATCTACCGGCAATGGCCCCAGATGAGATCGTACCTATCCATTTGACCTTTAGCTCCCCTCAATCCGGGCCGACATGGTTTCAGGTGCGGCTCCATGAGATAGCGACCGGCCGGGAATTGATTTGTCCTTCCGCATGGTATCCGCTCCAAATTATTAAGGGCGAACCTAATCCGCCAGCCATGCTCGCGCCGCTCGATAATGTTTGGCTCAATACGCGCCAACTCAACCTGGATTGGCTGCCGGCCGAAGTACCAGATAGAGCTGGACCCATAGAGCAATATGAAGTGCAATTGGTCGATTTGGGGAGCGGAGAATTGGTTTATCAGGCGACAGGACCTGACATTACCCACCTCTCCTATACTTTGAGTAATGATTACGGCGCACGCCAATTAGCCTGGCGCGCACGCGCCTATAATGCAGCGGGCTGGGGGTTGTGGTCCACCGCCTTATATTTTGGCGTGGACACAATATCCCCCACGGTTGAACTTAGTTTGACCGGCGAACAAGGCAATAATGGTTGGTGGCGCTCACCGGTGACGGTTCGAGTGGGTGGCGGCGATTCAGCCCCGGGGTCGGGTTTGCAGGCTACTTATCTGCAGCTAGGTGAGACAAGATGGGCCCAGGTTATTCCAGGGGGTGGTACATCCGTTGAAGCAGAAGGTAGCTTTGATTTACACGCATATGGACGTGATGGGGCGAATAATCGCAGCCATGTCATTGCCCAACCTGTCAAAATAGATTTGCAGCCCCCGGATCGTGTCGAGCCGATTTTTTCCCTTGAACCAACTTCCGGCGGCTGGTACACCCGACCATTGACCATCAGCCTGGAAGCAGAGGACCAGGTATCCGGCATAGCAACGAAGACCATCCGTATTGATGGTGGTCCGTGGCAGTCAGACGAAGTGGCGGTGACAACAACCGGCCAGCACACGATCGAGTTTATGGCGGTTGATATGGCCGGTAATGCGACCGACATCAGAAGTACAACGGCCAAATTGGATTTAACCCCGCCCAATGGACTGGTAGCGTTGAACGGCTCTTTGTGCCAGAATTGTAATCCGGCCCAGGCCAGTGTCGCCGCTGGCGATGCTGATAGTGGCTTAGCTTATTGGACCTTGACCCTGGCCATGCCTCGCACTACAACTACCTCTCTTTCTGCTCAGGGAGATACCGTCATCGCTTCGGGAAACACCCCTAACAAAGATGTCTCTCTTAATGGCGGGGTGCTGCCGGCAGGACCGCTGATGCTAACTTTGGCAGTTCAGGATGTAGCTGGATGGACCTCTACCGAACAATTACAGGTTATGAACGAACCGCCGGTAACTGGCCCAACCCCCACATCATGGATGATGGCGACTGCAACACCCTGGCCAAATTCTACTCCGAGTGCCTCTCCTACTCCCCGTCCTGGCGGCGGTATATCAGACAAGGGAAATGATGACAATAATGAGGACAGTAGCGGTAGTAGCAGCGGAGGTGGGGGTGACAACACTACGGGTTTAGGCGGCAGTCTAACGGGTGCTCCTGGCTACCCTGTTGGGGGAACAGTGGTTCCGGCGATTTTGCCGGTAACCGGGGATGGACAAGGCGCTGTTTGGACCGTGTTGGTTATGGGCGGTATCGTGACCTTTTCAACTGGCTGTGCCTGGTTTCTCAATGCTGTGAGCAAAGAACAAGAATTAAAAGATTAAGTTAATCTTACTAACTTCAGAGTAACTGAAGGAGTAAGGTTAAATTGGACTGCTAAAGAACTGTTGATGGCAGGTTGGCTTCCGAGCCTATCAACACAAACTAGGGGGACTATGCAATTTTTATCGGACTGGAGAAAGAAAATGATTATCACTTTATGCGGTAAAGGCGGGGTTGGTAAAACGACGATCTCCGCCATGATTTTGGATGAGTTGGCTAGGGCCGGATACTCCGGTCCTGTTCTGGCGGTAGATGGTGACCCAGCCTCAACGCTGGCTATGAGTTTAGGGTTGCCTACCGCCGAGGTTACGATTGCTGACATCCGGGATAATCTTCGACTGGATGCAAAAACCGTGCGTAGTTTCCCGGCGGGAATGTCACCGGCTGCCTACGTTCATAAACAAATTCAGGAAACCGGTGTACTAAACTCTTATCAACTGTATGATATGCCGCTTGATCTAATCACAATGGGACAAAGTGAAGGTGCTGGCTGCTATTGCAGCGTAAATAACGCTCTTTCCTTGGTTTTAAAGAAATTGATTAATCACTATGCCTTGATTCTCATTGATAACGAAGCCGGACTGGAACACATCAGCCGGTATCGTCTGGAGCGGGCTGACCTATTTTTAGTTGTAACTACGCCCCATCCAAAAGCCAGATCAGTGGCGCAGCGAATCATGGAAACCGCCCAGGGAGTCAACATTACCATTGGTGAGAGCCTGGTGGTCTTTAACCAGACCCCACCGGGTTTTCAACTAGAGCAGAATGGTTACCCAACGATGCCCCTGGCCATTCCTCTTTCCACGGCCTTGGCTGAAATCGAAGCGCTGGGGAAACCTGTAAGCGAATTACCCGCCGGAGACTTGGTGCGGCAAGCCTTGTATCCTATTCTTGAACGGATAACTGGGAAGCCCTGACGATGTGTATAACGTACTGTCATCGGCGAAACATTCTTTACTGGGATCATGAGGATTGCCACCCGGCCCAATGTGAACTCGTTCGAGGACCGCATAGGCGATGTGCTGATTGCCGCCACCGCCGTGAAGCTATTTGCAGGCTGACAAATGCCTCTTTTCCGGAGAGTAAGGGGTGTTGCCATTACAATGTTGAGGTAGTGCATGGACCTCAACCGGTTACACCCGAAATGCTACAACTACTCCAATTAGACCCTGAGGAAACGGTCATTGAGGCCCTGGAAGGACGAAATGTGAAACATCATCTGGAGCGGACTACCGGGATTGTCTTGATAGATCCTGATGAATTACCCGTCCCAACCTCATCATACGGCCGTGGCACCGATCATCAAGTCGATGAAACCTTTGATTGGTCGGACTGGTTCAAGCAATGGGGTAGCGATGGGGAACCCACATTGGAGGCCGGGTAGGTTTTCCAGCTAAAGAAAAAAATCATATCGCAACGACTTGAATTCAGTAGCTCAACCTGAAAATTCCAATGCTAGCAACCGAACTCCTTCGAGATAAAAAACAGCGCTGGTCTTTGCTATGGGGATTATTCGCCTTGGTTATCGCCACTCTTATTTTTCTTAAGCGTAACGATAATTCCGCAGCTTCTTCGGCCCCTGAAATTGTCATTATTCCCACCGTAACCCCAACCTTGGCTTTTACCGCCTGGCCGGAATTACCGATAGAGATCAGCGAAATACCGATACAAACCACACCATCAGAGGTGGTCGTCACTTCCACTCCGACTTTTGAAAATGGGCCGGTATGGGTTTTTCCACAGACTCCGGAGCCACCCCCCCAGCCAACTCCCACTCCTATATTACCGTTCAGCCCGTTGATTGGCCTGCCTGTTGCTGGGAAAATCACTCAGGCATTTGGTTGTTCTCTTTACTACACTGGCTTCTTGGGGCCAGGTTGTCCAAACGAGCAACCTTGGTTTCATGATGGTCTAGATATCGGCGTAGCTGCTGGCACACTCGTCCAATCGGTGATCCCAGGAACAGTTATTTTTGCGGGCCCAGACCCTTCTGGCCCCAAATGCGGTGATGAGGATGATTATCGAGGGTATGGCTTGGCCGTCGTAGTTGATAGCGGAACAGGTTGGCAAGCTTTATATGCTCACCTATCTAGCCTTGATGTGGCAATAGGTGAGGTTATTCCAACAGGTGTGACCATCGGCCGAACCGGCGATAGCGGCTGCGCAACCGGGCCGCATATTCATTTTGCATTGAAATACAAAGGTGACTTGGTGGACCCCAGATTATATTTACCAGAGCGGAAATAAACTTGGATGAAACCTCTCCCAAGCGGTTCCTTCCATAAATGTCTTTCCGTTGTTGATGTCAATAACTAAACCACACGGATTCTTGAGATGCAATAGGCACAGTAGGAATGGCGGCAAACCCACTCAGAAACGCGAAAAGGGCTGAGACCTGGCGTGAGAACTTTTGAACCGGATCGAGCAAAAGAACATCTACAGTTTGCGCCATAAAGAAAAGGATAAGATTAAAGTATGTCCTGTGATAACAATCAAAAAGCAGCCACGAAAATTGCTCGGCAAAATGGGATCCCTAAACAAGCGAGCAAGCTGGCAGCTATCGAAGTAACAGCAAGTCAAAAAGAATCGTTGCCGGAATTACTTTCCGGCGAAACCGCCAACGTTCGCCGCCTCCTCACGCTCAAAAATTCCAAAGCGACCATCCCGGCAAGTGAGGTTGCCAAACTTTTTGAGTTGGAACCGGATCAGCCGAAAGCAGAAGCTGTGGAGGGCCTGGGAGACCGTTTTGGCCCGGAGGCCCGCTTGGCCGTGGGAAATAGTACTCTGGGTATTCTTACCCATGGGCAGAAGGATACCTATGGAATCCAGGACGTTTTTATCACCCTTCCGCCGGAAAATGGTTCTCCAAACAAAGTGGCTCAAGGGGAGGTTGCACCAGAGGACAGAAATATCCAACGCCTTGCCGCTATCATGACCGCTCAAGAGCAGGTCAGCGGCGGTGATATAGCCCGCTTAATTGGCATGCCCCTTGGACAGCGACTGGTACACTCTGAAGTAATCAAGCATCGCTTTGGTGAAGGAGCCTCGCTCGCATTCGGCAAAAACACCATTGGGGTTATTGCTGAGATCGGCAACAACAACTACAGGGTACGGGAAATTTTTGTTACCCCCCCTAGCGGCACTGACTTGGCCGAGAAAATAAAATTAAAACCGGCAGACCGGGGCAGAATAGCGACTAATATCAAGCGAGTGCATGAGGCTATCAAAGCTAAGAAAAAGCTAATCGTGCTTTATAATGGGCCAAGCGGGGTGCGACGATACATTTTTGCTCCACTCGACGTTACGGATGGCAAAACGGAGAACACTAAAGACAACAAGTATATGTGGGTTTATAGCGATAACGCTAAATCCATCCTGTCCATGCGTATGGATCGAGTTTTGTGGACTAAAGCGAGTGAAGAGTCGTTCGACAATGCTGTAGTAACCAAAGCGGCCCTGCGAGATAAAGAACCTGACTGGGCCTTACCGAGGGACTGGGGGTCCTTCGACAATTCACAAAAAGGGGAGACATCTAATTTAACCGATGCTTCAACGAAGCACCTAAAAGATGCAGTATCAACTGAAGTCGGATACAAAGTGACCACTGCCTGATTGTTAGTCATCTTTTTTCACTACTCCAAAGAGTTAGTTTAGGATGACCTGCCTGCAATAAGAAATCAGTAATTTGACCAATTTCCTAAACAATCTCAAATAACCTAATATGATCTAATCGACGACATTTGGAATCATTATTATGATATCTTCACTCCCTGATAGGAGCAGTACTACGGCTACGAGTGCATTAACGTCGATGCCCTGTTGGTATGGTGGTCCTGCACCCATCTTACACCTCTTCACATTTGTCTTTGGCGACGATACCAACTCCCCGTCATTGAAAGTCAGAGTTTGATTTCTGCAGCTGAAACTATTAACTGGACTGCCGCTATTGTGCTAACGGCCTCATGGTGTAGCATGGTATCTTATTTTATTGGAAACATTTCATCAACCTCGACTAATCAATTTATTGGGGGTCCTACACTCAGCGCACTTTGGCTTCTACAGCACCAATTTTTTTCTCAAGGATGTAACTATATCCGGGAAGACAGCAGGTCCTGTTTCTTTTGCCGCGCGCATCAAGTACAGGCAAAATGACAGTGTGCATATCTTCCTACCGCTTATTCGAAAGTAATCAAATACAACTATGAATATTTACGCTAGGAGCATTGGTTTAGGCTTTGGTCCTCGCATGAACCGAGAGCTATAATGATCTAAGCCTGATCGGTGTTCCACACCTCGATATGGTCAAGGACAATCTGCCACAATTCGTTGGCCAATATCAAGGCAAAATAAAAACCTGCATAAAGGGTTAATTCATTTTTAGCTCCAAAATAGAGAGTTAGCCAATGTTCAAAGTTATCTCGGTGATTTCCGACAGTTTCTTGACTACATAAGTCCAGGTCAGTAAAGGCTAATATTGCAAAATGAACCAATGCGAAGGCCATGTCTTTCCGACAAAGAGCAAATCATCAAAAGGCCAGTAGTGGGTTAAGGTCATTTAGCCTTCTTGCAAGGTTCAGTATTGGCCTCGACCATCATAGATAGTGCTAGCGTGTACTGTCTCAACAGTGGTGACCGCTGATAAATGAGCCGGTCAAATTGGAGTTATCTCTTATTGTCACTTCAAGCATAGTTTGGCCGATAGTCTAAAATACAAGCATAGTGTGGCCGAAAGTCCATTATAACCTGATCTCAGCATTTGATGCTCTTGATGACAACCAACAGGTATTGATCCGCCCAAACGACCATTTGTAAACGATTTTGCGCCGTGTCAAAGGGAAACCTATTGAAATAGGGTCGCTGGCCGGAGTCAATTGCTTCAATCTATGCCTGACTGCTCCCAAAATCTGGTCTGACTTTCTGCAAGCATAGTTTGGCCGGGGCAGATTCAAAGCATAGTATGGCAGCTAAGATTCTTTAAGGCTCAGGTGCGATGTTACTAACATCGCACGGCCAAACAGAGCAGATCAAGTAGCCTTATGGAACCGTAATGCACACAAAGAATGAACTCTTTTCCCTTTTCTAAGCGAAAATTTGTGTATGGACTACTGCATTGGTCACAAGATATGACAAGAGCGGTTTATGCGATGTTAGTATCATCATTGTTTCACTTAAGATTACGCGGCGGCCAAACTATCGTTGAAGTCACACTTATTGATTCAGAATTATTGCAAACCGAATAAAAATTGAAATATTTCGAATGCAATTACATGTTATAATGATATGAACTTTTATGCTACCTTAATACCACCTCGTTGCTTATTGTTCGGTATCATCGTCTTCTAGAAGTTTGTCGGAGAGAAGAGACTTGCCCGATAGTTTCGGTTTTTATGGCTTTTGCCAATGTATGAACCCATATTGATACTATAATAGTAGCGATTTGGCGAATAATTTTCGGCGCGAAGTGTTCTCCGTGACACCCTGCTAGATGTAAAAAAAGCCTATTGATAGTTACTGGAGCTTATGATATTCTAGAGACACAATTTTTGTTTGTTTCAGACCTTGACTTCGACTCCCGGTCCTTTTATTTTTTCTCTCATCAATCAGCGAATCCATTACCTCCTTCGAAAACTTATTTCTTCTTCATTTTTCCAATTGTTGTCCTGTTCCCTAAGATGTTGCACATTACGCGATTTTGAAAAACTGCGTAATTGCGCTGATTATCCGGTTTATTGACCCCCAATCTGCACAATTTGCCGTTTTTAAATTGTGCAAGATGTTAGGAAACAGGACACATTTTTCCAATTGTAAAGGTAACTTTCTCTAAGAGCTTATTTCTCCTAAGGAGAGGTATGACCGAATGGAAAATGAGCAATTAATGAGTGGGGGGCAGGTTGTAAAGTACCTGCAACTAAATCAGTCAACGATATATGATGTGGCTCAGAAAGGGGAGCTGCCAGCGATAAAATTAGGTCAGATCTGGTGCTTTCGTCGAGCGGAGCTTGATGTCTGGCTAGAAGCGCAAAAGGTGAAGCAAAAATTGAAAAGAAATAACTCACGGGGGCAAGAATTTCTCATTCTTGCCCCACTTTTTTTCTAATGAATGTCCGAGCTTAAGAAATAGCCGACAAAGTTCTAAAGTTATAAAGATGATAAATACGCTTCTAGACTACCTGCTGGAGATATTGTCAATTACGAGATATTGAAAGGCATCAAATGGGAGAGGAGGAAACCAAGACCATAGGAATCGACTGTCGAATCCTATCAACTCAGCAATACCAGTAAAAAACTTGGGTATAATGAAAATAATGCCCTCTGTATACTCAACCAATTTGATGATCTGGCGTTCCGTGGTCGGTTAGATCTAGAGCGTGTTATGCACTTTAAGACTTGACAAGCCGGGTATGCTAATAAGATGGAACGAAAAGCATACCCCAGTGATGTCAGTGATGATGAATGGGCCTTCGCGGCCCCCTACCTGACCCTGATGCGTGAAGATGCCCCGCAACGAGACCATGAGTTGCGCGAAGTGTTCAACGGCTTGCGCTGGCTGGTGCGAGCCGGGGCGGCTTGGCGGATGATGCCCAACGACCTGCCGCCGTGGTACACGGTCTATCAACAGACCCAGCGCTGGATGGCTGTCGGTGTCTTCGAAGCGATGGTCCACGATTTGCGGGTGCTGTTGCGTCTGGCGTCGGGTCGAACAGACCAACCGTCGGCGGCGATTTTCGATGGCCGAACGCTGCAATCGACCCCGGAAAGTGGTCAGCGGGCCGGCTACGATGGTCATAAACGCAAAAAGGGTAGCAAAACTCATATCGCCGTGGATACCTTGGGCCACTTGCTGGCGTTGTATGTCACCCCGGCCAACGAACAAGAACGTGCCCAGGTGGGTGAACTGGCTCAACAGGTCCAAGAAGCGACGGGTGATTCGGTCAAAGTCGCCTTTGTCGATCAAGGTTACACCGGTGACCCGGCTGCTCAGGAGGCCGCCGAGCATGGCATTGACCTGATTGTCGTCAAATTGCCCCAGGCCAAGAATGGCTTCGTGCTGCTGCCCAAGCGTTGGGTGGTCGAACGTAGTTTCGCCTGGGCGGCCCGTTTTCGTCGACTGGCCCGAGACTATGAACGCCTGCCCGAAACCTTGGCCGGCTTGCATTTCTTGGCTTTTGCGATTGTGATGCTCAAACAGGCCGTTCATCTTATGACCCTAAGTTCATAACACGCTCTAGTCGCCGATGGGGTTGGTAGGGCTGCTGGCGAAGTAGACAGCCTGCTATAAAAAAATCCTTTACGACTTTTACAATTTCCACGACCCTAACCTTGAAATGCGGTTATTCAATGTCATTGAGAATACTAAAGGGAAATCTAATCAATTATTACAGGATATTGTTAGGTGAACAGGAAGTTGCGTCGCTTATTTAAGCTTGTGGTGGCCTTTTTTATAGCCACTGCCGGTATAGTTGCAGTTTTTTTAGTTACGGCAGGTGGGCACATTTTAACGGCTGATCCTACGGGCACGTCCTTGGAGTCTACACGCTTAGTTCCAAACGATCCATATTTTCCTCTTCAATGGGGCTTGTATGCGATAAAGGCACCAGAGGCGTGCAGTATCACTACAGGCGTTACCAATACGGTTATTGCTATTCTCAGCGCTGGAGTGGAATCGAATCATCCAGAATTGAAGTCTAAGCTGTTACAAGGTTACGACTTTGTAAATGATGACACTGCTGCTCCTCAAAATGATCAGAGTGGCCTGGGGAGTTTACTAGCTGGAATTGTGGCAGCCGATACTAATAACTTTTCTGGTATTGCAGGGGTTTCATGGGGAGCGAGAATTTTGCCTCTTAAAGTGTTTAATGATAAAGGCGAAGCAAGTTGGAGAGATACAATAGAGGCTATCTATTTTTCTGGAGATTATGGTGCAGATATCTTGGTACTGACCGTCGATTTCCCATTCTATTCAGAAGAATATCATGAGGCTGTTAGATACAATGAGGAACGTGGTGTCTTTGTAGTAATGAGTAACCTTGATGGTCAAGGCAAGGGGATGTCCATTTTGGCGGACGAACATGGAGTATTGGTTGTCCGCGGACTGGCTCATGTACAAATGAATGAGTTAAACCTCGGGCCGCCAATTTCCTCCTCTCCTAATAAAGAAGGGACAAATTTCATCTGTGCTCCAGCTGAAGATGGTGCTGGTACCTGGCCTAAGGCAGTTTATCAACCCTGGCACAGTGAGAGTTTGGCAGCGGGCTATGTTGCTGGTGTAGCAGCGTTAGCTTGGTCCGTAAATCCAAAACTAACCGTTGCCGAGATGAAAGAACTGCTACTCACTTCAGCCTCGGACATTGGGCCGCCAGGACATGATATCCAGTATGGCGCTGCGGCAGGCGCAGTTGGAGTTGAGAGAGAAGTATCCCAATCCATACTACTGGGCAGCGTTTGTGTTGTCGGGGGATGGAGGATGAATACGTAACCATTGCAGAAATATCAAGAGGCATGGGCCATCCGGTGCCAGATAGTGAATCAAGGCGAAGCAAGCGTTACTTTGATAAGCATTAGCAACATGTATGTAACTCAAGGACGATATATTTAAGCATTAGAAACTAATAGTAATCTCTGGTTGCTGTCCCTAAAGGGGGCGACAAGGCCAGGGTGGAATCGAGCTTGAATCACATCAGGGACCTCTATGAAATCCAAGCACGTTACGCTGAGGCCTATGCAGACTATTAGTGTGCAAACTGGCTTGTGCATCACTACTAAGGACGATATTGTCGGATTGACCCTGCCTTTATCTTCGCTAGTACGCCTAGTATCATCGCCGCCTGTGGAATGTGGAGGACTAAGCTACATTGCTCCTGATAGAATGCTTCTACACCCACCTCCGCCATGGAATGGGCAATGCTCTGCGCCAAACCCATCGGAAGTCTCGGGAATAGTATTCCCATCTCTACTACTGGTCGATGTTTGCGCTACCAGGGGATGGAGGAGAAGTGACTCCTATACAACCGACGGCGCTAAAGGAGAATGGCGAACAGACGACCTAACCGTCTTCTGTTCCCCTGGAAGCGACACCCCTTATGCCGAAACCTGTGGCCGAAGAGAAGGAGACGAGTGGAAGTTGTCTTGGCCTGATGTGACCGTTGGCGCTGTTGGGTGTAGTACTATGGCAATGGCGATCAGTGCGGGTAAATGAAGCCAATTAAGCATTGAGGGCGGAATGGTGGATGAGATGGGAGAAACTAAACTGGAAAGTAGGGATGTAAAGATACGGGAGGCCAGGGAATGAAGAGGCTGGTACGATCTTATACTTTGATATTGGTGGTGGTGTTCATATTGGCTTATGACTTGCCGATCTATGCTGCTCCCCTCAAGCAAGACGCCTCCCCTGTCCAATGTAGAATGGGGACTGCATTATTCCTCAGTGGCAAAGCAGCCGAGGCCATTCCCCTCTTGGAAGCCGGAATTGCCCATCGAGAGCAAGCAACCTTTGCCAACTCTGATGATTTGGGGTTTTGCGCGCTGGCTTTGGGGTGGCTCCGTGATGGAAAGGGTAATCGTTCGGGGGCGTTAGAAGCGTACCAGATTGCGCTGGATATTTTTCAAACTAGTGGCAATCGCGAATTTGAGGGTATCACGCTCAAAAATATCGGCGAGATCTATCGTACCCAGGCACAATACAGTGAGGCGCTGGCCAGTTATCAGCATGCGCTGGCCATTTACCAGGAGCTGGGTGACCGGACCGAAGAAGGTGTCGCCCGTGCTGGTATCGGAGCAATTTATGAAGCTCAGGGGCGATATACCGAAGCGTTGGAGAGCTTGCAGGAGGCGTTGGCCATTACTCGTGAAGTGGATGACCGAGCTGGGGAAGGCACCGCCCTCAGCAACATTGGTGTTGTCTATGATGCTCAGGGACGGTATGCTGAGGCATTGGAGAGTTATCAGCAGGCATTGACTATTCGTCGTGAGGTGGGCGATCGGGCTGGGGAAGGTGTCACTCTCACAGGTATCGGTGGCGTCTATGAGGTTCAGGGGCGGTATGTCGAGGCATTGGACAGTTATCGACAAGCGTTAGCTATTTTCCGTGAGGTCGGCGACCGAACCGGAGAGGCCGTCGCCCTGGTAGGTATCAGTGGAGTCTATGAGGCCAGGGGGCGGCATGCTGAGGCCTTGGAGAGTTTGCAGCAAGCGTTGGCCATTCGCCACGAAGTGGGCGACCGGGCCGGGGAAGGAGTTACTTTAAACAACATCGGTGAAATCTATCGTATCCAGGGGCGGTATGCCGAGGCATTGGAAAGTTATCGGCAGGCATTAACTATTCGCCGTGAAGTGGGCGACCGGGCTGGGGAGGGTGTCACTCTCAATAACATTGGGTTACTCTATCATGCCCAGGGGCAGTATGCCGAAGCGTTAGAGAGCTTGCAGCAGGCGTTGGCCATTCATCGTGAAGGGGGCGACCGAGCTGGGGAAGGTGCTGTCCTCAACAACATTGGTGGGATCTATGAGGCCCAAGGACGGTATGCCGAGGCGTTAGCGAATTATCAACAGGCGTTCGCCATTGTTCGTGAAGTGGGGTATCGGGCTTGGGAAGGTATCAGCCTCAACAACATTGGTGAAATCCATCGTGTTCAGGGGCGGTATGCCGAGGCGTTAGAGAGCTTTCAGCAGGCGCTGGTCATTGTTCACGAGATCGGTGACCGGGCTCAGGAAGGCGCTACTCTCAATAATATCGGCGCGGTCTATGATGCTCAGGAGCAGTATACCAAGGCGTTGGACAACTATCAGCAAGCGCTGGTGATTGTCCGCGAGACCGGTAACCGAGTCGGAGAGGGTACCACCCTCAGTAACATCGGCGGGATCTATGCTGCCCAGGGGCGGTATGCCGAAGCGTTAGAGAACTTGCAGCGTGCGTTGATCATTGTCCGCGAAGTGGGTGACCGAGCTGGGGAAGGCACCACCCTCCACAATATCGGTGTCGTCTATGCTGGCCAAGGGTGGGTGGCTAAGGCATTGGCCAGCTATCAGCAAGCTATTGCTGTTTTTGAGACTATTCGGGCGACGGCCGGCAGCGAAGCAGGTCGGACCGGCTATATCGCCCAATACATCTCGACTTATAAAGCGGTCGTTAACCTGCTCTACGAGCAAGGCGAAGTGGAAGCCGCCTTTTTCACCACCGAGCAGGGCCGGGCCCGCGCCTTCCTGGACTCGCTGGCCACAGGACAGGTGCAACTGACTGATAGTGCCGCGGCTGAGCTATTAGCTCAAGAACAGGAGCTGTATGTCCGCCGCCAGGCGCTGCAGGAGAACCTAGTCCAAGCCCAGGCTGCCCAGCCGCCTGAGCCTGAGATAGTCGCCGCCTTGAAAGCCCACTTGGCCGAGGTTGACGCCGCTTATGCCGCCGTTCTGGCAGCCATTGCTGGCCGCAGCGACGAACTGGCCGACTTGGTGCTAGGCCGTAGCCAAAACATATTCGGCGTGTCGCAGGTTCAGCCCCTCCTAGATGAGCAAACCACCCTCATCTCTTATTTTGTACTGAAGGATAAAACCCTGGCCTTTCTGATCAGCCGCGATAGCTTCCAAACACTTGTCCTGGAGGTCAGCCGGGCAGAACTGGATGAACAGATCCGGTACTTCCGTGATTTTGCCAACGTAGACGAGGTCCCTCCGGAGAGTCTCGTTACCCTATACAATTGGCTAATCAATCCTCTCAAGCCTTATTTGATCACTCCTCACCTGGCTATCATCCCCCACAACATTCTGCACTACCTGCCTTTCGCCGCCCTGACCGACGGCCAGCGCTACTTGATTGATGACTACACCCTAACCACTCTGCCCAGTGCCAGTAGTCTGTCTTTTATCCAGCAAAATGCCCGGCAAACCGCAAAGGCTCTTACCTCCTCACCTACTCGCCTCCTCGTTCTGGGCAATCCCGCCACTGGCGACTTTGATACTACCGCCTCCTTCTCCGCCACGCGGGATCAACTTGGCTCACTGCCCTACGCCGAAAAAGAGGCCAAGGCCATCGCCGAATTATTCGGTGTGAAGCCACTCGTCGGTGAAGACGCTACCGAGACCGCTGTGCGTAAACAAGCATCACAAGCTAACATCCTTCACCTGGCCGCTCACGGCAAATTCAATCCAATCACCCCGCTTAATTCCCTCATCGCCCTGGCTCCTGACAATCCAATATCCGAAATCGAAGATCCACAAACGGTAGATGGTTGGCTGACTGTCGGTGAAGTATACGGGCTGGATTTGAAAAAGACCGATTTGGTCGTTCTCAGCGCTTGCGAGACTAATCTCGGTGATCTCAGCGAAGGGGACGAGTTGGTCGGCTTGACCAGGGCCTTCATGTTTGCTGGTACACCCAGTGTCATCGCAAGTTTGTGGAATGTGGAGGATGAGGCTACGTCACTGCTAATGGAGCGGTTTTACACGCATTTGAAAGATGGTATAGGTAAGGCTGAGGCGTTGCGGCAAGCTCAGTTGGAGGTGCGTGAGAAGGATCCGAATCCGTACTATTGGGCGGCGTTTGTACTGTCGGGGGATGGAGGGTGAGTATACCCAATCCTGGACCAAGTACTAGTGGCATGCAAAGAATTGGCGGTTGTTGTTGGAGAGCGAAGGGAGGCGAGTCCGAGGCAAAGGCTGAGGAGCTAACGGATTTGTTCGGCGAGCCAGTACAACAGAATTTGTTCGGGAATGTGATAGTTTCAAAGGGTAGAAGGGAGGGAGGGAAAAAGGGAATGAAAAGATTACACTTAAGCATACTGACCTTGGTCACTACCTTGTTACTGCTATTCCCTCAGAGTATTGCAGCCCAGGATGATTCAGCAGCGCAGTGCACCCAAGGGGTGAAACTATTTACTGATGGCCAAGCAGCCGAGGCTTTGCCGTTGCTTGAAGCTGGCTTCGCCAAACGCGATCTAGCCAACTTTGCCAATCCCGACAATTTAGGGATTTGTGCAATGGCTTTGGGGTTACTTCGTAGCAGCGCAAGTAACTATTCAGGCGCGTTAGAAACTTATCAGGTAGCTTGGGATATCTTCCAGACCAGTGGCAATCGTGGATTTGAAGGGATTACTCTTAACAACATTGGCGAGGTGTATCGTGCTCAGGGGCGATATAGTGAAGCCCTAGACAGCTATCAGCAAGCCCGGATCATTCTAAGCGAAGTAGGTATTCGGTACGGGGAAGGTACGGCTCTCAACGGGATTGGATCGGTTTATATGAGCCAGGGCCGATATGCCGAGGCTCTGGACAGTTTCCAGCAAGCCTTAGCCATTCACCGCGAGGTAGGTATTCGGTCCGGGGAAGGTACGGCTCTCAACGGGATTGGATCGGTTTATATGAGCCAGGGCCGATATGCCGAGGCTCTGGACAGTTTCCAGCAAGCCTTAGCCATTCACCGCGAGGTGGGCGACCGGGCTGAGGAAGGAACCGCCTTTCATAATATCGGGGCGGTTTATCAGGCTCAGGGGCGATATAGCGAAGCTTTGGACTACTTCCAGCAGGCTCTGACCATTCGCCGCGAGGTGGGAGACCGGGCTGGGGAGGGCGATACTCTCGATAACATTGGGGGGGGCTATCAAGCTCAGGGCCGATATAGCGAAGCTTTGGACTACTTCCAGCAAGCTCTGACCATTCGCCGCGAGGTGGGAGACCGGGCTGGGGAAGGTGCCTCCCTTAACAACATAGGGTCGGTCTATCAATTTCAAGGACAATATGGCAAAGCTTTGGACAGCTATCAGCAAGCCCGGATAATTCTAAGCGAGGTGGGCAGCCAGGCTGGGGAAAGCACTATTCTCAACAACATGGGGTCGGTCTATGTCAGCCAGGGCCGTTTCGCCGAGGCCCTGAACAACTCTCAGCAAGCCCTAGCGATTAGCCGTGAAATGGGCGATCGTCCTGGGGAAGGTGCCACCCTCAACAACATAGGGGTGATATATCAAGCTCAGGGGCGATATAGCGAAGCTTTAGACTACTTCCAGCAGGCTCTGACAATTGTCCGTGAGGTGGGCAACCGGATCGGGGAGGGTGCTATCCTCAATGGCATAGGAGGGATCTATCAAATCCTGAGACGATATGGTGAAGCCTTGGATTACTACCAGCAAGCTCTAGTGATTAGCCGCGAGGTGGGCGGCCGGGCGGTGGAAGGCACTATCCTCAGCAACATTGGGGCGGTCTATATTTATCAGGGGCGATATGGCGAAGCCCTAGACAGCTCCCTGCGGGCTGTAGCGATTAGCCGCGGGATAGGCGACCGGATCGGGGAAGGCAGTACCTTCCACAATTTGGGGGGGATCTATCGTGCTCAAGGGCAGTATGACGAAGCCTTGGACAGCTTCCGACAGGCTATCATAATTTTCGACTCAATCAGAGTAGTAGCGGGAAGTGAAGTGGGTCGAGCTGAATTCATTGCTCTGCACACTTCTACCTATCGCGCTGCCGTTGATATCCTTCAGCAGCAAGGGCAGGCTGAAGCTGCCTTTCTCACTGTCGAACAGAGCCGGGGACGGGCCTTTCTGGACTCGTTGTCTACCGGGCAGGTGCAGTTGGCGGATACGACAATTACCAATTTACTCACACAGGAGCAAGCACGTTATACTCAACGCCAGGTACTCCAGGATGATTTAACGAAAGCGAAGGCTGTTAATCCATCTGAACCTGAACTTATAGCCGATTTGGAAAACCAATTGGCTGAGATCGAAGCCGACTATATTGAGACACAGCGAGACATTGCCGCTCAAGGCGCGGAACTGGCCTCTTTAGTGCCGGGGCGTAGTGCAGATTACATCCTGGAGGCAGAACAGGCACAAAAATTACTGGATCACAAAACTACCTTGATTTCATATTACGTTTTGGAAGACAAAATCCTGGCCTTCCTGTTGACTGAAGGCGATTTCCAGATCATTCCACTCGAGGTCAACCCAGAACAACTCACTAAACAAATCATTGCCTTCCGTGACTTCAACAATGTTGATATCTCTTACCCTGAGAGCGCCATGACTCTCTACCAATGGTTGATTGAACCACTCAAATCCCATCTTAAAGCGTCCCATCTGGCCATCATCCCTCACAGCGTCCTGCACTTCCTCCCTTTCGCTGCTTTAACCGACGGCAAACGCTACCTGATTGACGATTATACCCTCACCACTCTGCCCAGTGCCAGCAGCCTACCCTTCATCCAGAAAAACGCAAAGCAAACTGCATACACTGGCCAGCCTGTCCCTCTTGTCCTAGGCAACCCCGTCACCGGTGACTATGACACTACTGCCTCATTGGCGGTTGATCAACGCCAGTACCGGGACCAACTCGGCTCGCTACCATACGCCGAAAAAGAAGCTAAAGCCATCGCTGACCTCTTCCGCGTGAAGCCGCTCATCGGCCAAGCCGCCACCGAAAGCGCTGTGCGTGAGCAAGTGTCACAAGCAAACATCCTCCACTTGGCCGCACACGGCACGTTCAACCCTATCGCCCCACTCAACTCCCTCATCGCCTTGGCTCCCGACCCAGTTAATAATTCCCAATCCACAATTGACAATTCGCAATTCCATGACGGTTGGTTGACGGTCGGTGAGATCTACGGGCTGGATTTGAAAAAGACCGATTTGGTCGTTCTCAGCGCTTGCGAGACTAATCTCGGTGATCTCAACGAAGGGGATGAGTTGGTCGGTTTGACCCGGGCTTTCATCTTCGCCGGGACGCCCAGTGTCATTGCCAGTTTGTGGAATGTGGAGGATGAAGCGACATCGCTGCTGATGGAGCGATTCTACACTCATTTGAAGGATGGTCTGGGAAAAGCTGAGGCTCTGCGACAAGCTCAACTAGACATGCGGCAGGAGTATCCGAATCCATATTATTGGGCGGGCTTTGTGCTGTCGGGAGATGGAGGTGTATCTCCGACAACACAAGCATTAGCCGAATCGTCGCAGCATGAATCGACCTCTGATATCCTGTCTACATCATGGGTTAATCTAAAAGCCTCTCCCGCAAGTAAATGGGCTGTTGTGATCATATCAGCCCTGGTTATTTTTGGGTCACTTCGTTGGTATTTCTCACGGAACCAGAATCAGGTTTATCAAAGACCACAACCTTCACCTCGAGCAGTCAGGCGTCAAAGGTACCTGCTTGCCCGTCTTCAAACAAGATGTTTGCGCTGCGGGTACGCATCTATAGCAGGAACAGGATATTGTCAGAAATGCAATGCATGCCTTTGCGTCCGCTGCTGTTTTCCTATTGAAGTTGATGAGTCCATATGTAGAAATTGTGGTGAAAAGCTGATTATCGTTTGTACCAACCCCAAGTGTGAACGAGAGGTGGCTTTCAATGCCGCAAGATGCCCTTACTGCCGAGTGGATTTACGCCCAAAATGCCCATCCTGTGGCGGAGCCATAGATTTTGATAATGGCTTGTGTTTACGATGTGAACAAGCAATTTGTCCGAAATGTTATTATGCCGTAGGAGATAACGACTCCCATTGTAATCACTGCGGGACAGAATTTGTTTTTGCTTGTCCAACGTGCACCACCGAGGTCTCGCATGATGTGAGAGTATGTCCAAAATGTAGAACTTATTTGGATTGAAGATCTTAATCCGTTGCCCTTCTCTGTTCCCCTATTGTCCTGACTTCTGAGAATCACTACGACCGCTAGCTCACTATTAGCAAGATCTACGATCTGGATTTGAAGAAAACTGATTTGGTCATCCTTAGTGCCTGCGAGACCAATCTCGGTGATTTGAGTGAGGGGGACGAGTTGGTCGGCTTAACTCGGGCTTTCATCTTCGCTGGGACGCCCAGTGTCATCGCCAGTTTGTGGAATGTAGAGGATGAAGCGACATCGCTGCTGATGGAGCGATTCTATACTCATCTGGGTGAGGGTATGAGCAAAGCCGAGGCACTGCGCCAAGCCCAGATTGAAACTCGGGAGAAGTTCCCCAATCCCTATTACTGGGCAGCTTTTGTACTGTCAGGAGACGGAGGTGAATTTGAGCCTATAGAAGATTGGACAGGGCAACAAGCGGTTAGTGCGGTGAAGGAAACTGAAGCCATTGCTAGACCAGATCATACCTGGTTGTTAGTTGGTAACACAATACTTCTACTTCTTATGATAAGCCTACTAGTATGGAGCTGGAAAGGGGTAAAATAACGTCGATTATAATGCATTGGAAGCTACCAGCAATCTCTGGTTGTTGCCCGTGAAGGGGGCGACTAGGCCATGGTATGATCGAGCTTGAATCATATCAGGGACTTCTACGAGACCCAAGCACGTTACGCCGAGGCCTATGCGGACTATCAGCGTGCAAACTGGCCAGTGCATTACCGCTGGGGACGATATTGTTAGATTAACTCGAACTTTTTCTTCGCCAGAACGCCCAGTGTCATCGCCAGCCTGTGGAACGTGGAGGACCAAGCCACCTCGCTGCTGATAGAGCGCTTCTACATCCATCTGAAAGATGGAATGAGCAAGGCCGAGGCGCTGCGTCAGGCGCAGTTGGAAGTACGGGAGAAATATCCTAACCCATATTATATTATTGGGCGGCGTTTGTGCTAGCTGGCGATGCCGGCAAAAATAAGACAAATTAGTCTTCACCATGAGTGGAACAAGATGAGCGTAAATCTTCTTGTTTTTCTTAATCAAAAACTGTTAATACTCAGGGCAGTCAATTATTGTTTGCTTGTACTGGTTTTCTTGTCTTCATCGCCAAGTCAGTCATTCGCATCTGATGAAAAGTGGATCGCTTACAATCAAATTGTGGAGGATAATCTGCCTTCTGGCGTGAGCCAGACATGGCTGATGGAAGGTCAGGGAGATGATTGCCTGACAATCCTTGTGACCGGCAATACCCCACATTATCTTAGCGCCGATATTGACTTGCCTAGAATTGAGTTGTTGGATCCAATAGGTAGACTGATCACTTCCGGTCACGGCACAGGTTGGGACTCGAGCTCCGTTATTGGCGGTGTTGAACTACCCACTAGTGGAACTTTCCAAATACAAGTGTCGAGTCTCGTGGAAGATCGGTCGTTTGATTACAGTCTGGCAGTACAGCGCCTTAATCATTGCGGACCTGCGATAGCACAAAATTCCGGTGAACAAGACGAGTCACTTAAATCCCGAAGCAAGCTAAAAGTTGAACAAGCTAAAACTTATCGTGACAGTGGTGACTACTTCTCCGCTATCGAGCATTATGTTGGCGCGTTGCAGATTTGGGAGGAAATTAATTGGAATTGGTGGGAAGAAACTCCTGACGATATTTCCTACCTTGGCATCATCGCCAATTTGGGAACTGAGGCAAGTTTACGCAGCGAAATCGGTCGAATGTATCTGGCCATCGGCGACTCGTTCACAGCCCTACGTTATACGGAGCAGGCACAAGTGTCTTCAACCGCGGCGCTGATAGCAGCCAGGCGATACAATCAGTTCCAACAGGTGGAGGTAATGCCAAGCATACAGTACGCTGCTGGTGTTACCAATTTGATCAACCAAAATTATGAACTTGCTTTGAAAGATCTAAACAGAGCGTTAGAAGCGCCCGGTTTTTTAGGACCCTTTCAGATTTCAGAAGAAAATCTCATTAAGAGTGCATTTGGACTGCCTAATCAGGAGGCACAGCAGTGGTCGCGAGGCAGAATTTTGTTAAGCCTCGGTATTGCCTATGAAAGGATGGAGCAGTATCAACAAGCCATCTCAGCCTACGAACAGGCCTACAAAGTCTACGACTCCGGATCGCCTTTTGTCCCGCCAGATCAGGGCGGAGCTACAGCTGCACTTATTGGGTTGGGACGCATTTCGCACCAAAGAGGTCAAAACCGGGAGGCCCTAACATATTTAGGGCAAGCTTTAGCCTTCGCAGATGATTTGAATGATCCTGGGTTACAAAGTGATGCTCGGAGCGAACTGGGATTTATAGAAGAGAAAATGGGGCGGGATTCAACCGCATTAGACCATTATTCAGCAGCCATTGCCTTGCGCGAAAAAATCCGCGGCGATTTACGATTAGAAGAATTTAAATTGCTGTTTGATGCCAATACGGCTCAGCTATATGAGCGCATTATTCCGTTGCTTCTCAAACTTGAAAAGCCAATAGAAGCGTTCGATTATGCGGAGCGGGCACGCGCCCGTGCTTTTCTTGACCAACTAGCTGTAGATCGCATTGACTTTCGCGCCGGCGCTAACCAGGATTTGCTTCAACAGGAACAACAACTTAGAGCCGAAATAGCACACCTTCGTACTCAATCTACTACTACTTCCTTCGAATTGAAAGAACTTGAAGCAGAATATGCCAGGCTATTAGTGGAGCTCAAGCGACAAAGCCCTACAGCCGCATCGCTCGTCAGTGTTGATACTGCTTCTCTGGCTGAGATCCAGAATTTGCTTGGTGAAGGCACAACGCTCGTTGAATTCTTTGTAACCGATCAAAACACGTACGTCTTTATTGTCACTCGGCAAAAGTTTGAGGTAATAGAGATCAATGTCAGTAGACAGCAGTTATTTGAAGCCATCTTGATCTATCACGATTTTGCCGAGACTGATAGCCCGAATCCAGATACCCTACGTCAATTGTATGAATGGTTAATCCAGCCTGTAGCGACTTATCTCGAAACAGATACCATCCTCATTGTGCCACACGGTATTCTTCACTACGTCCCTTTTGCTGCGTTAACTGACGGGACCGATTATTTCATCGACAAGTATGTACCTTTTACGTTGCCTAGCGCTAGCGCCCTGCGATTTGTACCTGATGAACCGCAAGCTTTTGATACAGCGCTTGTCATCGGCAACCCAACCGGAACTGGAGCATTAAGTTCGCTTCCTTTTGCTGAAAAGGAAGCTCAATCAGTCGCCGAGCTTTTTCAGATACAACCATTGTTGGGTAATGAAGCGACAGAAACTATCTTCCGGGCTAAGGCGGGGAGAAATAATATTCTTCACATTGCTGCCCACGGAGTATATAACCCTGATAGTCCTCTTTTTAGCAGTATCTATTTGACTAGCGACAACCAGCACGACGGTCGCCTCGATGTCCTCGAGATTTATGACCTCGACCTAACCGATAAGACGAGCTTGGTCGTCCTTAGCGCCTGTGAAACCCAGTTAGGCGCGAAAGGTTTGCGAACTGGCCTGGGCGTAACAGCCGGTGATGAGGTGGTAGGATTAACTCGATCCTTTCTCTATGCCGGCACGCCCAGTGTCATCGCCAGCTTGTGGGTGGTCGAGGATGAAGCCACCTCGTTGCTGATGGAGCGGTTTTACACGCATTTGAAGGATGGGATGAGCAAAGCCAAAGCCCTGCGGCTGGCCCAAATTGAGGTGCGGGCGAAATATCCCAATCCCTACTACTGGTCGGCCTTTGTGCTATCAGGGGATGAAGGGTGAGGTGGGAGAAATTGAACCAGGAAATACATATGTAGAGAGAGGCGAAACCTTGAATGTGTTAACGCGCCTATGTGCTTTACTATTAGGGGCAGTGTTTATATTGACCTATGGCCTACCCGTCTTTGCCGCCTCCTTCAAGCAAGACGACCCCGTTGCCCAGTGCGCAACGGGGGTGCAACTATTTCGTGAGGGCCAAGCAGCCGAGGCCCTGCCCCTCCTGGAAGCCGGCTTTGCCCATCGCGAGGAAACAACCTTTGCTGTACCTAATGATTTGGGCGAATGTGCTTTGGCTTTAGGAAGATTGCGCCATAGCCACGGTAAACTTCCAGAGGCGTTGGAAGCCAATCAGGTTGCACTGAATATTTTCAAAACCGAGGGCAATCGCAAATTACAGGGCACTACGATCAACAATATCGGGTTAGTGTATGGTGCCCAGGGACGGTATACCGAGGCACTGGACAGCTATCAACAGGCGCTGGCTATTGCTCGTGAAGTGGGTGATCGGTCTGGGGAATGCTTCACTCTCAACAACATCGGATCCCTCTATTCGGACCAGGGACGGTATAATGAGGCACTAAGCAGCTACCAACATGCGCTAACCATCTGTCGAGAGGTGAGCAACCGGACTCAGGAAAGTACTATTCACAATAATATCGGCTCGGTCTATGAGGACCAAGGGCGCTACAACGAGGCTCTAGATAGCTATCAGCGAGCGCTAATCATTGCTCACGAGGTAGGTAACCGGAATAACGAAGGGATGGCCCTTAATAATATTGGATCAGTCTATGCGAGTCAAGGACGTTATACTGAGGCGCTAGATAGTGTTCAGCAGGCACTCGCTATTCACCAAGAGATGGGTGACCGGGAATCGGAGGCCGTAAGCCTACATAACATAGGCGTAATCCAATATGTTCAAGGGCAGTATATTGAGGCCTTGGGCAAGTATCAGCAGGCGTTGGTTATTGTCGAGGAAATGGGCAACCAGGCCGGGAAAGGTACTATTCTAAGTAATATGGGTCAGGTTTATGAGGCTCAGGGCCGATATACTGAAGCTTTGGATAGTTATCAGCAGGCCCTGGTCATTCGCCGTGAAATCGGCCACCGGACCGGGGAAGGCATCACTCTCAATAACATCGGCACTATTTATCAGGATCAGGGACGGTATGCTGAGGCGCTGGACAGTTATCAGCAGGCGCTAGCCATTGCCCGCGAAGTAGGCAACCGGACTGGAGAGGGTGATACACTTCACAACATTGGTAACCTCTATCATGACCAGGGGCGGTATGTTGAGGCGCTGGACAGTTATCAGCAGGCCATTGCTATTTTTGAAACTATCCGGGCAAACGCCGGCAGCGAAGCCGGACGAGCCGGTTTTATAGCGCAGCGAATCTCAACGTACCAGGCAGTCGTAAACCTGTTCTATCAACAGGGCCAAGACGAGGCGGCCTTTTATGCCACTGAACAGAGCCGGGCCCGCGCTTTCCTTGATTCGCTGGCTACTGGTTATATACAACTCAGTGACAACGAGGCCGCTGGCCTGCTGGCTCAGGAGCAAGAATTGTATATCCGCCGCCAAGCACTTCAAGATAGCTTGGCCCAAGCCCAGGCTGCTCAGCCACCTGAGCCCGATTGGGTTGCAGCTCTAGAAGCCCAATTAGCCGAGGCGGAAGCCGCTTATGCCGCCGCCCTGAAAGCTATTGCCGATCGTAGCGACCAACTGACCGAGCTGACCCCAGGCCGCAGCCAAAATGTGCTCGGCGTCCCCCAGATTCAACTCCTTCTGGATGAGCAGACCAGTCTAATCTCTTATTTTGTGCTGGACGATAAAACTCTAGCTTTTATGATCAGCCACGACAGCTTCCACACCTTTGTTCTGGAAGTCAGCCGGGCACAACTAGACGAACAGGTCCGAACCTTCCGTGATTTTGCCAGCATAGAGGAAGCCCATCCGGAGAATGTGGTTACGCTATACAACTGGCTGATCAAGCCCCTCAAGCCCTATTTGACCACTCCTCACCTGGCCATCATCCCACACAGCATCCTGCATTACCTGCCCTTTGCCGCTTTGACCGACGGCCAGCGCTACCTGATTGACGAGTACAATCTGACCACCTTGCCTAGCGGCAGTGCCCTATCCTTCATTCAAGAAAAAGCCAGGCAAACGGCGGTCAGTGGTCAATGGTCGGCGGTTATCCTAGGGAATCCCCTCACCGGCGACTTTAACTCTACGGCCTCTCTGGCTGCCGAACGTGGCAGTCTAGATGCACTGCCGTTTGCCGAGAAAGAGGCTAAAGCCGTGGCCGCACTGTATGGCGTGGAGCCTCTCATCGGCGAAGCTGCCACTGAAAGTTCTCTGCGAGAAAAGGTCGCTGTAGCCAACATCTTGCACCTGGCAACGCATGGTTTCTACAATCCGGTCGCTCCACTCAGTTCGCTTGTCGCCCTAGCCCCAGATGATGAAAATGATGGTTGGCTGACTGTTGGCGAGATTTATGGGCTGGATTTAAAAAATACCAATTTGGTTGTATTGAGCGCCTGCCAGACTAACCTGGGCGATTTGAGCGAGGGGGATGAGGTGGTGGGCTTAACTCGGGCCTTCATCTTCGCCGGCACTCCCAGCGTCATCGCCAGTCTGTGGAATGTGGAAGACCAAGCCACGTCGCTGCTGATGGAGCACTTTTATACGCACTTGAAAGACGGGACGGGTAAGGCCGAGGCACTGCGCCAGGCCCAGATTGAGATACGAGAAAAGTATCCCCATCCCTACTACTGGTCGGCCTTTGTACTGTCGGGAGATGGAGGAGAAGTTACTGATATACAATCGACTTCAATACAGGACACTGGCGATACGACCACCCAATCATCTTCCGTTCCCGCAAAAGCCACACCCTCTCCATCGGAACCCGTTATCGAAGAGAAGGAAATAAGCAGTGGCTGCCTCAGCCTGATTTTGCCACTCGTTTTTATGGGAGTGTTACTGTGGCAACGAAAGTTATTATAGTCCTGAAAAAAATCATTGCCCGATTGATAGCCTTTTTAGCAGTTTTAATGTCGAAAACATCAGATGGTGGCCGACAGGCCCAAAGGAGCTATCGCATGGGGAATAACCAATCTATGTTGCAGTTAGCTAACCATTACCATGAGTTAACTCAAAACCTGATCAAAAACAAAAATATATCCTCTTCAGAGAAAGTTTTAGACTCCCTAATCACTCGCGATAGAATTGCCCATCTTTGGCGCACAGCCGGCCCAGCGGATTTGATCACAGCCGGTCTAATTGCTCAAGGCGATCAGCAGCTCAAGGCGATGGCGCAGTCAATCAGCCACATGAAAGAACTCAAAGCGTGGCGGGAAAGCTTTAACCCCTCTACCGAGGCTTGGTGGTGGCCTGCTCCTTCAGCGGAGAAACCGCCTGGTTTTTTGGAGCGATTTGATTGGCTATGGACAGCGGTTGCTCTGACCTTTCTGACGATAGCTATCGGCTTGGTGACCGATATCGCTCCTCGTTTTTTAAGTGGTGGACCAGATACGTGGGGCGCTTTGGTCGTCGTGATCCAGAGCGTGCTAGCCCTGCTTACCACAAGCAGTATCCTAACCAAAACAGGCCAGGACGCAGCCAAACGTATTCTCAACAGTCTAAAATTCCCGAGACGCCTTTGGGAGGAAGCTGGCCTGATCGTTGCTTTACTCGTACTAATCGCCCTGATTATCTTCCGTTTGTTGCTACCCCGGATTGCCGTATCTTACAACAACAGCGGGATTGAAAACCACTGTAATGGCCGCTTATCCACTGCCCAACTTGATTACACCCGTGCTCTGAAACTCAATCCCGATTACTCAGAAGCGCATTTTAACTTAGGATTACTCTTTGAGGAGTTGCAAGATACTAAGCAGGCCCAAAGCCACTATCAAAACGTTGTCCAGCAAGGGGAATTAGTGATTGGTTATAATAATCTGGCTCATCTTTACATTTTGGAGAAGAATTATGCTGCTGCCATTCCGCTACTTTCGACAAGCCTGCAAAAGCTGGAAAAAGGTGAGATTAAGGAGGGGTTGGTGCGATGTCAACCAACGTCAGATATAACAAACCAAAATGTAGAGCAAGCCCCGGCTGAGTTACTTCGATACGAGATCCTCAAGAACCTGGGCTGGGCGCGACTTGGCCAGGAGCGTTATTATGAAGCTGAACCCTATCTGGAAAAAGCCATCAACTTGATCCCCGACAAAGCACCCGCTTACTGTTTACGGGCCCAGGTTCGAGAAGGTCAAGGGGACGCAGATAACGCCTTAAAAGATTGGGAAACCTGTTTACAGTTTGCCTCCAGTTATAATGCCGATGAAGATGTCTGGATTGGCTTGGCCCGTCAAAAATTCCAATAAGGAGATCAGAAAATGAAACAAATAGCCCTCTTGCTAAGTGGTCTCATTTTCGTACTGATCCTAGGAGCTTGTACGCCCCCTCCTACCACCGCCTCGCTATCCGACACCCCCACTCCTGTGCCTACCGATACCCCTACTCCAGCGCCCACCGACACATCTGAGATTGTGCTTGACCCGGGCTTTAATATTTTGCTTGATACTGAGGGTCAAGTGCTACTCAAGCGTTCGGCTTGGTCTGACTACCACTCTACTGCTTTTGGAGCTAACTTGGAGCGTGGTGATCTGTTAAAGCTGGCTCAAGATGCCAGAGCCACGGTTTTGTGTGATGGCTTAACCACTTGGCAGGTGCCGGCTGGAGCACCTGTAGGACTAACGAACGGCTGTCCACCTCCTTTAGAAAAAATTTTGGTGAGTGGAGCCGTAGGGATTGCTAGTACTGTTAGAGGCGCAAATGATCCACTCATTCCCTATATCATTAGCCCTCGTATGACGAAACTAATTAATAACACCCCTACTCTCCGCTGGAATGATACCGGTGCTGCGAGTTACACTGTACAGGTGCGCGGGAGCGATTTGAGTTGGAGCCAGGTTGGAGTTACCAAAAGTGAACTTGTCTATCCGGGAGATCCGGCTTTAAAGCCGGGCGTCTCTTACTTATTGGTTGTGATCGAAGAGAGTGACCAAAATCCTAAATCATCTCAGGATGAAGGGCGAGCTGGCCTGGGATTCAGTCTTTTGGGCGAGGAGGGAGCCGATCAAGTCAAGGCTCATTCTGGTCAGATAGCAGGATTAGGTCTCTCCGATGAAGCCCAAGCTTTTGTCCAGGCCCAACTCTTTGTTGGGCGCGGTCTCACTGCTGAAGCCATTGAACTCCTTGAAGCGTTGATCCAGAAAGGTAGCCAGCAGGTAATAGTCTACCAAACCTTGGCTGACCGTTATGCCCAAATAGGCTTGACTCTCCAAGCTGAGCCACGCTATTTAGAGGCTATTAAGTTGGCCGAGGCGCAGGGTAATGTTGAAGCTATGGCTGCCAGTCAAGCCGGTTTAGGTGAAGTTTATGTGACGCTTGGCAAAAATGACGAAGCCATTCGCTGGCTAACTCGGGCTCAGGCTGGCTATGAGGCTTTGGGAGACACCCAAAGTGCAAGCGAACTAGAAGAAAGGGTGGCGGAGTTAAACCCGTGAAGAACTTCCTCTTTTTATAAATAATGAGGATTGAGCAAGTCAAAACCAAGCCTTTTTATTGATATGGTATTGCAGTGGAAATTGGCGCTGCTCGATAGGCTTTGAAAGAGAGATTTATAAAATAATGATGAAGAAAACCAAGGGACTAAAATCATTCTATTTGAGGCAGATAATTATTTGTTTACTTGAGATGGCACTTGTCTTAGCTATTTTCCCTACAGTAGTTAGCGCTACTCAGTTAGAGCAGGAAGATACCCTACAGTTACAAGCTGATGCACTTCATAAAGAAGCCCTCGATCTTTTTTATCAAGAGAATTATCAAGCAGCATTGCCAAAATTTGAAATAGCTTTGAGCATATATAAGGAGATAGGCAATCGAAGATGGCAAGCTATAGAGCTTAATGATATTGGCTTAATCTACAACTTTTTGGGAAGATATGATCAAGCCCTTGATTATTATCAACAATCCTTGAAAATTATTGAAGATAGTACTGACCTAAGAGATATTAGCAACAGGGGAGGCACTCTCGGGAACATGGGAGAAGTCTATCGTGATTTGGGACAATATGAATTAGCTATCAATTATCTACAGCGGGCGTTAGCGATTCATCGACAAATTGGTGACCGCGGACCAGAAGGAATAACACTCGCAGGTATAGGTAGAGTCTACCAGGTACTTGGACGAAATGAAGAGGCCTTTAATTACTATCAACAGGCATTAGCTATTTTTCAAGCTGGCACTGGCGATCCAAGAGGAGAAGCAAATACCCTGAAAATCATTGGAGCCTATTACGTTGAATTAGGACAGTACGAGCAGGCATTGAGTTACTATCAGAAAGCTTTGGCTCTTCATCGTGGCATGGGTAATCGAGCAATGGAAGGATTGATATTTAGTAAGATTGGCGAGAGTTACAGCAAGCAAGCGAATTATGAAATGGCGTTAGCCAATTATCAGCAAGCATTAATAATCCATCAAGAAGTAGGTAATCAATTGATGGAGGGGGAGACCCTTACTAATATTGGCAGAGTACACTTTGCATTGGGTGAATTCCATCAAGCATTAGATTACTATCAACAGGCACTCGACATTCATCGGAGGGTAAACAATGAATTGATGGAGGCGACAACCTTAAATAGTATAGGTAAAGTTTATCAAGCCCTGGGACAAAATGAAGAAGCTTTTGAGTCTTATCAACTAGCTTTATCAATTTTTCACGAAATTGGCATGCTAAGGGAGGAATGGGTTGTACTAACTAACATTGGAATATTTCACGAAATCTTGGGGAACACTGAACAGGCTATAGTTTTCTTAAAGCAAGCAATTGATGTTATTGAATCCATTCAAGGTGAAATCAAGGTCGATGAATTCAAAGTCTCCTTTGCAACAGGACATATAGCCGTCTACGAACGTCTCATAAATTTGCTTTGGCAGGCGGGTCATTTTGAAGAAAGCTTTAGTTATGTTGAACGGTCACGCTCAAGAGCCTTTTTAGATCAACAGGCCAATGGACGGATTGACTACCGGGCTGGGGCCAACGTAGCCTTGTTGGAACAAGAGCAAACTCTCCGCTATGAAGTTGCAGCGCGACGTGCTCAACTAATCACCCTACGCAGTCATCTTAGTGGTGATTGGAACCAAGAGGCCATTAATAGTGTCGAGATGGAATTGACCATGCTTGAAGAGGAATATGCAAAGTTGATGAGAGAACTCAAAATCCAGAGCCCCGAAGTCGCCTCCTTAATTAGTGTGGAAATAGCCTCGTTAACGGAGGTGCAGAGTTGGCTTGATAATAATACGGCTCTGATTGAATACTTCATGACCGAAGAACGCACTTTGGTCTTTATCATCTCTCGCGGTAAGCTTGAATCCATCTCTATTAATGTCAGCCGCCAAAAATTGAGCGAGACCATCGCCATCTTTCGTGACTTTGCTAGTTTAGATGATCCTCACCCTTATGAACTACAGCACCTGTACCACTGGTTGATTGAACCACTCAAGCCTTACATAGATGTTCCAATTATTGGAATTATTCCCCATAATGTTCTTCACTACCTTCCTTTTACCGCTCTTAGTGATGGTGAGCATTATCTGAGCGATGATTACACTTTGTTTACCCTACCCAGCGCAAGTGTACTACGTTTCATTAGGGAAAAACGCAAACCCAACCCAAACACTATCCTAGCTTTGGGCAATCCCACCGTCGATGAACCGGGGTTAACTAATCTAAAATCTGCTGAACAGGAAGTTAACATGATCGCCAGCTTGTACGGTATCCGGGCTTTGGTTGGCAATGCGGCCACTGAAAGTGCGGTTTGGTCACAAGCGAACAAAGTTGGTATTTTACATCTGGCTGCACACGGCACTTTCAATCCTTACAACCCACTTTTCAGCGCCATTCACTTGGCTAAAGATAAAGATAATGACGGTTTACTAGAAGTCCACGAAATCTATGGTCTTGATTTGATCCACGCCGATCTAGTAGTTCTCAGTGCCTGTAAGACAGTCATTGGCGAGTTGAGTGCCGGAGATGAAGTCGTCGGATTAAACAGGGCTTTTCTCTATACTGGGACACCCACAGTGATCGCTAGTTTGTGGAATGTCGAGGATAAGGCAACTGGAATATTGATGGAGCGGTTCTACACCCATCTGCGAACCGGATTAAACAAAGCCAAGGCACTACGTCAAGCTCAACAAGAAATACGGGAGGAATATCCTCATCCTTACTATTGGGCAGCTTTCGTTCTCACCGGAGATCCGGGTGAATGATAGGTATAGATCAGGAATAACTGAAATGGACAGATGGAGAGGTTGCTCAACAGAGTTTGAGCAAGGGTTTAGCGCAACCCTGCCGATAGGATTATTGCTACTGGCGCATCCTTAGCTTCTAGCTAGATGATAAATTCCCCACTTTCCTCATTACTTATCAAGGCTTCCCAACTATCGCCATTGGTGGAAACGGGGAAGTGTGAACTTCACAGAAAAGCATGTAAATGGAGGAGAAAGTTCAATGAAGAAAACCAGTAAGACACTTATCATCTTTGTAGGTATCGAATTGCTTCTCCTAGCAGGTTGCAATACACCAAAGCTTGCAACCACAACTTCGACCAGTTTCACAGAAGCAATGTTTCGTGCGAATCTCCAACGCACCGGTGTCTATGAGACAAAGGGAGTACATCAGTTCAGTGCATTAAAATGGCAGTTCAGTACAGCGGGTAGCATCACTTCATCTCCTGCGGTCGTCGATGGAATGGCTTATTTTGGTAGCGACGATGGAAATCTCTACGCGGTAGACATTGAGACAGGGCAAGAGAAGTGGAGGTTTACAACAGGAGGCAATGTAGACTCTTCGCCCACTATCTCTCACGGAGTGATTTATTTTGGGAGTGGCAACGGCCATCTCTACGCAGTAGACGTGAACACGGGGCAGGAAAAGTGGAAGTTTAAAGCAGGGGCCACTGTATTCTCCTCTCCTGCGGTCACTGATGACATCGTCTATTTTGGAAGCCACGATGGAAACCTATATGCGGTGGACGTTAAGACAGGCCAGGAAAAGTGGAGATTCAAAACAGAAGACAGTATTTTATCACCAGGTCTTGTGAGCTCTTCCCCTACAGTCGTCGATGGGATAGTCTATTTTGGGAGCTACAATGGGAACCTATATGCTGTGGACATTAAGACAGGGCAAGAAAAGTGGAGGTTCATAACGGAAGAGTTCAGCTTTCTGGATTCTTCCCCAGCGGTCGCTGATGGAACTGTCTATTTTGGGAGCTGGGACCGTCATCTCTATGCGCTTAATAGCGAGACGGGGCAGGAAAAATGGAGGTTCGAAACGAAAGCTAGAGGCGCAATTATTTCTTCTCCAGCAGTCGCTGATAGGCTAGTCTATTTTGGTAGTTATGATCATCATGTCTATGCAGTGGATAGAGAAACGGGGCGGGAAAAGTGGAACTTTGAAACAGAAGGCAATATAGATTCTTCCCCTACGATTGCTGATGGTATGGTCTATTTTGGAAGTTGGGACGGCCATCTCTATGCATTAGATATGGAGACGGGACAGGAAAAGTGGAAGGTCAAAGTAGCGGGCAATGTGACATCTTCACCCACAATCGCCGATGAGACGGTCTATTTTGGAAGCGATGACGGAAATCTCTATGCGGTACAATGAACTTATCCAATGTGATTTTGGTCTAAAAAATCCTCTAACTGCCAATTGCTAACGTTGACCCGGCAGCTTCGCTTTTATTGAAGTCGCTCTAGACACAACCTCGTCGTGCTGGGCCTTTCAAAACGAAGCTAGGTGAGGTGGGTACCGAGAATGAGTTGCTCGGGTTGACACGGATCTTGCGGATGTACTCTAAGGAGCCGAACGAATGAAGGTACTTTGTCGAAAAACTCTAAGAGTTGGATTATTAGTTGCAAGCTCCATTCTCGCTATACTCCTACCTCTAACCGCTGCTGCAAAAGTACCTCTAGCTGTGTCTCTGGTCCAAATCGATCCAGCTGCACAGTGCGCTGAAGGAGTGCAAAGGTTCCAGATAGGACAGGCAGTCGAGGCCTTGCCGCTATTGGAATCTGGCTTTGCCGGACGGGCGGAAGCAACTTTTATCCAGCCTAATGAGTTGGGATCATGTGCCTTAACCCTAGGATTGTTACGCTACAATACTGGGGATCGAGACGGCGCTTTGGAGGCGTACAAAATTGCGTTAAACATCTTTCGAGATATTAACGATCGGGCTGGCCAAGGGGTGACGCTCAACAACATCGGGGCGGTCTATCATGCCCAGGGGCGTTATGAAGAGGCATTAGATGTTTTATATCAGGCCTTGGATATACGGCGTACCATAGCCGACTTGGCTGGCGAAGGCGAAACACTAGCCAACATTGGGGCAATCTACCTTGCGCAAGGACGTCACAAGGAGGCATTAGATATTTTGCAGCAGGCGTTGGCGATTCTGCGCGATGTGGGTTATCGGGCTCATGAAGGCAGGACACTGAACAATATTGGTAGTGTCTACTATGCACAAGGACGCTACAAGGAGGCATTAGATGCCTATCAGCAAGCGCTGGCGATCCAGCGTGAGGTGGGAGACCGGGCTGGCGAAGGGGTTACATTAAACGGAGTCGGCCTGATCTATAACGATCAAGGACACTATGAGGAGGCATTAGATGCCTATCACCAAGCTCTGGAAATCCAACATGCGGGGGAAGATCGGGCCGGTGAAGGACTAACTCTCAACAATATTGGTCTAATCTATCATAATCAAGGACAGTACGAGAAGGCGTTGGATATCTACCAGCAGGCTCTGGAAATCCAGCGTGAGGTGGGAGATCGGGCCGGCGAAGGAACAACTCTCAACAATATAGCCGCAATCTATCGGGCACAGGGGCAATATGAGGAGGCGCAAGAGACCTATCGGCAGGCACTCGCAATCCGACGGGATGTAGGCGATCGAAGCGGCGAAGGAATGACACTGAACAACATTGGGGCAGTCTACCACGTGCAAGGGCGTTACGGAGAAGCTTTGGACACCTTTCAGCAGGCGCTAGCGATCGCACGTGAGGTAAACAATCGAGCTGGCGAAGCGAATATACTTACCAATATTGGCTTGATCTACGACGCGCAAGGACGCTATAAGGAGGCGTTAGACATCTATCAACAGACGCTGGTGACCCAACATGACTTGGGCCACCGAGGCAGTGAAGCAGCTACACTCATCAATATTGGCGCGGCGTACGATGCACAAGGGAAGTATCAGGAAGCATTGGACATCTTTCAACAGTCGTTGGTGCTCCAGCGTGAGTTGGGTAATCGGACTGGCGAAGGAAGGGTATTGATAAGCATCGGTGAGATCTATCATTTGCAAGGATGGTATGAAGAGGCGTTGGACACTTATCAACAGGCACTGGCACTTGCACGAGAGGTGGGCGATCGAGCTGGCGAAGCGACGATACTTACCGACAAGGGAGGGATCTACCATTCACAAGGACGCTATGGGGAAGCTTTGAATACTTATCAGCAGGCACTGGCAATCCAACAAGCAATAGGTGATCGAGTTGGTGAAGGCGTAACCTTGAGCAACATCGGCTTTGCTTACTTACAACAGGGCCAATCAGATCAGGCACTAGCTCACTACGAGCAGGCTATGACGGTAATTGAGTCGGTGCGTGCCGTCGCTGGAAACGAAGCAGGACGGACGGGCTTTATTACCCAATTTGCTGATATCTATACCCGCGCTGTCGCGCTGTACCATCAACAGGGTCAGGATGCCGTGGCTTTCTTCAGTACCGAGCGGGGCCGTGCTCGGGCCTTTCTCGACTCGTTAGCCACCGGCCAGATTCAACTGAGCGATAACGCTGCTGCTGATCTGCTAATCCAAGAGCAAGAAGCTTACGCTCGTCGTCAAGCTGCTCAAGACGCACTGGCTAAAGCTCGTGCCCTCAATCCCTCCAACGCACAGTTAGAAGCCAACCTGGAAGCGCAACTGGCGGTGGCTGAAGAAATCTACACCACTGCTTTGGCCGCAATCGAGGTGAGGGGAGGGCAGTTAGCCGCCCTCGTGCCTGGCCGGAGCACTGTGCTCGACTTGCCAGCCATTCAGGCCCTCCTCGATGATCAGACCACCTTAGTTTCCTACTACGTCTTGGATGATGAAGGTACCTTGGCCTTCATAATCACCAACAACAATTTTTCTGTCCGCGAACTGCCTCAGGCTACCGCCGATAACCTGCGCCAGGAACTTAAACGGCTTAACGACTGGCCCGACCTGGAAATCAGCTATCGCCTTCCCCTCCAAAACTTGTACACCTGGCTGGTGGAACCGCTAGTGAACCAAATAAACACACCCCTAGTGGGCATTATCCCTCACCAGCAACTCCACTACCTCCCCTTTGCCGCTTTAATGGATAACGAAACCTTCTTCGGAGAAAAATACCTCCTCTTCACTCTACCCTCGGCCAATGCCCTGCCTTTCATCCAAGCTAATGCGACGATCGCTCACCGGACTCATAGACCAGGCGCAGTTGTCTTTGGCAACCCGGCGACGGATGAACCCGGCTTGTCCATTTTGACGAACGCTGCCAGTGAGGCTAAAGCCATCGGCAATCTGCTGGCTGTCCCAGCCTACACCGAAGCTGAAGCCAGCGAAGCCCGCCTCTGGGCTGAGGCAGGGCAGGCCCGCGTCTTACACCTAGCTGCTCATGGTGTTTACAATCCTACTGACTCCCTTCTGAGTACTATCTATCTGGCCCCCGGCGGTGAGGACAACGGCAGATTGGAAGTGAGTGAGGTCTATGACTTGCCCTTGAAAGGTACCGAGTTGGTTGTGTTGAGTGCCTGCGAAACGAATATGGGGCAGCTATCGGTGGGGGATGACATCGTAGGTCTGACCCGGGCCCTGATTTTTGCTGGTGCACCAACGGTCATCACCAGTCTGTGGAATGTGGATAGCGCGGCGACGGAGATGTTAATGGTCTCTTTTTATCATCACTGGCAAGAAGGCCTGAGCAAGGTGGAAGCGTTACAAGCCGCCCAGGCAGAGGTACGGGCTGCTGATCCGCGCTGGCGTTCACCCTATTATTGGGCAGGCTTTATACTGAGTGGCGATTCGGGTGAGGTAACAGGCGACACTGTTGTTAGCAACGCTACGCCAGATGCGTCCACAGCTACTTCTGATAGCGGACTGGTATACTATGTTTGGTTAAACATCACTCACCTAAAACTCTCAGCAATAACACAACGAGGGGTGTGGATAATATTATCTCTGGTTTTCATGGTGTCCCTTTATGTTTTTCTCGCCCGTAGCAAGGAACAGATAGTAGTCATTGAAAAAGATGAGCGGCGTTACGCCACTGTAATGCGCAAGCCTCTCTTTCCAATGAGCATCAGGATACTGGCACTGATATTCGCAATTTTTGTGTCATTTTTTGCCATCATCTTCTGGTTCTGGCAGTAGGAAATTCACTCTGCTTGGTAAAGATTACAGTCGATGTGCATGAACTATCCTCAACCAACTGGCCAAACTGACGCGTCCGGTCAGACGGATAATAAAAAGTGTATGCAAAAATCTAACTTGAATAGTTTAGCAATAGGTTTAATGCTTGTCGTTCCTAGGCAGATAACACTTTCTGGCTCGGTCATTATTGCGCTGCCACCTGAAGACCGTTACTCACCAAGGTGAGCGGCTGAGTTGTTCACGGGAGGCATGGCGCTATCCCAGGCTGGTCAAATAGCCGCAAATTTAGATGTGATTGTCCTAATATTTACGGAAAAATTACTGACATTTAAGGAATTTAGTAGTAATATATCTTGTAGTGAAAATCATCACGAGTGACGTATAGCCACGTTCACTCTCCGGGCCTAAAAACCCCGTACTCAATCCAGACCTGTTGAAGTAGAGGTACCCCGGAGTCGTCCAGACTCCTTCACTCCCCCTCTCTGCTAAGCACAGCAACCAGGCTGGTCCAAAAGTGGCTTACTTTTTGGATCGCCGTCCCGTGTCGGGAACCAAGTGGTTGGTATGTTTAGCAGAGAATTTTTATTTTATCCCAACGTATCTAATCAAACATTGATCGGCGGCATTACGCTCTGGTTTGGGCATATCGCTTGCTTCTGTACTGCCCTGCCGCGGTCGCTAAAACATAATGCTCCGAAGAGTGCTCTACCACGCCTTTTCGATTTCCCTTCAAAACGGATCCAAATCATTACCTGTAGCACGTGGAGAGTTACTCTTCGAACATCCCAGCTAGTTTTGTAGAAAGGCTTTTATCATGCAAAGCATACCCCCATCACCCACGTCTCCTACCAAATTCACCTTGGTCATCATCGGCGAAGTGTCGTCAGCACTGTGTGGCTTCTATTCGAAGTAATTTACCTTATGCCAGCCCGATCATTTCATCGGAAGAACAATTTTATGGTTACTCTAAACTTTGCTAAATGAAACAACGTCCAGAGTTTTGAGGATGCCGAGACCATAGACTCCGACCACTTCAAGGAACTCTAAATTTTTGGATGCGTTATGATCTGCATGATCTTGATGACCACAGTTCACACACAAAAACTTATCGCCTTTGCGGTTTCGCTTATCCCATCTACCGCAACATCGGCAAAACTGAGAGGTCTTGAAGGGAGATTTCAACTTGAGTTGAATCCCTTGTTCCTCACAGATGCGCTCAAGACGTGCGATACAGGCTTTATAGAGCCAATGCGACAAGCGCCTATTCAAAGAACGAGAGAACGTCCCTCGTTTGTTCTTTTTGACGTGTTTCAAATTCTCAATCGCCAACGTTTTGACGTTAGACCAGTCCACTTGTTTAAGTGCGTGACTGAGCATTGCATCAACTTCGGCGTGAGTATATTTTTGCCGTTTAGAAAATTGCTGGATACGGGAGTAAATCTCTTGACCAACTACCTGCCCATCGGAAAAGATAAAGCCGTTTTTGTAATTAGAATCCATCCCGACAATTCGGCCCATTTCCCGTTTGGCCGGCCGCTCTTTTTCAAAGATGAAGTCAATCCAGATTCGCTTGCCAGCACGCCCAAGCCGAATTGTTTTAGACATCTTCCAGCCATCGGCCAAACGCTTGTTAATCGGGCTGGTCGAGTGAACAGGGATCACCATTCGGGGAGCACCAGAACCAACGAGGGTGACGGCCCAATCAAAAGCTTTACCCTCAAAGGGTTCAATCGTAACAAAGTGGTAATACAGCGTAACCGTGTGTTGTCTCAGGTTTGGCTTGCATCTGTGATTAACTCGGGCAGAACGGATACACTCTTTTGCTTGTTTAGCCAGAGCCTGGGCCAGGCGGGTTGTCAAGCCAAATCTATCACGACCTCTATGGACAGTCTCAAGATCGGCCAGATTAGGGGAGAAGTTCCGCCGTTGCCAGAAAAGATCAACAAAGTACTGCGTGACGTCGTGGCACAGGCACAAGAAATCCTTGAGGGCTTCAACCTTACCGTGGTTAAGATCATTCAAATAAACCCGGTGGGATCGCCGCATCAATTTAGTTTGGCTTTTCTTGTGACGCTTTATCATGCAGGGCAACTTTTTCTTGTTCAGCCAGTCTACGAATGGCAATTTCTAACACATTTGATTGAGGAATACCTAACTTTTTGGAAAGCAATTTGGTCAACTCAATTGCTTCTTCGGTTAGGGCGTAACTTGTCTTAGTTTTACTCATACCTCTATTTTACCGCAAATAGAGGTACAGATCAAATCAGGATTGGCAAAATAATACAAAGAAAATTAAAGAGTTGGAGAACTAATCATTATGTCGAAGTTTTTCATCCATCATCGTTGACTCCGATGCGATAACTGGGGTTGCAGGAAGTCTGGAAAGAGCGAAGTGTCAACTTGGCACCTTCGTTAGAATAATCACTATAGCCATCCCTTAATCTACTATTCCTTTAGGAGAAATCTTAGTGCCAGCAAAAAATTACAGTGCACAGGACATCAAAGATCTTGACAGCGTCCATCCCTTAGAGCCAATTCGACGGCTACCCGGAATGTATATTGGCAATAACTCGGTTTATGGTCTTCATCATATCCTCATGGAGGTGATCGATAACAGCGTTGACGAGATCATTAACGGCCATGGCTCGACCATCCAGGTTGAGCTTCACTCGGACGGTAGTGCCAGTGTCCGGGATGACGGGCGGGGTATCCCAGTTGAGCATAAATCTGACATCAAGATGTCGGCCTTGACCCGTACCCTGACCAAACTACACAGCGGAGCCAAATTCCGCGAAAAGGGTAAAGAAGATGCCTACTTGAGTGGCTCGGGTGGCCTTCACGGTGTTGGTATCAAAGCCACCAATGCCCTTTCCGGTTGGCTGATGGTGGAAGTGCGCCGAAACGGGGTCATCTACCTCCAACGGTTCGAGAATGGCGGCGATCCAGTTACCAGCGTTCAGATCATCGCTGGTGACCAGGTGATGGGCGAAATCAATGCCGAGACCGAGTTGGTTATCGACAGAGAAACCGATCTCCTCACTGGTCTCAAGGTAAAGGGAAAAGTCATAGCCGTGAAGTCCAATGCGGAACTAGGTACGGGCACAATGCTCCATTTCCGACCGAACCGCGCGTGGTTTGATCCCAACATGGAGTGGCCCTACCCCGACAAGTATGTCCCCTGGGATTTTGCCAAGTTGGAAACCCGGTTAGAACAAGTCGCCCACTTGCATCCGGGGCTACGCATTGAGCTACGTGACCATCGCGGCCCCAAGAAAGATCATAAGAAACGTATCTTTCACTCAAAGAAAGGGCTGCTCGACTACCTTGCCGCCCTGAATGAAGGGCTTGATCCCTTTCACAAGCCTATTCAATTCAAAGGTGGTAACAACAAAATCACTGCCGAAATCGTCCTACAATACGCTGGCGAAGAAACGAGCCTTTACTCCTTCGTTAACTCCATTCCGACTCCGCTGGGCGGGACAGCAGTCTCCGGCTTTCAAGCAGGACTGACCAAAGCGATCAATCAGTTTGGAGCCGATAAGAAACTTCTCAAGGATGGCGGCGTCAAAGGAGATGACCTGCTGTTAGGGTTGACTGCCATCGTCAATGTTACCATGACCGATACGCCCCAATTCAGCAGCCAAACCAAAGAAGCGCTGACTACGCCGGAGGCCCAAGGGGTGGTCATGTCGGTCACCTACGAAAAAGTCCTGGAATTCTTAAACAAAAACATTCCGGTTGGCAAGAGTATCGTTAATCAAGCCCTGGCCGCCGCCCGTGGGAGAGAGGCGGCCAAGGTCGCCCGCCAACTGGTCATTCGCAAATCAGCCCTGGAAGTCTCTGAACTGCCTGGTAAACTGGCCGACGTTTCGCGCGGGTCGCGGGTAGAAGAAACGATGCTCTTTATCGTCGAAGGCGACAGCGCCGGGGGAAGCTGCAAGCAAGGGCGCGACCGCCGCTATCATGCCATCCTCCCCCTACGCGGCAAAATACTCAATACCGAGCGCGGTAATCCGGCCAAAATTCTAGCCAATGCTGAGGTTAAGTCAATTGTTGCGGCTATTGGGGCCGGGATCGGCGCCGATTTTAAAGTAGAGGATATGCGTTATGGGGGCGTAGCCATACTCGTCGACGCAGATGTTGATGGCGCACACATCCGTACCCTCCTACACACGCTGTTTTGGCGGCATATGAAGCCGCTGGTATTGACCGGAAAACTCCACATCGCTGTGGCTCCCCTCTATCAACTCAAGAGGAGTAAAGAAACGCGTTATGCTTATTCTGATGAAGAACGAGATATCCTTCTGAACAAGTGGGGCCAGGATGGGGTGACGATCCAGCGTTATAAGGGTTTGGGTGAGATGAATCCGGCGCAATTACGAGAAACAGTTTTCGCTGTTAACCCGGTCAAAGAGGGGGAAAATGGCCATCTCGTTCTAAACGAGCACATCGTGCGCGTCATGGTTGATGACCCCCACCATACCAGTCAAACTCTTGGAATCCTGATGGGGAGCGCAGTAGCCCCCAGGAAGTCGTGGCTGCTCCGGGCGTGGGCGGGAGAAGATGCTGTAGACGCAGGTGAAAACGGCGAGAGTGAATTGGAGGTCCAGGAATAAAGATGACTCAACTACGAACTGTTGATTTAAGCGCAGATGTCGAAAAATCCTATCTCGACTATGCGATCGAAACCATCACCGATCGGGCGCTACCCCGGGTCGAAGATGGGTTACTGCCGGTGCAGCGACGTATTTTGTATGCCATGCACGATATGAACTTGACCTATACCAAACCCCACAAAAAGTCGGCTCGGGTCGTTGGCGAAGTGCTCGGTAAATACCATCCCCACGGCGACAGTTCCGTTTACGGTTCGATGGTGCGTCTGGCCCAGGATTTCTCGCTGCGCGAACCTCTCATTGATGGCCAGGGTAACTTTGGTTCAATAGACGGTGACCCGCCTGCGGCGATGCGTTATACCGAGGCGCGCTTATCTGCTATTGCTAACTTGATAATGCAGGATATCGAAAGAGAAACGGTCGATTGGACCGACAACTTTGATGGCTCTCTTAAAGAACCGGTGATATTACCGGCCGTCTTACCCAACCTGCTCATCAACGGCGCGATGGGTCTGGCTGTAGGTATGGCAACTAAAGTTCCTCCCCATAATGTGGGAGAGGTCTGCGATGCCCTGATTTACGTAGCCGGCCGCTGGGACAGGCGAGATAGCATTACCGTGGACGAGTTGATGCGCTTCATCCCTGGCCCTGATTTTCCTACCGGCGGCATGATTTACCGTTACCGCGTTGAACCCGGGGTCAACGGTGAACCGGAAACGATTGTCGACACAATTCGCACCGCTTATGAAACCGGACGCAGCCGGGTCGTGACCCAGGCACGGGTCTCCATCGAGGAGACCAAAGGAGGCAAGGCCGATATCATCGTAACCGAACTCCCCTATGCCGTACAGAAGAGTACAGTACTCGAACGCATCGCGAAAGAAGTACGCGATGGGCGAATTGCCGGCGTGACGGACCTGCGGGACACCTCCGATTACACCGGCATGCGAATTGTCATCGAGGTAGCCAGGGGGACTTCCCCTAAACAGGTCCTGGAAGCGCTACTGACTTACACCCAGTTACGTCAGACCTTTGGCGTCATTAATCGGGCTTTGGTGATAAATGAAGATGGGGAGGTTGTTCCTAAACTACTTCCGCTACGGGAAATGCTGACCCAATTCATCGCTCACCGCCTGAACGTCATCGAGCGGCGCAGCCGGCACGAGTTGGCTGAGCGAGAAGCCCGCCTGCACATTATCGAAGGGCTGCTACGGGCCTTGGATATGATTGATCAGGTCATTGCCACTATTAAAAAATCCAAGACAACCGACACAGCGCGGCAAAACTTGATGAGCGAATTCAAGTTTAGCGACGCTCAGGCCCGCGCCATCCTCAGTATGCAATTGAGCCGCCTGGCCGCGATGGAACGGACCAAGCTCAAGGACGAAGAGAAGGAACTGCGGGCGCGCATCAAATATTTGCAAGGCCTGCTGGCCTCCGAGGCGAAGCGATTGGAGGTAATTGTCGAGGAGACGACTGCTCTCAAAAATCAGTTTGCCACGCCCCGCCGGACGGTGATCCTCGACGGCGAGCAGCAAGCCGCTGGTCTGAGTGCCGGGACCGAGTCAGATTTAGTCAGACCGGAAGGGCCACAGATGGTAGCCATCACAACTCGCGGAATCGCGCGCACCCATGCGGCTGAATTCTCCTACAAACTCAAAGGAGGCCAATCGGCGAAAGCAGTCGAGGCCCATTTGCTTCACCTGGTAACCGAGCCGGACGATGTGGTGCTACTTGTCTCCAACCGTGGGCGAGCCTGGAAAGCCACCGTTGGACGGGTACCTAACACCGCTTCTTTTACTGATCTCGGACTGGAAAAAGGTGAATATCTTATCGGCGGAAGCGTGCTAACCACAGACAGCTACCTGGTACTGGGGACGCGAGCTGGAAATATCAAACGAGTCAAGGTCGAAGACTTGAATCTGGCAGAAGCGTCCTGGACCGGAGTGATCGGATTGAGCGGCAAAGGAGATGAACTACTGTGCGCTGCTGTGTCTAGTGACAAGGCCGAAGTAATGTTTTTCACTGCTGGTGGCAAAGCCATTCGGTTCGCTGTCGCCCAGGTCAATTCCCAGGCCACCCCCTCCGCCCGCGGCATGACCGCCATCAAAATAGCTAAAGATGATAGCCTGGTTACTGCTGTGGTAATCGAGCCGGAGGACAAAGTGCAGGTCATTATTGTCAGCCAAACAGGCCATCTTAAGCGTGTGCCCCTGGTCGCGTTTCCAGTTCAGAGACGGGGCGGCCAGGGGGTGCAAAGCCTGGAAATTACCAAAATAACTGGTAAGGTCGCTGGGGCAACCATCGCCCGAGCTAATGCGACTGGGTATGACGTACTATCTGCAAAGGGACTACGTCACCATCTCACTTTGGATAGTGTGCTAATAGCAGATCGACGTAAACGCGGCGAGAAGCTGGTGGATTTTGGCGCGGATGATACCATCGCCGGAGTGGTGGCCCTGTGACCTCTCCCCTTTATCCAAAACGAAAAACGATCTGAAAGGAATTAATCGTGATGCCCATTTCAAGTAGCAAAGATTTTCCAAGTCAGGACATTTATCGTATTTATAGGGCCGATATTGAGGCTCTTCCGCGTATCAGCGATGAAGAAGTTATTATCCTGGGCAAACAGATGATCGCAGGCCGTGAGGCAGCCCGTCAGATGAAAAAAGGCACGAGATTAAGCGAAACGCAGTACCAGGGGTTGCGTTTGGCTGTTTGTGTCGGCGAACAAGCGCAGCAGCAATTGATCGCCGCCAATTATCGCCTGGTGATTAGCATCGCCAAAAAGTACATCGGTCGTGGGCTTCCTTTGCCCGATTTGGTGCAAGAGGGGAATATTGGCTTAATGCGTGCCGTAGAAAAATATGATTACAAAATCGCCAAATTCTCTACTTATGCTACTTGGTGGATTCGGCAGGCGATTACGCGTGCCATAACCGACAGCGGGCGCACGATGCGAGTTCCTGCGTATGCTTATCACAAATTAGTGATTGTTGGTCGGACCATCAGCCGGCTGATGATAAATAGGGTAGAAGTCACAGCGGAAACTATCGCTCAGGAAACCGGCTTTTCGATCAAGCAAGTCGAGAAACTGTTACCGTTGTTGGATGGTTACATGGTTTCCCTTGATGAGCCGATGGGTGAAGAAGGCGATGGGGGATCACTCGGCGACTTCGTTGCCAGCCACTATGTGACCGAGAATTCTGAGTTACGCGATTTAGATAAATTCGTTGCCATGCTTCCCGAACGACATCAGGAAGTGATTAAATCCCGGTTTGGGCTGAACGACTACCCGGTTCTAACCCTGGAAAGGATTGGGCAGACGTTGGGTGTCACGCGTGAGCGTGTCCGGCAGATGGAAGAAGAAGCATTAGCCAAACTGCGAGAACTGTATGAAGGAAAGGGTTGTTGTAAGACAAGAACTGTCCGGCGCAAACAACCTGAGAAAGTCGCAGCGCCGCCGGAGGTCGAACTTGTCGAAACTGTTGTGGATAAATCTACTGAAATCCACGCATCCCGCCAAGTTTCCAAGCCAACCAGTCATCCAAATTTCGGGTTTTTCAAGAAGTTACCGCTGACTGCTCCGGCTTCATTTGCTAAAGCTAGATCACTTGCTAGATAACGGAGGGATAAAATGGCCTCAATGATCCAAACACGCGTTCAGGCTCACATGACTGAAATAACTCATCACTCATGTCAGCGCAAAAATACGTCACCTTCACATTCTATGGTCGCCTATAGCCTCCGGACAAGCTGGGTTGGTAGCTTCGGTGTGCTCATTTTGACCTTACTTGGACTTATTCCTCCAGCGGATAACTTGCCTTCCCTGTCCTTAGCTATTTTGGTAGTCCCTGGGTTTCTGATGGTTTGTATTTGTACGGGATTACTGGCCTGTATTGATGCCGAAGATTGCCTGAAAAATAACTTGCAAAGCACTCAGTTAGGCTGGATGGCCGGTTATTGGGTTGGCATTTTTGGGGGTATTGTGGCGATGATAATGGCTGCCATAGGGGTATACATGCCGGAATTCGGCCATGGGGTAGTCGGTCAGTTCACTCTTGAACAATTGGAGTTCCTGGAAGGTTATGGGCTTACTGTGGAGATCATCACTTTGGCGGGACGGGTGTTGGGTGCAATGGTCATGTATGGAGTCATCGGTTCTTTGATTGCGGGGGTGTGCGGAGCGCTTGGGGGACTGTTTTATCCCGTCGAGGAGGTTCAACAGTTGAATAAAAATCTATCATAACCTACACAAATCTCCTCTCAAATTCTCTCATCAGCAAAGTAGTGAGGATTGATGGCTTAACAAAAGCAAGGATTCGAGTTGACGAAGCGGAACATTCGTTCTATAATTGGGATCAATGGCGAAGAAATACAGCAAACGGCCTCGACGCCAGTCGAGTAAAGAGAAGCGGACCATCAAACGCTACAGCCGCCCGCTTAATCCGGGCAAGTGGCGCACCCTGGTGGCCTTGACTCAGGCGTATGCCCGCCAGAAAGACATCTTTCTGGAAGCCTTTGGGCCCTCCCCTCTTTTTTGCCAATACGAAGATCACGAAGAAGCCCGGGATCTGCTGGTCGATCAAGACTACACCAGCCCGACCGGCCTGCAAGCCCGGATGTGGAAGATGAGCCTCAAAGACGCCTTTGAGACAGTGGACCGGGAATGGCTGCGCCTGGCCGAAGCACTCCAGCCGCTGGTGATGGCCCAGAAGAACTCTGGACGGTTTAACGAGGCCCAGGCCCATTATGCTTTCTGGATATTGACCTCTGCCCAACGGATGGCTGAACTGGTGAGCGGTCGTGCGCCGGTCCCCACCCATTTCAGCCTGACCCTCTCAGAACTACATCGAGCCGTCAATTACCTGCGGCGAATTATTCAGCGGGGGCGAGGCCGATTGCCCCGGGTCAAAATCACCCGGAGCTTGGCTCTGGATGCCCAGATGTACAAACTGATCGAGACCGACGGACGGCAGTTCCTGGAAGTGATGACCCAAGTTCCCCGCCAACGCCTGGTCATTCCCTTGACCGGGCGGGGGAAAATTGAAGGCAACCTGCGGATCGTACTGGACTTTGAGAAGCAGCGGGTTGAGGTTCACCGGGCGATTGATCTCAAGACCGGTCAGCCGGCCGAGGGCACCCCGCTGGCGGTAGATTTTGGGGTGACCGAGGTGATGACCGATTCGGAAGGTGACACCTGGGGCGAAGGCTTTGGCCAGATTTTGAGTCAAGATTCCGAGGCTCTGCACCGCAGCGGGCGCAGCCGCAACAAGTTGTACGCGGTCAAGAAAAAGGCTCGCCAGCAACACCGCCGAGCCAAAGCCCATCGCCTTCACAAATTCAACCTGGGTAAAAAGAAACAGCGCCGCCAACGGCGCAAGATGCGGGCCAACCTGGGCCGCGTCATCAATACCGCGATGAACCAGCTCTGGCAAACCAAACAGCCGCAGTTGATCATTCACGAAAACCTCCGCAATCTGGGCGGCAAGTTCAAGAGCAAACGGCTCAGCCGCCTGGTCAGTTTGTGGACCCACGGTCTGATTAAAGACCGTTTACAGTTCAAGGCATCGCTGGGACGTTCCCAGCGTCAGCAGACCACGCCCGCCTACTCCAGCCAAAGATGTCCCGAATGCGGCTTTATCCATCCGCGAAACCGCAAGGGAGATGTCTTTAAGTGTCTCTTCTGTCAGCACGGTGGTGCGAGTGATAGCGTGGCCGCATGGAACCTGTTGGAGTTCGGACTTGATCCTGAGTTAGCCTCCTGGATGCCCAAAGAGCAGGTCAAGGCCCTCCTGTTAAGCAGGTTTCGTCGCCGCTTGGAAAGCTGGGACTTCGATTTCCCCCTTAGTCAGGCCAACCTGGCCGTGCTGGCTGAAGTCGGGATTGAGATACCGGCTACTGTTCCTGGGCCAGACTTGAGTCACGTGACTGCTAAACCCCTGATGGATGGGGGAAAGGTCAACCAGTCACGCCGGCCAAGAGCGAAACTGCCGTCTCCAAGACAAGGAGCGGAGCTAAACCTGCATGGTAGTTTTGTGTAGGTTTGGTGGAACAGGTATGAGGTCAGGAGTTGTGATAGGAGCCAGTAAGCTTTGGCCAGAGCAGCGCGAAAAGTGGAATTCCGGGACGCCTCAAAGTAGCCGGTAGATAGATTGTGGTTAATGGTAGAAAAGCCAAACCGGCGAAATATATAGCACCTGATAGAACTCCGAGATATCCAAGATGTATCCATTTTCGTGTGGCAGCAGATTCAGACTGGGCGATGAGCGAAATTTTTAACTTGGTCAGGGGCAGACTATTTCTTATCGTATGTCCGCTCAGTTGATCGAAAGACATTGGCAATATCATCCTCGAACAGCGCATAATCATCAGGATTATCCCAGATCAAGGCCAGTCAGAATTTGATTGCTTTCAACTGACGCTACTGAAACTAAGTGATAACAGATGGTATGGTGTCAATCGCTCGGTACTATCGCAGTTTGTCCCACCATGCTTTCAGGCGATGGACCAATGGGGGCCGATTCATTTCAGCTTCAATTTCCTGAATGTCACGCTTTACCATTCTATTTAGCTCTGGTGCATCTAGGTCATCGAGAAGTGACAATACCTGGTGCATTAAGCGATACGCCTCGATTAAGTTGTCAACGCTCCACTCTAATCTCAACCATTGGGCGGCTGTGTGTGCCGCATCCACCCGACTACCTATCTGTTCCTCGATTACAAATGTCTTGGCAAACAACATCCGCGCTCGCTTGTAATCGCCTCGATCCTGCGCCAGTGCGGCCAGCTGATGAAGTGTAATGATCACACCTTCGGGATTATTGATCTCGCGATTGGTGTCCAGACTGCGTCTGTAGAATTCCTCCGCACGTGAATGGTCTCCAAGTTCACCCCAAGCCCATCACGCAGCAGGTCAGCGGTATGACGGATAGCCGGCCTTCAGGCATGGCCGGGCGGGCGCTGGTCGAGCCAGTCCCGCAGCGCTGGCTCGTGCTCCTCGTGGAGATGTCCGAACGAGGCCGTCAGCACAGTCGCCAGCGGCTCGCCCTCCAGCCAGTCATAACGTCCCGGCTCGGTCAGGTCACGCTCCGAGAGCGCGCTCACCACATCGCGCATGGCTGAGAAGGAGCGCTGGTACTCGTCAAGCACCTCTTGGAGAGGGCGGTCGCGATGGGCCTGATAGAGCCAGGCATTGATCTCCTCGACGTCAGCCTCTTCATTGAAGTGGGCAGGCCAGGGTGGAGGTGGGGGCGTCCCATCAGATCGGGCGGCATCCAGGCGGGCCAGGGTCTTGCGGCGCCAGCCGTTCAGGTGCGCGACCACATCCTTGAAGGTCCAGTCGCCGGTGGCCCCAGGCTCTAGCATATGCGCCTCGCCCACTTCTGCCACAAGCTGCTCCCAAAAGAGCCGCTCGCGCTCGATCTGTGCCAGCAGCTCGCTTTTTCCGGGTGTTTCGGCCACAGTTATCCTCCTGTACTTTTCAATACCCTTAATTACCAACAGGTTAACGAATCAAGAAAAAGCTGCTTGAGATCCTCACCACTGGCCAGGCGAGGGGACAGCTTGGTTACGCGATGCTGGGGCAGCGTTCCGACCACTAACTGATCCACATCCTCTGGCCCAAAACCGACCGCACTCAACCCATTGGGCATCCCGGTCTGGCGCATTAAATCAATAATCGCCCCGGCCAGCAATTCGCCGGCATCGCCGAGGTCAGCGTTGGAAACGTCTACCCCCATTAACTTAGCTGCATCCAGATGGCGTTGTGGGTTTGCCGGCGCGGTAAACCTGAAGACTGCCGGCGCATTCAAGATGACTGACATCCCGTGTGGAATGAGCGGATGATCAGATATATATCCTTCAGGTTTGAAATCACGTCCCATCCCAGAGACAGGGTAGGACATTCCGTGCGGCAGATGCACCCCGGCGTTACCAAAGCCAACACCGGCAAAAGCAGCCGCCAAAAGCATCTGCCCCCGCGCCTCATCATCTTCAGGATCGTCAGTGGCCCGGATTAGGTATTGGGCAACGATTTCGATGGCTCGTGCGGCCCAGACATCGCTAATGGGATTTGAGCCCTGATAGGCCGGCCGCAGGCTGAGCTGTTCGGGCGCGGTTCGCTGGTCGTAGGGCAGCGCCGTCATCGACTCCAGGGCATGGCTGAGCACGTCCAGTCCACTGCAAGCAGCCACCATCTTGGGCAGAGTACGGGTGTTGTCAGGATCAATGATCCCCATCACCGGACGGAGAGCGCGATGGGCAATCCCGGTTTTGGCGTGCATTTCCAGAAAATCAAAGATCGCCACCCCGGTCGTTTCGCTGCCCGTGCCAGCCGTGGTTGGCACGGCAATCAATGGTTTCAGGCGTCCTGGCACAGGACGTCCCTGACCAATCGGAGGGTTGACATAGGTCAGGAAATCAGCCGGGTAGGTAGCGTATAAATTGGCCGCTTTGGCCGTGTCCATACTGGAACCGCCCCCGACGGCCACATAGCCGTCGAACTGCCCCTCGGTAGCAAATCGGATCGCTTCCTTAAAAGAGACATCGGTTGGTTCGACGCGGACCCGGTCGAACAGAACCGCGTCAATGCCCTCCGCCCGTAAGGCTGCGAGGGTTATGGCCACTGCCTCTGTTTGAGCCAGGTTGGGATCGGTCACGACCATGACCCGGTGGGCGCCAAACTGTTTCATATCGTAGCCAATTTCACGGGTAGCGCCGGGGCCGAATTTGATACTGGACGTATCCATAGTAAAAACGGTTTCAAGCGTCATTGTTTTCACCTGCCTCTCAATTGATTAACCGATTATGTTTATTCTGAATCATATTGAAACTGTTAAAAAGTCTTATGGCATTTGATTATCAAATGCCATTAGCGCCCAGATCTTACTGACCAAAATAAATGAGATATCGGTTGCGCTGGCGGAAGACCAAATTCTGTAGGGGCTTTTGGTTATTGATCAAGAGTGGCTCTGGGCCGAATCCGGGCTTGCCGGGGGGGAAGGGTGGTAGTTAGAGATTTCCGAGCTTCGTTAATGAGGATTTCCAGGTCTTGGGTACCCAGAAGAGAAAAGGAAATGCCTAATTGAGCCAGTTCTTGATGGCCGAGGTTGCGGAAGGTTCGCCCTGTCGCCGCTCGACTCATGGCGTCATAAATTTTCAGGAAATCGGCATCAGCCGGTTGATCCTGCAAGACAAAACGGGCAAATTCTAAAGCAATCTGGTTCACATCTGACACAACTCAGCTCCATTGGTTCATCCGCAAAGTGACGTAAAAAAGCATCCACGACGCTATCTCCGTGGTAAATGGTTCACTCCCGACAGCGGAGGCAATTAGCTCGACAATCGCAACCAACTGCCTGTGGAATGGCTCACTCAGCTCACGTAGGGATAATAACCGGCTCAAGTTGAACTCGACTGATCATGTCTGGTCCACCTTCAGCGCACCGAAGGAATAAAAAACATCGTATCCCCGTCGCAAAGTATAATACAGGCGATTAGCTAAAGCAACCTGATCAAAAGCCTATGCGGGTTTAGACTGCTCAAGCACTTCTTTTTCCGGTTGAGGATCCTGGTACTATTTTCCGCAACCTTGCCTGAGCAGCTAAAGTCATCTTAATGAAATGAGTGCCCCCCTTAGTCTCTCGATTAGTAAAAACGGGCAACAATTGTAAATTTGAGGGAACAACAGGACGGAAAAATTTTAGCCCTACTCCCGTTGTTTCGGCAATGCGTGTAACGATCTTATCCATTCCAGAAAGTTCCCTCATTTATTTGATTTTTCGATTTTATAAAGTTACCCCCATTATGGTGACGTGGGGCAATATTGAAGCTGAGAAGAAACCGTTAAATTATAAGAGACCACGATACAGAGATTACACCTGATTATGAACTATTCACCGCAGATAGAAGCGCGATTCGTTGGGCCAATACATTGACCACTCCACTCTCTCGCTGGACCGTTCCCTCGACGATCAACAGATGATTGGTATAGAGTAAGTGGCGGTGACGAACATAAATCTGAGGTCGGACGATGACGTCCAGCAAGCCCTCCGCGTCTTCGAGGGTCAAGAAATGAAAACCTCGAGCAGTCGGCGGACTTTGATGAACCACTAGCAGGCCTGCCACGCGCACCCGCTTCTCTGCTGGGCACTGGGTCACCTCCCGGCTCCCTAAGATCCCCCGTCGGCGCAACCAGCTACGATAATGCGTCATCACGTGCTCGCCGGTCGAAAGCCCCATTACTGTTTGCTCCAACTCTGCCGCCTCAGCGGGGGAGAGAGGGGGTAAGCTTACTCCGTCGTCGGGAAAAATCAGGTCCAACTCTTCCTCAGTATACTGTAATTGTCCCAACTGCCACAATAGTTGGCGGCGTGGTAGTCCCCACTCATCCATCGCCCCCGACAAAATCAGATTTTCAATTAATCGCCGCGGCAGTCGAGCGCGCTGGCAGAAGTCCACCAGCCCGCTGAAAACCCCCGCTGATCTCACCTTTACCAGTCTAGCGATGCTGGCCTCGCCCAGCCCGGTGACATAGTTGAAGCCCAGTCGGACTCTGCCCGCATCCACGGTACAACGACCCTGGCTACGGTTAAGATCGACCCCTAATACCTTGATGCCGTGTCGCCGGGCATCTCCCAAAAGAATGGCAGGATTCCAGAATCCCATGGGCTGGTTATTCAACAACCCTACCAGGTATTCCGCCGGATGGTAGCGCTTCAGCCAGGCCGATTGGTAGACTACTACGGCAAAAGCGGCGGCATGGCTTTTAGCGAAGGCGTAGCTGCCAAAGGCCCGTAACTGCGCGAAAACCGCTGCGGCTACTTCGAGCGATACTCCCCGTTCCCCTGCACCAGCCAGGAAGATTTCACAGAATTGCTCCACCCGCTCGGCCCCCAAAGCCCGGCGCAACTGTTCCCCCTGGCCCAGCGAAAAACCGGCGAGGCTGGCCGCGACCTTTAGGACTTGCTCCTGAAATAAGATAACGCCGAGGGTTTCCGCCAGCACCGGTTCCAGGCTGGGATGGAGATAGGTGACAGGTTCCAGGCCAGCCCGCCGACGCAGATAGGGATGCACCATATTGCCCTGGATCGGCCCGGGCCGGATCAAGGAGATGGCAATGATCAGATCATTGAAACAGCGAGGCTGTAGCCGGGGCAGCATCTGGGTCTGAGCTCGAGATTCGACCTGAAAGGCGCCGATGGTATCGCTACTGGCGATCATCCGATAAATTTCAGGGTCGGTAAAATCGAGCTGTTCCAGGTTCGGGGCAGCGCCGCTCTTTTTCAAGATCAAAGCTACGGTTTCGCTAATGGCTGAGAGCATCCGCAGCCCGAGCAAGTCGATCTTGACCAGGCCGGCCTCTTCCAGAGCCTCCTTGTCCCACTGCACAACCACCCGATCTATCATTCTGGCCGGTTCCGTTGGGATACATTCAACAAGGGGAGAGCCGGTCACGACCATGCCTCCGGCGTGAAGACCAAGGTGGCGAGGACAGCCCTTGAGTTGCCGGCACAGGTCGAGCAGCTCAGTTAGTGCTTCAGGGTGCTCGTCCGTCTCCAGAGCCTGGGTAGTGGCAGCCATTACTTCTGGTGAGAGGCCCAACACCTTACCGATGTCTCTCAAGGCGCTGCGGGAGCGGAAAGTAATAAAAGTACAAGCCATAGCCGCATGGACCATTGTGTATTTCTGATAGACATATTGGATCACCTCCTCGCGGCGCTCGGTCTCAAAGTCTAAATCAATGTCGGGCACGGTCTGGCGTTCGGGAGATAAAAAACGTTCGAAGACCAGGTTATGGGTCAGAGGATCGATTGGACTGATGCCTAACAGGTAGGCCACCAATGAGTTTGCCGCTGAACCTCGCCCCTGGCAGCGAATATCCTGCTCTTTGGCAAAGCGAACGATGTCCCAAACGATCAGGAAATAGTTCGCTAACCCAACTTGTTCAATGACGCCTAGCTCGTATGACAATTGTGCCTGGGCGCGCTCGGGAAACTGGGGGTAACGAGTCTGGCTGGCCGCCTGGCATAGTTGCCGCAAATAGGCTATCGGGCTCAGGCCAGGTGGGGTAAGAAACTGAGGCAGTGTTTGCAACCCGTAACAAAGTTTAAATTGACAGCGCTCGGCAATGAGGCGGGTGTTACGCAAGGCCTGAGGGTAAGCGGCGAAGAGGGGGACTAATTGTCGAGCTGACTTTAGATAAAATTCGCTGTTGGGCCGCAAGAGCGGCCCGGCCTCGTCCAACGTAGTCTGCTGACGGATACAGACCAAAATATCTTGCAAACGATAGCCTGCCCGACGGGCATAGTGGACATTATTAGTAGCGACGTATCCCAACCCAAGTTGGTTAGCCAGCCCCACCAATTCTGCCACCAGCCAGCCATCTTGAGGCTGAAGGCGGTGCTGAAGTTCTAGCCAGAAGTGGTCAGGGCCAAAGAGGTCGCGATAATGAATGGCTGCCTGTAGGGCGACAGAATAATCTCGGCGGAGTAAGGCGGTTGACACCTCACCTTTGCTGCAGCCGGATAAGGCAATCAACCCTTCGGTATGACCTGCTAATGCGCCGGGAGGCAAGATCGCCTCACCTTTCGGGGCATTGTGGCGGGCCTGACTGATTAGCCGACATAGGTTAGCCCAGCCGGCGTCAGTTTCCACGAGCAGGGTCAGGTGGTGACCATCGGCCAGGCTTAACTCTGCACCGAAGATTGGCCGGATCCCAGCAGCCTCAGTAGCTCGGGTAAAACGAACCGCTCCGTAGAGCCCATCATGATCGGTCAAGGCAAGAGCCGGCATTTTTAGTTCTACAGCCCTGGCTACAAGCTCTTCCGGAGACGAAGCTCCATCTAACAGGCTAAAATAGGAATGAGCGTGAAGTTCGATGTAATCCATTAGGAGGGAAATAGGGAATAGGTAGCAGGGAGTAGAGGGAAGGAATTGACTCTTTACTCCCATCTTACTTCGTTAATCATAGAGCCGCTGTAAAAACCATTGACCAGTCTCAACCTCCCGGTAGATGACTACTAGCAGGCCGGTTTGCGTGGCCAACTGAAAGTATTCCCGCCAGACCCGTCGCCGCCACCAGCCCTGGTCGACCCTCCAGCGCTTGCTGATGACCTGCACGGGATGACGGCGACCTTGCCAGGTTAAGACCTGAGGGGTGATCAGCGTGTCGCTCTGGACTGTAATCGGTTCGCCGCTGGGCCATAGATAAGTCATAGGCCCTGCGCCGGCCAGAGGTGGAAACGACTCTCTGGCAGATAGGCCAGTGGATTAGTTACAGCGGTCTGGAAAAAGGAGTCGCGGCCATAACGGCTGATCAATTCGGGCAGTACCTGACGTAGCCGGTTGGCCTGCTCCGCTCCATCCTCCAAGGTAAATAGTTCCAGTTGCTGGCCGCCCGCTGGACTCAAGTCGGTCATACTCACGGTTACGGCAGTCACCCTGCAGTGGAGCGGAGCCCGGTTCAAGAGAGCTTCCAGGGCGTAACGGAGTCGCTCTGCTTCGCCAGTGCTCTGGCGCAGCACCCGCCGCTCGGTCCATGCCGCCCCATTTTCCAATTCCAGAGTTACTTGAAGTGCTTGACCCACCCGGCCGCTGTCCTGGAGACGCTCGGCTAATTCGGTCGCAATGGCTCGGATCAAGCTTGTCAGAACGAGCCAATCACCGATGGCTTCATCGAACTGGTGCGAAACCTGTTCGACTGTGGAAGGGCGACGGGGTTGGATGGGCCGCTGATCGTGCCCCCGAGCTAGTTGGTGTAGCCAGTGGCCGTACTTGCCAAATTGAACCAGCATGGCACCCGCTGGCAGGGCGGCCAACTGGCCCAGCGTGCGCAAGCCCAGCAGGCGAAAGCGGTAGGCTAAAGTTTCGTCCAGGGGCAGTAGGCCAATTGGGCGTGGGGCTAAAAAGATCGCTTCCCGGCCAGAGGCAATCACCGAAGCCCGATTGGGGCTCACTGAAATAGCTGCGACTTGGGCTGGAAATTTGCCGCTGGCCAAACCGAGAGTTGGAGCCAGGCCGGTCTGTTCACGGATAGTTCGGCCCATGTCTTTTACCAGCTTGACTGAAGTAGCTCCGGACAGGTAGCCCAGATCCAGGTAACCGTGGGCAATCTGGCCGGTGGAGTCGAGTTCGATCAGATTAGTGAAATTTGCCAGCACGGTCAGCAGTTGATCAAAAGCGGCCTGCTCCTGGCTGGGTTGAGCGGGGATGACATAGGCCTCGGGACAGAGGAGTTGGGCTTGCCGTAATAGCATTCCCGGCCTGATGCCTGCCCCAACGACTTCTGACGAGACAGCATAGACCCGCTCCGGGGTCTCAGGCGGCGCACCCATAAGCAAGGGGCGTGCCGCCAGTGTAGAGTCAACACGACGGGCGAGGGTAACAGCAAAGTCAGGGATAGTCACGCAGGCAATCACGTGCCATCCCCCTTGACCACCCCGTTGAACGTAATGGCTATATTTACGCTGCCGGTTGGGCCAAGCTTGTTTTTCAAAATTTGCACCCTGGCCTCGTAGCCCCGGACGACAGGGCCTCGATAGAGCCAGCGCTCTTTTTCGAAAAGCAGGCGTAAGGTGGCGTAATTGGGTAAGGCAAAGTCACAGGGGTAGTTGGCTGGCGAAGAGGGTTCGTTATTCCGCAGCGGGGTCAGGAAGATGGCTACACAGGGCGATGAAGCCAAGACTTGGGGCAATTGGCGCAGGAGCGCAGCTAAAACTGGCCCTTCTTGCGGATGATCCAGTAAATGGGAGACGGCATCAAAGACGAGCACACCGCTACTACGACTGCTGATGAGGCGTTGGGTGATCTCCAACGCTTCCCGCCCGTTGCGGGGGCGGACCAGCAGCAGTTGGCTTAGATCAATCCCACAACGGGCGGCGTAGTCGGGGTCAAAAGTTGCGCCGAGGTCCAGGTAAGCCGCTACGTCACGTTTAGCCTGGGCATTGGCGATGATTTTGAGGGCCAGGGTGGCCCGGCCCGAGGTAGGGGTGCCGAGGAGTTCAGTCAGGCGACCCCGCGGGATACCACCGATGCCTAGGGCTTTATCCAAGTTGGGAAAGCCGGTAGGAATATGCGGCGCCTCAGCATTTGGGCTAACTCGTTCAGCCCGTTGCAGGGCTTTGGTCCCCCACCGCTGTTGAATGGCAGCAACAGTCGACTTCAAACGTGTCCGTTTCCTGGAACCCACGACGCCCTCCCCGCGTGCGCGTGCAGCTAGCCTGGAAAAGTGCTAGAACATAAGTTCGAGAGCGCATTTTATTGCATTTTTGTAGGTTGTCAAATCGGAGTTTTGTGAGCAGGAGTTTTAATACTCTAATCCTCAGGTATGTTACGCGACAATTAAGCGTACACCCTTGGTAACGAGCTACATTAAGAGAAAGGTTTTTCGTGAGGCAATGCGTCCCCTACGGGATACGAAGCGTTATAGACAATCAGATGTTTGGTTCGATGGTGTCGTTGGTATGCTATTTCTGACATATCCCTTTGCGCCAGCGGAGGGACGACACCAGGGCTGTCTTCACGGGTTTGGGTAGACCGTCTAACTTGATGTAAGCCCCATAATTCTGCATGCCCTTGACCCGATAGACCTGATCGGCCAAGCGCACCAGGTCGCCGGGCTGGTAAGCGTAACGCTGCCGCCGAATGCTGACCCGGCCTTTAGAAAGCTTCTGGCCCCGGTAGGGATGCCGGTTCTCCCCACTCAGGTTCTTGTTACGGGTGCGTCGTCCGCTAAAAAGCGTTTGACCACTGGCTTTCTGACCGGTGCGGGTATCGATGTACTGGGCGTCATAGAACTTCTGGAGCGAACGGTTATTGCGCCGGATCTGCTCCAGATACAGGGTTTCAGCCCTGGTTTGGGTCGTGCCGCCGGCAATGACAAAAGCGTCATTGTGGTGGCTCTTGGGCAGCCCCAGGGCGATGCGCTTACACTTGGTCAGGTAGCCGTACGTCGCTTCGGCATTCAGGGCCTCGGTCAAGCGCCAGCGGACGATGGTCATAAAGGTCTCCGGCTTAAAGGACTTGAGCCGCGGCTGCCAGCCGTACAGGAAACCGCCGGGTTGGTGGTTGGCCGGAATGTGGCAGAAAACGCACAAAGTGATTAGGTTGTCCGGGCGGTCGCTGCGGTCGCCGTGCCAGTAGCCCAAGTGATGGACCTGCAGGGCTTTAGGTTGGCCCAGATGCGGGCAAGCCGGGTTCTGACACTCGTGGTCATCCCGGTGCAGGATGTATTCGCGAACGTTCCAATAGCCGGCCTGCTCCCCCTGTTGGTACTGGACGCCACTGATCCCCGGCGTCTTAAGGGCCTGGATATCGAAGTTGGCTACCTCAATGGTCAGCTTCCGAATCGGCAATAGTCCCCTCAGTTTGGTCTCGACCAGCCGGATGTGACTATCCAGTTTGTGCTGGATCGAGGGCGCCAGCCAGCCTTCCGGCTGGTGCTGGCGGTTGCCTCGGGGCTTGCGGTGACGCCGCCGACTGCGCCGGGTTCGCCGGTACATCGCCCGTTCCTGGCGCCGTTCAACCATCCCCGTCAACAAGGTCAGTTCTCCCCCCAAGAGTTCCTCGGTTGGACTGACCGCCGAAAAGCCGACTTCGCCGTAGCCCGCGTCGAGGCCAGCATCCACCGGCTGGACATAGCCACTTGAGCCATACAGGAGCTGGATCTGGTAAGGATGACGCCCCACCCGTTTGGCTTTGCCGCTCTCGCACAGGAGCCTGGCCTTCCGCTCGGTCGTCGGCATCAGCCGCTTGCCATCCTTGTTGAGCACAAACACTTTGCCCACTAAAAACTCCTTACTGATTTGTGCAGGCTAACAAAAAGCCTGCCTCCCTGAACGGGAGTGGTCCACCTCGCCCATATTATCCCGGAGTTTGTTCGCTGGTAGCACTTCTCCTACCCTCAGAGATGTTTAACCGAAGCGGTCACGCTCTCCCCTTGCGGGGACCAGCCACGCCAATCCGGATGGGTGGAGTGTCCGGGGCGACTATCTATCCCCAGCCAACTGGGGATATTTCCGGGTAATGTAGCCCAATCGGCCTTCGGAAAGAACCGGTCAGACTGGGGCTAGTCAACCGGGCTTGCAGGAGTAGAGCCATCTCCTACAAACCCACCGTTCCCCTTAGGGACGGTGGGTAGTTGACCCAGGTTGGAAAAGCCAGTCGGAATATGCGGCGCCTCAGCATTTGGGCTAACTCGTTCAGCCCGTTGCAGGGCTTTGGTCCCCCACCGCTGTTGAATGGCAGCAACAGTCGACTCCAAACATATCCGTTTCCTGGAACCCACGACGTCCTCTTGCTCTCCCAAACTTACTCAAATCCACCTATCCTCTACCGGATGAAAAACGTTATCGTAAGTTCACCTGACGAGATGACCTCGCCAGATCACTGACTTTCGTCAGAGGGTCGGGGGCTGGCGACTTCACCCCCGGTTTGATTCCTCTTGACGGTTGCCTTCTTCAGACTGCCCCGCCCCCCGGAAGCACCAAGACTCCCGTAGGCGTGACCCGCCAAGTACAGCGGGCGGTCACTTGCACCGCTCGCTGGCCCGAGCCAGGAACTAATTTTTCTAAAATCCGCTTCAGGCCATTCCGGCCTGAGTTCTCATCGCGGAGATGCCGGGTCTGACAACTGTCGCAAAACCAGACCCGGATGTCAGGAGGAATGCCCCCTTTGACGATAGCATCACAGTCAGCACAGGTGCGGGTGGTGCCGGTTTCGTCGTATTCCAGATAAAGCCGGCCGGAGCGCTGGGTCACCCACTTGAGCGTTTGCTTGAACCGGCCAATGAGGGATTGGTTGTTCATGGCCCGGCGCATCGGGGTGCTAATGCCACCGCCGTGCGGGGTGCAGTCACCCACCCCGATCACTCGATACTCCCGGCACAACTTGTTGGCCACGGCATACAGGTAGCTCTTGGTCTGTTCTCGATGCAACCGGTATAGCCGGGTCAACGCCTGGTTGTACCTGTGCCAGCGGCGGGAGGGTTGCCAGTGGCGGTGAAGACTGCCATCGGCACGAGTATATTCAATCAAACGTGACCGCCGCTGGCAGTGGTCCCGCTTGCTTTTGAGTTCGTCAATCCGGCGATCCAAGGCTTTGAGGTTGGGCATATTCTCCACCTCAATCCCCCGCCTGTCCGTACCTACGCCATAGACCAGGTTTTTATGGTTCGGATCCAGGGCAATGACCCGTAGTGGTTTAGCTACCACGGCATAGACGGGCTTCAATTCCGCTTCGACCGTGAAGACCGCATAGAAGCGCCCCATCTCTTTGACGATCCGCAGTTGTTTGACCTGCCCGGGTTCATAAGGCAGGGGTTCAGCCAGATAACCAGTCAAATATAACCGCTCTTTAGCTTGGTTCATCCCCAGCGAGAGAGTCAAGGTTTGCCCATCTAGTGCGTAGCCTTTCCACGGCTCGTCATATAACAGGCTAAACCACTTCTTTTCCAACTGCGGAATTTGGGCCAGTTGACCTGGTGGCTCTTAGCCCGTTCCCCACGCCGGGACTTTTGGTACTCGCGGATTGCGCTCGACAGGCGCAGGGCGACATTCTTGAGTGGGCTGCTGTAGATGCTGCTCAGGAAAGGGAACTCCTGCTTGAGGGTAGGGATCAGATCACGGAGACCGCGCTTACTGTAGACGGTCTTGGCGGCGGCTCTATCTTGCCCGCCGCTGGCTTTGAACTGCTGTTTGAGCCAGTTAGCCCGCTCCAACAGGTGATTATAAAGCCAATTGCAGATTTTAGATTGGGAGTCCAGGATGGAGGCTCCTGTCTCATCGAACCGCAGTTCAATTTTGCAGCTAATCTTCTGGGACATCCTGTCCTCCGGGCCGAAGTTTTTGAAGAAAATAAGAACTTATGTTCTGTATTTTAAGACCGATTCCTCCAAAAAGCAAAACAAACAGGACAAGACTTCGTATTTGTGAGAGATTACTTAGGAGGTGGCCCAGAGTTTTGAGGTGGGTTCCATCGGTGGGATGTCTAAGTGCAACCTGTATACAGTTTACTTCGCCGGAAGCATCTTGGTCTGGTCAGTATTGTACGCCCTGGGACGTGGAGGCCAAGCTTCCGTCTTGTCTTCGATGAGTTGGATACCCTGTTGAACCAGGAAAATAACCTGCTTGATTGATCCGGGATGGGATACTGTCTCTTGTCGTTTTGCAGTTTTGTAATTGTTACTTATTGCAATCTCAATGACGGAGATGTTTCCTTATCTAGCAGCCTGTCGGAGAGAAAAATTTATCCGAATATTTTTCGGTTTTCATAGCTTGGACCGATAAATGAACCCATCTTTGTACTACAAAAATGACGTTTTGACGAATAATTGTATGAGTTCAAGCGTAATCGGCGGCATCAGTCAGCTTTATCTCAGTTGGAAACGATGATTGGCTATCTTTGTGCCTATTTTGTTTGGCTCTTTGCTCCTCCTCTTCGTTTTTCTCCTTCCTTACCTTAATGTGCTATGTTCTACAGTTGAGCGTTTTTTAATTTATCTCAGGGGGTGATAAGCTTTGTGATGAAGTTGTGACAAAGCTCTGACATCAGAGAAATCTGGGCGTAGCATGGTTTAAGCCATAGGGGTGACTTCAAAATAGGATAACTCAACCTCATCACATACCACCAACGAGTCTAAATTAAGTGGTGTTTGGGGTGGTAACCCGTGAATAATCTTCCGATTCAGCAATCAACGGTCACAATACTCACATCATCGGGTTGGGATAACAACACACCGAGGAGCCGCCAGTCGTGAACAGGATGACCCCATTACCTCGTCGCAGCTAAAGCAGCTCAGCCAGGATTGGCAGCGAGGCCGGCCAGTGACCGTTTTCTTGAACGGTCCGGATTGCCTCATTAATAACGTGGACCTTATTCCGATATGACTCGCCCCGTAACTGAGGGGGAACCTGTTGCATCCGCTCTTTGATCGTCGCCAATCCCATCACAAAAAAAGTGTACGGCTCAATCTTGGTCAGCCGCGCCTCGAAGCCTGTTTCGTTTCCAGCCCATTCAGCCCGCCGCCTAGCCAGGAGTGACTCAAATTCGGTGACCAAGGCCGTGTAGGTGTCCTGGCCTTGAACCAGACGAATAATGGGCGCCAGCGAGGTTAATTGGCAACTCGTGTACGAACTGTGGTTGATTATCTCCATTTCACCGCCGAAGCTGAAGGCCGTGACCATCTTATCTCGATAATCCTGCAATGTCACCCGGCCTGGACCAACCCGCATTGGACTCGGTCCTGTCCAGGGGTGGCTGATGGTCGCTCTCACCAGGTTTTGATCCGCCTTGACCACAAATAAATGCACTCTGATGGGGTCAAAATGCTTTCCGGTCGGTTCACTATAAATGTTTATATCCAGTTGTAAATAGGCATGAGTACCGGATTGGGGCAGCGGGTGAAAATAATAACCTAATTCGTTTATCATCTTTATTTCTCCATTACTGGTAGATCCCCTCTTTCCCAAATGAAAATAAGGTATATTGAAGTAAGGCCGGTCAGAAATATCATGTGTTGGTAAATTGCAGCAATGAATCAATCACCTTTGAGACAATTATGACTAACCTGCTCAGACTTAGACATCTTCATATGATGAATCTTTAACAAATGAAACAAGAATCAAGCCACTGCTGGCTCCAAATGGGCGTGATTGACTAACTCATCAATAACTTGCTCAAGCTGATCCAAAGCAGCGGCTAAAGGTAAAGGGATAGGTTGAGTTGGGTCAAGGGCCGCCAAAGCGGGCCGAAAGATCCGGCTCGCCAATTTGGAAAAGAGTAGGGCCACCTTGGGTCCGTAGGTGGTCAGTTGATAACGGTAAGAATTGGGGATCCGCCAGATGATCCCTTTGAGTCGCAGCCGTTGCAGGTCATAGGACATCTGAGTCGTCTCATAAGTCGCCGGCGTTGTACCGAGTAAATCAGCGATTTGGTGGCGCAGGGTCTGGTTGGTAAAATCGCAGGGAGGAGCCCAAACGAGGTGAGGGCATTCAGCACTGCCATGATGCGGGGTTGCCCCAGGGGCAAGGCTGGTGCCCGTTGACCGTCAGGGGTGATGGTAGGTTGCACAATCCGTTCCAGACTTGAGGTCGAGAGCACACAATCGAAGCTGATATGTTGGACGTCCAACAGACCCCGATGGATCTGGCGACCAAGCTTTTGTAATAAGCATGTAGGCTGGGGTTAACCCCTTCCTGGACCACTTGGGTGCGGAAGTAACCCGGGGTTTGTTTGGTCACCCGCCGTTCAAAAATGAGTTGGATGTGGTCGGGCCGCTCCCCATCCAGATTATCCCGGATGACCGCTTCAAACCACTGCCGTCCGCGCACCGGGTCAGCAAAGACCTGGGTCCGGCTGAATTCGACTTGCCAGAGCGACAGCCGATAGTGATAGCCAGCTTGCTGATCGGCCTCGCTCAACCGCCACGGCAGCCGGGCTTGCCATTTATCCAAGAAAGCCTGGATCTGGTTGGTCCTAACTGATCAAGTAGAATAAGATATCTCTTTACTTCATGTGCTCAACAATAGTTCATTCAAAAACTTAAGGTAAAAATCCGACTATCCTGATGACCTTTAACGATGTTCCTGCCGGTCTTCTATTTCCTGATTATCACGGGGAACCGAAGGAACGCCTCAAGACCGTGGGTAATATGCGTGCCGGTTTCGCAGGCCAGGGCCCGCTCCAGATTTTCCGGGTTAGTAATAATGGCTCTTTGGCCGCCGCGTTCCAAATAGTTGATGACCGCCTGAATTTTTGGAGCCATACTACCTCGGGCAAAGTGGTCTTTCTCAGTCAGGTAGCTTTTGGCTTGAGCCAGAGTTAAATGATCCAGCCAGGTCTGGTTGGACTGGCCAAAATTGAGGGCCACTTTTTCCACTGCCGTACTGATGATAAACAGATTTGCCCCAATACTGCTGGCCAGCAGAGAGGCGGCGTAATCTTTATCAATCACCGCCGCGATACCTCGCAGCTTGCCTTGCTCATCTGCAACTACCGGGATACCGCCACCACCAGCGGCAATAACAATGACCCCATTGGAAATCAACTGGCGGATCACCGGTTCTTCGACGATACGTTTGGGCAGGGGTGAAGGCACCACTCGCCGCCAGCCTCGTCCTGCATCTTCCATCATGTTCCAACCTTCAGTCTGTCGCTGTCTGGCTGTCGCTTCATCCATAAATGAGCCAATGGGTTTGGAGGGATGCTCAAAAGCAGGGTCATCTGAACTGACCTCTACCTGGGTGACAACGGTGATTACTGGCTTGTCTATGTTCCGCCGTTGCAGAGCGTTATACAGATTTTGCTGCAAGGCATAGCCAATTGCCCCTTGAGTGTCTGCCCCGCATACCTCCAGCGGCACTTCATGGAGCTCATGCCGGGCCAGTTCAGAGCGGCGGTGAATGAAACCCACCTGCGGCCCGTTGCCGTGACCGATGGCAACGGTCCAGCCCTGCTCGATCATTGTGACGATATGCTCACAGGTTTCGCCGGCTGCGGCGTATTGATCTTCGACCGTTTTATGGGCTTCATCTTTGATTAGTGAGTTGCCCCCAATGGCAACAACCGCAACTTTGTCACTCATAAATACCACCTCAATTCTGCTAAATTACGCTATTATTTAAAATTGACACATGGGAGAACAGACTCGGAACGCCGCCGGTATGGAGGAACAGGACGGTCTTATCTCGCCCCAACTTGCCCTGCCTGATTAAATCAATCAGGCCGGCCATAGCCTTGCCACTGTAGACCGGATCAAGAAAAATGCCTTCTGTTCCGGCTACCAGACGGATGGCCTCTATTCCCTCCGGGCTGGGAATACCATATCCCTGACCAATATAGTCATCATAAACCACGATCTCATCAGCAGATAAGTCAAGCTCCAAGCCCAGCAGAGCCGCTGTTTCCCTGGCCAGCGTCTCGATGCGCACCAGGCATTCAGGGCGTTGGCGGCTAACGCTTATCCCACAGAGGTGATAATCTGACTGCAGCCATTTTGTGCCAACCAACAAGCCAGCCTGGGTGCCACATGAACCGGTAGCGCAAAATAAATAATCCGGCTGCAAGTGTAATTCGAGCAATTGGGAGAGCATTTCCAGCGAAGCGGCTACATAACCAACACTCCCCAGAGCCGAAGCTCCTCCACGACCAATAAGATAAGGCTTACGGCCTGCGGCCTTTAACCGCTCTCCTTCGGCAATGATGTGGTTATCAAGCTGGGAGCGGTCCGGGTCATTGGTAAAAATAATCTCTGCCCCCAGAAGTTCACCCAATAATAAATTGCCCTGAGTCTCCGAGGGGCGAGAGCCGTGAAAAACGGCTACCCCTCTCAAACCCAGGAAGGCGGCTACGGCCATGGTGGCCCGGACGTGATTAGATTGCGGCCCGGCGCCGGTAACAAGGGTGTCAGCTTCCTGAGCCAGCGCGTCGGCGGCTAAAAATTCAAGCTTGCGAATTTTGTTGCCACCTAATCCAAAACCGGTCAGGTCGTCACGTTTGAACCATATTGCCGGTCCGTCCAGGGCTGCACTTAATCTTTTAGCCGGATGGAGGGGCGTGGGCAGAGTCCCCAAGTGGAGGCGAGGCAGGGCCGGAAGCTTCAGACTCATCACCGGGTCTCTTTGATAAAGGCCGCATCACTTTCGCGATCAGCCCGGGTCAGGCTTAACACCCGATCCACAAATTGAGGACATAGCCCTACTTGCCGCTCATAATCAAACAAAGCGTCAATTTCCTCTTTGGCCAAATGAGCCGTGATCTTTTCGTTTTCAAGAACGGCTTCTTTGAGCGGGCGCTGGGCGGCAAAAGCGTCCATAGCCGTATTGTAGACAATATCGTGGGCTGTTTGTTTGCCGATCTTTTTGGCCAGCGCCAGCATCAGTCCTTCTGACAGCACATAACCCTGCGTCGCTGCCAGGTTAGCCAGCATGCCGGCCCGGTCCACCTCCAGATGCGCGCACATTGTTTTGCTTAACCGCAGCAGCGAACCGGTCATGGCGCAGGTCGGAGCAATCAAGCCCCACTCCGCCTTCCAGGAACGGCCGTCACGTTCGTGGTCGTGGACCAGGTTTTCGGCCAGGCAGCCGGCATTGTGCCGAATGAGACGGGCCAGGGTGCTCAGGTGTTCGGCAATTTCTGGATTGCGCTTGTGCGGCATGGTAATGCTGCCCACCGTCCCTTCGACAAACCCTTCCCGGACTTCGCCCAGCTCCGGGCGCTGCAAGTTATAAACCTCCTGACCGATCTTGTCGAATGTCGCCGCCACCATCGCCAACAAATGGATGAACTCTACCTGGGTATCGCGGGCCGTATTCCAAACGATGTCAGGCGGACGTAATCCCAACCGGGCAAAAAACCTTTCTTGCAGTTCAAAGCCCTTGTCTCCAAATGACGATAACGAACCCACCCCTCCGGCCAGTTGGCCCATCCCCAGCCGCTGGCGCACCTCCTTCAATCGCTCCAGATGCCGCCTGATCTCGCGGACCCAGACCGCTACCTTAAAGCCAAAGGTGATGGGTAGGCCCGGCTGGCCGTGCGTCCGGCCGGCCATCAAGCTGTTTCGCTGCGCCTCGGCCAGGGCCAGCAAATCACCCTCAATCTCCCGCAAATCCCGAAAGACAATATCCCAGGTCTTGAGGAGGGCCAGCGCGGTCCAGGTATCGCTAATATCCTGAACGGTAGCCCCGTAGTAAATCCACTCGCCGGCTGGGCCGCTACAGCGCTTTTTTAACTCGCGGATCAAGCCCAGGGTGGAATGGCCGGTCTCCTGGTAGCCTTTACGCAGTTCCTCCATACTGAGCAGCTCGATGCGGCACACCCGTTTGATTTCCGGTACAACTTCAACCGGGATCAGGCCGACCTCCGCCTGAGCCTCGGCCAGGGCAGCGATGACCTCCAACCAGCCCTGCGTCCGGGGCACATCGTCGAAAATGGCTCGCATTTCCTCGGAACTCCAGGCTCCCCCATAAATTTGTGAATCGATCATATGAATCGGCATAGTTATCCCCCTTCCTCCATCTCAGCCGCCTCAAGTTGAGGCGCAAAATGGCGGAAGGTCTCAAAACGCAGGCCGCAGCGCAAAGCTTCCAGCCCCAATACATCACTGGGTTTGACGTTGCCAAAGTTTACGTTAGGTCCACAGCGCAAAATAAGCGCGGCCTGCTGCCTTTGCAGGGGCGCTTCCCAGATGATCCGCGGACAATGGTCGCCTAGACATTTGATGATGGCCGCTATCTCGTCTTCGCGTACTGCCCCATTCTCATCATAAATGCCAATGCCTCGGCCTGACTCACGGGCCTCCATAATAACCTTATCTGCGCCTACAGCCAGGTCAGCCGCCACCTGATCGCAAATCTCCGTTGGAGATAGGTGGATGGTGGGATCTTTTTTGCCGACCTCAGTAATAACCTTAAGGCCGGCATCACAGGCGCGCTTGATGGCCTCGTCCCGGACCTCACGAGACATGGTGATGGTCCCGTCAGAGATTTCAAGTGCGTTGAAGCCCAGTTCTTTGGCCCGGCAGACATATTCTGGATAAACACCCTGAATCAAAGCAATTTCCATTAGGGTGCCGCCAGGATAAATGTCAACGCCGTAATCCCGAACGATCTCAATTTTTTGGCGGATTAGCTTTTCATCCAAAAAGACTGAGGTGCCAAAACTGAGCTTGAGGTGATCAATGTAATCGCCAGTTAGGGCCAGCATGTCTTTGGTAGCGTAGAGGCCCTGGCACCGGTCCAGGACCATGGTGATGCCTTGTTCACGGGGTTTAGTGTTCGTTCGACCGGGGACCAATTGAAGATTAAGATGGTTCCAAGCTTTAGCGTTCAATTTACCCTCCCTTTCTATGACCACTATTCATAGTTATGGGACTTAGTTATTCGTTGTTGAGAGGTTGATTCACTTTCAGGAAAAAGAGTGTGATAGTAATTGACATGAGTTTGGGCTGTCGCCGCCCAACTGAACCTCTGAGCGGTGGCCAATCCCGCCGCAGCCAATCGCTGCCGGAGTTGGCTATCCTCGGCCAAACGCAGCATTCCTGCGGCAATGGGTTGCTCATCACTGGGGTCTACCAGAAGGGCATTTTCTTCTGGTGATAAATATTCGCGGAATACCGGCAAATCAGAGGCCAGCGCGGCTACGCCCGAGGCCATTGCTTCCAGTACGACCAACCCCCAGCCTTCTTTCACGGATGGGAACGTCAAAACATCGGCGGCATGGTAAAGGAGCGGGATGCGCGCCTCTGGCAATACCCCCAATATGAACACATCCTGGTCGCGCCGGAGGTCGGAACGATCGAGAAGCTCAAAAAACTCCTGGCGATAGGCTTCATAATCCAACAAGGTCGCGCCGCCGCCCAGGATTAAAACGGCAGGGCGACCCTGCGCTGCCAATTTTTGGCGCACTGATTGAAAGGCACGCAGCAAACGAATCGTGTTCTTACGGGGTTCGATACCGCCGATGTTTAAAAATACTAATTGATCATCAAGGCCCAACTCGGCCCGCGCGTGGACGCGTTGGGCAGGAGTGGGAGGTTGAAAACGAGTAACATCAACGCCGTTGTGAATGACCGTTGTCTCCAAGTTAAATTCGTCGGTCAGGCGCTGCTGCCAATAGCGGCTGACCACGATCCGATAATCCGGCCGGTAAATGGAATGATCCTGGCACTGAATCAAGGCCGGGCTGATAAAATCATCCAAGTGGTGGATGGTCCGCACAAACCAGGGAATCTGCCCATCGGTGCGCAGACGCCATAGGGCATTGGCCGAGATGCAATCCTGGGCATGATAGATATCAAATGAGCCGACCTTGTTATTCGTCAGGAACTCATAGTAAGCCTGGATATAGCGCTGGATGCGAACATCCATTGGCTCGTCGGCTTCACGAGTTTCAGAAGGGATCAGGGTAAACGGCGCGGTCGTGGGCCGAAAGAAGGCAGTCTGCCCCGGTTTACTCAAAGCGTAGATGTGAACTTGGTGTCCCAGGGCTTGAAGATGTTCGGCCAGGGCCAGGGTATGCACTGCCCCGCCCCGAGGCTTGGTGGAATAGGTAAAAAGGGCAATGCGCAATGATTTTGGATTTTTGATTTTGGACATCGCACCCTTTGGGTGTTTTTGATTTTGGACAATCAAAATTCTTACTCCCTACTCCTTATTACCTAATCCTGCCTTCTTCTTGCCAGCTTCCTTCTGCTTGACCTCGGTGATCATCTCCTTGAGGGAATCAGGACTATCGCCGGCAGCGGCGCGCTGCGCCACCTCTCTAAAGCCCTGCCCTGGGTCCACTCCACTCTGGTCATACATCCGGCTCATATTTTCGACGGCCTTACGTGGGTTCACCGGGCGCAGTTCGCCCGCCTCTGCCCGCCCCTGGCTACGAATCAAGCCGGGTCGGGAGACGAGACGAGCTAATTCCGTGCCGTTGCAGTTCTGGCAGTGTAACTCCGGCGGCTCGCTCGACGTCCGCATCAAAACTTCAAAAATTTGCCCGCAGGCTTTACATTCATACTCGTAAATTGGCATGGTCCCTCCGCTGCGTCGCTTGCTTAACCCTAGCTCAACTCACAATCGCCGCCGCTATTCGGGCAGCCTGGGCGTTGGTGGGCAGCACCAATACCTCTGCCTCACGCAACAACATTTCCTGTTGTTTAAGGTCCTGGGGATCCTGGTCGGTGCCACAGACATGGGCAACCACGGCCAGGTAGCGCCCTCGTTCCGCCGCTCTGGCTTTGGCCGCCCGGATCGTTTCAGCCAGGGCGCCGGCTGGGTTAGGATGCGAGCCGTACCCAATGACCACATCCATCAGGATGACGGCTACGCTGGGGTCGTCGGCCTCCTTCAAGATACGTTCCTGGCGCAGCCGGGGATCAATCATCGGGTGGGGGCGACCCCGTGTAAATTCTTCATCGCCCATGTCAATACAGCTATGCTCGCGGCTTTGCCAGGCATCGGCCAAGCTCCACTCGGGACGTAAAGGAATGTTGGAGTAGATCGCGGGCAACTGGCCACTCAAAAGATCCATCGCCTCATCGCATAAGCTCCCCCCCGAGAAGAGACCGCGCAAATAACGCTGACCTGATCCGAGCCGCTTCCGTTCAGCCGCTACCCATTGCTCAAGCGTTGGTGCGGCGATTTTGAAGCGCGGCTGATCCTCGCCTCCGGCCCGGTTCAGGGCTGCCTCGGCCGTTTCCTCCAAGGTTATGGTGAAGGTGATAGGACCAACCTGGCCGGAGCGTTTGCTGCCCAGAAAGTTGACCACCACCGGCTTGTGGGTAGCCTGGGCGGCATCGAGGATACCCTCTGTGACCTCCGGCGACGGAGGCTTGGAAATGAGCACAATGACCCTGGTCTCCGGGTCGGCGGCCAGCATGGCCAACGCCTGGCGCGTCATCAGACCATTAATCGTCTTCGACATATCTCGCCCACCCACGCCGATAGCCTGCGAAATACCGATTCCGCCCCGGTCCAGCAGGCAAGTTACTTCCTGGAGGCCGGTACCCGACGCAGCCACCAACCCGATGGGGCCACGGCGCACCACGTTAGCAAAGGAGAGGGCCACACCGTTGATAATAGATGTACCGCAACCCGGCCCCATCACCAATCGCCCCCTGGCGGCGGCCAGTTGTTTTAAGGCCAGTTCTTCATCCATCGTCACGTTGTCGCTGAATAGAAAAACGTGCAGCCCGGCGTGCAGGGCTTTGGCTGCCTCCAAGGCGGCATACTGGCCGGCCGTGGAAACGATAGCCAAGTTGGCCTTAGATAACGATTGGTGAGCCTGTTCCAGGGTTTTGGGTTGGGTTTCGGCCTGGCCGGATGTGGCGGTGCGAGTAGCCTGGGTAAGGACGACATCGGCCTGGGCCAGCGCGCCCTGGGCGGCTTCGTCAGAACTTGCTTCAACCACAATCATCAGATCATTCGGCCCGGCGCTTTCGACTCCCTCGGCCAGCAGGCCGGCCTCGGCTAAAACCCGCTTGTTGGCATCGGTACCCATGGCGATGATCGCCTGGCTCACTCCCTCCAGGTTGGATACGGTCTCCGAAGCCCGCATCAGGCGGACGGAGTCGTAATAAGTTTTTACTTTAACCTGACTAACTAGTGCCATATTCTAACCTGCCTTGCTATATTTTTCACGTAGCACGGCTACTGCCGCCGCTAACTCGGCCCGAGTCGTAAATTCCTGGCGGGAATCGGGCGGAGCGACGCCTCGCCTGGGCTGGCCGGTGTCGGGATCCAGGGCCAACGGCTCAAGCACATACAGGCGGCCTTTTTCCCAGTCGAGTTCAACCGCCGTGTACAAACCGAGGCCGTCGGGCAAATGTATTTCTAATCGCTGAAAGAACGAGTGGCCGTGGCGGCTTGTCTCGTTGTCGTAGAGTACTGCCCACTCCGCCCCCTCGGCCCTAGCCGTAGCTATCCTGGCCTTGACTTCTACCTCGGCCTGGGCTTCCATAATCTCCTGGTAACGCAAATAAAAAGCGGTATCCCGGGCCAGGTCGTAATTCAAAAAAGCTAGCTGAGGCACATCCAACCCGTCGGCCACCTCGGCCACAAGATCGACACCAGTCCGACGGTAGGTATCGAGCAGTGCCGCTGGCGAAGTGACATCCTTTAAACAATCAACGACAGCCCGCACCAGGCGAATACCGGCCATATAAAACTCCGGCACATTGAGCACCGAGGCGTAATACTTGTCTTCCATCTTTCGCCAAGTGTTAACCTGGGCGGTAATCTCATCTTCAACGGACACGCTGGATCTCCTCGAAAATAGTAGACAGTAGCCAGTAGACAGTAGACAGGGAAATCATATGACTCTGCGACCTCACCCCTTCGGGTGCGCCGAAGGGCGTGCTACTCTGCTACCTTTTCACCTGTCCCCTAACTCGACCGTCTTTGGTTGTGGCAGTTCTGTGGGCAGGCCCCAGCGATGAGCCAGTGCGGTCAGCGCCCGGTCGAAGATATCCACCGGAATGCGGGCCACGCCTGTCCCGATTTGTCCAACCGTCGGGCTGGTTTCATGCAAAACTCCCGTGGTGATGAAAGGAACGGTGCGAGTTTCAACCACCCGGCGCAAGTCAAGGCCCAGGGGAGTATTTTCGCCGTCCATCGTCGGCAGGCTGAATTTACGATGGCTAGTCAGAGTGATCGTTTTGAAGGTGCGAACCGTCGCTATCTGGTCGGCCAGGCTGCCCCCCACAAAGGCGGCAGTAGTAGGAGCGGCGGCAATAGCCATGCCACCTAAACCGCAAGTTTCGATGATGGCGCTATCGCCGATGTCGCCGGCGGCATCGGCTACGCTGTAACCGGTGTAGTAGATGGCCTCGTCCATCGGCGAGACCGGGCCAGCCAGCCAGTGGTCACCCAACCCACCCACTCTGACCATACAATCTACCCCATTGCGGGCTATCGCCGTGACGACAGTGCTGTAAGGGATGTTGTGGGCTGCCTCCATTGTAGATTTAACCGCCGCCATCGTGAAGTTCAGGAAGAAGTGACTGTTATTAGCCATAAAGCGCATGATCTCGGCCACGATCTTACCGCTTACCCCGGCTTCTAACATCGCCGGAGCCAACTGCCGGGCTAACAGGGCAGTACAGGCAGCGCTGCGAGCGTGACATTCATCGCCCATTTGCAAGCCCTGAGCGACGATGTCGAACACGCTGATCGGGCCGTCGTGTTGAATGGCCTGCCGGACCGCCGGGGCGAGCGTATCTCTTATCCAGGCCAGCTGCCGCAACGTGTCGTTATCACAAACGCCAAACCACAGCACGTTACCCCGACCTTCGTTAAAAGTTGAAAAACCGTAGGTGTTAAATGATTCGTTGCGAACCACCAGGACCGGCATAGAGGGCGAGATAACACCCGTCATCGGCCCGACCGCTTCATAGCGGTGGCAAGGGCTTAGCTTGACCTGGCCGTTTTCGATCAGGGCCGTAGCCTGACCCTCCTCCTCGGCCCAGCCTTCAAATCGAATAGCCCCCAGGACGGCCCGCTTCTGGGGACCGCACATGCGCTTCCAGGAAACCGGTGGGCCGGCATGCAAAATCGTGCGGGGAGCTAAGCCCAGGGCTTGCTCGGCCGGAGCAACATCTACAACCTGGGGATTTGCCTCAAGGATACGGTCAAGAACCTGGGCATTGGCAATGTTGATGCGTTCCATCAAATCCTGATTGCTATAGATTTTTTTTAGGATTTCCACCAGACCCAGGTCGCCGCCGGCGGGTGGCCGCCAATCAACTTCAACCACCGGGACGGATTGTTGGCGCAGGGCCTCGGCGAACTCGGCTACGCCCACGTTAATAACCTGCAATTCTGATTTAAACAGCTCACGATCAATTAAGAGAGATGGTTCATTCGTCATTGGATTGCTCCACAGATACAATGGACTGGACGCTTACGTCAACCGGGCAGCCCTCGGCCAGGGTGTTGCTGACAAAACAGTAGCGCCGGGCCAAGTTGACCAATGGTTCAAGCTGCTCTTGGGGCAGGTCGGCATAAACGACCACCTGGATTGACCTGAACCGAAAAGCTTTGTCGTCTTTCTTGGCGGATGTCTCCAGAGTTACTCTACCTACAGAAATGTGGCGCTTGTGGGCCAGATGGACCACCGACAGGCACATGCACGTGCCTACCGCTACCAGAAGCATTTCGGTGGGCATCGGGCCGGTGTCCTCGCCGCCGTACCGGGGAGTCTCATCACCTAGCAAAAGATGAACGCCGTGAATGTCGGTTTCGGTGCGGTAGCCGCCCAACCAGCGCACGCGCACGCTTCTTTTGGATGATTCTGCCCCAGTTTTCGTTGGCATACGTCCTATTCTTCAGCCTGCCCCCGCTGCGGCGACCAGTGCTGCTGGCGATGGACAAAAAACAAGCTCATCATGCGGCTGCGCAGCGGCCAGGGGGTCAGCTTAAAACCGGGCAGAAACACCCACCGCATCAGGGGATAAATCCAGCCTTTCTTGGGCACGGGTTTGACCCCCAGGTTAGGGTACTCACGCAACATAGCTTCCTGGGCTACCTGCATCAGGAAGCCTTCAGTCAGAACACGGAATTTATTCATCACGCCGGTAGGCGCAGGGGTGCGAGTAGATATGGGCATGGTTTCAACCTCTCTATTTCCTGAGTTCGGCCAGGGCATTATTGGCAGCGGTAACAATCGGCTCGTTCAGCGCGCCGATGGGCGGCGAGTAGACATTCTCCATCGTAGCCAATTCTTCCAGCACCGCGCCTTTACGAATGGCAAAGGCCAGGAACTCAGCCCGTTCCTTGACGCCCTCGCCTCCGGCAAATTGGCCGCCAATGATCCGGTGGCTCTTGGGATCAATCAGCAGTTTGACATACATTGGCTCGTGGGCCGGATGGTAACGGGCCGCGGTGATGCCGGTGGCCTTGCCGAGGATGTAGGGCATACCCATCGCCTTGGCAATTGTTTCCGAGACCGGCACGCCGCCGATTTGCACGGTGGCGCTCAAGCCCCACGGCACATAAACCGGCTGGTAAGCCCGGTCCCCGCCAACCGCATTGATGCCGGCTATTCTGCCTTGGGCGTAGGCATAAGTGCCGGGGACAAGGTTAACCGGTATCTTTAACAGGCCGTGCAAAACCTCGATACAGGCCCCCGCCGCATAAACATCGGGGATGTTGGTCCGCATATGATCGTCAACGACAATGCCCCCAGTTGAGCCGGTTTTGACCCCAATGGATTGAGCCAATTGGGTCGCCGGTTTCATGCTGGGCACGAGGATAGCCATATCACACGGAATCTCGCCCTGACTCGTTTGAACCGCCGTCAGGTGACCATCTTTGCCGATGAAGCCTAACAGTTCCGTGCCCAGGTGGATGTGGACCCCTTTTTTCTCCAGATGTTTGTGGGCAATCTCCATCACGTCAGGATCGGCAAAGTCGGACATGAGCCAGGGGCCGGCATCAACCAGATGCGTCTCAATCCCCCGATTGGGCAGGGCATCGGCCAATTCAACACTCACCGGCTTGGCCTGCCAAATGACCACCCGCTTCGCCTGGTCTAACCTTTTATCTAATTCCATCACCCGGCGAATAACTTTGATGTATTCAATGCCGGCCAGGTCAATACCGGGCAGGTTTGGGACTTCATATTCCCAGCCGGTACCCAGAATCAGTTTATCAAAGGGGAACACCTTCTCGCCCGCATAGACCCGGCGCTGAGTGATGTCAATGCGATCTATGGTGGTTGTGGTTTGCAGGTCAATCCCCATGTCCAGATAAAACTGGCGTGATTGCAGGAACAAGCGATCAAAACTTTCTACTTCACGGCCAATAACATAAGGCATACCGCACGGGCTGTAGGCAATATCCTCAAATTCAGTAATAAGGGTGACAGTCGCCGAGCGATCATACTGCTTGGCCGTGGTGGCGGCACCTGTCCCGGCGCTACCACCACCGATGACGACAATTCGATTAGACATTTTAGCTGAACCTCCTAATAAGCCATTAAGGGCAAAGAGTTTAAGTAGATGGAAGAGAAAAGCCGATGAAAGGCTCGGCAGCCAGATCCCACAAGATTGCTTCGCGTCTGTGCTGGCGTAGAACGACCTGACGGCTTACGGTCGTCTGGCCAATAGTGGCGCAGGTAATTTCTCGTGCCGCAAAGGCAGCCTGTACCGCCGCCACATGCTCAGGCGGCGCGGCCAGGATAAAACCGTAACTGGGAAAGGCCAGCAGCCAGTCCAGATAGCACTTCGCATCCCGTAGGGGATAACGATCCTCGATTTCAGCGGGTTGGGGGACAGCGTCAAGATCAACCACTGCGCCCACTCCCGATAGTTCAAGCAGCATCAGTATCGAGCCAAAGATTCCCCCCATACTGACATCACGTCCTGCCCTGCACCAGCCGGCTTCGGCAATGGCCGGCAAAAGGGCCAAGTCGCGGCGCAGGTCGGCATCGGATAGGTGAGCCGAACAATTCCAGAAACGAAACTGCGGATGAAATTGGCCCCGCAGATTGGTAGCGTGCAGCAAGAGGTCGCCCGGCTGCACCTCGAAACTGCTCAAGAGCTTTTTGGCGCGGCCCAAAATACACGCCGCCACTGAGGTAGTATCGCCGGCCGCAGTCAGGTGTCCCCCGACGAGGGCCAGACCATAACGGGCGCAGCCATCCCGTAATCCCCGCAGGATGGCCGCTGCCTCCTCCGTATCCGTAGCCAGAATCATATTGACTAACGCCAAAGGAGTGCCGCCCATCGCATAAATATCGTTAACATTCGCCAGGATGGCGTACTTGCCGGCCAGGTAAGGATCGGCCCGGACCAGAGGCGGATACATAACTTCGGCAGCCAAGAGAAGATAATCCTCCCCGGTGTCTATTGCGGCGGCGTCATCGCCCACCAGGACAGGCCGGCCCTCGATTAACGGTGTGGAGGCCAGCAATTCACCGGCCAAAACCTCGATTTCGCGCTTGCGCTGCCAGGCCGGCGCTGCCCGCAGAGCGGCAATCAGTTCCTCAAGGGACAGTTCAGGCATGAATGAGATGATTTCCTTTTATTCGGTCAGGTTCTTTGACTTTCTCAAGCACGAGAGAAGCCTCCATCACCTGGTGCAGCACCCCGTACTGCTCCAGCGGCTTCCCAATTTTTCGCCAACCCAAACGTTCAAACAAGCGAACATTCTGGAGTTGGATGTAGGCCAGAAAACAACGGCAGCCCCGCTCGATGACCACCTTTTCCGCCAGTTTGCACAAGCGTGGGCCGACAGCGCATACGCTGTAACGAAATTCTTCCAACACGGCCAGCCGCCCGCCATACCAGATACCGGGCTCGACTTCATAGCAACGTACGGCTCCCACTACGGCGCCCGTGTCCTGATCTACAGCGATCAGATGAACGGCGTGCTCATCGTGCTCATCCCGATCAGAGTCCTGGAAAAGACCCTGTTCCTCCACAAATACTGCCCGGCGAACGGCAAAATGCCCTTCCCGTTCTGCCTCAGTTTCGACAATCTTACTAACAATTCGAGCCATACTATCCTCTTTTCTTGCTTTCTACTCGAAGGCAGTCAAGCCGGAACAGGCCCCACAGCGGGCACAGCCCGCCTTACTGTTACGCCAGTTTAAGCCATACTCCTTATTGATGGCGGCCACCTGCCGGTAGATGCGGCCCATTAAGGCAGGCTCAGGCGCAGGGATGTCTTGCAGCGGCGTGCCGATGATAGGCCGCAGCGGCACGACAAAGGGATAGACGCCGATTTGCGCCAGGCAGCGGCACCCCTCAACGAGTGACACCAGGTCTTCGCCCAGGCCGACAATCAGGTAACTGGAAACTTGATTCCGACCGAAAATTTCTACGGCCCGCTCAAAAGCCTCAAAGTAACGCTCGATGCTGATTTGCGCCTTACCCGGTGTTACCCGCTCGCGGACAGACGGGTCAAAGCTCTCCAGGTGCATCCCTACTGCATCAACCCCCGCCTCGCGCAGCAATTCCAGGTCGTCCAGGTTTTCTGGGGGTTCAAACTGGGCTTGAATATCAATCGCTACCGCCGCTTTAATCGCCTGAGTGCATTTGGCCAGGTAATGGATGCCCATATCGTGGTAGTTGAGGGTTCCGGTGGTCATGATGAGCTGTTTGATTCCATCCAACCGGACGGCCGCTTCGGCCACTTCGGCCAACTGTTCCGGGGTCTTAACGGCAATGGTACTGCCGCGCTCCAGGGAGTTTTCGATGCCGCAGAACTGGCACCGTTCCTCCGGGTGTCGCCAGCGGACACAGCGCTGTACGACCGTTGTCGCCAGCACATCCTGGCCGTGCAGCAGGGCAATCTTCCAATAAGGAATACCCTCTTTAGTTTTAAGTTCGTAAAAGCGCGGCGTTGAGGGGAATTGAATGGGTATTAACTTTTGCCCCTCGCGCGTCAGGCAGTAACCATCTCCCTCCTCGACCACGGCATAGGGGGAATGGCTCACAAACTCGCCGAGCGTTGGTACCATCGCCGCGACTCCGGCCAGGATAAAGGCTTTGCTGTCGGCGGGACCGGCGCCACCGCGTCGGCCTCGACTCTCGAGGGGGACCTCAATCCGCGCGCCTAAACTCTGTAGATCAAGAAGAATCTCCTGCCAGGCCATATCATTTCTCCGTGGGGCAAATTATGGATTAGGTGTATTCAACGTAGGTTGAGGATGCAGGAATTTGGAGCCCAAAACCCGTTTTGAAAAAGCCCAAGTAAGCTTTGGACTCCGTTGCCAACCAAAATTGAATACACCCTTATGGATTAATTACCCAAGAACAAACCGCGGTGGCCCTTTAACTTAGACGGTCCAGGTGCTGATAACGAGCGCCCCTGCCCGCCAATTCTCGATCAGAATATCAAGCACATCCAAGGGGTGGAATGGCTTTACGCCCTCGATCAAATCGGCTTCGCGCATGCCATACAGGGCGGCCATGGCAAAGCGGCAGGCATAAATTTTGCCGCCTTCCTTCACGATGACCTTGAGTTGGTTGTTTATGGCCAGGTTGCCCGGAAAGCCTTCTTTGCCAATCACCGGGAAGCCGCGGGTAGCCGCAGCCATGAGCACGCCGGGGCCGTATAGGACGAAGCTGGTATCGAAGCCTTTGCGGCAAATCCGGGTAGTAGTCAGCATGTTGACCAGGCCCACCGAGCCTTCGAAGGGCACGGTATGCATCATGATCAGGGCTTTTTCACCATCTTTTGCTTTATAATCAGGGAACAGTTTATCTTCCAGGTTGATAATCGCATCCCCTTCTTTGGGGGGGTCCGCATTTAGAATTGCCATGAGAATCTTGCCTCCTTGCTAATTGTTAAAAGTTTGATTTGTTGCCAGCGCTTTGGGGCGGCGGCTCATCCTTGGCCACCGCAGTTCACGCCCTCTCCTGGGTCTGGTTCGGGTGGGTCTACCAGAACTTGCTGTACAACTTTTCGGCGTTACCCCAGAAGATCTTCTGCTTCAACTCCTCGGAAATCGGCGCGCCCTCAATCTTCCAGTACTCACTGGCGAAGTCGCTCCAGGGGATATCCGAACCAAACAAGAACCGGTCCGCGCCCACGCCGGTGCGCTCGATCTCCTTCAAGAGCCAGGTCGAGCCGAAACCAACGGCCCAGGAGGAGCAGGTGTAGATTTGATACCCTTCGTTGACCAATTCAAAGAAGCGCGGAACAAACTTGATGTGCCCGCTCACCCCACCACCCATATGAACACAGTGAATTTTGATTTCGCGGCCGTACTTGCGCACCAGGGCAATGGCGTTATCAATATCCGAACCGCCGCCCGGGCTGGTGTGGATATGGATCGGCATATCATTCGCGCGGGCGGCGTCAAGGACCGCCGTCCACAGCTCGACCTCTTCCTCGCTCCACTTCTCCGGGTTGAAATTTCCGCCCAGCAAGCAGGTCAGCTTCAGCGCAACCAGGCCCTTCTGGCCAATCAACTTCAGCGCCTCGGCGTTCCGCTCCTTGTCCTTAGGTAAGGGTGAGAGCCAAATAGCACCCATCATGCGCTCATGTTGCGCGCTTTCGACCACCAGGGGGTTTAGGGTGAACGGCTGGGAGGAGTCGGGGATGCCATAGTTAGATATGACCAGGGAGCGGTCCACCCCGTTTTCGTCCATCCCCTTCAAAAAGTCCTCGGCCGTGTCATAATCATACGTCGGATGAACCGGCGTCGGCAGGCCGTAGAAAGCGTATGAGGCGAGGGGGCCAATGTGGCAGTGGTTATCAAACACTTTCCTTCGCTTTTCCATTAGTTACCTCCAAAGTTCGACTAATACAGAATTTACCTGTGAAGAATCCTGCTGAATAAGCTATCCAGCAGCGGCAAAAAGCTTATCTCCTGGCGGGGAAGCTTTGCCATACTTCGATATGGGTCAGGTGTGAATCTTGAATAGGCGCTCCTTTCCAAACCTTATATTTACAAACTAAAGAATGCTGCTAAGGTTCTCGGAGTGCAGCAAATTCTTCTAAATAATCAGTTCAGCATCGGCAGAGGATCAGGATATCTGCTGTCTTCGGCGCAACTCGGTCAACCTGGTAAATGGGTAGTCGTACGTTGCTGCGGCTGCGGAGTATAAAGGCAGTCCAGATCACAAGAGAGGATTCGAACCGTAAGAGACCAGCCAAAAACAGGATATGAAGCAATGATACGGCAGGGGATAAATCGGGTGGTTACAGGGTTGTCTATCAAGATACTGATCTCCACAGCTCCGTTGATGAGGAAGCACAGAACATTAATTAAGACCGGATCAGCCAGGACAAGGGTAGCATGGCCCCAAAGACGCAAGTCAACTGGCTGGTCCTAACAAGGATCATACCACATCCCACTTACCTGGTTCATATCCTGGCCTGATTTCTACCTTACCGGGAGAGGAAATTTTGAACTTTAAATTACTTTGTACTTACCTGGCTAATTTAAATAGAGGGATCAAGGAGTTATAGCTTAGGCTGTCTGTCCCAAATTTTGGGTGGTTCTGTAGGCCAAGTTGGCAACTTGTCCTACGTTACCATAAATTTAGGATGCACCCTAGCTTAGGCTGTCAATTCGACCCAGAAAACGGATCGAAATCCCTAATACCTTTTCTTAAGAGCAAAGATAAAGAGGAGAGTTAAGCGGGGGGTACAGCTTTGGAAAATACGGCTTGTACCTGGGTCTCAGCCAGAAAAGATTGATACAAGGCAGCATCGGTTAAACCCTCAAGCACCTGCCGTAAGATTCTGTCTGCCGAAGAATAATGGATGTTAGCAATCTCCGTCTTACCCTCGGCTTCTTTAAGCTGGGCCAGGGTTACATGACACCGCCAGATCAAGGCAGGGCATTTTAATCCCAAACTAACCTCTAAGGAGTGGTTCAAAGCAATTTGGGCCTTATTGAGACGCCCGACTGCAAGCAGAGCCTGACCGCGCAGATGGCATGATCGCGCGATATTCTTACGAGTCTGAGTATGGCGCGCTAGGGTCAAGGACTCGTCGGCAGCTTCCAACGCGCCCCGGGCATCACCTTCAGCCAGAGCCAATTGACCTTTAATCACAACCATCCGCGTTCGGTAGCGCCAGCGCATAAATGTTTCGGGGGAATTGAAGAGTCCTTCGGTCAGGTAGGCTCGCGCCCGGTCATAATCTTTGAGTAGCAGGTAATCGGCAGCCAGGTTGGCAATGGCGTTGCCCTCGGCTTCGGTCAAGAGCGGCTTGCCGGCACGGGCGACCTCTAAACTGAGCTGGTCAAACTGTATGGCCTGTTCTAGATTAAACAAATCGTGGTGGACCCAGCCAATCGTATTGAGCAACCGGGCGCGCCAGAAACGATCCCCCGCAGCTTCGGACAGATTCAGGGCTTTTATCAGTTCATCGAGGGCGATTTGATACCGGCCTGCACTGGCATGCGACATACCCAGGACAAAATATCCTCCCAACGTCAGGAAGGGATTGGCAAAAGATTGCCCTAATTCCACGCATGCCTGAGCATGGTGAAGGGCAACCTCAAAGTCGCTGCGCAGATGGGCTAACATAGCCAGTCCCCAGTGCTCCTCAGCAGATAGATTATGAACACTATCGGCGGCGCTCGATATTTCCGTAGAGGGGAGGCGGGATATATTCCCACTGATAGTGGAATGCAGAATATCATGCAGTTTAAGGATTTTAGCTCGCAGTTCGCTGTAACGAAGGGTTTGGGCCAAGCGCAGGGCCTGATCCAAATAAGTACTTGCCCGTTCCAGGCGATGCGCCCAATAATGGGCGATGCCAAGCTGGTACAACAACTCCCCCTCTCGGAGCTGGTTACCCACCCGCCGATTGTCTTCAAAGAGTTGTTCCAGATCGCCGATGGCAGAATCAAAATCAGACAGGGCCAGGTAGGTCTGAGCGCGCCGTTCAACGAGGCTTGCTGTTGTCTCGGTCGGGGCCAGGTTTTTATGCTCACGGCATAAGACCAAAGCACGGTCGTAATGGTGAAGCGCCTCCTGGGGAGCATAGGCCTCGCGGGCCCTGTCGCCAGCCTGAACCAGGTAACAGAAGGCTGCTTCATAGCGTTCAGCTCGCTCATAATGATAGACCAGAATGGCCGCCCACTCGCTCAACAATTGGCGGGCAGTTAGCTGCTCAAGAGCCTGCGCTACCTGTCCATGTAGCCAGACCCGCCGATGAAAAGCAAGATCTTCATAGAGTACCTGACGTAGTAAGCCATGGCAAAATCTATAGCCAATTCCCCTTTCTTCGATGAGACGGGCTGACAGCATTTCATCAAGTAAGTCTAAGAGCGTGGTATTATCGTATTCAGTTGTGGTTCGGAGCAACTCATAGCTAAACTCCCTACCAATGACCGCAGCCAGCTCAGCTAAATGATAAGCTGCCTGACTTAGATGTTCCAGGCGCAAGCGAATGGCTCCGCGGACGCTGGCAGGTACGACCAGGTGTTTGTCGGCCAGCAGACTCCAGTGATTACCATGCAAATTGATTTTGCCCGCTTGAACTAAGGCAAGAATGACCTCACGGGCAAAGAAAGGATTCCCTTCGGTGATGTAATACAAATCTTCGGCAAGATCCATAGCCAGTTCACCGTCACCCAGTAGCCCGGCGCCCAGGTGGGCTATATCAACCGGATTTAGACGGGAAAGGTTCAGCCATTCGCCTAACTGGCTGCGCTGTAATTCGTTGCAGAACCGGGCGACCGCCGTACCGCGCTGCACTTTATCTTCACAAAGGGTACATAGAATCAGGATAGGAAGCGTGGAAATCCGGCGCATGAGATAATGTAGCAGTTGTAAGCTGGACTCATCGGCAGCTTGTAGATCGTCTAAAAATATCACCAGGCGTGAATCGCTGGCAAAGGCGGCAAAGGTCGCTACAACAGCATCAAAGAGATGCTGCCTGGCCTGCCCCAGTTCCAGATCGAGCCGATCCAAATTTGGTGGATTAGTCGAAGCCAGTTCAGGCAGCAACCGGGCCAGATCATCCGTAAGAATCCCAAGCTTTTGGCGCAGAATTGCTGCTGTTTTATGGTTCAGGCCACTGCGGATAGCTTCGACAAACAAGCCATAGGGCAAATGTCCTTCTTGCTCATAGGCCGCCCCATATAGTACGGGCACCCCCGCTGCGTGGGCACGAATAACCACTTCTTCAGCCAACCGGGTCTTACCCACCCCTGGTTCTCCACCAATAATAACCAGTCCCCCCTGGCTGGATTTAGTCCAGGCAATCATCTCGGCCAGTTTCTGCATTTCTGGTTCACGTCCCAAAAGAGGTAATCCCCGGTAACTTCTTGACAGACGCGCCGGTAAGGTGGGGAGGAGGCTCCCTGCTTTGTCCGGTTCGGGTGGCCAGCGGTTTTCCACAATAGCGTTATATAAAGCAGTAGTTTCAGGGGATGGCTTAACATCGAGTTCGTGCTTTAGAGTCTCTTGAGCCTGGCGATACAGTTGCAAGGCCCGATGACGCTGTCCAACGACTACATAAAGACGCATAAGCTCACGATGCACTTCTTCGTGGGTAGGCTCGACGTGCAAAAGATCTTCCAAACAGCTAATAGCCTTGCTATGAATAGCCTGCTGGGTATATATCTGAGCCAGTTGCTGGAGTAAAGTGCAGTAGCTAACGTGCAGGTTCTCACGGGGATCCCTCGCCCAATCCTCATAGAGATCCTCCGGCAATAAATCACCCTGATACAACGCCCGAGCGGCCTCGTAAGAATCTAACGGGTTATCTTGTTGGCTACCCACCTGAATCAGACGTTTAAATTCCTCCAGATCTACCAAGGCGATAGTATCTCTATTGAGAATTAAACTGGAATCTTGAAACAGAATGTACTGTTGGTCAGAAGAATCGGTCCCGTCTGGCTGGAGAATACGCCGTAGAACAAAAAGGGTGCGATGAAGGTTATTGGTGGCTCGAACCGGGTCTTGAGCTGGCCACAACAACTCAAGAACTTGATCTTTTAGGAGCTGATGTTCGGGTGCTAGGAGTAGAAGTTTAAAGAGACTTTTCGCCTTACGCCGATGCCAGTCCTGGTCTCCGATTAATTTATTTCCTCGATGGACTGCAAAACGTCCAAGTGTGTAAACAGTGAGCGGAAGTAAAGGCGATGAAGGGGAATCAAGAGGGGAAAAGCGGCTCTGATCAATAAGATTTTCAACTACATCGTGATTGTTACCCATGCCTATCCTCTCTGAAGGCTGAGGTTCTATGAGGGATATCTCCTATGCCTCTGCTAACCACACCCAGGGGGGAAAACCTGCGGGTATTATAGCTTCGGCGTATTCACACCAATCATTTGGCGCCATTATATAACAACCCTCATGGTCTGAGTATGGTACAACTATTGTTTCGTCTTGTTGATGTTCAATTTTACCCAGCCATGCGCCGATTCGGTTCGTGTATACGCCGTCTGCTGAACGTAACTCATCAACGACTACAATCTTTGTAAGCCTATAGAATGCCATTAACCCTCCCATAGTTTACGGCAAGCACCTATTAAGGGTAACCTAATTCGCTGTGGGGTAATCTTTGTCAATAGATTCGGGAGACTCGCCAGCTTCCAGACGGCCGACGACTTGATTAAAATCGTCCCCTAAATCCTCCCCAATGTCTTTGCTCATTTTTCGCATCTTGCTGGCTAAGGCCCTCGGACTGTTGTCTTCCCGCTCATCTTGATGGCTGAGATTAGACAATTTCTGCGCACGCTGCCCTTCTGGATGGATAATGATCACTTTGGAAAAGAGCCGCTTTAGACGAGTACTTTGACAGTGTGGGCAAACTACTTGCCGGGTTTTAACCTCGGCAAAACTACGAAAAAAAACATTGATTCGTTTCTGACAATCCTCACAACCATACTCATAAATTGGCATAGTTTACGTCTCCATCAAGTTGACACGTTAATAAGTGGAAAAGCCCCTCTAAATTCTAGACCCGTCTTCAGAATAATGTAAGTGGTAGGTATCACTTTTTACTCGTGACAAATGTCATTCATATAAGGAGGGGGCATGTAGGAAGCTACTGCGAATACGCTTTGCCAAATCTTGCTGGCTCCGACCCGTTATTGGTATCGAGTTGCCAACACAAGTAAATGCTACTCACGTCCCCGCTGGCAGTAAGCCGCCAGGTCGGCTTCTGTAACACCAGGTTACTCTATCTATGTGTTCGCATAAAAGAAGTTGGCAAAGCTCAAACCATAAAGAAACTGAGCGTATGCACTGTTGTGATAGCTTCCTTTTTCTTCATAAGGGTACACCCCTTTCCTCTCATAGCTTCAATCCAGGGAGGGAGTGCTAGATTTTTATGAACAAAATGATCTTCGGGTGGTAACCGGAGATCGTTTTTTATGGATTGGTTATGGTTGTTAGAGGTGGTTTTGGTAACACCCCCGCCTATCAAGATCGTCATCGCCTTATTAACAGTGCTATCAGTGCAAGGAGACGTGAGCATGAGTAGGAATAGCCCCAAACGCAATAAGAGGAACCTCGACCAACTCTCAAAAGCATCTATCCCGGCTACGAATGGGGTTCAACCATCGCAAACTCCAGGTGGTTACGGAGCCTATGTCGTCAAATCAACCTCGACCAACGGCCATGGCCCGGTTGTTTCGGCCGCCTCTGAGGGTATCGCCTCTAGGAGACGACCGCAGAAACAAAAGAGCGTACCAGTCTCCATGCGCAACAGTGAATACTACGTCAAGGAGATCATCAAGCGCCTGGAGAAAATCTACTCCCTAACCGGGACCCGACCCTCGCTGATCTTTGACGATTGGCTCAGCATTGTCGACGCGACATTGACGACTTTGCCGGACCAAGTTAAGACGGTCGGCGCGACCGGTTGGTTTGCCGAAGATCCACTTGAGGTAAAAGCTATCTTTGAGGTGGTGCGAGCCCGCTATCAAAATACCTATAATCCAGAAGGCGCCACAGCCGTTTGGGAAAACTTTGGCGAAGCGTTTAGCCTGCTATTGGAAAGCTCAGAAGAATTGTCGTTATGGGGTAGAGGGAGTGACGAGCCCGGTTATTCCGGTCCGGATATCTTGGGGGCGGTTTATCTCAAGTACGCGTCGTACGATCCCTCCTGGGCGGCTCAGTATTTCACTCCGTGAGCCTCGCAGTACTTAGCCTGCTTGGGTCAAGTTACTCACCTGACCCATTCTGCTGGAAAATGGCTATTCATTCTTCAAACTTAAGTTCTCGGGTATCCCGCTCCAGACCTGTGCGTTGGGTCAATAACCCGTACAGCTCGGGCCGGCGGGCCGCGATCCACTCCCGCCCGGTGGCGTGCTCCAACAAGGTTGCGTCCAGATCTGCGATCACCAGCTCATCCCCGGCTTTCCAAGTCTCGCTCAGAATCCGGCCATAGGGGTCAAGGATCATGGCGTTGCCGGTGCGGATCTCATCATCGTCCACGCCAACCCCATTGGCAAAGATCAAGAAAACGCCATTATCGTGGGCCCGGCTGGGCAGCCAGCGCATCAACCAACCCCGGCCTTTATCGCCCAGAAATTCCCGCTCAATTGCCTCAGGCTGGCTGTGCCGGTTATCCCACAACTGCCGCTCGATGTTTCCCAGCAGATGAGGGTTCCTGGTCCGGCAGCCGCCGGTTTGATGCGGAGCCAGGATGAGGTCAGCTCCCAGCAAGGCGGTGATCCGGCCATTTTCGTTGACATTATTATCATAGCAGATCAAGACGCCCAGCCGCCAGCCATAGGGCGTGTCAAAGACGGTATACTCTGTTCCACTTTGGATTAGGGAATGCTCAAAAGTCTGAAGCTTACGATGGCAATACATCTCGTCATTGGGCAGGGCAACCACATAGCTGTTGTGAAAACAGTCGTTCGCGGCTGCTTCTACCGGGCCCGCCCCGATACTTAACCCGTAAGCTCTGGCCAGTTGCCTCAACCGCTCAGAGCTTGGACCGTCAAAAACTGGTTCGGCCAGCTTTTCCAATTGCGGCCGGGAGAGGTTGCGAATGAACCAGTAACCGCTGATACAGCATTCGGGGAAGACCAGCAGTTGCACGCCCTGTCGGGCCGCTTGTTTCACAAAGGCTTCTATTTTGGCGAAGTTGGCTTCTTTGTCACCCGCCTGGCTTTCCATCTGTACCGCCCCGACCCGGAGCGGTGAGGAAGGCGATCCATATTTTCTGAGATGCATAAACTATCTCCTCCTGGAGTTACATTCGGTCTGGCCCGAATAATTATAAAGCGCCGTAACTTTCAGGCTCAGCTTACTTGGGTGGATTCACATACCAGAACGGCGAAATCAGGCCACTTGTCTGAAGATGGCCTCGACTTTGGTCAGAGTTCGGCCGTGATACTCAGGTGACAGGCGATTGCCATACCACTGCCGGGACAGTTCCCACACTTGCCCCACCAAAAGGGCTTCACCACGTGTCTGATGGTTTGTCTGGCACCAGTGGTTGAGGGAGGTTTCCGACTGGAAGAGCAGGATCGTGGCTCAGGTGAAGACTAAATCGTCGTACCAGTGGCGGAAGGGCACCAGGAAATGGATCAGATCGCCCCGGTCAACCACCCGGTCTTGCCGCACCTCGAGGCTAACCGGCTGCCCGCTCTCGGCGCACCGGGTTTCAATCCTGGCCTGGCTGTGAAGCGCCGCTGGAATACCCAGAGAATCCCAGGCAGAGTTAGCCCAGTAGGCCTTTTCTTGAGCGTGGACCCGAAACGGGGTAGGTATGGCCGAAAAGGGATGGCCATCCGGATTGCGGTAGTATCGGGATCGAGAAATAGGGCGTGGCGTCGATGGAGTTCCTGGTAGAGGGCAGCCGCCTGATCCGGACTCAGGTGAAAATGGCTCGCTGTTTCCGCTACTGTCGGAGGCCGGGTCGTAGCTACAAAGTGTTCATAAACGAAGGCCCGCACGGCCCAAACAAGGTTTTCATCCCGTATTTCCATACGGTCTCCTTTATTGCTGGCAAGCATATCTCCCTGACCGTTTGTTTAGGCTTTCAAGTGGTAGACCCGCGCCTCATAAGGACGCAGGGTTAGCCGGCGGATGTCTTCAATCGGATGAACCGGGTAATTGCCGATGAGCAGTTCCGGGTCGGAAAAGTGGATATCAGGCGGCAAGGCAAAGACAGGCGTCTCCTGAGTAAAGTTCAGGATAACCAGCAGGCGCTCGTCCGCCAGGCTCCGGGTGAAAGCATAGATCTACTCGTGGGCGTCAAGGATTAGATCATAGATCCCGTAGATAACGATTGAATGCTCCGGGCGCAGCCGGATCAACTTTAGCCTGTAAAGCTATTTGGTTGGCCTTCGCGACGCAGAGTTGGCCAAATTGCAAACCAAAGGGAGGTCAAGAAATTACCGAGGTCTCCCCTGATTACTTCTGTCATTAAAATCAGTGACAAGTGTCACTTACATCTAACTCATATTCCTCTTATTATGTTAGCGATAAAATTATCGATAAACGATAATTACATCCAATCTCCCCTTAATATCCAAAAAATAATCTTACCCACTTTTTAATTTTGCGAGAGTGAATATGGACAATCAACAATGTCTGTTGAAAGTTGAGGGTGTATCAAAAGCCTTCCCTGGAGTCCAGGCGCTCGCCAACGTGAGTGTAGAGCTTAACTCCGGCGAAATCCTGGCTATGGTTGGTGAAAATGGCGCTGGCAAGTCAACTTTGATCCAGATCTTGGCTGGCGCTCTCCTGCCTGACACCGGCCAATTATTTATGGCTGGCAGGAAGGTTTTCTTCCGAAGTCCCCAAGAAGCTGAGGCCGCTGGGATTAGCACCGTCTTTCAGGAACTCAGCTTGGTTCCTAATCTCACCGTGGCGGAAAATATCTTTGCCAATCGGCAGCCAACCGGGCTGGGCGGACTGATCAACATGGGCTTAATGAATAGCTCGGCTCAGGAAATGCTAAACCGTTTCCAGGTTGATTTTAGGCCGGGCGACCGGGTGGGGCTGCTCTCTCTGGGCAACCAACAGCTTGTGGAAATTATGAAAGCCCTCTCGGTCAATGCCAAAGTTTTGATTTTGGACGAGCCGACCTCTTCGTTGTCTATGCAGGAATCCCAGTTGCTATTCGACCGGCTTCAACAATTGCGCCAGCAGGGAATGGCGATTATTTATGTATCGCATCACCTGGAAGAAGTATTCGCCATCTCAGATCGGGTTATGGTGTTACGAGATGGCAAGCTGGTTGGGGTAAAACCAACCCAGCAAACAAACGAGCGTGAAATTGTCAGTATGATGGTCGGGCGCGATTTAGGCGCGTTGGAAACGTCGGCCAGAACCAAAGAACCCGGGGCGGAAATGCTGCGGGTGGAAGGATTCTCACGCAAGGGTGTATTTGAAAATGTTAGCTTCAAACTGCAAGCCGGAGAAGTATTGACCTTCTTTGGCCTGGTAGGCGCAGGCCGGACTGAATTGGCTCGGGCATTGATGGGCTTGGACAACCCCACCGGCGGCAACGTTTTTATCCAGGGCAAACCGGTCAGGGCGGCTCATCCGGGCGCGGCGATGCGTTTGGGTCTGGCTTATCTCTCGGAAGACCGTAAAAATGAAGGGCTTTTTCTGGACAAATCCATCAAAGAGAATTTTATGGTGGCTAACTTGCGTTCGATTGCACCGGGCGGGTGGCTGCAGTGGGATAAGCTGATTAATCTGGTCATCAAATTCGTCAATACCTTAAAAATTCGGACTCCCAGTTTGGATCAGAGGTTGAGAAATCTGTCGGGCGGAAATCAACAAAAAGTAATGCTGGGTATGTGGCTGGCTAATGAACCCAATATTTTGATTGTGGATGAGCCAACTCGAGGGATTGACGTAGGTACTAAATTAGAGATACATCGCCTATTGGGAGAATTGGCCGAACAGGGTAAGGCGATTATGGCTATTTCGAGCGACCTGCCCGAAGTGTTGGCCATTAGCGACCGGATTGCGGTGATGGCTAGAGGGCGTTTAGCCGGTATTTTATCAAAAAGCGAAGCCACCCAGGAGCGAATTATGGAACTCGCTGCGGGGGTAAATCAATAGGGAGGTTGTTATGTCCATTCCAGAGGCAAATATTACTCTGCCCCAAGATAAAGAAGATACCAAATTTGAGCATAAATCCGGTTCACTTTCCCGGTGGCGACAATTATTAGGCCAACGTGAAATTGGAATTTTCCTGGTGGTACTGGCAGGCGCTCTTTTTCTGCATTTTTCTTCCGCCAGCTTTGCTTCAAAAGCTAATTTGATTGCCCTGGTGCTGGGCTTGTCATTTGATGCCATCGTAGCCGTCGGCATGACGGTTTTGTTGGTTTCCGGACAGTTTGATCTGTCGGTCGGCTCAACTTTGGCCCTGGCCGGAGCAGTGGCCGGGTTCGCCATTGTTAATTGGGAACTACCGGTACCGCTGGGAATCCTTTTGGGCCTGCTGGCGGGTATGGTTGTCGGGTTATGCAACGGGCTGCTGGTGGCCAAGGTGCGAGTCAACGCCTTGATTGCCACCTTGGGGATGATGTCAGTAGCGCGGGGCGTGGTCCTCTTGCTCACTTCCGGTTATGGTATTCCTAATTTGCCGGACTCATTTAATCAATTGGCCCAGGATAGTCTCTGGGGGCTGCAATACCCGGTCTGGTTCATGGTTTTCTTTGTGATCTTGGGGGATGTGCTGCTGCGGCGGTCCCGTTTTTTCAGGCAGAGTTACTTTGTGGGTGGTAATGAGCGCAGCGCCCGGCTTTCCGGGATCAACGTGGATTTTGTCAAGATCTCAAACTTTGTACTGTGCGCCTTAATGGCGGCGGTGGCCGGCATTTTGCTGACGGCGCGTTTTGGTACGGCCTCGGTTTCGGCGGGCATTGGGACCGAACTACGGGTTATCTCAGCCGTGGTTATCGGTGGGGCCAGTTTGGCCGGTGGCGAAGGTACCGTCCTGGGAGCGCTGTTGGGTGTCACCCTGATGGCCCTCATCTCAAACGGCCTCAATCTATTGGGGATTAACGTCTATTGGCAAACCATTGTCATTGGCGTGGTGTTAATCATTGCCGTTGCGGCCGACTCGTTGAGCCGCCGCGGTCGAGCTTAAAAACCTGTTAGACGTTAGGAGGGTGTTCACAAAGTAAAACCATAAAGTAGCGTCCTATTTCAAATCTAACCAGGCAAATGCCAACTGTTACATTTATTCAAAGGAGAAAAAAATGAATAGTCGTTGGTTAAAATGGATAACCTTGTTGATCGTCTTGGTTGCATTGCTGGCCGTGACGGCTCAATATGCCCCGACCCCGGCGTTGGCCGGCCCACCCAGCCAAGAGTCATCTACGGATGAGGCACAGCCAGGGGAAGCCAAGAAATATTTTGAAATGACGGCCCTGGCCAACCTGCCCTACTTTATTGACCACCAGGTTGGTCTTTATTATGCCGGAAAAGTGTTAAACGCCGAGACCAAATATGTCGGCCCGCTGGACTATGATATGACGGCGATGGTGAATGCTTTTGAGCAAGTCATCGCCGAAGGCCCAACGGGAATCAACGTCATTGGTTTTGATGCTGCCTTAAAGCCGACCATTGATAAGGCCGTTGATATGGGCATCCCGGTGGTCACATTGGATGCCGAAGTGTACGACTCCAAACGATTAACCTTCCTGGGCACCGGCAACTACAATGCCGGCCGCGTGGGTGCCCAACTTCTGGCCGAAGCCATTGGTGGTGCGGGCAAGGTAGCCCTCATCACCAAGGTCGGCCAGAGTAATCTGGAAGAGCGGTTACAAGGCTATCAAGACGAGTTTGCCGAAAACTTCCCGGATGTGGAAGTCGTGCAGATTATTGACGATCAGTCCGACTCGGCCAAAGCGGCGGATGGACTGAAAGCAGTTATCCAGAGGACGCCTGACCTGGCCGGGGTCGGCTGTGTGGAAGCGGCGGGCGGCGTTGGCGCGGCCACTGCCTCCAAAGAGCTGGGCGTAACCGAGACGTTGAAGATTGTCTCGATGGACCGTGACGACGGCACACTGAAGTTCATCGAAGACGGCGTCATTTATGCCTCTGTGGCTCAACAATCAGCTTTGATGACCTTCTGGGGCACGTTGTTGATGGATGGTTTGGTGAACAATCCTGTCCCCATCGTGAGCGACAACGAAGCGGCCGGGATTGTGCCATTGCCTGAAGCGGTGGATACCGGTGTAGTTATCATCAACGCCGACAACGCCAAGAATTTCTATCACACCAAAGACCCCTATGACTTTAGTGCCGTCGAAGTCACCCCAGCTGCTCCAGATGAAACCTATGTGGAAGTGTTGGCCTTGATCAACCTGCCCTATTTCATTGACCACCGGTTGGGCTTGGAATTTGCCGGCGAAGAACTGGGGGTTCAAACCAAATTTGTCGGGCCGGTTGACTATGACATGACCGCCATGGTCAACACCCTGGAACAGACGATTGCCGAAAAGCCTGCCGGCATTTTGGTCGTCGGCTTTGACGATGCGCTGAAACCCTCGATTGACAAAGCCATCGAGGCGGGGATTCCGGTGGTCACCCTGGATGCCGAAGTGTACAACTCCAAGCGATTAACCTTCTTAGGCACCGGCAATTACAATGCCGGCCGCGTCGGGGCCAAACTGCTGGCCGAAGCGGTTGGCGGTGAAGGCAAGGTGGCTCTCATCACCAAAGTGGGCCAGAGCAACCTGGAAGAGCGGATCAAGGGCTACCAGGATGAGTTTGCCGAGAACTTCCCGGGCATTGAGATCGTGCAGATCATCAATGACGACTCTGACTCGGCCAAAGCGGCGGATGGCTTGAAAGCGGTCATCCAGCGGACCCCCGACCTGGTCGGGGTCGGCTGCGTGGAAGCGGCCGGCGGCGTTGGCGCGGCGACCGCCTCTAAAGAGCTGGGCGTAACCGAGACTTTGAAGATCGTCTCAATGGACCGTGATGACGGCACGCTCAAGTTCATCGAAGATGGAGTCATCCATGCCTCAGTCGCGCAGAAGACGGCGCTGATGAGCTACCTCGGCACCAAGATTCTCTATTACCTCAACCACGCCCCCGTGCCGATTGTACCCGACAATGCCGCGGCCGGGATCGTGCCTGTGCCTGAATCGGTTGACACCGGCACTATCGTTATCACCAAAGACAACGCTAACTTCTTCTATCACGAATAAGCCTTGCATGAGAGCGGGAATGGCTGCGTTGACCATTCCCGCTCCATTTGTTCAGTTTTTTATGGAGCTCTTGGAGGGTTGGGTTATGAACTCGATTGAACGTGTCCAGGCCGCCATTGACCTGGGCCGGCCCGACCGGATTCCGGTTGACCTGCACAATTTTCAGCCGGCAGCCAAAGCGATGGGCCGGCCGCTGTCGGAGGTCTTTCGTAACGGTGAGTTGCTGGCCGAGGCCATGCTCCAGGCCTGGAAAGAATTTGGACACGACATGATCCTGCTGGAGAATGGCACTGCCTGCAATGCTCAAGCCTGCGGCGTCGAAGTTATCTACCGGGACAATGCCGCTCCGGCGGCGCATATTCCGGTGTTAAAGCGGCTGGAGGATGTGGACCGGCTCGAAGTGCCGGACCCTTATACCGCCTTCCCTATGTGTGAAATTATCAAGGCCACCCGTATTCTTTCCAAAGAAATTGGCGATAAGGCCTGGATTGTGGCCCGGGCCGATCAAGGTCCGATGGACCTGGCAGCGCAGCTTCTTGGAATCCAAGAGTTGCTGCTGGCGATTGCCCTGGATGAACAGCCCGAACTTATTCATAGATTACTTGATTTTAGCCGGCAGGTGGCGACCCGTTATGCCTTCGCCCTGATTGAAGCCGGGGGACATTCTACCTCTATTGGCGAACCCATTGCCGGGCCTGATCTTATCTCGCCCCACCACTATCTGCAATATCCCTTTATTCACGAAAAGCGCATGGTGGATGAGCTGAAACAAGCGGGGATTATCCTGGCCAATCACATTTGTGGCAACACCATTCCCATCATTGACGATTTCATTGCCACCGGCGCGCAAATCCTGGAAATTGACCATAAAACCGACATGCAAAAGGCCAAAGATGCCGCCCGGCACAAAACCTGTTTGCTCGGCCCGCTCAATACCTCGCTGCTGCTGGAAGGGACGCCCCGGGAAGTAGAAGATGCCTGCCGGGAAGCCATTGAGATTATGGCCTCTGACAGTGGCTTTATCCTGGGACCCGGCTGCGCCCTGGACCCCAATGTACCGGCTGACAATATCCACGCTTTAGTCGAGTCGGCCAAAAAATATGGCGTTTATCACTAGCAAGAAAAAGAGGTTCACTATGGCTCTGACAGACCCCTTGACCGACGCCGAACGTGAGGATTTTCGACAGCTATTTGACAAGCGGCTGGCGAAAGTAAAAACAAAAACAGATGATGTGTTCGCCTTTAAAAAGGTGGAGCGGCCGCCCTTTATCGTCAACAGCGCCCTGTACTGGGTATTTGGGCTGGATCCCGAGACCTTCCCGGCGGATTATTTTGATGACCCAGCGGTGATGACCAACTTCCAGGAACGGACCTATTATGACCAGGTTAAAGAAATTGACGACGACTTTGTGCCCTACCTGATGCCCTGGTTTGGGACCGTGGTGACTGCTTCCGCTTTTGGCTGTAAGGTTGAATTTAAGCCCAAGCTAGACCCCGCGGCTAACCCCAGATATTATCCGATTCAAAGACCGGAAGATATAAAATCGTTAGCCATTCCCGACCCGGAAAAAGACGGCCTGATGCCCAAAGTGCTGAAATACATCAAGTATATGAAGGCCAACAGCTTTTTGCCGGCGGGGATCACCGATTTTCAAGGCCCCCTGACCACCGCCAACCAGCTCATCGGCTATGACAAACTGATTTACCTCATGTTCGATTACCCGAATTTGATGCACGAACTGATGGAAAAGGTGACGGAGGGATTAATCAGGTGGGTCAAAAAGCAAAAAGAAATTATCGGCGAACCGCCGCATGAATGTATTAGCGACCAGCAGGTCTACCTGGGCAAACACGCCGGCATCTGGTTTTCTGATGATGACGCCGTCTTGATGTCGCCCGAAACCTACCGCGAGTTTGTCGTGCCCTATAATTCACGAATATTGACCGAATTTGGCGGAGGTATTGTTCATTACTGCGGCAATGCTACCCACCACGCCGAGAGCTTCTTGAAAATGGAAGGTCTACTCGGCCTGAACATCTATAACCTCTACAATATTCCGTCGGTAGCCAAGTTACAGGCCCAGCTTGGGGAACGTATAGTGCTCTTTGTGTGCGACTTTACCCCCGTTCAATACGAAGATTATTACCACGAACTGCTTTCTACTTTATCCTATCAAGGGATTGTGATTGATTCGCAGTTCTCGCCGGTCGTTGGCCTGTTAAAAGGCGGCCGCTATGATGCCATTCGCCGCGATTTGAAATCCGGTCGTAAGGCAGTTTTTGATTATTTGCAGAATTATTCTAATTAATGGACAGACAGACCCGGCCGTTCCCAATCCCGATAACCCTTATTGCCGGCTTTCTGGGAGCCGGTAAAACGACCTTGCTCAATCGCATCTTGCGCGAGGAGCACGGGCTGCGTATTGCCGTTCTGGTTAACGATTTCGGGGAAATTAATATTGATGCCCAACTGCTGGTTCCGGCCCAACCCGGCCAGATGATCAGCCTGCCGAACGGCTGTATTTGCTGCACCCTGTTCGGTAATTTGGTTAGAGTGGTCCAAGATTTGATCGAGGTCCCCCAGCCGCCGGAGCATATCATCATTGAAGCCAGTGGGGTTTCCTCGCCTGCCGATGTGGCGGCCATTCTGGAAATTCCTGCTCTCCAGAATTTTGTAACCCTGGATAGTATCATCACCGTGATTGATGCCGAAAATGTGCGCCGGCTGGCCCGGGTGGTCATTTTTTTGGAGGGCCAGATCAGATCAGCCGACACGCTCCTGGTCAACAAAACTGACCTGGTTGATGCCGACACCCTGGCTAAAGTGCTCGGCTGGATTCGAATGATCGCCCCTGAGGCTCATCTCTTTAAGACGAGCTACGCCCAGGTGCCGCTTGAGTTGATTTTGGGGATAGGGCGGCCCTTCCCGGTAGCGACTTCACCCCATCCTGCTCTTCATCCCGATCACGATCAGCTTTACGAAACCTGGAGTTACACCACGAGCAAACCTCTATTGAAAACCGCCCTTCAGGCCGTCCTGGAAGCTTTGCCGGTCTCAATTTATCGAGGCAAAGGCTTTCTATATCTGGTTGACTCCCCCGATCAGCGTTATGTACTTCAACTGGTCCGCAAACGAATCCGGCTGGATGCTGACCAAGCCTGGGGAACTCAACCCCCAAAAACGGAATTAGTTTTTATCGGCGAACCGGGGGCGCTTGACCCGGCGGAGCTGCAAACCCAATTTGACCAATGTCTTGCCGAGAATTTTCAACCGGCTACGACAGCTAACTTAAATTAAACTTGATATAAAAGGAAGATGAAAAATGAGTCTTGAAACCATTTATGCCGCAGTATTAAAAGGAAATGCCAAAGTCGCAGTGGCGGAAGCACAGGCTACCCTTGAGGCCGGGGTTCCAGCCGAAGATATTTTACAGCAGGCTTGCATTCCGGCCATGACCGAAGTAGGCCGTCTATTTGAGACCGGCGAAAAATTTGTCCCGGAAATGCTCATCGCGGCCCGAGCGATGCAGTCTACCGTGAATCTGCTCAAACCTCACCTGATTGAAGCTGATATAAAAAAGCTGGGTAAGGTGGTCATTGGCACCGTTGCCGGAGACCTGCACGACATTGGCAAAAACCTGGTCGGCATGATGCTGGAAGGAGCCGGTTTTGAAGTGATTGACCTGGGGACCGATGTTTCCCCCGAAGCCTTTGTGAAAGCGGTCCAGGAGCACCAGGCAGACATGGTGGGCTTGTCAGCCCTGCTTACTACCACCATTTCCTCTATGAAGGAGACCATTGACGCACTCAAAGAGGCCGGGCTGCGTCAGCAGGTAAAAGTAATGGTCGGCGGTGCGCCTATTTCTCAAGATTATGCCAATCAAATTGGAGCCGATGGCTACTCAGCCGATGCGGGCAGCGCACCCCGCGTCGCTAAATCTCTGGTAGGTGTAGTTTAGTTACGGAGGAAATGATGAACTCTCGAGAACGTGTCCGGGCCGCGCTCAACCATCAGGAGCCTGACCGTATCCCCTTCGACCTGGGCGGAACCCCCATGTCGGGCATGCATACAACTGCCTACAAAAACCTGCGGCAATATTTGGACCTGCCTCCGGTTGATATTAGAATTTCCGACACTATTCAGCAGTTAGCGGTTATTGACAGCGACCTGACAGATTACCTTGAAGTTGACATTCATAATATCGCGCCCCGCTCGTCGGCGGCCTATAACCTGGCTTACCAGGATGAGGGCAACTATACCACCTACACCGACGAATGGGGCATTGGCTGGCGGAAGCCTAAAAAGGGCGGCTTATATTACGATATGTACCGCTGGCCTCTGGCTCCCTATGATACGGTCGAGGAAATAAAGGCCAACTATGTCTGGCCCGATCCCGCCGACCCCAACCGCTTTGCCGGTTTGCGCGAAAAGGCTCTCAAAACCATCGAGCAGGGCAAAGCCGTCGTCATCGGCTCTATCTCTGCCGGGGTTTCCGAAATGCACGCCTGGACTCGGGGCTTTGAAAAATACTTTACTGACTTTTACCTCTATCCCAATGTGGCCGAATACATCATGGATGTGGTGGTCGAGATAAAAATGGTATTTTGGGAAAAAGCCTTGGAGCAGGTCGGCGACTTGGTAGATGTGGTCATCGAGGCCGACGACCTGGCTGGTCAAAAAAATCTATTCTTTCATCCCGACCAGTACCGCCAGTTTATCAAACCTCGCCACACCAAACTGTTCCAATACATCAAAAGCAAAACTTCGGCTAAATTGTTCTATCACTGCGACGGCGCGTTGCTGCCCATTTTGTGGGATCTGATCGAGTCGGGCATTGACATCTTGAACCCGGCTCAAAAGAGCGCTGCCGGGATTGATTACAAGCAATTGAAAAAAGAGTACGGCAAAGACCTTACTTTCTGGGGCGCCGGTGTTGATACGCAATTGATTTTTGATCGAGGTACGCCAGAACAAGTTCGGGCTGACGTCAAAGAAAATATCGAGATAATGGCCCCGGGTGGCGGCTACATCTTCACCACCATTCATAATACCCAGGCTACTGTCCCGCCGGAAAATTATATGGCGATGTGGGAAACGCTGCAGGAATACGGGGTTTACTAAAGCATCACCTTTACGGGATGCCGGTCAGGCTGACTGATCAAATGTCAAACAACTCCTTGCCATTGCCAAATTCAGGCTCTCTGGAGGACGCCTTGCGGGGACACAAGGCGGTGCGCGAGTCTTTAACCCATCAGGTTTACAACAAGCTCCGCACTGCCATTGTTTTGGGTCATCTGACGCCCAATATCCGCCTGGCTCAGGTTGAGATTGCCAATCAAATGGGGACCAGCCAGGCTCCGGTTAGAGAAGCGTTACGCCAATTAGAGCGAGACGGCCTGGTAGAATATCGCCCCAGAAGCGGTACCTTTGTGGCCGAATTATCAGGCGATAAAGTTTTTGAAGTATTTTCCATTCGCAGCATGGTTGAAAGTTTTGCCGTCAGGCGGGCCATTGCTCATTTTGATTACCACAAACGCGATATCCTTAATCAGCTCATTGAGCAAATGGATCGCGCCGCCGACCAGGACGACCTGTTGGCCCTGGTCGAGTACGACCTGGAATTTCACCGCTATCTCTGCCGCTGGGCCGAACACCGGGCCCTGCTGAACATCTGGAACCCACTTTATGCCCAAATTCAACGCTACCTCATTCAATCGCAGCGCCACCACTTTCCCGACCTACATACCATCGCCAAAACCCACATCATCATTGTCGAGGCGATGTGCGAGGGCAATCCTGACGAGGCTGCTCGGGTGGTTGAAGAGCACGTGATGCAGTGGGCCAGACACGAACCGTGGAATAAATAAACTAGTACGGCTTGTTCTACCCCACTTTAGGTAAAACATTTTAGGGGGCTTTCAGATGTTTCTCCCTGCCGGCGTGACAATCAAATAATTGAGGAAATCGGGTTTCACTCTCAAACCTCTCCAGGACCGGAGGGTTTGAGGGTGGGTTATTTGCCAGGAGAAAACAAGTGGGACGCTTAGAGGGTAAAGTTGCTTTAATTACCGGCTCTGGCCGGGGTATTGGCCGAGGTATTGCCCTGAGATTTGCCGCCGAGGGAGCCAGGCTCGGTATTCTTGATCTGGACCAGGAATCCTGTCAGGCGGTAATGGCTGAAATTGAGGGTTTAGGGGGTCAGGCAATAGCCTTACCCGCGAGCGTTACTAACGACGACGAGGTAATTGAAGCCGTGCATAAGCTGACCGATACCTTCGGGTCTATCTCCATTCTGGTCAACAATGCCGCGGTGATACCGGCCGGCTGCATGAAACATCGCCGCAGGATTTTGACCAGTGTCTCAGCGTAAATCTGCGCGGTACATATCTGGTTTGCCGAGCTGTCGTTCCCTTCATGTTGAAGGAGGGCAGGGGCAGTATTATCCACATGGCCAGTGTTACCGGCATGTTGGGTTATCCGGGTGTGGCCGTTTACTCGGCAACTAAAGGAGCGCTCATTGCCTTAACCCGGGCAATGTCTACCGATTATGCCCGGCACGGGATCAGGGTGAATTCGGTATCCCCCGGTACCATTGATTCACCATGCTGCACAACTTTGCTGCCAGACAGTCAAACCCCGAAAAAACCCGGCAGGCGTTTGATGAACTTCACCCTATTGGCCGGGTCGGCACAATTGAAGAGGTGGCGAATGTTTTTCTGTTCTTGGCTTCCGATGAAGCCAGTTTTGTCACCGGCGCCAATTATGAGGTGGATGGCGGTGTTGGCGTCAAAGGCGAGCAGCCCCAGGACCTCCCCTGAAGAGGACCAGTAAAAAATTCGGGATAGACCTACGAAAAAGATATAAACGGAGATTTTAATGACATTAACCCCCAGAGAACGGACACGGCGCGCCTTAGGCCATGAGTCGGTTGATCGCATCCCGACCCAAATCAATTACACCGACGAGATGGGTAAAATACTCTGTCACCATTTTAAGACGTCGCCCGAAGAATTACCCCTTCGCTTGGATAACCATCTGGTCCGGGTTGATGTGAGCCACACTGCTTATTTAAACCAAGATGGTTCAGCCAGGTATGACTGGTGGGGTGTGGGCTGGGATACTAAGGTGGAAGGTTATTGGCCGGCCGATGCTCCCCTGGCCCATACTACTGACCTGGATGGTATCACCTGGCCCGACCCTCACGAACCCGGGCTATTGGATGACGCTGCCCGGATAATGGCCGGCGACAAGGGCGAACATTTTATCATCCCCAACTTTGGCTTCTGCCTGTTTGAACGGGCCTGGTCGCTGCGCGGGTTTGAGCAGTTTAGCCTTGATCTGGCCTTAAACCTGGACTTTGTCGAAGCCCTGTTGGATCGGATTGTCGAAATCCAGTTGACCTTGATTCATCGTTTCATCTCTCTGGGCGTAGATGGCGGCTACTTTGGCGACGATTATGGAGCGCAGAAAAATATGCTTTTCTCGCCAAAATTGTGGCGCAAAGTTATTAAACCCCGGCTGGCTAAACTATTTACGCCCTTCCGCGAGCTGGGCTTGCCCGTTATCATGCACTCCGACGGCGATATTAATGTCATCATGCCTGACCTGGTCGAAATCGGCCTGACTGTCTTTAATCCCGTGCAGCCGGAAGTCACCGATCATGCCTGGCTGCGCCAAACCTTTGGCAGTAACCTGGCCTATTACGGGGGCGTCTCTACTCAGACGGTGATGCCTTTTGGTACCCCGGACGCGGTTAGAACCGCAACAAGAGAATGTGCCCGTAACCTGGCTCCCAACAACACCGGCCTGCTGATTGCCCCCTCTCACCGGATGCTGGTGGATATTCCCATGGCGAACGTCGAGGCTTTTATGGCGACTTGCGCTGAACTGAGATTCGATCATCAGTAGTATGCAACCTCCTGAGTGCGTCAAGCGCATCTCAAAAGTTTCATTTAACAAACAATGGAGCACCGTTTTATGAATCAAGCTGAACGCCGAGACCTAATCACCAACGAATTTTTCAAACGTTTCAATCAAACGCCAACGGAGTGGGTTCGCGCACCAGGCCGGGTTGATCTTATGGGCAGCCACACGGACTATAACCAGGGCTATGTCATGACAATGGCCATCAATCGTGATACCTGGTTGGCAGCCCGGCCCCGCTCCGACCGCCATGTGGTCGTCTACTCCTTAAATTTAGCCGGGGAGAGTAAGTTCAGCCTGGATCATATTACGCATGATACTATCACCCCCTGGACCAACTACGTCCGTGGCGTGGCCCAGGTCTTCCAGGCGGCCGGTTATGCGCTGCCCGGCTTTGATGGCCTGATCCACAGCACCATTCCCTTTGGCGCCGGCTTAAGTTCTTCGGCGGCGATTGAAGTTGTTATCGCTATGATGTTTAACGTGTTGGCTGGCAACAGGGAGATTGACTGGGTAGAACTGGCGCAGCTCTGCCAACGGGCGGAAAACGAGTTTGTAGGCGTCAATTCCGGCATTCTCGATCAATACAGCTCGGTAATGGGGCAGGCCGGACAAGCCCTTTTGTTGGACTGTCGCCACTTGACCAGCCAAACGGCAACCCTACCCGCTCATTTGCAAGTGGCCATTTGCGATACGCGGGCCAAACGCGAGTTGACCGGCTCAGAGTACGGTCAACGCCGGGCGCAGTGTGAAGAAGGCGCCCGCCGCCTGGCAGCATTCTATCCCGGAGTAGTCAGCCTGCGCGATGTTTCGCTGGCACAATTTAGCCTGCACGAGCACAATCTGCCGGAAGTTGTCGCCCGGCGCTGCCGCTTCATCATCGAAGAAAACCAACGCGTGTTAGCCTTGGCCAAAGCCCTCGCTGCCGACGACCTGACCCTTATCAAAACCTTGACCGCAGAGTCTTATACCGGAGCACGTGATTTGTACCAAATCAGTTGTCGAGAAATGGAAGCGATGATCCAAGCGATGAACAGCGGTCCCGGCGTCATCGGCGCTCGCCAAGCGGGAGCCGGTTTTGGCGGCTGTATGATTGCTTTTGTTGAGCAGGGCGCCATTGAAGCCTTTTCCACCCAGGTCAAAAACGCTTATCAGGCTATGACCACGATCGAACCCAAAGTATACCCGGTTGAAGCGGTTGCCGGAGCTGGCCGGGTTTCAGAAGAGATACACTAATAGGGGTGAGGCTTATTTAGCGAAAGAGGAGGACAGCTATGGCCGGACGTCTGCAGGATAAGATTGCCATTATCACCGGCGCGGGCCGCGGCATCGGTGCGGCTACCGCCCATCGTTTTGTAGAAGAAGGAGCGTGGGTAGCTATCGCCGAACTTGACCCCAACAGTGGCGAGTCAACGGCAGCTCAACTGCGCTCTGAGGGACACCAGGCGATTGCCATTCAAACCAACGTAGCGAGCCAGGATTCGGTCAGCAAGATGGTTGGTATCGTGGCCGAAAGGCTAGGGCCACCCGATATTCTAGTGAACAATGCCGGTATCAACGTTTTCAATGACCCGTTGAAATTAAAGGATGAGGATTGGCAGCGCTGCCTGGCAGTAAACCTGGAAGGGATGTGGTTCTGCTGCCGAGCCGTCCTACCGTACATGCTCAACAAGGGCAGGGGTGCGATTGTAAATATGGCTTCGGCGCACTCCTTCCAGATCATCCCCCAATGTTTTCCTTATCCGGTGGCCAAACATGGCGTCATCGGGCTAACCCGTGCCCTGGCAATTGAGTACGCCGCCCGGAATATCCGGGTTAATGCCGTTTGCCCCGGCTACATTGAAACCCAAATCGCCCTGGATTACTGGAACACTTTTCCTGACCCCGAAAAAGAGCGCCAGTATACCTACAACCTCCATCCTCCCAAACGAATTGGCACAGTAGATGAAGTAGCCTGGCCGGTTTTATTCCTGGCTTCTGATGAAGCTGGCTTTATCAATGGCGCCGCCTTGATGGTAGACGGGGGTCGTTCGATTCTATATCACGATTAGCCCATATAACCATTTATGAAAATGTCACGAGGCACAAAATTCGTAAGGACGATAGAGCTATCTGACTTCTGACTACTGGTTACTGGCTACTTTTTACGAGGAGCAACCTACCCATGGAAAAACTATTTGACGGTGTTTATATGTTACATGGCGAGGTCGGCGGCCGCCCGTTGCAACTGGTTTATCTTCAAGGCCAGCATGCTTCGCTGTTGTTGGACACCGGTTGCGCCGGCGACCCGGCCAAGTTCATTCTGCCCCAAATCCGCCAGGCTGGCGGCAATCCGGCCCAATTGACCTGGATAATCAACACTCACCCCGACCTGGACCACATTGGCGGCAACTATGAAATGAAACAGGCTGCCCCGGGAGCGCTGCTGGCCTGTGGCGAGGCCGACCGCGAGGCTTGTTCTAGCGCCACTGACATTATGCGGTTGCGTTACGATGCCTACAAAGATAGACACCATCTCTCCTACAGCGGCGATGGGCGCGAGTGGATTATCGCCCAGTGCGGACAGCCTCAGCCCATTGATGTGACCTTTGTCGGCGGTGAGCATATCCGCCTGGGGCTGGATTGGGAGGTGGAAATCCTCAGCCTGCCCGGCCATTCCAAAGGCCACCTGGGTTTACTGGACCGCAAAAACCAGGCCCTTTACGCCGGTGATGCCATCCACGGGGCGGTCTACCTGGGATTCGATGGCGCGGAAAAAATGGGACCTACCTACCTGCACGTAGACGATTACCTCAGCACCATCCGTTTTGTCGAGCACCTGCCTATTTCAACTTATGTCGGCTGCCACTGGCCGGTCAAACGTGGGGTGAAGATTGGACAATTTTGCGCCGAGTCGCGCCAATTTGTCCAAAAAGCCGACCATTTACTGCGTAAATTGTTAATCGAGCCGCACACCCTGAAAGAGATCTGCCTGAAACTCGGTCCACAATTGGGCCAATGGCCTCGCGCCGTGGATACCGAATTGATGTATGCCCTCAATGGCCATTTGGAACGCCTGGTGGAACGCGGGCTGGCCCGGTTTGAACAGAATCCCGGCCAAGCAGCAGTCTATAAATTGTCTAACTAACCCAAAGGACTCGGAATGAAAATCACCGCTGTTAAAACTGTTGTCGTCAATGCCCACATGCGCAATTGGGTCTTTGTCAAAGTAGAAACGAACCAGCCAGGTCTCTACGGCTGGGGTGAGGCTTCGCTGGAGTGGAAAACGCGGGCCGTGGTGGGAGCGGTTGAGGATTTTGCGCCCATGCTCATCGGAGAGGGGGCTGACCGGATTGAGCACCTTTATCAAAAGATGTATCGCCAATCCTTTTTCAGGATGGGGGTGATCGGCATGTCGGCCATTTCTGGCATTGAGCAGGCCCTTTGGGATATTCGGGGCAAGGCGCTTAACCAGCCGGTGTACCAGTTACTAGGCGGCGCGGTCCGTGACAAGGTACGCATGTATACTCATCTGGGCGGCGGAGCTATGCACGCCGTTTACGAGTCGCAGGACAGCCGCGATCCGCAAGTATTTGTTGACCGGGCGCTGCAGGTAGTCGAGCAGGGTTACACGGCGCTGAAAGTGCTGATCACTCCGCCCACGGAGGCCCTCACCAATATCGCCGCTTATAAACTCGCCGAAAAAACAATGGTCGCTCTGCGCAGCGCCATCGGCGATGACACTGACATTATGCTCGATTGTCATGGCCGGCATTTTCCTGGCAACGCTATTGAATTTTGCCGCATTTTGGCTCCTTATCGGCCCTACTTTATCGAAGAGCCGGTGCCGCCGGAAAACATAGACGCGCTGGTCCAGGTAAGGCAGGCCAGCCCGGTGCCGATTGCCACCGGCGAGCGGCTGGTAACGCGCTTTGGATTTCGGGAGATTTTTGAAAAGCAGGCCTGCCATATTATCCAGCCCGATTTGTGTCACTGTGGCGGCCTATGGGAAGCTAAAAAAATCGCTGCGATGGCCGAAACCTACTATATGGGTGTCGCCCCGCACAATCCACTTGGCCCGATTGCCAATGCCGTAGCCCTACATTTTGGCCTCAGCACCCCTAACTTCCTCATCCAGGAAGATATGCTGACCGATGTTCCCTGGCGCTGGGAAGTCGTCCAATCTACCTTGAAGACGGAGGCCGGTTACTGGCAGAAAACTGATGCGCCGGGTTTAGGCATCGAGGTAGATGAACAGGCAGCCCAAAAATATCCTTTCAAACAGGAAATCATTCACGCCAACACCGTTCGTGCTCACGATGGGGCAATTTTGGATTGGTAGTCTGGAGCTTGAATAGTCAGCATTGCCGATAAATCGGCTGGCTTTCAAATCGAGCCCAGTCAGATCCAAGATGAGCAAGCCTTATCGTGGTTAGGTTTAATTTTAGCCACAGTCACCCTTTATCTGGTCATTACCGGCATAGCGGTCGCGGCGACTGAACAACGCCGCCTGATTGATCCACATGGGTACCGTAGCCTGAGCTACTTCCAACTCGGCTAGCGCTGGGTCAGGTATGCTTTGGCTCAAGGCAAACATTTGTTTCGCGCCCTGTGGCTCCAACCTGGTCCAGCTCCAGAGCCCGTCCATGCCTCCAATAAGCAGGCGGCTACCCCTATTGCCATCCTGTCTTCTATTCAGTTGGTAACGTAAAATTTGTAAGTCAATCAGCTTTCGTTCCTCAGATTTATGCTTTTCATCAATTTCTTCCAACAATTATATTTGCCTCGGCGCAAATCGACGGGTACAATAAAGTCGTTGCATAATTGTCGTAACATCCCACTCGATGCCGCTGCTCACCAAGCAATCCACAGCTTAACCGGTGACGCTTCTACTCGCCGCTAACGAGACATCTTGTTTCGGGTTGGCCGAAGCGTATGTCATCCAGTCACCCCTTTCGCTCTCCCCAACTCTAACCCGTTTGTTGTTGCTGGCGTAACTTACATTTGCGTGGACACAAAATGGAGTAGGTGATAGCTCACGTTGAACGAATTTTGATCGTCGGTGGAGGAATTGCCGGTCTCGCCCTGGCCGTAGTCCTGCACCAGCACGGTTTCTCGGCAGAATTCATTGAGCGCAGCCATCTTTTAGACTGCAATCAAAAATAATAGGGGGTAGATCATGCCAG
>JAHDWA010000021.1 GCA_023382535.1 Anaerolineae bacterium | reverse complement strand
CGGACAGTGCTTCAAATTGACAGCATATGCTACCGTTTGATGCTATTTTGGGGAATTGTTAGAACCACCCGGTATGATGAATTGCCTTTAGTCTCTATCCGTAAAATAGGAAAGATGTAAAAAAGACGCATCTCGCTAAAATGGGTTTAGCCAAAACAACCATTGAAAGCGAGAATACGTCTTGAGTAAAAAGCATAACACAAAACCGGCGAATGTAAACTATTTCAAGTTGCCACACCAGCTGTGGCGGAAAATCAAAAAACTCTTTCCCAAACCGCCCAAACAACGAGGGCCAGGCCGCCCGCCAGCGGATAACCAGGCTATCCTGACTGGCATCTGGTATGTCTTGTGGACGGGCTGTCAGAGGAAGGCTATTCACAAAGATTGGTTTGGTGTCTGTAGTAGTGTCTTGCACGACCGCTTTCAGACCTGGCAAAAACAAGGTCTATTTGAACAAATTCTACGAATTATGGTCCGTTTTTATGCTCGGCAACGCCGCATCCAGTGGCACTGGCAAGCAATTGATAGTCGCCATTGTGCGGCGCCGCTCGGTGGTCAGAAAACCGGCAAAAATCCAACCGATCGAGCTAAGTCGGGCAGCAGAATTCACATTTTGGTGGACCAACGCGGTGCGCCCTTGTCTGTCGTCGTCACCGGCGCGAACCAACACGATAAATGGTCCGTTCAGGAACTCATATTGGGTATTATTGTTGATCGGCCTACTTCTACCCAGCACTTGTGTGCTGATAAAGGCTATGATTTTGATGACGTTCATCGAGTGGTGTTTGAAGCAGGCTATATCGCTCATAACAAGCACCGTCGCCGGCGGGGCGAACCAGAATTATGTCCCATTCCTGATGAAGTCCAGTATCCAGCCCGTCGTTGGGTCGTCGAACGCACGTTCAATTGGTTGATCAAACGTCGTAGTCTACGCACTCGCTGGTGTAAAAAGGTCGACAACTGGTTGGCTCTGATCCAATTCGCTTGTGCTCATATCGTTTTTGATATGCCATTTTACGGATAGACACTTAATCAATGTTCCCCTCCTTGGGCCTGCTCACATCACTGTGATGTGAGCAGGCCCATTTCCCTCTTTCAAGAAGAGGAGTTTTCCGGCTGTCTCCTCGGCTTTCTACCGGGCCAAAGCCTGCCCCGCCATAGTCACGAGCACGAACACGAAGTGTTTGACGTCCTGGCCGGGTCCGGTACAGTCTGGCTGGATGGAGAATCGGTCAAGGCTGGGCCGGGCACAAGCATCTTTGTGCTGGCAGGTGTGGAACACGGCTTTGAGAACGACAGCAGCGAGCGTTGGTTGATCAGGGCTACCATCCACCAACGGACCTATGCCCGGCAGGCGGTCAAACGAGCTGTTCTCAAACGGTTGGGCCGGGCGTGTCGCTAAATCAGCTTCTCCAGCCCAGCCCTGTCCAAAATTTTTATCTGGTGCCGGTCAAAGGCAATCAATTCGGCCTGCTCCAACTCTCTAAAAGAGCGAACCACCATCTCCCGGACGGTACCCAGATGGGCCGCAATTTCATCCTGCGTCCAACGATGGCGATCCAGGACTGTACTGTTGTCTGTCTCACGCAGCAAAAAGGCGGCCAATCGCCCGGTTACGGAGAGGAAGGAAACCGTGTAGATGCGTTTAACCAGATGCCGGCAATGTTGAGCCAGGTGATGAATGATGACCTCATTCAAGATGGGGTACTGCCGGCGCAGGTTATCCATAGCCTCTTTGGTGATGACCCAGACCGTAGAATCCTCAACAGCCGCCAAATTGGCCGGGTTGGGGCCTCCATCCACCGCCGAGACCTCGTTGCAAAAGTCACCCGGCTCAAGCAAATGCAAAATATGCTCCCGTCCTTCTGGCGAAAGATGATAAATTTTACAAAGTCCCTCCACCACCAGATGCAATCCCTGGCCAGGGTTGCCTTCTATAAACACGATCTCACCGGCGCTGTAATGCCGCACAATGACCGCTTGGGCTGCACTTCTCAGGCCATCGTCATCCAGCGTCTGAAAATAGGAGACCCCACCCAGCAAAGATTTTGTGGTGGTATCAAATAAGGTCAAAGTTGTCACTAAAATTCTCCTTAAACAGTCAACAGAAAGCGAACTCTTAGAGTTACGCCAGGGATAATGAAAAGGGAGCGTGATACACAAAACTGCGCCCAAACGGAGCAGCAAAAAACTCCTCTTCAGCAGCGTGTCCCAAATTTCTGCTTAAGACTGAGACAAAAGTCACATTATTTCGGTCAAACAACCATTACAGTAGATGTATTCAATCCAGTTTAATCGCAGCCGCCTGGCTGCGCAAGATCAGGAGGTTATTAAATGACCCATGTTATTACTGCCCTTTGTACCCGGGAAGGAGACTGTGTCGAGGTCTGCCCGGTTGATTGTATTGTGCCCGGACCCAAAGATGATCCCGGATGGGGCGACCTGTTTTTCATTGACCCGGATACCTGTATTGATTGCGGAGCCTGTGTGCCGGTATGCCCGCCAGAGGCCATCTTCCCGGAAGAAGATGTGCCGGAAGCGTACGAGAGTGATATTGCCCGCAACGCTGCCTACTTCAGTGAGGGTCCCGGCTACTGGGATTACGACCTGGATGAGCAGCGCAGAACGAAGGAGGCGCTGGCTTAGGCCGTGGCAACCGAACCGATCAAACAGAAGATTGCCAGTTTTCACCAGGATGAAGTAGGTGATTGGGTGGCCGTGCTCAGTTGCGGGCATCAACGCCATGTCCGCCATAATCCCCCCTGGACCAATCATCCCTGGGTGGTTATCCCGGCTGGCCGCCAACGTTTTATCGGCCTGGAAATTGAATGTAAAGCATGTAGTGAAGGACAGTCTCAGGAGGCGCTCTAATTTATGCGCGTTATGATTGTCAATCCTCGTTTTCACCTGCCCATTGACACCCGCACCACCCCGCATCTGGGTCTGGCCTATCTGGCTGCTGTCTCTGAGCAGCGGGGCGACGAGGTGCTGCTATTTGACGCCGATGTGGAAGACGAACCGATTACGGCGGCCATAAAACGCTTTGACCCGCAAGTTGTGGGTATTACGGCCAACACACCTCAGGTCAAGTCAGCCTGGCGCGCGGCTCAGGCGATCAAATCCATCAAAGACGTGCCGGTCGTGCTGGGCGGGCCGCATGTGTCGGTGCTGCCGGCAGAGAGCGCCGCCCATCCAGAGGTAGATATAGTGGTGCGCGGCGAGGGTGAAACTGTCTGGGTCAAGCTCTGCGACCTCATTGAGCGAGCCAGTCAAACTCAAGCCAATTTCACCGCTCGCCACCTGCTTGACCCCCGAGCCGGACTCTTGGATGGATTGCTGGGCATCAGCTACTTTACAACTGACGGCCAGGAACATCACAATCCCGACCACCCGCCTATTGCCGACCTGGATACCCTGCCCTTTCCGGCCTACCACTTTTTCAAAATGGATCGTTACACCAACTTGCAGCCGGCGACGGATGCGGTTGACGGCTCCAAGTCATTCTCCATCATGACCTCGCGAGGCTGCCCTTACCGCTGCACCTTCTGCTCGCAGAGCATTATGCCGATCAAGTGGCGCGCTCGCAGCCCTCAAAGCGTGCTGGCCGAGTGGCAGCATCTGGTACACAATTTGGGCGCGCAGGAGATTGGGGTGCTGGATGATTCGGCCAATATCCAGGTCAATCGCCTGGAACAGATTGCCGACCTGCTGATTGAGCATAACATAAATCATGTACCCTGGATATTCGTCAACGGTATCCGGGCCAACCTGGCTAGCGTGCAGCTTTTGGACAAACTCAGACAGGCCGGTCTCAAACGGGTGGCCTTTGGCGTAGAAAGCGGCGATCCGGGCGTGCTGCTCTCCATTGACAAAAAGATTGACCACGATACCATCCGGCAGGCCTTCAAAAATGCCAAGTCGGTGGGGCTGGAGACCATTGGTTTCTTTATCATCGGCCTGCCCGGTGAAACCGAGGAGTCGATGGAGAAAACCATTCAATTTGCCTGCGAGGTTGACCCGCTGATTGCCAACTTCTCCATGATGACCCCCTACCCCGGCACCAAAGTTTACGAGATTGTCAAGCGGCAGGGGCGCCTCTTGCTCAAAGATTGGGAAGATTACGTCTTTTTTGATGGCAAAGCCCGTTATGAGTTAGAGGGGATGACCGCCGAGCTGGTGGAGCGAAAGTGGAAAGAAGCCTACCGCCGCTTTTACCTGCGCCCACACCGGGTTGTGCAGACACTCGCACGCAAGGATTTTTGGCTCAACTGGCAGCGAACGTTTAAGGTTGCTTTCAAAACCATCTTCCCCAAAAAGGAAAAAGCTGGATTGCGCCAGTCCATCAAATCTGGGCAAATTATATAACCACGATGTAGTAGATCATCTCTGCCCTGCTATCAAGGTTTACATCTCATGCAGGTATTTACAGCAGCGGTTTTTCATAGTTTTTTCATGGGGCTACTGTTTTTTTCTATGCGTTTTTCATGGATGGCGTGATAGAGTATTGTGACTCGTCTTGAGCATGGAGCTAAAAGGAGAGAAACCCAATGCAATCACGGCTTGAGTATAAGAAGATCGCGCCTGCGGCATACAGGGCCATGCGTGAGCTGGAGACGTATGTGCAGCAAAGTGACCTGGAGCCATCGCTCCTTGAATTGGTCAAGACCCGGGCCTCCCAGATTAACGGCTGTGCCTACTGCATTGACATGCATACCAAAGATGCCCGAGCCAGGGACGAAAGCGAACAACGCCTGTACGCCCTCACCGCTTGGGAGGAAACGCCGTTTTTCACCGAGCGCGAGCGTGCGGCCCTGACCTGGACCGAGGCAGTGACGGAGGTGACCAAAGAACACGTTCCGGATGAGGTGTACGCGCTGGTCCGGCAGCAGTTTACCGAGAAGGAACTGGTTGACCTGACCATAGCTATTATCGCCATCAATGGCTGGAACCGGCTGAGCATCAGCTTTCGAACCGTACCCGGTACTTACCAGCCGGCGCATCAGCCATAGAAAGGATAGAACCAGACGAGAGGAGCAAGGGCAATGACAGTAACCACCTCGGTTCAAGACTCAGCAAGAAGTTTGAATGAGGCAAAAATGATTTCGCAAGAACAGGTGCAGCAAGCGCTGCGCCAGGTGATTGACCCGGAGTTGGGTCTGAATATTGTGGATTTGGGACTAATCTACAGCCTTGAGGTCCAGGGCAGTCAGGTTGAGTTGGCCATGACCATGACCACCCCAGCTTGCCCGTTGAGCGGCTATTTGCTTGAGATGGTCGAAGCGGCTATCTGGCAACAGATCGCCGAGGTCGAATCGGTCAATCTCAGGCTGGTCTGGGAGCCACCCTGGCATCCCGGGCTGATGTCGGAGCAGGCCCAGGCTCAGTTAGGGTGGGTGCGTTAAACCGTGACACTCAAAGACAAAATTTGGCATATTCTTAAAACCGTCTCTTATCCAGGTTACAGCCGGGATATTGTCTCGTTCGGCCTGGTTCGGCGGGTGGCTGCCGAGGATGGCGCGGTTGTCATCACGCTGGACATGGGCCACCTGGATCATGAGACTCAGGAAGCGATTGCTGCTGCCGTCCACCAAGCTCTCCAACCCCTGCCGGAGATCAAAAAATTGCGCCTGGAAGCGGCCCAGCCGGTTACGCTTCAAGCCCATACCGCCTCGACTACCCTTGAGCGGCCCACTATCCGTTATATGCTGGCTGTGGGCAGCGGCAAAGGTGGGGTGGGCAAATCAACCGTGGCGGTCAACTTGGCGGTAGCCCTGGTCCGGCAGGGCTTGCGCGTCGGCTTGATGGATACGGATGTCTACGGCCCCAATACGCCGCGCATGCTGGGCGTAACCGAACTGCCGCCCAATCAGAATGGTAAGATTGCGCCGGCCGAGGTTCACGGACTGCGCCTGGTGTCGCTGGGGCTGCTGGTCAAAGCGGATGAATCTATCATCTGGCGCGGCCCTATCACCGACAAACTCATCAAGCAATTCATCACCGATGTGGCCTGGGGTGAGCTGGATGTGCTGGTGGCCGACCTGCCGCCCGGCACCGGCGATATCGTTATCTCACTGGCTCAACGCACCCGGCCCGATGGGGCCTTGGTTGTTGTCACCCCACAGGAGGTGGCCCTGGATGATGCGCGCCGGGCGGTCAGCATGTTCCGCCAGTTTGACATACCCATCCTGGGACTGGTTGAGAATATGAGCTATTTTGCCTGCCCGACGTGTCACACCCCTCACTACCTGTTCGGCCAGGGTGGGGGCCAGGGATTGGCCGATGCGCTGGGCCTGCCCTTGTTGGGGGAAGTACCCATGGAACCCGCCGTGCGAGAAGGCGGCGATCGGGGATTACCCGTTGTCTTACAGCCCGATACTCAAGCAGGTCTGGCCCTGCAAAGCATCTCCCTCAAAATCTGGTCACGGCTTGAAGTATCTAAAATCTAACCCGAAGGGTTAAAAAGACCCCATATTTAACTTAAAAAACAGCAGGAGGTCAACTTTATGAGTACCATTAGTCATCAACCAAAGCAACAGGAGGAGGTGGTAGTGGATGTGCGCCAGATTGCGCCGCCGCAACGTCATCCCCTTATTTTCCAAACCTTTGAAAATCTAAAAGCCGGCGAAGCCTTCATCCTGGTCAATGACTACGACCCGAAGCCCCTCTACTATCAGTTCAAATTCGAGCGCGAGGGTCAGTTTACCTGGGATTACCTGGAGCAAGGACCGCAGGTCTGGCGAGTTCGCGTTGGCCGGCCGGCCACAACACCTTGAAGGGGGAAGCATGAGCATCGTCGAAGCCTGGCTGGCCGAATTATGGTGTGTCCTGGAAGGTGAACCCATCATCGTCACCGACGTTCGTATTGGCGTCTTTTATACCGCAGCGCAGCTTTCCACCACGCATGTCGGAGTGGCTTTTACCCCACGAGATTTGAGCGATACCGTCTGCTGCCCCAAGTCGGCGGCAGCCGCCCCGCCGGCGGGGCGGCTGGCCGGGCAAGATGCCTGGACCCTAGCCAAGTACGCGCTCTCGCCGGTTCCATTGCGCCGAGCCGTTGGCGTGGCTGTACTCAATGCGCTTTCGGCCCAGGCGGTGGCCCATCACGGCGTGCCGGGCGGGCAACTGCTTGCCGGTGTGGACGTCCTGGCTGCTGCAGCGATTCAGGCTCAGGATCGGGTGGCGATGGTAGGCGGCTTTGTGCCCTTTATCAAAACCTTGAAGGGGCGAGTGTCGCAGTTATGGGTGGTGGATAAGCACCGCGAGGCTCTGAAAGCAGACGAGTTGCCCTTCTGGCAATCACCCGAAAAGGCAATCGAGGTTGTAGCTCAGGCCAGCGTAGTCATCATCACCGGCTCGGCGTTGGTGGAAGGCGGCCTTGACGCCCTATTGCAAGCAGCCAGCGGTGCGCGGGCGGTTGTTCTGGCTGGACCCACCGCCTCACCCTGGCCCCCGCCGTTTTTTGAACGCGGGGTACACGTTTTGGGTGGTATTCGGGTGCGGGATCATCACAGGATTCTGCAAGTCGTCAGCGAGGGCGGTTCTGGTTACTTTTTTGAGACGGAGGCCGAGAAAATCTGCCTGGTGCGACAGCAAGCAGTTGAGCTTGCGCATTAAAAAATTGAGTGTTCACGAGTCTGTGACAGGCCGTCAACAATAAAAAAGGTAGCAAGGCGGCAGAGTAGCAGGGAGATATTTGTTATCTCTGTCTACCGCTTCGCATACCGTCTGCCGTCTACTAATTTTTGAGGAGAGGTTTATGACCATTGTGCTAACTTCATACCAACAAGCTGCGGCTTTTATCGAGCAGCGATTCAATCCGGTTGTCCTGACTGAAAATGAGCGGGTTAAAGTGGTTCTGGCCTGTTTTGAACCCGGCCAGTTTATCCCGGTGCATCAACCCAATGTAGATTTGACCCTGACCATTTTGGAGGGCGAAGCGCTGGTAGCGGCCGGCGAGCAGGAGACGCGGCTTGGCCCCGGCAGCCTGGTCTTTGTACCGGCGGGAGAGGCGCGGGGCATCAAAGCCGAAACCCGGTTGGTTATCTTGCACGTGGTTACGCCCCCACCCACTTTTGAGGATCATACTGAAGTGATGGCTGGACTCAAACGAGGCAGTTGGCGTTGAGGCAGCAAGGTCAGACCTAATTATGAGTCAATTTCCGTAAGACTGAATGTGACAAAAGTCACATCCACTGACCATATAACCTGCTATACTACCTCTCAGCGGGGTAGTTCAAAAGCTGTTCACACCTGGCCCCCCTCCGGGTGGGCTTTTGGATTACCCCTTAAAATCGTTAATCCCGTTTTTCTTCTACTTCGCCCTCATCCGTCATTCATTTCAACTTGGGGTGAAGTTGTCGAGTACGAGTTGAAAGTCCAATTTTAACCTGCCAAAGGAGGTTGGTCTATGACTTTTTTTTCGCGCCGGGATTTTCTGAAGTTGTCCGGGGCCTCGGCCCTGGCGCTGGCTCTGTCCGAGCCGCAGTTGCAGTTGCTCACACCCATCCAGGTAGACAACCCCCTGGCCGGCTACCCGGACCGGGGCTGGGAAAAAATCTACCGCAACCAGTACCAGTACGACTCCTCATTTACCTACGTCTGCTCCCCCAACGACACCCACGCCTGCCGCCTGCGGGCCTTTACCCGCAACGGTATCATCCTCCGCTCCGAAACCAATTACGATGTCGGCAACTACGGCGACCTGTACGGCAACAAGGCCACCGCGCACTGGCACCCGCGCGGCTGTAAAAAGGGGCAGACCTTCCATCGCCGGGTGTACGGGCCGCACCGCCTTAAAGGGCCGCTCATGCGCAAAGGCTGGCAGGCCTGGGCCGACGACGGCTTCCCCGAACTGACTCCGGAGAACAAAAGCAAGTACAAGTTCGACGCGCGGGGCGCGGATGAGCTGCTGCCCGTCTCCTGGGAAACGGCCTACGACTACATCGCCCGCGGCATGATCGCCATCGCCACCCGCTACTCCGGCGACAAAGGTGCGGACCTCTTGCGGAAACAGGGCTACCCGGAGGAGATGATCGAAGCGATGGGCGGAGCCGGGACGCGCACCTTCAAGTGTCGCGGCGGCATGGGGCTGTTGGGGGTCATCGGCAAGTACGGCATGTACCGTTTCTCCAACACCCTGGCCCTGCTCGATACCCACGTGCGCGGCGTCGAGCCGGAAGAGGCCCGGGGCGGGCGCATCTGGTCCAACTACACCTGGCACGGCGACCAGGCCCCCGGCCACCCCTTTACTACCGGCCTGCAAACCTCCGATGAGGATTTTAACGACCTGCGCAACTCGATGCTGCACATCCAATGCGGTAAAAACCTGGTCGAAAACAAAATGGCCGAGTCCCACTTCTTCATCGAAGCGATGGAGCGGGGGGCCAAAATTGTGACCATCACCCCCGAATATTCCCCCCCAGCCACCAAGTCGGATTACTGGATTCCGATCCGCCCGGCCACCGATACGGCCCTCTTTCTGGGCATCACCCGCTGGCTGATAGACAATCAAAAGTACGACGAAGAGTTTGTCAAACGCTTCACCGACTTCCCCCTGCTGGTGCGGGCCGATACCCTCCAACGGCTGCGGGCGGCCGATGTTTTCCCCGATTACGCACCCGGCCTTGACCCCGACGGCCCCAGCTTCAACCTCCAGGGCCTCACCCCGGAACAGTACGACAAATTGGGCGATTACGTGGTGCGCGACGAAAAGAGCGGCGAGCTGGTCGCCCTGACCCGCGACGACGTGGGCGCGGCCATGACCGGCAAGGGCATTGACCCCGCGCTCGACTGGTCGGGCATGATTACCCTGGCTGATGGCGCGGAGGTGGAAGTGCTGACCCTGTGGGCCATGTACCAGGAACATCTCAAAGATTATGACCTGGATACTGTCGCCGAGATCACCCACGCTCCCAAAGAGCTGATCGAGCGCCTGGCCAACGACATCGCCACCATCAAGCCCACCGCCATCCACATCGGCGAGGGCATCAACCACTGGTTCCACGCCACCCTGGCCAACCGCGCTCAATTTTTGCCTCTCATGCTCACCGGCAACATCGGCAAGCCGGGCGCGGGCTGCTACACCTGGGCCGGCAACTACAAAGCGGCGCTGTTCCAGGGATCGCCCCAAACCGGGCCGGGCTTCAAAGGCTGGGTGGCCGAAGACCCCTTTGAGCCGAACCTGGACGAGATCGCCGCCGGCAAAGAGATTCACGCCCACGCCTACACCAAAGACGAAGAACCGGCCTACTGGAACCACTCCGAGCGGCCGCTGATTGTAGACACGCCCAAGTATGGCCGCAAGGTCTTCACCGGCCAGACCCACATGCCCACGCCGACCAAAGTGCAGTTCTTTACCAACGTCAACCTGCTCAACAACGCCAAGCACCACTACGAGATGATTAAAAACGTCAACCCCAACATCGAACTGATCATCTCGGTAGACATCGAAATGACGGCCAGCGTCGAGTACGCCGATTTTGGCCTGGCGGCCAACTCCTGGGCCGAGTTTGAAACCTACGAAATCACCGCCTCCTGCTCCAACCCCTTCCTGCAAATCTGGAAAGGCGGCATCCCCCCGGTCTACGACACCCGCGACGACAGCCGTATCCTGGCCGAAACGGCCGCCGCCATCGGCGATCAACTGGGCGATCAACGTTTCCGCGATTACTGGAAATTCATCCTGGAAGGCCGGCCCGAAGTTTATATCCAGCGGCTGCTCGATTCGTCGCTGACGACCAGCGGCTACAAATTTGAGGACATTATTGGCGGCAAGTACGGCGAGCCGGGCGCGGCCATGATGCTTTTCCGCACCTACCCGCGCATCCCCTTCTGGGAGCAAATCAACGACTCCGTCCCCTTCTTTACCGACACCGGGCGGCTCAACGCCTACTGCGACATCCCCGAAGCCGTGGAATACGGCGAGAACATCATCAGCCACCGCGAAAGCCCGGAAGCCACGCCCTACCTGCCCAACGTCATCGTCACCGCCAGCCGCTTTGTCCGCCCCGACGACTACGGCATCCCCCTCGACGCCATGGGCTGGGAGGAGCGCACCGTGCGCAACGTCGCTATGAATTGGGCGCAGGTCAAGCAGACCAAAAACGCGCTCTGGGAACAGGGCTATCACTTTTACTGCCTGACCCCCAAGACCCGCCACCGCGTCCACTCCTCCTGGAGCACGGTAGACTGGACCATCATCCTCGACTCTAACTTTGGCGACCCCTACCGCGTGGACAAGCGCCTGCCCGGCCCCGGCGATCACCAACTGCACATGAACCCGCAGGCCGCCCAGGATTTGGGCATCGAGGATGGCGATTACGTTTACGTGGACGCCAACCCAGCTGACCGTCCCTATATCGGCTGGCAGCCCGACGACCCCTTCTACAAAGTGGCCCGGCTGATGCTGCGGGTCAAATACAACCCGGCCTATCCCTACCACATCATCATGCTCAAGCACGGCCCCTTCATGGCCACCGAGAAATCGGTGCTGGCCCACGAAACCCGGCCCGACGGTCTGGCCAAATCGGAGGGCACCGGCTACATGGCCAACCTGCGCTACGGCTCGCAGCAGTCGCTCACCCGCGACTGGTCCATGCCCATGCACCAGACCGACACCCTTTTCCACAAAACTAAAGCGGCGACCGGCTTCATCTTTGGCGGCGAGGCCGACAACCACGCCCTCAACACCGTGCCCAAAGAGACGCTGGTCAAAGTGACCAAGGCCGAAGACGGTGGTCTGAACGGCCAGGGCAAGTGGGAACCGGCCACCCGCGGCCTGACCCCTGGCCACGAGAACGATTTCATGCAGCGCTACCTCAACGGCGAAATGGTTGAGGTAAAGGAAGCCTAATATGCCCTACGATGAATTTGTCGAAGAAGATCCGCTGGAACTGGTTGGCATGGCCCTGCCCGGCGAGCCGGGCCAGCTCGAGGCTATGGCCGAAATAATGGTTGAGGAATATGTCCGCCTGGGTTGGGGCGAGCGGCGGCTCATGGGTCTGTTTACCAGCCCGGTGTACCTGGCGACCCATCGCATCTACCGGCAAAAAGGCGAAGCCTATGTCCGAGAGTTAATCCAGCGAACCTGCGCGAAATGGGGCGTCGTGAGACGCGAGGCATAAAAAAGTTCACGTTTCACACATCCACATCAAGGTGTGACAGAACCAAGTCCTGGACTCAAGCATTATCATCCAACAAGGAGGCGTTATGCCCGAAGTTTATAACTGGCATCTGGGCCGCAAGATGAATTACGCTTTTGAAGAAGCCCATCCCCAAAAGCAGTTTGTGGCCGTTTTCAATATCAATCGCTGCATCGGCTGCCAGACCTGCACCGGGGCCTGCAAAGCAACCTGGACTTTCTCCAAAGGTCAGGAATATATGTGGTGGAACAACGTCGAGACCAAGCCTTACGGCGGCTATCCCCAGCATTGGGACGTGAAAATTCTGCAACTGCTGGATGAAGCCCACCAGGCTGCCGGGCAAAAGGCTGAATGGGATACCGGCCAGGCCGGCGAGACAGCCCCCTACGGGGTATACAACGGCCTGGCCCTCAGCGAGGCCGCCGGCCCCAACAACCAGGCCCTCGGCTACCTGCCCGAAGACGGCGAGTGGCGCGCCCCCAATTTTTACGAGGATACCTCAACTGCCTACAAGGGTGACAAGCTGGGCCTCAGCCTGGAAGGCGCCTCGCTGCCGGAACACCAGACCTGGTTTTTCTACCTGCAGCGCATCTGCAATCACTGTACCTATCCGGCCTGCGCCGCTGCCTGCCCGCGCAAGGCTATTTACAAGCGCCCCGAAGACGGCATCGTCCTGATTGACCAGGCCCGTTGCCGGGGCTATCGCAAATGTATGGAGCAGTGCCCCTACAAAAAGCCGATGTACCGGGGCACAACGCGTACCAGCGAAAAGTGCGTGGCTTGTTATCCCCGCGTGGAGGGCAACGACCCGCTCAGCGATGGTGTGCCCATGGAAACCCGCTGCATGGCCGTCTGCCCCGGCAAAATCCGGCTGAACGGCCTGGTAAACATCGCCGCGGATGGCTCGTGGGCCGCCGCGCCGGAGCATCCGCTCTACTACCTGATCAAGGTGGAAAAGGTGGCCCTGCCCTTGTATCCCCAGTTTGGCACTGAGCCAAATATCTACTACATCCCGCCGCGCTGGGCCCCACGCGCCTATCTACGTCAGATGTTTGGTCCCGGCGTGGATGAGGCCATCGCCCACTACACCGCACCCTCGCGGGAACTGCTGGCCGTGTTGCAGCTTTTCCGCACCACCCAGAAGATGATTTTTCGCTACGAAATCGAAGAAGGGCCGCTGGCCCTGGAGACCGAAATCAACGGCCAACCCTGGCAAATGTACAACGACACGGTCATCGGCTTTGACGCCAAAGGGCGGGAGGCCGTGCGCCTGAGCGTGGTCGAGCCGGTCTACGAGCGCCCGGCCGAGCGACCCAATTCAATTTGAGGGTGAAACGTGGTGCGTGGTGCGTGTTCCGTTACTACTTACGCACCACGCAAGACGGAACAGGTACGACCCATCAGTTAAAAAGATATGAGAGGTTCAACCCATGGACATCAATCTTATCATTCGCCGCGCCCAGGTTTACAGCTTTCTGGCCGGGGCGTTTCTCTATCCCCAGGAAAATTGGACCACCGATGCGCCGTTGCTGGCCGAGGTCGTGGCTGGCCTGGAGATGGGCTTGGCCAGCCCGCCCATCGAGCGGGTCGAACTGCCCGCCCTGCAAACCGCCTATCGCCGCGCCTTTGGGCTGACCGGCTCGCTCTGCTACGAGACCGAGTACGGGCTGCCCCATGAGTTTCGCCAGAGCCAGGAACTGGCCGATCTGAGCGGCTTCTACCGCGCCTTTGGCTTTGAGATTGGCGGCGCGGTGCGCGAGCGGCCGGATCATCTGGCCATGGAGTTGGAGTTTATGCAAGTTTTGGCGCTCAAAGAGGCTTATGCGGTAGGGCAGGAGCTGGTTGAGCAGGCCGAAATTTGTCAGGAGGCCCAGCGTAAATTTTTACAGGATCACCTGGGGCGCTGGCTGGGCCTGTTTGCCCACAGCCTGGCCCTGAATGCCCCGGAGGGCGCGTACCTGGCTTTGGGCCGCTTTGCTGTGGCCTTTGTCAAGGCCGACGCCGCCCGCCTGGGAGTGGAGCTTGAGGAGCAGCTGGTCAGCCAGATGCAGCATACCCCCTTTGACCCGGATTTCTCCTGCTCAAGCTGTCCCACCGCCGAGTTAAGCCGGTAAGATTGAACCCCTATCGGAATTGGAGGCATTGCATGATCACACCCCATCGAATCTTTGTTAGTTTCATTATCCTGCTGGCCGCCGCGCTCACTTTTTTCAAGATCCCCTTGGCCAGCTCGCAGGGAGTCACACTGGTGGCGGCGCAAGTGGCAGAGGTGTTGCCCACCGCAGATCTGGCCTCCCCCCTCTGGCAGCAGGCCACGGCCATCGAAGTGCCCCTGAGCGCCCAGGTCGTGGCCCGGCCCATGCTACCGGAAACCAAGATCAAGGCGCTGGCCGTCCGGGCGCTGCACAACGACCGGCAGTTGGCTTTGCTGGTTGAGTGGGCCGACGAAACCCAAAACGACACCATGGTCCGGGTGCAGGATTTTCGGGACGCCGTGGCCGTGCAGTTCCCCCTGGCCGAAGGTCCGCCCTTCTACTGTATGGGCCAGTTGGGTGGAGACGTGAACATCTGGCACTGGAAGGCCGATTGGCAGGCCGATCTGGACACGCGCCAGGATTTGGAGACGCTCTACCCCAATATGTACGCCGACTACTACGCTTTTGCAGAAGCGGACAAAGGCGTCGCCGCCGGCCCCGGTGATTACACCGATGTAAACTACGTCCCGGCCCTGGCCGCAGATAATTTGTTTGCCAGCACCAGCCATGAGTCGCCGGTGGAAGACCTGATCGCCGGGGGTTTTGGGACGCTGACCAGCCAGGGGGCGGGCGGCCAAAATGTGCAGGGATACGGGGCCTGGGCCGATGGCAAATGGCGGGTCATCTTTAGCCGCGATCTAACCTCAACCGAAGCCGAGGACGTCAGTTTTACCGCCAATCAGGTCTACTCGATTGCCTTTGCCGCCTGGGATGGGGCCAATGGCGAGCGCAACGGGCAGAAATCTACCTCGCAGTGGGTCTCGCTGCAATTGGGCGGGGCCGCTGCTCCGGCCACCCAGGCACCCGCGGCCAGCGCCGCTCCGGTTGCCACGGCCGCAACGGGCAGTACGCTCCCGGTCACCCAGATCATGACTTTGAGTCTCATCAGCATCGTTGTCGGCAGCCTGGTTCTGTTACTGGTGCTGATCCTGCTTTCAAAACTATCAGAGCAGCAATGAGAGGGGACGGACTGCTGCGCTGGCTGGCTCTGGCCGCCGTAGCCGATTGGCTGATCGCCCGGACCTTGACCCGCGCCGCCATCTTCATACCCAAGCCGCCGCCAGTGCTGGTACTTTATGAGGCGCTCACCCTGGCCGGGCAATTAGCAACCACCCTGGCCGGCCTGTTGGGGCTGGGCATGTTGGGCTGGATGGCCTGGCGCGAATGGCAAACTGGCCGCCAGCCTGACAGCTTTTCCCCGGACACAGCGGTCAGGTCTGTCCTGGGAGTTGGGTTATCGCTTATCTTGCTGAGCCAGGTCGGCTTCAGCCTGATGTTTCTGTGGGTCGCACCGACGGGCTGGGGGGTGGTCGCTAACCTGGGGTTGGGGGTGGTCGCTGTGGTTATTATCGCCACCCGGGGCCGGCACATCGGGCTGCTGCTCCCGGCTCTGGCCCTGCTGCTGGGGCGCTTGTACCAACTCCTGCCCGCCTGGTACACCGCCTGGGGCTGGCCTGGCCCGCCGCCCTTAACTGAAACCCTCTTTAACCTGGGGGAACTGCTGGTTGTTGCTAGCGCGGGGAGCTTATGGTATGCCTACGGGCGAGGGGCGTCGCGCCGGGAGATGTTTATGGCCGCCGGCCCGGCCCTGGCCTTCACCGGGCTCTACCTGGCCAACCCGGCCCTGACCGGGACCCTGGCGGTCTGGTCTACTGGCCTGACTCTCTACTTGCCCTGGCCGCTGTACACCCTGAGTCTCTGGTTAGCCGGCGTGACGGCGGCCGCAGCGCTGCGCCGGAAGGAGCCGGCCGGCTGGGCCATCCTATTGTTGGCTGCTGGCGGCTATGCGCCGCAGCTCAGCACCCAGGCCTTTCTCGGTATTATCGCCCTGTGGCTGCTTGCTGGTGGGGTTAAAAGAGAGGGCGAGAGAGTTTGCCTTGTCCGCGAGTCATTCCTTGAGGTTCCCAGTTGAGGTGAGTTTTTCCAGCTGCTCATCTGAGGCATATTGTAGTGTGAGTAATCATCACCCGTACCACAGGAGAAAGTTTTATGAGAAATCAAGCTAACATTAATGTTCGCCCCCGTGAGGCTATGACAAGCAGCGATTGGGTGAAAAGAGGCTTTCTGGCAGCCGCAGCCAGTGTCATAGCTGTCCTGGTGGTGCAAGCCCTATCTATTTCTATTTGGCCGGAGATTGCCCTGTTTGCCCCGCTGGATAACTATTTCCGTTCGGCTATTTTTACGCTTGTCCCAACCGTTGTGGCGACAGCCCTTTTTGCCTGGTTGGCCGGGCATACGGCTCGGCCGGTTCTTATCTTTATCATCATTTCTGTCGTCGTGCTGCTGATTAGCTTCATCCCGGACTATGCTGTGCCCGTTCCTTACAAAACTATCCTGGCTAGTACCGTAGCCGCATTTTTGCACGTGGTGGCCGCCGCGATAACAGTATCGCTGTTGGTCATCGGTATCAACGACGAAAGTAAGGGCAAAACCGCCCCAAATCACCATCAGAGTAATCAAAAATATAGGCAACCGCGAGGAGATTGAAGGGTTGATGGCGGATTTACTTTACGTCAACTCGCCGCCAGCTGACCCCACTCGCCTGACCGATTGGCTCAAAGAGAATGCGTCTATGTTGGGGGTGCGCTATGCCAGCGAGCTGGCCCGCCGAAAATCATGATAAGCCTGATCTACCCGCGACAGGTAACTGATAAATAAGGCCAGTGCAAATAAGCCCAGCGCCACCGCCTGATGGGCTAAGGCCAGAGCTAGGGGGACGTGCCAGGTAATCACCCCAAGACCCAATAGTATCTGCACCGCACCCAGTACCAAAAAGGCCAGGACGCTCAATTGTAATCTATGGCCATACCCCCTGTTTCTAACCTGATAAAAAAGAAAGCCGGCCAGGGCCAAAACTATGAAGGCCAGCCAGCGATGCACAAAATGAACTGTGACCGGGTTAGCTACCAGGTTTGCCGGCCAGGGGTGAAACGACGACAGCAGGCCCGGTGGAACCAGGTAGCCAAACATCAATGGAAATGTGTCTGAGATGTAGCCGGCTTTTAAACCGGCCATTAAGCCGCCGTAGGTGATCTGAATAACCAAGACCACCGCCAAACCCAGTGACAGCTTGAAAATCGGGGGGTGTCCGGGCATTTGTTTTAAGGTCAAAATTTGGTTGGCCTTGCTCAAAGCGAGCCAGAAGCAGAGACCAAACAAAAGCAAGGCCAACAGCAAGTGAGCTGTCAGACGATAATGACTGACCGCAGGTTGGTCAACGAGGCCACTCTTGACCATGTACCAGCCCATCACTCCCTGCAAGGCAAAGAACAAGCCCAGGCCCAGATAAAGCGAACCTTCTCGGCGGGAGATGGTTTTGCCGATAAGAAAAATAGTAAGAGGAATGACCAGCATCAACCCGGTCAATCGGCCCAGCAGGCGATGGGAGTATTCAACGTAGTAGATGAACTTGTACTCCGGGAGAGTCATGGTGTGATTGATATGGCGATACTCAGGCGTTTGTTGGTACTTGACGAAGGCTGCCTGCCAGGCCGCTTCGCTAAGGGGCGGTACCACCCCGGTGATAACCCGCCACTCCACAATCGAAAGTCCTGAACGGGTCAAGCGCACAAAACCGCCCAGAATTACCATCAGAGCAATCAAAAAGCATAAGCCAAATAACCACCGACTCAGAAGCTTGTTTGAGGTTTGAAGGTGGAAGTTAAAGAGTCGGTTCATTTGACCCAATTTAATATACCCCATCCTCGAAACATTGAGTTCCTCTTCTCAAACAACTAATTCGTTCGACCGAGGGGGTCAGTAAACCCACAATGGCTACGTCACCACCACAGGTTCTTCAACACTAAGACGAATAGTTGTGATTTCCTGTCCCGCAAAATATCTTCCTGATAATCCAAAATTATGCGCCGGTTATGATATAATAAGCTATTATGCTTCCGGCTCACCTTAAAAACAACTTTCCATTCAAATTTAAGAATGTCCCTTTGCTTATTGTCCTGCTTGTGCCCTTTGCATTGCTAACAGCCCTGGCCGTTGGCTCAGCCGGCTATCTCTCCTTTCGTAACGGGCAGCAGGCTGTTAATGAAGCGACCATCCAGCTACAGCGCGAAATCGCCATTCAAATCGAGCGGGAACTGGAAACCTTTTTGGAAACACCCCACCTGCTCAACCAGATTAACGCCAATGCTATCCAAGATGAGCTGATAAACCCCGGCGACTCCGCCGCTTTGGAGCGTTACTTCTGGCAGCAGCTTCAGCTTTTTGAGAGCGTCAGCAGTATTTATTTTGGCAACCCGCAAGGCGGTCTGGTAGACGCCGGGCGTGAGGGCGCTGGCGGCCTTTTGTATATCGCTGCCACCGATAGCTTTGCCGCCGGCCCCTTTAGAAAATACGCCGCCGATGAACGGGGCAACCGGGCCGACCTGTTAACCACCATCCCCGATTTCGACGCTCGTATCCACCCCTGGTACGCCCGCGCCGTGGCAAGCGGCCAATCCGCCTGGAGTGATATTTACATTCTGGCTACCGGGCAGGACTTGGCCCTGGCCGTCAGCCGCCCGGTTTATGATGCTCACGGAGAGTTGCTGGGCGTGGTCTCCAGCGACATCTTCCTTTCCCATCTCAACGCCTTTTTGCAGAATTTAACCGCCGACAAAAGCAGAGAAATCTTTATTATAGAACGCTCCTCCGGCCTGCTGGTGGCCGCTTCAACCGGCGAATCTCTCTTGACCACCGCCGAAAAGGGCCAACCACCCCAACGCTTTTTGGCCGCCGCCAGCAATGTACCCCTGATTCAACAAGGCGCAGCTCAACTGGCGGCCCAATTTGGCAACATGGAATCTATCGAGAACTGGCAGAATTTTGTCTTTGAGCTAAATGACCGGCGCTATCTGGCCCAGGTTTTCCCTTTTTACCAAAAGCCAAACCTGGACTGGCTGGTGGTGGTGCTCATTCCTGAAGCTGATTTTATGACTCCTCTTCAAGCCAATAGCCGCAGCACCGTTTGGCTGACTGTAGCCGCGCTGGCGGCGGTTCTTACGGCCAGCATCATCACCGCCCGGCGAGTGTCGCAAGCCCTGGTGAACCTGAACCAGGCCGCCAAATTGCTGGCCGGTGGGGCATGGACGCAGCCGCTGCGTTTTTACCGTATTAAAGAGATAAACGAGCTATCACAGTCCTTCAATGCTATGGCCGTCCAGTTAACCCAGAGCAAGGAGCGTATGGCCGCCGAAATCACCGAACGCAGGCAGGCCGAGGAAAAGATAGTTGCCAGCGAGCAGCGCTTCCGGGCCTTGATTGAAAACAGCGCGGACGCCATCGTCTTGCTGAATGTTACCGGCGATATTGTTTACCAAAGTCCCTCGGGGTTGCGCCTCACGGGCTATTCCGCCGAGGAGCGAATTGGCCGGAGTGGATTCGATTTAATCCACCCCGACGACCTTGATAATGCCAGACGTCTTTTTGCCGGCCTGATACAAGAACCAAGTGCGGACGTGAGCATCCAGTTACGTTCCCGCTGCAAGGATGGCAGTTGGCGTTGGCTTGAAGTAACCGGGGCCAACCTGCTGGCTGACCCCAGCGTGCAGGCTGTAGTGGTCAATTACCGCGACATCACCGAAGGCAAGCAGGCTGAAAAATCGCTGCAAGACCTTTCTCTGGCGGTCAATGCTTCCGGCGATATTGTCTTTATGACCGATAAGGAGGGCCTTATCACTTCGATCAATGCGCAATTCACCGCTTTGTACGGGTACAACCAGGAAGAGGTGGTTGGTAAAGTGACACCGCGCATCTTAAAGAGCGGCCGGCAGAGCCAGGAAGTTTATGAGCAGTTTTGGGAAACAATACTGCGCGGCGAGTTGTTTCGCGGCGAGGTCATCAACAAATCAAAGGACGGCCGTTTCATCTTCATCGAAGAGACGGTTAGCCCTTTTCTGGATGACCGCGGCCGTATCGCCGGCTTTCTGGCTATTCAGAGAAACATCACCGAACGTAAACAACTGGAAGCCCGCTTGCTGCAGGCCCAAAAGATGGAGGCTATTGGCCGCCTGGCCGGGGGCATTGCCCACGATTTCAACAACATCCTGCTGCCTATCATCGGCTATGCCGAATTGAGTCTACTAAAACTGCCCCCGGATGACGAACTCTACGCCGATTTAACGCGAATAAGAAAAGCGGCCGACCGGGCCGCCGGTCTGGTTCGCCAGATTTTGGCCTTTAGCCGCCAGCAAGTGCTGGAAATGCGGGTCTTAGGCCTTAACACGGTCATTCTGGACTTCAGCGAGATGATTCGGCGGCTGATTGGGGAAGATATTGAGTTAGAAATATTTCTGGAGCCAGCTCTTTATCAAGTTAAGGCCGACAAAGGACAACTTGAGCAGGTGCTGCTAAACTTGGTCATCAATGCCCGCGATGCTATGCCCACGGGCGGCAAATTAACCATAGAAACGGCCAACGTTTACCTAGAGGAAGAATATGTGAAGAAACACGCAGGGCTGCAAATCCCCGGCCATTTTGCCATGCTATCGGTCAGCGATACCGGCCACGGCATGGACGCCACTACAAAGGAACGCATTTTTGAACCCTTTTTTACCACCAAAGCAGAAAGTAAAGGAACGGGTCTGGGCCTAGCCACCGTCTTTGGTATTATTCAACAACACGGCGGCAGTATCTGGGTCTACAGCGAACCGGGCCATGGGGCTACCTTCAAAATTTATCTGCCGCAGGCAAAAGATGCCGCCCAGCGACCAGTTATAGTTGCTACGGAAAAACCCGTCTCTATGAGTGGGACAGAAACCATTTTGGTGGTTGAAGATGAAGAGATGGTGCGCCAATTGGTGTGCGAGACCCTGGCCGCCCACGGTTATAAGGTCATCGAGGCCCAAAGCCCCAGCGAGGCTGTGCAACTGGCCACCGAATATAAAGAAACCATTCACCTGCTGCTGACCGATGTCATTATGCCGGGCATGAACGGTAAAGCGCTGTATCACCAAGTGGCGGCTATTTATCCTAGCATCAAGGTCTTGTATATGTCGGGTTATACGGATAACGCCATTGTCCATCATGGCGTGTTGGATGAGGGCGTGAACTTTCTGCAAAAACCCTTTACGGTTAATAATCTGGCCCAAAAGGTTAGAAGCGTCCTGAGGGCCTCAGGACATCGGGGCGTCAAATTGCCTTAAATTAGGTCAACCCTACGTGACTATAAAAATTTGGTATTGCAGAGCTTTTTATAAGTCGCAAGGAATGATCAATTCCAGATGGGTGCCCTGACCTGGCCGGCTCTTGATGATCAATTTTCCGCCTAATAGCCGCGCTCGCTCTTGCATATTGCGCAGGCCGTAACCGACCACATAATCCGGGGGAAAGCCAGCGCCATTGTCGCTCACACTCAAGCAAAGATAATCTGCCCGCATCTGGACGGCAAGTTTGACACACTCAGCCCGCGCGTGATGGGCCACGTTGATCAGGGCTTCCCTGGCAATGGCTAGAAGATGACTCATCTGGCGAGGGGCCAGCGGCCGATCCTCGGGCAAATCAATCTCCACCTCGGCGATGGGGGTTAGCCTACTCTCGCGGATCAATTGAGCTAACCCATTAGCCAAGCTTAAAGCAGTCGGCTGAGTCTGCAAGTTGGTAATATACTGGCGGATGTCGGTTACAGCCCGGCCCAGAATCTGCTCAGCTTGATCCAGGCTGTTATGTACCGCTTCATCTTCCCAGCGATGCAGGGCGTGGCGGGCCGCATCTACCATTAAGCCAGCGGCGTAAGCCATCTGGAGAGTTCGGTCGTGCAGCTCCCGGCCAATTTGTTCGCGCTCAGTGGCCAGAATGTGAGCTTCCTCCAACGCGTTTAACCGGCTATCAAGTTCCAGCTCAAAAATCTCAAGGGCGCGGCTGAGGGCAACAACCATTATCAACCCCAAGAGGCTGCGGAAAACCTGGGCTGGGATGCCCAGCCAGGTCTCGAATAAAGCCGTATTGAGCCAGTTGGCCGGGGGAAATGGAGCGGGAGGAACCACCAACCCACCCATAAGGGCAAACCCGATCAAAGCCAGCCCCACCAGCCGGAGGGTCCGTAGGGTCCGGGTTTCGCCCAGGGGTGCGATAAGCCGGAAGGTGCGACGCCGTAAGCTATAAGCGACCAGGAGGGCGCCAGGCCAGCCGAACAGATATCTGCCCCAGATCTCGGCATGCTTTAGTCCCTCGACGAGCGTAAGGGGGGTCACGATCAGCCCGGTCACCCCGGTGAGTGACCATAGGAACAGCAACGTCACCGGCAACCAGCGCAACCAGGTCCAGGCAGGCGGCAGGGGTCGCAACAGATCAATGCCATATTGGAACAGACAGGCCAAGGAGAGGACCAGCAGCCCCAGTTGAACCACTCTGAAGAGATTGACGAGGTGAGGTGGCAGGTAGGTCGCTTGAATAGGGATAAAGACACCGCCCCACTCAGACAGACCCAGGAGGAAGCCAAAAAGAGCAAACCAGTGCAGGCTCCGTCCCAGAACTAGTCGGCTATGTCGCCGCGAGCGAAGAGTGATGGCCAGCCCCAGCACGAAGAAAATTAGGCCAGACACAAAGAAAAGCACAGGCTGATTAATGGTAAAAAACTCTCGTAAGACGATACGATTTGGCAACATGGGCGCTATTCATCAGGAGGTTAGAAGGTAGCAGACACTTGCTCCACTACAGTCACTTCCTCACCTTCCCTGCTTACAAGATATTCAATAGACTAACCAAAAAGATTGCCGCTTGGGGAGTTTGAGCATGCATCGAACGATCCTGCCCTATGAGGCATTACCCCCAGGATAGACCAACTAACTCCGAGTTAATAGTGACATGTGTCATTTTTATAGCTGACATCTGTCATAAAAGATGGGGCTGCGACTCAAAATAGAGCGGGCGTTGCAGCCACATGCAGTACTGGTAGGTCAGGCCAAAGAATCATCCCTGGCTCAAATTAAAGCTTAAAGAAACAGGACTTAAAAAACTTATGTTGAAAAACTATTGACAAAATAAAAAAGCCATGTTATATTTCGATGTATCTCACTTATTTAACGATAAGCTATAAAAGTGACATATATAGCGTGCTATTGTGTTCACTGCCCTTTTGGGCCATCAGTGTTGATGAGAGGTTTGTTGTGAGCGGCCAATTAGTAAATCTTTTTTTACGCCCCGATATATGTCACTTTCTCTGTGCAATTAAAATAAGTGACAGGTGTTATTCGGGTGAAAGGGTTCCTTCCTTCCAAGCAGCCGACGACCCGCTGCCGTCCCGTTTATATTTGAGCGTTAAGAAGACCATCTTCTCCTAACTAGGAGAAAGGTGGTTTTTTGTTGCTAAAGAGTCTACTCAGGAGGTAAACGAATGGGTTATTTCCAAACCAAGCCAGCTAAAGGTTTCGCTTTTAAGGATATTCTCTATGAAAAAGGGGACTGGGTGGCCCGCATCACCATTAACCGGCCCCACAACTACAACGCCTACAGCACCCTGGCCCTGGAAGAGTTGGCCACAGCCTTCCGCGATGCCAGTTTTGATGACCGGGTGGCGGTGATTGTCTTTACCGGGGCCGGGCAGAGTGCTTTCTGTACCGGCGGCGACGTTAAAGAGTACGAGGCCCAATACACCCAGACCCCCCGCGATTACTGGAAGTACATGGGGCTGTTCAAGGCATACATCGAGGCCATTCTGAACTCTGGCAAGCCGGTCATTGCCCGAATAAACGGGATAGCCGTTGGCGGCGGCAACGAGAGCCAGTTGGCCTGTGACCTGTCGGTGATGGCCGAACACGCTTATATTGGGCAGGTAGGCACCAGCGTGGGCAGCGTGGCCTGCGGCGGCTCGACCCAATGGCTGCCCATCACCGTGGGCGACCGGCGGGCGCGAGAGATGCTGCTGCTGAACGAGCGCATCCCGGCCTATCAAGCCCTGGAGTGGGGTCTGGTCAATCGCGTAGCTCCTTCGGTGACCAGAGAGGGGCAGTTTATCGAGCGGGCGTCACCGGAGGAGATCAAACAGGCCCAGCAGGAAAAGAACGGCTACACCATTGATTTGAGCAAATTGGATGAAGCGGTGGACGAGTTAGTCCAAAAGCTCATCCGTAAATTCCCGGAGTGTACCCGCTACACCAAGCAAAACGTCAATTTCTGGAAAGACATGGCCTGGCACCAGACCATCGGCCACGCTCGCGACTGGCTGGCCATCCATTACGCTTCCTGGGAGCCGCTGGAGGGCATGCAGGCCTTTGTCGAGAAGCGCCCGGCCGATTACCTCAAGTTGCGCGAAGCGGCGGCGGCGGGCAAATCGAGCGAATTTAGATGGGGGCCGTACTCTCAAACCTGCCCCAGTTGCGGGGCCACCAATCTGCCCGCCGAATTTAAGTACTGCGGGGTTTGCGGGAATTATCTCACCGCTCAGACGATTTATGTGGATTATGACAGTGAAATGTAAAAAGGTAGCAGGGTGGCAGGACTTAGGCAGTTCCAAGATTTAAATCATCCAATTGTTCTCACCGGCTTGATGCGTGATACGTGATGCGTAAGAAATCTTGCCTGGATACCATCACGCATTACGTATCACGGACTTTGGATAATTACTTTCTTGGAGTTGCCTTATCTGACTACTGGCTACTGACATCTGATTACTATTGTGTTGGGAGGGTAGAATGGCACCTCAAATCTTTACCGAGTGGCGCGGCCAACCGCTGGAAGAAATCTTGTACCAGTGCCGGGAGCTGGTTGAGGATGGTAACTTTCCGACGGTCCGCCGCTGGCGGGAAGCCGGGGGGAAGGTGGTCGGTCACTTTCAGGTCTATTTTCCTGAGGAGATTGTCCACGCGGCGGGTTTGCTGCCTTTCAAGGTGCGGGGCGCGCCTATCGAAGCCGTACGAGCCGACTCGCGCTTTGGCTCTTACCTTTGTTCGATCCTCAAAACCTCGCTGGAGCTGGCTCTGAGCGGGCGGGTTGAGTTGGAAATGTTTGTCACTCACCCCATCTGCGACGCCGCCCGCAACCTGGCGGCGGTTTGGGGGCGCAACTTCACCTATCCGTGCCAGATTCTTTATTTGCCGCAAAACGCCAACTCCGGCTATGCGGCTCAATACTTGTGCGCGGAGTACGACCGGCTCAAAGTGAATATCGAAGCAATTGCCGGGCGGGCTGTGGCCGATGATGACCTGCGCCGCTCACTGGTTGTGTTCAACGAAAACCGGGCCTTGCAGCGGGAGCTTTACGACATCAAACGGAAAACGCCCTGGCTGATTTCCGCCGATGAAGCTTACGTACTGGTATCGGTCGGTGGGATGATTCCCCGCGAAGAGCACAATGAGCTGCTGCGGGCGGTCCTGCCGCTCATTCAAAGCCGGTCGGCCAAGCGGCAAGATAAAATTCGGGTGGTGTACGAAGGCGGCTTTTGCGAGCAGCCGCCGCTGGACCTGATTCGCACCATTGCCCAATCCTGCTACGTAGTGGACGACGATTTACTCATCGGGCTGCGCTGGATTTTGCAAGACGTACCACTGGAAGGCGATCCCTTACTTAACCTGGCCGAAGCCTACCTAGAAAAATCTTCCTACAGCCCGGTACAGCATGATTTGCGCAAACCCAAAGAGAAGATGCTGCTCCAGCGGATTAGAAACGCCGGAGCCGACGCGGCCATTATCACCGCCGCCAAGATGTGCGAGCCGGGGCTGGAAGAGCAGGTCGCTTACACACGCTGTCTAGACCAGGAAAATATCCCCTACTTTGTCAGCGAGTTTGAGGAAAATATGACCAGCTTCGACCACCTGGCGATTCAACTGGAAACGTTTGTGGAGAACATCCTGTTTAATTAAGATTTTGGATTTTAGATTTTGGATTTATATCGCAAAGGTATCCTTTAGGATGATTGGGCTTAGCGCCTTTAATCGTAAATCGTAAATCCAAAATCGTAAATTGAAAGGCGGTGAATCTGATGACTGAGCAACAAGTTGACAATCCCCTGGTTGGGCGGGGTAATAAAGTGGGGGCGCAACTGTTCCGTGAGTGGTTTCAAGAATTGGGCGAGGTAGCGGAGCGTGGGGGACAGACTGCTTATGTTTTTGTGATGGGCAGCATGGCCGAAATTCTGAAGGTATTTGACCTGCCGGTGGTCTTTCCCGAAATCAACTCGCTGCAAACGGCCGTGCGGCGGGTGGCCCACGAATATCTCAACGAGGCCGAGGATTACGGTTACTCCCCCGATATTTGTGGTTATGTCAAGGCTGATGTGGCCGTGCAACTGCGCGGCGGCCAGCATCCTATGGGCCGCATCCCCAAGCCGACTCTGGCCGTGCTGACTAACGCCTGCAACACCTACATCAAATGGGCCGAAATCTGGGAGCGCATGTATCACATCCCGGTTTTTACCCTGGATGTACCGGGCACGCGAGCGGCCGGAACCCAAACCTGGCCGGGCGATCCCGATTTTGAAAACGACCGCCGCTACGTGGCCGGGCAGGTCAAAGAGCTGATTGGCCTGTGCGAAGAAGTAACGGGGGTCAAATTTGACATTGACAAGCTGCGCGAGGTGTTGGGCCACGCCAATAGGATGAGCCTGGGCTGGAAGCGGGTGCTGGAACTCAACCAGAGCTGCCCCTCTCTGTTCAACGCCCTGACCGACGGCACGATTTACCTGGGGGTGAGCAACGGCTTTCGCGGCACAGCAGCGGGCAGCATCTACTTTAACGAGCTGGTCGAGGAGATGGAATACAAAGCTGCGCATGGCATCGGCACACTGACTGATGAGCAGTACCGCCTCATTTTTGTCGGCGTGCCCTGCTACCCCATCTTCCGCCGCTTCAACGAGATGTTCACCGACCTGGGCGGCACCTTTGTCAACTCGACCTACCTCTGGTTCGCTTCCGGCGGGACCAACCTGGGCTTTACCTACGACCTGAATAACCCGCTGGACAGCCTGGCCGAAGGCATCCTGATCGGCGTGCGTGATGCGATGGACAGCATGTTCTACCAGGATCGCATCTTGATGGATATGGTTGACACCTTCCAGGTGGATGGCGTGGTTTACCATCCCATCAAAAGCTGCCGCACCGTCTCCACCGGTCTGGCCGATAATCGCCGCTCGCTCATGGCCGCCCGCGACATTCCCAGCCTGTTCATCGAGTCGGATATGATGGACCGGCGGGTCGTTTCGGAAGCGCAGCTCAAAAACCGGATTGACGCATTCTTTGAAGGACTGGCTTCGCGCAAGCAGCAAGCCGCCATCCAGCAATTTTAGATTTGCGGTTTACGATTTTGAAGAGCTAATCGTAAATCGAAAATCCAAAATCGTAAATCGAAAGGGGAGGTGTTTTATGGCCTATGCCGCCGGGGTGGACGTGGGGTCCACCCAAACCAAAGCAATTATCATTAACGAAGCAAAAGAGGTTGTTGGCCGGGCGCTGACCGATACCGGGGCCAACGTCGTCCTGGCCGCGGAAAATGCCTTCCGGCAGGCGCTGGAAAATGGAAGTATCGGCGACGAAGAGGTGGAATACGTTATCGGCACCGGCTATGGCCGTTACCGGGTCACTTTTGGCAACACCCAGGTAACGGAGATCAGTTGTCACGGCCGGGGCGCGGTGCATATGTTTCCCAGCACACGCACGGTGGTGGATATGGGCGGGCAGGATACCAAAGCCATCCGCGTCTCGCCGACCGGCGAAATCATTGATTTTTGCATGAATGACAAGTGCGCGGCGGGCACGGGTCGCTTTTTGGGCGCGGCTTCAGCGGCGCTGGAAATTCCACTGGGTGAGCTTGGTCCGACGGCGCTCCAAGGTGAAAAGCCGGTGCGCATCAGCACGACCTGCACCGTCTTTGCCGAGTCGGAGGTGTTGTCGTGGTTGGGCAAAGGCAAGAAGATTGAGGACATCTTGCTGGGGGTCCACCAATCTATTGCCGCCCGCTCCATCGGCCTGTTGCGGCGGGTCGGCATTGAAGAAGAAGTAACTTTTACTGGCGGCGTGACCCGTAATTCGGCCATGGTTCACACGCTGAACGAAGGCTTGGGGCTGAAAGTAAACGTCAGCGATGAGTCGCACTTTATGGGGGCGTTGGGTGCAGCTCTGTTCGCGCTCGATCACATTTTGTCCAGCCGGGTTCCCGTTGACTCAAAAGCGGCGGTGGGTCTGGCAGAAGGGAGGGCATGATGGTTACAGCCGGGATTGACGTCGGTTCAACTTATACCAAGGCGCTTATTCTCAGCCAGGACAACCGGATTGTAGGCCGGGCAGTGGCGCAGACCGGCTTCAAGCTGGCTGAGGTAGCGGAGCGGGTCTATCACACCGCCCTGGCCCAGGCCAGCCTGACCGGGCAGGATGTGGCCTACATTGTCGCCACCGGCTTTGGCCGCCATCAAGTCCCTTTCAGCGATGTGCAAGTGACGGACCTGACGGCGGCGGCGCGGGGCGCGACCTTCCTTTTCCCGCGCACCCGCACCATCTTGGATGTGGGTGGGCAGACGATGAAGGCCAGCCGGCTCGACGATCTGGCCAAGGTTAAATCGTTTCGCTTGAACGACAAATGTGCTGCTGGCACCGGAGCATTTTTGGAAAAGACGGCTCGTTATATGGGCTTTTCTACTGAGGAGATTGGCCCGTTAGTGGCGACTTCCAAAGATGTAGTGCCTATTTCCGGCGTCTGCGCCGTTTTTGCCGAGTCAGAAGTGATCAATCATCTGTCGCAGGGTATGTCCCCGGCGGATATTATGCATGGGGCGATTGCCTCGCTGGTGGATCGCTCGATGCAGTTAATGAAACGGGTGCGCATGGAGCCAGAATTTACCCTGATTGGCGGCATTCTGCGCTTCGAGACGATGGTGCGGGTTATTTCGGAGCAGTTGGGTGCTCAAGCCAACGTGCCGGAAGGCGACATGGTGCAGTATGTCAGCGCACTGGGGGCGGCTATCCTGGGACATCGCCGCTTGCAAAAGCTGGATGAACAGGAACACGCCCTCGTTGAGGCCTAAAGGCAGTATCTATGAGTAGATTCTTGTACAGGGAGCAAGAAGTTGTTACACGGAGAGACACTGAGAAGTCACAAAGTTTCACAGAGGAATTTTTAGAACTTCTCTGCGCGCTTCGCGTCTGCGGAGTCTCTGTGTAACTCTGTGTTCCTTGTCGCCAGGAAGGTTAAAATGTCTGATCCTGACCCACCAAATTCCCCACAGCAGTTAAGCCTTCTGATCGAGCAAGAAGCCCGGCGGGTCCTGGCCGAGGCTCAACTCCGCCCCAACCCGGCCCTGGTTGCTGAGGGCTGGGAGCGGCGCTTCATTGCCGATGCTCGCCAGGCCAAAGAGGCTGCTGAATTGTACAGCCAACTGGGCTTTGAAGTGCTGGCCGAACCGGTGCAGGCCGCGGAAATGGGCGAGGATTGTGAAGATTGCCAGGTGTTGGTGCTGTTACAGTTCAAGACGATTTACACACGGAAGAAGAGTAGCCAGTAAACGGTAGACAGTAGACAGAATACTTTTCCCCGTCTACCGGCTAAAGGAGTGATGCAGATGCCTCAAAACCCGTTTAATGTATTCATCGAAGAGCACAATCACGGCCTGGCCGCCCTGGAAAAGATGGAGCGCGGCGCAGATAGCCTGCGCCAGCATGGCTACTCAGCCGAGGCGCTGAAGCTGATTAGAGAGGCTAACGAGTTTATCAAAACCGAGGTTAAGGCGCACAATCAGAAGGAAGAGGACGCTCTTTTTCCGGTGCTGCGTCCTTACATGCCCACGCCCAGTATTATTGATCTGATTGTCGAAGAGCATCGGGAGTTGTGGACGCAAGAGGAAGATTTGCAGGGGCTCCTGGCGGCGCTGCTGGGTGATCACCAGGAATTGTGGGCCGAGGAAGACCGGCTGGAGGCGCTGCTCAACGCGCCCAATGCAGTGGAGCAGGCCGGCGATATTGCCACGTCTGCCTACACTATCATTGACATGCTGCGCGACCACATCAACAAGGAAAACCAGATTCTCTTCCCTACAGCTCAAGATATTTTGAGCGAAGCCGAAGTGGCTGAAGTGGCCGAAAAAATGGGGTTGTAACCGGGAGGAGTTATGTACCAAACGATCAATTTTCAAGTTGATGGCACTGCAGCCCGGCTGACCCTCAACCGGCCGCCGCTCAATGTGATCAATATCCCGATGATGGCCGAGATGGTCGAGGCGGTGGAAAGTCTGCGTGAGCAGCCGGCCGTTAGAGTGCTGGTCATCGAGGCTGCGGCGGGGAGCAAAGCCTTTTCCGCCGGGGTGGACGTGGCCGACCATACCGCCGACAAAGTTCACGAGATGATCCACGGCTTTCATCGCCTCTTTCGCCTGCTGATTGAACTCAATATCCCTACCCTGGCCGTGGTGAATGGTGCGGCCCTGGGCGGCGGCTGCGAGTTAGCCATCTTCTGTGATATGATTGTCGCTTCGGAGCGGGCCAAATTTGGGCAGCCGGAAATCAAAGTCGGCGTCTTTCCGCCGCTGGCCGCGGTGATGCTGCCCCGGCTTATCCCTCATCATCGCGCCCTTGAATTACTCTTAACCGGCGAAACGATTGACGCCGCCGAAGCTTATCGCCTGGGTTTGGTTAATCGAGTGGCGCCGCCGGAGGAACTGATGGCTGCAGCCAATGAGCTGATTGAAAAGCTGGTCGGACTGAGCGCTTCTATTTTGCGTTACACTCGTAAAGCCGCCTGGTTGGGCGCGGCCGGCTCCTTCCCCCATGCCCTGGCCGCCGTCGAGAAACTTTACCTGGACGAACTGATGCAAACCCACGACGCCCACGAAGGTCTGGCTGCTTTTATGGAAAAACGCCCGGCAGAGTGGCAAAACAAATAGATTTTGGATTTGTGATTTACGATTGATTTTAGTTCCTGTCCAAAATTGACTGGAGGTAAATGTTATGAAAGCCGCTATGTTCTACGGTCCTGGTCAGCCATTCAAAATAGAAGAGATCTCTACCCCGCGGCCGGGAGCGGGTGAGGTCTTGGTCAAAGTAGCTGCCTGCGGAGTCTGCCACACCGATTTGCACTATACCGATCACAACGTGCCCACCTTCAAAAAGCCGCCGCTCATTCTGGGCCACGAAGCTTCGGGTTGGGTGGCGGCAGTGGGCGCAGGGGTGACTCGCTGGCATGAAGGCGACCGGGTGCTGCTGCCGGCGGTGTACGGCTGCGGTGTATGCGAGGCGTGTCGCCGGGGCCGGGAGAATATTTGCGATAATATGGTCATGTTTGGCAATAATATTGACGGCGCTTTTGCCGAATATATTGTCGTCAGCCAGCACGCCCTCTTTGCTCTGCCCGCAGAGCTACCCTTGATTGAGAGTTGTATCATCGCCGATGCCATCACCACCCCCTACCAGGCCGTCGCCAATCGGGGGCGAGTCAAGCCGGGCGATGTGGTGGCTGTTTTTGGCTGCGGTGGGATTGGTTTAAATGTGGTACAGATGGCTGCCGCTGCCGGAGGACAGGTTATTGCTGTAGATTTGCTGGAGCAAAAATTGGAGTGGGCCAAACAGTTGGGCGCGGTCGCTACGGTCAACTCCAGTCAGGTGGAGCGGGTGGACAAAGAAATCCGCAAACTCAGCGGCGGCGGGGTGGATGTGGCCTTCGAGGCCATTGGCCTGCCGATCACTCAGGAAGCCGCCTTTGCCAGCACCCGCAACGGTGGACGGCTGGTGCTGGTCGGCTACAGCAGCAAACCGATGACGCTCAACAGCGGCCGGACCATGTATCGAGAGATGGAAATTGTCGGCTCGCTGGGCTGCCCGGCCTCGGAATACCCCAAGGTGATCGAGCTGGCCCGGACCGGCAAAATTAAAGTGAAGGAACTCGTCACCGCCCACTTCCCGTTGGCTCAAATCAATGAGGCTTTTGACACCCTGCGCCGGGGCGAGGGCATTCGCTCGGTGGTAGTGATGGAGTAAAATAATGTCGCTCACTCTCATTAATCCACGCTCTTTACCAGCCCCTAGAGGCTTCAATCACGGTATCCTGGTCACCGGCAGGCGGCTGCTCTTTCTGGCCGGACAGGATGCCAGCGACGCCGACGGCAATATTGTTGCCCCGGGCGATTTGGTGGCCCAATTTGAGCAGGTCCTGCGAAACCTCAAAGCAGTGGTTGAAGAGGCCGGCGGTACCACCCAAGATATAGTTAAACTCAATGTTTTTGTCCGTGACCGTGACTCTTACGTGGCTAACCTGAAGCCCCTGGGCCGGGTCTTTTGCGCCTATTTTGGCAACCACTACCCCACGATGGCCTTGTTCGAGGTCTCGGCCTTTTTCCGAGAGGGGAATCTCATCGAACTGGAAGGGGTGGCGGCCCTGGAGTAATGGGGTGGCGGTATTTATGAGGAGCGCCAAATGAAAATCATTGTCCTGGTTAAACAGGTTCCCGATACGGCCCAACTATCCATTCTGATGGATGGTCTAAAACTGATGGCCGAGGGCGGGCCGCGCATCGTCAATCCCTGGGATGAATATGCTCTTGAAACCGGCTTGCAGCTCAAAGAAGCGCACGGCGGCACAGTGGCCCTCTTATCGCTGGGCAAACCTGAAGCCGTCGAAGCTTTGAAGACGGGGCTGGCCATGGGCGCCGACGAAGCTATCCTGCTGTCTGACCCCGCTTTTGAGGGCAGCGACAGCCTGGCCACGGCCCGCGCTCTGGCTGCGGCCATCAAAAAGATGGGTGAGTTTGATCTAATCATTGCCGGCTGTATGGCGATTGACAGCCACAACGCGGCCACCGCCGGGCAGGTAGCCGCGCTGTTAAGACTTCCGCAGCTTGCCTACGTAGCCGCTCTCAAAGCAGTTGATCCGGCGGCCAGAACAATAACCGCTGTCCGGCTGGTAGACGACGGCCATGAGATAGTGAGCAGCCGGCTGCCGATCATGATGACAGTGGTTCAGGAAATCAACCAACCGCGCTATCCCAGTTTTATGGGCATTCGCCGAGCGGCCAAAGCCACCATCCCCACCTGGGGTCTAGCCGAACTGAATTTGCTGGGCGATCAGGTCGGGGCAACCGGGGCACAGGTCAGATGGACCAGGGTCAGCTTGCCCCCAACCAGGAAGGGCGGCGCTGAGGTAATTAGTGGCGTCCCGGCAGAGGCAGCAAAAACTCTGCTGGATAAGTTGGTGGCCCAAAAAGTAATATAAAGAGGGTGCAGAGTCGCCAGGTAGCAAGTAATTACTTTTGCAACCTGCAACCTTGCGACCTGCTACCCTGTGTTACTAACTTTTCTGAGCAAATTGGGGTGAAATCATTATGTCAGACCAGTCCGTCTTTGTCTGGATTGAACAGCACGACGGCCAGGCTGCTACAGTGTCCTGGGAAACCCTGAGTGCAGGTCGTTATGTAGCCGATCAACTGGGCGGCCAACTGGTGGCGGTTGTGTTGGGAGAGCAGGTGAGCTACCTGGCGGAGCAGGCGATTCAGTACGGCGCAGACCAGGCTTTGGTCGCCGACGACGCCTCCTTAAAACAGTTTCGCCTGGAGCCGTACGCTGCCCTGCTGACCCAATTGGCCCAGGAACGCCAACCGGCAGCACTCTTACTTGGCGCGACCAACACCGGCCTGGAACTGGCCCCGTATGTCGCTGCTACGTTAGGGGTGGGGCTGGCGTCGGATTGCACCGATTTGAGGGTAGAGAATGGCTGCCTGGTCGCTACCCGTCCGATACTGGCCGGCAGTCTGACGGCCAGTGTGGCGTTCGGCCCGGCCCAGCCCCACATGGCGACCCTGCGCGGCAGGGCCTTTCCAATGCCAGCCTTAGACCCGACTCGCACCGGCGAGGTTGTGGCCGTTGCCTCTGTGTTGACGGAAGCGGAGATCGCGGTCAAAATCGAGGGCTTTGCTGCCGCAGACAGCCGGGTTAACCTGACCGAGGCGAAGGTTATTGTGTCGGGGGGCCGAGGGGTTGGCGGACCGGAAGGATTTGCGCCCATCCAGGCATTGGCCGAGGTCATGGGCGGGGCGCTGGGGGCCAGCCGGGCTGCGGTTGACGCCGGCTGGGTGTCTTACGAGCACCAGATCGGGCAGACCGGTAAAACTGTCCAGCCTGATCTCTATATCGCCTGCGGTATCTCCGGGGCGATCCAGCACCTATCGGGGATGAAAACTTCTAAAGTGATTGTCGCCATCAACAAAGACCCGGAAGCGCCCATCTTCAGGTACGCCCACTATGGGATTGTCGGCAATCTGTTCCACTATATTCCGGCGCTGATCGAGGAGGCTAAGAAGCGGTTAGGCAAATGAGCCGATTTTGGATTTTGGATTTTTAACAAATCGCAGCACCCTTGAGTAGGACGTAAGCCCGTATCGAAGGATGCTGTTTATGGTCTACTGGTTTTGGAGAACTGAGCAACCTCGCGCTCAAAGTCGCCTTTGCTGGGCCAGCCGGGGCCAGCCGGTCCGTAGAGATGGGGGTAGCCGGTTTCAAAGGCGCGAACCATGCGCTCGAAGGGTAAGTCGGCAAACTGGCCGTGATCGCGCAGGTACTCCATGTGTTTGTTGCCCAACTGGTCAAACGGGTGAAAGATCGAATCGATGCGCCCGTCAAACTCCAACGGTTGGACCTTGAACCGTTCACACAAAGAGAGGTTGAAGGCCGGCGTGGCTTTGACCCAGCGGCCCGCCAGATACAGCTCGGTGTAGCCATGATAGATGAAGGCGTCGGTGCGCATCAACTCGATGAGGCGGGGCGTCGCCAGATGATTGCGCACATCGGCAAAGCCCAGCCGGCTAGGAATCCCAATTGCTCGCGCGGCAGCGGCCAGGAGAACCGCTTTCTGGATGCAAAAACCCACTTGTTCGCGCAGCAGCCAACTGGCTTTGAACCTGACCGGCTCAAACGTGATGCCGTAAGGACTGTAACGAACCCCATCGCGGACAGCGTAATAGAGCTTAACCCCTTGTTCGATCTCTGTTTTGGCTGCGCCCACACTCGACCGGGCAAATTCGATCACCTCGGCTACATCGCTGTCAATAAATTGAGTGGGTTGTAAGTAGTGTCGCCAACTGCTGCTGGCCAATATATCTTCCATTAGTCTTGACCTCGCTGGGGAATTTTAATCGAACCTGGCTGATACCAAAAATTTGACCCGCGCCTGTTTTAAATGGAGGAAAAATCCGATGAAGATTGAGACGCTGTCTACGCCGCGTCTCCATTATGCCTGGGTGGTGCTGGTCATCAGCACGCTGGTTGTATTTGGTTCACTGGGCCTGGCCCGGTTTGGCTACACGGTGGTGCTGCCGGCCATGCAGACAAGCCTGGGGATGGACAACACCCAGGCCGGCATGTTAGCTACTTCGAATCTGATTGGCTATACGGCCCTATCGGTCATCGGCGGGGCGCTGGCGGCGCGATTTGGCCCGCGCCGGGTAATCACCGCCGGCCTGGCCCTGGCCGGGATAGGCATGCTGCTGACCGGTCTGGCCGCTGGCTTTCTGCCGGTGTTAGTATGGAGGGTGCTGACGGGCATTGGCAGCGGCGCTAGCAACGTGCCCGTGATGGGCTTGCTGGCAGCCTGGTTTGCCTCCCGGCAGCGGGGCCTAGCGGCCGGCATTGCCGTAGCCGGTTCATCGCTGGCCTTGATCTTTGTGGGCCCGGTTGTCCCACCCCTCCTGGCGGCTTATGGAGAGAACGGCTGGCGGGTCTGCTGGTTCATTTTTGGCGGGATCACGTTGCTGCTGGCTGTCGGCAACTTCTTATTTTTGCGAAACCGGCCCGCTGAGAAAGGCTTGTCTCCCCTGGGTGAGAACGAGGCGGTCCAGCTTAACCCTCCCCAGGCTGGTCCTGCCCCGGCTGAGACGCTGGAATGGGGGCGGGTCTATCGAGCGGCGACGGTATGGCATCTAGGCCTGGTTTATGCCGCCTTTGGCCTGGCCTACATCATTTACATGACCTTTTTTACCAAATTTCTGGTGACCGAAGGGGGCTATAGTCCCGCCGCCGCCGGAGGATTGTTTATGCTGATGGGTTGGTTCAGCCTGCTGTGCGGGTTGATCTGGGGTACAATCTCCGACAGGATCGGGCGCAAACCGGCCTTAATGATGGTCTACCTGATCCATGTCGTAGCTTTTGGCCTGTTTGCTCTCTGGCCGGCTCCGCCTGGATTTACCCTTTCGGCGATTTTATTCGGTTTGACGGCCTGGAGTATCCCGGCAATCATGGCCGCGACCTGCGGCGATGTTCTCGGCCCCCGGCTGGCCCCGGCGGCACTGGGGTTCCTGACCCTCTTCTTTGGCAGCGGGCAGGCCATTGGCCCCAGCCTGGCCGGGGCTATCGCCGACGCCGCCGGCTCTTTCGCCCCGGCCTTCTTGCTGGCTGCCGCGGTATCGCTTTTGGGTGCTCTGGGTGCATCCATGCTGCGCCCGGCCTCCACGGTGGGCAAAGGATAGGGAGCTGTTAAAACCGCACTGGCTCCTTAAACTCACCCAGTACTTGCTTCATCACTTCGATGATTTCTCCCAGAGTGCAATATGTCTGCACGGCCCGCATCATGGCCGGCATTACGTTCTGTTTCCGCCGGCACACGTCGCGCACTTCGTTCAGAGCGGCCTCCACTTCAACCGCATTGCGGGCTTGCTTGACCTGGGCCAGCCGTTGCAATTGTTCGTCCCTGGCTTCAGTGCGGTAGGGGTGAAGTTCAACCTCCGGGGGTTTCTCGTCGTTCTCCTCCACCCGATACTTGTTGACGCCCACTTTGACAATCTCGCCGCGCTGCAACTTGCGCTCGTATTCGTAAGCCTGGCGGGCTACCTTTTGCTGGATCAACCCCGCACTGACCGCCTGCACAATGCCGCCCCACTCCTGGTCAACCTGGCGCATCTCAACCACAATGCGCTGCTCCATCTCGGCGGTCAGCCGTTCAATGTAGTACGAGCCGGCCAGCGGGTCTACCGTGTCGGACAGGCCGATCTCCTCGGCCAGGATTTGCATGGTGCGCAGGGAAATGAGCTGCGCCTTGGGAGTTGGAATGGTATAGGCTTCATCATAACAACATAGGGCGCTGGTTTGTGTCCCGCTCAGGGCGGCAATAAGGGCGTAATAAGCCCCACGGACAATATTGTTCTCCGGTTCCTCGATGGTCAGGCCGCTGCCGCCGCCCCCGGCGATCATCTTCATCTGCATGGTGCTTGCTTTTTTGGCTCCAAACTCTTCCTTCATCAGCCGCGCCCACAAACGGCGGGCGGCGCGAAACTTGGCCACCTGCTCCCACAGGTTGCCGTAGATGTTAAAATTAAACGAAATTCGTCCGGCAAAATCATCCACCCCCAGACCCCGCCCGATGACTTCTTGAATATAAGCTTTGGCGATGCCGTAAGCATAGGCAATTTCCTGGGCCGGGGTGGCTCCCGACTCGCGAATGTGATAGCCGCAAACGCTGACCGGATAATAGTGCGGCGCTTCTTTGGCGCAAAACTCCATTGTATCCCCGGTCAGCCGCAGCGACGGCTCGACAGGGAAAATCCAGGCCCCCCGGCCAATGTACTCCTTGAGTATATCGTTCTGGGTGGTGCCGCGAACCTGCCCGCGCGGCATGCCGTACTTCTCGGCCATGCTCAGGTACATGGCTAGGATGACCGGCGTGACCGCATTGACGGTCAGCGAGACGCTAATCTGGTCAATGGGAATATCTTTGAAGGCCACCTCCATGTCGCGCAGAGTATCCACCGCCATCCCCACCCGCCCCACCTCCCCTTCGGCCAGCGGGTCATCCGAATCCAACCCCATTTGGGTGGGCAGGTCAAAGGCCACGTTGAGGGCATTTTGGCCGTGCTCGATCAAAAAATGGAAGCGCCGGTTGGTTTCATCAGGGCTGCCAAAGCCAGTGTACTGGCGCATGGTCCAGGGTCGGGCGCGGTACATGTGGCGGTGGATGCCCCGCGTAAAGGGATACTCCCCCGGCTGGCCGATTGTCTGCTCCAGGTCGAGGCCGGCAATATCTTCCGGGCCGTAAACGGGCTTGACTTCAATCCCCGATTCCAGGATGACCGGGCGTAACTCGTTTTCATGGATAGCCATTTTTATCTCCTCGAATACCAGTGATCAGTAACCATTGACCAGCGATCAGTAACCAGTAACCAGTCTGACTACTGATTACTGGTTACTGATTACTGAAAGATGCCACACTTTGCACAAACGTGATAATCTCATCCAGCGGCGAAGCGGTAGGAAAAACCGCGCTCGCGCCTAATTCGAGCAGCCGAGGGCGGTCTCGGTGGGGGATGTTGCCGCCGACCAGCACCACTACATCATGCAGTCCCTCTTCCCGCAAACGGTGTATCAGCTTCTCGGTCAGCTCCAGGTGCGCCCCTGACAGCATGGACAGCCCGATGATATCCACATCCTCCTGCAAGGCCGCTTCAACAATTTGGTCAATGGTTTTGTGCAGCCCGGTGTAGATAACCTCACAACCGGCGTCGCGCAGGGCATGAGCGACCACTTTGGCCCCTTTATCGTGCCCATCCAGCCCCGGTTTACCAATCAGAACCCGCAGTGGACGTTGTTGGATCATGGGTTTCTCCTTGAATTGAAAACCTGCCAAGAAGCACAATTACCGATTCGTCTTGCGTGCTGCGTCTTTCGTTAATTTTACGCAAGACGTAACACGTCAATACTTTTTGACAGCTATAACTCCCTCGCAATTATATTCTTCAAAATCTCTGAGGTGCCGCCGCCGTACAGCAGAAAGCGAGCGTCGCGGAAGTAGCGCTGCGCATCAAACTCCATGGCAAAGCCGTATGCGCCAAAGATGCGGGTGGCTTCGTCGGCCACGTAATTGGCCATCTCCGAGGCAAACAGTTTGGCCATGGCCGAAATTTTGGTGTCCGGCTGGCCCTGGTCAATCAACCACGCCGCCCGATAGACCAGCATCCGGGACGCTTCCAGCCGGGTGGCCATCTCGGCCAATTTATGCTGGATGGCCTGAAATTTGATAATCGGCTGGCCAAAGGCTTCCCGGTCCTGGGCATAACGCACCGAACTGTCTAGCGCCGCCCGCGCCAGGCCGATACTCAAAGCTCCGGTCATCACCCGGATTTGATCGAGAATACCGCGCAGCAGCCGCATGCCCTGCCCTTCCTGCTCGCCCAGCAGGTTTTCAGGCGGTATCCAGACATCCTCCAGCACCACTTCCGACGTTTCCGAAGCCCGCGTGCCCAACTTTTTGATCTGCCGACCCACTCGGACGCCTGCCCGGTCGGTCTCCACCAGGAACAAATCTACCCCTTTAAAGCCGGCGTCGGGTTTGGTTTTGGCAGCAACGGTGAAGAAGTTGGCCACGGTGGCGCTGGTGATCCACATCTTGGTCCCGCTGAGCCGATAGCCTGCGCCCTCACGTACCGCCGTGGTGCGAATTGCGCCTAGGTCGGAGCCAGCTCCCGGCTCGGTCATACAGATGCCGCCGATTTTTTCTCCGGCTAGGGCCGGGATCAGCAGCCGCTGTTTCTGTTCCTCGCTGCCAAAACGGTAGATGAAATCCGTGCCCATCAGAGCTTGCATAGCAACCGTGGCCGCCAGGGCCAGGGAACCGCGGGCCAACTCTTCGCACATCAGATTGAAGGTGATGGCGTCGGCCCCGCTGCCACCGTAGGCTTCGGGATAGCGCAGGCCCAGCCAACCCAGCCCGGCAATCTGCCGAAAAAGTCCCCAGGGGAACTCCTCCCGCTCGTCCAGGCTCGCGGCCGCCGGAATGACCTCCTTATCCACAAAATCGGCCACTGCGCGGCGAAACATCTCTTGCTCTTCGCTGAAATGAAAGTCCATAATTGCTCCTGATTCGAGCTAAGGCTAAGGCTGAGATTTCTTTCTTAGCCTCAGCCTTAGCCTATCTTTTCCACTTCAAACCGACAGCAGGCGTCGCCTTTGGCCGCACAGGCCGTCTCGACGGCGGAGACGGGGCCGCCAAAAATGCCACTGCCCAGCCCGGCCATGACTCCCCGAATCAGATGGCACACACTCGACTCGGCCGGGCCGTAGGCGGCGGCAAAAGGAGAATCGCTAATCTCGACCACCATCTGCCCCTGCTCCAAGTCGAACCGGGCCAGGCGAAAGATGCCCCAGCCGATTTCGCCGCCCATTTTGCACATAAATTCGACAATCTGCTGCTCGTTATAACCAAAAATTTCTTTGAATCGCTGCGACGATTTCGCCCCACCCACGCTGCCCGCCACTTGCATGATTTCGGCGCACTTCTCCGGCCCCACTTCCGCTGCGACACCTTTGTGCAAGGCCGCGATGACCTCAGGCCGGATCAGGATATATCGCACCTCTTTAAAGGTCAACCGTCCCGGTTCAAAAGCCAATTGGGTCAGAATTGAATTTTCCATACTCCCTACTCCCTTACTCCGCGAGCCGCCGATGCGCAAGGTGGAGGGCGGCAGAATGAGTATCCAGGCCCTCAGCAGCGGCCAGGGCATAAACCTGGCGCAAGGTGCAGTCAACCGTCCGGCTGACCCGCTCAAACGCCTCCGCCCGCGACCAACCCTGCGCCTCCATGCCGATAATACTCATCAACCCGCCAATGTTAACGGCGATATCGGGCGCGTACAGGATTCCCCTTTCTTGCAGCCGCTCCGCTTCGGCGGGGCAGGCCAACTGGTTATTAGCCGAGCCCACCACTGCCCGGCACTGCAGGCGGGAAATCGTCTGCGGGTTGAGAATCCCACCCAGAGCGCAGGGCGAAAAAATATCGCAGGACGTGTCGTACACTTGGTTAGCCGGGATAAAGGGCAGACCCAGTTCATCCCGCCAGCGCCGAATCGCCCGTTCATCCACCTCGCTGAACAGCACTTCGGCCCCGGCTTGGCGCAGCATGTCAATGAGGGCGCTGCCAACACTGCCTGTCCCCTGCACCAGGATGCGCCGGCCGGCCAGGTTGCCGCCGCCAAAAAGCTGCTCGCAGGTAACGCGGATACCGGCCAGCACCCCGACAGCCGTGCCCGATCCGGAATCGCCTGCGCCGCCGGCCTCCGGGGTGCGGCTAAACACGTAAGGAGCGCCGGTTTCGGCGATAATATTCATATCCTCTGGCGATGTGCCCACATCCGGCCCGGTCAGAAACAGGCCGCCCAACTGCTTGAGCAGAAGGCCGTAACGCCGCAGCAGGCCGGGGCGTTGGGCCGGATCAAAATCGGGCGGCAGGGCGATAACTGTCTTGCCCCCGCCGTGAGCAATCCCGGCCAGGGCCAGCTTCATCGTCATCGCCGCCGAGAGTTTCAGCGCATCCAGCAGTCCGGCCTTGGCATCAGAGTAAACCTTCATCCGCGTCCCGCCCGACACCGGCGGCCCCGGCCGGGTGGAGTGGATGGTCATAAAAATCCAGGCTCCAGTAACATGATCAAAACGAGTGATAACGGTTTCGCCGTCCCATTGTTTGAGTAAAGATTCCATACGTTTCCCAAGAGTAAAAGCGCCGCTCGCCGAGGGCTGGAAGCCCCCAGCTACAATAAGTGGAAGCCGCTTTTAAGCGGCTCCTCAGCTCGCTTCAGCCGGCTTGCACCTAAGGTAGCCGGGTGTTTCCCTGGCCTACCCGGCAGGGCAGGCAACGCTCGACGGCCTGGCTGAACGCCCGCGCCAATTACCAAATATTCTCCGTCTCACTTATCCTTATCGCCTGGATCTTTTCCAAGCAGCGCCAGCAGGCCGTCTGCCAGGTCCCAGTTCATCGGATTATGGCCGCAGCTGAACTCACGATAATGGACTTCATAGCCCCTGGCCCGCAGCACGTCGCGCATACGCCGGCTGGCGGCCAAAAAATTCTGCTCGCCGCCAAAATCCGTCTCGATAGCGGTTTCAAACAAGCCGGCTTCCAGGTAAAAGCGCAGCGGGAGCCGCGGGCTGGCGGCGTATTGGCGCGGCAGCCAGTTGAACTCGCTCTCACCTTCCGGCTTCCAACTGAAGGCCCCGGATTGGGCCAGCACATGCCCAAAAAGCTCCGGGTGCTTGAAGCCAAGATGGGCGGCGGCTAACCCGCCCCGGCTTGCCCCGACCACGCCGGTCTGGGCCGGATCCTCAGCCAGATGATACCTCGCCCGCGCCCAGGGCAGTAACTCCTGGGTCACGAACTCTACAAAGGGTGGATAACAGGCCAGGTCGCGCTGGCGGGTTGGGTCCCACGGATGGCCGACCATGAGGGCGACCAGCGGCGGCAGCAACCCGTCCGCCAAGAGGTTATCAAGAATGGTAGGCGTGCGCATTAAGTCAACGTAAAACCAGCCATCCAGCATGAGGAGAAAGCCGTAGGCTGCGCCGTCCACGGTATAGCCCGGCGGCGTGTAGACCCAGACCCGGTATTCATTATCAAGAAGCTCGCTGCGCACCCGGTGCAGCGTGACTTGACCCTGGGGGACGTTGGGGCGAGGGCTGCTCCAGGGCTGCGGTGGGGTGTCCGGCAGTTCAAACACCGATGACACCCAACCGGTGAACCCGATTTCCGCATCGCCGGGAAAGATATGCTGGCGTGGGTTGAACGGGTCGGTTACATTATTGCCCGCTACGGCGAATTGATAGGACTCGCGGGTGTCGTTGGGTAACTTGTAAGTTTTATACCAGAGGTCGGTGGCCGGCAGACGGGTCATGGCTTCGCTGGCCCCCATCTGCCCGCTCAAGTTGCTCACCAGCGCGACGTTTTGGGTTTTGTCCGTAGCCCGCCAGAGGAATGTCACCAGCGAGTACTTTTCTTCGCCGGCAATCGGCTCAATCAAGGGTGTTCCCTGTTGGCCAACCTCTTGCCAGAAGGCGTCGAGCGCGGCAGCGGTTCCCGCTGCTAACTCCTGCTGTAAGGTGCTCAGTCTGGGGCTGACCAGTAACATGGCCATTTGATTGCCTCCTTTTGAAATGTATCAGTAACAACAGGCAATTGAGTGGTGCGTCCGAAAATCTGATTATCAGTTAGGCCCGACCTTGATCAGTAAGATAACCCGCCTTAAGAAGATGCCTTGTGTGGCGTCGGTAATCTTGCACAGTATCATACCATATAATCACCCAACATCTCTGCCAACCTTTTAATCGCATCGCCTCATGCCGAGCATTGCCATCGCGAATGCTCAAAAAAAAGCCTGTTCCACAATGGACAATCAGCGGAGGTATGTCAAGCGGCTGGGTAAAAGTTTTCGCCATCTCCGTCGTATGCCTGGTCCAGTCATAGGGATCAACTTTATACTCCATGTAATCTTCGGGTCCTGTGCAACGATTAAGATCTGTAAGTTTAATCTCAAGAGGGCCATTCCACCACCGTTTCTTCATCTGAAGACCTACAGAGAGTCCCAGATTCGCTCTCTTGTCGGGCCTATTCAAGTAGGTATGAACCCACTCTTCCAGTCGGCCTTCACGGGCACACTGTTGAGCAGTTGGAACATCAAATTGGGGCATACCCGTGAAGTGGCTATCCGCTCCACCTGACGGCCCCGTTGCTAGCCTCGGCTGTATAGGTTCTCTATCCGTTAAAACAGTGGTAATAGCCTCCAGTTCGGCTTTCAGGTTCATAATCTCTGCTTCTATGTTCTCTATCTCCGTCAAAACTGCAATCGGTGTATCCAACCCGTATAGCGCTTGGCGTTCTTTTAGTGCCTGTAAGCGGCGGTTATAATTGACAAGGAGTTTTTTTATATCATTTTCGCGCCACATTCTAAATCCCGTTTGGTAACTGCTCGGTTTAAAAGGTGTTACATCCTGCTACCTTTTCGCTTCTTTCGCCACTCCCGCGTCGCTGCCTCATCCACCGCCAGCGTTGCCGGGTCAATGATAACGCCATAATCCTCGCGGGCGCTCTCGATACTGACCTTGCCATCCCGCACATCGGCCAGCAGAGCCGACGGGTCGCGCTCCAGGGGGCTGCCGTAGCCGCCCGCGCCGGGCAGGCGCAGGCTGACCACATCGCCTGCTTTCAAGTAATCCAACCCTTTGGATTTAAGAGGACGCTCCTCCGGCGTGCCGGGGTTGAGGACAAATTGGCCCTTGCTGCCTGGCTTGCCGCCAAACAGGCCAAAGGGAGCAAACTTTTGCCGGTCGCCGTAGCGGGCAAAGGAGACGTTATCAATCAAGATGCGGATGTCGCGGCGCACGGTCAGTGCGCCCCGGTATTGGCCCGCCCCGCCGGAGTCGGGGATGAGTTCGTACCGCTCGATGCGAATCGGGTACTCCATCTCGACGGCCTCGATCGGAGTGTTGCGGAAGCGGGCCAGGTGGGAGTCCTGCCCGTCACGCCCATCTTTGCCGGGCCGGGCGCCGGCGCCGCCGCCCTGGATGTCAATGTAAACAAAGCGTTTGCCGTTGTGGGGGTAAAAGCCGCTGAAGCCGCAGTTGGTGATGTTGCCATGGCTGCCGGCCATGACCCGCTCCGGCGCGGCTTCCGACAGGGCCAGCAGCATGGCTTCGGTGATTTTCTGGGTGGTGTTGGTCCGCGCGCCTACCGCTCCCGGCATTTTCGGGTTGACAATCAAACCTACCTCGGCCTCGATGGTGAAAGGACGGTAGCAGCCGGAGTTGGGCGGCACGTGCGGGTCAACGACGGCGATGAGGGCATAATAAACGGCGGCGTGAACGGTCGCCAGGGGACAGTTGATGTTGCCCTGCACCTGTCTGGCCGTGCCCTCAAAGTCAATCTTGACTGCATCGCCCCGCTTGTGGATGTTGACTTGCAGCTTGATCGGCTCGTCGCTGCGGCCATCGTCGTCCACGTAGTCAACACCGCGGTAGTCGCCATCGGGCAGTTCCTTTAATCCCTCGCGGATGCGCTTCTCGGAGTAGTCGAGCAGCATGTCCATGGACTTTTGCAGCACCTCGCCGCCATAGCGGGTGTAAATCTCTTTGAAGCGGCGCACCCCAACAAAATCGGCGGAAGCCTGGGCGCGGATGTCGCCCAGGGTTTTATCGGGCACGCGGATGTTGTTGGCCAGGATGCCAAAGAGTTCAGGGTCCTCCTGGCCCTTTTTGTAGAGCTTGACCATCGGCAGGCGGATGCCTTCCAGGTAAATCTCGTTAAAGCCACCGGCCACGCCGCCGGGCGCCGCGCCGCCCATATCGCTGTGGTGGGCAATGCTGCCGACAAAGCCGACAATCTCGCCCTCAACCTTGACCGGGGCAATGGTAATCAAATCCATCACGTGCTGCCCGCCGATGTAAGGGTCGTTGAACACAATGACATCGCCGTCATCCAACTGCTCATCGCTAAAGTGCGCCCGCAGCGAGCGCATGGGGATTTCAAAGCCGGTCAGCAGCATGGGGGCGTGGTGCGCCTGGGCGATAGTGTTGCCGCGCCGATCGAACACGGCGCAGCTAATATCCACAATCTCTTTGATCACGGTCGAACGGGCCGTGCGCACCAGGGTGCGGCCCATCTCGTCGGCCACCTGCTCCATGGCGTAACGGATGACTTGCATGGTGATGGAATCGGCTTGGTAGGGCATGGTAAAATTCTCCCGTAAAACTAAAGAGGCGATGAGGTGGGAGGCGAGGAGGCGAAAGGCGCATCATTGCCTCCCGCCTCACTTTCCCTATCATCTCCACTCAATCATCAAACTACCAACCTCGTCCACCCGGCCCCGCGCTTCCGGCGGGACGACGGTGGTCGAGGCAATTTCTTCCACCAGACAGGGGCCGGTGAAGGTTGCGCCGGGCGGCAGTTGCGCCCGGTCGAGGATTAGGCTTTCCACAAAGCCGTGCTCAAAAAAGTAGACCGGCCGCCGGTTTTTGGTTGTTTCTTTGGCGAGACCTGTCAGGTCTTGCTGCCTCGCGCCCAGCCTTACCTCCGGCGACAGGCCGATGGCCGTGACCCGCAGGTTGATAAACTCAACCTGCTCATCCACCGAGCCGTAGGCGTAAAGCTGGTAATGTAATTTGTGGAAGGCGTCAATCACCCAGCGCACCTGCTCGGCGGTCAGCGGGCCGGGAGGAACCGGGGTGTTGAGTTCGTAGGATTGGCCCTCGTAGCGCAAATCGGCCGAGCGCAGCAGCCGGATATTGTCGGCGGGGAGGTGTTGGGCCAACAGTTGGGCCTGGCCCTGGGTTTCCATGGCTGCAAAACGGCTTTCCAGATCGGCGGGGACAACCGTCTTTTCGTTGGCAGCTACCGTCGCCACGTAATCGTAACGGGTGTGGGCCACCAGCAGCCCCAGCGCGGAAAAAACCCCCGGATAGGGCGGCACAATGACCCGCTTCATGCCCAGCTCGCGGGCCAGGTCTACGGCATGCAACGGCCCGGCCCCACCGTACGGCAGCAGGGAGAAGTCGCGCGCGTCCAGCCCTTTTTCGATGGTATTGGTGCTGATGCCACGGACCATATTGGCGTTGACCACGCGAATAATCCCGGCCGCGGCCTCTTCGACCGGCAGGCCCAGGGGCCCGGCCACGTGTTCCTGGATGGCCCGCCTGGCCCGCTGCGCGTCCAGCTTCATTGTCCCGCCCAGGAAATAGGCCGGGTTGAGGCGGCCCAGCACCAAATTGGCGTCGGTCACGGTGGGCCGGTCGCCCTGGCCGTAGCAGGCTGGGCCAGGATCGGCCCCGGCGCTTTCCGGCCCCACGTTGAGCGCGCCTCCCCGGTCAATCCAGGCCAGGCTGCCCCCGCCTGCGCCGATGGCGTGCACGTCAATCATAGGGATTTTGACCGGGTAGCCCTCAAACTGCCCTTCCGACGAAGTGTGAGGCTGGCCGCCAATAATCAAGCCGATGTCAAAGCTGGTCCCCCCCATATCCACGCCCACAATCTGCTCGTCGCCGCTCAGCTGGCCCACAAAGGCCGCCGCCAGCGCCCCGCCCGCCGGCCCGGAGTTGACCATATTGACCGCCCGCCCTTTGGCATCGGCCACGCTCATCGAGCCGCCATTGGCCTGCATGATGCGCAGATCAAGCTGGCCGTAGCGCTGCGCCACCGCTTTGGTCAGGTTATCGAGGTAGCGGGTGATGACCGGCTGTAAGTAGGCGTTGATGACCACCGTCGAGGTGCGCTCATACTCACGGAACTCCGGGGCGATTTCCGAGGAGAGCGAGACGACCGCCTCCGGGAAAAGCTGGCCGCACAGCTCGCGCACCCGGCGCTCGTGTTGAGGGTTGCGAAAGCTAAAGATGAGGCTGACGGCAATCGCCTCGACTTGCTGCGCTTTGAGGGCGGCGATGGCGCAGCGGGCGCTTTCTTCATCCAGCGGGTGGACCACCTGCCCATCGGCGGCCACCCGTTCGCCGACTTCGGCGCGCAGGTAGCGCGGGACGAGTGGGGCCGGTAGGTCTACAAAGATGTCGTACAGGCCGGCGTCGGGACGCTCGATGCGGGCAATTTCAAGCACGTCCCGGAAGCCGGCGGTGGTAATCAGGCCGGTGCGCGCCCCCTTGCGCTCGATCAGGGCGTTGGTGCCGGTGGTGGTGCCATGCACAATGTAGTCAATCTGGCCGGCGTCGGCAGCGGCCAGCTCCAAAATCTGGGCCAGGCCATTCATTACGCCGATGGCTCGGTTGGTCGGGGTGGTTAGAGTTTTGGTGTAGTGGATTTGACCGGATTGGTCGTCAATAAGCACTACGTCGGTAAAGGTACCGCCCACGTCAATTCCAATACGCATATCTCCTACCTTTCATCTTTTACCCGGACTGCTTTGCCGGGTGAGCGTTCAATCGAGCCGACCGGAACCAGGTCAATATGGTCGGCGTGCAGGCCAATCAGGTCGAAAATCTCTTCGCGCAGCCGGGTCATTAAGCTGTCGCTGCCCGGTTCAACCGTCTCCACCGTCAGCCAGACCTGGTCTTTGCCGGCCTGTTTGGTCAGGCGGATCAGGTAATCGGTGGCGATATCCTGGTGGCGCATGAGAATGTTCTCGATTTGGGCCGGATAAAAGTTGACTCCTTTGACCTTGAGCATATCATCGGTGCGGTGCTGGATGCGCTCGACCCGCAGGTGGGTGCGCCCGCAGGCGCAGAGTTCGCGGCTGCGGATGGCGGTCAAATCACGGGTGCGGAAGCGGATCAAGGGCAGCGCCTCGCGGGTCAGAGTGGTGACGACCATCTCGCCTTTTTGACCGTCAGGCAGCGGTTGACCCGTCTCCGGGTCAACAATTTCAACCAGATAGTGATCTTCCCAGACGTGGATGCCGTCACGGGCCGGGCAGTCAATGCCCATGCCGACCCCAGCCGTTTCGGTCATGCCGATGATGTCAAAGGCGGTAATACCCATCTCGGCCTCGATTCGCCCGCGCAGGCCCTCACTCCAGACCTCTGCTCCAAAAATACCGACCCGCAGGCAGGTTTCTTGGCGGAAATCAAAGCCCTCCTGGTGAGCGACCTCCATCAAGCGCAGCGGGTAAGAGGCGATGGCGGCCAAGGCGGTCGCGCCCAGCTCCTTCATCAACTGCAACTGCAGGCTGCTGCGGCCCGCGCCAATGGGAATAATCATAGCTTTGAGGGCCGATGCGCCATAATGAAAGCCAAAGCCGCCGTTAAATAGACCAAAAGATGGGGTGATTTGCAGCACATCCTCAGAGGTCAGGCCGGCGACGGTCAGGCAGCGGGCCACGATTTCGCCCCACTGGTTGAGATCGGTCTCGGTGTGGGGGCAGATAACTGGAACGCCGGTAGTGCCGGAACTCATGTGCATCCGCATAAATTTGCAGCGAGGGGCGCAGGTATAAAAGTACGGATACCCTTCGCGCAGGTGATCTTTGGTGATAAAAGGAAATTTTTGCAGATCCGACAGCGAGGCCACATCATCCGGGCCGAGGCCGCCCAGGTGTTTCACATAGGCCGGGTTGTGGTTATGGATGTAGGCCAGGGTGTTGCGCAGACGGGTAAGCTGCAGGGCTGCCAGTTCAGTTTGGGGAAGGGTTTCTAGATTGGGTTGATACATCGTTGCCTCCTGCGTAAATAACCCGTGGGAACTCAGGGGAACTTGTGGGGGAGTTCCGAGGAGGTCCTATGATTTTCCCAGATAAGAGCCACTTTCATCAAGCATCTGCATCATCGCCAGGGCAAAGCGGGCAGCGCGTTCAAGACCGGATGGCTCAATATGATTGAAGTTATCGTTGTATTGATGCCAATTCGCCAGCCAGCCATCTTCGCCCACACCGACCAGGCATATTCCTCGGTAACCGCGTCCGCGCAAGCTACCCACCTCTTCGGTGATTATCATGGGGCGGCCAGAGACGTTCAACTCGGGGTGTTGTTGGCTCACGGCTTCAGCCAAGGCTATAGATTCTTTATCAGGTGTGTAAGCACCCAGGTAAGACAGGCTGCTGTGGCGGGTCACGTAAGCTACATCTTTTGCCCCAACCATCTCAAAGTCAATTAACCAGGCATCGGCAAGTTGGCGACCATAAGCATCTAACAACTGATGCATTCCCAAACAGCCCACTTCTTCGGCGCTGGTAAAGGCCAGCCAGACTTCCGTCTGGTCGAGCGGGTTTTGCTTCAAATGCGCGCCCAAACCTAATAAGCAGGCTACCGCGCTGGCGTTATCGTTGGCCCCTTCAATGTAGCCTTCCTTCTCGTCGTACATCACAACAAACAGCAAAGACATCAATCCCATCAGGCTGGCCTGCTGGAGAAGGGTGGCCTTTTTCCCTGGCCTGGCTGCTTGGGCTAATTGAGCCAGCCCATTAACCAGCGGCAGTAACATGCCCAGTGTCGTCGAGGCCTGCAAGAAATGTTTAGTAGCCGGGCTAAACATGGCCCGGTGCTTGTTGGTATCGGTGTGGCCAATGAGGACAACTCTATGCCGCCGCCGGGTTTTTGGGGGAATCCGAACTAACAAGTTGGCGGTAGGGCGTTTGGGAAAAAGAGGAGACAGTGGCTGGCGGTTGGCGACTGAGGCGCGCCATAGATGGTAGGCGCTCAGCAGGGCGGTTAACGCCCCGATTATATTGGCGGTTCGCCCCATCTTGCCCAGCAAGTTGCCCCCCAGGGTCAGGGCCACCGGCACAAAAAGCGAGTAGCCCCAGGTATCCCAGGTATAAAAGGGCATTGCCTCAATTTCAGAGAAGCCAGCCTCGGCCAAAGCACACCGAATGTATTCCCGCGCTTGAGCCTCGGCTGAATGACCGGCGGGGCGTGGCCCAATTTGCTGCGATAAAACCCGGACATGGTTTAACAACTGGTCGGCTAATAAAAAATCGGTCATCGTTCAAATAATCCCCTGTTCTTGCCAGGCAGCGAAGGTTTCGGCGGCGTAGCCCATTTCTTCGATGTAGACCTGCCGATTATGTTCGCCCAGGCGAGGAGGGAAACGCAATGAAGGAGTTTCGCCCACCGGCGGTCCGGGCAGCGCCACCATCAGGCCGGAACGGGGGTCGCTGAGGTGGATGAGGTGAGCGACCACCAGCGGGTCGGCCACCACATCCACCATCGTATTAACGCGCGATACTGGCACGCCAATGCCCTGGAAAAGCTCAATCGCGGCGGCAGTAGTCAAACCTTTAAAGGTTTCGGTCAGTTGACGATTGAGGGCTGACACATCGGCGATGCGACCGGTGTTGCGGGCGTACTCCGGCCGGGCCAGGGCGGCAAAGGCGGGCAGTTCGGAAATGGCGGCCCACTGCCGGTCGTTGCCGACGGCCATATACACGTAGCCGTCGCGAGTGGGGTAAACCGAGGCCGGGGCGAAAAATTGGTGGATGTTGCCCCGCCGGGCTGCCGTCTCGTTCAGGCTGTGGGTCAACATGACCGGGGAGACCATCCATGATACGGCGCTGCGAAACATCGAGATATCCAGCCGCATCCCCTCGCCGGTAACAGCGCGATGGTACAGCGCCTTCATAATCTGGCCGTAGCCGTGCTCGCCCGCGCCCAGGTCAACCATTGGCAGACCAAAAACGAGGGGTGGGCCATCCGGGTCACCAGTCAAATCCATAAAGCCGGCGCGAGCCTGCAAAATGGGGTCGTAGGCAGCCTCATCGCTGTCGGGGCCAAAGCCGCTAATGCCGACCCAGATCAGGTCGGGTTTGACGGCTCGCAGGGTGTCGTAATCAATGCCCAGGCGGGTGTAGCTGCGGGGGCGTTGGTTGCAGGCAAAGACGTCCACCTTGAGCCGGGCGATGAGTTGATGCAAGATGACCTGGCCCTTGGCGCTGCCCAGGTTGAGGGTAATGGCTTCCTTGCCGCAGTTGTTGGGCAGGAAATAGCTGTTCATGCCCTCTTCGTCCAATACCTTGCGCCCCACAAAGCGGTTGGGGTCGGGCCGCTGCGGGTTTTCCACCCGGATGACCCGCGCCCCATCACAGGCCAGGTGGTAGGTGAGAAAGGGCAGGGTGGTGGCTTGTTCCAGGCTTAAGACGGTAATGTTTTTTAGAATCATAAGCTCACAGTAATTTGCGTATTAGAGTTGGGTGGGTGATGGTTGCTCCCTGGGACTCGGCCCAGGTAGGCTTGCTGCACACCCTCATTCGCCAGCAGTGCTTTGGCCGTATCACTCAACACGATCAGCCCGGTTTCCAAAACGTAGCCCCGATCAGAAATCTCCAGCGCGGCTCGTGCGTTTTGCTCCACAAGCAAGATCATGACGTTGGCAGCCCGCAACTGTTGAATGATCTGAAAAATCTCCTGCGCCAGAATTGGGGCCAGGCCCAGGGAAGGTTCATCCAGTAACAATACTTTTGGCCGGGCCATCAGCCCTCGACCCATCGCCAGCATCTGCTGTTCTCCCCCGGAAAGCGTGCCGGCCAATTGCTTGGGGCGTTCTTTGAGCCGGGGAAAGAGCCTGAAAATGCCGTCCATATCCTGGGCTACGGCCCGGCCTTCGCCTCGCCGCAAACGCAAATAGGCTCCCAACAACAGGTTATCTTGCACCGTCAAAACCCCAAACACCTGGCGCCGCTCCGGTACATGGCTGACACCCAGGCCCACGATGGCTTCGGGCGAATGAGAAGTGATCTCCTGCCCATTCAGCACGATCTGCCCCTGGCGGGGAGGAACAACGCCCGAAATGCTATTGAGCAGGGTGGTTTTACCCGCGCCGTTGGCCCCAATCAGCGAGATAATCTCACCGGCCCGGACCTCTAGCGAGACTTTGTTGAGGGCTTGAATGTGCCCATAAAAGGTTGAAATACCTCTTATCTCAAGCATCTTTCCATATTTGAATTTAAATCGTAAATCTAAAATCGTAAATCGTTTTCTGCCAATCTACGCCCAAGTAGGCCTGGACTACTTCCGGGCTGGACTGCACTTCAGCCGGTGTGCCTTCGGCGATTTTCTGCCCGTAATGTAATACGACAATCCGGTCAGCCAACCCCATGACCAGGTTCATGTCATGCTCCACCAGCAAAATGGCGACGCCCCGCTCTCGGATACGACCGATCAAGACGTCGAGGGCTGCTGCTTCTACCCGCGTCAGCCCGGCGGCCGGCTCATCAAGCAGCAACAGTTTAGGGGTGGCGGCCAGAGCACGGGCAATTTCAACCAGGCGTTGCTGTCCGTAGGATAACGATGAAGCCGAATCTCCAGCCCGGTGGGTCAGCCCGACCATAGCCAGATACTCCAGCGCCCGCGCTTGCAAATGAGTTTCTTCGGCGGCTACCCCCGGCCAGCGCAGCGCAGCAGCCAAGAATCCGACCCGGCCTTGCCGGTGACAGCCAACCATTACATTTTCCAGAACAGTCATGGTCTCAAAAATTTGTAGATTTTGAAACGTGCGCACCACCCCCATGGCCGCAACTTCGTGCATAGGTAAACCCGAAATACACTTACCTTCAAAAACGACCTGTCCTTTGTCCGGGCGATGCACGCCGGAGATAAGATTGAACATGGTCGTCTTACCGGCCCCATTAGGGCCAATCAAAGCCATAATTTCGCCGGAACGGACCGATAAATCTACCTGATTGACTGCCATCAGCCCCCCGAAGCTTTTGAACAGCTGCCTGGCTTCGAGCAAAGTTGAGGGTGGGACAAAATCCGGTGGGTTAGATGACTTGGTAGACGGCAAGCTTTCGATCATCTATCCTGCACCGGCCTGAGCAGCCATTGTCTTAAATACCATCTTCGCCCGGCCTTGACCAGACCGGTGAACAGTCCTTCAGGCAAGAAAATCATGATGACCATCAAGATAAGACCAAACGCGATAATCTCTTGCTCACCCGAAGCGTTGGGGATAATGGCTTTCACGGCCGTCCGCAAGTATTGTTCAATCATCATGACGAGACTGGCCCCAAAGAGAGGCCCCCACACACTGGCCAGTCCGCCCACCACCGCCATGACGACCAGTTCAATAGAAACGCCGATGCCAAAAGAAGATGGACTGATAAAACCGAGATAGGCGGCATGTAATCCTCCAGCCAACCCACCATAAGCGGCGCTGAGGACAAATACCTTGATCTTGAAGGCATTTGTGTCAATGCCCAAGGCTTCGGCGGCGACCTGGCTGGCATGTAAAGCCCGCATGGCCCGTCCTACCCGCGAGTTGACAATGTTCAGCGAGGCGGCAATGACCAGCAGGGCAAAAAACCAGAACAGGTAAAAATAATAGGTATCGCCGGCAAACATCAACGGCCCCAAGCTCAGGTCGGGGATGCCCCGCAAACCGGATGGTCCGCCGGTCCACTCAACCTCCTGAGTTAGGGTGAGAAACAAAATGGTATTCATGCCCAACGTAGCCATGGCTAGGTAATGACCATGCAGCCGGAAGATTAAGCCGCCAACGAGATAAGCTATTCCGGCTGAGAGTAGAACTCCCGCCAGAAAAGCCAGCCAGGGAGAAACGTGAAAACGAGTCGCCAGGATGGCCGTGGTATAAGCCCCAATCCCAAAAAATGTCGCTTGTCCCAGCGAAATCTGACCGGCATAGCCCATCAAGAGGGAGAGGCCAATCGTGAGGATGGTGAACTGGGCTACAAAGATCAAAATCGTCAGAATATAGTTATTCTGAATGGTGAGCGGCAGCAGGGCCAGGACCAGCGCCAGCGTGGCCAAACCGGCCAGATTTTGGACATCGTGCCCTTTGGGTATTTTAGATTTTAGATTTTGGATTTTGGATTGCCCGACTAACGGGTGTGGATTTCGGATTTCCATCAGGTACTTATTCTTTCACTCACCATTTACAATTCACCATTCAGAGCCGAAGGCCCCCTGTGGGCAATTCACAATTAATTTGCTTATAATCCAGCTTGTTCAAAAGTAACTGTCCGACCCCGCAGCAGCCCGCCCAAACGCACGGCTAAAACAATGAAAAGAACAAAGAAGGCCACTGCATCTTTATAGCCGGATGAAATCAATCCGGCGCTAAACGACTCCAGAATCCCCAACAGCAGACCACCCACAACAGCGCCAACCGGACTGGACATCCCGCCCATAATTGCGGCCACAAATCCTTTAAGCGAGAGGATCAGCCCCCGGTCGTAAGTCATAAAGGTAGCCGGAGCAATCACGATACCAGCGATGGCTGTGACAGCGGCGCTCAGGCCAAACGCCAACAGAGCCATGCGGCGGGTGTTAATTCCCATCAGCCGCGCTGCCGTCGAGTTAACCGCGCAAGCCTGCAATGCTTTGCCGGTGAGTGTATAGTTAAAGAATAGATAAAGCATTGCCAGGACCAGGAAGATTGTTGCTATCACCCATATCCCTTGTAGAGTAAGGATAGCCCCAAAAAGTTTAAGGGGTGCTCCCTGGGTAAAAGCCGGCAGCCGGAAGGGATCAGTACCCCAAATCAGCAAAGCCAGGCCGCGAAAGACAAAAGCAGCGCCAATGGTAATGATAATTTGACTGAGAATGGAGGCCCGGCGCGCTGGCTGGATGCCCACCCAATACAGTAACATGCCCAACCCGACAGCGACAGTTACGCCAAAGAGGGCTGCTACCGGCAAAGGCCAACCCAGATCGAGCTGCAAGTTGCCGCTCAACAATCTGATTTTCTGGAAGACGGTGATGGCCATAAGTGCCCCGTAGACGGCGAACTCACCCTGGGCAAAGTTAATGATGCCGGTAACGTTGTAAATGGTTACAAAGCCCAGCGCAATCAGGGCATAAATACTGCCGAGGGTAATGCCCGAAACCAGAAATTGGACGAGTTGATCCTGGAGAGTCAAACCTATACCCTTTTTTAATAACGGTTCATAGTGACGACTTCAGTCGTTCTTGGACCACAAGCAACTCAAGTCGCCACTACACATTTTTAAGGACGATTGATAGGCTGTGCTTACTGAGCGCTGGCGTACTTTTCCGGGGTTACATAGACCCAACCCCCGTCTTTGATCTGAACCATCACCAGCGATTCCTTGCCGATACCATTATGGTCTTTTGAGGACAGGTTGAAGACGCCGGAGATACCGGCAAAGTTATGAATACCTTCCAAATAGTCACGAATGGCCGCCGGATCAGGCCCTACCTCTTGCAGAGCCATAATAGTCATCTGCATCGCGTCCCAGGCATGCCCACCAAAGGTGCTGGGCGCACCTCCACCTGTGTGTTTGCTATAAGCGGCGATATACTTCACCAGCATCGTCTTTTGCGGATCACTGTCAGGCAGGCCCTCAGCCACCAGCAGCTTGCCAATCGGGAAGAGGACACCCTCAGCCGCCTCCCCGGCCAGCTCGATAAAAGCTTTGTTGCCAATACCGTGATTGTGAACTAGCGGCATCTCCAGGCCCAAATCGCGGAATTGTACGGTTAGCGGCGCACCCTCGCCGGGTGTGGCATGCACGATCAATGCCTCGGCCCCCGAACCGGCTACCTGGGTCAACTGGGCGGAAAAGTCGGTGTCGCCTGGTTCAAACGTACCTTCGTAGGCAATCTCAATACCTAGCTCTTTAACCACCCCGCGCAGCGCCTCCATCGAATCGGCCCCAAAGGCGTTGTTCACCCCCAACGAAGCAATCTTGGTGACTTTGTTGGCCGTCAGCCAGTCGCCCTGCACCTGAGCCACCACCAGATTTTGCTGCGGCGTCTTGAAAATCCACTGCCGCTCCTCGACCGGTACCACAATCCCGCTGGCCGAAGCATTGGAGATGAAAGGCACTTTAGCCTGAGTTACGGTGTCAATCACCGCCATGCTGGCGGGGCTGCCCGTACCGCCCACAATAATCGGTACTTTTTCCTGCTCAATGAACTTCTTGACAATCAGCACCGCTTCGTCAGGGTTGCTCTGGTCATCCTCAAAAATCCCCTCCAGGGGATGCAGCTTACCGTCCGGCCCCTTAATCCCGCCGGCTTCATTCACCTGCTCGATAACCATTTGGGCTGTGTCCCGCTCCGGGACACCCAACGACGAAGCCGGCCCTGTTACCGAAAAGAATAGACCGATTTTATATGGCTCTCCCGCCGCTTCTTTATTAGCGACGGGTGCTTCGGTAGCAGCCGGAGCCTGGGCCGGAGCTTGAGCGGCCGGCGGTGCTGCCCCGCCACAGGCCGTTATTAACAACGCTATAGCTGTCAATAGAACTAAGACTAAAAATCCTCTTCGATTCATCGTCTACCTCCCTTTCGATTTTGGACCCTTCGACTTTGCTCAGGGCAAGTTTTGAATTTTAGATTTTGATTTTCGGCCCGGAGTTGGGCCTGTTTTAAGGTAGGTCAATTCATATCCTCCCTCCTATACTGATGATGCTCCATTTCCGCTACCACCATATCGCCGACTTGATCCGTAGCCAGGCCGCTGCGAGCGTCCAGCGAGGGGATACGCCGGCTGACCAGCAGTGATTCAATGGCTCGTTCGATCCGGCAGGCGGCCTGTTTTTCGCCCAGAAAATCGAGCATCATCGCAGCAGCGGCAATCGCTCCCACAGGACTGGCTACGTTCTTGCCGCCGTATTTGGGCGCAGAGCCGTGTATTGGCTCAAACATCGAGGTCCGGCCAGGGTGAATATTGCCCGAAGCAGCAATACCCAGGCCGCCTTGAATCATCGCCCCCAAGTCGGTGATGATGTCGCCAAACAGATTGGGCGTTACAATTACGTCGAACCACTGCGGGCTTTTGACCAACCACATACAAGCGGCATCTACATAAGCATGGTCCCGTTCGATATCCGGGTACTCCTGGCCCACTTCATTGAAGACGCGGACCCACAGGTCTTGGGGGCGGATGGCGTTGGATTTGTCCACCAGCGTAACCTTACGCTGCTTGTCGCGTTGGCGAGCCAGTTCAAAGGCGTAGCGTACTGCCCGCTCCACACCCTTGCGGGTATAGACGCCGTTCACCAGGGCGACTTCGTCGGGTGTGCCTTTTTTGAAAATGCCGCCAATTTGGGCGTACACATCTTCGGTGTTCTCCCGGACCACCACCATATCCACCTCCTTCGGTTGAACGCCCTTCAAGGGGCAGAGATGCTCGGCGTAGAGCTTGATGGGGCGCAGGTTGACGTATAAATCAAGTCCAAAGCGCAGCCCCATAATCACCGCCCGTTCGACCAGCCCCGGTTCCACCTCGGGGTGGCCGATGGCTCCCAGGTAAACAGCGTCCAGAGTCTTCCACTCCTCAATGGCCGAGTCGGGCACTAATTCGCCGGTTTTCAGGTAGTGCTCGCTGCCGTAAGGGTATTCGATCAATTCATAACTAAAGCTCTCGTCAGCCGCCGCTTTCAACACCTTCAGCCCCTCACGGACTACCTCTGGGCCAATCCCGTCGCCGCCAATCACGCCAAACCGGTAACGATTTTGGACTGCCCCTTTGGGCGTGGATTTTAGATTTTGGATTTGTACGTCTGTCACGTTAACACTCCTTGCTGTGGAAGAGGTAAAAAGGCGGACGGCTTGTTTCTTAATTCTTATTTCTTACTTGTGGCTTTACCGCGTTACGTTTCACGTTTTACGCTGCCGTTCCTTTTCCAACTGCCGGGCGATGATGAGCCGTTGAATTTGGGCTGTGCCTTCATAGATTTGCATAATTTTGGCGTCACGCATCCACTTTTCCACCGGAAAGTCACGCATGTAGCCGTAGCCGCCCAGGATTTGCACCGCGTCGGTGGTCACCCGCACGGCCGTATCGGCGGCAAAGGCTTTGGCCATGCTTGACTCTTTGGTGCAGGGCTGGCCCTGGTCATAGAGCCAGGCCGCTTTCCAGACCAACAAACGAGCGGCCTCAATGGCCGTGGCCATATCGGCCAGCATAAAGGCAATGGACTGGAAGCGACCAATGGGCTGGCCAAACTGCTCACGCTCCTGGGCATAGGCATAAGCGTACTCATAGGCAGCCTGGGCCACGCCGACGGCTCCAGCGCCGATCAGCGTCCGGCTGGAGTCGAAGGTTTGCATGGCAATCTTGAAGCCCTCTCCTTCTTCCCCCAGGCGATTTTCAAGCGGCACCTCCACATTTTCCAGGATGATACTGGCCGTATGGGAGGTGCGGATACCCAGCTTCTTTTCCTTTTTACCCATTGACAAGCCCGGCCGGTCGCCCTCGACAATAAAGGCGCTGATCCCGTGCGTTCCCTGTTCACGATTAGTCATGGCAAAGACCACGTGAATATCGGCGATACCGCCATTGGAGATGAAGGCTTTGGTTCCGTTAAGGAGGTAACAACTCCCCTGGCGTTTGGCTGTCGTGCGCATGGCCGCCGAGTCAGAGCCGGAATCAGGCTCGGTCAGGGCAAACGCGCCCAGCGGCACCTCGTCCTTTTGGCAGAAGCGGCGAATGGCGCGCTCCTTTTGCTCCTCCGTTCCGGCTAATAAAATGGGCGTAGCAGCCAGGTCAATCCCACCAACCGTCGTCCCAACCCCGGCGCAGCCCCAGAAGATTTGCTCTTTAACCAGGCAGCGGGTCAGCAGGCTTTCGACTCCCCCGCCGCCGTACTTCTCTGGGTACATGTAGCTGAGCAGCCCCATCTGGGCCGCCTTAAGCAGGACTTCCCAAGGGATTTCCTCTTTTTCATCAGCTTCCGGGGCAGCGGGCCGGATGACTTCCTCGGCAAACTGGCGGGCCAGGTTGCGGAACATGTGCTGTTCTTCGGTCAGTTCAAAGGCGATCATAGGATTTCCATTTTAGATTTTAGATTTTGGATTGGGAGGCGGTTTTGAGCTTGTTTTCTACCCAGTAGCGGAGGCCACCTAGTCGAATCATTTCCTGTAAAAATTCGGGGAAGGGTTCGAGGGGGTAGGCTACGTCCTGGGTATGATTGGTCAGGATCCCTGCCGCCGGGTCAATGCTGATCTCGTCGCCCTCGGTGATGCCGTCCACTGCTGCCGCGCTCTCGAAGATAGGCAGGCCGATATTGATACTGTTGCGAAAGAAGATACGGGCAAATGACTTGGCCACTACCGCCGACACTCCCGCCGCCTTGAGGGTAATCGGCGCAACCTCCCGCGAGCTGCCACAGCCAAAATTTTCATCGGCCACCACCACATCACCCGGCGACATCTTGCTCACAAAGGTGGGGTCGGCATCCTCCAGGCAGTGAGGGGCCAACCTGGCAGGGTCGGCGGTGTTGCAGTACCGGGCAGGGATGATGGCGTCGGTGTCAATATTTTTGCCAAATTTCCAGGCTTTGCCTTGTATTCGCATAAGCCGTTCCTCGCTACATCTTTACTAATTCAAGACCTCTTGAGGGCTGACAATGTGCCCGGCAACCGCCGTCGCCGCAGCCACTGCCGGGTTGGCCAGGTAGATTTTGCTTTCCGGATGGCCCATGCGTCCCACAAAGTTGCGATTGCTGGTGGAGAGACAACTCTCGCCAGCGGCCAGTACGCCCATATGCCCGCCGATGCAGGGGCCGCAGGTGGGGGTGCTGACGGCGCAATCGGCCTCGGCAAAAATGTCTATCAGCCCTTCTTTCAGCGCCTGCTTGTACACCTGCTGCGAGCCGGGAATGACCACCGCCCGCGTTCTGGGATGAATTTTGCGCCCCCGCAACACCTCCGCCGCCTGCCGCAAATCATGCACCGAACCGTTGGTACAGAAGCCAATCACCACCTGGTCAATTTGAATATCGCCTGCCTCGGAAACCGGGTGGCTGTTTTCCGGCAAGTAGGGGAAAGCTACCTGCGGCTCAAGCCGGCTGACCTCAAACTCAATCACCTGGCTGAACTCGGCGTCGGGGTCGCTCTGGTAGACCACGCCGGGCCGCCCTCCATGCCGGGTCACAAAATCAAGGGTTTTCTCGTCGGCGGCAAAAATACCGGCTTTGCCGCCGCCCTCAATGGCCATGTTAGCCATAGTCAGCCGGTCATAAATAGTCAGGGCGTCTATAGCCTCGCCGCTGAACTCCATGCTCTGGTAAAGCGCCCCCGAGACGCTGATGCGGTTGAGGGTGTGCAGAATCAAATCCTTGCCGCCTACCCATGGAGGCGGCTGGCCGTGATAAACCAGTTTGAGGGTTGGAGGAACCTTAAGCCAAACCTCCCCCAAGGCCATAGCCGCGGCCACATCGGAGGAGCCGACGCCGGTGGCAAAGGCGCCCAACGCCCCGTGCGTGCAGCTATGGGAGTCTCCGCCAATCACCAAGTCGCCCGGTGCAATGAAACCCATCTCCGGCAGCATGACGTGTTCGATGCCGTTCCGTCCCGACTCATAATATTTGACGCCGTAGCAGTCCAGCTCGGCTTTTAACTCCTTGACAATCATGGCCGTAGAGATATCTTTGCTGGGGGTAAAGTGGTCAAAAATGAAGATCACCTTGCTGGGGTCAAACACCCGCTCAAAGCCCTGCCATTCTCGCAGCACGCGCAAGGTGACAATGCCCGATAATTCGTTGGCAAAAACCAGGTCTACTTTAGCCGTAATAAATTCACCGGCATGCACCTCATCCCGGCCACTGTGTGCGGCCAGGATTTTTTCGGTCAATGTCATGCCGATTTTGGACATCGTGCCCTTTGGGTATTTCTGCTTTCTGATTTTGGATTGTCCATTCATTGACCTTACTCCTTTGATTTTGGATGATAAAAAATCCAAAATCCAAAACCTAAAATCTAAAATCGTTGGATGAATTCCATAATCTCCTCAGTGGTCAAAAGGCGGTTGGAGCGTTTGGCCGCTTGCAAGATCTCTTGCTGGCATTGGTCGCTAGCCCACAGGCCGTTTTGTTCCAGCCAGAAGCGGACATTGTGCAAGCCGCTCATCGGCCCCACCTCGATACGCTGGCGACGGCCCACCATATCGGCCGGCACTCCGCTGTAGACAACGTTGCTTAACCAGTCATCGCGCAGCTTCATGGCCTTGGTTACCGCCGCCGCGTGGACACCGGTGGCGGTGCGGAAGGCATCAGGGCCAACGATAGGTTTGTTGTAAGGCAAGGGAGTACGGGTAGATTCCGACACCAGTTGGGTGTAATCTTTGAGCTTGGTTAAGTTGTTGTCAATCAGCCCCAGCAGGCGCAAATTGACCAGCAGCAGTTCCATGGCTGTATTGCCCGAACGCTCGCCCACACCCAAAGCGCAGGCGTGAACCCGGTCAGCCCCTCCGCTTAAGGCGGCCAGCGAGTTAGCGATATCCAGCCCCCGGTCCCGGTGGCCGTGCCAGTCAATCCCCACCTCGACGCCTAGCTCATCCACGAATTTTTTAATGAACTTGACCAGGGCATAAGCGCCGTGCGGAATAGCGTGACCGACGGTATCGGCCAGGCAGATGCGGTGCGCCCCGGCTTCTATGGCCGTTTGGTAAAGGGCCTGTAAATCCTCCGGTTTGGCCCGAGTGGTATCTTCAGTCACAAACATCACCGGCAGGCCGTGACTCACGGCAAAGCCGACTGCTTCTTCGACCAGGTGGCGGAGTTGGTCAATTGTCCAGCCTTCCACATATTGGCGAATGGGGCTGGAGCCGACAAAGAGAGCGGCTTCGATGGCAATGCCCGCTTCCTGCGAGGCGCTGACAATCGGCTCGATATCAGCAATCAAGGTCCGCGCCGCCGCCTGGGGTTGGATGTTCAAATGTTGATTGGCAATCTCCTTGGCCATAATGGCTACTTCATCCCTAAAACGTGCTCCCGCTCCCGGCAGCCCTAAATCGGCGCAGGCGATGCCCAGATCATTCATGAGAAAGAGCAAGCTCACCTTGTCTTCCAGGTCGGGCTGGGTGATAGAAGGCGATTGCAGGCCATCGCGGAGCGTTTCATCGGTAATCATAATTTTTGCGGGAAAGTGAACGCGCTGCTCGGCCATCCGATTCCAATCATAGATTAGCTCTTCGACCTTTAAATCAGACATATCGCACCTTTTCCAGTAATCAGTCATCAGTTATCAGTCCAACTGTTCACTGATTACTGTTCCTGTTCACTGTTCACTGATGACTGACAATTTCTCATGTTCCCCCGCCAGTTCTCGTCCTAGGGCAAAGCTGCGCCGGTTGATGGTCAGAACATGGGCCGGGATACGCTGCTCAAAAACCTCTAACCAGATATGTTCGGGCAGAGGTAGATAGAAACTGAGCGCGCCGAGCAGGGCTGTATTCGTCAGGCGAACATTGTCGAGTTCGGTTGCCAGTTTGGTGGCCGGTAGGTCAACAACGCGGATGCCCTTGCCCTGGAGATACTTAATCGCCTGGTGGGGGTAGTGGTTGGCGGCGCTGCCGGCGGAGCGAGGGATAACTTCATAATCATTGACGAGGCACAGCCCGGCCGGTTTTAGATAGGGGGCAAAGCGAAGCGCTTCCAGTTTTTCCAATCCCAAAATAACATCGGCTTCGCCGGGAGTGATAAGCGGCGAATAGATCCGCGTCCCAAAACGAACGTGGCTGTAAACGCTGCCGCCTCGCTGCGAAACGCCGTGAATCTCCGTTTGCTTGGCGTCGCAGCCGGCAGCGATGGCCGCCCGGGCCAGCAGTTCGCTGATAAGCAAAACGCCCTGCCCGCCCACCCCGGCGATAATAACATTCCATTTTCGATTTTGGATTTTGGATTTTGGATTATTCATGGAACGATAGCCTTCTGGAAAAACAATGGTTACACAGAACCGCACGGAGAGGAAAGAGTTTTTGCTCTCTGCGTTGCGCTGTGTCTGCTCTGCGTCTCTCCGTGGTCCCCACTTTCATTAACCCTCACATAGGTATCTGCAAAATTGCTGTCTCCGGGCAGTATTCCACACAAACCGTACAGGCGACGCAATCATTGGCGATGATGGTCGGCAGACCCTTATCGCCGGTGACGATGGCCGGGCAGTGGCAGCGATAACACGCCCCGCAATTGGTGCAGAGGTTGTAATCAATCGAGAAAGGAGTCAGTTTGCGCCGGCGCATTTCGGGCAATAGCTGGCACGGGCCACGAACGATGACCACCGCCGGGCCGGCGTAACTCATAGCCGCCCGAATAGCTTTGGCCAGGCCGCGACGATCCCAGGTGTCCACCACTTCCACCTGCTCTACCCCCACCGCCTTGACCAATTTTTCCAGGTCCAGCCGGGTGGTGGGCTGGCCCTGCAAGGTGTAATCTACGCCGGGGTGAGCCTGCCCGCCGGTCATGCCGGTGGTGCTGTTGTCGAGGATGATAACGGCGGTATCGCCCCGGTTGTAAACCGTGTCAATCAGGCTGGGGATGCCGCCGTGAATAAAAGTACTGTCGCCGATGATAGCCACCGTTTTGTCTTGTCCGGCCCGGCGAAAACCAAAGGCGTTGCCGATACTGGCTCCCATGCAAAAAGTGGTATGTTCGGCTTCGTAGGGCGGCAGCGCCCCCATAGTGTAACAGCCAATGTCGCCCGCCACGTGGAGTTTGAGCTGGCGCAGCACGTCGAACACCGTGCGGTGACCGCAGCCTACGCAGAACATTGGCGGGCGTACCACCAGGCTAATGTCATCGTCCAGGTTGATAACTGGTGCGGGCCGGGGCAAGTCGAGGCCGTCCGCAATCAAGCCCGCGGCAATCCGCTCCGGGGTATATTCGCCGATGACCCCAAACAGGGCCTTGCCGATTATATGGCTTAGACCAAAACTGGTTAGTTGCTCTTCGATAAAGGCTTCGCCTTCTTCAACGACATAAATGCGCTGGTACTGGCGGCAAAAATCAACAAGCGCCCGGCGGGGGAGAGGATAAATCATGCCCAGCTTAAAAATAGGGGCGTTGGGCAAAAGTTCTTTGAGGTATTGGTAGCAGATACCGCTGGTAACCACGCCGATTTTAGATTTTAGACTGCCCCTTTGGGCATGGATTTTGGATTGGCCTGGTTCGCCTGGTTCTATCCGGTTTAGGGTGTAGGTTTCGGCAAAGGTGGTCAGGTTGGCCAGTTTTTTTTCTAATTCGGGCCGACGTAGATGGCGATAGATGGGGATGGCATATTGTTGAGCATTGGGCTGGTAGGCTTTAACTGCAACCTCCTGGCGTCCACCCAACGTTACCACTCCTTTAGAGTGGGCAGAGCGGGTGGTGGTGCGCACCATCACCGGCGTTTTGAATTGTTCGCTAAGCGCATAAGCGGCCAGGATAAAATCATGACATTCCTGTGGGTCGCTCGGCTCCAAAACCGGAACTTTAGCCATCCGGGCCAGGTAGCGATTATCTTGTTCATTTTGAGAGCTGTGCATGCCCGGATCGTCGGCAGAGATGAGCACAAAACCGCCGTTGGTGCCGGCATAGGGGAAAACCATAAAGGCGTCGGCAGCCACATTGAGGCCGACATGTTTCATCGTCACCAGCGTCCGCAGCCCGCCCAGAGCCGCGCCTATGCTCTCGTCAAAGGCTACCTTTTCGTTGGCCGACCACTGCGCCTCGACGCCTTCATAGCCGGCCAGGTTTTCCAAAATTTCGGTGCTGGGTGTGCCGGGATATCCGGCTGCAAAGTGTACCCCCGCCTCCCAGGCTCCCCGCGCAATGGCTTCGTTGCCCGACATAAATTCATTCATGGCTAGACCCGTCGTCTTTTCAGAGATTGAAGATCAACAACTTCTAATTACTGATCTCCCATTTTCCGCTTATCCACCACCCGCACGGCTTTGCCCATACTACGTTCAAGACTGCGCTGCTTCATGAGTTTGACCGAGCAGTTGATAATCAGCGCCTCGTGCAAGCGAATTTTGATCTTCTGTTCCAATTCTTGGATGAGTTGGGTTTCAACCGGCATAAAGAGGCTATCAGCCCCCTCCACCCACACTTCCAGTGTGTCGAGTTCATGGCGGCCCCGGTCAACAATGATTTGATAGTGGGGTTCCAGTTCACCGAACTCAAGCAGCACCCGCTCAATTTGCGAGGGGAAGACGTTGACCCCGCGCACGATGAGCATATCATCGGTGCGGCCCAGTACTTTTTCCATGCGCACCAGCGTCCGCCCACAGGCGCATGGTTCGGCGTGGAGCGTGGTTCGATCGCGGGTGCGATAGCGGATCAGCGGCATGGCCTCTTTGGTCAGACTGGTAAAGACTAGTTCGCCCTCCACGCCATAGCCTAACGGCTCGCCGCTGGAAGGGTCAATGATTTCGGGGTAAAAGTAATCTTCAAAAATGTGCAGGCCGCAGTGATGCTCGCACTCCACCGAGACGCCTGGCCCAATGATTTCTGTTAAGCCGTAAATATCGTAAGCATCCAGGTTGAGCGCCGCTTCGATTTCCTCGCGCATCTTCTCGGTCCAGGGTTCGGCCCCGAAAACCCCCACCCGCAGCTTGAGTCGTTCTCTGATGTCAATCCCTTCTGCCGCCGCCTCCTCCGCAATCACTAGAGAGTAGGAGGGGGTGCAGGTCAGGACGGTGGCCCCAAAATCCTCCATCAGCATCAATTGTCGCCGGGTCAGCCCTGCCGAAGCAGGTACGACTGTTGCACCGACTGCCTCGGCCCCCAAATGAAAGCCCAATCCGCCGGTGAAAAGGCCGTAGCCGTAGCCGTTATGCACAATGTCGTCGGCGGTGATGCCCGCCGCGGTAACAGTGCGGGCCATCACTTCTGCCCATAACTTTAAATCAGCCCGGCTGTAGCCGCCGACAATCGGCTTGCCGGTAGTTCCACTGGAAGCGTGAATCCGCACGACCTCTTTAAGCGGGACGGTGAACATGCCCCAGGGATAGTTGCAGCGCAGCTCTTCTTTGGTGGTGAAGGGCAGGGTGGCGATGTCGGTCAGGGATTTGAGATCACCCGCACTAACGCCGGCCTCGGCCAGCTTCTTCCTATAATAAGGCGAGGTCTGGCCAGCCCGCTCAACCAACGCCTTTAGCCGCTCAAATTGCAGCTTGCTTAAATCCTCTCGCGGCATCGTTTCAAATTCTTTATTCCAGATTGCCATAATCCCCTCCCGATTTTGGACTTCTTATTTTCCCATCATTTCCGAGCCAACTTGAAAGCCCAGCTCCATGGCCCGCCGGTTCAAGTCAAGGTATTTTTGGGGAACGCGGGCAGCGATGGCTTGCCAGAGGGCTTCGGGCGAGACCACGCCGGTCAGTTTGACCAGCGCCGCCAAGGCGATGATGTTAGACAGCACCACATTGCCCAGCTCATTCTTGGCTGCCTCGACAAAAGGGTAACGGTAGACCGGATGGTGGTGGTGGGCGACGTTTGGTACGAGATTTTTGTCTACCATAATCAGGGCATCATCGGCCAGCTCGGCGCAGAATTTGTCATACGACATCTGGGCCAGCGACATGAAAAAGTTGATATTGGCGGCGCGAGGATAGATAATCTCTTCGTCGCTGACAATCACATCCACTTTGGTTGGACCGCCGCGCACGCGGGAGCCGTACATAGGGCTTTGCACGGCAAAACGCCCTTCGTGCAGAATGGCCGCTTCGGCTAATATTGCGCCGCCCAGTACGACCCCCTGGCCGCCTTCCCCGCTCAAACGAACCTCGAACCGATTTTGGATTTTAGACCCTTCGACTTTGCTCAGGGCAAGTTTTGGATTTTCAATTTTATTGGTAAGCATTAAATCTAAAATCCCCTGAGTTGATTGGCCTTTTGATAATAGCTGGCGACATATTCGGGCTGGTTCTCAAGGTGTTGGAGCACACCAACGGTTAATCGCCCGTTTAACTCTGCTGCGCTCATATATTGAGCAATATCGGGCGAAATGGTTTGCCGGGCAATCCAGGCAATCATCTCTTCCGGTTCGGCGCTGACATTGCGCCGGCCAAAGTTGACGTGACAGTTGGAGATAACCTCAACCACCGCCATACCCTGATGAGCCAAACCACCCCGTATCATTTCGCTAATGTGGCGTGGATTGGACACGGCCGAACGAGCCACGTAGGTAGCCCCGGCGGCAATAGCGACTTTGGCCGTATCAAAGGTTGGTTCCATCGAGCCATCCGGCGAGGTTTGGGCAAAAGAGCCGGGCGGCGTTGTTGGGGAGAACTGGCCGCCGGTCAGCCCGTAGATAAAGTTATTGATAATGATCAGGGTCAAATCAATATTGCGGCGGCAAGCGTGCAGAAAGTGATTACCGCCGATGGCCAGGGCGTCGCCATCGCCGGCGATGATAATCACGTGGGCGTCGGGTTTGGCCAGCTTGAGGCCGGTGGCAAAAGGCAAGGTCCGTCCGTGCGGGGTGTGTAGGGTGTTGAAATCGAGATAGCTGGACATGCGCCCCGAGCAGCCAATCCCGGAAACAACGGCCACGCTGTCTTTGTCCCAGCCCAACTCATCCACTGCCCGGATGAGCGCCTTCATCACCAGGCCATCCCCGCAGCCGGAGCACCACAGGGTCGGCATTTTGTCGTTGCGAAGATAGTCGTTGTAATTAACCACCGGCTTTAGACGATTCTGCGGAATAAAAGTGGTTGTTGTTACCATATTATTGAACGCCCCGTAAAACCCAAAGTTGAAAACTTTGGGATATAAGGGGCTAAACTCCTTTTTTTGTCTATTGTGTTGGTCGTCCAGGCGGGACTCTGTCCTGCCTGGCTGAAACAGTTGCTTAAACAGAACATTTGTGCTAAAATTCGGGCATGCGCATCCAAAAAGCCTTTCGCTATCGCCTCTATCCCAACCAGTCCCAACAAGCGGCCCTGGCGGTCCAGTTCGGCCATGCCAGATTTGTGTACAATATGGGTCTGGCGGCGCGGAAGGCCCACTTCTTCGAACACGGCAAAGGGATCAATTACAACGACACGGCCTATATGCTGACCGTCATCAAACGCTTTGTGCCCTGGCTCAAGGAGGCTGACAGCCAGGTCTTGCAGCAGGTGCTGCGCGATCTGGACGGGGCTTACGCCAACTACTTTAAGAAAGCCAAAGAAGGCACCCTGCCCAAACCCCAACCCGGCCAGAAGCCTCGCAAAGACGGTATGCCGCTGGGCTATCCCCGCTTTAGAAGTAAACACGAGGAGCAGTCCATTCGCTACCCGGAGCGTTTCAGCATTCAGGGCAGCCGCATTGTTCTGCCCAAGATCGGCCCGGTTCGGGCGGTCTTGCACCGGCCTATTGAAGGCAAGATGAAGCATGTGACCATTACAAAAACCAAGAGTGGTCAGTACTTCATCTCGATCCAATGTGAGCTGGAGATTGAAGAGCCAGTCCTGAAGCCGGGCACAGTCGGCATTGACCTGGGCCTGAAGACCTTTGCCGTGCTGTCCACCGCTGAAAAGATTGAGCATCCCCAGTATCTCAGGAAGTCCGAACGCTGCCTGAAACGCTTGCAGCGGGCTTTGAGTCGGACCCAGAAAGGCAGTCAGGGTCGGGAGAAAGCCCGCTTGCGGCTGGCTCGCCAGCATCAGAAGGTGGTCAACCAGCGCCAGGACTTCCTGCACCAGACCAGCCGCCAGATCGTCAACCGCTTTGGCCTCATCAAGATTGAGAACCTCAATGTCTGCGGGATGCTCAAGAATCACCATCTGGCCAAGTCCATCGCTGACTCCGGCTGGAGCTGCTTTGGGACCTTCCTTGAGTACAAAGGCCAGTGGAGCGGTAACCGCGTCGAGCGGGTCGACCGTTTCTTTCCCAGTTCCAAGAGCTGTTCGGTTTGTGGCTGGCTCAATCAAGACCTGCAACTGCATCACCGTTTCTGGGTTTGTGAAGGCTGCAACACGCTGCACGACCGAGATTTGAATGCATCCGTGAACCTCGAACGAAATGTACCGGCGGAGCGCCGGGAACCTAAAACGCCGGTGGACAACCTCATGGGTTGGACGAAACCGGAAGCCCAAAGATTTATCTTTGGGTAGCTCACTTCAGTTCCTCCAGCATCCGGCTCAAGGCCAGGTGAATTTCGGTAGGCGTAATCGGCTGGCCGTTGGCCTTATTGAGTGGTGTAACCGGGGTTAAACCGGCCACTCGCTCCACTTCGCCGACAAGCTGGCCCATGTTCAGCTCCGGGACCAGGATGCCTTTCACCTGCTGGGCCAGTTCGGCCACACGCCGGCTGGGAAAGGGCCACAAGGTGACGGGTCTAAAAAGACCGATTTTGAGACCTGCTGCCCGCGCCTGAGCTATAACTACCTGCGCCGAACGAGCCACTGAACCATAAGCCAGCACCATGATCTCCGCATCCGCCAGGCCGATTTCCTCGTTTTTGAGGATGTCGTCCAGGTTGTCCATAATCTTAGCCGTCAGGCGCTCAATCAACGCCTGGGAAGTGGCCGGTTCCTCGGTCGGGAAGCCGGTGACATCGTGGGTCAGACCGGTGACGTGATAGCGGTAGCCGCTAAAAAAATCGGCCATCGGCGGCACGTAGCTGCCGTTGGTGGCGTAAGGCAGATATTCTTCCGGCGGGATTTCAGGCTTAACCCGGTTGACAATCTCCACTTCGGCGGGATCAGGTAACTCAACCCGCTCGCTCATATGACCCAAGATTTCATCCAACAGGAGCACCACCGGGGTGCGGTACTGTTCGGCCAGGTTGAAAGCGCGGATGGTTTCCCAGTAGACTTCGGTCAGGGTGGCGGGAGCCAGGGCAATTATGGGGTGGTCGCCGTGCGTGCCCCAGCGCGCCTGCATCACGTCACCCTGGGAAGGCAGGGTGGGTAGGCCGGTACTGGGACCACCGCGCATCACGTTAACAATCACGCACGGCACTTCGGCGATACAGGCAAAACCGATATTTTCTTGTTTCAAAGAGAAACCCGGCCCGGAGGTCGCAGTCATCGCTTTTAATCCGGCCAGCGATGCGCCAATCACCGCGCCCATGCTGGCAATCTCATCCTCCATCTGGATAAAGACCCCACCCACGCGGGGCATAGAGCGCGACATATCGGCGGCGATTTCGGAAGAAGGCGTGATGGGATAGCCGGCGTAAAAGCGGCAGCCCGCATCTACCGCCGCTTCAGCGACCACCGCATTGCCTGATAAAGAACGGATCTGCCCTGTTGCGGGTGAGGTCATCTTTAGTTCCTCCAGCGTTCACCGCCAACCGGACCGGCAAAATCTGGCAGAGCGTCTCCGGCCCGGTTAAGCAGCTTTTGCCAGTTGTGGTCCACCTCAGCCTGAATCTGGTCAATCACGCCTTCGTTGTCCGGCGTAAAAAGGTGGCGGAAGCGCCCCTGCCGTTTTAACCACTCCACCACCGGCTTTTTTTCCAGCGGCAGATACGTCAGCGAAAATTTACCTTCGGCAATTTCAAATAAGGGCCAGATGCAGGTATCGGCGGCCAGGCGAGCCAGAACCAGGGTGTCGCCAGGTTCACTGACCCAACCCAAGGGGCAGGGACTCAGCACATTCAGAAAGGCCGGGCCTCTGGTCTCGAAGGCGCGTTTGGCTTTAACCATCAAATCCATATAGTAGCCGGGTGAAGTTTGGGCAATGTAGGGAATGCCATGCGCCTCGGCAATAGCGGTCAAATCTTTACGCAGTTCCGACTTGCCATAGGCCAGGCTTCCAGCCGGGCTGGTAGTAGTATTGGCCCCAATGGGGGTGGCGCTGGAACGCTGGACGCCGGTATTCATATAAGCGCCGTTGTCGTAGCAAACATAGACCAGGTCATGCCCTCGCTCCAGCGCCCCGGAGAGGCTTTGCAAGCCAATGTCATAGGTGCCGCCATCGCCGCCAAAGGCTACAAATTTGATCTCACGCTCTGGAATCTCGCCGCGCTTGCGCAGGGCGCGATAGGCGGTCTCGATGCCGCTGAGCGTGGCGGCCGTATTGGCAAAGGCGTTGTGAATCCAGGAAACGTTCCACGAGGTGGTCGGATAGACGCCGGTGCAGACTTCCAGGCAGCCAGTGGCGTTGGCTACTACCACGGGATGACCGGTGGACATGATGACCTGGCGCACAATGATACTGGCAGCGCAGCCGGTACACAGGCTGTGGCCGCTGGCCAGCGGTTCGGCGTGATGGGCGGCAAAAACTAACTGTTCATTCGGCATTGGCTAAGTCCCTAAACGATTTTAGATTTTAGATTTTGGATTTACGATTGATTTTATCCTGTTGGATTCTGATATCTCCAGCGGCCGGAGTTCCTGCCAGGTGGGAGATTGTTCCCCACGTAAGCCTACCATCCGAATCAGGGGCACAGTTTCGTCTCCACGAGCCAGCGCCCCCAGTTCGGCAAAGATGTGCTGTACGTCGGCGTTGCGTAATTCGCGCCCACCTAAACCATAGATACGATTGATAACGGACGGTGCACTGCCGCGATAATCGTACAGCGCAGAGCGAATTTCATGAAACATCGGCGCACCCACTGCACCGGGGGCGTAAGAGCGGTCCATCACCGCCACGGCCCGCAGGCCCAACAACTGCCGTACCACTTGCTCGTCAGGGGAGGGCCGCACCACCCGTATTCGCAGCAAACCAACTTTTTGGCCGGACTGGCGCAGTTGATCAATGACATCCTTCACCCGGCCTGCCTCCGAACCCAAAATCACAATGGCAGTTTCGGCGTCTTCGAGCCGATAGGTATCTACCAACCCATAGCGGCGGCCAAAACGCTGCCCAAATTCCGCCCCCACTTCCTCGATGACGTCGCGAGCACGTTCCATCCCGGCCTGCTGGCGCATCTTGTGTTCCATATAATAGGTCGGCGGATCGCTCAGGCCGTGACTTACCGGGTGATCCGGGTCAAGCAGCGTATATTCGGCTCGACACGGCCCAACGAAATCTTTAACCGCCTGATCATCTTCCAGGATCACATTTTCGCTGGTATGGGTCAGCAAAAAGCCATCCAGGCAGACCATAACCGGCAGCCGCACCCGTTCATCCTCGCCAATCCGAAACGCCTGGATAATATTGTCGTAGGCTTCCTGCACGCTTTCGCTGTAAAATTGAATCCAACTGGCGTCACGCGCCCCCATCGCCTCGCCGTGGTCGGCAAAACCGTTGATCGGCGTGCTCAAGGCGCGATTGCCCACGGCCAACACAATCGGCAGTTGTGAGCCGGAGGCAATGTATAGCACCTCCCACATAAAAGCCAGGCCGTTGGCTGAGGTGGCGCTGACCACCCGCGCCCCCGCCGCCGCGGCGCCCACCGCCGCACTCATGGCGCTGTGCTCGCTCTCCACGGCAATTAATTCGCACTGCATTTCGCCGTTGGCAATAAAACCGGCCACCATTTCCATAATCTTGGTGGAAGGCGTGATGGGATAGCCCGGATAAACGTGCGGGTCCACCTGGCGCAGCGCATGTGCCACCGCCCCATTCCCACTCAAAACAACGTGCCGATTTTGGATTGACGATTGTGAATTTTGGATTGCGTCTTCTATAGGTGCTGATGTATTTACCATAATAAAACATATCCCTTTATTCAGTTTTGGATTTTAGATTGTGGTTTTCAGAAGGGGCGTCAATTCAAAAAATCTAAAATCCAAAATCGCAAATCTAAAATCAGGTAAAGCGCCGCTCTTCAATCAACACCAAGGCGTTGACCATAGGCGGGCACTCTTTGACGCAAATACCACAGCCTTTGCAGTGGTCGTAATCAATGGCGGTCACCAGACCATTCTGCAAAATAAAGCAGGCGTCTGGGCAAGAAATCCAACAGTGCAAACACTGCACGCAGAGATTCAGGTCAAGCAGAGGGCGTTTGCCGCCGCCTCGCCAGTTCCCGGTATTGCGTGAGGCGGTGCTGCCGGCATCGGTTGATACCCCGCCGGGAGGTATTTCGTGCCAGAGCGGTAAATCCTCGTTTATCAGCAAATCTGCCGGTAAGCCGCCGCTAGACATAGGCCACCTCCTGGTAAGCCCGCCGCACTGCTTCGAGATTACCGGTCACTACTTTGGGCGAAAGTTTTTTACCGAGGGTCTCTTCCACTTCAGCGAGCAAGGTATCGAGGCTAATCAGGCTGGTCGCCCGCGCCACCGCGCCCAACATCGGGGTGTTGGGTTTGGCCAGGCCAAAACAAGCTACAGCAATCTGGGTTGCATCCACGCAAGCAATCCGCTGCCCATTGAGGCTTAATATTCGCCGCACTTCGGTTGGGGAATGAGTGGTATTGGCCAAGATAATGCCATCCACAGCCACATTGGCCTCTACCGGAACTGCCCCCAGCAGAGAAGGATCAACCACAATGACCACGCTGGCTTCTTCCACCACGCCGTGAACTCGAATAGGATAGGGACTAATTCGGTTAAAAGCTCGCAGCGGCGCCCCCATTCGTTCCGGCCCAAATTCGGGAAAGGCCTGCACATGTTTGCCTTCGCGCAGGGCCGCCGCCGCCAACATTTCGGCCGCAGTGACCGCGCCCTGCCCGGCACGGGAATGCCACCTGACCTCGACCATTCGCTCCATGACTCTTTCCATAAAAATAGTTATCTCCCCTCCCTCACGGTGATACAGAAATCAGGACAGACATCTTCACATTGGCGGCAGGCGGTGCAGAGTGCGGGATTATAGACCACCGCCACCAGGCCCTCCAGACGATGGACATCAGGTATCGCTTTTAGCACCGCCTGGGGGCAGGCGTAGATGCACAGCTCACAGCCCGTGCAGAGATTATGATCAATCACTACCGGCGTGCGCTTTTGCACAGCTTCAAACGGCTCCAACATACCCCCATTAAGAGCAAGGGTTGGCAAGACTTCTATCACCATAGTTTGCTTCCCCACATCAAAATCCCTGCCCAAAAGACCAATCTAAAATCCAAAATCTAAAATCCAAAATCGGCTCACTGCCACTGCGGTTCACGTTTAGCCAGGTAAGCTCGCTTGCCTTCCTCGGCATCCAGGCTGTACTGGGTCTGTTCCTGCAATTCCAGATAATATCGAAGGATAGCTTCATAATCCAGGTCGAAAGCCTGGTTCAGGACCAATTTGCTCATGCGCGTCCCGGTGGAGCAAGCCCTGAGATAGCCCCGCGCCACTTCATCCAAATGGGCAAAGAAATCCTCCGCCGGGGCCAGGTGATCCACCAACCCAATTCGCTCCGCTTCCTCTCCGCTGAGATTCTGGCCGCCCAGGATGAGCTTTTTGGCCCGGCCCCAACCCACATAGCGCGGCAGCCGCCATACGCTCAGCCCCGGAATGAGCGACTCTTTGATCGCCGGCAGGCCCAGTTGACAATCGGGCGTGCTGACCCGAATATCGGCGGCCAGGGCCAGTTGCAGCGCCCCGCCCAGGCAGTAGCCGTGCATGCCCACCACCACAATTTTCTCCATCGTTTCAAACAGGCGGAGGGCCTTTTCCCAACGTTGATGGTAGATCATATCAATCTCGTCGGCGGATAACTGTTTGAGATCAATCCCGGTTGAAAAAGCCCGGCCTTGGCCGCGAATAACCACCACCCGCACATCAGGATCGGCGTCCAGAGCCAGCGCCACCCGATTGAGTTGCACCGTGGCCTCATTATTCATCGCATTGAGGTTACGTTCCCGCGTGAAAGTAACCCAGGCCAGTTTACCCTCTTTTTCCAGCCGCATAAATTCAAATTCAAGCAAAAGTTCCATAATTCCGTCATCCAAAATCCAAAATCTAAAATCCAAAATCGGCTCACTGCCACTGTGGTTCACGTTTAGCCAGGTAAGCCCGCTTGCCTTCCTCGGCATCCAGGCTGTATTGGGTCTGTTCCTGCAATTCCAGATAATACTGAAGGCCGGACGAGTAATCCCGCGTAAATGCTTCGGTCAGCACCCGCTTGCTCATGCGCGTCCCGGTCGAGCAAGCCTTGAGGTATTCCCGCGCTACTTCATCCAGGTGGTCCAAGAAGTTCTCTGCCGGAGCCAGGTGATCCACCAACCCAATTCGCAGCGCCTCCTGGCCGTTGATGTTCTGGCCGCCCAAAGTCATCTTTTTGGCTCGTCCCCACCCGATGTACTTGGGCAAGCGCCACGGGCCTAAACCGGGAATGAGCGACTCCTTGATGGCAGGCAGACCCATCTGGCAATCGGGCGTGCTCACCCGAATATCAGCGGCGATAGCCAGTTGCAAGCCGCCGCCCAGGCAGTAGCCGTGCATGCCGACTACCACAATTTTCTGCATTGTTTCAAAAAGACGGAGCGCCTTTTCCCACAGTTTGAAGTAGGTCATGTTGATTTCGTCGGCGGCCAGCTCTTTCAGGTCAATGCCGGTGCAAAAAGCCCGCCCCTGGCCGCGAATAACAACCACCCGCACATCAGGGTCGGCATCCAAGACCAGCCCCACTCGATTGAGTTGCCCCACGGCCGCATTGTTCATGGCGTTCAGGAAGCGTTCTCGAGTGAACGTTACCCAGGCCAATTTGCCCTCTTTTTCCAGGCGCATATAGTCAAATTCAAGCAAAAGTTCCATTTTGTCTCTCGTCAGCTCACCTTCACCACAATGGCAGCGGCGGTATCGCCGGCGGCGCAGCCGGTGAACAGACCGTAGCCGCCACCCAGCAGAGTCAACTCTTCAATCAGCTCGATGAAGAGACGCAGCCCGGTCGGCCCTTGCGGGTGGCCCCAGATGAGCGAGCAGCCGTAGTTGTTCATACCCTCCAGGGGAATACCTAATTCGCGACTAAGATAACAATCATTCACGGCAAAAGGGTTGTGTGTTTTGATCGCCTTGATATCCGACAGGCGCAGCCCGGCCCGTTCCAGGGCGCGGCAGGCGGCAGGGACGGTCGCCTGGGGCATATAGCCTCTGGCGGCACGGCCCTCGGCAAAGGCCAGCAGTTGAATCTCAATCGCCGGGTTGCGGCTCAGCGCGCGAGCCTGCTTTCGCGTGGCGACGATCAGCCCGGCGTTGCCGTCGGCAGGGTAGGTTTGCCCCCCAAAGGTAACGGTTCCCCCCGCCAAAACCGGCTTGAGGCGGGCCAACCCCTCGGCGGTGGTGGGAAAAACACCTTCGTCATCCGTTACTATCACTCCCCCCTTTCCCTCCCCTTTAAGGGGGGGGTAGGGGGGGGTCTTGACCTCAATCGGTGTAACCATATATCGTTTGTGAAAGGCCGCGTCACCAGCCAATGCCTGCTGATACTGGTTGTAGCGCATAAGCACCGCCTCGTGCTGCTCCGCCGTAGAAATATTTGCTGCGCGGGCCACATTTTCCGCCGTTTCGAGCATGCTGTTACCAGCCAGGGGGTCGCAGTTAAAGTTATCCCAGACCCAATCTTCGGCCTCGCCACGCCCGCCGGGACCCAGCGGGCTAGGATAGAGGAGGTGCGGGCCGTTCGAGGTGCGGTCGGCGGTTAGGCATAGAATAACCGGGGCAGTGTCCTGTTCCGTTTCGACCGCCTGAGCTGCGCTACCCAGCACGCGGGCCGAGGTCGCACAAGCCTGGGCAAAGGTTGGCCCGGTAATACCATCGGCCCCAATCAGCCCGGCCAGCCAGGGCGCGCCGTAGAAAGAGCCTTTGGCGGGTACGGTTGTGCCAAAATATAGGTTTGTGAACACCTCCGCCGAAATATCTCGTTCCTGTAGCGCACGACGGGCAATCTCGGCGGCAAAGGTGAGCGGGTGCAGGCTGGCAAAATTGCCCTGCCACTTAACAAAAGGGGTAGACCAGTAGCCACCGTAGGGAATGTAGGCTGCTTGAAACATCGCTCCTCCGAGAGTAGTAGCCAGTAATCAGTAATCAGTAGTCAGTGAACTATTGGACCAATAACTGATTACTGGTCACTGATAACTGATAACTGTCTTCTGTCAAACACCAATCGTCATACCCCCATCCACAAAAATGACCTGGCCGGTAATATAGGAGGCTTGGTCGCTGGCCAGAAAGGCGTGAACGGCGGCAATCTCGTCGGCTTCAGCCAATCTACGATAGGGGATTTTCTCCAGCAGGCCAGCCATCATCGCTTCGGGAATCGCGGCGGTCATGCGGGTTTTGACTCCACCCGGCGCAATGCAGTTGACGGCAATTCCAAAACGCGCCCATTCCAGGGCCAGGGTGCGGGTTAACCCAATCAGACCGGCCTTTGAGGCGGCATAGTTGGCCTGGCCCACATTCCCCCGCACCGCCACCGAGGCTGTATTGACGATCCGGCCATATTTTTGGCGCATCATAGGAATGGCCGCCACCTGAGCGCAGAGCCAGGCTCCTTTCAGGTTGACCTCCAAAACGGCATCCCACTGCTCATCGCTCATCAGTTTGACCTCGTCCTCTTTGAGCCGGGTGGTCAAGCCGTCGCGGGCGATGCCGGCGTTATTGATGAGGATGTCCAGCCGGCCAAACTGCTCCAGCGCCGTCTCGACCATCCGCTGGACGTCGGCCCGTTCGGCCACGTTGCCCTCCACAATCTTAGCCTTCCCGCCGGCCTCAACAATTTCACGCTGTGTGGCTACCAAGCCCTCCGGGTCGAGGTCGCTCAACACCAGTTGTGCCCCTTCACGGACAAAGCGCAGCGCCGTTGCCCGTCCGATCCCATTGCCCGCGCCGGTAATCAAAGCTACTTTTTCGGCTAATAACATAACCCTCTCCGATTTTGGATTTTAGATTTTGGATTCTGGATTTGCCCATTCGCCATTCGCTCATTTATCCCGCTTCATCAACAGAGTCCACTCCCCATCAATTACCACTTCATCCCGTTGATTGCGCACCCGCGAGGCAAAAATCACCACGCCCCGGTCCTGTTTGGAACTCTCTTTTTTTTCCAAGACTTCCTGCTCCAGGTGGATCGTGTCGCCAAACTTGACCGCGCCTTTGTAGCGGATTACCTGTTCCAGCAGGGCCAGGGTGGTGCCCTCGAAGATGCCGCTCCAGTTGGCCATGCCGGTCGCCATAGACACAATCAGCATGCCGTGAGCAATGCGCTCGCCAAAGGGTGTATCTTTACAAAACTCAGCGTTGGTGTGCAGTGGGTTGAAATCGCCGGAGAGGCCGGCAAAAGCCACCACATCGGTCTCGGTGACGGTGCGAGCCGCCGAGATATATCTGGCTCCTATTTCAAATTGATCAAAGGTCAAGCCGCGTGTGTGGCTCATAGGTATACCTCCTAAGGGCAGTAATCAGTAATCAGATTTCAGTAGCCAGTAACCAGATCAAAGTAGCAAGTGTCCTTTTGCGACCTTGCTACCTGCTACTCTGCAACTCTGCTATCTTTTGGGGCAAGACGGTCTCTGGCTTTTCTGCCGTTGCTGTGTCTCTCTTTCCTTTAACTACTTCGTCCACAAACTGATTGGCGTAAGTTCCCAATAATTGGCGGTAGGCTTCAAAAAGCTGGCGCGCCTGAAAGCCCAGCCAATCGGGTAATAATAAGGCCGTCGGCAGGCCGGGGTCTTTCAGAGGGAAGGGTTGGAAATTGTAGGTGAGCCAGAAGCGGCGCACAAAGCACACCTCCGGCGATAAATGCACCCGGCCGTTGCCCTGTCCCTGGCATTGTTCATATTCTGACTGGTAGCGAGCAATAAAATCTCGATACTCCGCCTCCAGGCCGGGTAAATCCCAACATTTCTGGATAAGTTCCTGCTCCGAGGTTAGCTCCATGCGCATACCCGAAAAGGCCTCAACATATTTGCGTACATTCAGCTCATTAAAGATATTCTCCAACTCCAGCTTGCGATTATGAGGCGACACCCAAGTTCCTGGGGCCAGGCGGCCAAAGCCCAACCAGATCAGGCGTTGGCGCAGGGCATGCCGCAAATTTTGCTCTTCTTCGGGCAAAGAGAAGACCACCACATGCCACAAACCGTCCCAATCGGTAAAGGGCGGTTCAAAGATGCGCCGCCCGCCTTCTTCCAGCAGCGCCCAACCGCGCGCCGTGAGGGAGTATTGGCTGCGCCGACCCTGCCGCCGGGCGATTAACCAGCCTTTGCGCGTCATGCGGGAGAGGGCCGAGCGGGCCGCCCGTTCGGTCACGCCTAACAGTTCCAGCAGATTGAGCAAGTCGCTCATCCAAATGGCCCCGCCCCGTGGCAAAATGTAATCGCCAAATAGGGTGAACACCAGAAATTGGGTACGTACCACGGGTCGTTTCATTTCATCCATTTCTTCTCCAAGCTCCCTTAAATCGCCTTTTCAAGCACAGCCTGTGCTACTAGGATCGTTCTTAAAGCTTCGATAAACTTCACATTCTCCTCATGGCTCCCCACCGTTACCCGGATGCCGTTGGGCAGCCCAAAACCGGCCATCGGCCGGACGATAATGCCCTGCCACAACAACTGTTCGGCCAGGGTCGTGGGGGCCAGGGGCGGGTCAACAAAGGTGACAAAGTTGGACTGGCTGGGCAGGTATTTCAACCCCAATTCATCCAGAGCCGTATATAGATAGGCTTGCTCCGCCAGCACCACCTCACGATGCCGGATGTGATAGGTAGCGTCGTCCAGGCTGGCCGCCGCCGCCGCCAGGGCAATTGCTCCGGTGTGGAACGGCGACTGGGTGTGTTGCAGGTAATCGGCCAGTTCGGTCTGCCCGATAACATAGCCCACCCGCAAATTGGCCAGCCCGGCATACTTGGAGAAACTGCGCACCACCAGTACGTTGCGCCCCTCTTTAACATAGGCTATGGTATCGGGATAAGCCGGGTCGGTCACAAAGTCGGCATATGATTCATCAAAGATGACGACGACGTGGTCGGGCACACTCGCCAAAAATTCATCCGCCTCGGCCTGGGTAATGATATCGCCGGTGGGGTTGTTAGGGGAGCAGAGGTAGACCAGGCGGGTATCATCGTCAATCTGGGCGGCCATCGCTGCCAGGTCGTGCCGGTAGTCGGGCCTAGGATTAACCGACCTGGGCGCGCCGCCAAACATGGTAGTAAAGATGTGATACATGGGGAAGGTAGCTCGACACATAACCGTGTTACCTCCCTCAAAGACAAAGGCCTGGGTAATCAGGCGCAAAATATCGGTGCCCCCATTGCCGATAACGATGTTCCCTTCGTCCAGCCCCACGCCTAGTCGGACGGCCAGTTTGCGACGCAGCGTTAATTCGGTGATACCCGGATAGCGATGAGCTTCGCTCAACATCTGCCGGGCAGCCTCCACCGCCAGCGGCGACGGGCCAATTGGGCTTTCGTTAGAGGCTAATTTAACCACCTCTTCAAAACCAAACTGCGCTTTGATTTCCTCAATAGATTTGCCGCCGATGTAGAGCGGCACATTGAGGAGATGTGGATTGAAACGGGGACCGTTCGTTTTTAGCGTCATCAACTATTTTACCCTTATTTAAGTCGAGATTAGGGGATTGGGGGATTTTTTCTTAACTTTTCATCTCCTAATCCCCTAATCCCGGCAGAAGCTTTTTTGTTCAGCTATACTCAGCGCGTTGAGCTTTCTGATCCAAAGCGGCTAGAACACGCTCCGGCGTCATGGGCAGCTCGGTCAGGCGTACACCGACGGCGTCATAGATGGCATTGGCGATGGCGGCGGCGGTCGGGGTGCCGCCCATCTCCCCTACCCCCTTGGCTCCAAACGGCCCCAGGGGGTCGTCCGTTTCGATCAGGTAGGTTTCAATTTGGGGCATATCGGCAGCGGTGAAAAGCCGGTACAGCCGAAAATCGGGGTTCAACACCTGCCCCTCCCGCACGATTAGCTCTTCGCTCAAAGCGTAGCCCAGTCCCATCTGCGCCCCGCCCTCGATCTGGCCCTCCACTGCCAGGGGATTGATGGCCCGGCCCACGTCGTTGGCGCAGGCCAGCCGCAGCACCCGCACGATGCCCGTTTCGGTATCAACCTCGACTTCCGCCATTTGCGCCCCAAAGCCATACGTGGCCGAGATGTTACCTTTGTAGGTATCTTTGTCCACCAGTTGGGTCGGCGGGTCGTACCAACCCTCGCCCATGATGACCTGACCGCCCTCGCGGTAGTGGCGACTGCGGATAACCTTGGCCAAAGCAACCGATTTTGGACTGCCTCTTTGGGCGTGGACTGCCCCTTCGGGCGTGGATTTTGGATTGAGGGGATGCGCTGTGCCGTCTCCCCTGCTCCCCTGCTCCTCTGCTCCCCTGCTGGCTGCCCCCGGCTCCCCCGCAACCTCTATTCTTCCCTCCCGCGCCACTAATTCTTCCGGCTTGACGCCGAGCATTTCGGCGGCGGTTTCAAAAATCTGGCGGCGAGCGGCTAAGGCGGCCTGATGCGCGGCATTCCCGGCGATGAAGGTGGTCCGGCTGGCATGCACGCCCACATCCCACGGCTTGATGTCGGTATCACTGTTGAGCACGGTCACGTCGCTTACCGGCACGCCCAGCACATCGGCGACAATCTGGGCCAGGATCGTTTCTGACCCCTGGCCGATTTCGCTGGAGCCGCTAATCAGAGTAACATGCCCAAAATCGTCCACTTTGACGATGGCCCCGCAGCCATCGCTGCGATAGATGCGAGCGCCCCCGCCCACGTTCAAGGTTGAAGCAAAACCGATACCGATTTTGGACTGCCCCTTTGGGCGTGGATTTTGGATTTTGGACATCGTGCCCTTTGGGTATTTTGGATTTTGGGCCTTGGCAACTTCGTCCTGGCCGGTTCCAAAATCGGCTGCTCTCCTGCCCCCTTGCTCCTCTGCCCCCTTGCTCCTTTGCCCTCTGTCTGCCGCAGCCGCCACCGCTTCGAGACATTCCTTCAGTCCGCACGAAGTAATAATCAAACCCTGGGGCGTTTCGGTGTTGGGCCGGTTAGAATTGAGGATGCGGAAGGCGGCCTGGTCCATCTGCAGGGCTTCGGCCAGCCGGTCCATCATAGTTTCGGTGAAAAAGGTGGACTGCGGGTTGCCGTAGCCACGCACCGCGCCGGTCACCGGGTTGTTGGTGTAGATACATTCGGCTTTGAAGCGCACATGCGGCACTTCGTACAGCGAGGCAGCGGTTTCCATCATGACCAGCGGCGTGACCGAGCCCCAGGAAACGTAGGCCCCAATATCCAGCACCGCCGCCACATCACGGAAGCTGAGCTTGCCGTTTTTACGCGCTCCGGCCCGCACCGAAACCTGGCAAGGCTGGCGAGCCGGCCCTGCTGTAAACTCTTCCTGCCGGGAGAAAGCCAGCCGCACCGGCCGGCCGGTTTTGCGTGACATCAGCGCGGCGATCGGTTCAAAGGGGTAGATGTCTAACCCCCGGCCAAACGCGCCACCGATGGCCGTCTGGATAATCCGAATCTGGCTGCCGGGGATGCCCAGGGCTTCGGCCAGGTCGCGCTGTAATAAGAAGGGAATCTGGGTGAGGCTCCACAGGGTCAGATGGCCGCGTGGGTCAAATTGAGCCACTACCACGCTGGTTTCCATGGCCGCCGCATTCACGTAGGGCAGCCGGTAGCTGGCCTCAACAACAACGTCGGACTCGGCCTCGCCGTTGGCCAGATCGCCGTGGTGGTAATGGTAAGTGGTGAAGTGGTTGCTGCCTCGCTCTGGATGAACGAGCGATGCATCGGGGGCCAAAGCTGCTTCTACCGTAAAAATGGGCGGCAGCGGCTCGTAGTCAACCTCGATCAACGCTAAGGCTTCTTCCGCGGTATCGCTGTCAGCGGCAACCACCCCGGCTACTTCGTCGCGCCGGCTGCGGACGATCTCACCTTTGAAGGGAGTATTATCCTTGCCGTAGCCGAACTTGGTGGGCGGGTTGTCGTCGGCGGTCAGCACCGCCTTGACTCCCGACAGGCGCTCGGCCCGCGAGGCGTCAACCTTGAGGATGCGGGCATGCGGGTAGCGCGAGTACAGGATGCGGCCATGCAACATCCCCGGTAGGCGGACATCGTGACCGTAGGTCATCCGGCCCATCACTTTTGCCGGGGCGTCGAGTTTGGGGATACGCTGACCGATGAGGGATTTTGGATTTTGGATTTTAGATTTTGGATTTTGGATTTGATTCATTTCGCCATTCGCCTATTCGCTGATTCGCCATTCACCATTCCTCACGCTCAACACAGCTTCAACAATTTTGGCGTAGCCGGTGCAGCGGCATAGATTACCTGACAGGGCGGCCCGCACGTCAGTCTCGCTGGGCCGAGGATTGTCTTGCAGCAGGGCCAGGGCACTCATCACGAAGCCGGGGGTGCAAAAGCCGCACTGAATCCCGCCCTTCTCGACAAAGGCTTTTTGTAAGGAGTGCATCTGGCCGTCTTTGGCCAGTCCTTCGATAGTCAAAATTTCCGCCCCATCCAGGTCAACGGCCAGGCGCAGACACGAGTTCATCGGCAGGCCATCTACGTGGACGGTGCAAGCGCCGCACTCTCCCTCGTCGCAGCCTCGATGTGCCCCCATCAGGCCCAATTCATTCCGCAGCACATCCAGCAGGGTACGGCGGGTATCAAGATACAGTTCGTGAGCGTCGCCGTTTACGGTCAGGGTGATGAGTTTTTTCATTCGTCGTAAAACCCCTTACGATTTTAGATTTTGAATTGAATGGCAATCCAAAATCTAAAATCCAAAATCTAAAATCCTATTGAGGTTGCGTCGTGTCGCCACTTCCACCATCCTGCGGCGGTACCAGGCTGAGCCACCGACATCGGTGATGGGTTTTGCCTCGCCGGCGGCGAGTTTGGCCGCCTGCTCGACCAGTTCCGGGGTAAGGGTCTGGTCAAGCAAAACGGCTTCGGCCTGCCTGGCTCGTAGTGGCGTTGGGGCGACTGCGCCCAGCACAATCCGAGCCAACTGGCAGCATCTCTCCGCTATTTTTAAACGCACACAGACTCCCACCAGCGAAATATCCATGAAGGCGCGGGGGGTGTGTTTGTGGTAGACGGTCTGGCCGTCGGGCGGCGGTACGTCAATCCACTGGAGCAGCTCCCCCGGCGCGAGGGCGGTCTGGCCCGGCCCCAGGAAGAAATCTTCCAGCGGTAGATCGCGCTCTCCCTGGGAGCTGACCAAATGCACAGTCGCGCCAAAGGCGATGAGCGGTGGGGCCGAGTCGGCGGAAGGGGAGGCGTTGCATAAGTTGCCGCCGATAGTGGCAAAGTTGCGAATTTGCCGGGAAGCCATCAATGCGGCGGTTTCGGCCAGGCAGGGATAGTGCCGGCGGATAAGAGGCGAACGGGTCAGCTCACCTAGCGTGGTTAACGCGCCCAGGCGTAGACCGCTCTGGTCGTCGTAAGCTAGCCCTTTTAATTCCGGCAGGCGCTTGATGTTGATGATCGTCTTCGGCGCAGCCAATCCCTTTTTCAGCTTTATCACCAAATCTGAACCACCGGCAACCGGCTGGAATTTAGACTGCCCGTCAGACGGGCGTGGATTTTCGATTGCCGATTTGTCTTCAGCCGGGAGCTGACCGTTCAGATGGCGCAGCAAATCCAGGGCTTCCGGCAGTGAGGTTGGCGTATAATGATCAAATGCCTGCATCTTCCGATATCCAAATTCCGATTTTGGATTTTGGATTTTCTTTTTCAATCTAAAATCCAAAATCTAAAATCCAAAATAGTCGTGTCCTGCTTCCAACGCCTGCAGATTCAACTCCCGGCCGCGGGGGGCGATGGTTTCGAGGGTTTGGCGCAGAGCCTCAAAGGGCAGCGACAGGGTGGGGTGGGCCGCCGCAAATCCGGCCAGGACGACATTGGCTACCGCCGGAGCGCCGAGGGACACCGCCATCTGGCTGGCCGGCAGCGAAAGCACTTGCAGACCGAACTGCTCCAGCCGTCCGGCGACTTCCGGCCGCAGGCCGTTCTCGGCGTCAACAAAGGCCAGCCCGCCCCGCCGCAAAAAGGGCAGGTTCCGCACCGCTTCGTCCGCTTCCAGAGCCAGCAGTACATCGGCAGTCCCGCGCTGAATCAAGGGAGCCTCGTCGCCGCCAATCTTGAGATGCGAGATCACCGAGCCGCCGCGCTGGCTCATGCCATGCGTTTCAGACACCATGACGGCGTGCCCCAGCGCCACCGCCGTTTGCGCCAGCAGCCGGGTGAGGAAAACGACCCCCTGCCCGCCAAGTCCGGCTAGAATTAGTTTGAGTTCGTTCATAACAGTCAAGTCCATAATTACGTAGTGCGTGGTACGTTTACGCACCACGTATTACGCTGTTTCTATCAACGCTGGGGGCATCTCCGCCACTGCCTTCGGCACAATAAAGCCTTTGTAACAGGCGTCAATACACTGGCCGCAGTCTATACAAATCTTGTAATCTATATCTACCCGGCTCTTATCGGAGCGCAGAATGAGGGCCGGGCACTCAAAGGCTTCGATACAGTAGCGGCAGCCGTCACACTCTTCGGTAATGATGACCGGCAGCGGGGTTTCGCGCACCGGCGCTGCATCGTAAAGTACGCATGGCCGGTCGGCGATGATAACGGCCACGCCGCCATCCTCGGCCTGGGTATAGGTGTGTGCTTCACGCAGGAGCGTGTGGAAGTTTGGCTGGTCGTAGGGATCAGCTTCTTTTACAAAATTCACACCGCAGGCGCGCACCAGATTGGGAATGGAGATCACACGGGCAGCCTCACTGCCGTCGGCCAGATACGTATTGGCGGCGGTGGGCTGGAAGCCGGTCATAGCGGTGGTGTGGTTGTCGAGGATGAGGAGCACGAAGCGCGCCCCGGTGTGAACAGCGTTAATGAGCGGTACGATACCGGAATGGAGGAACGTAGAATCACCAATGGTGGCGATGATCGGACGGTTATCGCCCACCAGCCGGTTAGCCTGGTAAAAGCCGTTGGCCATGGTGATAGACGCACCCATATCCACAAAGGTATCTACCGCCCGCAGGTTAGTACCCAACGTGTAGCAGCCGATATCGCCCGGATAGATGGCGCTGGCCCCAAAGGTGTGCTTGAGCGTGTAAAAGGCGGAACGGTGGGAGCAGCCCGGACACAGACGTGGCTTGCGGACCGGCAGCGCTAGAGAGTTGACCAGGGCCAGCAGTTCCGAATTATCCGGGGACGGGTTGACCGCATAGCCCGCCTCGGTCAGCACCCCGGCCAAAACGGCGGCAACCACTTCCGGCGAAAGTTCGCCGGCGGCCGGGACCGTACCATCCATCCGCCCTCGCACCCGGCTGCGCTCCGGTAGTTGCAGTTCGATGCATGTGTCTGGCTCTTCGAGAATGAGCACTGTTTGGAATCTAGTCATAAACTCCCGCACCATTTTTTGCGGCAGCGGGTACGGCGTGCCGATTTTGAGCAGAGGAAGCTGCACCCCCAATTCCGAAAAAGCTTGCTGGGCTGTGTGGAAGGCAACACCAGAGGCAATAACACCAATTCGATTTTCGATGTTAGAAGGATGAGCTGATAGACCCAGATTTTGAGTTAGCTCTAGGACATAGTTTAGCGGTGATTGGTTGAATTCGGCTTCGATGGCGGCCAGCTTTTGGTTGAGTTCGACGTGCAGCTTGTAGCGGAATTTGGGCGTGGCGGTCCAGCGGGGTGGGTCGCGCCGGAATTTGACTGGGGGAACGGCGTCAGCGGCGAGCGGCTGGTCGGCCAAAGCGATACTCTGGACGGCATGGCACAGCCGGGTGGTCGGGCGGAGGATAACCGGGAGACCGTATCGCTCGGACAGGGTTAGGGCCTGTTCGACCATAAGCCGGGCTTCAGCCGGGGTAGCTGGGTCAAAGACCGGCACTTTGGCGGTCAGGGCCAGCAGCCGGGAGTCCTGTTCCGTTTGGGAAGAATGGGGGCCAGGGTCGTCGGCGGGGATAATGATAAAACCGCCTTTAACCCCGGTGTAAGCGGCGCTAAAAAGCGGGTCGGAGGCCACGTTCAGGCCGACTTGCTTCATCGCAACGGCGGCCCGCAGGCCGGTCCAACTGGCGGCCAGGGCTATTTCAAAGGCCACTTTTTCATTGGCCGACCATTCGGTGTAAATCTGGCGGGCCAATTCCTTCTTGTACTTAATAACCCCGGCCAGGATTTCAGAACTGGGCGTGCCCGGATAAGCCGTCACGACCCGGCAGCCTTGCTCGACCAAACCCAGAGCGATGGCATCATTGCCGGGCAACATTTTCAGAGGCATCTTTGCCTCGGTCATTGTGCTCTCCTCAAACAACTACAAGCTTTACCCAGAGATGGCTACCATGGGTTTAGCCGTCACGACTTCGTAATGGTTTTTTTGACCCTGCAAGAGGTCAATGACTCCCCAGGCCACATCCACCGCCGCTTTGGTTTGAGCCTCACGGGTGAGCGCGCCCAAGTGGGGCGTGCTGATGACCCGGTTGTGACTTAAGAGCGACTGCTGGTCGGGTGGTTCGCATTCAAAAACGTCGAGGGCCGCGCCGGCCAGCCGATGGGCTTGCAGGGCTTCCAGCAAGTCGCTTTCGTTCACAATCCCACCCCGGGCGCAGCAGATTAAATAAGCGCTCCGCTTCATTAAGGCCAAAGCCTGGTGGTTGATCATGTCCCTGGTTTCAGGCAACAGCGGTACGTGGATCGAGATAAAGTCTGAATTGGTGAGCAGTTCGGGCAGGTAGGCTAATTTAATCGAGTACAATTCCGGCGGCAGGGTCGTCACAAAGGGATCATAGGCGATGAGGTGCAGACCAAAGGCCATCGCTCGAACTGCCACTTCGCGTCCGATACGGCCCAGACCGATGATGCCCAACGTTTTACCCGCCAATTCAACCCCGCGATACTGCCTGGGCGTCCAATACCCCTCTTTGACCGAAGTATTGGCCTGGGGAATATGGCGGGCCAGGGCAATCATTAACCCCAACGTCAGTTCTGCTACGGCCACACTGGAAGCTAGGGGCGTATTGACCACTGTGATATTTCGCTCACGCGCCGCCTGCACGTCAATGTTATCTATCCCCACCCCGGCCCGGCCAATGACCCGCAGTCGCTGCCCGGCGCTAATTATTCGGGCCGAAACCTTGGTCCGGCTGCGCACAATCAGAGCATCGTAGTCGCCGACGATTTCCTCAAGCCGCTCCGGGGTTAACTTCACCTCAACATTCAGATCCGTCCACATGCGCAGAATGATGAGTCCCTCTTCCGAAATCGGGTCTGCCACCAGGACTTTGCCCACTTTAGGCAGCATGGGTGTCCCCTCCTAAGCCTCACAACCGGTATACATTAGAAGGTTGGAAGGCTGGAGGGCTGGGTTAGGCGATAGCCAACCTTCCAATCCTCCAACCTTCCAGATTTCAGGCCAAACTCACTTCCGGCAGGTGGGTCATAGCTTCTTTGACCCGGTCTTCGGGATACTCGTAATCTTCCAGCTTACCCTGCAAGTAAGCCTCGTAAGCGGATAGGTCAAAGTGGCCGTGGCCAGAGAGGTTAAAGGCGATGACTCTGCCGACGCCCTCGGCCTTGCACTTGAGGGCTTCGTCTATGGCGACTTTGATCGCGTGGGCCGATTCAGGGGCCGGAATGATGCATTCGGCCTGGGCAAAGCGCAGGGCGGCGTCAAACGTGCCAACTTGATGCACCGCTACGGCCTCGATATCGCCATGGTCCACCAGGGCGCTGATATGTGGAGCCATGCCGTGGTAGCGCAAGCCCCCAGCATGGATGCCGGCCGGCACAAAGGTGTGGCCCAGGGTATGCATCTTGACAATCGGGGCCATGGCTGCCGTGTCGCCATAATCAAAGGTGTATTTGCCTTTGGTCAGGGTCGGGCAGGCCATTGGCTCGACTGCTACCACGCGGGTTTTCCGACCCGCGGTAAAGTTTTGATGGAGGAAGGGAAAGGAAAAGCCGGCAAAGTTGCTGCCACCGCCCACACTGCCGATGACCACATCGGGGTATTCGCCGGCCATGTCAAACTGCTTCAAGGCTTCCAGCCCAATCACGGTTTGATGCATCAGCACCGGCCCCAACACCGAACCCAGCGAATATTTGTATTTGCCGTTGGAGGTCGCAGCGGCCTCAACCGCTTCCGAGATGGCGATACCAAGCGAACCAGGGCTGTCGGGGTCTTCAGCTAATACCTGCTGCCCGTAGCGAGTTTTGTCCGAGGGACTGGGCGTAACCGATGCCCCAAAGCTTTCCATCAGGATGCGGCGGTAGGGCTTTTGCTGGTATGACACTTTGACCATGTAAACGTGACATTCCAGACCAAAGAGATTGCAGGCCATCGAGAGGGCGCTGCCCCACTGCCCCGCTCCAGTTTCGGTAGTGAAGCCGGTCACGCCTTCTTCTTTGGCATAAAAAGCCTGAACGACCGATGTATTGGATTTGTGGGAACCCACCGGGGAGACGCCTTCGTATTTGTAATAAATGTGGGCCGGTGTATCCAAAGCTTTTTCCAGGCGGCGGGCGCGATACAGCGGCGAGGGCCGCCAGAGTTTGTAAACCTCGCGCACCGGCTGCGGAATCTCAACCCAGCGCTCCAGGCTCATCGCCTCCCCGATGAAACGCATGGGAAAAAGCACGGCCAGGAAGTCGGGTGTGATTGGCTCCTTGGTCGCCGGATGCAGCACCGCATTCCAGGCAGTTTGGCCGGGATCAACCGGCATATCCGGGTTGATGTTGTACCAGGCTTCGGGAATATCTTGTTCGGCCAGGACATATTTGTATTGTTCGCCCATCGTTGTTTCCTCCCCCATTGGTGGATTTAAATTAATTTATAACTCAATTTTTAGATATAGCGTGGAAAAAGTGAGACATATCTAAATTACAATACTTTTTTTCATTTGTCAACATTGTGTTATTTTTCACCAGAATCAGCGCCGGAAGGCCCAGACTTGGAGGGATTTTCTCAAAAAACCTCCCAAGAAACATCCTGTTTCTGACTGGACGAAGACCCTAAAAGGCTTAAAGACCTTTAGAGGCTGGCTGTTTCTTGGAGTATGAAGACCTTACAGGTTTTTGAAACCTGTGGCAAGGTCCGGATTAAGCCATAAATGTGCGTCACTATTTGAGATACTTGTCACAAAAGTGAGACATTTGTGATATTTTAAACAATGCCGAGATTTTTGGGAGATGGATGTGGTACAAAAGGACAGCAGCATCACAGGAGGGGGCCATGAAAGAAAAAGTTCTTGAACAAATCAAAACGTTGGGCCTGCGCTCGGTCAAAGTCACCTTTCCCGACCTGTTTGGCATTGCCCGGGCCAAAGTGGTCCCGGCTCGCCACTTTGCCCATGCCATTGAGCATGGCGTCCACTTTGCCATCCCCACTTTTTCACTCGACCTGGCGGGCAATCCGGCCGGCGGCACTGGCGTAGCCGAAGAAGTGGGTTATGCCGACATGGTGGCTATGCCGGATTTGAGCACCTTCACCGTCATTCCCTGGGAAGAGAACACCGCCGCTGTGATTGCCGATCTGTATTACCAGGGCGAGTTACTGGCCCTGGCTCCCCGCACTATCCTCAAGCGCATGGTGGCCGAAGTGAACCGGCGGGGCTACCGGCCGGTTATCGGCAGCGAGTTGGAATTCTATCTGCTGCAACAGCTTGAGGGCGAGTGTCGCACTTATGTGAATAAACCCAGCATGGTCTATACCTGGAATGAAACCATTGACCGGCAGCGGGTTATTCACCAAATTACCGATGCCCTGGAAGCCATGAACTTTGAAGCGACCTCCTTTTGCCACGAATTTTTCCCTGGCCAGTATGAGATCAACCTCAACCATGCTGAGGCCCTGCAAATGGCCGACCGGACCTTCTTTTTCAAGCAGGCAGTTAAGGAGATTGCCTGGAAAAATGACCTGTTGGCCACCTTTATGGCCAAACCCCGCAGCGACCTGGGTGGCAGCGGCTTCCATCTGCACATGAGCCTGGAAGACCGGGAAACGGGCCAGAATTTGTTTGGCGACCCCAGAGACGCCCAGGGCATGTCCAAGTTGGCCTATCAATGGATTGCCGGGCATCTGGCCCATGCCCAGGGCACAGCCGCCATCTTCGCCCCCACCATTAATTCCTATAAGCGGTATGTGCCCGGTGCGTTTGCGCCCTTCCTGGTTTTGTGGGGCCTGGACAACCGCACCTGCTATCTCCGGGTGCCACCGGAGCGCGGTGGAGGGACGCGCGTTGAAAACCGCATGCCCGATGGGGTGGCCAACCCCTACCTGGTGATTGCCGCTGCCCTAGCTGCCGGCCTGGATGGCCTTGACCGTAATTTAGACCCCGGCCCCAGCTACGAGGGAGACTCCTACACCATCACCGAGCCAGGCGATATCGGGGTAGTACCCCAATACCTGCATGACGCCGTGGCTGCGCTGCAAAAGGATGAGTACCTCTGCCGGATGATGGGGCCGGCCTTTGTGCAGGCGTTCACGGCGGTCAAGACCCTGGAAGCCCAGCGCTTCCGGGCGCATGTCACCGATTGGGAATTTAATGAGTATGTATTTCATTTGTGATGAAAAGGTAGCAGGTAGTAGGTCGTATCATTTTATTTTTCGGCGGTCGGCGGTCAGCCGTCGGCGGTCTGTTTACAAGGAGGGAAAAATGTCCGAGCATAACCACAAATTAAGAGCCGATATTGTCACTTCGCTGGATGCGGCGGCCCAATCTTTTGGCTTTGTCGGGCCGGTCTTTGTCATGGCCTTTCTGACCACTTTTGTGGCTATGGGGGCCGGCCTGGCCACGCCGCTGGCAACCCTGATCAGCGGGCTGGCCAGTGTGGCCGTTGGCTATGTGGTAGCCCAGTTTGCCATTCGCCACCGAGCCGCCGGTTCGATGTATACCTATATCGCCCAGACCTTTGGTCCGATTCAGGGCTTTATGGGCGGCTGGATTTACATGTTTGCCGTTTTGATGCTGACCATGGCCATTGTGGCCGGGGTGGCCGGTTGGACGTCGGGTTTTCTGGCCGATTTTGTGGGGATCAACATTCACTGGCTGGCGGTCCTGGTTTTTGAGTTGGTGGTGTTGTTTTTGCTGACCTATTTCGACGTGCGCTACTCGACCCGCGTTCAACTGACCATTACCGCTGTTTCGGTGGTCATTGTGCTGGCCCTGGCGCTGACCATCATCTTTACCGGCGGAGCGGAGGGTAACATGCTGGCCCCCTTCTTGCCCGGCTCAGCCGGGGGGTTGGGCAACCTAGCCTTCGGCCTGATTTTTGGTATGCTCTTGTATACCGGCTACGAGTCGGCGGCGGTGCTGGCCGAAGAGGCCAAGCATCACGAATCCATTCCCCTGGCGGTGATTGGTTCAGCCGTCCTGGCGACGGTTTTTTATGTCATTGTGACCTATGCCTACGCTATCGGCTGGGGCGCAACCAACGCCGGGGCCTGGGCTGAGGAATCAGCCGTTCTGTTTGCGATGGGGGCCATGTATTGGGGCGACTGGGCGGTGCCGCTGCTCTTTGCCATCGCCATCATTGACGCCTTTGCCGTAGCTATGGCCTGCCTTAACACCGTCGCCCGCGTGGTTTACGCCATGGCCCGTGATGGGGCGCTGCCTCGTCCCCTGGGGCGGACTCATGGCAAATATCAAACTCCCCACATTGCTAATGGCGCGGTGCTGATTTTGGGCCTGTTGGCGGCGCTGGCCTTTATCCCTATTGGCGGCGGTCTGGCTGGCAGTTGGGAATTAGAGTTTGGCTTTTTGGCCGGTACGGGTGGTATTGCGGTTGAGATTATCTACATTTACCTGGCCGTAGCCGCTATCTTTTACTTCCGGCGGATCATGCAGGCCAACTATTCTATCTTCAAACATTTACTGGTGCCGATTATCGCTATCATTGGGCCTGCGGCGGCGTTGTACGGCTCAATTCAGCCCCAGGGCGGCCTGTTAGATGCCATGCCTTACGCCGTGTTAGGTTGGATCATCATGGGTCTTATCTTGATCAACGTGCTGCGAGCCTCACAGCCGGAGATGGTCTCTAAACTGGGGCACGATTTGGGTGTTGAGGATGTCGAGGCGGATACAGCCCCTGCGGTAAGCTGAGGCATAAGGAGGTTGGTATGTGTGGAATTGGCGGCGTTAAATTAGCCCGCTCCGGGCCGATTGGCCCCCACCTGGTCAATATGATGATGGCCCTGCGCCACCGCGGGGCCGATTCGACTGGCTTTGCCTTGTATGGTCCTTACCGGACAGACCGGCTGGTGGCCCGGCTGCGGGTCGAGGGGCGAGAGAGCCTGGCAGCCAAATTGCAGGCCATCGAAGCGGCTTTGCCAAAGGCCGGCGGTCGCCTGCTCAGCCCGCCCACCTGGGACGGCGACGAGACGGCCGCGGATGCCTTTGTGCGGCTGGAAGTCAGCCCGGAGGTCAACATTGAGCAGGTGACGGCGGCTTGGATTGATCTGGGCGGCGTCGAAGTGCATAGTTTCGGCCACTCGCTGGAGATTATCAAAGATGTCGGCGACGCCCGGACGGTGGCGGCTCGGCACGGTCTGCTCGACTTTCAGGGCACGCACGGGCTGGGCCACTGCCGCCTGGCCACTGAGAGCGCTGTGGACGTGGCCCACGGACACCCCTTCTGGGCCAGGCCCTTCCCCGATGTCTCCATTGTCCACAATGGCCAGATTACCAATTACTACAAATCGCGCCGCTTGCTGGAACAGGAAGGGTACAGTTTTTGCAGCGAGAACGACTCGGAGTTGATTTCGGTTTTTATTGCCGACCGCATGAAACAGGGCCAAACTTTTGCCGAGGCGCTGCGCTACTCCATCACCGCGATGGATGGGGTCTTCACCTATCTGCTCTCCCTACCTGAAGGAATCGGCATGGCCAAAGACCGGCTGGACATCAAGCCGATGATTGTCACTCAAACCGACAAAATTGTGGCGATGGCTACTGAAGAGCAGGCCCTGCGGCAGGTGCTCCAGCAGGAGATCGAGACCATGAGCTACGGTCCGGCGGAAGTGGTCATCTGGAACTAACGATTTTAGATTTTGGACTGCCCCTTTGGGCGTGGATTTTGGATTTGAGGTGAGGCGATGGAACTAACCCTAGAAAGACAGGTGGTCAAGATTGATGCGGATGGTCAATCTATCCGCGAGTTAAATACCCGGCTGCGGCAGATGGTGGCCGATGGTTGCGACGTGCTCCTAGAGAATCCCCGGTCCCGGCACAACCTGGGCGTGGCCCTGCCCGCCGGAGGGCGGGTCTGTTTTGAGGGCAGCGTAGGCTACTACTGCGGCGGCCTCAACAATGGGGCCATCATCGAAGTCAGCCACAACGCCGGTTGGGGCGTGGGCGAGGGCATGGCCGGCGGCTTCATTCGGGTGCGCGGGCAGACCGGCCAGAGCACCGGCGCTTCGCTGCGGGGCGGGACCATTGTGGTCGAAGGCAACGCCGGGGCGCGGACCGGGGTGGCCCAAAAAGGAGGCGTGGTCGTTGTCGGCGGCAACGTTGGCTTTTTGTCCGGCTTTATGGCCCAAGCCGGCAAGCTCATTGTGCTGGGCGACGCCGCCGACGGCATTGGCGACTCGCTTTACCAGGGCAACATTTACGTGGCCGGGCAGATCCACGGGCTGGGGCTTGACGCCGTGATTGTCGAACCGGCCCGCAGCGAGATTGACGAAATCGAGGCCATCGTGGCCGAGGCCGGTTTTGGCCTCAGCCTGCGCTTCTGGAAAAAGGTGGTGTCCGGGCAGAAATTATGGTACTTTGACAAGCGGGAGGCAGACACATGGCTGAAAGTCTAAACGGAAATCATCCTACCCCATCGCGGAGCCACATCTGGCCGCCGCACGTAATCCAAGAGATTCAAACCAAAGCGGAATTGGGCCGTTACCAAATCCGGGGCTTCTCCACCTTTTTCAACATCCCCACCCTGGACCAGCTCGTTTTTTTACCAGCAGCCATGACCCGCCTGCCGCTGGAAGGCTACCGCGAATCGTGCGAGACCAAAACCATTCTGGGCGGCTACAAAAAAGAGCTGGTCAGCCAGCCGATGGAACTGGACATCCCGATTTACATCGCTTCGATGAGCTTTGGCGCGTTGAGCCGAAACGCCAAGGTAGCCCTGGGGCGGGGCGCAACTAAGGTCGGGACTTGCACTTCCACCGGCGAAGGCGGGATGCTCGAAGATGAGCGTCTCGCCTCCAAAAAGTTAATTTACCAGATGACCCCCAGCCGCTACCAACTTGACCTGGAGCATCTGCGCCGGGCCGACGCCATCGAGATTGCCATTGGCCAGGGCGCGAAACCGGGCACCGGGGGCGTCCTGCTGGGCATGAAGGTGATTGATAAAGTGGTCGAGATGCGCCAGTTGCCCAAAGGGATTGACCAGCGCTCCTCGGTGCGTCACCCCGACTTTCTCGGCCCAGATGATATGCAAATAAAAATCGAGGAGCTGCGCGACGCTACCGGCTACCGCGTCCCCATCTTTTGCAAAATGCCCGCCTGCCGCGTGACGCACGATGTTAAGATTGCGGCCAAAAGCGGGGTGGATGTGATTGTAATTGACGGCATGGAAGGCGCGACCGGCGCCTCGCCCGAATTTTTGCTGGACCATACCGGCATCCCTACCGTCGCTGCTATCCCGGCCGCCCGCCGCGCCCTGGAAGAGATTGGCATGTATGGCAAGGTTTCGCTGGTGGTTTCCGGCGGTCTCAAATCCGGGGCTGATGTGGCCAAAGCCCTGGCCCTGGGAGCCGATGCGGTGGCTATCGGTACGGCGGCGCTGATGGCCCTGGGCTGCAACTCGCCCCGGTACGTTGAGGAATACCACGCCTTGGGCGCAGCGCCCGGGGCGTGCTACCACTGTCACACCGGCCTCTGCCCGGTGGGTGTGGCCACCCAGGACGAAAAACTGCAACAGCGGCTCGATCCGGACGAGGCCAGTGAGCGGCTGGCGAATTTCCTGCGGGCGATCACCATGGAAGTGACCATGCTGGCCAAAGCTTGCGGCAAGGCCAACGTCCACGACCTGGAGCCGGAAGACCTGCGGGCGCTCACCCTCGAAGCCTCGGCCATTACCGGCGTGCCGCTGGTGGGAGTGGACAAGGTGGTGCAGCCGTGGGGGTAGGGAGTGAGAGTAAGGAGTAGGGAGTAAGGGCAAGGCAACTCCAAGGGGTAAATCAGTTAAATGGAATGATGCGTGATAGTTTTTACGCACCCCGCACCACGTATCACGCATCAAATTTAGGATACACTCAAATGAGTGCAAAACGTCTTGAGATAATTCAACGCGGCGACCCCATCACCATCACAGTCAACGGCAGCCCAGTGACAGCCTACCCTGGTGAAAGTGTGGCCGCGGCGCTGCTCGCTAGCGGGCGGCGCATATTTCGGTCCGCGCCCCTCAATGGCGAGGGGCGCGGCTTTTTCTGCGGCATGGGTGTCTGCTTCGATTGCCTGGTGATGGTAGACGGCGTGCCCAACGTCCGCAGTTGTATGGTCGAGGTTCGCCCCGGCTGTACAATTGAGGTGGCGGAAGCATGACCGAGATCGTTGTCGTCGGGGCCGGGCCAGCGGGGGTAGCAGCGGCAGTCACGGCAGCCCAGGCCGGGGCCAAAGTGACCCTTATCGAGGAGTCAGCCCGGCCCGGCGGACAATATTTCAAACAGCCGAGGGCGGATCTTGACCCGGACCATTTCCCCCCTTCACTGGCCGATAACATCCGGCAAGGCCGAGACCTGCTGGCCGGGTTGAACCAGCCCAACCTTGAGCTGCGTTGCAACACGCTGGCCTGGAATGTCACCCCCGACCGAAAACTCAGCCTCTATCCGCTCAACGCCGCCAGTGCAGACGAAATACAAGCCCAACGGCTGATTATCGCCGCCGGGGCTTACGAGCGGGTGATGCCCTTTCCCGGCTGGACGCTGCCCGGGGTGATGACCGTCGGCGGGGCACAGTTGCTGCTCAAGGGGCAAGGTCTGCTGACCGGGCGGCGACGGCTGCTGGCCGGAACCGGCCCGCTGCTGCAACTGGCCGGGGTGCAACTGCTCGAAGCCGGGGCAGAAATTGCCGCGATTGTCGAGCTACAACCCCAAAAGAAATTTCTCTCGCTGGCCCCCAAACTGTGGGGGCATTGGGACAAGGTGGGCCAGGGTTTGACCAACCGGCGGCGGCTGCAACAGGCCGGAGTGCCGCTAAAATTCGGTTATGCTGTTGTCCGGGCGCTAGGCGAGCGAGAGGTGGAAGGGGCAGTCATTGCTAGGGTGGATGACACCGGCCGGCCCATAGCCGGGAAAGAGGAACGGCTGACGGTGGATACCATCTGCCTCAACTTCGGCTTTGTCCCGGCCACCGAGCTAACCCGGCTGGCCGGCTGCGAACAACGTCTTGACCCTCATTTTGGCGCTTTGGCTACAGTCACCAACGAGGACATGGAAACCAGCCAGCCGGGCATTTTTGCGGTCGGGGAGGTGCGTGGTATTGGCGGGGTGGAGGTGGCCCTGCTCGAGGGGCGTATCGCCGGGGCGGCGGCGGCCCGGCAGTTGGGTTATCAAGCAGATCAGGTTAACCCGGCTTTGCAACAGGAGTGGCAAAAAGCGCGCTCGGTGGTGGAAACATTAGGGGCGATGTTTTCAGTCAAGCCGGGCCTGTGCGCCCTGGCTTCCGACGAGGTGATCGTCTGCCGCTGCGAAGAAGTGACCGCTGGGGCAGTTCGGGCTGCGGTAAGAGCAGGAGCCACCCACCTCAACCAGTTGAAACCCTGGACGCGGGCCGGCATGGGTCGCTGCCAGGGTCGAATCTGCGGCCCCATCATCGCCCACCTGGTCGCCCAGGAAACCGGGCGAGAGTTGGCCGCCGTCGGGACATTCACCGCTCGCCCGCCGGTCAAGCCTATCCCCATGGGTGTTATCGCCGGGCCGGATAAACCGGTCGAACCGGCATTCCAATGGGAAGACCACGTGACCCAGTATGGGCAAGTGAGGAGATCATAATTGTGAATTATTAATTGTTAACCATTCACAATTGACTATTCATACCGCAAGGGTATCCCTTTGGGACAATTCACAATTTTTTACGGGACTATGGCTAACCAGCAACCCAGCTCAAATAGCGCCGATGTGGTTATCATCGGCGGCGGCATTATCGGCTGCGCGGCGGCGCACTACCTTGCTCAACACGGCGCGGAGGTGCTGCTCATCGAGCGGCGGGGGATTGGCAGCGGTGCGTCGGGGCGGTCCGGCGGCGGGGTGCGCCAGTCGGCCCGCGCCTCCGAAGAGCTGCCGCTGGCCCTGGAAAGCATCGCTCTTTTCCCCGGCTTGTCTAACGAATTGAGCCTTGACCTGGAATACACCCGCGCCGGCAACCTGCGCCTGGTCGAAATCCCCGACCATGTCCGGCCCATGCAGCTTGACATCGTCCGGCAGCAGGCCGTGGGCCTGGAGTTGCGCTGGGTGGGGCCCGAGGACGTGCGGGAACTGGTCCCAGGATTGGGTCAAGGCGAAGTGTTGGGGGCCAGTTTTTGCCCCACCGATGGACACTGCAACCCCTTTCGGTTGGTCACAGGCTTTTACCAGGCCGCCGTGCGAGCCGGAGCCAGGACATTGCTCGGCTACGAAGTCCGCGCCATCCGCCAGACCGAGGGCGGCCAGGCCATCGTCGAGGCTGGCGACCGGATCGTGACTGCGCCAACCGTGCTGATTGCTGCCGGGGCAGGATCACTCGAACTGTGTTTGAAACTCGGTTTCGACCTGCCCCTGGCGAATATGTGCTATGAATCCATGATTTCCGAGGCCCTGCCCCCACTGTTTCCCTACATGTTCGGTGTGGCCACCGGCGATTTGTTTTTTCGCCAGACCCGGCATGGCGGTGTTCACTTTGGCGGCGGGACGATTGCGCCAAGCGAGATTGAGCGGGTTACCGGGGCGAACCTCAAGCTGGCGGTTGAACATCTCACCCGGCTGCTGCCATCGCTGCGCCAGGTTTCGCTGCTGCGCACCTGGGGCGGCCTGGACCCCAGTACCCCGGATGGCCTGCCGATTATTGACCGGCTGAATGAGAACGTCATTCTGGCAACCGGCTTCTGCGGCCACGGCCTGGCCATCGGCCCGGTGGTGGGGCGTTACCTGGCCGACTGGATCAGCAGCGGCGACAAGCCCGCCCCTCTCACCCCCTTCCCCCACGACCGCTTCAAACGCTGGCTGCGTACCCGCTGGACTCCCTCAGGCACGTTTGAAGCCGCCCTGGCTACCGGCGCTCCCCCCAGCCTCCCAACTAGCAGCAATGGCGCACAAGCCAAAATCGAAACCGGGCCACACTCCAAAATCCAAAATCCACGCCCGAAGGGGCAGTCTAAAATCCAAAATCTCTTGGTGATTGATCCTTCTCTCTGCACCGGCTGCCGAATGTGCGAGATGGCCTGCTCTATTGAACATGAGCAAATGGTCCTCCCAACTGACAGCCTCCGCATTCGTGTGGCCTACCCCAGCGACGATTTTTTCATGCCCATGACCTGTATCCACTGCGAAGAAATCTACTGCATGAAATCCTGCCCCTTTGCCGCACTGGAACTGGATGGTGGGTCCGGGATTATCAAGGTTATTGACGAGAACTGTACCGGCTGCATGCTCTGTGTCAAAGCCTGTCCCTACGGCGGCATCTACTTTGTTGAAGAAAAGAAAACCGTGATCAAGTGCGACCTGTGCGGCGGCAACCCCGCCTGCGCTATTTACTGCCCCACCCAGGCTATCACCTTCGCCCCGCTGGATGGGGACACCTGGGACCGGATGAAACAAAGGGCGGTGGATAATCTCTGGGCGCTGGTAGAGAAAGACCAGCTTAGAACCAGAAGGAGGAAGCGCCGGAAATGACCTACTACGGCTATGCCGGAAAAATCTTGCGGGTCAATTTGACCGAGCGTCAAGTGACGACCGAGCCGCTCGACCTGAAGCTGGCCGAGGATTTTGTCGGCGGGCGTGGGTTGTCTTCTCGCCTGCTGTACGAGGAGATGGACCCGGCCTCCGACGCTCTGGGACCGGATAACCAGCTCATCTTCGGGACAGGACCGCTGACCGGAACAGGCGCTCCGGCGGCTTCGCGCTACGTGGTGGTCTGTAAGTCGCCGCTGACAGGCACCATTGCCTGCTCCAACTCCGGCGGCTTTTTTGGCCCGGAGCTAAAGTTTGCCGGTTATGATGTGTTGATTTTTGAGGGCCGGGCTACTGAACCGGTCTACGTCTGGATTGAAAACGACAAAGTAGAGATTCGCCCGGCGCAGCACTTGTGGGGCAAAACCGCCCCGGAAACCGATGCGGCGCTGTTGGCCGAAACCCACCCGGCGGCCAAAGTGGCCTGCATCGGCCCCACCGGCGAGCAGTTGTCGCCCATCGCCGGGGTGGTCAACGACCGCACTCGCCTGGCCGCTCGCTCCGGCGTCGGCGCGGTGATGGGCAGCAAAAATTTAAAAGCGGTGGTGGTGCGGGGCACGCAGGGCCTTAAGCTGGCCGATCCCCAAGCCTTCTGGCTGGCCATGCAAGAGGTCAACCGGAAAATTGTCAACGACCCCATTTCCTTTAGCAGCTTTCGGGCCTATGGCACGGCCAACCTGGTCAACCTGCTCAACGAAACCGGCGGCTATCCCACCCGCAACTTTCAGGAAGAAGTGTTCGAGGGCGCAGCGGTGGTCAGCGGCGAGGCGCTCAAAGAGCGGATGACCCGTACCAACCGGGCCTGTTTTGCCTGCCCCATCGCCTGCACCCGCGTCACCGAAATTGTAGATGAGCGTTTTGCCGCCAAAGGTGAAGGGCCTGAGTTTGAGTCGCTGTGGGGCTTCAGCGCGTTGTGCGGTATTGACGACCTAGCCGCCGCGGTCAAGGCCAATTACCTGTGCAACGACTACGGTATAGACACCATGTCCCTGGCCGTCACCATCGCTACCGCCATGGAGATGTATGAAAGCGACTTTCTGACTCAAGCAGAGGTCGGCTTTCCCATCGGCTTTGGTATGGCTGATGAGATGGTACGTCTGGTCGAGCTGGCCTGCCGGAGTGAAGGATTTGGGGTGGAGTTAGCCCAGGGTTCCTACCGGCTCACCCAAAAATATGGCTGCCCCCACCTGTTTATGGGCGTTAAAAAGCAGGAGATGGCGGCGTACAGCCCCCGCGTCTTTCAGGGGATGTCGCTGCACTATGCAACCTCTAACCGGGGGGCCTGCCACGTGCGCGGCAACACCATCGCCGCCGAACTGTACGGCATCCCCCGCTATATGCCCCCGGAGAGCCTTGAACAAAAAGAGGAGTTAGTGCGCCGGCCCTTCCAGAACTCCACGGCCTATGTTGACTCCTCCGGCATCTGTCTCTTTTCCAAGTTTGCCATTACCCACCGCGAGATTGCCGCCCTGATGAGCGCCGCCACCGGCCTGAACTTTACCTTTGAAAACTCGCTCATCCAGGGTGACCGCATCTGGAATCTGGAGCGCATATTCAACCTGGCTGCCGGGCTGACCGCCGCCGATGACACCCTGCCCGAACGCATGTTAGAGCCGGTCCCCAGCGGTCCCTGGCAGGGCAGCCGGGCCAAGCTGCAGGAGCGCATCCAGGTCTATTATCAGCTTCGGGGTTGGAACAAGGAAGGTCAGCTCACACCCGAAAAACTTGCTGAATTGGGTCTGATCCAACTGGCGGTGTACTGGCGCAACCACACCCACAAAATTGTAGCACAGTCATGATTAAGGTATATATTAAATTTTACGGTGGACTGCATGCCCGCTATCCTAATTTGCCCGTAGGCCAAGCTGTCACTTGCAAAACAACTACGGGCGCTACTATCGAGCTTCTGCTGGCCGAACAATTCAACCTGTCAATAGAAGAGGTAGCGATTGCCCTGGTCAACGGCAAAAAACAGGAGCTAACCCATCCCCTCAAAGAAGGCGACTTGTTAGTTCTCTTTCCACCCATTGCCGGCGGAGTCTGATTTTAGATTTTAGATTTGGGATTTTGGATTGTAAATCTAAAATCTAAAATCCAAAATCCAAAATCGGATTGACGGATTCGGCAAAAAGGGGTATGATTTGCCTCCCTTTCAACGACGTTAGGGAGGCGTATGGAAGATAGAGAGTTAGCCGGGGAGGCTGTAACTGCCCCCGTTCCCCTAATTTTAACCAAGCTGCATCCCCCCCTCCTTAAGCGCAATATACTGCGGCGGGAACAGTTAATTACCCTTTTTCAACAAGCTACTGAGCATCGCTTGACCCTGGTTTCCGCCGGAATTGGCTACGGCAAAACCACGCTGCTGGCGAATGCGTTAGACGCACTCAATTTACCTTTTGTTTGGTATACGCTCAGCCGCAGCGACCGCGATATTGTCACTTTTTTATCATACCTGATCGAGGGTCTAGACCGGCAATGGCCGGGCTTTGCTTCCGCGCTATGGCCCCACTTGCTCCCTACCCCCAACCGGCAAATTGAATTGAATAAGTTTATGGCCGTCTTCATCAATCAATTGGCTGAGGTGGCCCAAACTGATTTCTTGATTGTGCTGGACGATTTCCACCTGGTTGAAGTCAATGCAGAAGTGTGTCAGGTGTTGAATTATCTTTTGCAACATACTCCCCATCAGGCTCATTTTGTCCTCTCAACTCGCGCCACGCCGACTTTGCCTTGTCTAACCCGCTTACGGGCTAGTGGTGATGTTTTGGAAATTAGGGAGAGAGATTTCAAATTTACGCCAGCCGAAATCTCAACCCTCTTACGGCAGAATTTTGACCTGGAGTTGTCGGCCGATGTTGTCGCTCCGTTGACCAAAAAGATGGAAGGCTGGGCGCTGGGATTGCTGTTGATTGGGCACGCCCTCAAGGGACAAAGGTCGGACGCCGCCGACCTGATCGCAGCAGGTCTGGAGCGTTTGGATTCAGCCTTGGGGCGGGGGCAGCCCTTGCTGAAAAACCGCGTCGGAGATGGCGAGATAGCCGGTCACTACCAAGTGTTGTTTGAATATCTTACCGAGGAGATTCTGCGCCATGAGCCGGAGTCGATTGCTGAGTTCCTAACCAGTTCGGCGATTCTCTCCTGGCTGGAGCCTGCCCTGTGCGATGCGACCCTGGGCCGCTCTGATTCCGATACGATTCTCCGCTATCTGGAACGGCATAATCTTTTTGTGGTGCGCACAGAAGATGGCTGGCTGCGCTACCATCGCCTCTTTCGTGATTTTTTGTATCATCACCTGGCTCAAGATCGTGAGCGTTGCCAGGCTTTACACCGCCGCGCCGCCCTCTATTTTGAAGAGCGAGCGGACACAGAAAATACCATTCACCATCGCCTGGCCGCCGGTGACTACGACCGCACCGCTGAATTGATCGAGCTAATGTCGAAAGCGTTGCTGCAATCTGAACGTTTTGATACCCTATCCTTTTGGCTCGCCCAACTCCCCCCCGAACTGATTAAGAAATCGCCCAAATTGCTAATCTGCCGCGGACAGAATTTTGAGCGACAAGGTCGCTGGGCGCAAGCCTTAGAACAGTATGAAGCGGCAGCTCAAATCTATCTGGCTCGGGACGACCTGGTGGGTTTGAGCGATACCTTGGGGCACAAAGGGCAAATTCTGGATTGGTGGCGGGGCGAGCACACCGAGGCGGAACGTCTCCACCAGGAAGCCTTAAGCTATCTGGGTGAGGCGCATACTCGTCAACGAGCAGCCTTGCTCCGCAATCTCAGCCGTAATCATCTCTCGGCCGGGAATCCCGCTGCAGCCCAAATTCTTTATCAGGAAGCGTTGCAAATCTACGAGGCCGAAGGAGATCAGGCGGGGGAAGTAGCTGCCCTGATCAACCCTGGTTCCTGGCTCTATCACAGCAAAGGTGACTTTTCGCGGGCGTTAATGACGCTGCGCCGGGCCGAACATCTGGCCTGTGAGTTGGGCAATCAACGCTACCTGGCCGAAATTTACAACAATCTTTCAGTCAACCTATACTTTTTGTGGCGCTGCCGAGAGGCGCAGGAGTATGCGGAAAAAGCGCTGGCGCTGAGCCAGGAAATTGGCGATGAGCATAACGAATCGTATGCCCTGATGAACCTGGCTAACGTAAAAGAGGCTACATGTCAGGCGCCGACCCAGGAGTTGTACGAGCTGTATCGAGACGTTTTGCGCCGCGAACAGGCCGAAGGCGATCAGCGTTATGTCATCGCCACGCTGGTCTTTATGAGCATCATGTTGCGACGCAGTGGCAACCTTGATGAGGCCGTGCGCCGGAGTAAACAAGCTCTGCCCCTCACTACCGAGCAAGATTTGCGTTGGTTAACCGGATTTGTTCTGGTCAACCTGGGTGCAGCCCAGATTGAAATTACCCCGGACGAGGCCCAAATCACGCTGACAGAAGCTCTAAAAATTCTGACCGAGTGCCAGGATATTTATTACTTGACCGCCGCTCATTTCTGGTTGGCTTCGCTGTATCATCACGAACACAATCCCCTTTACCTGGAGCATCTGCGCGAGTGCTTGCACTTAGCAGTAGGGCATAACCTGGATTACTTTTTTCAAAGTGAGGGGCGCGCCGCCATCACCCTGCTGACCATAGCCCTGGAGCATAACTTGTGGCCTTCTTATGTACAACTGATGTTAGCTAAATTTGGCGTTCGCGCTGTCGGAATGTTAAAGTCGCTCCTGGCCCACTCTGATCACGAGGTACGCCGCCGGGCGCAGGAGGTCTTGCGCCAGTGCAAAGATGATTCCGGGGGCGCACCACAGGGGCTTAGGATGGTTATTCCCTCGCTGACCATCTACTGTTTTGGTCATTTCCGGGTAAAGCAGGGCGAAACCTGGCTGCCGGAGAAGGTGTGGCAGCGGCGAAAATCCAAGCGGTTGTTAAAATATATTGCGCTTAGCCCCCATTATACCCTTTCCAAAGACCAGTTAGTTGACCGGCTGTGGGGGGACCTTGATCCAGAGGCAGCCAACAGCAATTTTTATCGGACGCTCTACAATATTCGGCGGGTGTTGGAACCCCAAGCGCCTCGCTCCTACTCCAACTATCTGGTGTTGGAGGGGGGCTTGCTGCGCCTGGCCGAAGGTGTGGTGCAGCAGGTAGATGTAACCGATTTTTTGGAAAATCTCGAAGCCGCTCGGCTAGCCTGGCGAAAGGGCGACCTGGCTGGAGCGCACCATCATTTTGAATTGGCTGTTAACTTGTACACCGACGATTTGCTGACCGATGATCTGTATGACGACTGGGTGCAGCCGCAGCGCGAGCATCTACAGCATCAGTATCTTTACATCCTGACCAGCCTGGCCGATCTATCCGCTCAGGCCGCTCATTACGATCAGGCGGCTCAATATTTACAAAAACTTCTCAAAGTAGATCCTACCCGCGAAGAAAGTTGTATCAGGCTGATCGATTGTTTGGCTCATACCGGTCAGCCCAGCGCCGCCCTGCCCTATATTGTCGCTTGTGAAAAGGCGTTGGCCGAATTGGGCCTGCCGTCTTCGACGCAATTATCTATTTCAAAAGAAAAACTTCTGGCTTATAGAGGCCAGCAGTAAGGTAATACTCAATGTTCAGTAACAATTCATGAGTTTACGCACCCAAGATTTAATTTTTACCCTATACGGCGATTATATTTCTCCGCGCGGAGGCGAAGCCTGGATAGGCCATATTATCGAATTAATGGCCGGGCTGAATACCAGCGCCCAGGCAGTCCGCTCTACCCTGTCGCGGATGACCCGCAAGGGCTGGCTGCGCAGCCGGCGAGAAGGCCGCCACAGCTTCTACGCCATGACTCCTAGAGCGGAGGCGCTTTTAAGCGAAGGGGCTAGGCGGATTTATTACCCTCGCCATGACCCCTGGGACCACTGTTGGTACGTCTTAACCTACTCGTTGCCCGAAAAACGACGCCACCTGCGGGACCGCTTGAGGCAGCGGCTGCTTTGGCTTGGTTTCGGCCGGTTGAGTTCGGCCACTTGGGTCTCCCCCCGCGATCTGCGCCAGGAAGTGACCCAGGTAGCCGAGATGCTGGGCATCACGCAGCAGGTTGACCTCTTTAAGAGCGAATATCTCGGTCTTTCTCAGGACAGGGAATTAGTAGAGCGCTGCTGGGATTTGCCCCGTTTGAATCGGGCCTATCAGGATTTTATCAAGCGCCACCAGCCGGAGTGGGAACGATATCGAGATTACCTTACCCACGACTCATTGAATCCCTATGATGCCTTCAACCGCCGCTTTTTACTGGTGCATGAATACCGCTCTTTCCCCTACGTTGACCCCAACCTGCCCCCCGAACTCTTGCCCGCCGATTGGCCGGGCGATGAAGCCGTTCGCCTCTTTCAGACCTACGCCGCAATGCTGGCTCCGGCAGCCAACCAATACGTTGACCAGGTCATGACGGTCGAGCCGAACGGCTGAACCGGTTGAACCCTCTCGTTCCCAAACTAGTTTGGGAACGAGAGGGTTACTATCTAGTTCAAAAATGTCACCGTTCCGGCAGCGCCGTCTATCCGCAACCGCTGACCGGTTTTCACTTTCTTGGTCCCAAAGCCGGTGCCGACAACCGCCGGCACACCGTACTCGCGGCAAACAATAGCCGCGTGCGACATCATCCCGCCGATGTCGGTGACGGCCGCGCCGATTTTGGAGAAAACCGGCCCCCAACTGGGGTTGGTGATGGGGCAAACCAGGATTTCGCCCTCCTGCACCTGGCCCAACTGGTCGGCGCTGACGATGACACGAGCCGGTCCTTCGACCACCCCCGGCGACCCGGCAAAGCCCTTCAAATCAGCGCCGCCGCTGTCTTCGCCGCCGAGACCCAGCCAATTTTGGATGCTGTCGGTGGTGATGCCCCACAGCATGATCGTGAAAGGTTCGGTCACAACATCCGGCGGCTCGCCCAGGGCAGGCACCGGCGACCACTCGGCCAGTCTGGCGAAAAGTTCTTTGCGCCGGGCCACTTCTCTAGGCCAATACTTGGGGCCGCGAGCGGGTGTACCTACCCCCCAGGAAGCAATCAAATCATAAAGGGCTTGCTGCACCTCGTTGCGGTGTAGGTAGAACATGTCGTCCACTTCCTCAAAAAAGCCGTTGTCCACAAAAATCCGACCGAACTCGCGCATCTTGTTCCAGAAAACGGCGTGATGCCAGTGTTCCACATAAAAGTTATGATCTTCGATGTAGGGGAAGACCGTGCGAGCCAGATTGAGGTGGTCTTGAAACGCCTTCAAATCATCCCCATCCAGCAGGGCCATGTATTCGTTGGCCAGGCGGTCACGCTCTGCCTGCACTTCGGCAAAGGGACGATCTACGACATCTCCGGCCTCGATACGTTTAACATAATCGCCAATAGACATGAAGGGATAGGCCATGTCGTTGATCCAGGTTTTGTGGTGATGGTAAAAACCGGAGCCGGTCGAGAAGTAGAACCAGGGATCTTTGGCCTTCTCTAATTCGGCCAGCCAGCGTTTACCGCTGTCCGTGCCTTCCAGAGCGGTGAGAATCTCGCTCGGACTTTTGCCGTTCTTAAACATACTGCCCACGCCCAGCTCAATCGCCCTTTTGGCCAGTTTCTTCAGCTCCTCGTCGGGCTGGTAAAGCAGTACATTAATCCCGGAGACCATCTGGGCTACGGTCTGGTCGGCAATATCGGGGAAGAGATTTTTGCACAGGCCAAAGTAGGTCAGATAGGCGGCGTAGCCCAGGTTGAGGAATTCAAAATGGAGGTGCCAGATTTTGTGCATATTTTCGATGACCCGGTTGTAGGCGGTCAGCAGGTCGTAGGCGGTGGTGATGCCGCGTCCCCCCTGCACGCTGGCCAGGTCCTCCATTTCCGGCAGGGGCTTCACCTGGATCGCTTTTAGCTCCTCGACCGTCTGCGAGGCTTTCTCTTTCCATTTGGCGTACAGCTCATCCCAGTGCTGGTAGTAATAGCCAGCCCGTTCCATAAAATGGGCCACCCGCGCGCCCACCACCTCACCGTCGGTGATGGCGTTAGCGCTGATGTAGAGCCGCCCGTTGAGCACCCGCTGGTCAATGCCCAGGGCCGGCGGCACAATATAAACCCGTGAATTCATCTCGCCCAAGGCGACCCACCAGCTTTCCGAGGTGATAGTATCAAAGGGGTAGAGCACCTCTGGGTGGTGCATGCTGTCAAAAAACCAGAATTTTGACTCCTCAAACTCGCGCCGGTCTTCGCTGAAGAGATAATAATACGGATAGAGTTTTTCCCAGCCTTCGCACCCCTCCGGCGTCGGCACTTCAAAGGGACTGGGGAAGCGTTGTTGACTCATGTTGGCTCTCCTTATAGTTATTAACACCCCACACAAATAGTAATCTGATGCGTGATGCGTGAGAAAATATTACGCATCACGCATCACGTTTCACGCACCACGCCTCACGTTTCACCTCCTTCTACAAGTTCGACCGTCCCGGCATGGCCGTTGACCCGGATGCGCTGCCCCGTTTTGATGCGCCAGGTGGCTTCAGCCGTGCCGATCACGGCGGGCAGGTTGTACTCGCGGCAAACAATAGCCGCGTGCGACATCATGCCGCCCACATCGGTGACAACCGCCTTGATTTTATTGAAAACCGGTACCCAACTGGGCGCGGTAATCGGGCAGACCAAAATTTCGCCGGGCTGGACCACCGCCAGCTCCGCCGCGCTCAGCACCACCCTGGCCCGGCCCTCGGCGATGCCGGGCGAGCCGGCAAAGCCGTGTAAGATGTTCCGCTGCTCCTCCCAGGGGACCAGCAACTTTTGTAGCTGCTCGGTGGTGATGCCCCAGAGCATAATCGAGAAGGGGTCGGTAATCATCTCCGGCGGCCGGCCCAGCAGACGTGGCGGCGGCCAGGCTTTAAGGGCAGCCATGATCTTCTTGCGCTGGGCTATCTTTTGCGGCCAGTACGTCACCCCGCGCCCCTCATGCCCAATGGCCCAGGCCGACATCAAGTCAAACAGGGCCGTGGGAATCTCGTCGCGGCGCAGGTAAAAAATATCACTTGCTTCGGAAAAAAACCGGGCATTGGCCATCAACCGGCCCAACTCACGCATTTTGCGCCAAAAAACGGAGTGGTGCCAGTGTTCGATAAAAAAGTTGTGATTTTCCACGTAGGGGAAAACCCGGCGGGCCAGCTCCAACTGCTGCTGAAACGCCTGCCGGTCCTCATCACCGGGCAGCAGGGACATATACTCGGCCACCAGCCGTTCGCGTTCAGCCTGAAGCTCGGCCAGGGGGCGGTCAATGATTTCACCCGCCTGCAACTTAGCCACATAATCGCAAATAAAAGCCATGGGTACCGACAGGTCTTCGATCCAGACGGCGTCGTGGTGGGACAGGCCGCTGCCGGTCGAGAAATGAAACCAGGGTTCTTTGGCCCGCTCCAGCGCTGCCAGCCAGAGCCGTCCATGCTTGTGTTGGGCCATGGCCTGCAAAATCTTTTCAGCTCCAGCGCCGGATTGGCACAGATCGCCCAATCCCAGGGCCACGGCCAGGTGAGCCAACTGTTTGACCTCCTGATCGGGCTGAAACAGCGACACCTCCACCCCTGTCAGCATGCGAGCGATGGTTTGATCGGCTATATCGGGGAAAGCGGTTTTGCAAAACTGGAAAAAGGTGTAGTAAGCGGCATAACCCAGGTTGAGCATCTCAAAGTGGAGCTGCCAGGCCCGTAGGCCCAATTGCAGCAGGCGGTGGTAGCGTTTGACAATCTCGTAGGCAATGGTTTGATCTTTGCCGGCGATCACATCGGCCAGGTCGGCCATCTCCGGCAGGGCGTCAGGAAAGGTCAAACCCTCCATCTCGGCAATGACCGCTTCGATTTTCTTCTGCCAGTTGGCGTAGAGCCTCTCCCAGTTATCGTAGTAGTAACCGGCCCGCTGGCGAAAGTGGACTGCCCGTGCCTCGGCCACCTGCGGGTCGGTGATGGGGTTAGAACTGACGTAGGCGTAACCGTTCAGCACCCGGAAGTCAATACCCATCGAAAGCGGCAGCAAAAAAACGCGGCTGTTGTACTGCGAGACACAGAGCATGGCAAATTCGTAAAAAATGGTATCAAAGGGGTAAAGGGCCTCCGGCCAATGCCCGGCTTCCTGAAACCAGAGCTTATTCTCTTCCAGCTCGCGCCGGGCCTCGCTAAACAGCAAGTAATAGGGGTAAAGCTCTTGCCAGCCCTCGGCCGCTGGCGGCGTTTTAAGCTCAAACGGGCTGGCAAAAAGGTGGGTTCGCGGCATAGCTCAATCCTTCTTTACTTTGACGCCGGCCATCAAGTTGGCGACGATATGATCCATAGCCGATGTTCCCCCGCTGGTAATCTTGGGGCGCTCCCGCTCGCTCCAGACTGTTTCCGGGCGGCTCTGCAAAAGGACGATATTGTGCGGCGGGGCAAGGTCGGCGTCAATAGCCCACTCCAAATCCTGGGGGCGGCCATAGTGCTTTTCGGCAATTTTGGCGTACTTGGTTAACGCCAAAATCTCTTCGTCGCTCAGGCACTGGATGGCCTGGCGCTCGGCGGGCACTTCCAACCGCTCGACCCGCCGGTTTTGGGGGTCGGCCCGGTACTCGATAAGCTTGGGCGAGAGGGTCCGTTTGATAATCTCCATAGCGATTTTGTCAACCAGGTAATTATCCGGGGTGACTTCCCCGCCGACGACGGCCTCACCCAGGCCCCAACTGGCATCAATGACGACTTTGGAGCGGTCGCCGTTGATGGGGTTGAGGGTAAACATGACCCCGGCCGCCCTGGCATTGACCATTTTCTGCACGCCGACGCTCATGTAAACTTTTTCGTGGGGAAAGCCTTTTTCGATACGGTAGGAGATGGCCCGTGCCGTGTAAAGACTGGACCAGCATTTGCTAATATGGGCTATCACTGCCTCCGGGCCGACAATCCATAGAAACGTATCCTGCTGCCCGGCAAAGCTGGCCCCCGGCAAATCTTCGGCGGTGGCGCTGGAACGCACGGCGACCGGAACCTCGTCCAGGCCGCATTTCTGGCAAAGCGCGGCATAAGCCTGGCGAATCGCCTGTTCGATGGATGGGGGTAGCGACGTTTTTTCGATGAGGGCGCGAATGGCCTGGCTGAGGGACTCGACTCCCTCCACATCGGCGGGGCTGATTTGGGCCAGGTACTCCTGGATTTGCCGGTCGAGGCCGTTGGCCGCCAGCATTTCTTGGTAGGCGTCGGTCGTCACGGCAAAACCGGGCGGCACGGGCGCGCCAGCTTGAATCATACTGCCCAGGCTGGCATTTTTGCCGCCCACGCGCCGGTGAGCGCTGGCGTCACACTGTTCAAACGGAAGGATGTAGGGTGTCTCGACGGCCATTGTCGCTCTCAATTTTGGATTTTGGATTTTGGATTTACGATTTGAGAAAAACCCCAATCCAAAATCTAAAATCAGAAATCTAAAATTCTGTTCACGTCCGGCAACATCAGGTCGGGTTTCACATCGAGGGAAGCAGCATCGGCTTGCTCCTGGCTGGTCACGCCAGTGAGAACGAGGATGGCAAAGATGCCGGCGTTTTTGCCCATGGCGATGTCGGTGCTCAGTTGGTCGCCCACCACCGCCCCCCGCTCCGGCGCAATATCCAGGATTTTCACGGCCATCTTGCCCGACCAGGGCGAAGGTTTACCGGTGACCAGCGGCTCCCGGCCCGTAGCATAAGCCACAGCCTTGATCATTGGACCAGTGCCGGGAATGAAACCGTTGGCTGTTGGCACTTTGGGATCATAATTTGTGGCCACAAACTCGGCCCCGCGCCAGAGAGCCTGGCACACGATATTGAGCCGCTCCTGGTCGAACTTGGGATCTTTGCCCATGACCACCACCTCGGCCTGGTCCGCTTCTTCAAAACTGAGCAAATGCAACTTCTTCTCTCGCAGCGCTTCCAGCAGGCCGACGTTGCCCACCGGCAAAATCTTCGCCGTTGGATAGAGCGCGGCCGTAGCTTCGGCGGCGATCAGGGCTGAGGTCATCACCTCTTCCGGCCCAACTTCAATACCCATGCTGGTCAGACGCTCCACCCAGAAAGCGACCGGGTTGGAATTATCATTGGTGAAGAAGGAAAGACGAACCTTGCGCCGGCGCAGCTCGGCCAGGGTTTCCGGCACGCCCGGCAGCACGGTTTTGCCCCGTGCTACCGTGCCGTCAATGTCAAAGATGATGCCATCAAAACGGTTTGTCATAGGATGGTTGATTTCCGCTTGAGACCCGAAAGGTTGGTGAAACCTTTCGGGTCTTTCTAAAATTACAGTCCCAACTCGGCCCAGCGGGCTTCGACGCGCTTGACGATATCATCGTCCAGGGTGATCGGGATCGGCTTTTCCTGCCACTCAAAGGGAATGGTCGCGTCGAGGATGATCCGCGAGGTCACATCCCTGGCGTCTATCGGCAGCGAGGGGTCCAACGGGGTCGAGCGGCCGCGCTTGATAAATTCGGCCCGCGATGGCTGGAAGCGGAAACTCAAAGCCCACATGACCCGCGGGATGTCCCAGGCGTCAACATCCTCGTCCACGACAATGACGGTTTTCAGACCGTAAGCGCCCATCTCCGTCGAGATGGCGGCGGTGCCCACCTGGGCGGCGTGGCCGGGATACATTTGCTTGACCGAGATGATCGCCAGAAATCGGCCGGCTCCTTCCGGAGGGCAATAGACTGATTTGATGCCGGGGATGCGCATCGTCTCCAACTGCTGCCACAAGGTTGAGCCGTAGGTGAGGGCCATGGTCATGTGGGTATCGGTCACGGCCCGCCCAACGGTGGTCAGCCAGAAGATGGGGTCGTTACGATAGGTGACGCAGTTGACCTTGATGAAGGGCCGGGGGGTGGTGCCGATGCCCGAATAATAGCCGGTGTACTCGCCAAAAGGACCCTCAGGCAGCGTCGCTTCGGGGTCTACCTCGCCCTCGGCTACAATTTCGGCCCAGGCCGGGATAGGCAAATCAACCGTTTCGCCTTTGACCACTTCAACGGGTTTACCACGAATGGCGCCAGCAATGTCGTATTCGGATTCAAAGGCCGACAGTCGGGAAGCGCCCATCAGGAACAGCAGCGGATCGCCGCCGATAATCGCTGCCACCGGCATGGGCTTTTTTAATTCACCGTACCGTTTGAGCATAATTTCGGCGTGCTTACCTTTGATGAACTGCGTGCCCAGCGTGTTTTTGTTGAGGATTTGCAGCCGGTACGTACCCAAATTGATCCAGCCGCGGTCGGGGTCTTTAGTGACAACGTAGACAGCGGTGCCAAAATAGCGCCCACCGTCGCGGGGATAGACGTGCGGCACCGGGAACTTGAACAAATCTACCTGGTCGCCGACATCAACATTCTCCTTGCATGGCGCGCTCTCGGCCCACTGGGGCGGCACCTTGCTGCGGGAGCGGGTAACCCACTCCCGCATCAGGTCAACCAGGCTGGCACTTTTAGGCATGCCCATGATCAGGGCCAGACGGGAAGTGGTGGTGCAGACGCTGGTAATAACCGGGGAGTTGTAATCTTTGACATTTTCGAACAGAAGCGCCGGCCCGCTCCGTTCCTCGTTGAGCTTGGCGATGTGGCTGAGTTCCAGGTTCCAATCAACCTCAGCCTTAACCCGCTTCAACTCTCCTTCCTGTTCAGCCAATTGGATAAAGCCCCGTAAGTCTTTCATGCTTTGCCTCCTTGCAAATAGACCGCCGACGGCAGAGAGCGCTTCGCCTCTCCTTGGGGGACCGCCGACCACCGAAAGATAAAATAAATCTACCCTCGTGATACGTGATGCGTGATGCGTAAAGACTCACGGATCACGTATCATGCATCATTCCCCCTCACGCCCCCAATTGTTTGGATATTTCCGCTGCCGCCTGGAGCATAGCCGTAATGGTAGTCTGGCTCGGTTCGCCGCTGCTGCGCGAGGTAAAGCCGGCAATGGTTATGGCGGCAACAACACCCTGAAAATCACGCAAGGGAACGGAGATGGCCTTGACCCCCAACAAATACTCTTCCTGGTCGTCAATGGCGAAACCCTGCTGGCGCACCCTGGCTAACTCGTTTTTGTAAGCGGTCGGGTCTACGATGGAAGCCGGCGTGTAAGCAGTGAGCGGGTGTTCGGCTAACAATCTATCCAACTCTTCTTCCGGCTTCCAGGCCAGGAAGACTTTGCCAAAAGAGCCGGCCGAGAAAGGGATTTGCTGGCCGATCACGGCAGAAACATGTAACGTGCCGATGGGATCAACTTTATCAATAATCGTGATCCGGGTGTTATAGAACATGCCCAACAGCACCGATTTGTTGGTCTGCTGCATCAAGCTCTCCATGCAAGGCCGGGCAACCCGGCGCAGATCCAACTGTTCGTGCGCCAGATGACCCAGGCGAATCAGGGCCGGTCCTAGGCAATATTTGCGCGTTTTCTGATCGCGCAGCAGAAAGTGGTGCTGACACAGAGTATTGAGAATGCCGTGTGCGGTACTTTTGTTAAGCTGAAAGAGACTGCAAAGCTCGGTAAAGCTGTATTCATCTTGGTTGACTTCAAAGGCTTTAAGAATTTGAATGGCTCGATCTATGGCTGAGACTAAAGATGACATAATCTTATTGGATCGGATGATACCTATGGGATGAATTAGTTCGCTATAAAGAACTAAGTTCTAAATACTGGTCTAAAATATAACATGGATCACCCACTTTGTCAACAAAAGTTTCTAAAGTCGAGGATAAGTTTTCGATTTTTTAAGGTTAGCACGAAAAAAGTAAAGGAAGAGGCGCTAGTTCAGTCGTGATTGTTGGGGCTTGGCTCGACGGCAGGGTTTTGAGGCCGGTGATTAGCTGCAACGACCAGATGCTCCTCGCGCCGGGCCGCCGGGCCATATGCCGGACCCTGCCAGCGTCTAAACAGGTCGTGATCCAACCCAATATCAAATAAATCTAACACCCGGTTGACCGTCTGGTTAATGATGTCGTCGAGGGTTTGAGGGCGATGGTAAAAGGCGGGCATGGGCGGCATGAGGACTGCCCCAATCTCAATCGCTTGGGCCATCAGCCGGACATGCCCCAGATGGAGGGGCGTTTCGCGGAGCACCAGCACCAGCTTGCGCTGATCTTTCAAAACCACATCGGCCGCGCGGAGGAGTAAATTGTCGCTGTAGGAGTGAACAATACCGGAGAGCGTTTTTATAGCGCAGGGGATGACGACCATGCCCAGAGTCTTATAGGAGCCTGATGAGATAGAAGCGGCAATATCGCCAAAACTGTGAACTTTATTGGCCAGAACTTCGACCTGGTCAACGGCATAATCTGTTTCCAGTAAAATAGTTCGCTTGGCCGCATTGCTCATAACCAGGTGTGTTTCGATCTCTTCCACCCCGCGCAATACTTCCAAAAGGCGGATGCCATAAATAACCCCACTGGCTCCTGAAATGCCCACAATCAATCTTTTCATCGTCAGTCCTCCTGATGTTAAAATTTTGCCAATAGCCCCGACACGATCTCAAAAAACCATCGGTCTAGTTCTATCCCCTCCAACGGAGGACTTTGCCGAGGCAGCTCGTCGCGAGCAAACAGGCCAAGATTGAGTGTTTCTACTTCATCACGCTGCGCCCGACCGCCGATGATATGTCCCTGGTAAACCGCAAAAATAATGCCGGTGTTAGGCCGGGAGTGCAATCCAACCAATTGCTCAACAGCTACTTCATAGCCGGTTTCTTCGCGGACCTCACGGGCGGCGCCTGCCTCAACGGTTTCATCTATTTCAATATAACCTGCCGGGGGCGCCCAGTACCCCTCCAACGGCTGATTAGCCCGCTGCACCAGCAGTATTTTGTCCGCTAGCGTAGCGACGGCCACCGCCACCGGCGCCGGGTTACGAAAAACGACATACCCACATACCTGACACATGGGTCGTTCTCGACCGGCTGCCAGGGCCAGAGTGAGTGGCTGGCCGCATCGAGGACAGTAATTCACCGCAATTTACCGTTCAGCGGGAATCTGGCTGCCTGGCCTCGATAGTAGACCCGACCGGCGCTCACCGTTAATGTACCGCAAAATTCCGGCTCGCCTGGGTCACGGCCAAAAACCAGCCGCAAGAAGCTGCGCAAATTAGCCGAATGAGCGATGCAAATATCACGCTGAGGGGAGTTCGCACCAACCCCTTCGGCCAGCCGTTCGGCGAGAAAAGCACGAGTGCGCTCAGCTACAGCTTCAGGGGCCTCAGCCGCTTGAGTGGGATGCGTTAGCCAATGAGCCATAGGGTCAGGTGAACTCCAGAATTCGGTCTGAAAGGCAACGCAGGCCCAATACTCGGCTGAGGCGGTCTCCTGCAATCTCCAACGAGCGACATCAAACAAAGGGCGGATCGGGTCATAGCTCAGGCCGCCTAAGATAAATTGGCAGTTGCATAAACGGTCGTCAACTACCACCGGTCCAACCGTAGCTTCTATGGTTCTCTCAGTTAAGGCTTTATTTAGACCTTCACGTAATAATTCGGCAGTTTGGCGAGTTCGGCGGGTGGGACTACTAAAAAAGTTAATGGTTTCACCAGTTTGGATGTGCTCTGCCAACTTCCGCCCGGTGAGCAGCGTCTCCTGGCGACCATCAGGACTTAATGGTTGGTCGGTGTGATAGTCGGGGATACGCCCGTGGCGAATCAAGTGGATCACAGGGGATAAAGGTGGTAGGTACGTCATTTCCAGCAGCCTTGCGCTAATATGTACTGTTCACCCGAGTATCGCTTTACTAATGAAGAGGCTAGAAGAAAGGTTCTCCATAAAGAACTTAGTTCTCTAAAACAGCCCAAATATAACACATCTTATTGAGTTTGTCAACATTTGTTATTAAAGTCTATTGACAAACTGAATGAAATCGCGTATAATGGCTTCCAATATAGAGAACATCGTTCTCTATATTGTACCTTCCTGGTTCAACAAGTGATCGCTAACCCTTTACAGTGCTTCCTACATCAAACAATTGGTGCCAGAATAGTTATAACCCTTAGCTTCGGCGGCTTATTTGTATCTGCGGAAGAGTGACTCAATGAAGACCCTCCTCCATCTCCAGGTTAACGGTGAAATCCACGAGGTTTATACCTCGGTCCACAAAACCCTCCTCGAAGTTCTGCGCGAAGATTTGAATTTGACCGGCACCAAACACGGTTGTGAATTGGGCGAGTGCGGCGCTTGCACGGTGCTGCTCGACGGCGAGCCGGTATTATCGTGCCTGATTCTCCCCATCGAAATCCAGGGGCAGGCCATTACCACCATCGAAGGGCTGGCCGGAGGCAGTCTCCTCCATCCCCTGCAGACCGCCTTTGCCGATTTGGGCGCTGTCCAATGCGGTTTCTGTACTCCCGGTATGCTCCTTTCTGCCAAAGCTTTACTCAACGCTAACCCCCACCCTACACAACAAGAAATTCGTGAAAGCTTAGCTGGCAATTTATGTAGATGCACTGGTTACGCAAAGATTATTGGAGCAATCGAGCAGGCAATTGAACAAGAAGTAGTTCATAATGCGTAAAACGCCCTGAGTTTGTATTCCCTATCACAATCAACCGTTACGTTTTACCCGCAGGACTATCCGTTTGCGCATTATATTTTACAGTTTAACGATCAGTTCCGGGAGGCTATCGTGTCCCACCAACTCAACATCGTCGGTAAGCCGAACCGCAAAGTGGATGCGCTGCAAAAGGTCAGCGGGCAAACGCAGTATGCAGCCGATATGTCGCTGCCTCGCATGTTACACTGTAAAATTCTGCGCAGTAGTCACCCCCACGCCAGGATTGTGGCTATTGATACTCGAACCGCTGCCGCCCTATCCGGTGTGTTAGCTGTTATTACCGGCCAGGATTTACCCAACAAGTTTGGCATCCTGCCGGTCAGCCAGGATGAGGAGTCTCTGGCTGTCGAGAAAGTGCGCTACGTGGGCGACCCGGTAGCAGCGGTAGCGGCGGTGGATGAGGAAACGGCCGAAGCAGCCTTGAAGCACATCCAGGTGGAATACGAAGTTTTACCCCCTGTTATGAGCATCGAGGAGGGGCTGCAGCCGCTCGACGGCCGCGAGCCGATCCACACTTATGCCGACCACGATAATATCCACAAGCTGGTCGCCCTGGAGTTCGGTGAGGTTGAAGCCGGTTTCGCGGAGGCCGACCTGATCCAGGAGGATGCTTTTTTCTACGAGGGCAACACCCACCTGCCGCTGGAAGAGCACGCCGCCCTGGCCCGCTACGAAGCCAACGGCAAGCTGACCGTCTGGAGTTCGACCCAGTGCCCCCACTATGTGCACAAAGCGATGGCCGGCGTGCTGGACTTGCCGCCCAGCCGCATCCGCATCATTGCCCCACCCACCGGCGGCGGCTTTGGCGGCAAAACCGACCCCTTCAATCACGAGATGATTGTGGCCAAGCTGGCCATGCTGACCGGCCGGCCGGTCAAAATTGTCCTGACCCGCGAGGAGGTCTTTTATGCCCACCGCGGCCGCCACCCGGTCTTGATGCGGGTCAAAACCGGGGTCAAAAAAGACGGCTCGGTCACGGCCATGCATTTTCAATCCTTTCTGGACGGCGGCGGTTACGGCAGCTACGGTGTGGCCAGCACCTACTACACCGGCGCGCTGCAAACCGTTACCTATAACATTCCGGCCTACAAGTTTGACGGAGCGCGGGTTTTCACCAACAAGCCGGCCTGCGGCCCCAAGCGCGGCCACGGCACGCCCCAGCCCCGCTTTGCCCTGGAAGTGCAGCTCGACAAGCTGGCCGAGAAGCTGGGCTTCAACCCGCTCGACCTGCGGCTCAAGCATCTGGCCAGACCTTACACCCAAACAGCCAATCACCTGACCGTGACCACCATAGGCCTGGGCGAGTGCCTGGAAGCGGTCGCTGAACGCTCCGGCTTTCGAGAGTGGTATGGCCGGTTGCCCTTTGGCAAAGGCATCGGGCTGGCCTGCGGCGCGTACATTACCGGCGCGGGTCTGCCGATCTATTGGAACAAAATGCCACACTCCGGCGTGCAGATCAAGCTTGACCGGGGCGGCGGGGTAACGGTCTTCTGCGGCAGCACCGATATTGGGCAGGGTTCTGACTCCGTTCTGGCTTACATCGTGGCCGAAGAATTGGGGGTGACGGTCAATGATATTGCCCTGGTTACCGCCGATACGGATTTAGCGCCGGTAGACCTGGGCAGCTATTCCAGCCGGGTGACGCTGATGACCGGCAACGCCGCCATTCAGGCCGCCCGCAGGCTGCGCACGTTACTTTTTGAAACGGCGGCCAAAGAGTTGCTGGTCCCGGCGGAGAGCCTGGCCGCTCGCGATAATGTGGTTTTTTGCCTGGACGACGAAGCGCGGCGCATTCCCTTCCCGGAGCTGGTCAAGCTGGCCGAAGCCCAGCACGGCACACTGGGAGCTGTTGGCAGCTACACCCCGCCCAAACGCGGCGGGCGGTATCGCGGCGCGGGCGTCGGCCCGACGCCGGCCTACACTTATTCCGCCTGCGTGGCCGCAGTCGAGGTGGACCCGGACACCGGCGAGGTACGGGTCGAGAAAATCTGGATGGCCCACGATATCGGCAAGGCAATCAATCCCCTACTGGTCGAGGGACAGGTGGAGGGCAGCGTCTACATGGGCCTGGGCGAAGCATTGATGGAGGAACAGGTCTTCCGGCGGGGACTGCACAAAATCCCCTCCATGCTCGATTACAAAAGCCCCACCTTTCTGGAGATGCCCGACATCGAAACCATTTTGATCGAAACCAACGACCCGGAAGGTCCTTACGGAGCCAAAGAAGCCGGGCAGGGACCACTGCTGCCGGTGCCGCCGGCTATCGCCAATGCCGTTTATGATGCCGTCGGGGTGCGGATTGACGAAACGCCGATTACGCCGGAGAAGGTTTTTAGGGCACTGCGCGAGAAAGCCAAAGGTGGTGACGGACGCGTCGGGCCGAAGCAGGTGCCGGAGCTGACTTTTCCAGAACCAGTACGGGTCGAGTCGTGGTGGGGACAACCAGCCGAACAATTTTAGACTGCCCTTTGGGCGTGGATTTACGATTTTAGATGGGGGAATAATCCAAAATCTAAAATCCCAGCGGAGTTTACGGCGATGTTACGATTACCTCCTTTTGAATATCTGGCCCCGCACTCTGTTGAGGAAGCGGTAGAATTGATGTCTCAGTATGGACCGGAGGCTACGCTGGTTGCCGGGGGTACGGACCTGTTTCCCAATATGAAGCGCCACTTGTTGACGCCCAAGAAATTGATCGGCCTGGGAGCGATTGCCGAGTTGAAGCAGTTTGAAACCAACGGCGCCGTTACCCTGGGCGCGGGGCTGACCCTGTCTCAAATCACTCGCCACCCGCTCATTGTTGAGCGCTACCCCGCCCTGGCGACGGCCGCCGGGCTGGTCTCGACGCCGCAGTTGCGCAATATGGGCACAATTGGCGGCAATCTGTGTCTTGACACCCGCTGCACCTACTACAATCAAACCGAACCCTGGCGCGAAGCTCTGGGCTATTGTATGAAGAAAGATGGCCATATCTGCTGGGTGGCGCCGGGCAGCCCGCGCTGTTGGGCGGTCAGTTCGTCGGACACGGCTCCGGTAATGGTGGCCCTGGGGGCGTCGGTACGGCTGGTCGGACCAAATGGCGAGCGGATGATCCCGGTTCAGGCACTCTACCACAACGACGGCATGGCTTATCTAACCAAGGCGCCCGACGAAATTCTGGCTGATATTCATCTGCCCGACGCCGGAGGAATCAAGATGGTCTACAAAAAGCTGCGAAGGCGCGGCTCGTTCGATTTTCCCATCCTGGGGGTGGCCGTGGCCCTGCGCCAGGCTGAGGATGGCACGGTTACGGAAGCCAATCTTGTTCTGGGGGCGGTAGCCTCCTACCCGATCAAAGCTGTGGAGGCCGAGGAAATCCTGGTGGGGCAAAAGCTAACTGACGAGGTCGTTGAAGCCGCTGCCAAAGCTGCATTCAAACCGGCCAAACCGCTCGATAACACCGATATGAGCCACCCTTATCGCAAGCAGATGGTACAGGTATACGTGGCGCAGGCACTGCGCGAAGTTGTTGGAATGGCGAATCAACGAATGGCGAATGAATAGTAACTTCTTAAATTTTCGCCATTCGCCCTTTCGCTGATTCTTAAAGGAGGGAAGCAATGACGCTTTACTTTGACGAAGCTATGGAAACGCTGCCGCGGGAGCAACTGGCGGCAGTGCAGTTAAAAAAGCTACAAGTCATGCTCGCAGACATCTACGGCCGCAACCGCTTTTACACCCGCAAGTTTACCGAGGCCGGTTTTTACCTCGGTGACCTCAAATCGCTGGATGATCTCCGATACCTTCCTTTAACCAATAAAATCGAATTGTCTACAGACCAGGTGGCCGAGGGGTTTACCGGCGCTAATTTAACCTATCCTCTGACAGCTTATACCCGTTACCACCAAACTTCCGGAACAAGCGGCCAACCCCTACGGGTGTTTGATACAGTGGAGAGTTGGGATTGGTGGGGACGATGCTGGGCCCACGTCTTTGCCGGAGCGGGAGTAACGGCTCAAGATCGCATCTTCTTTGCCTTTTCCTTTGGTCCTTTCATCGGCTTCTGGGCTGCCGTCGAAGGGGCGCGGCAGATTGGAGCGATGCTTATCCCCGGCGGTGGGCGCTCCTCCATCGAGCGACTGCACTTAATGCGCGATACCGGCAGCACTGTGTTATGCTGTACGCCCACCTACGCTCTACATTTGTTGGAAGTCGCCCGCGAGCAAAAAATTCCCTTCGACGATTTCAAAATTCGAGCCACGATTCATGCCGGTGAACCCGGCGCAAATGTTCCCGCCACCAAAGCACGCATCGAGGAGGGCTGGTCGGCCAAGTGCTACGACCATGCCGGTGCATCGGAGGTCGGGGGGCACAGCTTTGAATGTCAGGCGCAGCCCAAAGGCATCCACGTCATTGAAAGCGAATTTATCGTCGAATGTCTCAATCCCACCACCGGTCAACCTGTCGCCCCCGGCGAAAAGGGAGAGCTGGTCATTACCAACCTGGGGCGGTGGGGCTTCCCGGTTATTCGCTACCGCACCGGCGATGCGGTCATTTTTAATGAAGCCAGGTGTGAATGTAGGCGCACCTTCCTGCGCCTGGAAGGCGGCGTGCTCGGCCGGGTGGACGACATGGTAACTATTCGTGGAGTTAATATTTTTCCGAGCGCTATTGAAAACTTGGTGCGCGCCCAGCCGACGGTAGATGAGTTTCAGGTTAAGGCAACCCGGCGCGGCGAATTGGATGAATTGTGTATCGAAATCGAATTAGTGGAAGATGTAAACCCGGAGACTGTTGCGGCGGCTATTGCCCAGTCTATCAGCAGCACTTTGGGGCTGCGTCCGCTCATTACGACGGTTCCGAGGGGAACTCTGCCCCGCTTTGAATTAAAAGCCAAACGCTTTCATTATTTTGGGTGAGCAGCCGAGCCAACCCAACCTTTAGCCTAAGAAGAGGTTATCCGATGGACTTTTCCCTGAACGAAGAACATCAAATGATCCAGGACATGGTACGTAATTTCTCCGTACGAGAAGTTGCTCCTTTGATTAAAGAATATGACCGCAAACAAGAATATCCCAATGAGCTAACGCCGAGGATGGCTCAATTAGGCTTGCTGGGTGTGTGTGTGCCGGTCAAGTACGGCGGCGCAGGGATGGATTACATCTCCCTGGGTATCGTTTCAGAAGCTCTAGAATGGGCCGACTCCTCGATGCGGGAGACAATCTCGGTGCATGTGGCCCTGAACAGCCTGACCATCCTTCAGTGGGGCAGCGAAGCCCAGAAGCAAAAGTATTTGACCCCGCAGGCCCGGGGTGAGAAAATAGCTTGTTTTGGCTTGACCGAACCCGGCGCTGGTTCTGATGTGGCGGCCATGACCACTCGCGCCCACCGCGAGGGTGACTGCTACATCCTCAGCGGAGAAAAGATGTGGATTACCCTGGCTGATATAGCCGACAATTTTCTCATCTTTGCTAAAACAGACCCGGCGAAAGGTCATCAGGGTATTTCGGCCTTTATCGTCGAGCGTGGCTATCCGGGTGTGACAACAGGAACGATCCACGGCAAGATGGGCGCGCGCGCCAGCAATACCGGTTGGATCAACCTGTATAATACCGCCGTTCCCGCAGAAAATCTGTTGGGCCAGGAAGGTGAGGGGTTCAAGATAGCGATGAGCGCACTGGATAACGGTCGTTACACGGTCGCCGCCGGGGCTGTCGGCCTGATGCGGGCCTGTCTGGAGGAGTCGGTGCGCTATGCCAACCAGCGCGTTACCTTTGGCCAGGCCATCGGCAAGTACCAGTTGGTCCAGCAGATGATCGCCCGGATGGTCCAGCGCATTGAACTGGCCCAACTTTACATACATAAAGTAGGCTGGTTGAAGAACCAGGGTCTCCGCAACACGCGAGAGACCTCGCTGGCCAAGTGGTTTGCCACAGAGGCGGCCTGGGCTACTGCCAGCGATGCGGTCCAAATCTTTGGCGCTTATGGTTATTCTGATGAATATAAGGTCGAGCGCTACCTGCGCAACAGTAAAAGCGCAGTTATTTACGAAGGCACCAGCCAGATTCACGAATTAATGCAGGGAACTTATGCTTTGGGCTATCGCGAAGATAGTCCCCTGCGCTGCGAGCTACCGGCTTACGACCCTGACGTGTGGCAGATGGAGGAGTAGATTAGATTGAAACCAGTAATCATCTAAAAAGCTTGCTCTTCTCTACCGACCGGGTTACAATGGTGGTAGAAGATAATCTGTCGTTAGGGTCCATCAAGGGAGATGTTGAATGGGCCGATCGCTGCGGATGCAACTTGGGGCAATCTTTATGGGTTTTCTGCTGCTGGTCGGCGGCTCCGGCGCGGCTACCTTTCTGGCCATTCAGGCGCAGGCTGGCGATGCCGCCCTCATCAACCTGGCCGGCCGCCAGCGGATGCTGACCCAAAAAATGACCCTGCTGGCCCTGACCCAACCCGACAGCCCTGACCTGGCCATCACCGCCCAAAGCTTCGAACACACTCTGGCTGCCCTCCGCTCCGGCGGCCTGGCTTTTGATCCCACCGGGCAGGGGGAAATTTTGCCTCCCGCGCCTGATCCAACCCTCCGCGCCCAATTGGATGAGGTCGCTTCGACATGGTCCACCTTTCGGTCCCAGCTTGAGCGCCTTAAAACTCGCCCCTTGACGGCGCCGGATCGCTCCCAAATTGAACAAACGCTGCACGCCGCAGCCGCCAGACTCCTGGTTCAACTCGAAGCCATCGTCACAGCTTTCAAGATGCGGGCCGAGGCCAAGCTTCTCCGGCTGCAAGTCATTCAAGCCATCTTCTTTGGGGCCGCTTTTTTGCTCCTGGGCTGGAGTTATTGGCTCACCCGGCGGCGCATCTTGTCCCCCCTGGCGGCTCTCCAATTAGCTACCCACCGCATGGCTCAGGGCTATCTGCATGAGTCGGTTCCGACCATGAGGGCTGATGAACTGGGCCATTTAGGTCGAGCCTTCGAGGCGATGCGCGTCGAAGTTGCGACTGCCCAAGCTCAGTTAGAAGCCCGCGTGGCTCAACGCACCCGCGAACTCGATGCGGCCTTTGAATTTAGTCGGGAAATTGTAGCCGACCTACGGCTTGACCACCTCTTGCCCTCGGTCACTGAACGCACCAGGAGCTTGACCGGGGCGCAAGCGGCGGCGCTCTGCCTGCTGGAGCCAGGGGGTCAGTTTCTACGCCTGGCAGCCAGCAGTGGCAATGTTGCCGGTCATGCCGGTCTCAAACAAGCGGTTGAGTCCGAACCCATCGCCGGGGTCATCGGTGAGGGTAGAACTATTGCTGCTGAAGCCAGTTGTTTCAACTGCCGCTTGTGGCAGGGCTACGGGTCGGGGCAATGTTTGGCTACTCCCCTTTGCGTCGGCGATCAACCTCTCGGCGCATTGTGTGTGATTCGGCCTGGGGACTCAGGCTTTGACGCCGCTGAAACTCGCGCTTTCACCTTGCTGGCCAACTCGGCGGCGATTGCCATTGCCAACGCTCACCTGGTTGAGCGCGGGCGGCGTCAGGCCGAACAAGCCGCGGCGCTGGCCGAGCGCGAAGGTCTGGCGGCCGAGCTCCACGACCACCTGGCCCAAACGTTGGGTTTTCTCAATTTCACAACCGACCGGCTGGAAGAGCTGCTGGCTGGCGGTTACCTTGCTGCGGCCCAGGCCGAACTTGCCGCGCTGAAACCGGCCCTCAGCGCGGCCTACGGACAGGTGCGAGCTACCCTGGTGGGTCTTCGCCAACCGGCCGCCGCATCAGGTCAACTGCTGGTTGAGGAACTGGCGGCCTGCCTGGCCGATTTTCGGGAAAGCAGTAAACTCCCGGCCGACCTGATCATCGCCGACCCGACGGCTCTGGCTTTACCGCCTGTAGTCCAAAAGCAAGTGCTGCACATCGTCCGGGAGGCCTTGACCAACATCCGGCGACACGCCCAGGCGCAACAGGTCTGGCTGTGGGTGGAACAGGTAGACGGCGAGGCAAGTTTTACTGTGGCGGACGATGGGGGTGGTTTCGATCCCCTCCGCAGCGGGGGAGAGAACCATCTGGGGCTAACCATCATGCGCGCCCGCGCCGAGCGGTGCGGAGGGCGACTGACGATTGACTCGGCTCCTGGGGCGGGGACAAAAGTTATAATTTACTTTCCATACAGGGAGGCGGGCTGATGAGCCAGGCGCGTATTTTACTGGCTGACGATCATGAACTCTTCCGCGAGGGACTGGCGGCGCTGCTCAATACGCAACCAGATTTGCAAGTCATCGCTCAGGCCGGCGACGGCTTCGAAGCGCTGACCCTGGCCCGCAACCTGCAGCCTGACCTGATGGTGCTGGACATCAGCATGCCGGTTTGTGATGGGCTGGAAGCCACCCGCCTCATCCGGGTTACGCCCACACTGCTTGAGGCAAGGATCCTCATCCTTACTGTTCATGAGGAGAGCGAAAAGCTCTTTGAGGCGATCAAAGGTGGAGCGAACGGCTACCTGCTCAAGAGTACCCGTTCGTCCGACTTTCTCAGGAGTATCCGCGGCCTTTTGGCCGGGGAGGCGGTCTTGCCGCCCAAACTGGCCGCCTGTCTCCTGGAAGAGTTTGCCCGGCTGGCCCATCGCCCCCAGCCTACTCCGGCTGAACTCTCGGCCAACCTCACTTCCCGCGAACATGAAGTTCTCAGCCTCATCGCCGCCGGAGCCAGCGATAAAGAAATTGCAGGCCAACTCTCGCTCAGTGTGCATACTGTCAAAAGCCACCTCCACAGTATCTTGAGCAAACTGCATGCCGTTAACCGGCGGCAGGCGGCCCAATTAGCCCTCCAACAAGGGCTGGTGAAGGGCAGCACAAAGACCTAATTCTTTTCATCAAGAGCGCCCCCAAAAATCCCTCTTTTTTCATTCTTTAGCCCTCTTCACGATGGATAGACAGCCACGCTCCCTTCGTGTTATCCTTTGAGTTACCCAAATTCAAACAAATCACTCTTTTGACAGGCAAGAAAGGAGCAAACCATGTACGCCAGTATTCGACGGTACCAAATGGAGCCCGGATCGGTGGATGAGTTGATGCGCCGGGTGAATGAGGGTTTTGTGCCCATTATCAGTCAAGCGCCGGGATTTATGGCCTACTATGCTGTCAATGGGGGAGGTGGAGTAGTCGCCTCCATCAGCGTTTTTGAGAGCCAGGCCGGGGCAGAAGAGTCGAACCGGCTGGCGGCCGATTGGGTCAAGCAGAATCTGGCCGTGCTGCTGCCCACCCCGCCCGAAATCACCGCCGGTGAGGTAGGGGTGCATCAAACCAGGTAGAGTATTGACAGACGGCTTTAGCGTGATGACAACAAGGAAAGATTGACCCAATTTGTAAGAGGAGAGAACTAAAATGAAAACAATGAGAAGGATAAAGCTAATCCTGGGGAGTCTCGTTGGGTTCGCTCTGGTAGTGGGCCTGCTTAATCTGGTAGGAACAGCGCCGGCCCTGGCCAAAGCTGAGACGTTTAGAGTGAGCGAGAAATTCCCCCTCGATCTCGTCGTATTCGTGCCCTGTGCAAACGGAGGTGCAGGTGAATACATTGAACTCAGCGGCCACCTCCACACCTTGTTCCACATTACCTTTGATGGTCAGGGTGGCTACCATGCCAAAAGTCACTTCAATCCCCAAGGAGTGAGTGGAACGGGCCTGACGACTGGCGACAAGTATCAGGGAACAGGCGTGACGCAAGACCAGTTTATTATTGGCAGGGTAGGGTTCGAAAATACCGTCGTGAACAATTTTCGCCTGATTGGCCAGGGGCCAGGGAACAACTTACTGATCGATGAGAACTCCCACATAACCGTCAATGCTAATCTAACGATAACTTCATTCCACGACAACTTCAGCGCCGAATGTAAGTAGACGTCATGCGTCAGAATTTCAGCAAGAAGGAGATTTCAAATGATCATCGTTCGGGGTGTGTTTCAGGCCAGATATGGCAAGGGCGACGAGTTGGTCGAGTTGTTCAAAGAGGCGAACGCTATGTGGCACAGTGGGCAAAATGTCCGCCTCCTGACCGACCTGAGCGGCCCGTTCTTTACCGTCGTCAGTGAAGCCGAGTACGACAGCTTCAGCGCCTGGGAAGCCAACGCCCAGCAGATTTTCGGCGATGCTCGCTTCGCTGCCTTTTTTGAGCGGATGACGCCGCTGGTGGAAAGCGGACGCCGCGAGTTCTACAACCTGATAGAAGGGGGCGTCCATGACAAACCGTGAAGCCGAATGGAGCGACACCCTCTTACACCTGCTGGCCCTGGCCGCCAGGTTAGAGGGTGAAGGCCAATATAACATGGCCAAGCTGGCCCGGGCCACGGCCGAGAGTCTGACCCGACAGGCCGCCTTCAAGATTGCCCTGCCGTCCGAAAAAGACAAATTGGCCGGTGAAGTCGAGCAGGCCATTGCCGCCCTGTCCAAACTGGGTTTGAACAAGGATGTGTTAGCTGCCCTCAAACGCGGCGGGACTGCTATGGCCGACGGGCGGCTCCCCCTGATTACCGAGACACCCCACCCTTATGTCTGCCGCACCTGTGGACACATCGTCCTCAAGGCCCCAGCTGAAAAATGTTCCACCTGTGGGGCCTGGCCAACCACCTTTAAACAGTTCCTCCCAGTTTATTGGTTGGATGCGTTGGAGCCATTCGCCGCTCTGGAGCGACTGCGCCAGACACCGTTGGATGTAGCAGTACTTCTAGAAGGGTTGCCGGAGGACGCCTTGAGCTGCCCCCCGGCCGATGGCGGTTGGGCTATACGGAACGTTGTCTCTCATCTCCGGGATGCGCAGGGCGTGCTCAGTTTTCGGTTGAGCTTATTACTTGAGCAGGAGAACCCCTTACTGGAGTCGAAAGCAGTCTTCGCCTGGGCCACCAATGAGGAAGAGCGCTCGCCCACCACCCAGGAGATTTTTGAGGTCTACCGGGCCTCACGTCAAGAGACCATCGCCCAGTTAGAGAGTCTTCCGCTCAGTGATTGGTGGCGCACCGGTCAACACGAAGAGTTTGGCCCGGTGACCCTCCGCCAGCAGGTCAGCTACTTTGCCGCCCACGAGATGACCCACCTCCCCCAAATCGAGGCGTTGCGCCGGCGCTATTCAGCGGCGGGCATAATCCGGTAAATTGGCAAGGTACGTTAGTCAATGGCTTGTTGTCTCTGTTTGAGAAAAGTCCAGCAGAGAATGGTTGAGGTACAGATGGAGGCATCCTATGAGTGAGAGCGAATCAGAAGCAGTGACGCGCCCGGTTGCTGAAGTGTATGAAGAATTTTTCGTCCCGGCCATATTGCAGGCGTGGGCAAACCGGGTCGCCGAGACGGCCGGGATTCAAACGGGCCAAAGCGTGCTCGATGTGGCCTGCGGTACGGGCATCCTGGCCCGCACCGTAGCCGAGCGCGTTGGCCCAAAGGGGGCCGTCATTGGGATTGACCCCAGTGAAGGGATGCTGACCGTAGCCCGGCGGAAAGCGCCGGCCATCGAGTGGCGCGATGGTCGGGCCGAGGCGCTGCCCTTCGAGGCGAACCGTTTCGATGCCGTGGTGAGCCAGTTCGGGTTGATGTTCTTCGAGGATCGGCGGCTGGCTATCCAGGAGATGTGGCGGGCATTGCGACCGGGGGGGCACCTGGCCGTGGCCGTTTGGGACTCACTTGAGAACACCCCCGGCGACTTTGCGGTGGTCAACTTGCTTGAACGGCTTTATGGCCAAGGGGTCGCCGAGGGCTGGCGCTTGGCGCACGCTTTGGGTGACGCCGAGATTCTCTCAGCTTTATTTACCGCAGCAGGTGTGGCCAGGGCGGAGATTATGGGACAGGAGGGAGTAGCTCGTTTCCCCTCGCTCCGCGCCTGGCTCTTGATCGAAGTGAAGGCGTGGCTGCTGGGCGATAGGATGGACGAAATCCAGTTTGAGGAGTTCCTCAGGGAAGCGGCAGAGCGTCTCCGCCCGTTTGGGGCAAGTGACGGCGCGGTGGCCCTACCCGCCCCGGCCTACATCGTCACTGCAACCAAGTGATGATTAGCCGTATTTTTATAAGGAGGATTAGCCAATGATTCTGGTAGTCGGCGCAACCAGTCGCGTGGGAACAAGGGTAATCCCCCTGCTTCTCGCTCAGGGGTATGCGGTGCGAGCCATGACCCGCACTCTGGAGAAAGCCGAACCCCTCAAACAGCTTGGTGCAGAGGTGATGCCTGGTGATCTGCGCGACCCGGCTTCGTTGGCCCGCGCCTGCCAGGGCGTTGAGCAAGTCTTAGCCGCGGCGCACGGCTTTACCCCCGGCCAGGCCGGTAACAACCTTCACACCGTGGACGATGGGGGCAATCGCCGCCTGATTGATGCGGCCAGGGCGGCCGGGGTCAAGCACCTGGTTTTTATCTCCGTCCTCGGCGCGGGGCCAACCAGTCTTCTGGAGCTCGCCCGCATCAAGTATGCCAGCGAACAATATCTGCAGGCCAGCGGCTTGAACTATACCATTCTCCGGGCAGCCCCTTTTATGGAGTTTTGGGCCACGATGGTTGGGGAACCGATCCTCCAAAGCGGCAAGACCACCATCTATGGCCGGGGCAACAATCCGATCAGCTTTGTCAGCGCCGAGGATGTCGCCAAGTTCTGCCTGATCGCCCTCCAAGACGCCAGGGCGTGCAACCAGGTGATTGAGGTCGGCGGGCCGGAGAACTTGACCTTTAACCAGGTGGCTGAACTGTTTGAAAAAGTCGGCGGGCAGGCGGCCAGGAAAAGCCATGTGCCGCTGCCTGTCATGCGCATCATGCGTCTTTTGGTGCGCCCCTTCAACCCCATGCTCAGTCTGCAAATCACGGGCGGTATTCTCATGGATACCGAGGACATGACCTGCGATATGAGCGCCACCCTCCGGCAGTATCCGGTAGAATTGATCCAATTAGAAAAAATCGCCCGGCAGATGGCTGAAAACATCAAAGAGAGGCAAACGTGAAATTTACAACACCCCCCCAAACCTGGACCGGCTTGGTTCTCGGCGGTCGTTACCACCTGGAAGCCCTGCTGGGCCAGGGAGGGATGTCAGCGGTTTACCGGGCTACCGACCCTAATCTGCGGCGCACGGTGGCCATCAAGTTGATTCATCCCCACCTGTCTAATGACCCGGAATTTGTGCGGCGTTTTGAACAAGAAGCGGCGGCAGTGGCGCAATTGCGCCACCCCAATATCGTCCAGGTTTACGATTTTAACCATGATGACGGCGTTTATTACATGGTGTTAGAGTACGTGCCGGGTGAAACCTTGCAAGCCCGGCTCACCGCGCTCCATACCGCGCAGCAGCACCTACCCCTGGCTGAGACCGTGCAGATTATGGCGGCGCTGGGTGATGCGGTGGCGTACGCCCACCGGCAGGGCATGATCCACCGCGATCTCAAACCGGCCAATGTGATGCTCAATGCCCAGGGCCAGCCCATTCTGATGGATTTTGGCGTAGCTAAAATATTGGGTGAGGCCCATCACACAGCGACGGGGGCGGTGGTAGGGACGGCCTTGTATATGTCACCGGAGCAGGCGCGAGGTGAACACCCCGACGCGCCCTCCGACATCTATTCGCTCGGAGTGATGCTGTTCGAGATGATCACCGGCGACCCACCCTTCAAGGCTGACTCGGTGGTCAGCCTGATGTTGAAACATGTGACTCAGCCGGTGCCAGATATCCGTCAAATCGCCCAAAATGTGCCCGATTTGCTGGTGGCGGCGACCGAAAAAGCACTGGCCAAAGACCCGGCCGAGCGCTACCCCACAGCGGCGGATATGGCCCTGGCCCTGCGGACGATTAACTTATCAGACCCAGCGACGCCAATGACACCCCCGCCCCAAGGTCAGACGGTCGCCGAGTCGGTCGGGGCGACCATAGCGGCAGTGTCGCCCGCGCCGGTAGCAGCGCCGTCAGTACGGCAGGGCAAGCAACGGCTGTGGCTCGGCGGCGCAGCCGCGGCTATTTTACTGATTATCTCTGTGGCCGGGTTGATGGGGTTGTTTAGGCAAGCGGATAAACCGTCGCCGTCCCCTGAAGCGGCCCAATCGTCCTCGTCTGAGAAAATAGTCGAAATCCCTGCCAGTGATGAGACCGTGGCAGCTCCTACCGCAGCGCCAACGGTCTCAACCCCAACTTCAGATGCTCTGGCGCTGGCTCCGGCTGTTCCCACTACGGCTGCACCCAGCCCAACGGCTACACCCAAACCGCCCCCTCCCACTACGCCGCCACCCCCGGCCACTTCTGAGCCAAGTCCCCCGGCCAGCTCCACCGCTACACTTGAACCGCTGATTCTGGCCTCGCCGCCGCCGGGGATGGTCCTGGTTCCGGCGGGATATTTCCAGATGGGGTCGTCCACCGGCCAGCCTAACGAAGCGCCCGAACACCCGGTTTTCCTGGATGCGTTTTATCTGGATACCTTTGAGGTGAGCAATACCCGCTATCGTCAATGCATTGCCGATGGCGCTTGTACCCCCAGCGGTGCGGTTGACTCCTTTACCTACCGGGGCTACCGGGATGACCCCACCTACGACAATTACCCGGTCATCAGGGTAACCTGGGATCAGGCTGACGCCTACTGCCGTTGGGCCGACAAACGCCTACCCACGGAGGCCGAATGGGAGTTTGCCGCCAGCAGCCCGGAGAATCTGACCTGGCCGTGGGGCAATTCCTTTAATCCTGACCTATCGGCGGCCGGCGCCCCCGATACGCAGCCTGTAGACAGCTACCCCCAGGGAGTCAGTCGGTTTGGGGTGTACAATTTGGCCGGAAATGTGGCCGAATGGGTCGTGGATGGATTCGACGAGACATTTTACACCAGCTCACCGGCATTCAATCCAGTCGGCGCGGGCAGCGGGGTTGACCGGATTTATCGGGGGGGCGCTTTTGGCAATCCTGACAGCACGTTTTACACGACCAGCCGCCGCTACGTCAAAGATCGGACTTTCAGCGATGTGGATATTGGCTTTCGCTGCGCCAAAGATGCGCCCGAAGTGACTTCGCCTGAGCAACGCGAGTCCCTGGTGGCCGAGTTTTGTCAGGTGTTTGCTGCCTACCGGCCCGGGACAACCTGTCCATAGGTTCAATATTTATAGGGCTGTCAGAGGATGTCAGGATGGAGTCGTGTCGAGTTCTCATTATCGGCGCTTCGTTGTTGGCCGAGGGTTTGGCCCAACTGCTGTCCGGCAGCCGGACGGTCGAAGTCACCGGCTGCGCCCCCACGCTTGAGATTGCCCTGTCCCTGCTCGAAACGGATTGCCCCGACGCGGTTATTGTGACAGTGTCCGGGCACAGCCGCTCGGTCCTCTTTGAACCTCTCCTGACTACCTGCCCTGATCTGTCCATCATTTACGTTGACCTCAACCGGGCTGACAGGATGCAGATCATTACCAGTCGGCGCATTGAGCCGCACACATCTAACCTGCTGGCGACGATTGTCACCCTGCCCCGACGAAATTGTTAATTATGGGAGAAAAGCTATGACCTTAGAAACCTCACTGTTCAGCCCCAGACTGACCACCTTACGGCAGGAGTTAGAAGCGGAAAACACTGCCGCGCTTGACGCCATCTGGCAAACTCGCTGTGGACACCTTAGAATGAAGCGGAACCATACGAAAGATACCACTGCGCTCGACGCCTTCTGGCAAGAGATCGGCCAACAAGGCGCACCGTTGATTGAACGGATTGCCGGCGACGACATGCACTCGCTGGTAACTTTTCTCTGGCGAGCGGCAGATGAGACCCAAAACATCGCCGTGGTGAGTAATTTGAGCGGGCAGATGGGGGCCAGCGAAACGATGACCCGCCTACCGGCCACCGATCTCTGGTATAAAACTTACCAGTTACCCAACGATACCCGCGAGTCCTATCAATTCGCCGTGGCGGGCAGCAATGTAACCGACCCGCTCAACTCACGCCAGCATATTTTTCCGGCTGACCCAGAAATCGGCTTGACCGGCTGGGCATCCTCTGTCTTTGAGTTGCCGGCTGCTCCGCCCTACCTCTGGAACTTGCCCCGCCCCGGTATCCCCCAGGGTCAAGTGACCTTGCACCGTATCCGCAATGATGCTCTTGATAACAAGTACCGGGTGTGGGTCTATACACCGCCCGGCTATACCGCTGACGGCCCGCCATATGGTTGGCTGCTCATCTTCGATGGTTGGTTCTATATCAATCTGATCCCCACCCCTACTATTCTCGATAATTTGGTGACGGATGGATTGCTGCCGCCCCTGGCGGCAATTATGATTGGTAGTCCCTTTGAGAAATACCGCCGGCGCGACCTAGCTTGTTACCCGCCGTTTGAGAATTTCCTGATAGGCGAGGTCGTGCCCTGGGCGCAGCAAAACTACCATCTTGCCAATGACCCGGCGCAGACGGCGGTGGTCGGCGCAAGTTTAGGAGGACTGATGGCCGCCTATGTTGGACTGCGCCATTCCGGCATCTTCGGCAATGTCCTGGCTCAGTCCGCCTATTTTGGCTGGAAGCCCAGGGAAGACGACGAGGACGAGTGGATCGTGCGCCAATATGTCGCCAGTCCGAAGCTGCCCTTGCGCTTTTATCTCGAGGCGGGTTTGTTTGAAACGGATATACCCTCACCTCTGCCCGGTTTCAAAAACTTCCTCGTTTCGGCCCGGCACATGCGAGACGTGTTGCAGGCTAAAGGATATCCCGTGGCCTATGCTGAGTTCAGCGGCGGGCACAATCCGATGAACTGGCAAGGAACGCTGGCAAAGGGTTTGTTGGCGTTAATCGGACAGGATGCCGGCAAAAATAGATAGGGTGATAGTACTGTCGGTGCGGTGGGGATGCATCAAACCAGGTAAACGAGGAGGCCGATGTTGGGAGCGACACCCCTATGCAAGGGTCAACCGATATGGAATTCAGCGATACAAAAACGATACAATTGTCTCAACCCCCTTGAAAATTACGGGCAACTGCTCCTATAATCAGTTTTAGATTTTGGATTTTCGATTGAAAAAATTGTATATCGTAAATCTGAGAGGGGGGCCTTACCATGAACCAGGAAATAACCTTTGGTCAGGCGGTCAAGGAGCGACGCGAACTGCTGGGTTTGACTCAGGCCGAGCTGGGCCGCCGGGTTGGCTGCGCGGCCATTACTATCCGGCGAATTGAGGCTGACAGCCTGCGTCCTTCGGTACAGATTGCCGAAAACCTGGCGGCGGCGCTGGGGATTGCCGAGGCCGATTACCTGGCCTTTGTCCGGCTGGCTCGGGCCAACCGCGAACCTTCGCCCTTACCCACCCCGCCGCCGGTCCTGGAAGAAATTGGCCTGGAAGATTTGAGCGGTCGGGCGATCCGGGGTTACCAACTGGGTGAGCGGATCGGCTCCGGCGGCTATGGCGTGGTTTACCGGGCGGCACAGGCGACCATCAAACGTGAAGTCGCCGTCAAAATCATTCTGCCCAAATTTGCCGACCGGCCGGAGTTCATTCGCCGCTTTGAAGCCGAAGCCCAACTCGTAGCCCGGCTGGAGCATCCCCACATCGTGCCCTTGTATGACTATTGGCGTGAACCCGGCGTAGCCTACCTGGTCATGCGCTTATTGCGGGGCGGCAGTCTGGCCACCCAGCTCAAAAATGGTCCACTGGCCCCGGAAACGATGCTGCCGTTACTAGAGCAAATCTGCGCTGGGCTACACGCGGCCCACCAAGCAGGAGTCATCCACCGGGACATCAAACCGGCTAACATTCTGCTGGACCAGGCCAACAATGCTTACCTGGCCGACTTTGGCATTGCCAAAATCACTGCCGACGATAGTGTCGGCGAGACACTGGAAGGGATGGTCCTGGGCTCCCCGGCCTATATTTCGCCGGAACAAATTCTGGTCGAGCCGGTCAAGCCGCAAAGCGATGTTTACAGCCTGGGGGTCATGCTGTATGAATTGCTGACCGGCCATAAACCCTTCGATGGGCCGACCCCCTTTGCCCTCATCCAGCAGCACCTCAACGAGCCATTCCCCTCCCTGGCCCTGTATCGGCTCAATCAAGACTGTGTTGACAGTTTTGACCCAATCATCCAGCGCGCTACCGCCAAAGAGCAGTCTGCCCGCTATACCGATGTACTGGCTTTGCTGGCCGATTTTCGCCAGGCTGCAACGACCGCCGACCACCGACCACCGACCACCACTCCCACTCTGACTCCCTCTCCCCTAAAGGGGGAGGGTTGGGGTGGGGGTCTGACCAACCCCTACAAAGGTCTTCGCGCTTTCACCGAAGCCGACGCCGCCGACTTCTTTGGCCGGGAGACGCTGGTGCAGGAGTTGCTGGCCCGCCTGGCTGACAGCACTGATCTCGCTCGCTTCCTGGCTGTGGTGGGGCCAAGCGGCAGCGGCAAATCCTCGGTGGTGCGGGCGGGACTTATCCCGGCCCTGCGCCAGGGCGGACTGCCCGACTCGGACAAATGGTTCATTATCGAGATGCTGCCGGGGTCTCATCCTTGGGAAGAGTTGGAAGCGGCCTTGCTCCGCATTGCCGTTAATCCACCGGAAAGCCTGCTGGCCCAACTGCGTGAGGACGAGCGCGGCTTGCTGCGGGCGGTACGGCGCATCCTGCCCGCCGATGAAAGTGTCGAATTGGTACTGATAATTGACCAGTTTGAAGAGCTATTTACGCTGGTAGCAGATGAGGACGTTCGACAACACTTTCTCAACAGCCTGGTCACTGCCGTGCTTGACCCACGCAGCCGCTTGCGGGTGATTATTACCCTACGGGCCGACTTCACCGGCCATCCTCTGCAATACGTGGATTTTGGTGAACTTCTGCGCCAGCGCACCGAGTTTGTCCTACCGCTAACGCCGGATGAGTTAGAACAGGCCATCAGTAACCCAGTCCGGAGAGTTGGCCTGGCCCTGGAACCGGGACTGGTCGCCGCCATCAGCCGCGATGTTGGCCAGGAGCCGGGTGCATTGCCGCTGCTGCAATACGCTTTGACCGAACTGTTTGAACGTTCAATGTTGAACGTTGAACGTTTTGCCGAAGCACCCTTACTAACCCGCGCTGCCTACCAAGCCAGCGGCGGCGTGCTGGGCGCACTGGCCCGTCGGGCCGATGAGATTTATGCAGGGTTGGACGTGGCAGGTCAAGAAGCCACCCGCCAGTTGTTCCTGCGCCTGATTACGTTGGGCGAAGGGACAGAGGATACCCGGCGACGGGTGCTGCGGGCAGAGGTGGAAACCCTCTCCCCAACCCTCTCCCTTTGGGAGAGGGAGCAAGCCGAACTCCCCTCTCCTTTTGGGAGAGGGGCCGGGGGTGAGGGCGAGACTCCCATCGAAACCGTTATCGAACTCTTCGGCCGCCATCGTCTCCTCTCGTTCGACCGTGACCCCATTACCCGCAGCCCAACCGTGGAGGTAGCCCACGAAGCCTTGCTGCGCGAGTGGGGCCGCTTGCGGGAGTGGCTCGACGCCAGCCGCAACGACATCCGCATGCAGCGCCTCCTGGCGACCGCCGCCGCTGAATGGCGCGAGGCCGACCAGGACGCCAGCTTTTTACTGCGTGGCACGCGGCTGGAACAGTTTGCCGGCTGGGCAGCCAACACCGATCTTGCCCTGACCTCAGAGGAGCGAACCTTCCTCGAAGCCAGCCTGGCCGCCCGAAAGGCACGGCAGGCCGAGGAGGAAGCGCGGCGGCGGCGCGAACTGGAAACGGCGCAGAAGTTAGCCGAGACGGAGAAACAGCGAGCCGAAGAACAGGCGCAGGCGGCCCAACGCTTGCGCCGCCGGGCGCTGTTTCTGGCCGGGGCCTTGGTAATTGCGGCAATTTTGGCGGTTGTGGCCGTTGTCTTTGGGCAGCAAGCTAGCCAAAATGAGCGCCGGGCGCTGGCGCAGCAGGCCATGGCCGAGGCCGAGGCTAACAGCCGCGCTACCGCTCAGGTTATTGCCGAAGTGGAGCAAAAAGAGGCCGAACACCAAGCCCAGATTGCTTTTGCCCGCGAACTGGCTGCGGCTGCGGTCAGCAACCTGGAGGTAGATCCGGAACGAAGTATTTTGTTAGCCTTGCAAGCTGTGACAACCACGTATGACCAGGACAAAGCTGTGACCGTGGAGGCTGAAAATGCCCTTCACCAGGCGGTATTGGCTTCGCGGGTGCTGCTCACCCTGACCGGCCACACGGATGACTTGCGAGGTATTGACTTTAGTCCAGATGGTACTCGTCTAGCTACGGCTAGCTGGGATGGCACAGCTAAAGTTTGGGATGCTGCTTCAGGTCAGGAATTGCTCACCCTCTCTGGTCACGCCGACCGGGTTAATCGGGTCGTCTTTAGCCCCGATGGTACGCGCTTGGCCACCAACAGTTTTGATGACACGATAAAAATATGGGATGCTGCCTCGGATCAAGAGTTGTATACCCTGTTATCTGGTCATGAAGGCGGTGTGTTTGGCTTGGCCTTCAGCCCAGATGGAAAGCATTTGGCGACAGGAAACGAGGATGGCACGGTGCAGCTTTGGCTATTGCCACCTGTAGCAAAATCTGCAAATACGTCCGGGGAAATCAAGGAATTATTCACCCTGGTCGGTCATACCGCTGGGGTCGCTGAGGTAGAGTTCAGTCCAGATGGAAAGCACCTGGCCACGGCCAGCTCTGACCAGACAGCGAAAGTTTGGGACATCACGTCTGGTCAGGAATTACTTACCTTGTCCGGCCATACGCTTGATCTCAATGATCTCAGCTACAGTCCAGATGGTACCCGCCTGGCTACGGCCAGCTGGGATGGAACGGTCAAAATTTGGGACACAGCCACCGGCCAACTGCTGCTCAACTTAACCGGTCATACCAGCGAGGTATGGGACGCTACCTTTAGCCCGGATGGAACTCGACTGGCTACAGCCAGTCCAGATGGAACAGCCAAGCTCTGGGATACTACCTCTGGACGGGAGTTAATAACCCTGGCCGGTCACACCGGCAGCGTTAGAAAAGTGACCTTTAGCCCGGATGGTACACACCTGGCCACAGCCAGCGTTGACGGGACTGCTCGAGTGTGGGATATTTCCCCCAGCTGCGAGGGGCTGACATTGACCGATCTGGAGGGTGAGATTGTAGAGGTTGTCTACAGCCCCGATGGGACTCGCCTGGCTGCATCCAATGGGTTTGGCACAGTCAAGATATGGGACGCTGCTTCTGGCCAGGGGTTGTTAGCCATCGCTGCTCACAAAGAATGGATTAGTGGTGTAACCTTTAGCCCCGATGGGACTCGTCTAGCGACGGCCAGCGACGATGGCACAGCTAAGGTCTGGGATGTTACTTCAGGTCAAGCATTGCTGACCCTCTCCGGTCACACCGATTGGGTCAATCGAGTAACCTTTAGCCCGGATGGGGCACGTCTGGCTACGGCGAGCGCCGATGATACAGTCAAAATTTGGGAGGCGACCTCTGGTCAGGAGTTGCTGACTCTCTCGGGTCATAATGATATGGTATGGGACGTTGCTTTCAACCCGGATGGGACACATTTGGCGACCGCCAGCAGCGATAAGACTATTCGATTGTGGGATGCTGCTTCTGGTCAAGAGTTACTGACCCTCTCCGGTCACACCGACGCGGTCAACCGGGTAAACTTTAGCCCGGACGGAACACAACTGGCTTCGAGTAGTTGGGACGGTACCGCGCGAGTCTGGGATGCCTCATCAGGCCAGGAATTACTGACCCTGACCGGTCACACTGGCCCAGTTTGGGGACTTGACTTCAATACAGAGGCGACACATCTGGTCACTGGCAGTACCGACGGGACGGCCAAGACCTGGGATTTGGCCTCCGGTCAAGAGCTACTCAGCCTGACCGGCCATACTCACAGCATCAATAGTTTGGATCTCAGCCCAGATGGCACACGCCTGGCTACTGCTAGCTCTGATGGCACGGTCCGAGTGTATGTCTTACCCATTGAGGAGTTAGTCGAACTAGCCCACTCTCGCCTGACCCGCACCTGGACAGTTGAGGAATGTCAGAGGTTCTTGCATCAGCCGACGTGTCCGTAATTATCGCTGAGGAGATGCTTTTCTGTTTGAAAGGGGGTGGTTGTTGGCAAGATTTTGTTGAGACAAATGAGTACGACCCGGTAAATTTTTAACGAGGGTGTATTTAAAGAAAGGAGTCCAAAATGCAACCGAAGATTCTGTCTGCCAAAATCGGCCTGGCGGTGATCTTAATCCTGATCATGGTTGGGGTGTCCGCCTGTGGCGCAGCCCAGCCATCAACGGCCTCAGAAAAGACGGGGCCGCTTACCTTCACCAAGAGCGTGGAAGAAGCAATGGCCGCAGTGCCGGCCATTAAAGCGACAGAGGCCGAACAGCAACTAGAGAAAGACCCTAACACTTTAATCGTTGATGTCCGTGACGCCGCCGACATCGCCGTCACTGGTATTATCCCCGAGGCGATCAATGTCTCCCTGGGGAGTCTGACCTACAAGGCCGACCACGAAATCCCCGAAGAGTGGTGCGACCCGAATTTTAAAGAGTTCTCGCGGCCCATCATCACCACGTGCGAAACCGGCGAGATGGGGGCGCTGGCCGCCAAACTCCTCAAGGACATGGGCTATACCAATGTCCACCGGCTCGAAGGCGGGACGGTGGCCTGGAAGGAGGCCGGTTACCCAACCGAGCCAGCGCAGTGAATGGGTTTTGGCTGCTACCGTCCTCCATCTACCTTGAGCAGGTGACCGGTAACGTAATTAGCCAAAGGTGAACAGAGGAATAGGATGGGGCCGGCAGCTTCTTCCGGCGTTCCGGGCCGGCCCAGAGCAACGATCTGCTTGCGCGCTTCCAGGCCGCTCTGGGGGATTCCCAGGGATACTTTTTCACCGGCCACCTCAATGGCTTCACCTTGGGCCTTATCGGCGGTCAGGCGGGTCTCGATCCAGCCAAAGGAGACAGCGTTGGCTTGAATATTATAGCGGCCCCATTCACGGGCGATAACCCGGGTCAAGCCAATGACCCCGGCCTTGGCGGCGGCGTAATTGGCCTGGCCGACATTGCCGTAGAAGGCAGAGATCGAGCTAATATTGACAATTTTACGCGGTTGGGCCTGATCAGTGGCTGCTATTTCAGCCTTGGCCTGCTCCCGCATAACGCTGGCAGCAGCGCGGGCCATGCGGAAGGGGGCGGTTAGATGCACCCCCAGGATAACCTCCCACTGCTTATCGGTCATCGTGTGGAGCATGCTGTCCCAGGTAAAGCCAGCATTGTTGACCAGAATATCCAGCCCGCCGTAACTCTCGGCCGCTTTCTGGATAATTGCCGCCGGAAAATCGGTCTGGGTCACATCGCCACAATAGGTGACAGCTTCGCCGCCGGCAGCACGAATAGCCGCCGCTGTTTCCTCAGCCGGGGCCTCGTCCAAATCACCGACGACGAGGCGAGCGCCGTGTTGGGCCAGCAGTTTGGCTGTAGCCGCGCCAATTCCACGCCCGCTGCCAGTGACAACGGCTATCTTCCCTTCCACCAATTTCATCGCTACCCTCCTCTGCAAAGGTAAACGGGACAAAAGCCTTACCCACAAAACTTCTATCCAGGGCCAAGCCTGATCTCCTTTCCCAAAATAGTAAGGTAAAGAGCGGCAAGGTCAGATGGTCAAATTCAGCCAAGATATTACTGTAGTGCGGGCGGTTTGTCAACCATTTTTACAACCCCCACGGCTGCTCTCTCCCTTAAGGGCTGGTGAAGGGTCGCACAAAGACCTAATTCTTTCCTCCCTGAGCACGTCCAAAAATCCCTCTTTTTTCATTCTTTAGCCCCCTCACGAGGGATAGACAACCGCACCCCCTTCGTGCTATCCTTTTAGTTACCCCAAAATTTACCCAAATCATTAAAACCCACAGAGGGTAACAGGCCGTAGCTAAATCTATTTATGGCCGGTGTACCTGACGAAGTAGAAGGAGGCATATCATGTTATTCGTCGCGTTACTCAAACCCAAAGCGGGAACTCCTCAAGAAAGGATTGCCCGCCGCCTGAACTGGCAATATCCAGCCGGAGTACGCCAAGTCGCCGAGTATTGGCTTCAGACATCCAATCCGGACGTTGTGGGCGTGTTTGAAGCCGACAGTATCGCGCCAATTATGGCCATTACCACGAATGGGGAGATGTGTTCGACATCACCATCGTTCCGGCTATTACGGCCGAAGAGGGGCTTAAGCTAGCCCAAGAGATGGTGCAGGCATAAAAGATCGTTTCTTCAATCACGGAGGTTCAAATGATCGTAGTTCGGGGTGTTTTTCAAGCCAAGTACGGCAAAGGTGACGAATTGGTCCAGTTATTCAAAGAAGTCCACGCCGTATGGCCCAGCGGGCGCAACACCCGCATTCTGACCGACCTGAGCGGCCCATTCTTTACCGTCGTCAGTGAAGCCGAGTACGACAATTTCAGCTCCTGGGAGGCCAACGCCCAGTAGATTTTCGGCGACCCTCGCTTCGCCGCCTTGTTTGAGCGGATGACGCCGCTAGTGGAAAGCGGACGCCGTGAGTTCTACCACCTGGTAGAATGACGACCACCACCGGCCACGCACTCTCGGCCGCAAGCTGGCTGGGCGCTCACTACCTGGCTTGCCAAGCGGAGTATGAGGCGATGCTGTCCGCAGTGGAACTGCAGGCCGGCTGGCACGTGCTGGATGCCGGTTGCGGCAGCGGTAGTTTTTTACCGTTCATGGCTAACCTGCTCGGCCCGAGCGGACATATCACCGCGATTGACCTCGCCTCGGAGAATGTCGCTGCGGTCGAGGCTTTGATTAAATCCGGCCACTTTCCTTGCCCCGTAGAGTTTGCCCTGGGGAGTGTAACTGAATTGCCGGATGAGGATGCTACCTTTGACGCGGTCTGGAACGCCAACGTCTCGCAGTACTTGACCAACGACGAACTCCTCGCCATGCTGGCTGAGTTCCGGCGAACGGTGAAACCGGGTGGATTGGTGGCGGTCAAGGAGTCCGACATCACCGCGCTTCAATTTCGGCCGGCCCCAGCCACCCTCCTCTGGCATTTGTTTGAGGTGTTGGTAGGTGATGGCAACATCCAGACTATTGGCTCGCTGCGAGCGATTGAACTACCGGCCTGGTTTCGCCGGGCTGGGCTGCACGACATTCGCTGTAAACCCACCCTGGTTGAACGATGCGTCCCGTTGCGTCCGGTAGAACGGGAATTTTTTGGATCGCTGCTGGCCTGGTTGGCCGGTCAGGCGGAAAGGCTGGCCTTGCCACCGGACGAGAAGAAATGCTGGCAAGAACTGGGAGAAGTTGACTCGCCGCAGCACCTTCTCAATGCGGCCGACTTTTATTGGCGCGAAGCCCACGTTTTGGTCGTGGGACGAGTCCCGTAGGTTAATGAGGAGGCTGACGGTGACCGAATTAGCTCAAGAACCTGACTCTAGTTTGATCTATGATCTCTATACCGGCGGTTTCAAACCCCAACTCATCCGTATCGCTTTATCGGTTGACGTATTCTCGCCCTTAGCCGCCCAACCGGCGGATACGGCGACCGTCGCCCACCTGTGCGGGTGTGACCCGCTCGGCATGCGCTATTTGCTGGACTACCTGACCGACATCGGGTTGCTAACATCCCAGGACGGGCATTATGGCCTGACCGCTACCGCCGCCACCTTCCTGCTGCCCACTCAAAAATCATATGTAGGTGATTTGATTCTGGCCTTTACCGGTACAGATATGTGGGTTAGCCTGCTGCGCACCCTCCGCAGCGGAGAAACCGCCGTGCTTGAGCCGGAAAAATTGCACGTGCAGGATGCCTGGCTGGAAAGCTACAGCGCCTGGCGGATTAAAAGCAGCCTGGAACTGTGGCAGGCCGCTGGCATTCGACCCAACGCCCACTCTCTCTTGTCCATTCTGGACCTGGCCTGTGGCTGCGCCATCAAGAGCCTATCGCTGGCTCAACGGTCGCCCACCGTTCAGGTGACCTGTCTTGATCGTAGCACCGTCCTGAAGGTGACCCGTGACCTGGCCGCACGAATGAACGTGCTGGGACAGGTGCAATTCCGGCCGGCGGATCTGTTAACGGCCAACCTGGGTGAAGCCCAATACCAGGTTTGTTTGCTGGGGCAAATCACCCACTATTTGAGCGAAGCCCAGAACTGTGCCCTCTTTCAGCGAGTCTATACCGCCTTGCAGCCCGGCGGCACGTTGGTGTTGGATGTACCCATGTCAACCGGAACACCCCAGGAGAGCAGCAGTTTTGTCTCGTTGTTTTTGTGGGCCAGCGGCGGTGGGGCGGCCCACTCGTTTGAGTCGTATCGTCAATGGCTAAAGGAAGCGGGCTTCAGGGAAGTCAAAGCCCTGGGTGAGCGCTGGACCTCAGCCGTTAAATGAATGATGTGACAAAAGTCATATCCATTCCCGAAAAATTGGGCTATACTTGAGGTGTTCTTGACCTCCCATTGTCAAAGTTAATAAGGCTTACCCCTTTGACACCCTGATTTGCCTTCGAATCCCAAGTGCCTGAGTAAGCGGACGTGATGAGATTTGTCTAGTGCAAAGCCATTGGCTCACCCAAACCAAGTTTATTCCGCCGCGCCTGCGCCAGGACCTCGTCCAGCGTAGCCGTTTGCTGGAGACGCTGTCTGCCGCTGTCACCTCATACCCCCTTGTCCTTATCTCTGCCCCGGCTGGTTACGGCAAGACCACCCTCATGGCTTCGTTTCTGGCCGGATGCCCCGCTTTGCCCGTCGCCTGGATTTCCCTGGACGAAGAAGACAATGATCCCATCCGTTTTCTGACTGCGCTGGTTACTGCCTGGCAAAGGGTACACCCGGCCTTTGGGGCTAATGTCCACTCCCTGTTGACAAGCCTGACCGACCCGGCGAGTGAAGCTCGCCGGGTGATCGGTGCGCTGATTAACGACATGCTGGACAGTTTGCCGGAGAGTTGCCTGGCTCTCGACGATCTTCATTGGGTTACGGAACCGGTCATCTGTGCCTCATTGGATTATTTGCTTGAAAGGCTGCCCCCACATATTCACCTCATCGTCGCCACGCGGTATGATCCTCCCCTGGCCCTGGCTCGCCTGCGGGCGCGAGGCCAACTTGTCGAATTGCGCCTGCCCGATTTACGTTTCACTCTCACAGAAGCCAGCCTCTTTCTCAACGAGAAACAGCATCTGGCGCTGTCGCCTGGTGACTTGGCCAGGCTCCAAGCTCGCACCGAAGGCTGGGCGGCGGGACTGCGCCTGCTGGCCGGGTCGCTGGAGCGTATTCTTTCAGCCAGCGACCGCACCGCCTTCATCCAAAACCTGGCCGATACCCAGCGTTATGTGTTTGATTTCCTGGCCGATGAAGTACTCAAGCGCCAGGAGCCGGACACCCGCGCCTTTTTGCTGGAAACCTCCATCCTGGCCGAAATCACCCTGCCGTTAGCCCAGGCGGTGACGGGGCGCAGCGATACCCCCTCCCTCCTCGAAAACCTGTATCGTCATAACCTCTTTCTGGTACGAGTGGACGAGACCGGCCCGACCTTCCGCTACCACGCCCTGTTTGCCGAATTTTTGCGCGAGCAATTGGAACGTGATATGCCGGATCGCCTCGTCGAGTTGCACCGGCGCGCTGCCGAAGCGCAGCGGGCTACTGCCCCATCGCGCGCTATTGCCCACTATCTTACCGCCCAGTTATGGGATGAGGCCGCTCAAACCATCGAACAGGCAGGTGATGCGTTTATTCAGCAAGGCTTATTGGGCAGTTTGCGGGGGTGGCTGGAGGCACTCCCCCCATCCATCCGCCAGGCGCGCCCGCGTTTGTTGTATTTGTTTGGGCTGTGTGCCCTGCAAGGCGGTGAATTGAACGAATCCCTGACGCTGCTCGAATCCGCCCGCCGCGGCTTCGAAGAGAGCGGCGATCAAGTCAGTCTGGCCGAGGTGTTGCTTTTGATGATTGATGCGGTCAGCCGCCAACATGATTATGCCTGCCAGGCGGTCCTGACGCAACGAGCCCTGGCGATTCCGCTGCCCGTTCACGGCCAGGTGCAATTGTTGATGGCCCAGGTCTGGCAATCGCTCTTTCAGTGTGAGGCCCAGCAAGCGGACGAGGCGCTCGATCAGGCGCTCACCCTCGCCCTGACCTCAAATGATTTACGGGCGTTCAATGTCATCGCCCCGATTTTGAACATGCATCTGGTGTTTCTTCCCAGCGGACCCGGCCGGCTCGAACGTTACTGTCACCACGTATTGTCTCGTTTTGGGCATGGGGTGAGCGCCATCTCTGCGGGCACGCTCTCCTTGCAGAGTTATCTTCTGCTGTTGAAGGGGGCGATGGATCAAGCCGCAACCGTGGCCAACGAGGTGCGGGCGATGGGCTATCAGGTCGGCAGTTTGGTATACGCCGAGTTTCAGGCGCTCTATGTGCAAGGACTGGTCGCAAGCGTGCGGGGCGATCCCCTCAGGGCCGAGGAACTCTGGAAAGAGGTGTTGTCCTGGATGGAACAAACTCCCTCGGTTCGTCCTTATGTTGTAGCGGTTCTCTCTTTCATCGGCCGGGCCCAATGGCTTCAAAAAAAGTTCGACCACGCGCGGCAAACGGAGGCGCGCATTGCCGCCCTTGTTGATCCAGAAGAATTTCCGGAAACGGCGGTGACGCGCCAATTGATGCGCGCCTTGATCGAAATCACCGATCGTCAGTTTGACCAGGCCGAGCGCACGCTCCAACAAGCTCTGCTGATCGAACAACGCTGGCCGCACGCCGCGCTCTTTGGCAGTCCGCGCCTGTTTCTCGCCTATCTGCACTGGCAGAGCAAGCGCGAGAAAGAGGCGTGGTCGCACTTCGCACCCTTCCTCGCCGAGTGCGAGCAACGCCATCTGCCTGGCTTGATCCTGCAAGAAACGCAGATAGCCGTACCGCTCCTGCGTCTGGCCGTTGAAAAGAAAGCGCACGTGGAATTGGCCCAACGTTTGCTAGATATTCTGGAAACAGCCGGTAACGCCAAACCCATTACTGTACCCGACACCGGCGAAACGCTCACCCCGCGCGAAGTCGAAATCCTTCAGCTTATCGGGGGCGGCGCCAGCAATCAAGCCATCGCTAGGCAGCTCGTCATCAGCGAACACACGGTTAAGGTTCACGTGACCAAAATCCTCGCCAAGCTGCGCGTCTCCTCGCGCACCCAGGCCGCTGCGCGCGCCCACGAACTGCGCCTTGTGTGAATAGACTCGGCTAATACCTCCGAATAATACCCCTGTTCCCACCCAAATCCCACCTTTTTCTGATTTCCCCCTCGTCTTTTCGCAGCATACTGGGGCTGTAATAAGTTCCAGGAGTTTAGCCATGATAGACGAATTACGCGAGCGTATCACCGCCTATCTTTCTCAAAATCAAGTGTGCGTTATTAGCACAAGCGGGCGCCAGGGCGCGTGGTCGGTGACGGCGCAATATCAACATCACGGCCTCGAACTCGCTTGCCGCGTGCCGCGTTGGTCAGACGTGGTTTATCATTTGGAGCAAGACCCGCACGCGTTGGTCATCATCCTTGAGAGCGCCTCTGACTCTTCACGCTGGTTGCAGTATCACGGGATCGCCCGGATTGATCCATCTGCAGCCGATGACCGCTACGTGACCGTGCATCTTACGCCGGAGCGAGTGGATTTGATAGACGAGAGTCGCGGCTGGGGGGCGCGCGAGACATTGGATCTAACCTAACCCAAGGAGTAAAGACAAGGAGCAAAATATGTTAAATCATCATTCACTATTATTGGAGACTGCCTATCTGCAGCAGCAAGAGATGTTCCGGCAAGCCGAAGCCGAGCGACTCTACAGGCAGCTAAAGGAAACCCGGCCCGGTTTACTTCAACGGTCCAGCACCTATTGGCTGGTGGCCGTCCGGTGTTTAGAAGTTTATCTTCAGCCAAATTCGGCCACACCCATCTTGAGCGAGAAGTAGCTAACAAATTTTAGGAGGTTAATCATGAACACTTTTTTACTCTATCTGACTGCTTTACGAATCATTCACATTATGGCCGGCACGCTGTGGGTGGGCAGCGCCGTCTTCTACTTCTTTTTTGTCGAACCAACGGTCAAATCGCTGGGACCGGCCGCTCCCCAGTTTATGCAAACCCTCATCGAAAAACGGCGCTACCCTATGTTTATGAATATCGCCAGTGCGTTGACCATTGGGGCCGGGGCGCTGCTTTATTGGAGCATATCGGGCGGGTTTCAATGGGTCTGGGTCACGTCGGGGCCAGGACTGGGCTTTACCCTCGGTTCGGTGATAGCGCTTGTCGTCTTCGGTATTGGCTTTTTTATGATCAGGCCCTGTGCCGAGCGTTTGGGAGAATTAGGCCAGACCATACGCGTGGCCGGCGGGCCGCCCACTCCGGCCCAGGCTGCCGAGTTGCATACCCTGGGCGAAGAGATGACCAAAATTGAGCGAATTGATGTCATCCTGTTGACAGTCTCGTTGATCACCATGGCCACGGCTCGGTATTGGTTATGGTAAGAGAAAAAGCCCCTAAGTAGCCCTACCCCCGTTACGCCAAACATCGGGGCAGAATTAGGGATTCGCCCTCAAGACAATTTCATGCTTCAAATGATAGAGTTGAGATGTACAGCTTCGCCAGATTGAAAGTGGAGGAAACCGATGCAAAGACCTAAACGATTACCCAAGCCAACTTTATACCGGGCGGCTTCGACCTGCCTGCTTGGTCTGCTTCTGCTGCTTCAGTTCTTTTCAGCGGGGGTTGAGCCATCCACCGCTGACGGGCCGACCATCTATCTGCCGCTGATCTTTAAATCTCCTGGCAGCAATCCTCCCCCGCCGCCGGGGGGCCAGGCTGCTTTCTGGCTGCCTTACACCAGCGCGACCGGCGACCTGCTCCCCACTTATGGGGTCAATGTGGCGGTGGATAGCGCCGGCGGCATTCACGTGGGCTATGCCATTTTCACCGGCCTTGATAACGGCCATAAGCCGGCCTACTATGCCTACTGCCCCGCCAACTGCGCGACCCCGGCCAATTGGGCCCGAACCCGCTTGAGTGATTTCGTGCAGGATGTCCGGCTGGCGCTCGACCCGACCGGCCATCCTCGCATGCTTTATTATACCTCAAATAACCCCAACCTAACCGATAATGAGCACGAGTATCAGTACGCCGTCTGTGATAGCGGCTGCACCAGCAGCGCCAACTGGACGGTTACGGTTATTACCACCGTCAACCAAATCCCCGGTGGGAGAAGTTATCAGAACAATCGCTACTTTGCCCTTGACCCATGGGGACGCCCGGCCTTCGTCTTTACTGACGGTGGTGGTACCACTTACGCCTACTGCTCTAACGTCTGCACCGATGCCGCCAACTGGTTTGGGGTCTCGGTAATTGACGGTCAATGGCCCGGCAAGGCGGCGCTGACCTTTACCCCGACTGGCGATCCCCGCCTGGTGGTTGATTACTTTGATGCCGATAGTGTCCGCACCCGACTGCTGTATATTGGCTGCGACACCCTGGCCTGCGCTAATTTACGAGGCCGCTTCCTCATCACCAACACCGCGACCGGCTTTCCGGCCTCTATTGGTGGTGAGGCCAATTTTGGTTTACAAATCAACACCAACGGCCAGACCAGGATCGCCCTCTATACCGGCAGCATCGTCACCCCACCCTTGCAGCTTACCAGCCTGCATTACCTCTGGTGCAACACCGACTGCCTCAACCCCAACGCCGAGACCTGGAGCCAGGTTAACCTGGGATTGCCGGCCTATCAGGGCGAGGGGGTTGACTTGGCGCTCGACCCGGCCAACCGGCCACGACTGGCCTACGAAATGGGCGGGGCGGGGCTGGGTTTTGCCTGGTGCAATACTAACTGCGAGTCCGCCACCCCAAATTGGCAGAGTAAAACCATCGAGTCCACCTCAGCCATTATTGCCCAGTATCCCAGTTTTCCTCCCTATAGCTGTCCTACTCAAACCTGGTTTAACGGCAAACGCCCCTCTCTGGCGCTGGATCCAGCGGGCAATCCACGCCTGGGCTATGATGCCGAACATTGGTGGGGCGGTTACTTCCCGGACGGGAGAAAATGTGAGGTGGATGTTCCCTTGGCCCGCTTGGCGATGTTTCCTCAGCCTTAACGCATCATTCACCACCTGGAGCATGAGCGCATTATGAGTGTTATCTGGAACAAAGTTTGGTCTGACTTGTGGGGCCATAAGGTCCGCACCCTGCTGGCTGTCCTGGGTATTGCCGCCGGGGTCTTTGCTCTGGGCGCTATCCGGCATCATTGACCAGTTAATACCCAACCTCGACCGGGTGCATGAGTCGCTCCAACCAACCAGCCAACATCATCTTGATCCTCCAAAAACGGATCAATCAGGATACCGCCGACCGGTTATATCATTCAGCGATGTAAATGATGATGAATGGGCCTTTGCCGCGCCCTATTTGGTTCTGATGCGCGAAGATGCGCCCCAACGAGAGCGCGAGTTGCGCGAAGTCTTTAATGGCTCGCGTTTGCTGGTCCGAGCCGGAGCCCCGTGGCGGATGATGCCCAACGATCTGCCGCCCTGATATACCGTCTATCAACAGACCCAACGATGGCTGGCAGCGGGAGTATTTGAAGCGATGGTCCATAATTTGCGTATCCTGTTGCGACTGGCTGCAGGCCGCGAGGCTCAACCCTCGGCGGCGATTTTCGATAGTCGGACCCTGGAATCGAGTCCGGAAAGTGGTCAGGGGGCCGGCTACGATGGTCATAAACGTAAAAAAGGTAGCAAAGTGCATATGGCCGTTGATACCCTGGGCCATTTGCTGGCTTTGCACGTCACCCCAGCCAATGAACAAGAGCGAGATCAGGTGACTGAATTGGCCCAGCAGGTTCAGGAAACCACCGGCGATACGGTTCAGGCCGCCTTGGTTGACCAAGGGTACACTGGTGACGCTCCTGCTCAAGATGCAGCTCAGCACGGCATCGAACTGATTGTGGTCAAATTGCCAGAAGCCAAGAAAGGCTTCGTGCTGCTGCCAAAACACTGGGTTGTTGAGCGCAGTTTCGCCTGGACCGCTCGTTTTCGACGGCTGGCCCGAGACTATGAACGCTTGCCGGAAACCTTGATTGGCCTGCATTTCCTGGCTTTTGCGATGCTTATGCTCAAGCAGGCTGTTCATCTTATTACTCAAAGTTCATAGCACGCTCTAGTCTTTAGCGTCGTGCTGTTGGGTACGGCCTGTACCACAGCCATTGCCCAGCAAAACCAGGCCGCTCAAGCAACCTTCACCATCGAACTGGCCGAAACCGGCTTGACCGTGCCGGAGCGTCTGCTAGGCGGCATTGTCTCTATCACCTTCAACAATACGGGCAAAGTGGGACAGCATCTGTCGTTGATCCGCCTCAATCCGGGCGTGATCCCGGAAAAGTTCCAGGCCACCCTGGCCGAAGATCCTGGTGAGGCTATTGCGCTGGTTCACCTGCTGAGTGGGTCCCAGGTGCCCCCAAACGTGGGTGGGCAGGTCGTATATGACCTGAAAGAAGGCACACATATGGCGCTAAGTTTTCCCGAAACCGAGGAAGACGCGCTACCCTTGACGGCTGTCTTCCAGGTATCCGGCCTGGTAGGGCCGAGAGTTGCGTCGCAGGCCGAGATCAAAGTGGCGCTGAATGACTTTGCCTTCGTCATGCGTGCTCAAATTAAGGTCGGCCCTCAGACCTGGCAAATCGAAAACACTAGCCAGCAGTGACACGAGTTGAGCATTGTCAAGCTCAAAATAAAAAGGTCAGTCGGTTAAGACTGATGTACCCCTAATGAGTATATCAAAGAGGTTTGTAGAGAATTCTAGTCTGTAATAGACTCGACTTAATCTGACACATAAGACTTAACTGACAACAAGAAGTTGTGGGGTCGTGACTGTAGGCGGTTCAGGTTCAATAGGCTGGAATTGCCGTTCCAGTCGCTTCTGATCGGCTAGCTGCTTGGTTTCCCGAAATGTCTGTAACGGGGTCCGACCTTCACAATATTTGCCGGTGTGGGGTCGTTCCCGGTTGTACTGTTCTAACCACTCATCCAAGTCGGCTTGTAACTCAGCCAAGGAGGTGTACAGTTTCTTGCGAAAAGCAACCTGATAAAACTCGTCTTGGATGGTCCGATGGAAACGTTCACAGATGCCATTACTTTGGGGTGAGCGAGCTTTGGTTTTGGAATGATCAATATCCTCAATGGCCAAGTACAGTTGATACTCGTGATGTTGGACCGAGCCACAATACTCTGTACCACGGTCGGTGAGAATACGCAAGAGGGAGACCTCTTGTTGTTCAAACCAGGGGAGGACCCGATCATTGAGTAAATCGGCGGCCACCAGGGCGTTCTTGCGGTCGTAGAGCTTGGCAAAGGCTACTTTGCTGTAGGTATCAACAAAGGTCTGTTGGTAAATGCGACCTACTCCCTTGAGGGTACCCACATAATAGGTATCCTGACTGCCTAGATAGCCGGGATGCTCAGTTTCAATCTCACCGACCGCTTGGCGTTCTTCTTTCGCCTTTTCCAACGCCTTCAGTTGCGCTTCAGTCAGCACCATCGTTTCATTTTCAGCCAAGTGCTTTTCTAAGGCGGTCAGCCGTTTCTTGAAGGTTTCCAGGCCGTGTCGTAACCAGATTGAACGCACTCCACCCGGAGAGACGAACTTGCCTTGTTTCTTCAACTCGTTAGAAACCCGTTGTTGGCCACAGGCAGGGTTGTCGCTGGCAAACTGGAGCACCGCCGCTTCGATTTCTGGGGCCACCCGATTAGCCAGGATTGGTTTGCTGCGGCTGATTTCTCGCAATCCGGCTTCACCCTGGCTTTCGTACAATTCTTTGAAGCGGTAGAAGCTGTCACGGGAATAGCCCATAATCTTACAGGCCTGGCTGACATTGCCTAATTCTTGGGCCAGCTTGAGTAAGCCTAACTTCGGTTTGATAATCTTTTCATCGGTTGTCATCTGACACTTGTCCTTTCTTTGTTTGCATAATTTTATCACAAGTGTCAGATTAAATCGTAACTATTTCATCCTAGTCTGAAGGATCAGGTTTCTTGTACATTTTCTCCCCGGCTCGTATTGCCACTGTTGTAAGCCAGTTCTCAAATCGTTGTACAAGAGTGGCCTATCTGCTACTTTCAGGACGCATTTGGGATAGAATACAGGCTCACCATTCTCAACCGTCAATATTACCGTAACATCAAGGATTTCAACAATTTTGCGCCTCAGATTAAAGTCGTTATCGGCTAGCTGCATTCCTTTCCTAACGGTGGCTATAAAACCGGCAAAATCCATAATGAAGTCCTTGCTCACTAATTCACTTGCTAATTCCACCTCGATTTCCTGTTTTCGGGTATTGTAACGGTTTATCATTTCTTCTATGTGAAGTATATCTTGGGTGATGACATCTACGGCATGAACTGAGCCTATATCCTCTAAAACTGCCAACGCTTGAGCCTGTTTGAATAGCTTTTGGTTAAATTCTTCTAGGCTTGCTTCGATCCGATACATTTCATCTCGTAATGGTTCAATTTTCGTTTC
>JAHDWA010000020.1 GCA_023382535.1 Anaerolineae bacterium | reverse complement strand
GCGCTGAGTTTGGTCAGAATCGCCAGCCCGGCGAAAAGGCCGAGGAGGAGGGGGAAAGTATAGGGCGTGATGCGTGGTGCGTAATTCGTGTTGGGTAAATCATTCTGCTGGCTTGCCATCCGCCATCTGCTATCCGCTATTCTCAGGAGAGTCCACAGAAAGAGGGCGGCAAAGAAGGCGACGGTGGTTTCGTAGTTGAGCATGGAGCCGGTCAGGCCAAAGCGGGGGATGAAGGCGACAACGGCGGCGGCGAGGAGGGCGAGCGGCCAGACCCCCGCTCCAACCTTCTCCAGAAGTGGGGCGGCGACCCCCTCCCCGACCCTCCCCCTGTGAGGGGGAGGGAGGGAAGAGAAGAGGTCACGGGCAATAAAAAATGTCACGGCTATCGTCGCTGCGCCGAAGAGGATGGCAACCCAGCGGCCGGTGTGCCAGCGCAGGATTTCGGCGCGGTAGGGCCAGCGCTCGTCTTCGGTGTTGTAGAGGCCCCAGGCGTGGCGGGTGCGCTCGATCAATTGGCGGCGGGGGTGATCGTTGTAACGCTTGAGAAAGGGCGGGCCGCTGGGGTCAACCAGGGCGGCGGGCAGAGCGGCCAGCAGGTGATAGAGCGGCGGCTGGTCGGATTTGTAGCTGGCCTGGCGGCGTTCCTCATCGTTGAGCGGTAGCCGGCCATGCCCGGCGATAAAGCGGACGTATTCGTAATGGGCCAGTTCATCCGGGCCGGTGGTCAGCGGAGCGAGGGCGGCGTAAGCCAGGGCGGAGGCAAGATAGAGAATAAGGAGCAAAACCAGGGCTAGATTTTCGATTTTCGATTTACGATTTACGATTCTAAGAACAAGGGTCTGGGGTTGAGCGGTTGGGGGGATGGACGTTTGGCCTTGAGTTTGAAAGCTGTTTGGTTCCATTAGTTTTTACAGCCGTCCGCCGTCTGCGGTCAGCGGTCATTCTACCTCGGCGCATTATATCACCGGGCAGAGGGCTGGCAAAATAAAGAGACGACCGGCTGGTGAGGGTCGTCTCTCTGGTTGTTACAAAAAATAGCGAAAGTTACTTTTTCAAAATGACCGGCAAGAAGCTCTTTTTCTCAGAGGTTACTTCACTAATAACGGTCACAATCGCCGTATCTCCTTCGGCGCTGTACCCCCCACCTGCTTGAACGCCGTAATCGCTGTTGGTAATGGTCTGCGTGGCGGTGACGACAAAGGTGGTTCGGGTGACTCCACCGCCAGCGGCCAGGCTGGGCACAGTCCAACTGACCACGTTACCCACCTTTGTCCCCCCGCTGAGGTAGCTGGCTCCCGCCGGGATGGCGTCGGTGATGACCAGATTGGTGGCGGTTAGATTGCCGCTGTTGGTCACGGTCAGGGTGTAAGTAATCGCGCTGCCGGCAGTGGCAATGACTGGAGCACTTTTGCTGATGGATAGAATTGGGAAGGCAGTGAGGGTGATGAGATGGGTAGCGGTGACGGCATTAACGGCATTCGTCGCCGTGACGGCAATGGTCTTAGCACCCGTTACCGGCCAAGTATAAGTGGCTACGGCTGTGCCCTGACCCCCAGCCGGTGCAGGCGACCAGGTATAAGTCAGCGGGGGTGTTACTAGAACCGGGCTAATGGTGGCGGTGAAGGCGTAGAGCGTGTTAATTGTCCCGGTGATCGGGCCGTTAATTGCCACTGCGGCGAGAGGGATCGGTGGAGCTGGATATTCATCCGCACCGAGATCGTAGCCCCCGCCTTGAGGGCGAGGCTGGCTGTCTATATCGCCGGTAACTCCGGCATTGATGCCTTTGTCAAGCGCCGCTGAGGCAGGAGTGAGGTGATAATCACCCGCAGCAGGGTTAACAAAGGCGGGGTTGCCGCTGTAATTGTTAGCAGCAGTAATCGTACCCGCGCCGCCCCAGTTGGTGGTATTGCCGTTCCAGAGGGTACTGTTTAGGGTGAGAGTGCTGCCTGCCGTCACAGTTACCCCGACCGTTTGGCTGACGATAATTGTATTGGTCAGTGCAATCGTGCTTTTAGTGATTATTCCCGTTCCATCATTCACGTCTACATAGATGCCGCTGCCGTCACCGCCAGAATTATTAGCGATGGTATTGTGGAGCAGCCGTACCGACGAAGCCCGGATATACAAGCCGCTGCCCTGTTCATTCGCTTGATTACCGGCAATCAAGTTGTTAACCAGGAGAGCATCAGTATACTGGTCTATAATGGCTCCGCCACCGGCGCTGTAAGAACATGGGGAATTGACGGTATTACCCGTAATGATATTACTGTCGAGTAACAAGCCAGGACTGTAGATTGCACCAAATCCACCCCCACCACAGCCAGCCCTATTCGAGCTAATGATATTCCGGCTGAAGGTAGCCTGGCTGCCTATCAGCATGAGGCCCCCCCCGCCATAACTGGCCCAATTGCCGGTAATGACGTTACTAATCAGGGTGCTGTGACCAGCCCCTAGAAACACTCCTCCCCCAAAATCCCAAGTAAAATCAGGGTCACTTCCGTCGTCAGCCTTATTGTTAAAGATGTAATTGTTACGAATTGTGGCAGCGGCCGACTCAACATAGATTCCACCTCCATACTCCCAGTCTGATACACTCCCACCCGTTATCCGCAGCCCCTCAATCGTGGGGGTGATGCTGCCGGTAATGTAGAAGACCCGCCCCTGCCCCTGCGCATCCAGCGTCGTCGGATTGGCCTGGGGGTCGGGCGGCTCGGCGAAAGCGGTGGTATACCCGCCGCGAATGGTCACACTTTTGCTGATGAAAACGACCTGAGTTACTGGAATGCCATAATCCACCCGCTGATGCACATCTATATACGTCCCCGCTGCTACCATAATCACATCGCCGGGGGCGGCGGCGTCAACGGCGGCCTGGACACTGGTGTAGCAGGGCGCTGGCACACCCGCGCAGTTGGGAGCTACGTGGTGCGGTCCGGCGGCGAAGACGGCTTTAGAGTCGAGGTAGATCATCAGACCGAGCAGGGTTAGAGTTAAGCTCAAACCTAACAGAAGTGCTGAGATAATTTTAAAGAGGAGTGGTTTCATGGAGGATCTCCTGGCGAGGGCTTTACGAACACAGAGTTTCGCAGAGGAGGCAGAGAGGGCTACAGAGAAATCTCGGTGAATCTCTGTCTCTCCTCCGTGTTTCTCCGTGTAACCTCTTTGGCGCACTATCTTCTTAAGCTGATGCCTTAAGATGGCAGAAAAGTGACGCCAAAACCATTATAACATAGTTTGTGAAGATTTATTCAACGGAAAATCGAGCCAATTCGGCGAAATCACCACCGGTGGCGACGGGCAGGCGCTGACCGCTGCCGACATCATAGAAGCCGGTGATGAGGCGATAGCGGCCGGGGGGGAGTCCCGCTTCCGGCAGAGGCAAGGAGAAGGTGTCGGCGATGGTTTCGCCAGGAGACCAGAGGCTGGTCGGGTAGAGACCGTTAAAGGGCTGGCTGTCCCAACTGCTGACCACCTGGCCCCCCTCGTCGAGCATTTGCAGAAAGACGGTGTAGGGCCTGTCGGTGGGCTGGAGGGCTTGCCAGTGGAAGGTAACAGGGAGTAGGGACGCGAAGCGAGGAGTAGGGAGTAAGGAATTTTGGAGACTGGGTAGAGTGACGCCGGTGAGTTGGATGGAGTCGGCGAAGGTAGCGGAGAGAGGGGCAGCGGGCAGGCGCGGGTCGGTTCCACCAGGGGAGACGTAGAACAGGCCAAGCTGGATCTGGTCTACGGAAGGATGAAGGATGAAGGATGAAGGATGAAATGAAGAATAATTCTGCCCTCCGCCTTCAGCCTTTACAATTGGGAGGCGCTGGCCCGTTCTGTCGTCAAAAAAGCCCAGGCGGACCAGGTAGGGGCCGGAGGGGGCGTCGGGACCCACCCAGAGAAGATGCTGGCTGGGCAGGATGCCTGTAGACCGCCAGCGATACATGTCTTCGCGGAAAGCCTCGCCCTCCCACTGGTTGATCGGATTGCCGGCGCGGTCAACCAGTTGCAGAAACAGGCGCTCGTCAAAGGTGGTGTCGGTCAGGCTGCGCCAATAGAGGTTAAGGGTCAGCGGCTGGCCGGGCTTGATGACCGCCGGCAGCACGTCATAGCCGGTCAGTTCGGCCAGGTTGGCCCAGTTGAGGGTGATGGTGCGTTCGGGGGCTGTCGCGGTGAACATGGGCAGCAACGGTTCGGGGTCGGGCAGGGTACGTAAATGAGCCAATTCCCGGCCAAAGCGATCATAATAAGTATCCGGGGCAAGCGCCGCCAGCGGGCCATCGAGGAAGGCTTGTTCAGCCGGCCGCGGCGGGCGGGAGACGTAAGCCGCGCCGCGACCGTCAGCCCGGCGAGTCAGCCAGACCCAGGCCGGCGAGGTCGGGATGTTGCCGACATTGAGCATCCGAAAGTCGTTGGGCAGCGTCACCAGGCGCACCGGGCCGGATAGATCGGCAGGAGCGGGCTGCTCGGTAAAATAATCGTGCAGCAGGTAGCGCGTGGTCGGATGGACGTACAGTTGAAAGGGGATAGCCACAGCCGTCTGGTGGGTCTGCTCGATGACCTCATTGACAAAATCCACCAGCGGACCGTTGTACTCGACGTAAGTTTCTTCGGCCCTGGCCCAGCGGTAGAAATAGTCAAAAAGAGTCAGGCCGGTTTCGAGGAGAAGGACGATGATGAGGGCTGCAACGAGGACGCGAAGAGGCGAGGACAGGCGAATCGTAAATCGTAAATCGTAAATCGTAAATCGTAAAACCTCCATCAGGCCCAGGGCAAAAATGAGGTAGTAGACGGGCAAGAGGGCCGAGAGGCGCAGAGCATGGATGGGCGGGGCGGCCAGGAACGCGGGTAAAAAGAGAACGAGCAGGGCGATCACCAAAAACAGGTGGGCGCTGCGGCGCGGGCGGCGCAGGCAGAGCACCAGGCCAGGCCAGAAACCAAGCCAGCCCAGCCAGCCCAGCATAGGCCGGCCCGGCAAGTTATGCCGCCAGTTGGAGTCGCCCCCATCCACAAAGAGACGCAGCGCGGCAAACAGGTGTTGGAACAGGTCGGCGGGAGAATCGGGGGTAAAGAGGACGTCGCCGGTGCGGGCCGAAAACAGGGCCGGGTTCTGGTAAAAAACCCAGCCGAGCGGGGCAAAAACCGCCGCGGCGATCACCGCCATGATCACCAGCGCCAACCACAGGGTTTTGAGATGGGCAGATTGGCGGTTAGGGTGAAATAAGTAGAGGGCTGTCCAAACTAGGGCGAAAACGGCAAAAACCAGGGGCAGGACCCGGGCGGAAAGATAGGTGTACTGGCTGAGACCGAGGGCCAGCCCGGCCAGTACTATCCACCCCACCCTTACTCCTCCCCCTTTCAGGGGAGGGTGCCAGCCGCGCCAAAAAGCATAAAAAACAAACGCAGCAAACAGCGGCAGCAAAATAACCCGGAAGCCACTCCGGCTCAGGCCAATATGCCAGAACGAGGCGGCAAGGCCGGCGGTCGCTACATAGGGCAGCCAAGTAGGCAGAAGATCGTGGATGGTAGATAGAGGATAGTTGATTGTTGGGGAATAGAACGTTCTTTCTTTACGGGTCAGGCGGTGGGCAAGTACATAGATCAAGGGGACGGTCAGCGTGCCGACCAGCGGCCCAATCAGCCGCGAGGTCAACGGCTGCGCTCCAAAGAGCCAGATAAAAAGGCTTTGCAAGTAGATAAACAGCGGCTCACGGCCGTTGTTGCCGGCAAAAAAGAGCTGCCACGGCCCGCCGTCGAGCAGCCAGGCCGCGTCCATCGAGTAGTAGGCTTCGTCGTACCACAGGCCAGGGGGGATAGCCGGGAGCTGCCAGACCCGCAAGAAAAAAGCCAGTAAAATCAAGGGGACAAGGATTTTATAGCGGTTCACTGGAGTTCAACCGGTTCCAGGGCAATTTCGTTGGCCGGATTGCCCGGCACAGCCAAACGGTCACCTGTAGCCAAATTATACAGGCCGACTACGGGCGTGTAGCGCCCCGGCGGCACCTCCACCAGAGGCAGGGCAATTTCATCCACAATGATTTCGCCGGCATCCCATAGGCGGGTCGGGTAGCGACCTGAGGCCGGTGGGCTGTCTTTTTGGGCCACATTTTTGTTGGCCGCATCGCGCAAATGTAAAAATGTGGTGTAATCTGCAGCAGGTACGGTTTCAGCCCGCCAATAAAACCTCATTAACAATTGACAGTTGACCGCTGACTGTTGACAATTTTCCAGATCATACCCCAACAAAGTTATTTGATCCCCCAGACTCTGATTAAGTGTAAACTGCGGCTCAGGGTTACTCACGGTCACTCCCGGCGGCGGCCCGCCGACTTTAAGGGGACCGATAACTACGCTGGTAACGTCACCGGGCTGGTTGTCCTGTATGAGGGGCAAGGAAAGGGGCGAGCCGTTTTTAAGCGAGTACAGGCCGATATGCAGGTTGTACACCCCGGGAGGGGCATCCGGCGCGACCGGCACGGCAAATCCATCCTCCACAATTTCACCCTCGGCCCACAGCATGGGGCTGTAATATTCGCGGGGCAAGCGGTCATAGCCGCCGTAAACCTGTTGATCCTGGTCCAACAGCTTGTCAAAAACAACATACTCGCCCAAAACCGGGGCCAGGCTTTGCCAGTACAGGGTCAAGGGCAGGCCGCCCCCTGGCTCGACCCGCCGAATGGGCAGGACGTAGCCCAACAACTTGATCTGGTTGGCGAAATTCGCCTCAACCGGGGTCCAGCCCTCGGGCAAGGTGGGCAAGGCAAACAAACGAGCGTCGTTGGCAACGGTCAACAAAGGTTCGGTCTGGTAGCTGTCCTTGCCGGTATCCACCTGAAGATGGTAGGGGCCGCTGGGCCAATCGGGACCGACGATAAAGATGACCGTCGCATCGCCGGCCGCCTGGGGCAGGCGCGGGACATCATCCGGCCCGACCAAAGCCCAGGCGGGTCTGGGTACGGGTGGCTGGAGGCCGGACAGCGACGATTGGGCCGCAGCCGAGGCGCCGGCGTAGCTCCAGGAGAGGGGCAGCGTTTGACGCGGGCGGGCCGGGGCATCGCCCATCCAGAGGCGATAATCAACAGCCCCATCCAGGCTGGCTGAATGGGGGATCGGCGGCTGAGCGGCCAGGGGGATCTGAATAAATTGAAACGGCTCGCCGGCCAGCGGGGTGTCTTCGGCTTCGTGCAGCAGGTTCAGTTGCAGGTCGTAAAGGTTGGCCGGCACGCCGGCCAGGGGCAAGGGCAGGGTATCGCGAATAACGTCGCCTTTATCCCAGGCCCGAGTCGGATAGCGCCCGTTCAGGGGGTGGCTGAGCCAGGTAAAGCGAGACTGGCCGGCGTTGTCAACCAACTGCACCTGAACCCGATAATTTTCGTCCACGGGTTTGAGCGACTTCCAGAAGAGAGTGAGGTTGATGGTCGCCTGTTCGGCGTCGGGCGCAAAGTCGTAACCCAGGAGTTGAATTGCCTCGCCAAAATTGTGTTTCAAGGGCTGCGGAATCGAGGCCGAGTCAAAGGTGGTCGTCCGCACCGGCAAAGGGGCAGGGTAGGTCATCGCCATGTAACCAAGCTGGAAGAGCGACCAGAGGAGAAGCAGGAGAGATGGCAGGAAGATGAGGATAGAAGATGGAGGATAGAAGATTGAGGATAGAGGATGGAGAACAGTGAATATGTTGCCAGATAGACTCTGTTTGCTGTCTTCAATCTTCTTCGCCAGCGCGGTCCAACCCAGGACCAGGAGAATCGGGATGGCCTGGGCGGCGGGGTAGAGCAGATGGCGGCCCTGGCCGGTTTCCAGGATGTTGCGGGTCAGAAAGAAGCGCAGGACCGGGAAAGGTAGAAGTAAAGCGACCACCAAAGCCAGCAGCCCCAGCATAACCCGTCCCTCCGGTGTTGCCGTGCGCCAGAGCTGCCACAAGCCGACCAGCGCCAGGAGACAGAAAAGCAGGATGACCAGGTAGCCCCAGGGGAGAAAGGGGTCATGTTCCAACACCGGTACGCCCCAAAAGGTCTGGAAAAAGTAGGTCAGCCAGCCCCAGAAGGTACCGGCGGCGATGGCGGCAGGGCGTTCCGGACCGGTAAATTCGCCGCCGCCAAAGACGGCAAAGACGCGGCGCATGCTCACATCGGGACCGGAGGCCAGCAGGGGTTTGAGCAGGCCAAAAAACAGGCCGTCTGCCTTGATGGTATTAAAGTAGTAGCCAATCCAGCCGAACCACCAGCTTGCGCCGATGAGCGTAAACAGCCAGGTCAGCGCCACCCGGCCTGCGGCCCGACTCCAGGGCCAGCCGGCCTGCCTGGCCCGCCAAATCACCACCGGAATGATTGCCAGCGGCAAAAGGCCGGTACTGTACTTGGTGGCAATAGACAGCCCCAGCACCAGGCCGCTGAGCGCATAAAGCCACCAGCGCTCGTCGCCGCGCGCGGCGCGCAGGAGCAGCCAGATGAAAATGGCCGAAAGCAGGATAAACACGCTGTCGTCGCCGAGCATGGCCGAGGTGAAGAGGAAGCGGGGGGTGAAGGCCAGGAGGGCGGTAGCAGCTAAAGCCAGCAGGGGAGCAGGGGTGCGGAGGGGCAGGGGAGAATCAGAAAAAAAACCTCTGCGCTCCTCGCCTGGCGCTCCGCGCCGGCAGTCCCCTGCTCCCCTGCCCATTTCAAGGGCAGCAAAGTAGGCAAAAACCAACGCGCCGGCGGAAAAGATAATCGAGATGAACCGTCCCAGGTGCCAGGCCAGGATGCCGTCCTGCCAGGGCCAGTTAGCGTCTTCGGTATAAATGATGAGGCGGGGGTAAAAAATCTCGCCTACCAGCCGCCGGCGGGGTGACTCGCCCACATCTTTGAGTGGCGGGCGGGTGGTATCGAGCGGGCTGACGGCCCAGCCCACCAGCAAATGATACAGGGGCGGCCAATCGGCGCGATACCAGGCCTGCTGGCGTTCGGCATGATTCTGGGGCAGGCGGCCCGTCTGGGCAATGAAGCTGAGGTAGCGGTAGTGAGCCAGCTCGTCTTCGCCTTGCGTGAGGGGGACAACCAGGCTGTAGAGAGTTGCCAAAACCAAGAAAACCAGCAGGACAACCGCCAGACCGGCATAGGCAGTACGACGGGCGCTCTGAACTGCGGGGCGAGGTGAGGCAGGGATTGGAATGGGTCGAGACGAGGAATGTTTTAGTCTATGGCGTGGTGGAGCGGATTTGCCCATAATGGCGCTTATTTTAGTGACAACGAGGCGTTTGGGCTAATAAACCAGCTCTAGATAGCAGTCTACTGCTTCCACGAGGGGATATAAACATTAAATCGGAACATTTGTTCGATTGAAAGTGAGTCTGAAACATGATAAAATGCCCCATGTGAAAAATTTCCACCAAGTGGAGTGAGCATGGCCCGGCCAACCGAGCCTCGCCTGAAAAACAAAGACGCGATTATCGTTTATGCCAATGGGCGCCCGGTGACTTACTTAAATTCACCGCTGCCCGGCCTGCTGGGCTGGCTGCTTCGGCTGGCGAGGCGGGTGTGGCATCACCCATAGCCTGTAACAAGCCATCCCGTGGGATGGCTTGTTTGTTTATCGGTTTTGAATAGAACGGAGCTAAGATGAAGAAAGAGATTTTGGTACGCAACGGCAAGAGAGTAGATATGTTGTCTCGTTCGATCAAAGAAGGCGCCGCCAGTTTGGAGAATATACCCGGTTTGATCCGGCAAGTTATCGAAGAAGAGATGTGGCGCCAACACCTGAACCAGGAAACAGGTGAGGTCTTCACCTTTGATAATTTCAAGGAATTCGTCACCGCTCCCCCGCCCCAGGGTTTGGGCACTAATGTCGCCACCCTAATCCGCCTGTGCGCCGACGACCCGCTGGTAGTGGACATGATTGATGAGGCGGTCCAGTTTACTCCGCCAGAGTTAAGCGGGATAAGCCAATATGTAAAAAGTGAAAATGGGGATCAGCAGCAAGATGGCAGAAAATATATTGCCACGGGCACCTCGCGGCAAGCCGGCTTACGCAAGCTGCGCCAGCACGCCGAAACCAACCCCAAAGTTGAACAACTGCGCCAGGCCGTATTAGCCGGTGAAATGAGTATCAATAAGGCTTTGATTGAATCCGGGCTGCGGACCGAGCGAATTACGATTACCAGAGACCCTGAAAAAGCCGCCGAAGTGCTTAAACGTAGTTTTAGCAACGAAGAGTTACAACAACTTATCCGGCTGCTGAGGTCGTAAATGGTGAGATTTAGGGGAGATTATTCACTGTTGTTGGAGTTTAAGGCAGATAAGGCCGCCTCTACATCTTTATAAATTGCAAAAAAGTCTGTCGTTCCCGATAGTTCAAATACCCGATAAATATTCTGGGGGACGTCAACCAGAGCCAAACTGGTCACACTTTTTCTGGCGTCAACCAAAGCCCTGATACCCGCTATGGTTAACTCGCCTATATTTCCCATGATCAAAATAACCTTGTTGACTTCATGAGTTTGGAGACTATTTGCCAGATGATTTCTAAACTTTTCAGTGGCGTACGCTCCAAATTTTCCCGAGAGAGATATAACAACAATATCCTTTTCTAAGTGGTCCTTTATGTAAAAATCAGAGACAGGGATGGGGTTGCTCAGATAAATTTCCATCCCTTCTTGGGCTACCATCACTTCAGTTATCCCTTTTCGATTTCCTAGATATTCTTCCGTCTCCTGTAACACCCGCATAATTTCGGCATCGGTCGTAGCGGGATCATGATGAAAAAGCAGCAGACGTTTTACCTTGGCCTCTCGAGCAATATCCGCGCCAATCAAAGCTGAACTGTGCCCCCAATCTTCTTTAACAAACGATTCACGGACCGAAAACTGGGCATCAAAAATCAACACGTCGGCGTTGGCATAAAAATTACTGTACTTCTTGGTATTAGTATAATCCAGGCTTTTATACTCGCTATCCGTGGCTACAACCACAATAGCGTTGTCAGCCTCCACCCGATAAGCATAAGCCTTACCAGGATGCTTTAGTTCCATATTCGTAATGGTGGCTCCGGCAAGCTCAATCCACGCCCCTGCTTCAAGCCGGTGAAAATTCAGCGAAGCACTGACTTCATCCAAGGGCAACGGAAAAAATTCCGGCGCCATTTGACGGGCCAAAACATCAGGTACATATTCATGGACATAATGGATATCAAAAACATTTCCCGGCACATGAATAGGCTTGAAGTAAAGAAGACCCTGGATATGATCCCAGTGGGTATGAGTAAAAAATAGATGGGCGTGACCTTTACCCCGGGCAAAGCCAAGCTCTTTGGCCCGCTTATTGCTTTCATCCATCAAATAATCGCCGAGTTCACGTATGCCCGACCCGGCATCAAAAATTATCAAATCATCTCCAAGTTCAATGGTTACACAGGCGGTATTACCCCCTACGGTACTGCCGTTAAACGATAAATTGGCCACAAATTCCCGAACTGCACCAGGATTGGAGAGGTTGACTTGCTCACGACCTGCGGCTTCAAGAGCAGCAATAATCTTCTGTTCAACCTGGTCCGGACGGAGAGGAGCCGGAATGGAGCCTCTGGTTCCCCAAAATTTCAGCAGCATAGTTTCTCTCTTGATTGGATAAATAGCATTGTGAATAGCTGCTCCTGGAATAGATTAAGATTATTGCCTGTTAGTAGGCAGACAAAAATCTATGATGGGCAGATAATCCTTAATGATTAACTTAACATGTTAACAAAACATTGGCAATAGTCTAACTGTCCTGCCTTTCAAGTGTGGTACTCAGCATTAATCTCAACATACTTATAGGAAAGGTCACAGGTCCATACCGTTGCCTCAGCCTGGCCTACTCCCAAATCAGCCACCAGTTTCACTTCATTTGTTTGGGCCAGCCAGTGATGAACGGCAATCATATCAAACGGCAGCGGCTCACCCTGGGCGACTAATTGAAAATCGCCCAGATACAACGAGATCCGCGCCGGGTCAACCATAGCTCCGCTCCGGCCAATAGCGGCCAGCGCCCGGCCCCAATTAGGATCGTTGCCAAACAGGGCCGTTTTAACCAGGGGTGAGGTCGCTACGGTTTTGGCGGCGGCTTCGGCATCAGCTTCGCTGGCAGCGCCGCGAATGGTAATCTCGATCAATTTGGTGGCGCCTTCACCATCCCGTACAACAGCCCTGGCCAAACTGCCGCATACATCGGTTAAGGCGGTCACAAACGGGGCAAAGCCAGGCGATTGAGGGTTAGAGATGAGGGCGTGACTTGCTTCGCCGGAAGCTAAAACCAATACGGTGTCGTTGGTACTGGTATCGCCATCTACGGTAATCCGATTAAAGGTGGGTGCGACCGCCTGCTTGAGAGCCATCGTCAGGGCAGCCGGTTCGATGGCAGCATCTGTCACAATGACCGCCAACATGGTCGCCAGGTTGGGATGGATCATCCCACTCCCCTTGGCCATTCCCCCTAAATGGACGGTCTTCCCCCCGACGGCTACCTGGACAAAAGCCTCTTTAGACACCAAATCGGTCGTCATGATCGCCTCCGCAACAGCACGCCCGTAATGGCCCGCTTCGGTCAAAATAGTTTCGCTGGCTATCCGAATACCCGTTTCCAATTTAGCCATGGGCATTTTCTGCCCGATAACCCCCGTACTCATTACAAAAACACTATCGGCCGGCAGGTTACAGGCGTTCTCGGCCCAGCGGGCCATTTGCTCGGCATCGGCCAGCCCCTGCTCGCCGGTGACGGCATTGGCATTGCCGGCGTTGATTAAAACCGCCTGCAGTTTCCCTCCAGTACGCTCCAGGAGAGCCAGGTCATATAAAACTGGGGCAGCTTTGAAAACATTCGTGGTAAAAACGGCAGCAGCAGCACAGGGACGGCGGGCTAAAATCAGGGCCAGGTCAGGATTGCCTGATTGCTTTAGACCACAGGTAACACCCACCGCTCGAAAGCCAGGCACCCGGGTCACGGCAGATTTTGGGATAGGCATGAGTTAGATGGCTCCAATCGTCAAAATTCCTCCCGATTTTATCACAACTTTTCTTTATCGCCTAGCCCGCAGAATTAATTGCGGTTCAAGCCCACTCCCACGCAGAACGTGATACGTAGCAGGGAAACGAGCTTGTTTAACAGTTACCCTGGTTGACGAGGGTAACGCTTCGTGCTATACTCTGCCCAGTTGATAGGATATCAACCATCTTTTTCGCCCACTTCTTTTTCCCCTTGACGCTGGCAGCATTTGAGACGCAGCTCATAATTTTATCATTTAAACAAGGAGATTGTATGGATACGGTCAAATATCTTTTGTCTGAGGATCGCATGCCCCGCGCCTGGTACAACATCCAGGCTGATTTGTCCCAGCCTGCGCCGCCGGTGCTCCACCCCGGTACAGGGCAACCTGTTGGCCCCGACGATCTGGCTCCCCTTTTCCCGATGGCGCTCATCTTGCAAGAGGTTAGCACCGAACAATACATTGAAATTCCCGAAGAAGTTCATACTGTTTACCGGCAGTGGCGACCTTCCCCGCTCTATCGGGCGCGGCGGTTGGAAAAGGCCCTGGGTACTCCGGCCCGGATCTACTACAAGTACGAGGGAGTCAGCCCGGCCGGCTCGCACAAGCCCAATACGGCAGTTCCGCAGGCTTACTACAACAAGCTGGAAGGGGTCAAGCGGCTGTCTACAGAAACAGGAGCCGGTCAGTGGGGATCTTCTTTGGCGATGGCCTGTGCTTTCTTTGGTCTGGAATGTAAGGTTTTTATGGTGCGGGTGAGCTATGATCAAAAACCCTACCGCCGGGGGCTGATTGAGGCTTACGGCGCCCAGGTCACGGCCAGCCCCAGCAACGAAACCAACGCCGGGCGGGCCATTTTGGCCGAACACCCCGACTCGACCGGCTCTCTGGGCATTGCCATTTCAGAGGCGGTTGAGGTTGCGGCAACCGACCCGAACACCAAGTACAGCCTGGGCAGCGTGCTCAATCACGTCCTGATGCATCAAACCATTATCGGGCTGGAAGCACTGGAGCAGATGGAGATGGCCGGCGATTATCCCGATGTGCTGGTCGGCTGCACCGGCGGCGGCTCGAATTTTTCGGGCCTGACCTTCCCCTTTATTGGGCGCAAACTGCGCGGCGAAGGGGATGTCCGGGTGGTCGCCGTTGAGCCGACGGCCTGCCCCAGTTTGACCCGAGGTCGCTACGCTTACGATTTTGGCGATACCGGCCATCTGACCCCGCTGGTAAAAATGCATACGCTGGGCAGCACCTTTGTACCCCCTGGAATTCACGCGGGCGGTCTGCGCTATCATGGCATGGCGCCCCTGGTCAGCCACCTGTTGCAGCAGGGACACATCGAGGCGATAGGGTTGGATCAGCTCGAGGCCTTTGCCGCCGGCGTTCAATTTGTTCGGGCCGAAGGAATTCTGCCCGCTCCTGAAGCCAACCACGCCATCGCCGGGGCGATCAGGGAAGCGCTGCGCTGCAAGGAAGAGGGCACGAGCCGGGCGATTCTGTTTAACCTGTCCGGTCACGGCCACTTTGACATGCAAGCCTATATTGATTACGCCGCCGGAAAGCTGCAAAATTACGAGTACCCCGCCGAGGAAATCGCCCTGGCTTTGGCCGGGCTGCCCGTCGTTGCGGCTTGAGCCTGGTTGAATTTTGGTGAATAAGAGAGGGACGTGACCGGGTCACGTCCCTTTTTTAATAGGATAACTCAAATTGCTTCCTTAGAAGCAGCACCCCTCGGTACGCCCTTTGCTTCGCTCAGGACTACTCGGGATGCTGCGAAAAATCACCCTTCGATAAGCCTTTGGCACTCAGGATGATTTTTCGCAGCTAAATGGCAACTTACTCTGAAAAGATGGGGAAGCTGTTAAAGCGCTTGAAGCACGTAACCGCGTTTTCGGACAGTATGGATCAAGCTAGAGGTGGGGATAATCCTCTTGATTTTATTCCGCAGCCGGCTGACATGAGGCCGGATAATATTCTGGGCTTCTCGTTCATTGGTGCTGTACCCCCACCCCAATTCTATCAGGTCACGGCAGGATAACACTTTGTCCGGACACATCATTAAGCTGGCCAGAACTACCGTTTCACCTTCGGTAAGTTGGAGAGGCTGCGTCCCTTCGGCTGCAATCATCAACAACCGTTTCTGGCGATCAAGCTTGAGCGGGTGCAGATGCAAAATATCCTGAGCATCAGAGGGGATTGAAGCCGCGCTGAGGGACGGATCAGCCTGACGCAGGACTTCCAGGGCTTCGCCCATCACCTGAACCAGCCGCTGACGTTGGATCTGCGCGGCCCGCTTTTCCAGGGAGCGGGTGACAGCCTGGGCAATTTCTTGAATACTGGCCGGTTTCTGCAAATAATCTACTACGTCTGATTTCACCGCTGCAATCGCACTTTCCAGCGTAGCGTGACCGGTCAGGATGATGATCAACAATTCTGGATACGCTTGGCGGACGCGCAGCATTACTTCAAGTCCATCCATACCCGGCATACGCAGGTCCAGCACCATCAAATCAAAAGAAGTATGTTGCAGCATGGCCAGCGCTTCCTGGCCCGCGCTGGCTTCTTCAACCGTATAGCCCAGCAAGCTCAAAGCCCGCACCAGCGCCGAACGAATATTGGGTTCATCATCCACAATCAACAGGTGCGCGCCCGGTTTAGTGGGTTGAGAAGTAGGCGTTGTCATCTCTAACCTCCAGAATAGGCACATTGGGTAACGTAACGGTAAAGGCCACCCCTTCGTTACTTCCCAGGTTTTCTACGGTGATAGAACCGCCGTGCTGGCGTACTAAATTATGACTAACCCAGAGACCCAGGCCGCTGCCTTCCAGTTTGGTGGTAAAAAAAGGTTCAAAAATGTGCGGCAGAACATCCGGATCAATGGCAGAACCGCTATTGACAATGGATACAATAACTTGGTCCGATTCAGAATGCACGGAAATCTGCAACCGCCCGCGGGCCGGGGTTGCTTCTATAGCATTAATGATCAAATTTAGGAAAACCTGGGTCAGTTGGTCTGGCACAGCGAAGACCGGGGCCACCTCTTGCCACTCGGTAGTCAGTTCTATTTGATTTTGTTTAAGCTGCCTATGGGCCAGCAGGAGAATTTCTTGCAACAGATCAGTTACAAAGACCTTGCGCCGCAAAACGGGCCACGGGCGGGCCAGGTTGAGAATGCGCCGGGTAATCTCATTGAGGCGCTCTACCTCCTGGCGGATGATCTGCAAGAATTTCTTATCTTCACCCGGTTCCAATGAAAAATCCAACATCAAATCCAGGTGGGTGCGCATGGATTGGAGCGGGTTGTTAATTTCGTGGGTCAGCGCCGCCGACAACCGACCCAAAGCAGCCAGCCGTTCCGAACGCATCGCCTGTTCTTCCATTTGCTTCCGTTCGGTGATATTGCGCACAATACCCAATACTTCGTCAGGACCGCTGACTACCAGGCGCGTTTCATAATCCTGGGTATGGTGTGGCAGCGACCAGCGGAACTCAAAAACCTGAGTAACGCCGGAGTCGAGCGCCCATTCCAGGTGTTCAAGGATGAGACTGCTAATTTCAGCAGGCAGTACTTCGGGTAAGTTTTGCCCCCCCTCTATCCGGGCTGGCCAGGCGGACTCTGCCTCACTGCCGCGCCGGTAATCCAGAAACTGCCCGGCCCGGGTTACCCGAAACATCACATCAGGAATCGCATTGAGCAGCGCCCGCTGCCTGGTTTCGCTCTGGCGCAGTTCAGCTTCGGTTTTGACACGTTCTTTTATTTCTCGCTGGGCTTGATCGTAGAGCCGGGCATGTTCCAGGGCGACTGCCGCCTGTTGGGCAATTCCCTGGCATAAAGCCATCTCCTCAAGGGTAAAATGGCGCTTGTACCGGCTTTCCCATAACTCAGCAAAGGCAATAATCCGGCCTCTATGCCGCAGGGGAATGTTCAGGATCGTATTAGCCCCAAACTGGCGCAGATGCTGCCACCTTGAGCCGTGCTCATCCAGCTCATCCGCATGAATTTCCTCGGCCTGATTAGCCAGCAACCTCTCAAAGTTAGCCGAAAAGTCGCGGGGCAGCGGGTACGTTGCTCCCAGATCAGACACCCGTTCCTGGGCTGAAGCGTACGGGCTAAAATATTCAGCCACAACGGTGGAAGTCATCTTTTCTGCGTTGTAATCGCAAATATAGGCGCTGCTCGCTTCCACCGCTCGTCCCATCTGCTCGGCGATGTGCTTCAAGACGGTATCCAGTTCGAGGGAAGATGAAATTATGGTTGAGGCCTCTTGAAGGGCAGTCTCCTCTTTGAGCCGCTGCTTGATTTCGGCAAAGAGCTGAGCATTCTGGACCGCGCTGGCTGCCTGGTTGGCCAGCATTTGGGCCAGGGCAATTTCTTGATTGGTAAAGACCCGCTCCATAGGAGCATCCATGATCTGAAGCAGGCCCACGACCTGGCCTTGAAACTCCATGGGCAGCATCAATAAACTCTTCACCTTTATTTCTTGCATATAGGCCAGTTCAACCGAGTCCTTATCCTTTTGGCTTGAGGTCATCTGGAACGCTCGCCGCTCGACCAAGACGCGTTTTGACAAGGTCAGTTCAGCCAGGGGGTAAGTCAACGGCCATTCATCTCGCCAATAGGGTAAACCATACTTGCCAATTGCCACGATAGTATCGTCAGCTTGATCCCATTGACAAATGACGCAGCCAACCACAGCCAATAGATTGGTCAATTCGTGGGCGAATGTGTCCAGAATAAACGGCAAATCCAGGCTGCTGGCCAGCGTCGCCCCCGCGTATTGGAGCGCCAGCAGCTCGGCGTTACGTTGGATAATCTCAATCTCAATCTGCCGGCGTGCCGCCAATTCCTGCCGGACCTGATTATATAATTGGGCATTTTCCTCTTCAGCCCGTTTGCGTTCGGTAATATCAAAAGCTGTACCTAACACTGCCGGCCGCCCCTTGAATTCAATCAACCCTCCGGTAAAGTCAAGCCAGCGCTCCTCGCCTCCTTTGGTTAAAATTTTAACCTCGTAACGGGCTGGCACCGCCTCTCCCCGCTGGCGTGCCATTCCTTGGGTCTTAACAAATTCACGATAATCAGGATGAATAATATCCCAGAAATTCATAGCCAGAAGCTCTCGCTCGGAATAACCGGTAATCACTTCTGTGGCTGGATTCACGTAGCGGTTCCGCTTCCCCTGGTAAATAAAGATAGCGGCGGTGGTCATTTCGGCAAAAGTTCGAAATTTCAACTCGCTTTCACGGAGGGACTCCAGCTTTGCCTGCTTGAGCGCCGCCAGCGTACCCCGTCGCGTAGCTCCCTGCTGGCGCTGTTTGCTCGCCTCTCTCGTCCGGGATTGTCCAGATTTTTCGCTGTCTTCCATAAATATGCCGCCCAACTGACCCCATTGAAGAAGGCCAGTGTCCCTATTATAAGGTAAGAAAGGGTGTTTTTCAAGAGGAGTCCATTAGGATGGGGCGACTGCTTATGTTATAATGGGCGCTCTGCTTATGGGACGAAATCAAAAGGGGGGGTATGGATAAAGAAGCTCGAGCAGCGCGCCGGGCCGCGCAGCGTCACAGCCGCAGCCAGTCACCGCTGTTGAAAATTCCGTTTCGCCGCATCAGTAATCGGCTTGCGCCGCTGGAACTTATTTCAGCCGAACAGGTAGAGCAACTTCACCAGGCGTCTTTGCAGATTTTGGAGCAGACCGGCCTGGATTTTCTCGACGACGAGAGCCTTGAATTGTGGCAAAAAGCCGGGGCCAAAGTGGACCGTTCGGCCCGGCATGTCTGGCCGGACCGCCACCTGGTGCTGGAACTGGTGGCTCAAGCCCCGCAAACTTTCACCTGGCGTGCTCGAAATCCAGAACGTAATCTCTTTATCGGCGGCGACGCCCTTGTTTTTGCGCCTCACGGGGGTACGGTCTTTGCCGCCAACCTGGAGATAGGCCGGCGTCCGGGCCTGCTCAAAGATTACCACAACCTGCAAAAGCTGGTCCACATGTGTAACCTGCTCCACACCAGCGGGGAGCAGTTGGTCGCGCCGCATGATGTCGAAGTCTCGGCCCGGCATCTCCACCGCCTGCTGTCCGGCTTCACTCTGACCGACAAGGCCATCCAGGAGGCCGCTCACGGGCGAGTCATTCCCCATGACGCCCTGGCCATGGCCCGGCTGGTCTTTGGCGACGACCTCCACGGCGATCCGGTTATTGGCAGCGTGATTAACGTGAACAGCCCCCTCCGCTACGACGACCGCATGCTGGGCGGTCTCATCACCTATGCCCGCGCCGGCCAAATCACCATTATCACCCCTTTCATCCTGGCCGGGGCGATGAGTCCGATCAGCATCGCCGCGGCCCTGGCCCAGCAAAACGCCGAGGCCCTGGCCGGAATTGCCCTGACCCAACTGGTCAGGCCCGGCGCGCCGGTGATTTACGGCGGCTTTACCACCAACGTAGATATGAAAAGCGGCAGTCCCGCTTTTGGCACGCCGGAAGGCGCCTGGGCGCTGATTATCGGGGCGCAACTGGCCCGCCGCTACGGACTGCCCTATCGCGGCAGCGGCAGCCTCAACACCGCCAAAGTGCCCGATGCCCAGGCCGCTTATGAAACCATGTGGACGATGTGGCCGGCGATGCTGGCCCGGACCAACTTCGTTATGCATGCCATCGGCTGGCTGGAGGGAGGTTTGACCGCCTCCTATGAAAAGTTCATTATTGATGCCGAGAACCTGGCCATGTTCGCCCACTTTTTGCGCGGTTTTGAAATCAACGAGGAGACGCTGGCCCTGGACATGATTGCCGAGGTGGGTCCGGGCGGGCATCATTTTGGCACGCCGCATACCCAGGCCCGCTTTAGCACCGAGTTTTACGAGTCCTTCCTGGCCGACCGGCTCAGCTATCAAACCTGGTTCGAAGCGGGCAGTTTTGACGCGGCCAAACGCGCCCACCTGATCTGGAAAGAGCTGCTCAACCAGTACGAAGCCCCGCCCATGGACCCCGGCCTGGCCGAGGCCTTGCGCGATTACGTCGCCCGCCGCGAGCGGGAGCTGGCCGGGGTAGAGCTGTACGGCTAGGTTTTGTTGACGACAGCTCTGTCAGGCAACATCCGCGCTTAATTGGTTTCGAGAATAGTTGCTTCGTAATGCTTGAATTCCGGCGGGACCTCAAGCAGTGGCATGAGTTCAGCACCGATACGTTTGACGATGGCTGAGTTCAAGTATTTTTCGAAATTCTCCTTCGTGTCGAACTCTCCATAGATGACATACCACTGCGGCGAGTCAGGAACGCGATACCACTCGTTCTTTACACACCCCACCATTTGGCGGACTTCCCCCTGTATCTCGCGCAAAATTCGCTCAAACTCACCGGCCGCATTTTCATTTGTTTTAACAGACACGTAGGCTACGATCATTTCAGTTCTCCCTGTTCAATATTTGTTGGTAATCCTAATTAGATATACTTTATATTTTATTTATATAGTTAGACTCAAAAAAATTTATGGGTTTAACTTATCGAGCAAATCTTTGACGGTTAGTTCTTTTAATTTGACTTTCATGGCCTCCTCGGCTGAAGCTAATAATTTTGAAATTTCTTGGCGAGCACGAGTTGGCTTTTCGCCTGTAGCCCGGACGGGTAAATCAGATCGAAAGAGAGGACGTTCACGTTCGATGGCACTAAAAATATCGAGGATCGTAATATCCGCCGCCGGTACAGCCAAGCGAATGCCTCCTCTGGTTCCTTCACGGGTTTCAATAAGGCCGACTCTACTCAGATTTTGCAGAATTTTAACGGCAGTGGGACCGGCAATACCCAAGTCCTCAGATAATTGTTTGGTCGGCACAAAGTCATAGCTGCCTTGTTGAAGCTTATCGGCAACATATAAAACAACCATGATTGCTTGAGAAAAGGCCAGAGAATAACTCATGATGCCAGAAGAGCTGATTAACTATATATATAGTATATTGAGTTTATGAATTCTGTCAAGAGGTTTTTCATACTTTTAAGTTAAATCTGGAAACGTCGGGCCTTGATTTTGGCGGTCTTTGACGCTTTGAAGTAAACTGTTTTAAGTCTGTGCGGGCGCAGCTTTGTGATGGCCTCCTCGCCCAATTATCCCCAGATTTGGAGAAACGCAGGTGGGTTTTTTCGACTCTCTTAAATCGTTATTTGGAAGCGGTAACAGGCTCGGGGAACAAAACCAGCAGGTCTACTGGATTTATGTTCGCTGCCGTAAATGCGGTGAGGTCATCAAAACGCGCCTGGATTTGCAAAATAATCTGAGCCAAAGCGACGAAGGCGGTTACACCGCCCACAAAACATTGGTCGGGAGCCATCTTTGCTTTGAACGCATCGAGGTCGTTTTGACCTTTGATGAAAACCGCCGCCTTATTAACCGCGACATTTCCCGAGGCGACTTTATCACCCGCGAGGAATTTGAAGCAGCGTCACAGCGGGAATAAGCCCTCTACACCGGCCTATCGGCAACCGGGAATGTCACGTGGAACGTGCTTCCCCGCCCCAGCTCGCTTTCAAACCAGATGCGCCCGCCATGCAGCTCGATCAGCGCGCGAGTGATATATAGCCCCAGGCCGGCGCCCCTGGCCTCAGTGGATGGCGGGCTTTCGGCGCGGAAGAAACGACTGAACAGCTTGGCCTGGTCGCCAGCCGATATGCCCACCCCATTGTCCGCTACCGAAATTTGCAGAAAGCCTGCCTCTTCAGCCAGGGTCACATCAACGGTAATAAGCCCCCCCTGAGAAGTGTACCTGCTGGCATTACTCAACAGATTACCGATGATCTGGGCGGCTCGTGTCTCGTCGCCCAAGGCAGGGGGCAGATCGGAGGAGGCCCGTAAGGTCAGGCGCTGAACCCTGGCCTGCAACTCCGGGCCAAATTCGGCGGCCAGGGTCTGGACCAGGGTGGGCAGGTCTATCGGTTTCAAGACCAACTCGATCCGCTCGGTTTCGATCCGGGTCACATCAAGCAGATTGCTGGTGATGGTGAGCAGGCGGCTGGCGCTCCTCTCGATAATCTCAAGGCAATCGCGCTGCTTGTCGGCCAGAGGGCCTAAATCTCCATCCAAAAGCATCTCCCCATACCCCCTGATCAACGTTAACGGCGTGCGCAGTTCATGCGCAGCGATGGAAACAAACATGGATTTTAATTCGTCCAGACGCTGCAGTTCGGTGTTGGCCGCCGCCAGTTCGAGATTCTGCCGGGCCAATTGGTCTCGTAACAGACGCAGCTCGTTACGCTGTTGGGCTAACCACTGATTCAGCACACCCACCTCGGTCACATCTTCAACCAGATGGATGAGACCCGTAATCCGTCCCTCTTGGTTTCGATGGGGCAGCTCGACCAGGGTCAAATAGATAGTTTGACCGGCAGGAGTCTCGCGGTTGACCCAGGCCAGTTCAAAACGGGGCAGTTCTCCGGCCAAAACGTCGGCCAAAGCTTCCTCACAGCCGATCAGTTCAGGTTCCAGGTCTAGCAGAGAGCATCCCAGGCTGGCTTGATAGCCGGAGGGCAAGATGTTTGCCTCATCACTCACCGCCAATATCTTCAGATTGGGATCGGTGATAACATAGGCAATTTTGCGGTCTTGGAGAATCAATTGAGTGATGGATGAGTCCATAACTCGTTCCCGGAATTTCAAGCTACCAGTAATTGGCCCAAGTGGCGGAAGAGGTTCTCCACCTCGTAACCGGTTTTAGCGCTGACAAGATAATAAGGGGCATTGAGATCGGCAGCAATCCTCTCGATTGGCGCCAGATCGAGCATCTGCGAGTCAATCAGGTCGTACTTGTTAGCCCCCAGGACAAGCATCTGGGCGTTCGGGTTGACACTGCGCAGGTTGGCCGCGTAGACGCGCAGGCTGTCAAGCGTTTCAGGTCGCGTCAGATCGCAGACCAACAGGGCGCCGGCTGCCCCGCGCAGATAGCTGGACCGCACCCGGTCAAATTCCTCGCTGCCGGCCAGGTCCCACAGCATCATGGTCAGTTCTACAACACCGTCAGTGCGGGGAACGGCAACCGTTTTGCGGCTGACTTTGACGCCGATGGTGCTGAGATACTTGTCATCAAAGAGGTTATAGACAAAGCGGCGCACCAGGCTGGTTTTGCCAACAGCAGCATCACCCAACAAGCAAACTTTTTTGTTCAATGATGTCACTTAAAAAGATTCTCTTTCTCCGGTGGACTGAGGGGAAAGCTGTAACCTACTCCCCGCTCGGTAACGATGTACTGAGGGTGAGCGGGCGTCGTTTCTATCTTTTGGCGCAGACGGTGGATATGAACCCGCAGTGCATCTTCCAAGACCTCTTCCCGAGGCCACAGACGGCGCAGGAGAAAATCGGTGGTGACGGTTTGACCGGCATTACGCATGAGGATGTAAAGCAATTTGGTTTCAAGAGGGGTGAAAGCTACCGGTTGCCCGTCAACCAGGGCCTGCTGGTGGGTAAAATCTACCGCCAGGTGATCGTCCACGCGCGTCATCCGGTCAAGAGTGTAGGCAAAATCGCCCATGCGGCGCAGTACCCGCCGCACGCGAGCAACGAGTTCGCGCGGGCTAAAAGGCTTGGTGACGTAATCTTCGGCAAAATACTCCAGACCGCGAATGACCGTTTCTTCTTCATCCACAGCAGTTAGCATGATGACCGGCAGATCGCTAAATTGCTGCACGATCCGGCAGAATTCAAAACCATCCATGCCGGGCATCATGACGTCAACAATTGCCAGATGAGGGAGGCCCCGCCGCTCGATTATCTCCAGGGCCTGCTGGCCGGAAGTAGCGACCAATACCTCAAAGCCGGTGTAATCGAGCTTATCCCTCACGAGACGTACAATAGCCGGGTCATCATCTACGACAAGGATGCGTTGGGGGTTTGCCGCCACAGACTCTGCGGATGAAGAACTGAGCATACTTGTTCCAACAGCCGGATAGCGCGGTTAAAATAAAAAACAGAAATTAGAATGCTGTAGGGCTCATTTCTAAATTCCCATTTCTTATTTCTAATTCGCGGATTGGGCGCATGAGAGTTCAGGTTATAGCAGCCATTATACCGTATGCTCATTGGTGAAACAAACCAGGCAATTGTCAAAATCAGCCAATTATACCGGTTTTCTTCATCGGGTTGTCGTAGCAACTGTCTCATCCAAAGATGTCGTCAGGTGCAAGTCGGTGGCCAGGTGATAGAGTCGGGTGAAGCTGACCGGTTTGAGCAGAACCAGGTCAACCTCATCCCGCAATGCCTCGGCCCGGAACAGGTCGGCGGTAACAATAATCACGCGAGTTTTCGCCAGCCGTTGATGAGTGCGAATGTGATGCAGAATATCTATCCCTGAAGCATAAGGCAGGTGCAAGTCCAACAGCACTACAGCAGGTGTGGTCGCCGTTAGCCGCTCCAAGGCGGTGCAGCCGTCCAGGATGATTTCAGTTTCAAACCCGGCCTGCCAGAGCGCCCTGGAAAAAATAGTTGCCAATTTTGTGTCATCTTCGATGATCAAGGCAAAAGGGCTATCCATACTCTTTTCTCCTCTATCTGGTGAATTGTCCCAGGAGATTTTGCAGTGATTCAGCAAAAGTGTTGGGCTTTTCAGATAGGCGCTAAACATCCGTATCCAATATGCTACGCACCTTGTGTGCCAGGTCAGCCGGGGTGAAGGGTTTCTGGAGAAAGAACAGGCCCGGCTCCATCATCCTGTGGTGAACAATAGCCTCGTCGGGGTAACCCGACATGTAGAGCGCCCGCAGCCCCGGGCGCAGCGAGGTCAGGCGCTCCACCAACTCATGTCCACTCATATGGGGCATGACCACATCCGTAATCAGCAAATGGACCGGGCCGGAGTACTTTTCGCAGATCAGCAGCGCCTCGCCACCATTAGCCGCTTCTAACACGTTGTAACCATTCGATCGGAGGAGAGTTCGGATCAGTTTCAGCACCTCCTTTTCGTCTTCCACCAACAGGATCGTTTCCCAGCCCTGGGGCAGCGCGGCGCGGACATGGTTGGAGCGGGGCCGGCTCTCAGGCTGCGCGACCCGTGGCAGGTAGATTTTGAAGACTGCCCCCTGCCCCGGTTCGCTGTAAACCCAGATGTCGCCGCCACTCTGTTTGACAATGCCGTAGACGGTGGCCAAACCCAAGCCGGTACCCTGCGTCTTGGTGGTAAAAAAAGGCTCAAAGAGATGCGCTTTCGTCTCGGCGTCCATGCCGCAGCCCGTGTCGCTGACCGCCAGCATCACATAGGGGCCGGGTTTTACCCCGGCATGCCAATAGGCATACATCTCGTCCAATTCCACGTTAGCCGTCTCAATCGTCAGCTTACCCCCCTCAGGCATAGCCGCGCGGGCATTGATGACGAGATTCAGGATGACCTGCTCGATCTGGCTCGGGTCAGCTTCCACATTTCCCAGCGCTGGCTCGAGCGCAATGTTCAAATCAATATCCTCCCCAATCAGGCGCTGGAGCATTTTCATCATGTCGGCCACCACGAGGTTCAAGCCCAGGACCTGGGGTTGAAGCGCCTGCTTGCGGCTGAAGATCAGAAGCTGTTGGGTTAACGCGGCGGCCCGCTCCCCCGCCTTCCTGATCTGTTCAAGCTCTTTGTGCAGCGGGTCCAGTTCGTCATGGTAGCGATTCAGCAGTAGATCACCGTAACCGATGATGACCATCAGGATGTTGTTGAGGTCGTGGGCGATCCCACCCGCCAGCCGGCCGATCGCCTCCATCTTTTGTGACTGGTGGAGCTTTTCCTCCAGACGCTTGCGTTCGGTAATGTCCTGAACAATGACTAACGCTGCGTTTCGCCCGGCAAATTTCAATATGTGAGAAGTGACTTCAACATCAATGACTTGACCACTCTTGAGCCGGTGCCGCCGCTGGCCAGAAAGTTGCAGCCTGGATTGATTTTTTTGGACATCTTTTAGACGCCTGGACTCATCCTCCCCCAATCCAATGTCGGTGATCCTCATTTGCAGGAATTCATTCCGGGCATAACCATAGCGAGCGATAGCGGCATCATTGACCTCAAGGAAGGCCAGTGTTTCCAAGTCGTATACCCACACAGGCTGAGGGTGATGAGCAAGTAGGAACCGGAAGCTTGCCTCATGCGCTGTTACTGCCTCTTCCGCACGCTTACGTTCAGCTTGCAGGTGTTGTTGCTCAACAGCGGTCCGGATGGCATGCGGCAGATAGCGCAGGTACTGCGGGGTCTTGATGACATAGTCAGTTGCGCCGCGTTCTATCGCCTCGGCGGCCATTGTTTCCGAGCCGGCGTCAGTGACAATCAATACCGGCGTCTGCGGGTCTACAAACCGCACGGCATCAAACACCTGTGAGCCTTCCAAGCCGAAAATGTTGAAATCAGTCAGAACAAGATCATAATTACCCTTGGCCAGCCACGTCTTGAATTCTGACTCAGAGGCAGCTTTGCTGATCCGGAAGCCACCCGCCTCTTTTTCCAGAACGTGCCGCACCAGTTGCGGGTAGAGTTGGTCCTCGTCAATATGCAGAATGTGGATAGGTTTGTCCAAAATCTATTTTCTCCTGTTAGAACTGTCCGGCAATAGCCTTCTTCAATGATATTCATTGAGATGGCAGAATTGCCCCCTGACTTTCAGTGTACGACAGGAACATTACGATCCACATTACGAACCGCAGCAGCATTAGCCCATTCAAAAAGTAAGTCGCGCTCGCCGGCCACTGACCATCGAGTTCGCTAAAACAAAAACCCCGCCGGGTTACAGCGGGGTTTTACTTTACAAGATTTCCAGGCTCAGCGAGCAGCGGTCAACCGTTGGTCACCGCTATCTCAAACTCTTGTCCTGCCTCCCAAACAACTTCCCAAAAATACTGTCCTAACGGACGGTTGACATGCAAAAAATAAGCCGGCGTCTCGCTTTGATCATACCGCGCAATCAAGGTTTTGATTTTTGCTGCGCTTGTCTGGGCAACACGCAAATTGGGAAAAACGGTGGGATGAAAATCAAGCCCACAGATTTTGCTTAAAAGCTCAGGCGCAGCCGCTCCAGCCAGCCGGATGACTGCCTTGCCATGGGTGTAATCGGCCGCGTGAGCAAAATGAGGCCCTTTGGCCAGGCTGTCCTCTATTGCTGCAACTGTAGGTATAGGAGCATTGGCTGACAGGCCAAACAGGTAAAGCTCTGCGGGCGTCAGGCGGGCCAACACTCCCCCGTTTATACCCACCAAATCGCCGGGTCTGGTCGGGATTTGAGTAAAATGTTGTTTGAGCAGACTACTAACCTCACCCTGAATCAGGATAACCGACACGCCCGTCAAATCTGCTACGCTGAGAGGTGACGACACCATAACCGAGGATGAAAGAGGTGTAATCGGGCTGCGGAAAATAGGACTATAGTCATTCATCAATCGGGGTCTCCTTACTATCTCTACCTTCTTTCATTTGCTGCAAGGCCAGGGCCATGACTGCCGCCCAGGCCAATACTTTGAATTCACCCGCAGCCAACGCCGCTTCAACCTCGGCCCGGCTGAGATGAAGGAGCTGCTGCTCTTCCAGGTCATCGGCCTTAACTCCGGCCACCAGCCTGGCCTGTCGGGCCAGAAACAGATGGGCTGTGCCGGCCCCGCGATTACCATCCACCACGTAGCGGCCCAAGCTGAGCCAATCGGGCGACTCGTAGCCGGTTTCCTCCAGCAGTTCGCGCTGCGCCGCCGCCAGGGGTTCTTCGCCGGGATCGAGATAACCGCCCACGGCAGCGAGCGAAATTCCGTCAACGGCATACTTGGTCTGGCGAAAGCAGAGAAACTCATTCGCCAACGTTACCGTCGCTATATTGACATAATCTGGAGTGATGAGCCAGGGCCAATCTGAAAGGGTCCGGCCACCCGGCAGCTCGATGGTGTGCTTCTCTACCACCAAAAATCTGCCGTAATCGAGCACCTTCTCCCGGGAGCGGGTTTTCCAGGGCTGCATAACTTAGGCCGGGATTAGGGGATTAGGAGATTTTTATATTAATTTATCCCCTAATCCCCAAATCCCGGCAATTTCCTCCACCGGTCAATAGTTTGCTCAGCTTTTTAACCGCTCACCTTCCGGATCATAAAAGGGCAGCGGGACAACTCGCCCTTTGTGCAGCTCGCCGCGAATGCGCACCGAAAATTCGGACCCCGGCGCGCTCTGCTCAACCGGTAGCCAGCACAACCCAATGGATTTCTTGAGGGTGGGGCTGTAACGCGAGCTGGTGATGCGGCCAATAATTTCCAAGCCGATGGGCCAGTGCGGGTTAGGCCGGACAATCTGATTGGCCTCTTCCGGCACCAAATTCGGGTCGAGCATCTCGTAACCGACCAGCTTGCTGGTCACGCCGCGCCGCTGCACCCTCACCAGGCTTGGCTTGCCGACAAAATCGGCTTTCTCCAGCTTGACCGCCCACTCCAAACCGGCCATGAACGGGTCGGTCAGGCCGTCGGTATCCTGGCTGACAATGAAATGGCCCTTTTCCAGGCGCATAATCCGCTGCGCTTCCACCCCAAAGGGAGTGATATCGTAGGATTGGCCCGCTTCCACCAACTTTTCCCACAGATACAATCCATAGCCGGCCGGGGCGTGGATTTCATAACCCAACTCGCCGGTAAAGCCGATGCGCAGAATAATGACCGGCACCCCGGCGACGGTCCCCTGCCGGACGCTCATATAAGGGAAAGCCTCATTGCTCAGGTCAATCTCGGTCAGCGGTTGGAGCGCGGCGCGGGCGTGCGGGCCGGTCAAATTCATCGCTGTATAGGTATCGGTCAAATTGTTGACATGCACTTCGTAATTCCAGCCCGCTTGCAGGTTCCACTCCAGGCCCTCGTAGACCGCATCCGCGCCGCCCGTGGTCACGGTGATGTACCAGGTATCGTCGTTCAGACGCGCCGCCACGCCATCGTCGGCCACAATTCCTTCCTCGTTGACCATCAGCCCGTAGCGAGCACGCCCCACGGCTAAACCGCTCCACTTGTTGGTGTACAGCCGCTCCAACAGGGCCGGAATATCCCTGCCCCGGATCAGCAGCTTGCCCAGTGTCCCGACATCAATCAAGCCCAGCCCGCTGCGCGTGCCCAGGACTTCCACCGCCGGGTCGCCGTAATGTTCGGGCCGCTTCCACAAGCCGGCGTTCATCATCTTCGCTCCACGGGCGACGTGCCAGGCGTGCATGGGGGTGTATTTGACCGGCTCCATCACCCGGCCGGCCAGCGCCCCCAACTGCACCGGGCTGAAGGGCGGGCGGCTGGTCGTCGTCCCCGCCGAGGCCACCGGCAGGTCGTTGGCCTCGGCGCAGAGGGCCATCGTATTGGCGTTCTCGTATTTGCCCTGGCTCGGCCCCATGCTCAGCGTGCTATAGCGCTTGAGCAGTTCCATGCTGTTGTAGCCTTCGGCCACCGCGTCTTTCAAATCTTTAACGCTCACATCTTCGTCAAAGCTGATAAAGCTCTTTTTGCCGCCGGGGACATTCACCCAGCCTGAGTTGCACACCGGCTCCCCGGCTTTGAGACCGGCCGCCTGCTTGCTCAACTTCTCCGGCACTCCACTGCCAAAACCGGCCTCGGCCGCCGCATTCAGCCCGGCCACCTGCCCTTCCAGCAGTTCCGCCGGGACAGTGTGCGTCCCGTTGACCCGTCCCGCCACATGGACTCGGGGCGGCAAATTGGCCGGCAGCAGCTCCGCCCGGCCTTCATCATAGACCAGCCTGGCCCTGGCTTGATAGGCCAGCCCCATCATGGCCGTCCAGCCGACAGACGTGACCAGCAGGTCGCACTGCACAAACTCGGCGCTGCCGGCCTGTGGCTGGCCGTTGTTGTCCAGGGGAGCGAGCATTGCCCCGGTCACTTCCCTGCTGCCCTTAGCCCCCAGGACCACCATGTTTGTTCTAACCTCAATCCCGGCCTGCTGTAATTTAATTGCCGCCGGACTGCTTACCTCGGGCCGCAGCTCGGCCACCACCGCCAGCTTAACGCCCGCCGCGTACAGATCAAGCGCGACCTGCAAGCCGTCGTCATTGCCCGACAAGACCACCGCTCGCTTTCCCGGCCGGACTCCGTACAGATGCATCAACCGCTGCGCCGCCGATCCCAACATCACGCCGGGCAAGTCACTGTTGTCAAAAATCAGCGGGCGCTCCAGCGCGCCGTTGGCGACTACAATCGTTTTGGCCCGGATTTTGAGCAGGCGCGTCTCGTCTTTGACCGCGCCGACCCAGTTGTGGTCGTAAATGCCAAAAGCGCTCGTATTCAATTCAACCCGCAGGTTAGGCTGGCCGGCTGCTTCCTGCGCCAGTCGTCCGGCCAATTCGTAAGCGGCCAGCGGGCCAGACTCGGTTTCCACGGTGTGGCGCTCGTAGGCCAGATGCCCCCCCAGGAAGGGAGCTTCTTCCAGCAGCAGCACCCGCGCCCCGGTTTTGGCCGCGCTCAAGGCCGCACTCAAGCCCGCCGGCCCCCCGCCGATGACCAGAACATCGGCAAATTCGTACTTTTTATCGTAGTAGGTATCGGGGACATCGGTCGTCACCACGCCCAATCCGGCAGCGTTGCGCAGCACCTTTTCATAGGCCGGCCACAAAGCTTTGGGCCGGATGAAGGTTTTATAATAGAAGCCGACCGGCATAAAACGCGAGCCAAGCGAGGTCAGCGACATAATATCGGCTTCAAGTGAGGGCCAGGTATTTTGCGGATTGACCACCATCCCCGGTTTGACCAGGCGGGTGCTGGCCCGTACATTCGGCTCGTCGTCTACCCGTACCAGCGTATTGGTATCGGCGGAGGTCAAGGCAAATGCCCCGCGCGGCCGGTGATACTTGAAGGAACGGCCTAAGACCTTGACCCCAGCAGCCCACAAGGCGCTGGCAATGGTGTCGCCGGCAAAGGCCGGATACTTTTTGCCGTTGAATTGAAACTCAAACGAGTCGGCCCGGTTTATCACCTGGGCAGTGTGACCGGGTAAGCGGCTCGCCATTTTCTCTAAACCGGGAGAAGGCGCCTCTGCTTTATTTTTTACATTCATCGGATCGGCTCCTTAGGGCTGCACGTCGCTTAAAGTCGGTTGATCTAACTCCGGTTTCTTTGTCCCCGGGTCCGGCGCCCACAAATAAGTCTTTTCAACTACGTGCGTTTTGGTGTGGCGTTCCGCCAAAAACCACAGGCCGCACCCGGCCCGGTGATACCACCACTCCTGCTGCACGCCCAGCTTATTGTCTTTAAAGTGAAGATATTCCGCCCAGGCCACATCGGCCGCGCTGTCCTCCGGATTTTTAGGCCGGCTCTTGTACTCCCCACCAAAACGAAACTCCGCCACATTCCTCTCACCACAATTGGGACAAGTCAATAAGATCATTTCAAACTACTCCTGCTTACCATTTACGATTGACGATTTACAAGGGTAACTGCCAATGACCCGCGATGTCCAATCGTAAATCGTAAATCTAAAATCCAAAATCGTTAGTGTCCTACCGAGGCCGCGCCTTTTTCGCCGACCAGCTCGCCTTGATAAAAGCGGTCATAGCTGAAGGGCGCAATCAACTCCGGGGTAGCCTGGGTGGCAATCAATTCGGCCATACGTTTGCCCGAAACCGGCGAAGCCTTAAAGCCATAGGTGCCCCAACCGACATCCACCAGAAAGCCCTCGACCGGGGTGAAACCCATGATCGGGCTGTAATCGGGCGTCATATCGCACAGACCGGCCCACTGGCGCATCAGGCGCACCTTGGCTAGCGACGGGAACAACTCCAGGACGTGGGCGGCCAAACCTTCGACAAAATTCAACGTCGAGTCCATCGAGTAGGAGGTGAACGGGTCAACTTCCGCCCCCATGACCAGCTCGCCCCGGTCGCTCTGGCTCAGGTAGAAGTGGAGCGTGCCCGAGACAATGACCACATCCAAAAACGGCTTGAGCGGCTCGGTCACGCAGGCTTGCAGTGGGCGCGTCTCGATGGGCAGTTTAACCCCGGCCATGTCAGCGATCAACGAGCACCAGCCGGCCGTAGCATTCAATACTATACCGGTTTTGATCGAGCCGCGATTGGTTTTGACGCCCACTACCCGGTTGTTCTGAACCTCGATGCCGGTTACTTCGGTTTTTTGGTGCAGGTGGACGCCCCGTTTATCCGCGCCGTGCGCATAGCCCCAGACCACCGCATCGTGCCGGATGATCCCCCCCGGCGGATGGTAAAGCGCGCCCTGGACCGGGTAGCGGGGATGGTCGCTTACATCCATAAAGGGAACCAGTTTTTTGATTTCGTCGGGGTAAATGACCCGGCTGTTAACGCCCTGAATCTGGTTGACCTCCGCCCGCCAGCGCATGGTCCGCAGTGAGGCGTCGGTGTGGGCCAGGGTCAGGTGGCCGCGCTGCGAGAACATGACGTTAAAATCAAGCTCTTCGGACATGTCCTCATACAGCTTGACGCTCTCATCGTAAAAGAGAATCCCTTCCGGGGTCAGGTAGTTGGAACGAATAATGGCCGTATTGCGGCCGCTCCCACCGCTGCCCAGGTAGGCTTTTTCCAGCACCGCTACCTGGGTGATGTTGTGGTGTTTGGCCAGGTAGTAGGCACAGGCCAGGCCGTGCGCCCCTCCGCCGATGATAACCACATCGTAGCTGTCTTTGAGCGGCTGCTGCCGCCACATTGGCTTTAGGCTGCCATGGCCGTTCAATCCCTGTTTCAACAGTTTAATTGACATAGGCTGCTGTTCCCTCAACTACTCTTGTTGCGTATGGCGCAACGGAGTTCCCAAATTCTTTGGAGAAGTTGGGCCATTTTAACACGTTTTGAAACAGTGTCAACTCAATTAAGACTAAAAAATTGGTGAGAATTCGTGGAATTCGTGGCAAAAAACAGCTTGAGTCACATATCACGCGGCTCGCGGTAGTAACTCAGCAGGGTGCCGACACCTTTTTCACGGGCTTTTTGATAGGCCAGGTTGCCCAGCACAATATCGCTGACGGCAAAACCCTTATGCCAGAACAGAATCCGCTCCTGCGCCGACTCGCGGCCCGGCTTCACCCCAGCAACGACCTCGCCGATTTCCCCGGCGATATGCTCGTCGCGCAGTTTGCCGGCCTGGATCAACCCGGCAAACTGGCCGTACTGCGATTTCTGGCATTGGTTCCAATCATCTACAAACATTTTGTCAACGGTAAACGGCAGGCTGGGCGCGACCGACAGCACCGCCCCATAGGGTTGGATGAGCGCGCCAGGTTTGACCCACTCATCCTTGACCAAGACTTCGTGTTCCAGCAGGCGCGAGGCGTCAATGATGATGTCGGCGTCGCGCACCGTTGCCTCGGCAGTTTCCTTGACCGTCACTCGCTTATTGAGCCGCGCCGACATTTCCCCGGCAAAACGCTCCCGCGACTCAGGCCGCTTGCTGGTCACACGGATTTCCTCAAAATCAAACAACAGGTCCAGCATGGCTACGTTGTACCAGGCCGTGCCCCGCACCCCGATGTGACCCAGGACGCGGGGTTTGTCATTGGCCAGGTACTTGGCCCCAACCGCTGTTACCGCACCGGTGCGCATCCAGGTGGTCAGCGTCCCGTCCAGAATACAGAAAGGCGCGCCGGTTTCGGGCCGGTAGAGGGTGATGAGGGCCAGTTCCGAGGGCAAACCGTATTCATAGTTCTTCTGAAAATCCCCGATGACCTTGACTCCGGCCACGTTGACCGGCTCGACATAGCCCTTGAGGATGTTAAAGAGTTTCTCCGGGTAATCCAGCGCCAGGTGATCTTTGGAGGGCATGACCACCTTTTTTTCGCCGTGAGCCTTCAGCCCCACCTCGACCACGTCCATGATCTCTCGAAGACCCAGGTCGAGGCTCTCCACGTCTTCTTTAGATAGAAACAGAATGTCAATTCCGGCCATGTTGTCCCCTTCATAAAAGATGCGATAACAGTGAGACGAGGAGGCGAACTTCGTCTTTACGCCTCACCTATCCTCGCCTCTTCGCCTCATTTTGACGCTTCCCTCTGCGACTCTGTTACCCTGCTACCTTTCGTTACGCCTGCAGCTCGCGCACGGCCCACCAGAACGGCTGATCCTGATAATCGAAATACTTGGTCCGGGTCAGCAAAAGCTCCTGGCTCGACATTAATCCTCCCGGCAAAACGCCGTTGTGCAGCCGGATATTCTGATAATAGCGCGGGGCCAGGTCACGCACCGCATCGGCATGCCGGGCGCTGATGGCCCAGTGGCCAATCCCCTGTGCCTGGCTGAACAAAACCAGGTTGCGCCAGTTGCCCCCCTCCACTTCCAGGGAACTGTAACTGAGCAAATGGGGATGCTGCAAAAATTCGGCCAGCAATTCCGCGTCAACCATATCCAGCGGCGTCCGGTCGGCCTCGGGCCACTTGTGCCCGCAAAAGCCGACGACCATCAGCTCAGAACAGGTAAGCAGTTCTTCCGGCCTGGCCAGGGCGAGGCGGTGGCGGCGTCCGCCCACTTCTTCCAAATACAAAACATACGGACGCGGCTGCGCCGGGATAGAGCTTGATTGGCGCAAAAGATGGCGCAGTTTCTCAGCCATGTACCACAAGTGAGCCAAATCTTCGGCATTGTGATCAGGGTTGGTAAAGGGCCGGTCGGGCACAAGGTCCGACCAGTCAAGACGAGTGTAATCCGTAGTTGTTGGCATAGTCATTCTACCATAGTTGGATGGTAACTACTCAGGCTAAAGGTGACTGGCACTTGGTTAGCCCTAAGCTTTGCTGTTCTCAGTCGTTTTGAAGAAGAAAAGTGCCAGTCACCTGGGTAGTTATGTTGGATTTAAATATAAAATAAGGTGGGGCACGTCCACCGGAACATGTCCCACCTTAAACGTTCTTCCCTAAACCCAGGGCGAGTGACTGTTTGACTTGCCAAAGGTCCGGCCTTCGGCAAAGCGGTCGAAGGTAAAGGGCTTAAGCTCTGGCACATCGTCGCCCATCAGGTACTTGGCTAACAATTTACCCACCCCGGTCATTTTGAAACCGTGGTTGCTGTCGGCGATCATATAGACACTGGGCGCTACCCAGTCGAAAATGGGGATATTGTCCGGGGTGAAGGCCCCAATACCGCCATTGCGCCGCTCGCGGAAATCGGGCCGGATGCCTTCAAAACGGCCCATTGTCTGGGCCATCGCCGCGCACATATAATCGGCAAATTCCGGCTCGGCCTGGTACTCGTTATTGGCATGGCCGTAAGGGTCGGTAGTTGCCTTAGGACCCAGCTTGATGGGGATGGTGCCGCCCTGGAGACCGGGACGGTCCATGCGCTCGTTGCCGTTCTTGTAATAAATATACAAATGGTCAGACAGCTCCCGGCCATTTTCATCCACCACCGGCGTGGTCATCTTTTCGACGTGCAGCACCGGCGGATTCAGGCCATCGGCGGTCAGGTAGGGCCTATCGTAGTAGACCTCCCCTTCGAGCAAGCGCCAGTAGGTCCACATATCCTTATTTTTGACGACGCTGCCGTCGGGGTAATAGCAGTCGAGGGTCATCGGCTTGTCAAGCATCTCCCAGTGCTTGGGGGTCCACGCGCCCAGTCCCCAAATGACCAGGTCGCACCTGATGTCGCCCTCGTTAGTGTGGACGCCTTTGATCTGGCCGCCCTGCACGTCGTAGCCGGTCACCTCGATGCCGGTCAGGATTTGCACCCCGTGATCGGCGCATTTCTGGGCCAGCCCCTTCATTACCTGGCGCGTCCCGGCGTAACCGCTGACCCGCTCGTGCAGGGCCACGTCAATGCCATCGGTTTTGAAATCGGGCCAGATTTTTTTGAGAAACTTGCGCGCGTCCTCGCCCACGTACACGTCGGAGTGATAGCCAACCGAATTTTGGCTCTGGTGGACCCGCTCGTAATCTTCAATCTGGTTGGCCTCTCCGGCGGACACGTAGCCGACCTGCTGAAAGCCAAAGGCTACCGGGTCGTAGGTCCAGACATCCACGCTGTGGCGCAGAATGGCGTGAATCGGCTCGGTCATGTAAAAGTTGCGCACGCAGCCGCAGGCAATCCCCGATGCCCCCGCCCCGGCATACGACTTCTCCAGGACCACAATATCTTTGCCGCTGCCGCGCTTGCGGTTTTCCAGCTCCATCGCCATGTGCCAGGCCGAACTCAGCCCGTGAATCCCCGCGCCGATGATGACATATTTAATTGACTCAGGTACTTTGCCCATCAGTAATCCCCCTTGCTTGAGTTATTATGGCAGAACCACCGGATGGTGGTATAATCCTGTCGCCGTCGTCTTAACTTAAGAAAATAGCATAAAAGTTGACAAACGTCAACAAGATGTGGAATATTTTTATAAAATTTAACATCTTGTTGAATTTTTGTTCTACTGGGAATAGAAAAGCGATGAACGAGGCTGAAAAGTCACTGCTACTGGAGCAGCTTATCCAGGTGGGCGAAGCGATCTGCCGCACCATCGGCCCGCAGTGCGAAGTGGTGCTCCACGATCTGGCCGACATGGAGCAGTCCATCGTCTGGGTCAAAGGGATGGTAACTGAGCGCAGTGTGGGCGGGTGCATGACCGCCCGCGGGCTGTCCCTGGTCAGAGCCGGGCGGATCGAAGACAGCTACAATTACACCACCCGCACCCGCAGTGGTAAGATGGTCCGCTCGTCGCTGGTTTTTATGAGCAACGAACAGGCCGAACCTGTTATCTGTATGGAAATCAATTTTGACGCCAGCCCTTTTGTCGCTTTTCGCCGCACCCTGGAAACATTGGCCGACCCCGCGGAAGCCTACGATTTTCAGGATGCCTTTATTGACGATGCCCCGCAAATGCTGGAGTCGCTGTTCCAGAGAGCCACGGATTTTATCGGCAAGCCCATTGCCCAAATGGATAAATTTGACCGGCTGCGGGTGGTCCAGATTTTGGATGACGCCGGCGTGTTTGAATTACGCAAGGCTATTCCGGCGATAGCCACTTACCTGGGCGTGACCCGCTTCACCATCCACAACTATCTCAACGAAATTCGCGGCAAGGGCTCCTCCGATTTGACCGACGAACCAATGGAGGATGGTCCCAACTAGAGGCCGTGTCATTTCGACCGCAGGGAGAAATCCCTGAAACGGTTGTTGGCTGACATAGATCTGAGGGATTTCTCCATGCTGCGCTCGTCGAAGTGACACATCACGAAGGCTACCCGGCCAACTCTCGCTTTCTTCGCCCTACGTACTCCCGCAGCCCTTCCTCAATCGCCGGATCAATGGCAGGCTGCTCGTAACCGGCCAGCAGCTCTTTCCAGAGCCGGTGCGCCCGCTGTCCCGCGTCGAGCGAACCTTGCTCCGCCCATGCTTCGTAATTCTGCCGGTCGCTCAGGAGAGGCAGGTAAAACTCGCTGCGAAAGCGGGCCAGGGTGTGGGCCGAGCCAAAGTGATGCCCGCCGGGGCCAACTTCGGCCATCGTGTCCAGGGCCAGCGTCTCGTCGTTGACCTCGATGCCGTCGAGCAGCCTATACATCATCAGCAGCCCTTCCAGGTCGAGCATAAATTTCTCCAGGGAGAAGACCAGTCCCGCCTCCAGCCAGCCCACGCTGTGATGGATCAGGTTAGCGTGAGCCAGCACCGCCGGCCAGAGAGTCATCTGGGTTTCGTAGCTGGCCTGGGCGTCCGGCAGTTTGGAGTTGTTCAGGCTGCCGCTCCCGCGATAGGGTAAACCATAAAAGCGGGCCAACTGGGCCCCGGCGAACAGCGCCAGCGCCCCTTCCGGGCTGCCAAAGGCCGGGCTGCCGGTCTGCATATCCACATTAGTGGTAAAGCCGCCGTAAATCACGGGTACACCGGGATTAACCAACTGGGTCAAGGCGATCCCGGCCAGGGCTTCGGCGTTCTGCTGGGCGATGGCCGCGGCCAGGGTAATAGGACTCATCGCCCCGGCCAGGATAAAGGGCGTGACGACCACCGGCTGGCCGTAGCGGGCATAGGTTATCAGCCCGCCCAGCATGGAACTATCGTAGCGCAGCGGGCTGTTGACGTTGATGATCCCAAGCTGGACCGGCTGGCGCTGCGTTTCGTCCGGGCCGCCAAAAACAATCGTTGCCATCTCGATGCAGTCCAGGGCGGTTTCGCGGCTGCGGGCCGGGCTGATGATGGCCTTGTCGCCGAGCGTAAATTGGCTGTAGACCTGGTCCAGGTGGCGCACCGGCACCGGCACATCCTGCGGCTCGACCATGACCCCGCCGACGATGTGCAACGGCGGGCACTGCTGCACCAGCCGGACCAACTCTTGAAACGCGGCCAATGTTCCCGGCCGGCGGCCCCGCTCGAAGTCGGAAATGTAAGGACAGCCGGCACCCGGGGCCAGGGTGATGTAATTTCCGCCGATGTACAGGTCGTGGGCCGGGTTGCGCGCCCGCAGGCTGAAGTGGGCCGGCGCTGTGCTCACCGCTTCCATGACCAGGCCGCGCTCCAAGCGCACCCGCCCGGTCGAGCGGTCCACCTCCGCCCCGGCCGCCTGCCACACGTCGAGCGCCTCGCCGTCCAGGAACTCCAGCCCGATCTCTTCCAGGATGCGCAGCGAGGCCAGGTGAATCCGCTGGAGCTGCTCCGCCGGCAGCACCTCGACCGGGGGGTAAGGGTTGCGTAATAACCGGAAGGGCCTGTCCGCCAGGGGTGAGACGCGGCGGCGTTCACGGCGTTCGCGGCGTTTGTTGCCCCCTTCGTTGGTCAATTGACTCTCCTTAAGGATTATCCACAGATGACACAGATATGAAGAAAAGATCTGTGTACAGATTTAGCCTCAGTAGCACCTTACAGATCAGATTCTTATACATTTGATAAGAAATTTTACACAGAGAAACGTAGAGAAATCACAGACGCAAAGCGCACAGAGAAATAGTAAAGCTCTGTGTTCCTTTTTGGTTCTGGCTTGTCAAGGTTAGGGGTATTGAAGCTACCTTGCAGCGAGCTTACTTCCTTTTATCTTTTCGTTTTTTGTTGGCTGGTGGTTTTTGCAACTGCCGATCCAGTTTTATCTTCTTGGCCGCTAGTTCTTGGCATACTTGGACAAATAACCCGTCTTCCATTATTACATGGGCGCAGGCGGGTCCAGTTTCTCGATCTGGCTTGACAATGTTGAAAGGTTTTAAACCAATCTGTTTCATCGCTTTGGCCCATTCTTTGTTATGATAGGCATTTTTTCCGGGTTTACCGTAGTCATATTGCCACTTGTGAACCATTTCATGGGCCAGGGTGCTCAAGATTTCGACATCCGTGCGACCAGCAAAAATATTCGGATTGAGAGCAATTTCATCTCGCGTTTCACTCTCATCTTGGGCCTTGAAAGAGTTCTTAACAAAAAATGCTTTCCTCACCCCGTCGCAGTTAAAGGTTATAACACACGCTTCGAGCTTGTTATCAAATAATCTTTTGTTCAGTAACTGATAAGCCGCTTCGAAGGTAATATATTTGTCCGCGGTTGCCATTTGTATCTCTTTATCATAGCTCACGCCACAGCTAATTTGATCAGGTCACGCGCCTCATCCACCTGTTCAAAGCGCCAGATCAAATCCACTAATTCCCCCGCCCGCTCCTGGCCAAGCACCGGCTCGACCAGCCAGCGGAATTTCTGCTCCAATTCGGCGTCGCTGGGCAGGGTGTCCGGCGGCTCCCACATGGCCTGTTTGGCTGCGGCCCGCAAATGCCGGCCATCCGTGGTAATGACCTCGACATCGGCCAGGGTTTTTGCCGGAAAAACCTGTTCGTATTTGACTACAACCTCCACCTCAACCCGCTCGGTCAGGGCCAGAATCGCCGGGTCGAAGAGGCGGGGCGGCGTGACCTGGCGCGGGCCGACCTGGCCGTCAATCAGGGCGGCGGCGACGGGGTAGGTCAGGTGATACTGGGCTTCTTCGGTGTTTTGAGGCGGCTGGCGGGTGAGCCGGGCGGCGGCTTCAAAAGTGGAGACTTTGATCCGGGCAATATCAGCCGGGGCCAGGTGGTGCTGCCGGGCAAGCTCCAGCGCCCCGGCAATGGCCGGCTGCGCCCAGCGGCACGAGGCGTAGGGTTTGAAATAGAGGTTCAGCACTTCGTACTCTTGGCCCAGGCCGGTCAGCCAGGCCGGGTTGGGCGCGTCGCTGAAGAGCGGCTCGACGCCGGTGAAGCCGCGTTGGGCCATCAACACCGAGGCCACGCCGGCCATCGCTCCCCAGCCAATGCTGTCTTTGCCCATCGAAGGCGTGTCAATCCCTTTCATCATCGGGGCGATGGGCGCATGATATTCCGCCGTACCCAGCGCCTGGCGCAAGACACCCGCCTCCAGGCCAAAGATTTTACCCGCCGCCGCGGCGGCTGCAATCGCGCCCCAACTGCCGGAGGAGTGGTAGGTTTGGTAGGTCGCGTGGCGGATGAGTCCGGCGCGGATGCCGATTTCATAGCCGATGACGAAGGCAGTCAAGAAAGCCTGGCCCGACACGCCAGCCTGGCCTTCCGCTGCCGCCAGCAGGGCCGGCAGGACACAGGCCCCCGGATGCCCTTTGATGGGCCGGTAGCCGTCGTCAATATCGAGGGCATTGGCGGCAAAGCCATTGGCCAGCGTCGCCCCCACCAGCGAAGCTTTGCGGCCCGCAACCATGAGGGTAGCCTGGCCGCCTGCAAATTGTTCGACTGCAAAATCGGCCATCAGCCGGGCAACGGGTGTGTCTGTGCCGGCGATCAGCGCTCCCAATGAGTCGAGCAGGCAGCGCCGGGCCTGGTGTTGGACTGCTCCCGGCAGGCTTGTCCAGGTTGTATTTAAGATAAATTGGATGGCATAATCAGTGCCGTTCATTATAAAGGCAGCATCAGCGGAGGCTCTAAAATTTACAATTGACATTATCGGAATTAAGCCTAAGACATGTCATTTCGAGCGACGAAGGAGCGAGAAATCTCTACAGCATTACTTTTTAGCACAGATTCGAGGGATTCCTCGTTCCGCTCCGCTCCACTCGGAATGACAATAAGCATCCTGATTTTTATTTCTGATAGACGCTAATAGACGGGTAACCGTTGGCTGTTCCAAACTGTCAATACCCTAACGGGCACAAGTAATCAACGATCAATGATCAATTGTTAATGAAAGAAAGATTAATCCCGGTTATCGTAGCCGTTGCCGGCCGGACACCCCAACTGCATCGAAATTTTCCGGGCCGTTTCGCGCAACGGCTCCACAAACGACAGGAGTTTTTCCGGCTCCAGGCGGTAAGTTGGGCCAGAGATGCTGACCGTAGCCGCAACCCGGCCCAGATGATTGCAGATCGGCGCGGCCATGGCCGTCAGGTCTTCCTCAAATTCTTCACGGGCTACTGCATAGCCCTGTCCCCGGACCCCGATCAAGAGTTCTTCCAGGAGCTGCCGGTCAATAATAGTTTTATCCGTGTAGCGGGTTAACTTTTTGGGCAGAATGGCATCTCGCTCCGGGCGGGTCATGTAGGCCAGGAGGACCTTCCCTGTCGAGGTGCAGTGGAGCGGGGTGCGCCGGCCCAGCGAGCCGACGTAGCGGATCAAGCGCGGGCTGGCCGCCCGTTCGATGTTAACACATTCGCTGCCATCCAGGACGGTGACGTTGATCGTTTCCTGGGTCAACTCGGCCAGGGTCGCCAGAAAAGGTTGGGCCACGCGGCGCAGGTCTATGTGTTCCAGGGCATAGCCGGCCAGACTGACCAGGCCCAGGCCGAGGCGGTACTTGCCGGTCTCCAAATCCTGCTCGACAAACCCTTCCTGCTGCAAGGTGGAGAGCAGCCGCGAAACGGTGCTTTTATGCAGGCCCAGGCGCTCGCTGAGCGCCGTTACCCCCAACTCCGCTTCCGTTTGGGTGAAGCTGCGCAAAATGGTCGCTGCCCGCTGGACTGATTGAATGGCTGATTCGGTGGAACGCTTTTTTTGAGGCACGATAAATTCTTTCGCCGGATTTGTTGCGCATTGTGCAATACTGTTCCCATAATCCGCTTAAAAATTATACTCTATTTGCGATGGGCGTCAATCCTAAAAGCAGCAGCAGGTAAGACGGCAAAATTTGCACTCCTGAAATCGCCAAAAACGCTTGAAGGCGCTGAAAAAGCATGCCCTTCAGCGAAATCAGCAGCCTCAGTGATTCAAAGCCGGCTCAAACACCGACGCTGGAGGGAATCTGGTCCGCTTTCCTGTTCCAGACAAACAGGCCGAAGCCAATCAAGCGCAGCAGGGTACCGAGGAGGAGGGCGGCGCTCAGGCCGATTTGATCAGCGAGCAGCGTGCCCAACAGGGGCGCGGCCACCGTCGCCAGGTAAGTGGTGCTCTGGGCCAGCGATACAAAGGTGGCGCTGTAGCGGAGGGGCACCGTCTTCATCAACTCGTCGAAAAAGACCAGGTTGAGACCGGCCTGAAAGATACCGGCCAGCCCGGCGAAAACAGTGATCCAGCCCGGCTGGTGGGTAAAAGAGACCAATGCGGGATGCAGCGCCAGGCCAAAGGTGGTACACAACAGCACAAAACGACCCCCGTACCGCTTCGACTGCCGCACCCACAGGTAATACCCCACCAGGAGAATCGCCGTTTGGGCGGTGTTGATCAGGCCGATCCAAGTGTCGCTGGCGTGGACCTCATGGACATAATAAAGCGGGAAGAGGGGCGTCGCCAGGGCCGTGCCGGTGGTATAGACAAACTGCTTGGCGGTAAAGGAGACAAAGGCCGGCTCCCCGCCGATGAGTTTGATAAAGCCCTTGAAACGTTCCGGCCAGGCCAGATCGGGCGGGGTGGGAATTGGCTCGTTATCCGGCACCTCAATGTGGCTGGAATAGTAGAAACTGATCAGGCCGCCCACAGACAGCCCCAGGAAGACCAACTGGTAGTTGAAAGGAAAGCTCAAGTTGTCCAAAATTTGGCCCATGATAGCCACGGTAATCGCCGTGGTAAAACCGAGGATAGACCAGCGCCGGCTCATCAGCTCATAGCGGCCCTCCGGCCCGGCCACCGCATTCATTACCACCGAGAAGGCAATATTGACCACCGTCTGGGGAATGGTCACGGCGGCCCAGATCAGCAGCACCGCCGGGACAACGAAGTCACGAGGCAGTAAAAACGGGACGATGCCGGTCAGAGCGTAGGCTAAATTCGTGAGCAGGCGGGCGCCGCTGAACCAGGGCACAATATTGTGGCAGCGCTGCAAAAAGCGTCCAATGACGATAGCCAGCAGAAAACCGGTGACAGCCGGCATGGCCGTCAACAAACCGACCTGAAAATGGCTGGCTCCCAGCCGGGCCAAAAAGACCGGCAAAAAAGGGGCAGCGGCGCTGGCCAGCCCGATGCCAATGGCATCAATTTGTACGTTGAGGTAATTCTGGCGCTCGACGGGGGTAGCTCCGGCCGGAGCAGGGGAGAAGTGGAAATGTTTCATGGAAAGGACTGACGTTAGGACTCCATCGTTCCTGTCGAAATTCGTAACGGCTCTACCACCTGCCAATCAAGCTTAACCCCCAGTCCGGGTCCATCCGGCAGGGTGACATAGCCCTCGGCGTCGGGCAGGGTCAGGGAAGGCAGAATGAAATCGCGGCGCTCCGGCGTCCAGGTAGGCGGGTCGAAGGGGAACTCGACGAAAGGGGCTTGCGATACTGCGGCTGAAACGTGCAGGTTAGCCAGCAGGACCAAACCATCGCCCCAGGTGTGAGGGGAATAAATAGCCCCGGCCGCCTGAACCTCTCCGGCAATTTGCCGGGCGCGCAGAATGCCGGTGCTCCAGACCACGTCCGGCTGGTAAACATCCAGCGAGCCGTGGCGCAGATACTCGCGCAATTCGGAAAATTCGCGGTTGCCCTCTCCCCCGGCGATGCGCACTCGCGCCCGCCGCCGCAGTTCGGCCAGGCCGCGATAATCGTGGCGGGGCAGCGGCTCTTCCAGCCAAAACACATCCAGTTCTGCCAGCGCGCCGGCCAGCCACAGCGCCGTTTTGAAATCCCAGGGCGCGGAAGCATCCCAGGGCATCTGCCAGCCCTGGTTGGCGTCCACCAGGATGGCCATCTCCGGCCCGACCGCCTCGCGCACAGCCCGGACAATCGCCAGGTCCTGGCGCGGGTCGGCGGCGTGAAAGCGCAGTTTGAGCGCGGGAAAGCCCTGTTCGCGTAACCGGCGGACCGAGGCGGCGCGTTCGGAGGCCGGCAGCCGCTCGCCGGTGGAGGCGTACGTCCGCACTCGCGGGCTGCTCCCGCCGAGCAGTTTCCACAGCGGTTGGCCGCTGATCTGGCCCATCAAATCCCACAAGGCCACTTCCAGCGGCCACATGCGGCCATAGTGGAACTGCAAATTATCCAGAATCCGCACGTGGCGTTCGATGTCAAACGGGTCATAACCCAGAAAAAGCTTCTCGTGCCCGGCAAAACCCAGCATAGCATCGCCGGAGCCAACCCCCTCGTACTCCCCGGCCCGCACCCGCACAATCGTGCTGGTATGGCTCACCCGCGGGTTGGGGTCCCACGAGGCGCGAAAAGGCGGGTCAAGCGGCAGGCGGTAGTGGTTAATTTCGATGGAGTCAATTTTCATAGCAACGTTTTACCTTTGAACGGGAATTTTGAGGTCCACAGATGCACCCAGATACACGCAGATGAAAGATAAAAATCCATCTTCTATCTTCCTCCTCCCTCTTCATTATCTATGCCCACCCGCACCTGCGGTGGGGCAGGTGTCTGTGTCTATCTGTGGACTATTTTTTATCTCCGGTAAGATGTGGCTTACATCCGGCAGGGGCGACGGCTGCTGCATTTTCCGCACCTGGGCGCGCAGCTCCACGCCCTGTTGGGCCAGGGCCAGCAGTTCCTGCTGGCTGCCGCGGAACCAATCCTTGAGCTGCCGCCGGGCAATGTTGACGTGCAGCACCTCGTCGGCCCAATCGAAATCCTGAAAGTTGGTCATCAGGGGATGCCGGGCGACATCCCGGCAAAACTCGTATTCTTCCCGTTTGCCGGGGGGATATTTCATCATCGCCGCTTCGATGCCCAGACCGAGGGCCGCATACTGCTGCAACGGCGACATTTGAAACACATAGGTCAGGTCAAAGTTACGGATGGGCATCGCGGCCCGGTCGCCAAAAACCTGTTCGGCGGCTGCTTCGCCAAAAAAGGTGTGACGGACCTCGTCCCAGAGGTGGCGGGAGATGTCTACATAAAAGGGCCAGGGCTGATCTTCAACCTCAGTCAGTACAAAAGCCAGCCCTTCGGCGGCGGTGATTTCACTGAGGCGGGTAGCCAGCATTTGAGCAAAGCGCTCGGCGGCCTGCTCATTATCAACGTGCACAAAATCCCAAATCTGGTGGAAAGAGTCATCGCGGGCCACTTGGCGGGGGATCACATAAGGCCGGATCGCCCGGACAGGCTGGAGGTATGCCTCATCTACCGGCCCTGTCCCATCCATGCCTCCGGCAGCAGCCAGCATGTCCTGTAAGGACTTGGCCCAGGCAGTGGCTTCCGCTTCTTTTTCAGGGGTATTGGCAACATCCCGATAAGCCGCTTCGAGCAGGGGCAGGTTTTCCTCCTCTTCGGCGATGATCATTTTCAGCATACGCACGGTTGGGTAATCGGCCAGGTGATTGGTAGCTGCCAGGTAAGCCCGGTAGGCTTGCAGCAGGGCCGGTTTGAAGACCAAAACCAGGCCGGCCAGCAGTTCAACCGTGTTAGCTGCAAACATTGCTTCGTCAAAAACAATCTTCAGCGGACTATCCGAAGCTTTCGAGGCCTTTTTCTTTGAAATCCGCAGTTCCGGCAGACGATTCTTGAGTTGGTCGGCATGCTGGCCTGCTTCGTACTGCAAGCGCCCCAGCAGGCCCTTTATATCCCATTCCGGCGCCGTCACAAGGTGAGCCGCTTGCAGGTGCATTAGCCGCTCCTCGGCATAAGCGAGGACCTGCAGCCGGGCGGCGCACTCGTCCACGCCGAGGCCGGGCTGTTTGACGTTGGGTAAACCGGCGTATTGATAACTGGGGGGCATAATCCTTCTCACTTTCTATATCCTTCCTTTGAACTCGGGATAGGAGTCGAGGCTTTATTCGAGACAAGTCTACGTTAATACTTTTTCCAACAACTTCTCCAACCCCAACTCCCGCAAACACTCGGCGCTCGGCACGGCGGTGTCGGGGTTCCACTTCATCAATTCATAATAACGGCGCTTGGCCCAGTTGAAGGACTCCTCGTTGATTTCAACACCCGCCAGCGGCCCCTCTTTGAAGGCTTTCATCACCCGCTTGGGCAGCTTGTCATCGTCGGCGGTGAAGCCCTCGCGCAGATTGAACAGGCGGGAGAGGGTTTGCGCCCGCGCGCCAACGGCCAGAATATCGTGAATGCTGTACGGGGTGCCGGTGACGCCCGAAAGCGCTGCGGCCAGGTGGTCATATTCATAGGGATAAAAGTGGCAGTTGATGGCGCAGTCCTGGAAGTGCATCCAGTTGACATCGGTGTAAAAGACCTGCATTTTGTCTTCGCCCAGGTCTTGCAGCGACAGCGGCCCGACTTTCCGGGCCAACGCAGCGTTGACCCGTTTTAGCCCGCCCCCTTCGCTGGCAAAATCCGTATCGTGGATGTTCATCATGTGGTCGGCCCCGACCGGGGCGACGGCATAACCCAGGCCCATGGCCTGCTTGAGCCGGGGTTCGTGCATCGGCAGTTCCTGCCCCTTGATGGTCAGGTTGAACGGTTCGGCCCCCGGCCCAAAATGTTTACTCATGCGGGCGACCCCGTCGGCCAGGACGTCGCCAAACCCTTCCCGCCGGGCAATCATTTCGACCGAGCGGACGACCAGATCACCGTCGCCCCAGCGGTACTCCAGCCCGCCGGTATCCTCGACTCCAATGATTTCATTTTCAAAACATTCCATGGCAAAGGCGATAGACGCGCCGGTAGAAATGGCATCCAGCCCGTAGGCATTGGCCAGCTCATTGGCCTTCAGGACCGCCAGATTATCCTCCACCCCGCAAGACGGGCCGAAGGCGGCCATTGCCTCATACTCCGCGCCGCCGTAGGCGGGGTCCAGCTTGCGGTACGGGTTTTCGTCCTCGTTTTCAAAGACCTGCTTGCAGGTGATGGGACAGGCCTGGCAGGTGTCGCGCTCTTTCAAAAACATCTCGTAATTGCGCTCGCCGCTGAGCAGTTCGGGGTGCTCAAAGACAGGCGCGCCGAAATTCTGCGTCGGCAGCGCCCCGAAGTAGGCCCAGTTCGCCAGCGAGTCCTGCGTTCCCCGGCCAATGCCGGCCGCGGCCCAGGCCGCCAATTCCTTATAGTTGGCTCCCAGCCACTTGGCGACACCCGTAACCTGCTGTCGTGCCGCCACCGGCACATTGATGGTACCCCGCACGGCCACCGCCTTGAGGTTCTTCGACCCCATGAGCGCGCCCATGCCGTTGCGCCCGGCGGCCCGATTGATGTCGTGCATCACTGCGGAGTAGAGCACCCTGTTTTCGCCCGCGGGGCCAATTTGGGCCACCCGGATGCGTATGTCGCCTAATTCCTCCTGGATAGCCGCCTGAGCCGGAGCAGTTTGCAATCCCCACAAATGCTCCGCCGGCCGGATTTCAATCTCGCCATCGTGAATCCACAAATAAACCGGCCTTTCGGCCCGCCCGCGAATGACCAGGGCATCAAAGCCGGTCCGCTTGAATTCGTGGCCCCACCAGCCGCCCGCTTCGGCGCTGCCGATAGCCCCGGTCAGCGGGGATTTACCGCCAACGCCATGCCGGCCTGCACCGGGCAGGTTGGTTCCCTGCATAATACCGGGGGCAAAGATGAGCAGATTATCCGGGCTGAACGGGTCGGTCCGGGGAGGTAAATCGCGCAGCAACAAATAAGCAATCACCGCCCGCCCGCCGACCAGCAGGCGGTAGAAATCGTCACCGGGCTGCTCGATGTGAGTTTGGCCGGTGGTCAGGTTGACGTGCAGAATCTTTCCGTGTGTTCCACCAATCACTTTAATGCTCCTTGCAAACAGTAGTTGAATAAATAACTTCTTCTAATTCTACCGGGTTGCGTCATTCTCCCCAAAATCCGCCTTGACCTCATCTAGCTCTAGATCTTCTTCCTCGTCAGGCTCAATTCCATGGACGGTAAAAGGGAAGATCAGGGTCAAATCAGGGGCGTCTTTCAGGTTGACCCGAACATCCAACCCCCAAACAATCATTGGATTGGCTGTATGCGGGGCGCTGGAGGGGGCCTCTACGGGAATGGTAAAGGAAAAATGTTTTTGCCATGGACCGGCGGCCGGGTCGAGTATCATCGCCGGAACAACCACCTCCCGGTACAGGTCGGTGGTCTCGGTCCGGGTGGGCCGGCCTCTCCTGGTTAATGTTTTTCGACCAACCAAAGCAACTCCGATCCGCTCCGAGGGAATTCGACCTGATTGGTGCCAGACAAAACCTTGCATCATTTTCCCGGCCTGGATCGTGTCGTTTTCCACTTCTATAATCGTCTGTCCGCCGCTCAGCCTCCGATACAACGCTCGCCCGCCCATGTAAATCCCTACGCCGGTTACAAACAGCGAGAGCAGGGCCAGGCCAATCCAGATTAAGCGCAATTCAACCAGCCACCCGGTTTCGGCCGTAATGATAAGCATTAAGAGCGGCGGGAAGGGTGCGCCAAAGGCAAAGGCCAGCGAAAACATCGGCCACACCAAATCCTGCGGCGTCCCATCGGGGTACAGACGTACCGGCAGCGCCAAAAGGGAAGCCGGCATTGGGGTAAATCGTTCCCGCAGCGGGCCGATCAGATTAATCTGAGCCAAGCCGCCGGCAAACAAGGCCAGGGCCATCGCCGCCCAAAACCGGTCATTGGGGACACCTGCGGCGCTTTGCCAGGCCTGCCAGGCCCACCACAACCCCAGGAGAAAAATGGCCAGTTGTAACAGCGCCAGGAACGAAGTCCGAACAATTCCAGGCTTAGGATGAGAAACCGATGGCATGGCGATAATCCCTCTTATTACTGCTAACCCTCAAGTTTAAAAAGCCACCAGGTTTCGTGCAAATCATTCCTTACGGATACGCCCCCAGCACCATCACCTCTCGCGGCAGCAAAATATTGAACTCGTTCCGCACCTGCCGGTCCACCTCCTCCGGCACAATTTCCGGGAAGAAGGTTTGCAGGGTCTGGCGGGCCTGGCGGCGGGCTTTTTCGCGCATATCCAGCCCCCCGGCGGCTTCCCAGTCGGCCCGGCTGGCCCGGTCGGCGGTGTGGGGATAATAGTACTCGCTGTTCATCAGGGCCAGGGTCTGAGGATGGCCCAGGTAATGGCCTTCCCCGTTACAGACCTCGTGAATCACGTCAAGCGAGAGGCTCTCCTCGGTCACTTCCAGGCCGCGCACCAGGCGCATGACCTGGCCGTTGATGTCGTCGTCAATCACGTACTGTTCGTAGGCTACGGCCAGCATGGATTCCAGCATGCCGGCGGCGTGGTGATTGTACTCGGCCCCGGCCAGGGCAGTGACTGCCGTGGTCAAGCCCTTTTCAAACCCGGCCTGGGCATCGGGCACTTTGCTGTCGGTCAAGGCGCAGGTGTTGTAAATCGGTACGCCGTAAAAGTGGGACATCTGGGCCGAGGCGGCATTCATGAGGGCCAGTTCCGCCGAACCGCCGGCGGTGCTGCCGGTGCGCAGGTCGGCCACCAGGGGCATGCCGCCCTGCAAAACGGGGTGGCCCGGGCGGACCAACTGCACATAGGTTAACCCGGCTAACTCCTCGGCAATCGTCTGCACCAGCGTCCCCACCAGCGAGGCGGGCGACGTCGCCCCCGACTGGGGCGCAGAAACCAGCGCTACCGGGATACCGGCCCGAATGGCCGCCGTCAGGGTTTCGGTGGTTTCGGCGGCAAAGCGCAGCGGGCTGACCATATAGCCCAGGTTAAAGGAAAGGAAAGGCCGCTCCAAAAATTTGTCCTCACCCCCGGCGATCAGGGCGCCAAGCTTTTTGATTTCGGCTACTTTGGAAGCGAAGTAGCAGCCGCCCATGACATGCTTGTGGGTCGCCGCCAGGCAGGCGTAAAAGGTGTTGAGGTCAATATCCTCATTCGACAGTTCGCGGGCGACGACCGGGCGCAGGTAAAAGTGGATGTTGTCCAGCGTCTCGACCAGCCGGCCGATGTCGTACAGGTCGCGCAGGCGGGTTTCGCGGGCGCGGCCCGTTTCCAGGTCGAGGATGAGGATGGCCGCGCCGCCGGTACCCAGGTGGACGCGCTTGCTGCGCAGATCGAGATCGGTCTGGCCGTCCTTGCTGTACAGCATCACCTGGCGGTTGGCCTGCTTCAAACCGGCTTCAACGAGGCCGCGGGGGATAAATACCCGGTTGCGAGCCGGGTCCACTTTGGCCCCTGCCTGGGCAAAGAGGAGACGACACTCCGATTCCAGGATTTCCACGCCGGTGCGCTCCAGTACACTCAGAGCAGCCTCATGAATGCGCTGGACTTCGGCTGCGGAGAGTGGTTGGTATCGTCCTCCTTCCAGGCCGGGAGGGAAAGGTTTGGCGCGGCGGACAGTACGGTCTTTACGGCGATTCTCTCGGCTCATGATGTTTTCCTCTCAGGCAATTAGCATTAATTTACAAACTGTCTCAGAATATAGCGATTGATTTTAAAAGTCAACTTAGTTGTCAAAGCGGTATGAGGGTACAATGCGTTTGGGGTTGAGCGGGGCCAAACCGCCCTGGACCAAATTTGGCTGGAGAGGCCAGCGCTGGCCCTGATAGACTTGAAGCTGGAAGACATGTCGGAGCTGGCTGCGGTCCCTGGTATGGTTAACCAGAGCAGTGGGCATATCCGGGTTTACAGTGAACCCGGACACGGCACTATTTTCAAAGTCTGCTTATCCCGCGTGGATGAAACGAACGAGCCGATCGAGGCTGGTCCCGCTTCACCTGCCCCTCGCTTTTGAAGACCGCCAGCAGATTCAGCAAGTGTTGGCCAACCTGATCAAGAATTAGGACGCATGACAAGTCGAGCCGTTAAAAAACAAACTCCTTTGTAACTGCTCGGACCAAAGGTGACTGGCACCTGGTTAACTGGAGCAAAGTGCCAGTCACCTGAGTAGTAACAACTCCACAATAAGTGATTCACAGATTACACGGATTTGCGAGCTGGTTCTCAAACTGAGTTTGAGAACCAGCTCGAACACGGCTATTGCACAGTTGTCACCAGGAAGAAACAACTATAATATTCGTCGCCCGTAGCCAGACTCCATTGGCCGGTAAAAGGGGTGACACCTTCATCGCTGATAGATTTCACGACCACATCATAATCACCGGAAGGCAGTTCATATGTACCTACCGGACCTTGCTCCGGGCAAGACTCGGGGCCATCGCCGGTATAGTTGGTACAGTTCGCACACGCTTCCAGCTCTTCGATGCGGGCTTCAGGGCCGCTAAAAACGATGCTCAGCTTTTCGGGCGAGTCGTTTTGAATAACTACGGTAGCCGGGCCGCTGCCACTGCTGCCAACGCTCTGCGGGGCCGGAATATTGCCGGCTCCGGCCGCCCGCGCTTCCGCTACCGAGGCTCGAGCCAGAGCCGCCGTGGTTTCCTCGACCAGTGGATGATCGGGATAATCCGTCAGGAGCAATTGATACAAGTTGATTGCGCTGGTGGGGTCATTGTTATCTTCGTGGGCCTGGCCGCAGGTCCGCAGTAAGGGGGGCAGCGCCGCTTCTTTGGCCGGCACCAATTCCTGTGTCCGCAGCGCTTCAAACTGCTGGCATAAAGCCAGGTCGGCCTGCTCAGCGATAGCCTCTCCCTCTTTGAACAGGGTTTCGCTCTGGCTGCGGACTGTCGGAAGCAGGGGTGTCTCCGGATAAGTATCCAAAAAACCGGCGTAACCGGCCAGCGCTGTGCCAAATTCGCCGCTCGCTTGAGCGTCAACAGCTTTCTGTAATTCCTGGCACTCAGCCTTTTCATTGACCGACGCCTTGGCCGCCTCATTGCTATCACCCCCCAAACCACCCCCATTGATGGCTTGATCAAAGAAAGGGACGGCCGCCGCGCAATCTGATTTGAGATAGGCGGCGTGGCCGGCCTCGTAATTCTGTTGCTGCACCGTATATTGATAAAAATTAATCCCGGCGCAAGCGGCACAAGCCAGAATCACCACCGCCAAAATACCACAACCAATTTGCCGGCCGCGCGATTTGGGTTTGGCCGAACCAGGCCCAGGAGAAGCAGCATCGGTTTGAGACATAACGTATAACCTCCTTGTTGGTCATAGTGGACTTAAAGCTAACGATGAGACAGGTCAACTTGACAATAAACGGGTAGCTGCTGATACCTCCTTTCGTCGTTACTATTTAGGTCAAGTGTGCCACCCGGAGCAGATATGTTTCGTTGAACTTCAATCGCGAAACAGGATTGGGGCCTGAACAGTGTCGGTCGCTTCAGAGACTTGGATGGTCCCGCCGGCTACGGTCAGATGCGAGCCGCAGGCAACAGCGGCAGCACCCTGGCGCAAAAAAAATGTCCGCAGGCGAGTGACCCCCTGCTTCATTAGTTGCACCTCACCCTGGCTATCCACATAAGCAATATCTACCTGCGTCGAGGGCACTATGCGCTGGGCCACCACCGGCCACGGTAATTGGAGGGCTTGCGCCAGCACCTCCCGCCAGCTTGCAGCGGAGTGACTCAGGCCCAGTTGCAGGCTGCGTCCCCCCCAGGCCTGGTTGCCGCCATCGAATCCAGCGTATTTGATCACCCAGGCATCTTTTTCCGCCACAAGGCGCGGCAGCGTTTCCTGACGCAACAGCAGGGTTTCGGGAATGCAGCGATCCAGGACGGCCAGGGTGTTAGGGTCGGTGCCGGTGACGTACTCCCGCACCAGCGGCAGGTTCAGCGCGACCATGACCGCCTTACTGTCCAGAAAAAATGCAGGCGGATTAAGCACTGCCGCCCCCTGGCGGCGCCACCGCTCAAAATATCGCAGTTTATCCGGACCAAAGCAGTCAACATAGCCAAAGCGAAAAAGAACAGCATCACCCACGGCCTCTGGCCAGCCCGTTTCATCCGGCCAGAGGAAAGGTTCAAATCCGTGCGCCCGGATACGCTCCAGCAGATTGTCATTCCAAGCAGGCGGTTTTTGCTTAATTCCGAAGAGGGGCGGCTGCCAGCGCTGTCCCTGGCGGATTTGGTCTGCCATTACCCTTACCGGTAAATCATACAATACTCTGGCCCGGCTGCCAACTTCAGCCAGGGCGCCGCAGAAAGCCAGTTGCTCGAACAGGAATTCGCTCCACTGCTGCGTCCCCACCAAGAGCAGTTCCCGGCCGTTCAGGTAGCGGGCGAAGCTCTCCACCAAATCGGGGGGCAAGCCGTAACCGGTTTGCATCGCCTGGGCGTAGCCGTGGGCCGAAGGGCAGATTTCCAACTCGGTGGCGACAAAGGAGACCTCAAAGGTCTTTGAGATCTTTGAGGTCTGGCTGACCAGTTGAAAATCCGGGCGGACAGACTCGACCCGGCCCTGGCTTATCAGGCGTGAGATGTTTGGCGGAACTTTGTACGTCAGCATGTCATCCAGACCAGCGGCTGCCCCGGCCGGAGTACCATACAGGCTTGTCACGGCATCAAAGAGGGCAAAGATAGCCTGACCAATCTGGGCCAGATCGCGGGCTGCCTGAGCAGGCAGGGCGAATGGTTCGATGGCCGGCAGCCACCAGACCCCATCCACTCCGGCCAGGCCGATGCCGGTGGCATTCATTTGCCGGCGTTGTAATTCAAAATTTTGGCCCATCATTCGGATATCACCAGTTCTGCCGGGATTAGAGGATGGTTAAAACTTTCCAAAGCCCGCCCTGGTTATTTCGCATTGACCATTCTCAAGAAATTCTCCAGTAGCCGCCGCCCATCGGGATGGGCCTGGTCGTATTCTTCGGGGTGAAATTGAACGCCAAAAAGGGGGCGGTCGGTGTGAGCGATAGCCTGGACCCGGCACAAATCACTCTCGGCCAGCACCAGGAAACCCGGCGGCGGCGCTTTGACCTCCCAATAGTGCGCTTGAAAGAAAGCAGACCGCTGCGCCAAATTGTTGAACAAAGGGTGGGTTTGCCGGCGCAGGGTCACCGGCATAAAGCCGTGTTCCTGCTTCATCCCTGGCCAAGAGGTGTCATGATACGGGTCGGGTTCGCCAGGGGAAAGCAGGCCCAGCGGGCCGATTTCCGCCCCGTAAGTTTCGGCCAGTAATTGATGGCCGGCACAGAGGCCCAGGATAGGCTGCGCCGCCTCCCGGTAGACCGCCCGCAGCCCGGCCAGGCTCTCCTCGGAATAGTGCTCAAAGTCGGTGGAACAGCCGCTGACCAGCACCGCGCGGGCATTCAACTCCCGCAGCAGGTCGGGCTTGACTCGGTTATAGCGCACAATCAGGCACAGATCGCCGGACAGTTCTTCCAGCCGGTACTTGTGCTTTAGCCGCCGGGCCAGTGTTTTTTCCCACAGGTCTGGCTGCTGCTGCAGACGGTCATGTTCCAGGTCAACATAGACAAGCATATGTTTCCTCCAAATTACGCAGGATGTAAGATTAACGGACCCAGGCACCACGCCATAAAAGTATTACAAGGGTCATTAAAAAGCAAAACGCCCCGGGAAATCCAGGGCGTTGGGGTACAGGAGAGAAGTAACTGCTCAGGTGCGATGCACCTGTGGGGCCGGGTAATAACAAGCAGAGATAACAACTAATCCATGTTCACATCTTGCAGCAGATTTTCCATCTGCTGGCGCAAAGCAGGTGTTAACCAAGTTTCTTCCTTTTTCTCCGAGGCAAAACTGTTCCGGTGGCGGACCAGGGAATCACCCTGGTGCAAGATCGTGAGCGAACTCACCATCGGACTGAGTTTGGTATAGCTGGCCCTGTAATTGCAATAGGGGCAAATGAACTCCCAAACCTGAGCATCTGGATTCGTATTCTCGGTTTCTGCTCGATAGGCTATGGTGTGGTGAACGATCGTGGACTGATTGACCTTAGGGGAGGACATGGCTGAACCTTTCTACAATGACACTACCTGTAATCCTGTGCCTGCCCATCGGGACGACCACAAGGGTTGTCCCTACCATTTCTGACAATTTTTGTGGTTTTATTCAGAGGGCAGGGGGCAACTGTTTCGAAAACGATATAGGTGCAGTTTAATACAAATCCCCTATTATGCAAAGTGACAACCTTCGTCACTTCACAGTGACATTTGTCAGCCATTTATCCAGCTTGAAGCGCGTCAAACTGCGTTAATCAATCCCAACACCACTCCCGTTATCTTTGTTATCACCCTTACCATCGCCACCCGCCTCAAAGCGGAGGTAAGCAGGTTCAGCTTGCCGTTCCAGGTCAGCATAAGTTGGACTGATGCGGACCAGGGCTACCGTCCACAAGTAGCGGCCGGTGCGCCTTCTTACACCAAAAGCATCCCGGATATTGATATTCAAGCGATAGGTGTTTTTGCCCAGGTGCTCGACGCGATCCTGCAGATTATCCAGGACGGCATCATGCGCCCCGGTGGGCGGCTCCCCCTCACGCCAAACCCGCACCTCAAAGCCAAATTCGGGCGGTATGGCCTCACCTGTCCACTGCCATTCAAAATAGGTAGGGCCATAAGAGGGTTCCTCAAGCGACAAGGGGTTCAGCAGGGTAATTACGCCAGCAAGAGTGGCGGTTGGGGTTATTGTAGGCGGGGGTGAGCCGACCGGTAACACGAGGGTATGAGTTGGCGTAGAGGTAGCCGGCAAGGGCGTTTTGGTTGAGCTGATCAGGACGACCTTAGTGGGGGTCAGGGTCGCAGTCGGGACAGGTGTATAGGTTGACGTTGGAGCGGGGGTGGGGCGAGGCGTAAGCATTGCCATTGGGGCCAGGGTTAGCGTGGGGGTGGCCTGGGAGGCCACTGACCTAAAAACATTGCCACTCGACAAGGAAAGCGCCCCGGCCGCAATACAGATACCGGCAATGGTGAGCCAGAAGGGGTTGCGCCAGGCATGTGACAGTTTAGCTTTTAAGGAATCCTCTTGAGGAGCAAGGCCGGTCGGAGTGGGAAAGGGAAATATAACCGTTTTTCGATTGAGCGCTTCGGGCGTCGGTGATGTCTCATCCGTCATCGCTTTTTTCAAGGCAGCGATGAAATCTTCAGCACTTTCATAACGATCTGCCGGGTGAATAGCCAGGGAGCGCAGTATCACTCGCTCCAAACCTGGGGAAATGAGGGGATTAATCGCCCGAGGCGAGGGAGGAGCCTGCGTCGTTCGTTTCAGCAGAATACCCAGAGAGGTCGGCGCATTGTGGGGAATAGTCCCGGTCAGCATCTCATAAAGCATGACTCCCAGGGAATAAATATCAGTCCGCTGATCAACTGCGTCTCCCTGGGCCTGCTCGGGCGACATGTAAGCCGGCGTGCCGATGCCCTTCCCCACATCGGTAATCTGCGTCGCCACTTCATGGACTTTGACCAGGCCAAAATCTGAGAGCAAAGCCCAACCCGCATCCAACAAAACGTTGCTGGGCTTAACATCGCGATGAATCACACCCTGAGCGTGAGCATAGGCCAGTCCGCTAGCTACCTGGCTGATCAGATCAATGATCTGCTCGGTGGTAAGGGCAGCAGGTATGACTTGACTGAGGCTCCGAGCGCCTTCCACATAGCGCATGACGATGTAGCTGTAATCCCGGTATATCCCAAAATCGTATACCGGTAAGATATTGGGGTGGTACAAGCGGGCAATTGCTTTGGCTTCACGTTGAAAGCGTTTGGTAAAAGCGGGGTTTTCGGCGGCAAAGGAGGGGGGTAATACTTTAATGGCGACATACCGATCCAGGCTGGGCTGGTGAGCCTTAAACACGGTCGCCATAGCTCCCTTCCCCAGAATCGCCTTGATTCGATACTGCCCTAATCGTTTACCGACCAATTCTTCCAGCATGGTTTGACTTGCCGCCCGTTACTTGGATCTCTAACTGTTAACCCTACAAAGTAAATCCCACCCGTTTTGATATTCGGTTAGAAATGACAAGTTTGAGGGATGGTTTCCAGCCTGATACAAAACATTATAATCTAAGAACAACAATATCCAAAAGTAATATAGATCAAGTATCTGTCCCAAATTGTTGTCTTAAAAAACTCGGTTAGTGATCGTTGGCAGTATAAAAATAATTCGGCTGGCAACAAGAGAGGATAATTGTCAGCGGGTTAGATGACATGTGTCACTATCACCTTAAAGAACTTTCGCTTATCCTTAAAAATAGGGTAAAAATCTCCAACTTCAGTGAAATTTGAAAGGTAGCAATTTGATTTAAGCGACATTTAGTCTCATCTATGCATAGATCTGCCAGACTGGAAGGATCTAGCGCCGGTGAACCCCCTATCCTCAGTTGATCTTTTCTACGAGAGGAGCTATCCCGTGAAATTTTTATCCTCACTTTTTCTAAATCCCCTCACATTAATTGCCCTCTTTAATTTACTGGGACTATTAGTAATCTGGCGCGTAAAAAAGTCCCAAGTTAGATGGAACTATTTATTTCAGCTTCTCATGATTGATGCGGCGGCCTTGTATGTTGTCTTGTCCGGTGTTCCGCTGCAGAAAATGTCTATAGCGGTCTGGGTTGGAATTCTTATTCTATTTCTGTACCCCTTCCTCCTTTATCGTCTTGCCGTTGCTTTTATTTCCTTTTTCCTGCTTCCGGTTGAATTAAAACAGTGGCGCCAGTGGATCCAACCCGCCCAGGCTCTCACTGGCTTTGCCCGAGGAACAAACTTTCCTTTTTACGCTTATGACGAGAAAACCGACAGGCTGGAAAAACGCGTTGACGGTAATATTATCGCCAAAAAGGGCGGACTGGGGATCATTTTGCAGCGGCCCGAACACGCTGTTGTACTTCACAATGGGGCCACGGTAACTCGGGTGGCGGATGGGGATATTGTGTTCACTAAACGACTGGAACGTGTCCTGGAACTCGTGGATTTACGCCATCACATTTTGATTGTGCCGGGAGTCAAAGCGATCACGAAGGATGGGATCAGTGTCAAACTTACTATGTTTGTACCTTGTCGGATTGACCGAACCGGGCTGCCGTCTTCCTCGGAACGCCTTTATCCGTTCAATCCAGATGCCGTATTTAAGGCCGTGTGTGAGGAAAACGTTGCCGAAGATGGCAAGCAGAGCTGGTATAAACTGACAATACAAAAAGCCAAGCGAGCCGCGTGCGATGTGATATCTACTTACCCTTTGGATCGGCTCTTGGTCGCTGAAGAGCCTGACCAGGTACCTAGAGGCGAAATCCGGGAGCATATCAAGGACCACCTCTTGGCTGAGATGGTTGGCTCCGGTGTTGAAATTATAGGGGTAGGGTTTGCCAACATTGAACCTGATGATCCTTTAGAGAGCCAGCGTCGCGGGGCTGACGAGAGGGAAAGTTTGGTTAACGTAGCCACACAGCGGATAAATAGCTGGCAGGTGAAGTGGCAGCGCCGGGCCAGTGTACGCCAGGCGGAGGGTGAAGCGGAGGCTCTTCGCATTCTGGAACAGGCCAGAGCTAAAGCCTTAATCGAGCTGATTAACGCCGTGGAGGAAGGTTTCCGAGAAATGGCCAGCCATGATAACGGCGCCCAACCGGGCGATATCATTGCTTTGAGTTTTGTAAGCGCCATCGAGCAGATGCTTTCACAGCAAAACTTCCCCAAACCTCTGGAAGTCTTTGACACGCAGTCAACACTGCAGGAAATCCGGCAGTTGATGCTGTCGCCCGCTTACGAGCAAAAGAAAGGCTGAGGTAGCGGATATGTTTGACTCAGAAGAATACGGTCCAAGCTGGTTTCACAAACGCTTTCCCCCTGAGCAATTAGTTCACCGCCGTAATCATCAGTGGCGAGCTAACATACGCCTGGGGTTGTTCCTCTTAGCCTTGCTGTTAGCGTTAGGCCCGGTCTTTTTGTTTAACTTTTTACTCTTCGGGGGGGACATTGACCCCATTTGGGCAGCACTTGGTACTTTGCCCACCCTTATTGCCCTGCTCGGCGCATTACTCATAGCGGGTCTCTTTGTCAAGATGGTATACAGTTTAGATTCATGGGGGGCTGGCTTTCGCTTTACCGTACTTTGTCTGTTCGGTAGGCCCTGGCCGTTTCCATATCCTTTTGCTGTTATTTCTGAGGGGAAGGTGCGAGACACCGATCAGCGTAAGTTTATTGCTAATCGCCAATTGGGGGGACCGGGCAAGATAATTATCCAGAATGACAGCGCCGTGGTCTTAGAGCGCTACGGGCGGATAAGTCGAGTTGAAGGGCCGGGACTGGTCTTTCTGGATCGCTCTGAGCGGATTCGGGAGATCTTGGACCTGAGGCCGCAGGTGAGAACCATACCGGCAGCGCGAGCCTATACAAAAGATGGGATCGCAGTTGATACGGAAATTTCCGTCCGCTTCCAAATTAGATGCGGCTCGCCCTGTCTTGAAAAGCCCTATCCCGCCAGCAAAGCAGCGCTTGAACAGGCGGCCAGGGCTGAAGCGCGACGCATTGCTGACTCCGGACTGCCCGGCCGCTTTGATTGGAAAGGGCGAGTGATGGGGAACGTGGACAGCACCTTGCGGGAAATCGTGGCCGGCAAATCGCTCGACCAGCTCTTTGAACCGGCAGATCTGAATAAGGATCCGCGACAAGAAATTGGTCAGGAGATGTTGGACCGATTACGCCAGCAGTCCGCTTCCTTTGGAGTTCACGTCCTGGATGTCATGTTAGGCCCCTTCAAGCCGGTTGACCCTTCCATCGAACGCCAAATGCGGGCAGCCTGGCAGTCGGGCCGAAACGCCGAGGATCGCGTCGAAGAGGCGCACGGCCAGGCGCAAACTATGCTGGCCCGGGAAACAGCTTATGCTTATGCCCAGTTGGAAATGATGCTGGCCATTGATCGAGGCTTTCAGAAGTTAGTCAACCAGGATAAAAGACTCCCTCCCTATTTTGTTGCCCTCCGTTTCCTCAAAACCATCCAGGAGATTGCCGTCAACCCCGGCGTGGGACCATTTTTACCTTTAGAGACAATCAAATCCTTAGAATTCTTGAATAATCTCTTGGAATCACCCACTCCGGGGGCTTCGCCCTCATCATCCAGACCTTTGATTAACTGAGCCGCCCATATATCAGATAGTAGGGACACGTTCATTAATTGTTGAGTTAGATCTCGCTTAATCTGGAGGTTTTGGCATGGCTACCCTCAATAAGAAGCTCATCCATCTCATCGGTGAGAAACATAAGTGCCGGGCAGCGCTTGATAATTTGGCGCGGCGCTTGCGGCAATACCCGGATGATGATATGACGAACACTCCCCCTGAAAATCTTGAAGCCACTCCTGTCCCCCAACTAAAGCATGGGATTGCGCAGAAACAGGCTGAAATCAAAGGTTTAGAAGAGCAAATATCTCAATTGGCCGAGAGAATTCTCTGGTCTCCCTTGTGTTTAATTCCCGATCTTCAATCTCACCGGCCGTTTCTCCAACACTTGATGAAGGCCAGATCACTACTTGAAGGGCAGGAAGAGACCCAACCCCTGGCTAAAAATGGCGTCATTAATGAAGCCGGGAACGAAGTTCAGCGGGCCTTGGAATTACTGAAATTGGACAGCGACTTTCATCTCGCTGATCAAGCTTTGACCTGGCTATTTCAGAGTGGGGTGTTGGAGAAACAGGATCATTTTGAAGAGGCCAAAATATGGGCGCAGAAAGCCTTTGATTACCTACCCGAGGACAATCAACCCCATCGTATGGTAGCCCGGTTAATCCAGGGGAAAATTTACGATACCAGCATTAGCGGGAGGCTTTTTGAGGGACAGAACGCTTATTCGGATGCAGTCCAGCGGCTCGAAAGATTATATGAGATTGAAACCGAACGGGGAAATCGGCTTAAAGCGGAACTCTACCACATCCTTAAAGAGCAGTTGGATCAAAAGTTAAGAAAACAGAGAACCTGGAAAGTCGGGAGTGACTGACAGGTTTAATGGTGGTAGCGGAGGTAAGGTAGTTGAGGTTGTTTGAGGAGGAGGAATAATGGATTAACATGTGTGGTAAATGGATGCATAGTGACAACTTGGGGGGTATAGGTCACATGGAAAACAAAACTCCCACTGGAGCAAAGTCATTATGTCTAGAGAAGATGAAGTAAGAAATTTGATAATAGCTCACCATCGCCGTTTACATGTCCTTAAATGCAAAAAAGCACTATTCGGTTTCAATGTTCCTCCAGAAATTGAACTAGAGATTGAGAATATCGAACAGCAGATCAAGCAACTGCAAGTGGAACTGGATCAAATAACCGCTAATAAGGATCCCCAAAAAACAGACAAGGTTCCTCCCCCGTCCTCTAAGAAATTAATTAGTCCTGATATAGACCAGGCAGAAATCATACTTAAAGGCAGTGCATCCAGTATCTCATCTGGCCTTCAATGGGCCTTGCTAAGAGTACTGGCCGATATTTTGGATGTTGCTCCTACTCATATACGCATTTGGGATATTTGTGATACTCATAATGGAAATATAGGTCTGCATGTTGAAATGCCTTCAGCCGCAGTTGAGCAACTTATTGCTTTGTATGATAAGGATGACGCCATTATCCGGGACTTAGGTATTCAACAGGTGAGGTTAGCCTTCAAGCTGCACGATCGGGGACCACAAGGCCCAAATATCCTTAACAGCAAAGCCAACCATATTGAGTTATATGGTCCCAGCGGCGTCGGCAAAACTCACCTTCTGCGGCACATATTTAAAAGATATGAAAATGTTCGCTCCGTCTATATAGACCTGACTATCCATGCCACGCCGGACAAGATCGTGTCAGAGGCGGTGAGACAGTTGAAGGACGAAGCAGAGCCACAGCCAGCAGCAACTACCAATGATTTAGCAGCGGTTATTAGCGAATTGTATCGCTCTGAACATGCCCCCAATCATTTTTTATTCTTATTTGATTCGGCTACAGAAAAACATCGAACAGTGATTGACTGGCTTATCAGTCAAGATGGGTTGATCAATTGCCAACCGTTTCTTGCTACATTGAAGGCCAAAGATGCGGACAGGGTCAAGGTTCAAGTGGTAATTGCCGCCCAACAGCCTATTGTCAAAATAAGAAATTATCACCCCAATCTACATTTCACCCGCTTGTCTGTTGAACCATTGCAAAAAAATCCGGAAGATCCGATTCAAGGCATGTTAATGGAATTAGCAGCTCATAAAAAATTCAGTATGACCCCGCAACACTGCCTAAGCCTTAGCGATCAGGTTTATTACCTGACGGGAGGGCATCCCAAGTGTGCAAAATCGGTTCTGTTTGCCATAGCCGATGCAAAATTTGTGCCGGATGCAAGGCAGTGGAAGCTCTTTTTTAATACCCATGTTTTCCCGATAATCAAAACCGAGATGTTAAATTCCATACCCAGAAATCTTCTGTCCACGTTTGAAACTCTCAGTGTTTTTCGTCGTTTTGATCCACTGTTATTAGCAGCCTGTTTGGAGAGAGGTGTACTGGGTGGGAATGTGACCAAAATATCAGATTTTGATCGCCAGGCGCGCGAACTCCGCAAACGTTTGGTTGAAACTTACTTGGTCAATGAACCTAGCAAAGATGAAACCATGTACACCATGAATTTTGCAGTTCGCCGCGCCCTTTCCCTGAACATGCAGTACAACAAGGTAAATCGCTATCAAGCCACCAATGCCGAGGCGCGGGATATCTTTTGCAGGTGGCTTCAGGACAAAAAGATACCTCCAAGTCGCTCGGTGGTAAGTCTGATAGAAGTCATATACCATACCCTAAAAGCGTTCGAGATGCAACCAAATATCACTGTCCAAGATATTTGTCATCAGACTCAAGCTATCCTCGAAGAGCATCTAGCCCTACTACTGGTCACAATTAACGAAAATCAGTGGCCGAATTACCTGCCTCTTCTCAGATCTTATTGGGAAGCGGACGAGGAACTTCAGGAGACGGCCCAGCGGATTACAGGGGGGACTGAATGCTACGAAACTCTGCTGCATCAAATTGAAAAGTTTGTCAAAGAAAATGTTGGCTAATAAATGGGGTACGGGGAGAGATAACTATGAGCATTCAATTCCCAAAATTTATTGGGCGTGACAAAGAGTTATTGGATATTAAAGAGCAAATAACTCGTTACGGCCAAACTGTGCTGGTGAATGTAGCCGGGGCAGGCGGGGTTGGCAAAACGACTATCCTGCGCAAAATAAAGGAAGAGTATAAACCCTCGCCAGAAAATCTTGAACCGGCTATTTTGGTGACGGATATTATTGATTTTTCCCAGACCGGACACCGGGTTGAATCCTGGATTCTGCAAAAAATCGCGGCGATGAAGCGGGACGGATTTCCCACTTTTCAGGCGAAGATGCGTGGTATTGAAACTCTGGAGCCGCTCGTTAGATTGTACCGAGAGCGTGAAGCTCAAAATGCCTTTGTGCAGGATTATAACTGCCTGGCCAAGAAGCACCGGCTTATTCTGTTGTTTGATACGGTTGAGTTGGTACAGCAATCCCCACTGCTAGAGTTTATCTTGAGTCTGGCAGCCGAGTTAAAAAATACCGTCTTAATTCTGGCCGGTCGTTACAATGATGATTCGGCTCTGGTAGAGCGATTGAGTACAATTTTTGGGCCAGGACAGGGATTGTCCTTCAGGTTGATGGGGTTTGATAAGCGTGAAGCCCAGCTTTACTTTGACGAAACAATTACCCCGCATGTGGAGAAGGTGCATGATACCCTCCGCCAGAATGTATATCTCCTGAGTGATAAGAGCCCGATCAAAATCGCCCTGGCCTTGGATTGGTTGGATAGAGGCATCCCGTTGATGCCAGAGATTACGACGATGCAGCCGGCAGAACTAGAGAATATGCCAGCAAATGAGATGTCAGAACTCAGAACAAGATTTGAGTATGCGCTTATGGATGGCATTCGCCAGTTAGAGTCGCCGGTGGATGAGGTCATCTTATACATGGCCCACTTCCACAAGCGTTTCAATCGCCAGATATTAGAGTTTTTCTTTCTTCAGGATTTGGGTCGTTCGGCCCGGAAGAAGCAGGCAGCTAAGCTTATTGCCGAACTCAGGGAATTACCTTTTGTTAAATTCATAAATGATGACTACTTTGTGCTGCACGACGAGATGGCCCGCCTGGTTCAGCAGCATGTTTGGGATTTGGCCGAGGACTCTGATAAAACACTCCGGCGTGAGCTGAGTGCAAAAGCTTGTGATTATTATAAGCAAGAGCTGGCTACTTTCCCTGACCTATCAAACTGTACCGAACAGCAGCAGGTTACTGTTTGGTCCTATCGCGTCGAGCAAATGTATTACCGGCTTTACGCAGATTTTGGCTCCGGTTACGAGGAATTTGAGCATTTGTTTGAACAATTGGTGGATGATCACCGGCATGGATTGGCAACGTTAGCCATTAACTTTTTGCGAGAATTTGAAAAGACACCGGACTTTTCAGATTTACTGACATGCTTTGTGGCTGGTTATTATGATGGTGGGGTTTCGATAGCTCAGCAAAAATTTATTGAAGCCGAAGCAAAACTCACCCAAGGGGAACAACGAATAAAAGAGTTAATCATCCAGCTCGATCTGGCCAAGGCTCGTCCCCTTGACCGCCACTTGAGCGAGCGTCTTTATTTGGTCTACCACCAGCTTGGCTTTTGTTACCGTTCGATCGGTAATTGGCAGCAAGCAATTCGATACTATAACCAATCATTAGAGATTGCCTTGGGCTTGGTGCATGAATTGAGCCACAAGCCTTCAGTTCAAACCCACGCCCAGAAAAAGTCGCTTTTGCTGAGCCAAATCGCCGAAACACTTAATAGCCTGGCCAATGTGCACCGGTTTACCGGCGATTTCTACGAGGCCCGGCTGTTATGCCAAACCAGTATCTTGCTGCGGCAAACCTGGGATCCGGACCAGGTGGCCACGAGCAAGTATGTTATGGCCATGATTTTGTGGCAAATGGGCAGTACTGCGGAGGCGATGAGTTATCTCCAAGAAGCCGAGCGCGTTTGCCCCCCCCAGAACGAAATTTTACAGGCACTGATCACCAAACACCGGGCTTATATTTATTTTCATTCCGGGATGCCTGAAAAAGCGGCCCAATTGCTAAAAGAAGTCGAGGCAGTGTTTCGGAAAAGAGGACATTTTTCCGAATTAGCCGATACGCTTAATCTTATCAGCCGCATCTGTGGGGACTATCCTGAAGTCGTCGCGAACCTGTTAAGTGAGCAAGACTATATGGGTCAGGTAGAAAAGTTTCTTCACGAAGCCGAGCACTTGGCTTATTATAGCGGAGATGAGTTCCGCCAGGCGGAGTGCCATTTAACCCAAGCCTTACATTATCTTCATTGGTCGCGGGTTGACCAGGCGCGCTGCCACAGCCACCACCAAAGTGCAATATGTCATTGGGAGAAAGGCGTTAAATTAGCCCAAGAACGGTATTATCAACTCTGGAGTCTGTTTTGCCAGGTGCGGGGTGATATTGCTTTTGAAAGTGCAGAACCTAACTACGATGTGGCCTTTGCTGAATACGGCCGACAATGCCGATTGGCCACTCGGTTTAAGCGGGCCGTTTATGAACGGGCCGTTGATAGACTGACTATGCGCTTAGGCAAATTGAGAAGAGATAGGCCTGATTTGGCTGAACGATATATCAGTAATATCACCTATGAGTGGCACAAACAACCAGAACTAAGGGTTGGCTATCCCAAGAATGTCCCGTTTGAGTGGCAGCAACTTAAGTATCCTGAACTCGTTAACGAATTGAATTTAATTAGGGAGACAATCGAGGAAGAAAGAAAAATGGATCGCTTCAGGTTAGATTATGAGCGAGCTATGAGACGAGGGGAATGGCGGGATGCCGTTGAGTCTGGCGAAAACATCATTACGCTTCTAAGTAACCATCATGATCGGAGTCGAGCCGAGGTAATCTTAGATCAGTTTCGAGCTGTTTACCGACTCGGTGACTTGACCAAGGCGCGTCATCTGGCCAAGACTGTACTTCATGTAGGTCAAGAGTTACAAGATCCTAAACTAATCGGCGACGCTTATATGGCTCTATCTACGGTGTTTTGGGATACAACTAACACGGCTGAAGCCGCTGATTATCTCAATAAGGCCAAAACTATCTTCACTCAAATCAAAAATGAACCGGGGCTAATCAAAGTTAGGCAACTCCGGAGTCATATCCTCTACCGGATAGGCTTTTTTGACAGGCCGCTGAAAGAATTGACAGAAATAGCCCAATTCTTTGAACAGCAAAATCTGGCCTCAGAACTGGCCGATGTGTGGAACTTAATCAGCCGCATCTTTCGTACCTATTCAGAAAAACCTGACCTTCATCACGCCTACCAGTATGCTAAACAAGCCTTACAAAAGGCCGAAAGTGCCGGAGATGCTTACCGGCTCGCCGAATGCCATCTTAGCCTAGCCCTTTTGGCCCTTCAGCAAAAAGAATATGATCAGGCGCTTGAAATTCACCGAAATGTTTTTATAAGCTCTGACACACATTTACTGCGTGGTTTATTTGAGGGAGTCCGGGGCACTGCACTTTTTGAGTTAGGTATGGTGGCCTCCCACGAGCCGACCCAAATACAACGATGGGATGAAGCTTTTGAGGCTTTTGTGCTGGAGTTGGTCGAAATCACCAAATCCAAGCTCTCCAGTCTGCCGCGCGCCTTGGATATGATCTATGAGACGTTTATGCGATTACCCAACGAAATGGTCAAGAGATACGCGGGTCAGGTCGAGGAAGCCTGGCGTCGTCATCAACTTGATCAAGAATTCCCAATGGTTGGGCGTATGTGTGAGGAGGTCATTCGCTATCGGCCTTATATTCAGAGTCAGACAAAGTGAAAGGATGTTGATCCATGTTCCAGAAAATAGGATTAAAATCCAACAGGTCAGAGGTCATGCCGAACAACGATTCACAGGTATCTCCACCAGGAGAAACATCCTTATCATTTGATGAGTTGGTAATTGACAGATCACTTTCGCCGGTTAAGGTCAGAATAAAATCAGCTAGAAAGAAGCAGCCATATATATCAGACCAGCAGATATTAACCGAGCTACAGTGTGAGGTATAATGATGCCAGATCAGCTAACCAATGGCGTCATTCCGACCCATTTACCCCGTTATTTACAACCACCGCTACCTTCAGTTTTTACCCTTGAAATCACCCAACGCTGCCACCACCGCTGTGTGGGCTGTGGAAATGTGTTCGACCACAATCACATGGAAACGGACGCCTCGAGTTGGGCGTCCATCATCGAACGGCTCCGGCCCCATATCCAAGCGCTGCGGATTACCGGCGGTGAACCGACCTTGCACAAGCAGTTTGCGCAAATGATGACCATGATAGACAGCCTGGGTGCTCCCTTTGTGCTGTTCACTAACGGTAATTGGACCGATCCCCAGGCCATCCTGTCCATCTTGCAGAAGTGTATCCATTTGCGAGGGATACTGGTTTCACTTCACGGGGCTGACGCCGCCGGCTTTCGCGCCTTCACCGGGGTTGATACGTTTGCTGCCGTAACGGCCAATATCCGCTTGGCCGCTGCTGCCGGTCTGCGGGTGGCTACCAATACGCTGCTCTTGACGACAACCTTTGAGCGCATAACCGAAGTCGCCCACTTGGCCCTATCGTTGGGCGCTTCAACCGTCTCATTCGGGCGTCATTATGGGCCATTTCTGCCGGGATTGTCCCTTAGGCCAGGGCAATTGCAGGCTGCTCTCATCCAAATCGCTCGCCTACACCGCGCGGAACCGCGCCTCATCCTGAGCAATTGTGTTCCGGCCTGTTTTATGCCTGATTTAGAGCTGGGTGAGCGAGGTTGTACCTCTGGCTTCACCCACTGTACCATTGGCCCTCAAGGACAGGTGCGTCCCTGCACCCATACCCCTTTGACGTTGGGCTACATTCAACATGAAGACATCGAGACACTCTGGCAGAGCCCCCTTCTCGACGAATGGCGCCGGCGCATCCCCTCATCATGCCTGGCCTGTGCTGCGCTCAATCGCTGTCGGGGTGGCTGTCGGGCGCTGGCCCAACAGCTAGGTTTGCTCTGCGATCCCTTGATGAGCAGCCCATTAACCGAATTGAAGCATATCCCTACCGTGGAACTGACCGCCGATGGCCGGCCCCGCTTAACCTGCTCGGTTGAGCCAACTCCCTATGGCTATGCCTTGACCGGGGCGGGTCATTTTGTCACCCTCTCCCCACAAAGCCAGCCTATTCTCCAAATGCTTAATGGCCAGGTTACAGTGACCCAGCTCGAGCAAAAATTTGGACCGGCCAGTCTACAACTTGTGGGGAGTCTGATCCAGAAAAGGTTAGTGGCGCTTGTATAAAAACATCAGCGATCTCACTCTTCTAGACTAATCTCCTCTGCTGCTGGCGACAGGCGGTAGGGCATTGAATTGATGTACTCCGGCGACTGGTGCCGGAAATAGGTATTATATAGTTCGGCGTAATGACCCCTTTGGCCCATTAGTGCAGCATGACTGCCCTCTTCGACAATGCGGCCATGATCCATCACGATAATACGGTCGGCGCTTTTGACCGTGGAGAGACGGTGAGCAATGACGATAGCCGTGCGGTCGCGCATGACAGCTTCTAACCCCTCTTGAATTTGAGCCTCGGTAAAGGGGTCAACACTGGCGGTGGCTTCATCCAGGATGAAGATGGCCGGGTCCTTGAGCAAAACCCGGGCCAGCGCGACCAGTTGCCGCTGCCCCAGCGAGAGATTAGCTCCGCGCTCACCCACATCCGTGTCGAGGCCCTGGGGCAGGTCGGCCAGCCAATCACCCCCGCTGATACCCAGAGCTGCCTGGCGGACCTGTTCATCGCTTGCGCCGGGCCGGCCATAGCGGATATTTTCGGCCACGCTGGCCGAGAACAGAAATGGTGTTTGCGAGACTAATCCCACATGCTGGCGATACTGCCCCAGGTCCAGGCGGCGAATATCCTGCCCGTCTATCAAAATTTGACCCTCCTGAAACTCGTAAAAGCGGGTCAACAGCTTGATAATGCTGCTCTTGCCCGCTCCGGTGTGGCCCACCAGGGCGATTGTCTCACGCGGGGCAATGGTCAGGGAGAAATCGGGCAGGACAATTTCCTTATCGGTATAGCTAAAGTGAACATGGCGGAATTGGACCTCTCCCCCCAGAACACCCCTGCGGTCGTCCGGGGAGGAGAGGGGAGGGCTGAATGATTCGTTTGCCTGTTGGATGACCTTGGGTTCGGCGTCAATCAGAGCAAAGACCCGTTCGGCGGCAGACAGGCCATCTTGAAACTGGCTCCAGAAGGAAGCAATCCCCAGCAGCGGGAACCAGAAAAAGCCGACCGACTGCATAAACAGGTACCACTCGCCGGGGCTAACCAGGCCGCTGCGGCTGGTCAAGCCGCCGGCATAGATCAGCAGGCCCACCCCCAGGCCAGAAGAGGCTCCGACAATGGGAAAAATCGTATTGAGGGTCAGGCCGCGCCGCAGCCCGGCCCGATAGCCCTGCTCGTTGTTTTGGGTAAAGGTTTGGTAGATCGCCTGCTCCTGGCGGAAACTTTTGGCTACCATAATTCCGCTGATCGACTCCTGAATTTGGGCGTTGATGGTCGCCGTGATGCGCCGGGCGTCCAGGGTGACGCGCCGGGCGATGCGGCGGAAGCTCAAGGCCAGCACCACCGCCACCGGGGCGAAAGCCAACAGCAGGAGGGTCAGCCAGACGTTGATCGTAAACAGCCAGATCGCCAGCAGCAGCACCAACAGAACCTGGCTCACCAGGTTGGTAGACAGGGTGACCACCTCGGCAAAATCCTGGGTATCCGAGGTGACCCGGCTGACGATTTTGCCGGAGGGGTGTTCATCAAAAAAGGAGAGGTCGTGCCCGATGGTTGCTCCAAACACATCCTGGCGCAGTTTGAGCACCACACTGCCAACCACTCGGGCCAGGAGGCGCTGCTGGATGAAGTTAAACCCCCAGGCCGTTGCGCCCAGGAGAAAGACACCTGCCGTCATAAGAGCAATAGCTGCAATTGTCGGATTTTGAGCCAGCACATCCAGCGCCCGCGAAATGAGAATTGGCCCGCCCGTGCCGGCAGCCGCGCTCAAAGTAATTGCCCCGGCAACGACGATCATTTGGCCGGTGTAAGGCTTAAAATAACTTACGCTCCGGCGCAGCAGTTCACTGTCGCGATAGGTGCGGTCGTAAGATTCAGTTTCGAGGCCGTTGAGAATGAAGCCCATTGTTTCTACTCTTCATATCGTGCAAAAATCTTCCGATAATCCACACTGCGGGCCATGAGTTCTTCGTGCGTCCCCTGATCCACCAGCTCGCCCCGGCGCATAACCAGGATATGGTCGGCCCAGCGAATCTGGCTGAGACGGTGGGTGATGAGAAAGGTCGTCCGCTCCCGGCTGATCCGGCGCATGGCCCGCTGGATTTGATCTTCGGTGGCGCTGTCTACGGCGCTGGTACTGTCGTCGAGAATGAGAATCGCCGGGTTAGTCAAAAAGGCGCGGGCAATGGCAATGCGCTGCCGCTGCCCTCCGGATAGCATCACGCCCCGTTCGCCGACCTCCGTCCGATAGCCTTCATTGAACCCACTGATAAAATCGTGGGCCTGGGCCTGGCGGGCGGCCTGCTCGATAGCCTCCGGAGTGGCGCCGGTGCAGCCAAAGGCAATGTTCTCGGCAATGGTCCGGGAGAAGAGGAAAACATCCTGCTCAATAGTAGAAATTTGCGAGCGCAGCGACTCCAGGTTCCAGTCGCGCACATCCACTCCGTCAATGCAGACCTGGCCGCTGCCGGCGTCGAAAATACGATTGATCAGGCGGGTCAGCGTGGTTTTGCCGGAGCCGGTCTGGCCGACAATAGCTACGGTCTGGCCCGGCTTAATTTTAAAACTGATGTTTTTGAGCACCGGTACACTGTTATAGCTAAAGCTGACCCTGTCAAAGGCCACCTCACCCTGGATGGGCTGGGCCAGGCCGGCTTCGTTTTGATCCAGTTCGGTTTCAGTGTTGATGACTGTTAAGACCCGTTCGGCGCTGGCCAGGCCCAATTGGACCACGTTGAAAGAAAAGATAGAGATGAACGTGACAAAGCGGAAAACTCCCATCAAGCCCATAAATGTCACCACTTCACCCAGGCTCAAACGGCCTGCCCGCCAGAGCCACAGGGCGTGGAAAAAGCCGGCGGCCCAGGCCACGCTGAACATGAGCATGGGCAGGTAACGAGCCTGAATTTCCCCCTGGCGCACAAAGTAGTCACGGAAGGTGCGGGCGTTGTGGATAAACTTGTCCCACTCGTAGCGCTCTTGCACGTTGGCTTTGACCGTTTCAATACCGCTGATGGCTTCGGCCAGCCCGGCATTCATCCGGCCGAACTGCTCGCGCATGGCAATGCTGACCGGCTTAAGCTGGCGGTTATAATCGGCGATGGTGATGGCAAACAGTAACAGGAATAGCAGGGGAGCGAAGAGCAGTTCCCAGCGCAGCCGGGCGATCAGGATGATCGGGGCTAAGACCCCCATCAGCGAGTCGATGATGAGGCTGAGGCCAGGACTGAACATCATGTTCAGGGCGCGCACGTCGTTGGTAGCGCGGGCCATGATGTCGCCCACGCGCTGGCGTCCGTGAAAAGTTTGGCTTTTACCCAGCAAGCTGATGTAGAGTTCATCCCGCGTGTCCCGTTCAACACGCTGCGCCAGGAACTCGCCGCAGTAGTTGCGAGCCAGACCGGTCAATCCCTGGCCCACCGCCACGCCCGCCGCACTAAGAGCCAATCCCAGCAAAACCGAGGCCGGCCAGTCAGAGGTGGTAATCAGGTCAAAAGCCCGGCCAACAAAAATCTGGATATAACTGTAAAACAGGTTATTGACCAGCGCCGCCAGGAGCATGCCCAACGGAAAGAGGGGATAGCGCAGCACATGGGAAAGCAGCCAGCGCCGAGGACTGCTCCGGTTGTAGGAATACGCATTGGCAACAGTGAACTCTTTTTTAGACATCAGGGTCTTGTCAAAAAAAAACCTACCGGGACACGGTAGGTTCACGGTAGCGATCAAGATGGCTATAGAAGATGAATTAACTTTATCTTATCGAGTGCAAGCAAATATAGCACGGCGTTCCCCCATCGGTCAAATCGCAATCACGGTGATCTTCTCGTGGGAGCCAAAGAGTAAGGCAGGAAAGAAGAAGCATGAATGGGAAATCCTTTAACCATTATTGCCACGATCGTTCTCTTCACCGTCATTCCCTCCACCGCTGTCACGATTGCCCTCATTACTGCTACTGCCGTTCTCATGACCACTGCTGCTGTCGTCACTGGTTCCGCCGGCATTGCTGTTATCATCCTCGTTGTCACTGCCGCTGGCGTTGTTGCCGCCGGTGCTATCCCCGTTCCCGGTACTACTGCCGTTGTCAGCACTGTTGCTGTCATTCCCACTGCCACCGCTGCCGTCGTTGTCGCTGCCCCTGTTGTTACTCTCGTCCCCGACGCCACGATTATCGCTGCCACTTCCGGTATTATTGCTACCGTCATTGTCACCGTTGATGCTGCCATTCCCACTACCCGCGCTGCCGCCACTGTCACCGTTGTTATCATCGCTGCCATGACCTGTTCCGCTGCCATTATCATCACCATCGCTAATCTCGTTCCCGGGATTATCTCCACTGCTGCCACCATTCCCATTACCGCTGCCGCTGCCATTGTCGCTATTTCCGTTCCCGGTGGTACTTCCGTCACTGCCGCCGTTCCCGTTACTATTATCAGGGGTTGGGTCTGGTGGAACCGCGGTTGAATCGGCAGGCACGGCTGTGGCTGGGGGCACATCTGCGGTAGCAGGCGGCGGTTCAGAAGTTGCCGGTGACGGGGCCGGAGTTGTCGCGGATAGATCAGGCGTAGCTGTTGAGGGCACTTCCGTAACTATTGGAGGAAGGGGTGTTGGGGTAGACAGATCAGGTGTAGGCGAAGGGGGAGCCGTGGTAGCCGTTGGTGGAAGCGGTGTGGCCGTAGCCGGCACGGGTGTAGCAGTGGCAGGAATCGGTGTGGCTGTCGCCGGTACAGGTGTAGCGGTCGCCGGTACAGGGGTGGCTGTCGCCGGTACAGGTGTAGCGGTCGCCGGTACAGGGGTGGCGGTGGCCGGGCCCGAGGGAGCTGAGGTAGATGGAGGAGGCGTAGGAGCCGGTAATTGAGGATCAGCCGCCGCCTGGTCAGACTCCGAGCCGCTGGGTTGGGGTGTAGTCACGACTGGCTCAGGAGTAACGATTTGAAGAGTCGGATTAACCGGTAGCACTGTGGCCGGAGGTTGGGTGGTCTCTAAATTCGACGCCTCCGGCAGTTCCACGGTAGGAACTGACTGGCTCACGCGGTCGGTGATGATGGCAACCCGTTGAGGAACGTCCGTCGCCTTTGGCTGCTGGTCACGAATAATATCTTCAATAATATCTAACTTGACTGCCGGAACCGAGGTTGCTGACGGGTCCACCTTATAACTTGCCACCAGTTTAGACTGGAAAGAGACTGGGATTAACCGCCACTTTGATGAACCAGCCGCCAAACTGTCTGGAGAGAACAGCGGCACACCTACGGCCATCATCCCGCCGCACAAAAGCCAGGCCAGCCTAAAATGCCAGCGATCCTGCTCCTTGCCTTTGTTGAAATTGTTGAGCATGTTCATGATACGGCCTCGGTCATCGCTACAGCTTCGCCGGCAGGGTACAGGCGATAGACCAGTAAAGGATCAGATTTGCCTTTGAGGATTTTAGCGCCTAACGGCTCTAAATGATGCTGGCTGTTTTTCTTTCTCAGGGCCAGCTTCGTCTGCTGGCTGACAATAGCGCCGCTTTCACCCAACTGCCGGGTGAGATCTTCTATGCGCTGGGTGGTATTAACCGTATCGCCGATAATAGTGTAATGGAGACGGTCCGTACTGCCCAGTCCGCCCGCCGTAACCAAGCCGGTATTAATCCCAATTCCGGTGATGAGGGGCGGTTCACCGCGCCCGATCCGGCGGGCATTAAGCCGCTGGATGGCCTTGAGCATGTCTAGCGCTGCCCGGCAGGCCTGGTCTGCACTCTCCTGGGGCGGCAAGGGCCGGGGCAAAATTCCAAAAAAGGCCAGCAGCGCGTCCCCTTGAAAACCATTGACCACCCCCCCGTGTGCGGTAATGATCGGCACCAGCTCGCTGAAATATTCGTTAAGCCAGTTCAGGACGGTGGTCGGGTCTTCTTTTTCAGACAGTACTGTAAAATCGCGAATATCACTGATTAATACGGTAGCCACGGTTCCCTGGCCTTTGAGCTGCAGCGTTCCCGCCGCAAAGGCCTGGCGCAGTTCTTCCCGGATCTCCGGGGAAACCGTCCGTCCTAAAATATCCCGGTATAACGAGCCTTCGCGCAGGCCGGAGATCATTTGGTTAAAGGCGTGGGACAAAACGGCGACTTCATCATTACCCGCCGACTCTACTTGAACATCCAGATTGCCCTGGGCGACTTCCGTTGAAGCCTGGACCATACGCAGCAGTGGATGGGTAATCCGGTTAGCCAGGTACACCCCCACCCCAATCGTCAAGAGGAAGGTCAGCGTGACCAGGATAAAAATTTGCAGGCGGGTAAACTGGCTGGCATGCACCAGCGAGGTTTGCGCCAGGGCAATGCCCATTAAGCCCACCTTCTGTCCAGCCCGCACCTGCCACGGCCCAATCATTTCCGTGTAATTAATACTCCCGGCAGCCAGGCGACGCAGCCCGCTGGCATTATTCGGCTCGACAAGGACCGCCTTGACCTGGGCTTCCTCCAGGTCAGGAGTGTCCTCATTAAAGGATGGCAGGGTGGAGGCAATGAGCTGACCCTTAAAATTATACAGAGTTACATGCCCCAGGGTCTCTTGCTTGATCTGCTGCACCAGGGTCGGCAGCGATTTGCCGACCAGCAGCACACCTGCCAAATCTCCCTGCTCATTTACAATCGGGCCGGCGACATAGAGGTACGCTTGCCCCGCCACCCGGACAAGGCCGGTAAACTTATCACCTGCCTCGTCAACTCGCCGCTGCAAAACCTGCTGGACAAAGGGCAAGCCGGCAAATGAGGTATCTCCCTGAGATACCCTATAATCCTCGAACTGCCCGCCGGGGGGATGGCGTAGAGAAAGGACAGCCGTGCCTTCAGCATTGAGAATTTCGATGGCTTCTTCCTGGTAGTTGACCGCCACCGGCAGCGTTAAACGATGGAGTTGTTCGGCGTCACCCCTGGTAATGGCCCCGGCCAGATTCTGGGTATGGGCCAGGAGCCGCCATGTTTCCAGCAGGCGGCTTTCCTCCTGGACCATCTGATCCGTGGCCAGTTGCCCGGCCTCAATGAGCTGATTGGTAAAGCGTTCCTCAATCGAATCCAACACGACCCGGCTGACAATGTACGCTCCGGCCATAGCCACCAGGAGGGCCAGCACAAAGTAAGGCAGCGTAATTTTAATCCGAACCGGAACCTTAACAGTAGGAGGAGTAACCGGGGAGGTTACGAGAGGAAAGTCTGCCTCTTGGGGCAGAGGGTGGGTTTTACCATTCCGAGCATAGGGAGGGTAGGCCAGCAGTTGCGCGGTATGCGTTGAAAATTGTGGGGTTAAATAATTCTCAGACCGTTCTAGAGCCATAGTCGCCACCTCCGTACCCGCGCCCGCCATGGCTCGATCTCAAGCGTTTGCTCTCCTGGGGAGGTTGCCGGCACCCTCACGGCCTGTCCCTCGTGGAAAATGAGGGACTTCTCCTAATCTCGGTTAATAATGAGCAGACAAGTTGATCTCAAACCAAACAGGAACAGGTAATTCAAGTTGAATTCCATAGAAGAGAGTATCTAGAGTTGGGTTTATCATACCGTTTCTGTGCGGCGCTGTCTACACTAAGATGGGTTATTTTTTAAACGAAAAAAGAGCTAGACAAATAGCTCTTTTGGATAGATTTGAGACACCAATGAAAATAAGATTTCTCGCTATCGCTCGAACTGACAACGCACTCTGGCCGCGCCAAATTCATAAGGTCCCAGCAGAAAAAGGGGCGATGGTTCTACGGCGAGAGGCTCTTCATTTAACAGGCAGGGTTCAACCGCCCGATCAAAAACAAGATAAGCCTCGCCAGAGCCGTAGTTAACTATATGATAAATAAGATCGGCGCTGCCATCTTCCGGCTGCTTGATCCCGGTAATTACGGCATTCCCATCGAGCACTTGCGGGGCTTGGGCCAGGGTCACGCCGGCCATGCCCACCGTCAAGCCTTTTAAAACGGCCTCTGACCATCTGACCAGCATGTTTTCATCCATGCTGGCTCCGTTTAGGGATAGATAAACGGAGTACCCGTATTCGCCGTGACACTGCGCCTGCGGTATTTCCCGGTGAGCAGAGGCAGCCCCTTTTCTTTTGACCAGGTCATCACAGCTCACGTAGCCGATCCCTCGTTGGATCGGTTTGATAATCGTCAGGCCGCCGTCGTTTGCTTCAATCCGATGAGCAAATAAACCTTTACCGGCCAAAACGAGATCGGCAGCTACAAGTCCGCCGGCATCGAAGTCATAAACGGAATTCCGCTTTTGCCAGCTTTCTCCCACTACGTTGAGCGGGGAAACAGGCCGAACCATAAAATTATCTCGCGCAAAAGCAGGGCCACTGACCGGAGAATTGACCAGCAGCCTGAGAATATAGTCGTCCACGGCGGAATTCTGAAGGGCCAGCTCTAAGTGAAGATGGTCTAGCCCCGCCGCCAGGTGGGCGGTCACCGTTAGCGTCATCAGCCCTTCTTCCTCAACCAGGCTCAGCCGGTCTGCGCTCAATTTTTGGGGGACGCGGATTTTGAGGTCAAACGAGAGGCTTTGAAGCAGGTTCCCCCGGCTGATTTTTACCTGTCCCCTATCCTCGGCGGCCAAACGGCTGTCCCAGGGGGGTTGGTTCAGGGCCTCGGCGGTGTAGGTATCGCCTCTATCCCGGACCAGATCAAACCAGAACCGGTGGGCCGCTCCCTGCTTGTTTTTGACAAGCAGTCCGCCCGAGAAGGGTTCGACAACCAGATATTCGTTCTCAAGCCGTAACGGCTCAGAGGCAGCATCCTGAGTACGCGCTCCACTATGTTCCGCGCTGCTCAGACTGCTTACGCTAACCGCTTCCAGCGTCGCCTGTACTCCCCCAAAACCCGGCGCTTCAACCACGGCCAGGGCGCGTTTGCCCAGCCCATCAGCCTTCGCCTCGACCGGAAGAACTGCCCCGGTCTCAGTTTTAAGCTGGAGATGGGGTGTTTCTCTGAGCGAGACGGGGATGGGCAGTTCAACCAGGCTTTTCTGAGGATAAGCCGCCAGGTTGATCAGGCTGTACGTTTCGCCCACGATTTCCAAATCGTTGTAGCGTACTTCCAGCCCCGTTGCCATGCGGCCCAGCGCCTCACGAATAATACGCCGGGCTTTTTCTTTTGTCTCCCACAGGTAAAAAGAGATTTCCGGCATCACATAATCCGTCACCGAGCCGGACAGATAATCGTGTGTGCCGACGGCCAAGATACCTTTCCATATCTCCGTCAGGTAGCCCTGAGCTTCCTCCATCCGGCCTGTAAAGGCAGCCAGGGCCGAGAGAGCTTCCGCGTCAGCCAGCAGCCCCATGGCTTCCACATAAGGTACTTTGATGGTCGGGATGCGGGTCATATCCACGTCCCGAATTTCAGAAGCCTGCCGGCCGTAGAACGCGCCCTGGTAAGGGATGAGCCGCTGCGGGTCAAGGCAGCGGATCAATTGTCCATACTCCTCAAACGTAGCCAGCCGGAAATCAACGCCGGGGAAACGTTCTCTGAGAGCAGCCGCCACTTCGCCGATATCTTTTTGGACCCGCTCGTAATCGCAGCCGTTATAGAGCGCGCCCACCGGCAGATTGCACTGCCGGTATTGGCTGCCGTAGCCGGCATCGTGGGCCAGGATCGTCCGCGCTGCTTCCTCGTCGCGGACCTGCGCCGGATTGTCTATGGAACGGCTGTATATCGTCGCCGAGGCTTCCATTTCTTGATGGCCCAGCCGCACCCCGCTGCCGTAGCCACCCGTTTGGCGGACATCGTAGATCCAACTCTTGCCGTCAGCGCCCAGCCAGACATGCACGACCGCGTCTTCTACTTCCGGGACATCCCCTCGAGCGCGGAAGACCATATCGTTGCCCAGCTTCCGCTCCCGCTGCGGTGTTTGGGCATCCAGCCCAAACATATCTTTGGCGCAAAAGATCGTCGAAGGGACGATGCCATAACGGCCGGCCACTCTCCGTCCGACCAGCACGTTATAGATTTGGGCTTTTTCTCCAGCCAGGCGGTCATCCAGGAGGACATAATGAGGGGCGACGCTCACCTGGCCGGCGTCAATGAACTGTTTGATAGACTCAAACTGCCTGGGGCTGGCCTGCTGCCCGTAGGCCTCCAGCATCCAGATAGCCTCAAGACTGAAGCGGTAATCTGCCTCAGCCTCCAATTTTTGGCGGGCTTCTTCCAACACTACAAAATTTTTTCGGCGAACAAGCCCATTGGGCGCAAACCAGCCAAAATCCATGTGGGTGTCGGGAATGAGGTAATAAGCGGGGAGAGCCAGTTCGGAGTTAAGGCCAAATTGTTGGGTGGTTAAAACTGGTTCGCCGGCGGGTAAAATAGAGTGGGGCAGCCGTTTCCGGGGGTTAACTGAAGCAAGCATAAAACACCTTTCCGAAGGAGAAATCAAATTGGTTAGTCTGGGCAAGACGAGATTCTACTATTCCATTTTCTTAGGTTCTCATCCGGTGAACTCACCAGAGGAAATTATATAATGGAGGAAAAAGGAATACCAGGGCGAAAAGTACTTCAAAGGGGCTTTGACTGGTTCGACAAATCTAACGGGTTACTTGCCCCAAAGTACCTGCCGCATTTTATACGCAGGATTTCGAGGAACCATCACTAAGGAACAGTAAGTCAGCCTGCGACAAAGCGGTACTCGCCGGCCCCAATTTCGTAAACTGAACGAGTGACGGCCTGTCCATTCATTAGAATCTTGTGCTCTGTCTGTACCGGCAGATACACCGTGGCGGTCGTGTTAGGAGGTATAACAACTGTCCAATCGAACCTGTCCTTTTCGATGGTCCACCGCGAAATCAACTCCCCGTAAAGCGTCTTGAGGCTGCCGCAGGCATGGGTTAAGCCACCGCCGGGTTGAGGACGCAGAATGATATGTTTGTAGCCCGGCTTCGCCGGATCAATCTCAATACCTGCCACGGTCTGGTAGAGCCAGGCCCCAATCGAGCCGTAGGCGTAATGATTGAACGAGTTCATGCCGGGGTCTTGAAACCCATTCTCCTCGGTCCAGCCATCCCAGCGCTCCCAGATAGTGGTTGCTCCTTGGGCGACCGAATAGAGCCACGATGGCCAGGTTTTCTGGTGGAGCAGGGCATAGGCGCTGTCGAGCCGGCCATTGTCGCTGAGAACATGCGGTAGATAAGGCGCGCCGACAAAACCGGTGGATAAATGCATGCCGCGCCGTTCGATGTCGGCGACCAGTTCGGCGACGGCGAGGGGGCGCAGCTTCTCCGGCAGCAGGTCGAAGTGCAGGGCCAAAACATAGGCCGTTTGGGTTGGGGTGAAGAGGTTGGTGTTGAAAACTTGTGAGGTGACCGGCCCGTAATCAACTGCTTTTAAGTTGCCGCGCGAAATCGCATCCGCCCGGTCCATCCTCTGCCGCGCTTCGGATGGCGGGCTGCTGGTGCTCAACACCTTGCTGCCTTTCAAATAATGGGCCGCAAAGGCTTTTTTTACGTCGGTAAAAAGCCGCCGGTACTTCGCCGCTGCGCGCGGCTTGGCCAGGATGGCAGCAATCTGAGCCATCAGGCTGGCATCATAGGCCAGAAAGGCCGTGCCGATCAGATCACGCGGGGTGTTGGCGTTGATCGAGAGCCAGTCGCCAAAGCCGGGCCAGCCCTCGTAGTCGGGCGCACAGCGGATGTAGCCGGGACTGCCCTTGAGGAGAAATTCCATAAATTTACTCATGGCCGTATAGGTGTTTTTAAGAATACCCGTATCGCCATAGCAAAGGTAGACTGTCCAGGGACAGATAATTACCGCATCAGACCAGGCTGGTCCCCCATCACTCATAAATGATGTCTCGACAGCGGGCACGACAGGGGGGACACTTCCCTGCTCGGTTTGCGCGTCGGCGACATCCTGCGCCCAGCGGGTCATAAAACTGGCGATATCAAAGTTAAAGGCGGCCGTGCGGGCAAAGACTTGAATATCTCCTGTCCAACCCAGGCGTTCGTCGCGTTGAGGGCAGTCGGTCGGTATATCAACAAAGTTGCCCTTCTGTCCCCAGACGATGTTACGCTGCAACTGGTTAAGGAGCGGCTCCGAACACTCGAAATGACCGGTCGGGGACATCTCGGAGTGGAGGACGATGCCGGTGATCGTTTCGCGGCTCACCGGGCCGGGATAGTCCACCAATTCGACATAGCGAAAGCCATGGAAAGTAAATATTGGCTCCCACACTTCTTCACCCTCTCCTTTGAACGTGTAATAGTCGGTGACTCGCGCTGCCCGGAGATTGGCCGTGTAAAGCGTTCCATCAGAATTAAGGACTTCGGCGAAACGGAAGGTAACGGTCGTGCCGGCCGGGGCGCTGCCTTTGAAGCGAATACGGCCAACCATATTCTGGCCCAGGTCGAAGATGAAACGCTTTTTCGTCCTCAGGTCGCTCTTACCCACCGGATCGCTAATTGGCTTTTGTTCATCCATGCGGCGCACGGTCGGACCGTTGGTGGCGCTGAGCATCATGCCCGGATCATCAAAGAGTTCGACCCCGAACCAGCGCTTACTATCAAAGCCCGGCGCATCCCAGCCAGGCAGTTCCAGGCGGGCATCGTAGGCTTCGCCCATCAGTAGATCATTTTCGAGCAGGGGGCCGAACTGGTACTTCCAGGTGGGGTCCGTGATCACCCTAAACATACGCTCATCGGTCAGGGTAATCTCCACCTGGGCCAGGAGGCGAGGCCGGTCGAAGTACTGCTGCCGGGAATGCCAGGCGACGTATCCCACCGCCCAGCCGTCGCCGAGGATAGCGCCGATGACATTCTCACCCTGGCGCAGCAGGTTGGTGATGTCATAGACCTGGTACTGCACCCGTTTATGATAGTCGGTCCAGCCAGGGGTGAAGACATCGCCGCCGACCGGCTGGCCGTTAATAGAACACTCATAGAGGCCCAGGGCAGTCACATACAATCGCGCCGTTTTTACCTCACCCTCCAGTTGAAAGGATTTGCGCAGGAAAGGCGCTGGAATGGTGGTGCGCGGGCCGCCGGTCAGCGCTGCGCCAATCCACCTGGCTTTCCAATCGCTGCGTTTCAGCAGCCCCAGCTCAAACCAGGCCAGATCGCTGTCGCTGGCCTGGCCGGTTTCATCCCAGACGGTCACTTGCCAGTGGACTCGCTGGCGTGATCCCAATTTCTGGCCGGCATAAGGGATATGAAGTGACTGATCCGACTCGATTTTGCCGCTGTCCCACAAATCGGCGCTGCCGGCCCGCAACAGGTCCGGGTCGCTGGCGGCCATGACACGATAAGCTGTCTGGCGTGCGCCGGGCCGGTCGCTTTGCATCTGCCAACTGAGCCGGGGCGCGGTGATGTCAATGCCCAGGGGATTGGGGCGATATTCACATCTGAGTTGAGTGATTGAGGTCATAAAGTCTCCTAAAAAATAGACCACCGACGACTGACCCTACCTATGATAGGGCAGGCCGCCGACCACCGAAAAAAGATTATGTTACCCTGCGACCTTGCTACCTTACGGATTAGCCCTTGATCGCGCCGCCCATCATCCCCGAAACGAGCTGCCGCTGGAAGAAGATGAACACGATGAGGGGTAGAATAGTGATAACGACCACATCCGCGAAGAGCAGGTTCCACTGCGAGCTGAACTGGCTCATGAAGCTGAATAACGTCAGCGGGGCGGTGACATTCTCCGTACCGGGGAGGAAGTAGAGCGGTCCGACAAAGTCGTTGAAGATGGTCACAGACGAGGTGACGACGACCGTTACAATGGCCGGCCGCAGCAGCGGCAGAATGACGGAGAAGAACACACGCAGCGGCGACGCGCCATCCATGATGGCGGCTTCGTCAAGGTCTCGCGGTATAGAGGCCATGAACGCCCGGAAGATCAGGATGGCGAAGGGCATGGTGTAGGCGACTTCGACCATGATCAGACCGAGGAGGGTCTTGTAGAGACCAAGCCACTGCAAAACGAAGATCGTTGGCACGACGGCGGGAGGGATGATCAGCCCCGCGAGCATGACCGAACTGACAGCCGAGGCCAGCTTATCGCCGCGGCGCTGCATCACAAAAGCGACGAGGGCCGAGAGCAAGACGATCAGCGTCACCGAGCCTAGGGTCAGGAGCGTACTGTTCCACAGCGCCAGGAGCATCCGGTTGTCGCCATAGACCATAACCTCGCGGATATTTTCGAGCAGTTGAAACTGGCTCGGCCAACTGAACTCGAAGAGGGCAGCTTCCTGGCGGGTCTTGGCCGCAGTCAGCAAGATAAATATGAATGGCACGACAAAGACGATGCTGATGAGGACGAGAGCGGCGCCATCTATCCAGGCACTCGCGATGAATTTGCGAGTCCTCATAGTTCAAGCTCCATCCGATTAAAGGACCGCATCAGCGGATACACAATGATCGTGACGAGAACGAAGAGGACGACATTGCCAGCGGTTGACAAGCCATAGAAGCCGGCCTGATACTCCTTGTAAATCACCGACGTGAGCACATCGGAGGCGAAGCCGGGACCGCCGCGGGTCATGGTCCAAATCAGATCGAATGTCCGCAGCCCACCGATAAACGAGAGCAGGATGACGGTGAACGTCGCATTGCGGGCCAGGGGCAGGATGACGTAACGGAACTTCACCCAGGTTCCGCCCTCTAGCCGCGCTGCTTCAAAATAATCCACCGGGATGGATAAGATGCCCGCCATAAATATCACCATCGCTATACCGACGCCCTTCCAGACGTCAACCAGCGCCACCGAGTAGAGCGCGAGGCTTGGGTTTCCCAGCCAGTCCGGCTGCGGCAGCCCCAGGAAGCCGAGGACCGTGTTGATAAGTCCTACGGACGGCTGCATAAGCGTAGAGAACGTGATCCCCACGGCGACGGTACTGACGAGCACCGGGAAGAAGACGATGCTGCGGAGAAGCCCTTTGAACCGGATATTCGAGGTGAGCAGCATGGCCAGCGGCAGCGCAATGATGACTTTGAGGCCGCTCGTCAGCACGGCATAAATGAGGGTGTTGCGCAGCCCGGTCATGAGCATGGGATCGTTCAGGAAAGTGACGTAGTTGTCGAGGCCGATGAATGTGGCGCTGAACAGTGTCCAGCGGGTCAGGCTAAAGTAGAATGCGAGCGCCGTCGGCACAACGAAGAATACGCCGAACACAAGGGCTGCCGGAAGATAAAACCAGTTAGGGTACGTTCGCAGGACTGCCCGCGGCCGCGCATGGATGGTCATAGAGCCTCGCTTTCATTAGAGGGATGTCTCTTGGATTCTGAGGGCCGGCGGGTTGACCGCCGGCCCTCAGAAGAAGAGGAGTTACAAACGTTGAGACAGGCCGATTACCAGCCCGGCAGGCCAAGCTGCTGCGCTTGCTTCTTAACATCCTCATCGTAGGCCGCGGCTGCCTCTTCGGGCGTCATCTGGCCGGTGCCGGCGGCAACGCAGAGCTGCTCGAGCGTTGGCCCCTTTACCGGAGAGAGAAACTCCAGCGCGGGCGCGGATTTCCCGGTATCAATGTACGCGGCGACATCTTTCACGGCCGGAAGAACGCTGTCGGGGAGCGTCGCGTCCTTAATGACGTACGGGCCTGTGGGCGCGACGGCTGCATTGAGCGCGTTAACGCCAGCAGTCGAGGCGATGAAGCCCAGGAAATCCTTGGCCACATCGAGGTTCGTGGTCGTCTTGGGGATGTAGGTAGCGGCGGGCATCCAGATTGTCGCGCCGTTCTTCGAGGCATCCGTCCCGGGCACGGCGAAGAAGCCGATGTCGTTCACCTTGTCGGGCGAGTTGGTCGCAATGGTTGACAGCGCAAAGGTCAGCATCGGGTAATGGGCGCCCTCACCGTCGGCGAGCAGCTTCAATCCTTGTTCGAATTTCGTGGTCGCGTAGTCCTTCTGCCACCAACCCTCGTCGAAACCTTCTTTGAGGTAGGTGAAGCCAGCCATTGCCGCAGGAGTTGTAGCGTATTTGGCCTTGTTACCGGTGTAGTCTGCCGCGAAGGTCGGGTTGGCCTGCTCGACGTTGTAGTAATCAGCGAGAACGAACAGTTGGGAAGTCCAGGTGTCACCGAACGTAGCAATGACCGGCGCGATACCGGCCGCCTTGATCTTCTCGTTGTTCGCTTCAAACTCAGCCCATGTCGTGGGTACGCTTAGCCCGAGGTCAGCGTAGATCTTCTTGTTGTAAAGGATACCGCCGCCCATGGCCGTCTGGCTCGGCACACCAAAGACTCCCCCGTTCTGGGACACAGTGGGGAGAAACAACTCGACGATACTGGCAATGAACGGCTCTTTCGAGAGGTCAACGAGCGTGTCGGACGGATTCAGGGCCTGAAGCAACGAGCCGGAGTTGTACCAGAAGATGTCGGTCATTTCGCCTGTGGCCAGGCGCGTCTTGACGATGTTGTCGCCTTCGGTGCCCCCCGGCCGGCTCTCGATATTGATGGTTACGTTGGGATGGAGCGCCACGTAGGCATCGGCAAGCGTTTTGGCCGTAGCCTGGTTGGCCTCGCTATCGTCAACGAGATAAGTCAGCGTGACGGCTTCCTCCGCGGCAGCGGCTTCGGTGGGTTCAGCCGCTTGTTCCTCCGTGACCGCTGCGGCAGGGGCAGCGGCAGCCTGGGTTGGCTCGGCCGGAGCCGCGGTGGGGGCGGCTGCTTGCTGCGGCTGCGCGCCACAAGCCACCAACAGCAAACCCAGTACCAGCAGGGTAATTAGCAAATGTATTTGTTTTTTCATCTTTACTCCTCCTTGAGGGTGTCAGTGACTATCAAATTTAGATGAACCAGCTAAATTAGGGGACTAGGCTACCGGAGATTTTTAGAGGTTTGTCAAACGGATGGAATTTCTGTATCATGTCAAAAGGCCGGCAATACTTCCAGCACTCAATACAAGAATAATGAGTGCAAAAGAAGTTTGCTAAGCCTGCCTCAGGGAGATACCGCCGTCCGCCAAGATAGCCGGTATCTCCTTTTTTCATCCCGGATAGCCGCGCCAGGTTTTCATTTTTCTAAACCTTTGCCTTCTTCACAGATAAAATTTAACCATCTGCACCTCCTTCAGCCTCTCTCTGCCTGGGCTGCTTAGCCACGCTTCGTCAAAATGGGGCGGGTCCGGTGGATTCACGAATGATTAAACGAGGTTGAACTCGAATTTCCTGGCGGGGCCGATCGGGGTCACGGAGACGAGCCAACAGCAGTTTAACCGCTTCTCGCCCGGATTTGGCAGCATCTTTAGAAACGGTCGTTAAGCGCGGCGCCTGGTATTTGGCCATAGGAATATCGTCATAACCGACCAGGGACAGATCTGTAGGAACATGCAGTCTTAAATCTGCGGCTGCCCGCAGCGCGCCCAGGGCGAGCAAATCATTGATGGCGATCAAAGCGGTGGGGCGTGACGGGAGTTGTAAAAGCCGGAGAGCGGCTTGATATCCATCTTCGATGGTTGGGCCACATGTAACGATCAGCTCCGGGTCAAGCGGCAGACCGGCGGCTTGGAGACTTTCCTGGTAGGGTTGCAGGCGATCTTCAGCCAACTCAGGCATCGCCACCCCGTAAATCAAACCAATACGCCGGTGCGACAGAGACAGTAAATGATCCATCACCTCCATCGTTACGGCCCGGTAATCAGATACCACGCAATCAATATTATAATAATTACTTACTTCCACAATGGGCAGCCGCCGTTTGAGCAGGTGGATTATTGTTTTTTTGGCTTCTTCCGATTGCCCGATGAAAGAACTGGCCAGAATCAGCCCATCAATACGCCGGCGTGACAAGTCCTTGAAGATGTCTTCCCCGTACTTGAGATCGAGGGCAATGCTGGATAGTAAGAGATGGTAACCTGAAGCGTGAGCCTCCTGCTCGACTCCTTCAGCATATTCCCAAAAGTGAGGATTGCGGATGTCTGGGATAATTAAACCAATAGTTTTGGTATCCCCTGAACGGAGGGCCTGGGCGCGGGCATCCGGCTCGTAGTCGAGTTCCCGGACAGCTTCCAACACGCGCTGGCGGGTTTCTTCGGAGATAGGCACCCGCCCTTTGGCCAGGCCATTTACCACATAGGAAACCGTTGCCGTTGAGACCCCGGCCAGGCGAGCCACGTCAACTTGGGTAGGGCGTTTCATAAATCTGCCGCCTTTGGCTCTTTATGCCATTAAGCATGGAGTAAGAAAATGCGAAGTTAAGCGGAAATAGTCTCAAAAATTGACTTATACGTATAAGCTTATACGTATAAGTCAATTGAAAACAATAATATCACACATTTTTTTAGGCGTCAAGTCCCATTTTTACCAGCTTTTGTGGGGGATTTGTTTTAGCAGTAGTTTACGGACATATAAAAATAGTGCGAGCAGGCAGATCGCAGCTTGCCTCAATGCCGTGGTGAGACCGGCAGGGCCAGTAGGTCTAGTGCTGCCGTGGTCACTTCTTCCACCGAAATATCGGCGACGAAGGAAGGGGTATGGTCGCAGTTGTCGTCCATACAGTTGCGGCCGCACAGCGGGCAGTTGAGCCGCCAGGAGACCAGGGGGCGGTGGCGGGTGCGGGTCATCGGGCCGGAATTGATCAGGTTGCCGCACCAGTAGATGCCCACCGTTGCTGCACCGACCGCGGCGGCCAGGTGGAGCGGGCCGGAGTCATTGGAGACGACCACCCGGCAGCGGGAAAGCAGCCCGGCCAGGCCGCCGAGCGAGAGCTGCCCGCACAGGTTTTGGACTTCGCCATGCATCGCCTCGATCACGCCCTCAACAATGTCTCTCTCCCACTCCACGCCGGTCACAACCACCTGCGCCCCGGCGGCGCGCAGCGCCTGCCCTACCGCGGCAAAGCTTTCAACCGGCCAGCGCCGCCGCAGCGCGCTGGCGCCGGGATGGAGAGCTACTACGGGCCGGTGGTCTAGCTCAGGAACAACGCGGCAGGCTTCCTCCAAATCCTGGGCGGTCACGCATAAGCGGGGTTCCAACTGAGTCGTGGTCGCCCCAACCAGGCCGACCACTTCCAGGTAGCGCAGTATCTCCGGCTGGAAGTAAATGTAAGGGACCATCCGGTCGAGCGGCGCGACATCGGGAGTAGCCAGGCCCGCCGTCATTCTGGCTCCCAAGCGGCGAATGAAAGGGTTGGAGTAGCGCCCCCCCCCGTGGAGTTGAAAGGCCAGGTCGAATCGTTCGACAGCCATTGCTGCAAAAAAACGGTCCAGTTCAGCCGGATCTTCTTCATAATCCTCCTCGCGGCTCAAGCCCCGGCTGGGGGGAACGACAATGGCCCGGTCAATCGGGCCGGGCCGGCCGGCCAGGAACTCGGCATGCCAGTCACGGCCCAGCAGCACAATTTCGGCTTCGGGATAAGCCGCTCGCAGCGCTTCCATAGCGGGTAGGATAAAGATAAAATCGCCCAGGGCATTGACCCGGAGCACGGCTATTTTGCGAATATACTTGAGTTTCATTGATGACACCTCTCTCAATTCGGCCACAGCCAGGGCGCCATGAAGACGACAATAAGCGCCACCAGAATCGTCAGCGGCGTGCCGACCAGGACAAAATCCATAAAGCGATAGCGGCCCGGGCCGTACACTAACAGGTTGCCGTGATGGCCAATTGGCGTCAGGAACGAGGCCACGGCGGCCATAGCGACCGTGACCACGTAAGGTTCAGGCGCGTGGCCCAAAGTCTGGGCCAACAGGGCGGCCACCGGGGCAAAAACAGCCGTGGTAGCGGCATCAGACATAAACTGGGTCAGAATAGAAACAAGCGCAAAGATGACCAGTAAGATGACCGTTTGCGACCACTCTCCCACCGCCCCCTGGAGCCAACCGGCTAAAAGCTCGGAAGCGCCGCTCTTCTGCATGGCCAGTCCCAGGGGAACAGCACCGGCGATAAAAATGTAAATGCGGGCATCAATCGCCCGATAGGCCTGCCGGGGCGTGATACAGCCGGTCAAAATCATGGCCACTGCACCGAACAGGGCGGCCATCTCAATTGTCATGAAGTTGAAAGCCGCAGCAATGACTGTTGCCAGCATAATGCCTCCCGCCAAAGGCGCTTTCCGGCGCAGGCGGGTTTCCCCTTGAAACGGGACCATCATTAAGAAAGCTCTGTCTTTGGCGACATGATTCAGCGCTTCCTCGTCACCCTGAAGCACCAGCACATCTCCGGGACGCAGGCGGGTCCGGGCCAGCTCCTGTTGCAGCCAACCCCGTTTTCGCCACAGGCCGACAACAATAACTCCGAAACGCTCCCGGAAATCAACCTCAGCGATGGTCCGGCCGGTCAGGTCTGAACCCGGGGCAACAACCGCCTGGACCAACAGATCGGCAATATCTTCCATCTGGCTGTCGGTGGTATCAGCTTGAGGAACGCCATACTGCTGGATAGGGTGCAGTTCAACGCCAGGCTCTTGCCGAATTGCGACCATGGCCTCAGGTGTGGCCCGGATCAGCAGGACATCGTTCTCGCGCAGTCGCTGCTCTTTAAAGGGGCGGGGCATGGAGCGGCGATTGCGCAGCCAGCCAACTACCTTAAACGGGTAACGATCATTAGCTTCAACCTCCGGCACAGTTTTATCCAATAAGGGCGAGTCTGGCAGAACGGTCAACTCAGTAAAGTAGGCGTCCAGCCGGAAGCGATTGGCTTGATCGTCGCCGCCCTCTCGCTCAGGCAGCAAAAAGCGGCCCAGCAGCAGCATAAACAGCGTCCCCGCCAGGGAGAGACTCAGCCCAATCGGGGCAATCGAAAAAATGCTTAACCCCGGCCGGTCAGCCTGGCGCAGGGTTTCGCTGGCAATGAGGAAAGCCGGCGCCCCAATAATCGTGATGGTTGTTCCGAGCGAGGCGGCAAAGGAGAGGGGCATCAGCAATCTGGAAGCGGGAATATTCCGCTCGCGGGAAAGATTGAGCGTCACCGGCAGCATGATCGCTGTGGTGGTTAAGTGGTGAGTAAAGGCCGACAGCAGCGCCACCGCAGGCATGATGACCGCCAGAGCCTGGTTGTAACCGCTTCCGGCCAGGCGGCCAATCCAGGCTCCTATCGTTTCCGACAGGCCCGTTTGATGGAGCGCCCCACTGAGCACAAAGATCGCCGCTACAATAACGGCCGGCTCGCTGCCGAAACCGGACAGGGCCTCTTCAGGGGTCAGCAGCCCGGTTAGCGACAGAGCCAGGATGATGAGCAGCGCCACCAAATCGTTGCGCAGCCGCTCGCTGGTCAGCAAGGCCAGAGCAATGATTAAGATGATAAAGAAACTCAGTTGGGGTACGTTGAGGTTTAGAGGCAAACTATAGATTCCTTGTTGACATGATTGAAAGCAAGAGCCTCAGCGCGCTCCCTGCACCACCGGCCAGGTTGAAGGCCACGGCACCGGGTATTTCAAACGGGAATCGGCCAGCCGGTAGAAGAGATCACCAATCATCTGCACGCCGGTCCTCAGGTCAAATCGTTCCTCCACCCGCTTGCGGGCCGCCCGGCCCATGGCCTCGAGGCGGACGGGATCGGCCAGCAGCTCTAGCAGCGCGCTGCCAACCCCCTCCCAGTCGCCCGGACCAACTAGCTGCCCGGTTGTGCCAACCTCCACTAACTCGACCACGCCGCCAACGGCAATCGCCACCGTGGGCCGGCCGCAAGCCATCGCTTCAAGCAGAGAAAAAGGCATGCCCTCGACGCGCGATGTCTGGGCCACAATATCCAGCGCCGGGTAAACCTGCCAGGGTTCGGGCCACAAACCGGCCAAATGCACGCGCTCCGTCAGGCCCATGGTCTGAATCATGCTGGTCAGCTCTTGCCGCAGCGGGCCTTCCCCGACTAAAACAAAATGCACGTCGGGGCGTTTTTGATGGACATATTCTGCAGCCCGGATAAATTGATCGGGTCCTTTCTCGTGAGCCAGGCGGCCAACAAAGCCGACCAGGGGCGCATTAAGGGGTATACCGATCGCTTCACGCAGCGCGTGACCGCTGCGATCCGGGACAAAAGTATCCAGGTCCACGCCGTTGGGTATCAGCGTCACTCGATCAGGGGGTACGCCCATCGTCAATGCCTGGATATAAGCCTCCTGGCAGACAACCAGTAAGTTGGTGCCGGTTGTCCGGCTGATCCCCAATTCTTGGGTGGTCATGCTCATGCCATGCACGGTGACCACCACCGGGGTGCGGGTCAGGCAGCCGGCTAACCCGGCCAGGACATGCGCTTTGGGCAGGTGGGCGTGGACCAGGTCAATCTGCTGGTTGCGGATAACCTCTACGGCGGTCTGAATAGAGCGCCAGGGGGGGTCTTCTTGCATGGAAGTCACAAAGACATTACAGCCCAGTTGGCGCAACGACGCCGTATACTCGGTCTCGTAGGGGCACAGACAGGTAATCCGAAAGAGGTCGGAGGGCAGCAAACGGATGAGGTTGCGCACGTAGATTTCCATCCCCCCGACAATGGCATTGCCAAGGACTTCCAGCACGTGCAGGGTGTCTTTCTTAGCACTACCATTATTTTTAGCTAACATGAGTCAGTCCTCCTCATTGGACGTACCGAAAGATATTCGGTTAAAATTTAAGGCGCTGCCACACCAAAAATTCTCCCCAGGGAGAAAAATTGACAGTGGTTAGCGCCGTAACTATATTATCGCTGGCTGCTGGTTTAAGCAGCCGTATCAATTTTAAAAGGAGCAAACAAACGTTGTCCCTGTTAAACGAAACCCATTTACCCGGCGGCCCGGTGGAATTTGGTAATCTGCGCCGGGTTACGCCCATCACCCGGTCCTTTGGCTTTGAACGCGGCCAGCCGGTTGATCGCTACTACATCGAACGTTTTCTGGCCCGGCACAGCGCCGATATCTCCGGGCGGGTCATGGAGATTGGTGATAATGAGTATACCCGGCGCTTCGGCGGAACGCGAGTGACGCAATCCGATATTCTCAGCCTGACCCCCGATAATCCTAACGCCACCCTGGTGGCCGATTTAACCTCTGCCGATCATGTCCCATCGGCAATTTTTGATTGTATCATCTTCACCCAAACCTTACACTTCATCTATGATGTCCAGGCGGCGGTACGGACCCTGCACCGGATCTTGAAACCGGGCGGCGTGTTGTTGGGCACATTTCCCGCGCTCAGCCAGGTTTGCCGCTACGACATGGATCGCTGGGGCGACTACTGGCGTTTTACCAGCGCGGCCATCCGCCGCCTGTTCGGCGATGTGTTTGGCCCGGAACAAGTGACGGTTGAGGCGCACGGCAACGTTTTAGCTGCCATCAGCTTTTTGCACGGCCTGTCGGCCCATGAGCTGACACCGGACGAACTTGATACCCTTGATCCCGATTACCAGCTCCTCATTACCGCCCGCGCAGTAAAACTCCTCAGGTGACTGGCACTTTTAGCCTGAGCTGTTACGCCCCTGCTTTACAAAAGCTGAGGACGCGCAGAGAGGAGTGAAAAAGTATACCTTTTCACTCCCGAAATTTAAAGTTAATTTTTTACAAATCCTTACACCTCCACGATCCGGTACGCCCGCGGCCCAACACGGCTTTGCACAAAGCGGCAGACATTGTAAACGGGGATGCCGCCCGGAGTTTGTCCCTGGGGCGCACCATGATGAGCATGGCCGTGCACAATCAGGTCAACGCCCTGACGGTCCAGGGCATTGGCCAGGCGCGATGATCCAAGAAAAGGATGCAGTTCCGGCGGCTCGCCGAGCAGCGTCTCTTTGACCGGGGCGTAATGTAAGACCGCCACCTTATGCGGGCAAGACAGCTTAGCCAGCGCATTTTCCAGGCGGACCGCCTCGTCAAAGCTGGTCTCGATAAACTTTTTCAGGGCGCGCTCGCCAAACGGCTGAATGGCTAAATTATCAAAGCCGCCGCAAAAACCTTTGGTCCCGACAAAGCCAACGCCCTCGATCTCAACGACCGTCCCATCGAGAACGATGATCTCGTTGTTGCACAGCATCTCGGTCAGCGCACTGGCCTGGTCGCTTTCGTGATCGTGATTGCCCAGGACGGCCACAATGGGCAGCGACAAGCCCTGCAGTTCTTCCTCCAAAATTTTAATCTCGTCCGGCAGCCCGGTATCGGTCAGGTCGCCGGCCAGAATGAGCAAATCGGCCTCGTGTTCCACGTCTTCCAAAAGCGGCCGGATCGTCCCCGCCGAATTGGCCCGGCAGTGCAGGTCGGCGATAGCCGCAATCCTCATAGCGGTTCTCCCTCCTCATCAACCAGGGGCGCCAGATCGCGCCGGTCTTCAAAGCCCCAATCTTCGGTATCCACCACAAAAGAGAAGGGATCGAGCAGCGTGCCCCGGAAGGCATGGGGCTGCTGCGGCTTGGGCCAGCGCCGGCGCATCTTGTCAAAAAGCTGCTCCATCAATTCCTGGGGCAAACAATCCGTCCGGCCAGGGTAGACAAATTGAAAGAGGATCAGGTACCACAGCAGCAGGTTGCGATTGCTGCCCAGCAAGGCCAGAATACGCTGCCAATCCAACTTGCCTTCCAGGCGCAGAATCAGATGAATGATATCCGCCCCGTCGAAACGATAGCGCTCGGCCACGTAAGCCTTGGAAACCAACAGCTCCTCCGGCGGAATCAGGCGGGTCTGAACCCCAGCCACTTCGACCGGCTGGCTGTGGCTAAACCAGGCATCGTCAATCTGTAACTGGCCGTGACCGGTGCCGAAGATCAGATCAACCACATAGGGCCTATGCCAGGCCTTGGCCAGCCAGTGCGGAAACTCTACCTCGGTCTCAAAGCCGGCCGCGGCCAGCACGTCCAAGGCCCGTTTCAGATCATCAGGCTTGAGAAAAAGATCGAGGTCCTTGGTATCCCGCCAGATGCCGGTGTAGGCATGCTTGGCAAAAGCCCCACCGACCATATAGGGAACTCCGGCCCCATTCAGGGCATCGAGACTAAGGGCAAAAATGCGGGCCTGCTCCGGCTCAAACTCCGGCTTGCCCTCGCGGGCCACGTCAGCGGCGGCTTGTTCAAAATCGTCGTCGTGTGTCGTCATCAAATCATCTCCCCTAAACCTGCGGGCTTAACGGGGCCAAGCCATGCCTGAAGTGAGACCGCGGCCGCCGCCTGGCCAGTCCAGCCTGGATCAGGGTCCGCATCTCCGCAGCGATAGCATCCCAACTGCTGCGGGCCAGGTGAGCTTCTTCGCCAGCGATGCGGGCCATGCGCTGGGCGGCGGTTTCGGCCAGAGCCGCCTCAACTGCCGCCGCAAACTCGGCTGGATTGGCCGCGATGGACACGACATTTGCCCAGTTAGCCATCACATCGGGCACAGGTGTGCTGATAATCGGCTTGTGGGCGGCCATGTACTCCAACGTTTTGGTCGGGCTGATATAACGGGTGGCGGCGTTGATCTGAAATGGCATGAGGCAGACGTCAAAACCTTTGAGGAAATTGGGCAAACGGGCATACGGCTGCTGGCCCGGATAATAGAGGTTAGGCCGGCGCGGTAAATCCTTCGGCTCAATCTTGGCCACCGGCCCGACCATAACCACCGACCAGGTGGGATGCCCGGCGGCCAGGGTGTTGAGCAGATCCAGGTCTATCCGCTCGTCAATGACGCCGTAGTAGCCCAGGACGGGCCGGGGTAAGGCGGCAATCTCGGCGGCGACTTCGGTGGAAGGCGACAAAGCCTGGGCAAAGTGTTCCGGCTCGACCCCGCTGGTAAATAGATGGAGGTGGGGATGCCGTCCCTGGCGGGCCTGGTAGAGGCTCCGCCCGCCCGTAAAAACCAGGTCGGCCCGGGCCAGCAGCTTAGCCTCCCGGCCGGGTAAGTCGGCGGCGGCATTTTTGAAGTTGGCCAGTTCATCCATTACATCGTAAACCACGAGATCGGCCGGAAAGTAATCCAAGAAGTAATAGGGAGTTGGGCTGTAAAACCAGAGGATGAGCGGCCGCGCCGTCGCTAACCCGGTCCGGCTGCGGCGCAGCCAGCCCTGGTTTAGCAGCAATTCTTGAACCAGGCTCACATACACGCTGCGCCAGTTCTCTAAAATGTCTTGGCGGTCGGGGAAAAATGGCTGCCAGGCCTTCACGCCGGACGTATCGGCTACACGTTTGAGGGTAGGTCTGCCAGCGGCGGGCGCTAGTTCCGGCTCGTTGACATACAGGACCGGATAGTGCCGGGCCAGGCGTGACAAAAGATGCTGCGGCCGCTGCCACACAAAGTCCCAGGCCAGGTGAGACAGGCAGAGAACGGCCGGTCTAAAAGTTGAATTAACTTTGTTATACTTTTTAATCATTATGGAAATGTCCTTGATTTTTGGAAGACCGCTGCCGTTTTGGCCGGCGCTTCATGCGGCCAGGCCAGGGGAACTTTAGCGGCCTTCTCCTTCTTGGGTCGCCGGTTAGCGACCTGACGGAAAAAATTAATTAAACGGTCGGCGTGGTAATCAAAGGTGAACTGCTCCCGCTGCCGCCAGACATTGTCTCGCAGGTGAGCCATCCGGGCTTCATCGGCCAACTGTTCCCGCAGTTCGGCCATCGTGGTAAAGAACAGGCCCAGGTCGAGCTGGCGGACCAGGCTTTGGGTCGCTACAATCGCCTCCGAGTTGTCCCGCTGCAATACCGGCAGCCCGGCAACCGCCAACGTCGCCAGGCGGGCCGGGTAGTTCAAGTCATCCCAGTTGGCCCGGTGCAGTTCTCCCTGATTCTCGCTCTCAAAAAAGTGCAGCCAGCCGGCGTCGTACTGCGAAAACTCTCTCACCCAATTCTCCTGGTCAACCTGGCGGTGCAAGTGCAAATGGTTCGGGGCCAGGCCGCGCGCCTTTTCAATCCAGGTGAGCCACTGGCCGTGGGTGAAATCGCCGTAAAAGTGAAGGTGGATGCCCTGTTCGGCCAGTTCGGCGACGGTATGGGGATGCAGGCCGATGGGCCGGCCCGGCACCACGGTGTGAAACTCGCCGTTCCCCTGCGATAAGCGAGGCGAACGCTCTGCCATGAACCAGTCACGCTTGGGCAGGTCGCCGTCCAGCACCAGCGAGCGATCAGGATCGGCCAGGCCGGGCACGATGGTTTCAAACCAGTCCCGCATCTCCAGGCTGGAGTAAATCCGGCCCTCGGCGTGGCTGTAAAGCTCGACCAGTTGCGGCCAGGTGCCTTTTTCCAGGCAAATAAACGGCCCTTCCTTAAAATGCCAGACAAACGGCACGCCCGGATTTTCAGTCATGACCTGGTGAGCAAACGGCACCGCCTGCCAGTTAAGCAGGCCATAGATCACATCAGGCTGGAGTTTTCTGAGAGCCTCACGCCAACCCCGGCGAGGCAAATCTTGCACGTGACCAAACGGCAGCGGCCCGACCGTGTTGTACCAATAGGGATCGGGCATCCACAAGCCATACAGGCGGTGTCCCCGTTCTTCCAGGGCCAGCACCCGTTCCGGGTTGTAGGCCAGCTCGCCCAGCAGCACTATTTTTAGCCCGTCCGGCGCAGGTTTTGTGTCGGGGCGTTCGCGGAAGCGGCGGTAATGCTCTACTTCATCTATATAGTTGCCGACGGTGGTATGAAAGCGCAGCGGCTGCTTGAGATTAAAGCGAACCCGGTAGGGGTTGATCCCGCCCACCGGCTCACGCAGCAATTTATGGCGCTGGCCGGGATGGTCCACCCATTCGCAAGTCAGGCAGCCCGTACCGATAAAATCGCCGTGCGGGCGTAGTTTTGACCAAAACATCCGTTCCAGGTCGTCCGTGACCAACTCTACCCGCTCCAGCCAGCAATCATCGGTGCGGTGGTGCATCACCTGCACCAGTTGCAAGGGATAACCGTCAATTTGTCCCAGAGCTGAGCGGTTGTAGTGATGGCGCACCCCGGCATAGGCTACCGCTGCTTCGGGCAGTTCGGCCAGGCAGGCGACCAGCGAAGCCAGGTGGTCGTGGTAATAGAGGTCGTCGGAAGGCAGGTAAGCGATGAGAGGCGCCTGGGCCAGCCGCAGCGCCCAGTTCAAGGCCGCGCCCAGGCCCTGGTTGTGTTTGAGGCGGTGATAATGAATCCGCGGGTCGGCCAGGTAGGGCTTGACAATGGCCTGGGTCTCGTCGGGTGAGGCATCATCCACAATAATCAGTTCCCAGTCGGTCAGAGTTTGGCTGCGCAGGCTGTTGATCGCTCGCCGGATAAAGGTAGCATGTTCGTAGGTTGGCATAAGCACCGATACCAATGGCATATCTTTTCTCCTCTTATCAGGAATGCAAAAGTGCACTTTTGCACTCCTCTGGTGGAAACTCATATTTTTCCAAGACTGGCATACCTGGACTAAGCACCTTGGGCGCATCAACGCGCCGGTCGGGAACGGTGGTTGGCAGTTCCTGGTGATAAACCCCGGAGGGAATCAGGCCGCAGCCGCCATAACGCTCCATCACCCGCAGTTGAGCCAGCACATCCTCCCCGCAGTGGGCGGGCGGCAGGTCGCGCCAAAAAGTAAAGCCCCCCGCCCGGCGCAGTTTGGCCGTATGGTACATCACGCAGCCCCCTACCCAGGCCACCCGATACTTGCGCTGCCGCTCGGGGGTCAAACGCAGGCGCTGCTGGACGTGATACAGGTTGGCGGCGCTGTGCAGATGATGCCGCTCCCACTCCGGTGTGTTTGGACAGACAGTTTCCGGCTCGACCGGGCCGTTCCAAAATTCGATGGCCTGCTGGTGCGGCCGGACATCGTTGATAAAGCTCAGGCCGATCACGGCGCAGCCGACAAAGCCGCACTTCTCTTCTCGGATCGCCCGCAGCATCTGCTCGATCACCGCCGGCTCAAGAATCAGGTCGTCGTCCAGAAAAAGAACGTAGGGCGCGCTGGCCTGATCAAGTAAAAATTGGCGCTGCTCGGCCAAGCCCCGGCGGGGCAGGTGCCGGTGCAGGTCAACGGGATGCCCGTGGGCCTGGAGCACCCGCAGCGCGGCCTGGACCTCGCCCGAGGCCAGCGGGTCGCCCTCTTCGGTTTGATCCGAAATGACCACCCGAAAATCGCGGAAGGTCTGGGCGCAGAGGCTGGTCAGCGTGACCGCCAGGGCCGCCGGGCGGCGATACGTTGGAATGAGCACATCTACGGTTGCCCTCATAAGGCTACCTCCAGCGCCGGTTGTTCATCCGGCGCGTTATCAAGCAGTTCCAAGGCCGACTGTACAACGGCCTCAGGCGTTACCAGGCGCAGACAGTGATGGTGCCCTTCCGGACAGATACTTTTGTAACAGTACTTGCACGGCACATTGTGAAATAAAACGCGGCTGGGCACGCCCCAGGGTGTATGCTGGGGATTGGTTAAGGCGTAGAGGTCAACGACAGGCGTGCCGACGGCCGCCGCCAGATGCGCCGGCCCGGTATTGTTGGCAATCAGCAGCGGCGCGAGCGCGACCAGGGCGGCCATTTGGCCCAGGTTAAGCCGCCCGGCCAGGGAACAGGTCGGCACATCCGCTTCGGTTTGAATCCGCTTTACCAGGTCACGTTCTGCCTCGGTACCCGTAAAAACAACCTGCCAGCCCCTTTCCCTTACGAGCTGTCGGGCTACGGCGGCGAAACCTTCGGGCGGGTAACGCCGCGAGGGTGCGCTGGCGCCGGGATGGATAACCACCCAGGGCCGCTCCACTCCAAGGCCGAGTTTAGCCAAAAGAGCGCTGACCCGCTGGCGCGCACCGGCCGGAAGACGCAGGGACATCGTTTCATCGGCAGTCCGGCAGCCTACCCTCGCCACCAGGTCAAGCTGGCGGCGCACTTCGTGCCGGAGGAGTTTATCCGGTTCAGGATCAGGGACCCAGGGGGTCAGCAGTTGGTAAGGATTTTCGTGGCAGTGCGCCAGCCGCAGAGGAATATCGGCCAGGTAGCATAGGAAAGCCGACGGCAAGGGGTTCTGGCTGTAGACGGTGAAGATGACCGCTGCATCAAAAGCCATGTGCCGGAGCTGTTCGGCCATAGCGTATTCAGGGCGGCTGTCAGGGCGCGGCGCGGTGGCTTTAAGCCAGGGCGCTTCATAGACGATGACCGAGTCAATCTCCGGCACCAGGGCAGCCACGCCCGCGCCCGCCGGAGAGGTAAGCAGGGTGATACGCCGCTCCCGGCCCGACTCTTTCAGCGCACGGATAGCCGGGGTCGTCATCAAAACATCGCCCAGGGAGTCCAGGCGGACACATAAGATGTTTTTAGCTTGGCTCCAGACTTGTTCGGTAGTCACTTTATCTCCATAACAGTTATCAGTAACCAGTAATCAGTAGATCACTGGTTACTGGCTCCTGCTCACTTCTCCACACCTTCTACCCAAGCCACCTGGTTGTCGGTGGGCCAGGCATAAGCTTCACGAATCCGCTCAATGGTGCTGGTGGTCGAAAAATCTTGCATGTAGGACAGGATACAGACTTCGCCGCCCAGCATCGTCACAACCGAGGCTTCCGGCAGTGTTTCCAGGGTGTAATCGCCCCCCTTCACAAAAACATCAGGGCGGACCTGCCAGATCAGGTTGATCGGTGTATCCTCGCTGAAGGGAACGATGAGATCAATACAACTGAGGGCGGCCAAGACTTGGGCCCGGTCTTCCGCACTGTTGATCGGGCGGCGCGGCCCTTTGAGGCGGCGGACGCTCTCATCAGAGTTCAGGCCGACCACCAGAATGTCCCCTAAGGCTTTGGCCTGATTAAGATAGGTGATGTGCCCCCGGTGCAAAATATCGAAACAGCCGTTGGTAAACACAATCCGCTGGCCCTGCTGCCGGTAAAGGTCCAGGCGGGCCAGGAGCCGGGGCAGCTCGGTCATATACTTACCGGTTCCCGAAACGTGCTCGTGCAGTTCGTCGGCGGAGCAGGCGGTCGTGCCGTCTTTGCTTACCACAATCGCGGCTGCCACCGAAGCCAGTTCGGCAGCGACAGGCGTATGCCCCCCGGCAGCCAGGGCCAGGGTCAAGCTGCTCAAGAAGGTATCACCGGCGCCGGCGGCCTGGGAGTGAGGCTGGGGTTCGGCGTAGGTGCGATGCGGCGGGCTACCATGCTCAAAGATGATAGCCCCATCGGTATCGAGTGTAACTGCCGCGATTTGCGCGCCGGTCAGTTCCAGGATCTCCTTTTCATAGCCGGCAATTTGATCGGCGCGGGCAGCGCTGCCTTCAAGTTTGTTGATCCCCAGCAACTGGGTCGCTTCCTGGTAGTTAGGCTTAACCGCGGTGACACCCACCTGGCGATAGGCGGCCAGTTTTTTAGAGTCCACGGTCAGCAGGCAGGGCGTTTGGCGCTGCAGCTCGGCAATCGCTTCGATGAGGCGGGGCGTAAGAATGCCATAGCCATAATCGGAGACAATCAGGGCATCGCAGTAGGGGAAAAGGTCGGTCAGGCGGTCAATCAGGTTCTGCTCGGTGGCCTCGTCTATAGCTTCGGTATGGCCCTGGTCGAAACGCAGCATCATTTGCGAGCCGGCGATGACCCGGTTTTTAGCCAGGGTCCGCCGGGTCGGGTGGGTCAGCAGGTGCTCCGTATGGACCCCTCTTTCCTGCAACACCTGGCGCAGGAGCCGGCCCTCTTGATCATCACCGACCACGGAAAGAAAGGTTGCCCGGCCGCCCAGGTTGCTGATATTAACCGCCGTATTAGCTGCCCCGCCAGGGGCATACTTTTGATGGGACAGAGTAACGACCGGGACCGGGGCCTCCCGGCACAGCCGGTCGGTATAACCTTCCAGGTAATTATCCAGCATCGCCTCACCCAGGACAACGACATTCAGCCCGGCGAAGGCATCAATAAGATTGGCTAAGGTTGAATTCATGGTACTCCTCCAATACTTGATAGCGTAAAATCAGCCGAAACCACCGGTTGACTGCGCTCTGGCTTTGGAATGATACGGGCAATTTGGCTAAAATGGGTGACGACAAAGTGAGGTTGGCGTTGGGGTGAAAGCTGCCATTCCGTTTCGTTGCCGTTGGCCAGCAGGATCGTTTTACAACCGGCGCGGCGGCCCGCTTCGACATCATCCAAAATGTCGCCCACAAACCAGGATTGTTCCAGGTTGAGGTGATGCTCGGCCGCAGCACGCTGGAGCAGTCCCGGCGCGGGTTTGCGACAGGAACAGGCAACGGCGTAAGCGGGAACTGAACCACCGGGGTGATGCGGGCAGTAATAAAAACCGCTGAGCGGCGCATTGATTTGCGCCAACAGGTCGCGCAGCCGCGCCTCCACGGCCGGCAGCGCTGCCTCTGGGAAGTAACCCCGGGCCACTCCAGACTGGTTAGAAATCACGATCAGCCGGTAGCCGGCCGCGTGCAAAACCGGCAGAGCCTCGGCGACGCCCGGAGTCAGCCGGATCAGATCTGGATTGACGTTATAAGGCACGTCTTCGATCAGCGTGCCGTCTTTATCTAGAAAAACAGCCGATTGATACATTATCTTCAGTCTTTACTCTCACAAACCTTATGAGTCTTGATCTTCAAAATCAGCAGTAAGGCTGGAAGGTTGGAAGAATGGAAGGCTGGGTATAGAACCTTCCAAACCTACGGCCAAGAGGTTTCGCGCATGGGCAAAACCATCATCTCGGCAATCACACTTTCCTCCGGTAAAGTCAGGGCAAAACAGATCGTTTCGGCCACATTGCCGGGGTCTTGCAAAACGCCAGGGTCAACATCCGGGAAGCGATCCAGGATAAAAGGCGTGCGCATCCCGCCGGCAATGACCGCCGTCACTTTGACGTTATGCGGGCGGCCCTCGACGTGCAAGGCGTAACTCAAGCCCAGCAGACCCCACTTGCTGGCGTGATAGGCTGAGGCATTGGCCCAGGCCCGCTTGGCGGCCGTCGAAACGATGTTGATGATATGGCCGCGCCCCTGCTGCTTCATGACCGGAAAGACATGCTTGGACATAACAAAAGGCCCGCGCAAATTGACGGTCAGGACGCGATCCCAATCCTTGAAACTCAGTTCTTCAAGCGGTAAAGTGACATCCGTGCCGGCATTGTTGACGAGAATATCAACGCCGCCGTAATCGGCCACAACCCGGCGAACTGCCTGCTCGCTCTGTCCCTCGTCGCTCACGTCGAGCCGGAGCGCCATCGCTTCCTGGCCGGCGGCCCGAATGCTGGCCGCCACCTCTTCCGCCGGACTCTCCTGGACGTCGGCCGGGATAACAACTGCCCCGGCTTCGGCCAGCACGCGGCAGGTAGCTGCGCCAAGCCCGCTCCCGCCGCCGGTAATCAGGGCGACCTTACCTTTGAGTCTGTCTGTAACCATTGCGCTTCTCCTCTTTATTCTTGCCATTTCCAGAGCCGGCCACCAGGTTCTCAGCCTGTCCACTAACCGGCACCGGCCACCCGGGCACGGCTGTTTCAACCAACAGGGTTTGGGACCAGCGGCCCGCCGCCAGACCCACCTCGACCAATTCGCACAGCAGATGGAGCACAAAGAGATGGGTTTCCTGGATGCGCTGGGCATCGGAGGAGGGAATAACGACGGCAATATCCGACAGCGGCCATGCTTCCCCGCCATCGCCGCCCAGCAAGGCAATACAGGTCATGCGGCGGCGGTGAGCTGTCTCAACCGCTTTGATCAAATTGCGCGACTGGCCGCTGGTGCTCAAAACGACCAACACATCGCCGGGCTGGCCCAGGGCTTCCACCTGGCGGGCAAAGACATCATCAAAGCCAATGTCATTGGACCAGGCCGTCACGACCGAACTGTCGGCGGTCAGGGCCAGGGCCGGTAAGGCAGCTCGATTGGGCTGCTTAAAACGGCCGACCAACTCCCCGGCCAGATGCTGGGCCTCGGCGGCGCTGCCGCCGTTGCCGCAAATGAGCACCTTGCCACCCCGGGCAAAACAAGCGCCCATCGCCTGCGCCGCCTCGGCGATAGCCAGACGCAAGAGCCGGCGCGACTGGCGAAACGTTTCCAGGGCGGTTTCAAAGCCGCGATCAATAATCGCTAACTCATCCACCTCATCGGATTGGGGCAGCGGCTGGGTCGCAAAAATCTCTTCATAGGCAGCGGCCATTGTTTCAGCCACCTTTTGCCAGGTAAAAAATTCGTTCGCCCGCTCGATGGCCTGCTGGCCGAGCCGGTCCAGCAGGTCGGGCTGCCGGTAAAGGTGGGCCAGGCGTTCGGCCAGAGCGGCCGGGTCGTTGGGAGGAATGAGATAGCCGGTTTCGCCATCGCTCACGCTGTATTTGATGCCGCCGACATTGGCCCCAATGACCGGCGTGCCGCAGGCCATGGCTTCAACCGGCGTAATCCCAAACGGTTCGTACCAGGGGGTGCTGACAAAAACATCGGCGGCGCTGTAGTAGTAATTGAGGATGTCCCGGCTGCGCCGCCCCACAAAGGTAACATGCTCGGCCACCCCTTCTTCAACGGCAATGGTCTGGAGGCGGCCAATTTCGGGGGTAAGCTGCGGGTCAGGCTCGTCGGCCTCCCCGCCGACAACCAGCAGCCGGGCCGGCAGGTGGTAGTCCCGCTGAAGCCGGGCAAAGCCCCGGATGACATTATCAACGCCCTTGCGGGGGACCATCCGGCCCAGTTGGAGAATAATTCGCTCCTCGGTGGGCAGGCCCAGCACCAGCCGGGCCATGGTTTTGTTGATCGGTTCAAATTCGGCCGGGTCAAAACCGCAGGGAACAATTCTGATCTTGGCCGGGTCGGCCTGGTAGAGCTGGATCAGGTCGGCCTCGTCCTGGGGACACTCGGCGATAATCCGGTCCGCCTCGGCCACAATCCGGCCTTCGATGTCGAACCGGCTGTCGGGGAACTTATCGGCCTCCCCCTGGTGAAGCCGGCGAACCCGCCCCAGGGCATGGAAGGTAATGACAAACGGCAGTTTGAGCGCCCGCTTGACATCCGCCGCAACCAGGCCTGACATCCAGAAGTTAGCGTGCAGGAGATCGTACGGGTAATGCTGGCAGCAGTGGATCATGTAGTCGGTGAACTCGCGCATGTAAGGCAGGAGCGCCTCTTTGGGCACAAATTCGGCTGGTCCGGCCGGCACATGAATAACCCGCACGTTAGACAACCAGTCCATGACTTCCGGGAGCTGGGCGCTGTCCCGGCGGGTGAAAACGTCCACCTGATAGCCGCTGGCGGCTAAATGCTTGGCCAGTTGCCCCACGTAGACATTTTGACCGCCGCTATCCACCCCTCCCAGCACCGCCAGGGGCGACGCATGCTCGCTGATTAAAGCAATTTTTCTATTCATACTCTTACTCCTTGTGCCGGCAGCAGGGCCGCCTGTTTTCCAGTAACCAACCTAAAAACCTCATCCCAATCACGGCTGAAGCGCTCGATGTTGAAACGTTCGCGGGCGTAGCGCTGCGCCCCCTGGCCCAGCCGGCGTGCTTCGGCCGGATTGGCCAGTAACTCCTGCATAACCTCGATCAGCCGGTCTACATTCGTATCAACGTAGCCGGAAACGCCATTTTCGATGGTGGGGGCCATTTCGGTAGTGGCCAGGCCGATGATGGGCAGGCCAATCATCATCGCTTCGATAACGGCCAGGCCGAGGCTGGTATAGCGAATGGGATTAAAGAAAAAGCGGTAGCGCGCCTCAAAGGCCGGCAGCCGCCGGTGCGGTATCTCGCCCAGGCCGCCCAGCTCGGTGGCGCCCATGCCGGTCAGGTCCAGGGGAACCTGCTCCCGCACCCTGGCAAAGATATCTGCGCCGAGACGGCGGCCGCGCGAACGCAGATTATTGATAACGACCAGGCCGCGTTCCAGCTCTCCAGTGTAGTGAATCCCTTCCGGGACCACAACGCCGTGGTCAATGACCCGCGTCGGCGTGCGCCCGCTGTCCCACATGAGGTTGTTAAAGTGGGTCACATGGACCAGCAGCATGTCCGGGTCGTCTACCCAGTGACGGGTATCGGTGGGGTGTTCGCGAGGCGGGTCGTGCTCCAGGTAAATGCGCGGGAGCTGGCGCTGCGAGGCGGAAAAAATCTGATATTGATCTACCTCGTAATGCTGGCGCGACTGGAACAAAATACAGTCAAACTGAGCGCGGTGCACTTCCTCGACCGGCAGTTCATAAACATTATCCGGCCACTCGGCATTGCCGGGACGGCCGCCATAGCCGCCGGTCCGATCCGGTCTGACCGGCAGATAAAAGTGATGCGGGCTGCGGCAGGCCAGGTAGTACATATAGCTGCCGTGAATGTGCCAGGTAAAGATCCGCAGGGATGTCATGCGCTTGCTCCTATTTCTTGCTTCAAGAGAGTTTCTGCCTCGGCCAGGACCATTTCCGGGGTGACGCCGTCCAACGGCAGCTTTTGCTGGCCCACGATAAGGGTTCCCTGGCCATTGCCCCGACTCAACCCGCTGGTTTCTTTGATTTCGATACAAGGGGAACCGGGATGCGCCTGGGGCAGCCGGTAGAGAATGCGGTGGCGTTCGCGGTCAAGAGGCGCCCAGCGGTCCGGGTCCGACTGGCTGAAGATAACCACGCTCGGCACCTGGAGGGCGGCGGCCAGGTGGGAAACACCGGTATCATTGCAGATAACCAGGCCCGCCCGGCTGAGCAGCGCTCCCAACGGCCCTAACCGGGTGCGGCCGGCGAGGTCAATAGGGCGGCGCTTCATTGCCCGGGCTACCGTTCGGGTAAGAACCGTTTCTCTGGCTGTACCGGTCAGAACCACTTGCAGACCGCCAGCGGCCAGGGTATCGGCGACGACGGCAAATCGCTCCGGCGGCCAGCAGCGTTCAGGAACACTGGCCCCAGGGTGGATACAAACATACTCACCGGGCCGCAGTCCCCGAACTTCTTCCAGGGCAGACAGCTCTTGCCAGTCAGCGGGACCGAGGGGAAACTCCAGGTTGTCACCCTGAGGGGGGATACCCAGGAATTCCATTAAACGCAGGTGACGCCACACTTCCGGCTCGTGCTCCGGATAGGGCAAAAAGGTGTTCTCATCCGGACTGTATTGGCCAGGCAGGTAAAAGCCGGCAGTGCGGCGAGCCGCTAACAACACCATCAGCGGATTAACGATGCTGCCGTTTCCGTGCAGTTGCACAGTCCAATCAAACTCACGGGCCTGAACATCGGCCAGAAAGGCTGGAAACTGGTGGAGCTGAGGGATACGATCCGGCAGGCCGGGATAACCGGGAAATTCCACAAAATCGTCCAGGTAACTATTGAATCGCTGGACAAATACCCTGGCCCAGGGCAGACCGATTAAAGTAACCTGCGCCTCCGGCAGGGCCGCCCGCAGCGCTCGCAGCGCCGGGACCGCGCACAACATATCGCCCAGGCCCGGCAGCGCCCGAAAGAGGGCGACTCGCCGGGGGTAAGGCTGGCCGAACCGAAGTTGATTTAAATTGGATCTATGTACCATCATCCTCTTCATACTTTCTTTAAATTTTAGACCTTTTACTTAGGGAAAGCATTGGGCATTTGCACAAGGAATATTTGTTCGGAAGCACTACTTCTTGGGCAACTGCTAAAAAATAGGGCAAAGTAGGACGATTCGCAGCTACTCAGATGCGACATCCCTTTTGGATTGAGCAGTAACGGTAAGGCATGGGTTGAGACAAGCAAACAGGCCCAAACACACAAAAGGGCAGGTCTCGGACCTGCCCCTCTTGAAAACTGGTAAAACCAGGGGATTTACTGATGTTCACAAGGGGAGCGGAGCAAAAGCGCCAGACGAATCTGAACGGCGTCGTCAAAGCGGCGCGGGTCCAGACCGGTGAGAGAGGTAACTTTATCAAGCCGGTAGCTCAGGGTATTGCGATGAACCGAAAGCTCTTTGGCGGTCGAGGAAGGGCAGCAGTCCTCGGCAAAGAAAACCGATAAGGTTTCCAGCAATTCCGCTTCATCATCCAGCGGGCTAAGCAGATAAGTCGCCAATTCTTCTTTGGTCTGCTCGTCGGGAATACCGACAAAGGCGGCCATGCCCAGCCGGTTGAGGCAGTAGACGCGGTTGTGCCCGTTAAAGCGGCGGCCCAGCGAGAGGGCCGCCCGGGCATCCTGATAGGAGCGGGCCAATCCCCAAATTCCCGGATGGTGGCGGCCAATGCCGATGTTGATGGAAGCTCCGGTGTCGCTGCGCAAACGGGCCAGAAGGGCATCGCCGGCCCGCTCCAGAGCGGTCAGGTTAGACCAGGATGAGCTTAACTGATCGGACTCGCCGGGATTATCAACCCAGTTAACCAGGTTTTTGGTATCGCTCGCCTTAAGCACGGCCACTTCGCCATCGCCAATGTAGGCGCAGATGGTATCACTGGGGAGATGAAAGAAACTAACCACGTTGCTGACCACGTATTGAGCGCGGCGCTGCATCAGGTTATTCCAGGAATCGGGAGAGGCGGCCTCGTTGGTTGAGCCAAGAATGTAATCGGCGGCGTCAATCAAGATTACGGCCCGTGGGGGGGCCAAATTTATACGCAAGAGTTTAGCCTGGCGCAGGATGGCGCCCTCATCTTTGATCAGGTCGTGGAGCAGATCGTGAATGAAGCGATCTTTTAGCTCCTGTTGGTTGGGCAGCCGGTCGTGCAAGGTGGTCTGGCTGATCACTAATTCTACCAGGCCCTGGGCCAAACGCTGCGAGATGATCTCCCCGTTTGACGGCTTGCCGATGATAATCTCGCCGGTCCAGCCATCAAGAGTCAACGGAATACGAAAAGCATGCAGCGCCTTCTGGTTCATGAGCAAGTTAAAAGAACACCCAACCAGGCCGGTCTCGCCGCTGCCCACCAGCACAACGCCTTGCTCATTTAACACCAAAACATGGGCGCACAGCAACTCACTCACTCTTTGGGCGATCTCTTTGATCATTGACTCCACATGCGCCGGAATCGCTATCACCCCTTCGTGAGGGGGCATTACCTGATAGACTGGCGCAGCGAAGTCAGAATAAATGTCATGAAACATTGAGACTTTTATTTTCCTTATACTTGTGACATCTCATTCTTGAACTTATTTTTAAGAACAAGAGGGTCGTCAATAAAGAGTTTTGTATGTCTATAAAGACAGTAACCCTTTCTAACCATTCTAATCAGCCCTTATGGTTTTGCCTACACTAATATGAGTGATTTTAACTGTTAAGAGGGGTTATTTCTGGTCGAATCTGTATAACCCAAATTAGTGGGGCTGTTATCAAGAACTCACCTCAAACCGAAAGCTAATCCGTTGCCCTTCTTAGCTTTAGACCTTGGTGAAAATTGGGTATATTACTGATAGAACGAGTAAATTCACTGAGAATAGTAGGAAGTGGAGCAGGTACTGCTTTACTCAGCCTCAGTCCATAAGGCCAGTTGTTTTAACGCTTCCATTTGCTCGCGCCGGCCAATTTTGGCCCGCTCGATGGCGGTGTGGAGGGTTTGGATACTCTGATCGTAAGTTTTACGATCAACGGGGTAGGGGTGGCGGTCCTTGCCACCATGGGCAAAAGCAAAACGGGCGGGATCTTTGATGCTGACCGGCGCTCCGTGCACCAACTCGCCGACAAGGCTCAGCGCCCGCAGCGTCCGCGCGCCGACGCCTTCCATGCCCAACAAAGTGGCAAAGTCTTCCGGCTGGCGGTCATAGGTTTTCAGGAGGATACGGTGCAGCCGCTGGGGGTCCACGTCAAGTCCCTGGATGTCGTGATGGGCGGGCAAGGTCAATTCCCGTAACTTCGCCAACTCGGCCACAACCTTTTCGGGCTGTTCCCGGGCCAGGGCCGTCGTTACCTCGCGGGCCGTGGCGCTTTCGTGCGCCACCAGATTCCAGACCTCGGCCGCGGCTTCGGCGGCAATGGCCGCGTGAGGGTCATCCACAAAGCTGCGCAGGGTATCGCTGAACCAATGATAACGCCGGGCGTAACCGGAGGCATCATTCATGCCCTGCTGGATCACGGCCCAGTGGCCGGCCTGGTCGAGCATGAAGACGTGGTGATAGATCTGATAACCATCCTGGAGCGCGTTGTTATCTACCTTGGCTACCAGCCGGCTGGCCTGAACAAACGGGGCCGGGTCGAGGTTGAGCCACTTGCCGGCAGCGGTCAGCTCGGCCGGGGTTTGGCGTGAGGTGCGGCCCTTACCCCCGGCAATGACCAGGCCCAGTTCGGTCTGGTACTGGCGCAACCCCTGTTTGAGCGCGCCGCAGACAACGGTCGTGACGCCGCTGGAATGCCAGTCCATCCCGATGACCGCGCCGAAGGCCTGAAACCAAACCGGATCGGAGAGACGGCGGAAAAGCTCACCCGTGCCCTGCTCGACAATGATCCAGCGGGCAATCTCCGCTGACAACCTGGCCATGCGTTCAAAGAGCCAGGGGGGCGCGTGGCCGCGATGCAGCGGCAGGTTTGCCGTACCGCTACGGCCGCCCGACATGCTCAAGCCAGCGTGCCAGAATGGTCGTCCAATGATTAATCATTCTGGTAGAAATCCCAAATGCTCAACCTCTTTTCTCCAGGCTCAGCATCATTTTTAGCAGATGAACGCCATCCACCTCTCTAACAAGGTCATAGACGCGAACAAGGTCGTCATGACTTGGTACGGTGCCGAGGAGGGTAACGCCTCCCCCGTGCCCGTAAACCTTAAGGTTCGTCAGGTGACTTGTTTCGCTGCTTGCCTGTAGCACTGAATAGATCCTGTTTTGTAGGGTCACGTCGTTTCCTCATCAAAGTCTTCAGCTAAGGTTACTTTATATTTTCTTTTATTTTTAGAGAGGGTAAAGCCATCCAGAAGACCATCTTTCCTGGCTCTTCTTTTATTAGGCTTTTTATGGAGTTGCTAAGGGAGTTGATCTAAGAATAACCGGTGGTTACCTGCTCTCCTTCCGGCTCATTTCTGGGGAAACGCCTGGCCCATAAGCCGGAGAGCAGGATCGGCGAACCACTCACCAACAGGGTTAATCCGGCTAAAACAAGAAGCTGGACGGTCGTCCGTTCGCCCGCGCCGATGATCTCTCTATTGGCAATCCATGTAGTCAAGAAATCATAACAAAGAGCCACAAACCAAAAGAATTTCAGTAATCCACTAAAAAAGTTACCGCGCCAGATAAAAATGCGACGGGTATTGAGCACAAAGCCCAGGATGAGTCCGCTAAAAAGCAGAGCAGCGGCAATTTGAAAAGGGCCGTTTCCTAAAACCTGGAGTGTTCCGTACACCGTAGCAAAAGCATCCCAAACTGAGGCTAAGGCCAGGATGACCAGTAGAAATATTTCCATGACTGCCATGGGTGTTTCTCTTTCTCGTTTTTTTTCTTAAAAGTTTCCCCAACTATGTATCCCAGTTTAGCGCATATAGACTTATATTGCCTACACTGAATTGGGTGGTTTCTTAAAAGAAAAAGGGCTATTTTAGAAATAACCCTACCAGGGACTCAATCCTGATTAATATCACCCAACTGGGCGAGCTAATCTCCGCTAAATTGCTCAAGTGGGTGTTGACCTTTAAGGAGTTTTAATTTATGGTAGATGAAAAGGCGAGAAGTAGGCTTAAGAAGAGTATGGAACCGTTGCGCATTCTGTTGGTGGACGATCATATTTTATTTCGTAAGGGTATAGCCTCTTTGATTTCTTCACGGCCAGATATGCAGGTAGTGGGTGAGGCAGGTGATGGTATTGAAGCGGTGACCATGGCTCAGGAGACGCGCCCCGATGTCGTCCTCTTAGATGTTAATATGCCCCGGCGTGACGGCCTTGAAACCGTAAAATTTCTTAAACAGGAAATACCGTCGGTGGAAATCGTTATGCTGACAATCTCCGATGACGATCAACACCTGTTTGAAGCCATTAAGAACGGAGCCAAAGGCTACCTGCTAAAGAATTTGGAGCCGCCCCAACTGTATGAGATGCTGGATAAGGTTCGCCAGGGCGAAGCTCCTATCTCCGGAATTATGGCGGCTAAAATTCTGCGCGAATTTGGACAGCCCGCCCCAAACGAAACCAAGCCGTCCGAGCCGGGCAATGAATTGACGCCGCGGGAGGTTCAGGTTTTGGAACAGGTGGTCAAAGGAGCCAGCAACAAGGATATTGCCGATACGTTGCATATCGCCGAGAACACCGTAAAAATCCATCTGCGAAATATTTTGGAAAAACTACACGTCCAGAATCGGATCCAGGCTGCCGTTCACGCCGTGCGGAAGGGGTTAGTAGAAGATGGTGAAGCAACTGCTTCAGAAGAATGATACTGCTCTCACCATTTGCTCACTCAACTGGGTGAGTAGGTGTTAAAATAGAAGGCGTCAAAAGAGCTATGAAAAATAGCTCTTTTTTTACTTTAAAACCGCCTAAGTGAGTGTGGTTATCATATTGACGGAAGGATATAATGAGGCCGAGATTCTAAAGTTTATTCTGGTAATACTGTGAATACTATCCGTGTCTTTGTTATTTCCGATAATTTAATGTTTAGCCGCGGCCTTAAGAGCTTGCTCACCTGTCAAGCCGAAGTAGAAATTGTTGGCGAAGAAACCAACATTGACCAGGCCATCCAACAAATGGAAGTACTGGGGCCTGATGTCATTATTATCAGCGATAGTGGCCGGATGAGCGATTTTGCCCTGGAAGAGATGCGCCTTTTGAAGTCAAAACCCGGGATCAAAGTTATTGGCTTGAGCCTTGAAAATAATGATCTCTTTATCTACCATTCCACTCGCATGAAAGTCACCGGTGAAAAAGATTTATTTACGGCCATTAAGTCTAATCATGTACCTGTTGAGTTAGCAGCATAGGGCAGGCAAACGCGTAAACTTCCACCGAACAGTGAAAATTCTCTGAATCCAGGCCGGAGAGGAGTGGGTTTATGGAAACTATGGCCCAGGCAACTGAAAAAACCCTACAACTTGAGTCCGCCGCCTTTACCGACCCGGGCACACGGCGGACGGTCAATCAAGACACTATTTTTCATCAAACCGGCCAAACCGCAAGCGGGAATAATGTGGGTTTGTTTCTGGTTTGTGATGGCATGGGGGGCCATCAGGGGGGTGAGATGGCCAGCCGGATTGCTGTTGATACGATTACCGCCGAGCTGGCCGATTTATTTATCTCAAATGATGACCAGACAGTTCCTTCGCTTTCAACCCTCCGCCAAAAGATAACCACTGCCGTTGGCAAGGCCAACACACAAATCCGCCGGTATGCCCAAAAACATGCCGATCGAACGCCCGATCTGGGCACTACACTGACTTTGATGATCATTTACGGCCCTAACGCTTACATTATAAATGCAGGCGATGGCCGGGTTTATGGCTGGCGCAAGGGTAGCCTTGTCCAGATTACCCGGGACCACTCTTTGGCCGCCGTCCTGGCCGAAGGAGGGGTCATTGATCAAACTAAAATTTCCCGCCATCCTCAGAGCCATGTTATTTTACGGGCGCTGGGGATTGAAGACCAACTCAAAGTGGATGTGTATACCTGGGAAATTCAGGCGGGGGATAAAATGCTGCTTTGCTCGGATGGCCTCTGGAAAGCGTTTGAGCAGCCCAACGAACTAGAGCAGCACCTGGCTAAAGAACTTACCGCCGCCGACTTGTGCCAGCAGCTTGTCGGTGAAGCCAAGCAGCGCGATGGCTCAGACAATATCAGCGCCATTGTGGTGGCCATCCAACCGGTCGTCGAGTGTTAGCCGGAATGAAGCGGCTAAACCTTGAGCTAAGCCGGTATGTTGAGCAGGCTTCTGCTCTGCAAAAGCCAGGCCAGCAGCTAGCCCGCACTATTCACAAGTGGGTGCTGCAAGGCGGCGAGCCCGTCCGCCGGCTGGCCGACCTGTTACACGGCACATGGCTGGGCCATCCACTGCATCCTGTGCTGACGGATGTTGTGGTTGGAGCCTGGAGCCTGGGCGCCCTCTTTGATCTGATTTCACTGCGCTCTCCCTCACGCCGGACCCGACAAGCAGCCGACACCTTAACGGCGGTAGGGATCGTCGCGGCGCTGCCTACGGCCCTCAGCGGCGTGGCCGACTTTTCCACTATTCCCCAATCGGCGGCCGGGACAGGCCTGGCCCACGCCCTGGCAGTCAAAGCCAGCCTGGGCACGTTTATTCTGTCGCTGTGGGCGCGGAAGAAGGGGCAGCGCGGCCAGGGCTTGTTCTGGTCTGCCCTGGGGCTGGCTCTGATTACTCTGGGGGCCTATCTCGGCGGGCATCTTGTTTTTGGGAAACGGGTCGGCGTCAACCGGAGCGAACGCCTGTCACAGCCCGAAGCCTGGACCCCGGTCCTGGCCCTGGCAGACCTCCCCGAACAGCAGCCAAAAGCTGTCGAAGTGGAGGGCCAGCCGGTGCTGCTTTACCGCGACCGGCAGCAGGTCTACGCCGTCAGCGCCATCTGCCCCCACGCCAAAGGCCCCCTGGCCGAAGGCTCCTTTAATGGAACAGAGGTTCAGTGCCCCTGGCATGATAGTGTTTTTGATTTACGCGGGGGCCACATAGTGCACGGTCCAAGTACCTATCCCCTGCCCTGTTATGAAGCTCGTTTCCACAACGGACAAATTGAGGTGCGCGTTACCTCTGATTAAGGAAAGGATAAATTCTTAAATGACTGAAATTGGTTATGCCCTCTCCAGTGAGGAACACCGGCCGAATGACCTGGTGCGTTATGCGCAGCGGGCGGAAGAAGCCGGTTTTTCCTTTGCTTTAATTTCGGACCATTTTCACCCCTGGGTGGACCAGCAGGGCCATAGTCCCTTTGTCTGGAGCGTGATTGGGGGAATTGCCCAGGCCACCCAACGCTTGCGGCTGGGTACAGGTGTTACCTGCCCGATGATCCGGATTCACCCGGCGATTATAGCTCAAGCTGCGGCCACTGCCGCGGCGATGATGCCAGGCCGTTTCTTTTTGGGGGTTGGCACCGGTGAAAACCTGAACGAGCATATTCTGGGCGACCGCTGGCCGCCGTATGAAATTCGCCTGGATATGTTAGAAGAGGCCGTCGAGGTCATCCGCCTCCTGTGGCAGGGCGGCAACCAGAGTTACTGGGGGATATATTATACCGTTGAAGATGCCCGGATTTACACCCTGCCCGAACCGCTCCCGCCGATCATGGTTGCAGGCAGCGGCCCGAGCAGCGCCGAAGCGGCAGGCTATCTGGGCGATGGCTTTATCAGCACCTCACCCAAGGCCGAACTGGTGCAAAAGTTTCAGGAAGCGGGGGGAGAAAACAAACCCTGCTACGGCCAATTGACCGTCTGCTGGGCCGAGGATGAGGCCGAGGCGCAGCGCACTGCTCACCGGATTTGGCCCAACGCCGGCTTGACCGGCGAGCTGACCCAGGAACTGCGCACCCCAACTCACTTTGAACAAGCAGCTAAAATGGTTAAAGAAGCGGACATCGCCGAAAAAGTAACCTGCGGCCCCGACCCACAGCGACACCTGGCCAGCCTGCAAAAGTTTATTGATGCCGGCTACGATTACGTTTATGTCCACCAAATCGGGCCAGACCAGGAAGGCTTCTTCCGCTTTTACCAGCGCGAAATCCTGCCGAAGTTCCAGTAAGGAAGGGCTTCAACCCTGCTGGTAAAGCAGAATCACCTCGGTGCCCTTACCCGGCGTACTTCCAATTTCCAGGCGGCCGCCAATACTTTCCATACGCTCGCGCATTATTTTTAGGCCGAAGCTGGCTTCTTTTTCCGTCGTTAGATCGAAACCCTGGCCTTCATCCTTGACCTTGATCCGTACCTGGCCAGCCTGGTAACCAAGATGCAGGAGGGCTTTGTTCACCTGGGCGTGCTTACGCACGTTGATCAAAGCTTCTTGAATGGTGCGGATCAGCGAAATAGCCGCATCAGCCGGAAATTCAAAATGCGACTCATCGTCTTCAAGGACGAGTTCGATATCCAGCTTATAAAACCGCCTATACTTGTCAATATACTGGCGCAGGGTTTCCAGGAAATTAATCTCTGTCGAGGGGGCAGTGCGGAGGTTAAAAATTTCGCCGCGGATGTCGGTATAAGTCTCGCTAACAATTTGCTTCAACTCGCGCAGATTGGCTCTGGCCTCCCCCAGCCGGTTTGATTCGAGCAGCTCATGGGTCAGAGTTACTTTTAAGTTCAGATATCCCAAAGCCTGGGCCACATTATCATGCAGTTCCTGAGCCAGACGGTGCCGCTCCCGGATCTCGGCCAAAAGCGCCAGGGATTGCTGCGCCGCTTCAGCTTCGGTCCGGGCCTGGCGCTCCGCGTGGTAGAGCCTGGCCCGTTCAATGGCCTGGGCGCATTGGCGGGCGAGGGTCAGCATAAAAGCCTGCTCATTCTCGCTGAAGGAGCGAACCCGGCTAAAGCTCAAGCGAATCCCGCCCAACGTACGCCGCCTCAGTTTTAGGGGCAGCGTCACCAAAGCCTCGTAACCGAGCAAGTCCTCCCTCGGCAGCTCGGGATAGCGAGCCTTTAACATTTCCGCCGACTCGATAAAAATAGGAACGCCGCTGCGAACGGTCTCGCTGAGGGGCGTCGGCTCGGAGAGAGGGAGAAAACGCCAATGGGCCATCCAACTGGGCGGGTACCCAAAGTAATGCAGGCGTTCCAGTTGTTCTCTTGGCGGGTCCAGCAAGGCTATCAAGCCTGCCTCTGCCCCCATCATCTTTAACGCCTGGACAATCACCCTGGCGACCTGAGTCGGGGTAATCGCTCTGGACAGGGCCACGGTGACAGCCTGCAGACTCGCAATCCGTTCGGCCGCCTTTTCCGCTGCCAGCCGGGCGCTCTGTTCGGCCTCGTACAACCGGGCGCGTTCCAGGGCCTGACTGCACTGGCTGGCAATGGTTAGGAGAAACTCTTCATCTTCCAGGCTATATTCCCGGACCTCAGTAAAACTGATGGCAATGGCCCCCAGCACGCGATCTTCCAGCAACAGGGGCACCACCGCTACACCTTCGGTTCGGCTCTCGGCAGGCCGGATGGGGGCCAGATGGGGGTAACGCGCTTCAAAATCGTGATGGGAAGTGATCCAGACCGGCTGGCGGGTACGCACGGCCTCGCTGGCCGGGATGGAGGCCGCCACCGGGAAGCGTAAAAATGGTTTAACCCCTGCCTCAGAGTAACCGACAGCCCGCAGGATTTCAAGCGAAGCGCCATCCTCAGTCAAAAGCATGACCGCCCCTCCGGTAGCCTCTAACACGGAGACGCTATGCCGAATAATGACTTCCACCACGTCGCCCGGGGTTAGGGCCTGGGACAGTGCGGCGGTAACGGCCTGCAAACCCGTAATCCGTTCAGCGGCTTCTTCAGCCTCCTGGCGGGCTTGTTGTTCAGCTTGATAGGCGTGGGCGTTATCCAGGGCAACAGCGGCCCGGCGAGCCAACTCTTCGGCCAGGGCCAGGTCTTGCTCATCATAACGGCGGCCCGACTCGGCCCAGACAAAGAGCATGACTCCCAGGACTCGTTCACGGGCGACCAGGGGCACGACCATAGCCGAGCGCAAGTGAAGATCGCGCAGGAATTGATAATGTTCGGCGTCCTGGGCGCCGGCCTCGAGCATGGCCTCGGTAATCTCCGGGTAAAGCTCTGACTGGCCATGCTGCCAGGGTTGAGCTTGTTTAGCCAGTTCCTCCGGCCGGGCCGGGTAGCGCCGCTGCATTTCGCGGGCCAGGGCCAATTTGTCCGGGTCGGAATGGGCTACAGCCACGTTATGAACCGTCACCCCATCTTCCTCGATCAGCGTGACGGCGCACCAATCAGCCAGGAGAGGGACAGCCAGCTCGGCCACATGCGAGAGCCGCACCGAATAATCCAATGAACTGGCCAAAACTTTACCTGCCTCGGCCAGCAGACGCTCGGCCTGTTCAGCCCGCTTGCGCTGGGTAATATCCAAGACCATGATATAAAAGCCAAGGACCTGTCCCTCCGTCCCCCGGCGCGGCACATAGGTAGCCAGCACAGTTTTGTCATCCTCGGGGTAAATGAAGGTATTTTCAAAAGTCACCTGCTCGCCGGCCATTACTTTCTCGATATAAGGCCGCACATGCTCATATCTCTCCGGACCGTTCAACTCATGGATCGTGCGGCCTAAAATTTGCTCCCGTGGCTGGCCAAACCACTTTTCGTAGGCGGCGTTGACAAACTGGTAGCGCTGCTCCTGGTCCACCTCGGCGATAAGGCCCGGCACCGCATCGGTGATGACCCGTAGTTGCTCTTCGCGCTCGCGCAGCTTGCGCTCCGTCTCCTTGAGATCGTGGATGTCGGTGGTGGTGCCAAACCAGGCGACGATTTGACCGGCTTCATTCCGCATGGGAACCGCGCGGGTGAGAAACCAGCGAAATTGGCCATCATAGCGTTGGTTACGAACCTCGATTTCATATTCTGTTCCGGTTTGAAGGGCTTCAGTCCACTGAGCCAGACACCGTTCCCGGTCGTCGGGATGAAGCACCAGCTCCGGCCAGCGGCGGGCATTTTCTGCGGGGGTAATACCAACATAGTCAAACCAGCGCTGGTTGGCAAAGGTAATGGTCCCATCGGGAGCCGCCGTCCAGACGACGTGGGGCGCTGCATTGGCCAGCGCCCGGAAGCGGGCTTCACTCTGGCGGAGGGCCTCCTCTGCCTGCGCTTTTTCAACCGCGGACCATAACGACTGCTCCTGGGTCTGTTTGCTGGTGGTAATATCCAGATGCGAAACGACCACCCTGCCCAACTCCTCCGGCAAGCGAGTCGCAGTCATCTGATACCAGCGCTCCCCGGCAGGTGAAGGGGAGGGGTAATTTAGGGTAAAGAGGATTTCCCGACCTTCCAAAACGGCTTGCAGACCCAGCAGCGCTTCCTGAGCGCCCTCTACTAAAGCAGCGGCGGCACGCCGGCACACCTCTACGTAATTTACTCCCACGCCAACCGCTGATAGCAAGCTTGCACCTTTATTTTCGCGGGCCAGGTAGAGCCAAGTTGCGTTGACAGCCATGATGACGCCACTTTGATCTAATACAGCTACAGATGCGGTTGATGAACTGCTCATTCGATTTTTATCATAAGGTAACAGCAGCATCGCTACGCTTCTTCCAAAGAGGATAACCTCCTACTCTGGTTGAGTGGTAGACAGGCGTCTGCACCAAGCGTAGGCCAAAGAAGTTAGAGTTTAAGGCAGTATCAAAAGGTGCGGGAGGTTGGGAGGTCTATTTCAAGTGGAAAAGAAAGACAACTTATCCCAGCGTGATAGCAAATTGCTCAGACTAAAAACCGCTACCCTCGCGAAGTGAAGATAGCGGCCTGCACCGGCTTCGGCAAAAATAATGAGCGAAAACTATTGTATCAGTTTCCAATTCTAATTGTTTTTTAACTTTTTACTTGTGCTGTGATTATACTACCTTTTGTCGAAATGTCAACGCTTTCACTAATCCAACCGGAAAATTTATATCCCCCGCAGTATCTAGTAGAGGTATCTTTACACCTACCCATCTGGTTAATTAGATTAATGGGCCTCATAATTCTTGTGAGTTAGATAGCTCATCCGACCTTGGTAAAAATAGCTCAAGTGAGTGATAGTCAGGAAAATGAAACAGTTATATAATGGTTTAATTCTTAACCCTCATTAATAGCTCTTCCGTTATTTTAAAAATCCGTTTATAGGGAAAATCGTGAAGCCCGCAAAAGTTGTTTTGCGGGTACTTTTATCTCATCAAAGGTGTGCCTGGCTAAGGGAGGCCAACAATGGATACGGGATTAGCTGATTTCATTCGGGATAAGCAGATTGACTCGTTTTCAAAGCTGCGTTTCTTGCTTTTTTTGCGCCAGCATCCGCAGTTAAGCGGCGGCGCTCAACAATTAGCCGAACGTATGTACATCGAGGCGCCGTTGGTAGAAAAGATGATTGCCGATATGCGGGGAGTCGGACTGCTGGAGGGGGAGAAGAACGATTATATGCTGCCCGATGAACCGAGTCTCAAACTTTGCTTGGAGAATTTGGCCAGGACTTTTGAGCACCCCCTGGCGCGGCAGGAGCTGTTGGAGCAGATTAGACAGCGCCCTACGCCTAAAAAGAGCTCCAAACCCAGGTCAAAATTGTCTACCCTCAAGCTGCAAGAGATCACCACGCCCGCCTAAACTACTGCGAAACGAGATTGTGGAAATAAACAACTCCCACCTGCCCTATCCGGGCAAGGTGGGAGTTGTTCTTTTTGGACATCAATCAAAAGATCAGAAAGAAGTGGAAAACGGAGCTTCTTGCTGTTGGGGCTGGTTCTCCTGAACTGCATCGGCGGCGGCCTGATAAGCTTCACTGGCCCGATCTTCAACCATCTTCAGGGTCTCCTTGGCCTTATCCTGCGCCTGGTGCAGCAGGCGATCGCGCGCCTCGCCCATGAGTTCATCCTCTTTCTGGGTAATCGGCAACATCAAGCCAATCGCCGCACCGGCGGCCAGAGCCACGGCGCCGACAGCCAGGGGGTTTTGTTCCAGGGTGTTTTGAAACGTCTGTTTGGCCCGCTCAGCCTGATACTGCGCCTGGTGTGACAAATAATCGGCCTGTTCGCTGACCGTACTCTGCAGGTTGTCGGTCAGCTCACTGGCCTTGGCTTGAAGATTGCTGGCGGTTTCGCTGGCCTTGGCTTGAAGATTACTAACAGTCTCACCAGCCTTGTGAGTGACCTCGCTAGTCTTGGCTTGAATATTGTCGGCTACCTCACCCAGTTTGTCTTGCACATTGTGGGTCATTTCGCCGGCTTTGTGCTGAACCTGGCTCACATTTTCATTAATTGCGTCCTGGGCTTTGGCCATGAGCGGCTTTTGTTCCGGGTAGTATCTCATCCCTCTTGAGGGGTCGTAATAACGTCCTGCATAATCACCTTGATCATAAGAGGACGAGCGCGTGCCCTCAATTAAGAGCCACCCCAGCCCGATACCTACCAAAGCAGCCGGGATTGGATTCTGCCGGATGGTCTCCATCATTTGGGAGCGCCACGTCTCGGCTTTGTGCATGGTCATACTTGCCATTTTTTCCACCTTTCTTACAGTTGCGTCTTTTACCATTTCTTTTGCTTCTTGGGTTAACCGCTCGGGCGATAGTTTGGCCTGAATCGCATCCACAACTTCACTCATGTGAGCGCGCGTTTCCTGGATTTCCGCCCGAATGGCCTCAGGAGAATCGGATCCATCACTCCATGTAGAGGTACCTAGCTGACTTGTTGTTTCAACCACTGCCCATCCTCCTTAATTGTTTGTATTGTTTTTTCCGGCGCCGGATTCATATTTTTCAGGTCATTCATTCCTTTTTGCATCAGGAAATAACCAATTCCGGCCACCACTATCCCAACAATGAGCGCCGCCAACCAGGCCGCCATAAACTCCGAAAGTCCCAAGATAAGCGCCGCCAGCAGGGCTAAAAACCCCGCATAAGCGACAAAGCCTCCGGCAGCGATAAAACCTGCCTGCTTGCCAGCCTCACTGGCCTTCTGAGACATTTCAATTTTGGCGAGCCGGACCTCTTGTCGAAACAAGGTGCTCACGTCCTGGGAGAGTTGTGAGAAAAGTTGGCCCAGGGATCGTTCTTGATACATCATAGCTACTCTTACCTCCGGGGGTCTACCGGGAAATCGTCATCCAGGTCGGATGAAAAGCTTCCCTGGCGGCCCGGCTGATCAAACTCGCCTGCATCAGATGAAAGATCACCGTAAGGCTCACTGGTTTGACTATAACTGCCTGAAGTTTGAGCGTACGTGCTATAGCGGCTGCTGGGCTGATTATAACTGGCCGTTCCCGGCGTATAATTTTCGGGGGCCGCGTAAGGCTGATAGCGCAGGCCCATTTCCTGCTCTCGTTGGGCCATCCGCCGCTCGCCCGAACTCTTAATAAACCGGCCGACTAACAGCCCCACGAGAAAGGCCCCGCCCAAAAACAGTTCAGGCTTGCTGCGGGCAAAGTTTTCGGCGTCGCCCAGCAACTGGTCAATATCTCTTTCTTCCAGGTAACTGGAGAAACGGTCAACCTGCTCAGCCGCCTTATCGGCATACTGGGCGATCATCCCGTTGTCCTGGTTGCGCAGCTCGTTGCTCGTCGTCCGAAACGCCTGGGCTACACTTCCTAACTGGCCAACGGCTTGATCTTTCCGGGCGGCCACGGCCGATTTGGCCTGATCTTGAGCCTGGTCAGCCACTTCCTGGGCCTTGTGCTGAACTTGCTCAACTGCTTGTTTGGCTACTTCTTTAGCCTGTTGAACGCCATCTTTGGTTTCAGCCTCGAAGACGTTCTCGTTGGTGTGATGAGTCATTATTTAGCTCCTTCCGCAAAAGATTGAATTTTTAGGGTTTGTCAAAAATCCTTCCCCCTCAGGACGGAACTTGTTAGTTTGGGGGGAAATCTACCTTCCATCATAACAATATCCCCTGGAATTGCCTACACTCATTTGGGTGACTACGCCCGGCGTTTAGAGTTAATTTTTTTTAACTCGACAAGCCGCTGCCATTCCCGCTATATCCCCTAATTGGGTAATAAAGCGTTTAAGTTCATTCTTCACCTGGGTTATGAGGCCAACTACCTGCCCGGAGTTCAAAAAATAGTCCTTTTTTGTTAATGAGATTGCTCAGGTGGGTATAGGCAGCAGCAGCGAGAGATGATAAGATTTCAGAGGTTAGAGGGTAAGCTGGCAAGGCTTAAACTTATTCTTTAGAAATGAACTTGGAAGGAGAAAAGATTATGAAATTGAAATTGCTTTTTAGCGCCACGCTCCTGGCTGCCGGAATGCTAGGCACAGCTTGTGGCGCACAAGACAATACCAGTGGAGATAGCGGCGCAACGACGGTTCCCCCTGTTGCGACCGCAGTACTGACCTTGGAAGCCACCGACGAGATCGGGGCGCTGCCGGCCACGGCGACGACGGAAGCTCCGGTTGGCGGGGGCGATGTAGCGACGATGGAACCCACCGACATGGCGACCAGCGAAGCTCTGCCCACTACCGAAGCCCTACCCACCACCGAGCCAGCAAATCCCGTCACTGAACCCTCTGCGGCTGGCACCGCTGAAGCTACTGCCGGGGCTGCTACCAGTGAGCCGGGCATGGCCGAACTGGGCGGAACTGAAAATCCTATCAACGCTTCAGAGCTGATTGATTATACGGTTCAAAATAGTCAAGGGGAAGAGTTAGGTGAAATCGAAGATTTGATGGTGGACATCAATAACGAACAGGTCCGCTATGCCGTTCTGTCGTTCGGCGGCTTTTTGGATATTGGCGACAAACTGTTTGCCATTCCGGTCACCGCCTTAACCGTGGACTCGACGAATGAGATAGTTACCTTTGATGTGGACCAGGAGACGCTGGAAAACGCGCCCGGTTTTGATACCAACAACTGGCCCGACTTTGCCAATCCGGAGTGGGATGTGCCTTACCGGGATTTCTGGCAGGATCGCACTGCCGGCACCGGCACAGAGAGCCAGGATAGCATGACCACCGAAACCGGCGAGAACATGGCCGAAGGTGATACCAACCAAGACAGCACAACCGGCCAGACCGACGAGAACATGGTCGAAGGTGATACCACCCAAGACAGCACAACTACCCAGACCGACCAGGTAGCTGAAGGTGACACTGTCACTCCGGAGGCGGAACTGGCCCAGGGTGATACCTCAGCCGACCAGGACAAGCTGATGATGGGCACGACGATGCGCGCTTCTGAACTGATGGGCCGCAACATCGAGGCGACCAACGGCGATGATGTGGGTGAGGTACAGGACCTGGTGGTTGATCTCAACAGCGGTCGGGTGCTCTACGCGGTGCTGTCCTTTGGCGGTTTCGCTAACATCGGCGATGACTACTATGCGGTTCCGCTGCGTGTTTTGAACTTTGACCAGACCAACAACGCTCTGGTGTTTGACGTTGACGAGAACATGCTGGAAAGCGCGCCGAGCTTTAGCAGCAATGACTGGCCCGACAATGTTAGCCCCGATGTGGGCGAGGAAGCTCGCGAGTATTGGGACAATGAACTTTCAATGCAGTAACTTATCTTTAAACGAAAAACACCTTGCTAGCTGAATCTTGTAAAAAAGAAAAAAGTCCCTGCCAGCAAAAGTTGGCAGGGATTTTATAAAAAGGTCTGCACCGGCGCGAGGCAATGAATATGACCGAAAGTAGAGCCGCCCAACTGAAAAAGATGGCCGAAGAGGTGCAAAATTTAAGCGCATCCCCTCTTTACCAATACCGCCAGGCGAACAACTACTCAATGGTCTTCGGAGAGGGGAATCCGGAAGCCGCGATCCTGTTCATAGGCGAAGCTCCCGGAGAACAAGAAGCCAAGACCGGCCGGCCCTTTGTGGGCGCGTCGGGCCGGCTGTTAACTCAACTGCTGGACTCCATTGGCCTGGAGCGTGAAGATGTCTACATCACTAACGTGGTCAAGGACCGTCCCCCCGAAAACCGAGATCCGACGGCGGCCGAAATTCAGATTTACCAGCCGTTTTTACTGAGACAAATCGAGTTGATCCAACCTCAGGTGATTGTTACTCTGGGCCGCTTTGCAATGGAGTTTATTTTTAAACAGTTTAACCTGGCGGAGAAGGGGCAAAAGATCAGTCGTTTGCATGGTAAGCTGCTTCAGGCTCAAACAGGATACGGCCCGGTTGCTGTGGTTCCGCTCTATCATCCGGCAGTGGCCTTGTATACCCGTGAGCAGGCCGAGACCCTCAAACAAGACTTTCAAGTACTGAAGCAGTTTGTCTCAACCTAGTAATCTAAGGAGAACAGATCAATGAAAAGAATTGCCGGTTTGTTTGAGCACGAGCAGGCAGCCGACAGGGCCATTAGCGAGCTGCAAAAAAAGGGCTTTAATAAGGAACATTTTGGGGTAATTACCCGTAACCGAATTACTCAAAAAGTTAACCGAGAAGAAGACATCCGCGAAGGAACCGTCAAGGCCGACCAGAAATTAGGTGTTACCGGAGGCGCTGCGGTGGGAGGCCTGACCGGGCTGCTGCTGGGGGTAGGCGCGCTCTTCATCCCTGGCATCGGTCCTGTTCTGGCGGCTGGTACCCTGGGCGCTATAGCGGCTGGAACGGGGATGGGTGCTGTGGCCGGCGGTCTCTTAGGCGCTTTAACCAGTATGGGGATAACCGAGGAGGCTGAGGTGTATGCCGAAGGAATAAAACGGGGCGGAGTTTTGTTAGTGGTTGAAGCCGACGACGAGCGAGCGCCTGAAGTGGATAAAATAATGACGCAAGCCGGTGCTGTTGAAGTAAAGGCCCGACGTCAAGCCTGGCAGGAAGCCGGCTGGTCCGGTTTTGATGAGACAAAATTGCCTGAAGAAGATTATTCCCGCTTTAGTTGGTAGCCAAGGGGAGTGCCCTGGAAATAGTAATTTCGATGCCGGAAACGGGTAAAATGACATCCATTGCTTGTAGATTTTCAAGATTGTACTGATAATGAAGTGATAGTCTGAGTTTCATTCCAGGAGGCTTATGCCCTACTCTGACAGAAATGCGCCCGAACGAGCCTTGATTGTTTTTAATCCGGTTGCCGGAACCCTTGATGCCCGGGTGGTCCGCGAAACGATCGAGCGCCACTTGACCGACCACCATTGGACTTACCAGATCCATGAAACCAGCGCCGATGAGGATACCACCGCCATCATACACCAGTTGCTCGACCAGCAGAGCTTTTCGCTGGTGGTGGCCGCGGGCGGAGACGGCACCGTTTCAACGGTTGCCGATGCCCTCCAACAATCAAGGCTGCCGGTAGGGATTCTACCCGTTGGCACAAGCAATACTTTAGCACAGGAGTTGGGTATCCCTCTGAACCTGGAGGAGGCTTGCCGCTTGCTTACCGAGGAGCACAGCCTGATGGGCTTGGATGGCATGCAAGTGGGCCAACAAATTTTTCTCTTACACATCAGTATAGACCTTGTGGCCCTGACTATTGAAAAAACAGAACGCCAGGCCAAGCGCCGTTTCGGGCGGGCGGCTTACATGTGGACAGCTCTCACCCAGTGGCTGGGGTATCAGCCCTGTCGTTTTATCCTCTCTGTTGATGGCCAGCCGCCCCGGCGGCTGCGAGCCGCCTCCGTTTTTATTGCCAATATTGGCGCGGTGGGTCTGCCGCCGTTTTATTGGGGGCCGCACATCCGCCCGGATGACGGCCTGCTTGATATCTGCATTATTCGTGCCCGAACCTTTTTTGATTATCTGAAAGTAGTTTACTTTGCTTGGCAAGGGAGCCAGCTCCCTAATCCCCACATCACCTACCTGACAGCCAGGCAGAACGTGACTGTTTTTGCTAACCGTCCCCTGCCTGTGCAAGGCGATGGAGAAATTATTGGCGAAACAAAGGTAACGGTCAAGGTTATCCCGGGAGCCATTCAACTTGTTGTACCGACAGCTTATGCTAAAAATAGCTCTCTTGGACGTGAAAAATCGCCCATGTTGGCGTAGGCAAAGCATATCTCTTGCTATATAATGAATGATAGTCTTGGGAAAGAACTAAATATAGGAGTCAGAACAATGACAGTCAGCCAATATCCAGACATCATCGAGGCCTTTATAGAGAATGATAGTCCGCCTCAGGATGGCGAAGCGGAACTATTAGAGCTGCTTGAAGCAACATTAATTGATCAAGATAAGTATGAAATCCTCTATGGAATGCCCGAGTACAGCTCGGAAATGATCAATCATAAACGGAGCCGGCACGGTTATAGTTACTACACCTCCACGTCTCGTTAAGGAGGGTGTATTAAATGACCTCCTCCATCTGTTCCCAATCTTGATCCGGGACTAAAAAGGGGGATAAATTGTTTGGTTTCTGTTCCAAAAATCTTAGATTGCTCCTCACACCCTTTTTAAGAGGTGAACTTTACTGAGTAAAGTTCACCTCTTATTTTTTAACTTTAGTCAGTGCCAGACAAAGATCACCACTTTGTCTACAGAGAATTTCCACCTCACTCGCTCAAATGGGCAGTCTCTTTTTGTCTCTTTCTCACCCGTCAAGCTGATTTTTGCATGCTTATTGCCTGAGGCAGGCTAACTAAAAATAGCTCTTTTCTTCGACTCAAGATAACCCACTCTGGTATGGGCAGTCCAGCAAGAGAGGGCTAAAATTTATGACAAGGAGCAAGCTCATGCCAGCAAATATCGAACGTGTTGGCGACCTGGAAATAAGTCAAGACCTTCAGTTTCAAGAACGCGAATGGAAGGCGGAAACAGTGGCCTGGATCATCATGGCCCTGATTCTTATCGCCGCCCTGCTGGGTCTGCTTGGCCCCGGCCCGCTCAGCCGCCAAATCGCCGGCGAGCCTGACTCAGGTTTGTGGATTGAATATAACCGCTTCGTTCGCTTCCACGCGCCTGAAACCTTACGGGTTCATGTTAGACCGGCCGACGGCTCCGGCAGCGAGGTCCGCCTCTGGCTCAACCGGGACTTTGTAAACAGGGCTGAACTGAAGGACATTGACCCACAACCGGAGCGGGTTGAAGCGTGGCCCGACCGTCTGGTTTATATCATTAATTTGCCCCAGCCAAGGCAAGCCGCCACCCTCATCGTTCATTTTGAAGCGAATGAATTTGGACCAACGCCGGTAAACCTGGGCCTGGAAGACGGGCCGGAATTAAATTTTAACCAGTTCTATTTTCCCTGATAAGCGGCCCTACCTCGCTTATGGATGAGGAGCAAAAATGGACTCAGTGATTCGTGGCTTGATTGTATACTTTTTTTTACTGGTGGTCTTTCGTGTTGCCGGTAAACGGGCCTTGTCCGAGACAACCACATTCGACCTGGTGCTGTTACTGATTATCAGTGAGACAACGCAGCAGGCTATGATTGATAATGATCACTCGATAACGAACGGCGCTTTGCTCATTCTCACCCTGGTCTTTGCCGATATTCTGTTATCACTGCTCAAACAAAAAGTGCCTGCGCTGCAAAAGTTAGTTGACAGCACGCCCATCGTTCTCGTGGAAAATGGACAGCCCATTAAGGATCGGATGGACAAAACACGGGTGGACGAGTCCGACATCCTCGAAGCGGCCAGGGAGCTGCAGGGACTGGAGCGATTAGATCAAATTAAGTACGCTGTCCTGGAGCGAGGAGGGAAAATTACGGTTGTCCCCATGCCCCAGGCAAGTAAGTGATAAAGTTACAAGGGGGTGAACAGGTTGTTCACCCCCTTTTTAAGTTGATAATTATTTTCTTAGTACAGCTTAAAATTACCTTCTAACGAGGGTCTCTTCCGCGTAAGCCTTGAATCTGCGCAAATCTTCCTCAAGCTTTGCTTCCGGGTTATCAAAAAGATGGGCTATGGCTTCGCCCAGTTTACCGGCCGGCGGCTGGTATTGCAGCGTTACCGTCACTTCGACTTGATCGTTGGGCAAAGGATTAAAAGTCACCTGGCCGCTGGTGGTCAGGTCGCTGTTATCCATACTGTTCCAGGCAATGCGCTTGTTCGGTTCCATGCGGGTCGTTTTGGCATCCCACTCAATGGTTTTACCCAGCGGCCCTTCCATCTTCCAGTGACTCATATCATTGCCCATCTTCGTCACCGACTTAATGTTGTGCATAAAGCGGGGGAAGTTTTCAAAGTTGGCCCAAATATTGTAAATATGGTTGATATCGCCGTCAACAATGATGCTTTTAGTAATTCGATCGGTCATGTCTATGCCTCCGTTGCTCATTAATAAATTTACCAAAAACCTTGATTTTCTCACTATCCATTGTAACGAGTTAACTGGCTTCTGCCTATATCTTATCTGACTATTTTTTAGGGCTAAAGGAAGTATTTTTCACTAGCTCTTTTAGCTGGTTAGCCCCTGACCTACTCAGGGGCGTTGGATGATGCCAGTGGGAGCGCAAGAGGTAACAGAAAATAATCCTTTTTGCCATCCTAAATTACTCGGACTGGTGTAGACTCCGGCCTGATAAGATGATACAGTGAACTCGACACTTTAATCTTAATTCGCTTATGGGAGGTATACCTATGGCCGAAAAATTTTCTGCGGATTATCGTCAGGGTTATCTGAACGGTTATCAAAGGGCCTTTGAAAATTTAATCGCGCTGTCAAAGCGAGATGACTACAGCCTGGAGAAAGCCGAGGAGATGTGCCGCACTTTCTGGATCAATGAGCTGTCCGACTGGCTGGAAGAGGATGGTGATCTGCCTGCTTTACTCATTCCGGCCGAAGCCAATGAACCGGTCACAACCACTACCGAACCTTTCAGCGCCCCTCGTGACCCTTATCAGGGGAAAACCTCCTTATAAATAAAGGAAAAACTGAATGGGCCGCATCCCGACCAAGTTGCAGGTATCTGCGGGTGGGGTGGTTTTCCGCCGCTCCGAAAACCAGATTCAGGTGGCGCTTATTTCTGTTGGGCAGAAAAAACGCTGGCAGTTGCCCAAAGGTCTGGTCAACCCGGATGAGTTAAATGAAAATGCAGCGATCCGCGAGGTGCGCGAAGAAACAGGCCTCGAGGCCGAACTGGTGGCCTTAATAGATAAGATTGAGTATTGGTATGCTTCAAAAGAGCAGGGCCAGCCGGTCCGCTTTCATAAATTCGTTTACTTCTATCTTTTGCGGTACCAATCCGGCAGCACTGAGAACCACGACCACGAGGTAAATGAAGCCTGCTGGGTAGCTATTGATCAGGCTTACAAGCTGCTGACCTTCAAAACCGAGCAAAAGGTCGTCAAGCAGGCCAAAGAAATGGTACTTTCCCTGCCTCAGCAAATCTAAGCGTGAGGAGCCAGTTTCCCGGAAGATGGCTCCACGTTTGTAAAGCAATCCCTTTGCAAAAATAGCCCTCTTACATTCCTAATATCACCCACATGAGTATCCCATCGAGGGCAGGAAAAGGGTAAAATTGGGAAAGTATACGCTTAAAGAACTTAAATCCAGTATTCTTACGCAGAGACTACCGGGAGTGACCGATCAGGAGGCATCATGTCTGAAATTTTGGTAGTGGACGACGAAGAAGGGGTACTGGCGGTACTTAAACGTGTCTTGGAGCTGCTGATGCCCGGATACGATATCAGTACTGCCACGAACGGTCTTACGGCCTGGCAGCAACTCCAACAACGTTCCTTTGATCTCTTGCTGACCGATCAGAACATGCCAGGTATGACCGGCCTGGAGTTGGCGCAGCAGATCCGTGATAGATTACCTGAGCTGCCCATTGTTCTCATGTCAGGGGTAACTGACAGCCATATCGAGGCCGAGGCTCAGAAGTTAGGTTTAGTGGGTTTTCTGTCCAAGCCTTTCTCGGTTCAACAACTCCGGGAGATGCTTGAGTCAACCATGATACCCGTGCAGGCATAATACTTATGGGACGTTACCGGGGACCAAAAAATAAATTGTCCCGCCGTGAAGGCCAAGATTTATTTGGTACGGGGGGCGCCAGCTTAGAGCGCCGGCTCAGCCAGCCGCCGGGAATGCACGGCCGGACCTTCCGCTCGAAGCCCACCGAATACGGCCGGCAGCTCCGCGAGAAACAAAAAGTCAAACGCATCTACGGCATGCGGGAGCGCCAATTCCAGCGGTTTTTTAGCCTGGCTCTCAAATCCCGCGAATTAACCGGTGTAGCGCTCCTAAAATTGCTGGAACGCCGCCTGGACAACGTGGTTTACCGACTGGGCTTTGCCCGGACGCGGCCCCAGGCACGCCAGTTGGTGGGCCACGGGCACATCTTGGTAGATGGCCGCCGGGTCAACATTCCCTCCTACCTCGTCGAACCGGGCCAGGTGGTGGCCGTGGCCCAGGACGCGCAGCGGATCCCTGAAATCCACGATTTGCTGGCAAATCCCGCCTATGTTCCTGGCTGGCTGGCCCGGCAGGATGGGACCGGACAGGTGGTCCGCGAGCCGGAACGCAGCGAGATTGATCAAGATATTAACGAGCAGCTCATCATTGAGTTTTATTCCCGCTAATACTCTCTGAGGAGTGGCAAGGGTGAAGCTCGTCGTTACAAAATTGCCATAATTGAACCGGAGTAAAAGCATGTCCCGATCAACCTTAGCCAACGGCGCCCTGGCTGGCTTTGTCGCCACCTTTCCTATGTCGGCGGTGATGTTAACGGCACGGGAGTTGTTACCCCCCCACGAACAGTATCCCCTGCCGCCCAGCCAAATTGTCAGCGAAGTAGCCGACAAAACCGGCGTTGAAGAAGTGGAAGCCGGACCCGACCACAGCCTGGCCACCACGGTGGCTCACTTTGCCTACGGCGCAGCAGCCGGCGCCTTATATGCGGCTCTCCCGCATCGGATTTTTCCCTCTCCCACTCTGAACGGAACTGCTTTTGGCCTGGCCGTTTGGACGGGCAGCTACCTGGGCCTGCTGCCTGCCCTGGGAATTCTACGTCCAGCTACGGAGCATCCCGCCCGGCGGAATGCCTTAATGATCGCCGCCCACGTGGTCTGGGGGTCAGCCCTGGGTGTTTTAGTAGATTCTTTTGAGAAAAACGGAAAAGAAGGGCGGCACAGCCTGTCAGAACAACAAGCAGCCATCCCTGAGGAGTTGGCGGTCCTGGGTTAATATGAGCAAACCCACTAAAAAGACAGCCCGGATTCGCCAGGTGGCCCAGGAGGTCTTTGGGTACGACCGGCTTCGCCCCGGCCAGAGCGAAGCCGTCCAATCGCTCCTGGACGGCCACGATACGCTGGTGGTCCTGCCCACGGGCCTGGGTAAATCGGCTATCTACCAGATTGCCGGGCTGCTGCGGCCCGGCGCTACCGTTGTGGTGTCACCGCTGATTGCCTTGCAGCGCGACCAAATCGAGGCGCTGGCCGAACAGGAAGCGGGTAAAGCAGCCGTGGTCAACTCAAGCATTCCGGCCGCCCAACGAAAAGCCGCCTTTGACGATTTAGAAAATGACGAGTTGGAGTTTCTGTTTCTCGCGCCGGAGCAGTTTGGCGACGAGCAGGTCCTCAACCAATTGCAGGCGGCCCAGCCCTCCTTGTTTATTGTAGATGAAGCTCACTGCATCAGCGAGTGGGGCCACGATTTCCGGCCCAGCTATCTCCGGCTTGGTGCGGTCGTCGAAGCCCTGGGGCACCCGCCGATCCTGGCCCTAACCGCTACGGCTTCGCCTCCGGTGCGGGAAGAGATTGTGGAACGGCTGGGGATGCATGAGCCGCGCATCATTGTCTCCGGGATTGACCGGCCCAATATCTGGCTGGGCGTAGAAAAATTCTCGGATGAAGCAGCCAAGGAACGGGCGCTCCTGGAACATGTCCAGCAGGCCGAAAAGCCCGGAATTGTTTACGTGGGGACCAAACAGCACGCCGAACACCTGGCGGAAGCGCTCAACGCCGCCGGGATCAAGGCGGCTTATTACCATGCCGGCTTAAAGACACAGGAGCGGAACCGGGTCCAGGCAAGTTTTATGAGCGACGAGGTGGACGTCATTGTGGCCACCATCGCTTTTGGCATGGGGGTAGACAAGCCCAACGTCCGCTTTGTCTTTCACTACGATATCAGCGCCTCGGTTGACGCCTACTATCAGGAAGTCGGTCGGGCCGGCCGGGACGGTCAGGAGGCGCAAGCTCGCCTCTTTTATAACCCCGGCGACATCAAACTCCACCGCTTTTTTGCCGGGAGCGGCCAGATTGGCGAGAGAGAACTGCTCCAGGTCATCGAAGCGATGCCCGATGAGGGCGATACGCCGCTGACGGCCCAGCGGTTGAGTGAGGAAACCGGCCTATCACAGCTCAAAGTGACCACTGCCTTGAACCGTCTGGCCGAGCTGGGCCAGGTGGAAATCCTGCCAACGGGAGAAATTGCGCGGCGGGAGGATGAGGCGGCTCTGGATGAAAAAGTTGAGCAGGCCCTCCTGGCTCAAGAAAATTATCGCCAATTTAAACAGTCGCGCCTGGAGATGATGCGCAGTTATGCCGAAACGTCGGAGTGCCGCCGCACCTATTTGCTCAACTATTTTGGCGAAGATGCGGACGGGAGGTGCGGCTTCTGTGATAACTGCGCCGCCGGGGCGGCTGCGGCTGACCGCCAGGGCGATTATCCTTTTCCCCTCAACAGCCGCATCAGCCACGCCACCTGGGGCGAGGGCCAGGTACTGCGCTACGAAGGCGATAAGCTGTTTGTCCTCTTTGACGAGGTGGGGTATAAAACCCTGGCCGCCTCTGTCGTCGTTGAGCAGAGCCTCCTCACGCCGCTGTAAAAATTTCCCCGTCATTTTTTTTTGATTTATTTTAATATTGGCAGCATAATAATCCGGTCAGGCGATAAAGACTATTTAATCCACGTAGTTCCTCCAACCTCCTTTAGTTTGACAACTTTGACCTGAGAGGCTGATCGGAGGAAACATGCTGTCCCTCAATAAACTTCCGTCGCTGTCGTCCTACGGCCTGGCAGTTCTGCTGGTTGGGCTGGCGACTGGCTTGACTATGTTGCTCACCCAACTGAGCAGCCGGAAGATTTTTGCCCTGTTTTATGTGGCGGTAATCCTGAGTGCCTGGAGAGGGGGCCTGGGGCCAGGCCTCCTGGCAACCTTTTTATCGGCTGTGGTTGGCTCGTATCTACTGATACCGCCGACCTTTTCTTTTGTGGTGGACTTGCCCGGGCTGGTGCAGGTGGCGACATTTTTGCTGGTGGCCCTACTCATCAGCTCGCTCACCGCAGCACGCAAACGGGCCGAGGCAGCCCTGGCCGAGCGGGAAAAGCAACTCCGCTTGATTATTGACACCACCCCGGCCTTAATTTCTTATATCGGGGCCGACCTGCGCTACCGTTTCAATAACCGGACCTATGAAACCTGGTTTGGCTCTGCCGTTACGAATATACCAGGGCAGCATGTCCGCGAGGTCCTGGGCGAAGCTGCCTATGAGGCTCTACGCCCCAACTTGGAAACCGCCCTGGCCGGGCAGCCGGTCAGCTTTGAGCAGCTTGTCGCTTACCGGACCGGCGGTCCCCGTTATGTTCAGCTCACCTATACCCCCCACTTCGATGAGCAAGACGAGGTCAGAGGCCTGGTTGTCCTGGTGACTGATATAACGGAGCGCAAGCAGGCCGAAGTGGCCGAGCAGCAGGCCCGGCAGGCTATCGAGGAGATGGCCGAGCGCATCATCAGCCTGCAAGACCTTACCGCCGCTCTGGCGGAGGCGCTCACCCCGGCTCAGGTAGCCAGCATTATTATCGAGCACGGGCTGCCTGTTTTGGGCGCAGCCGGTGGCGTGGTGACGCGCTTGAGCGAGGATCAAGCAGAGCTGGAAATCGTACACTTCGATGGCTACTCGCCCCAGCGCATGGCCCAGTGGGGGCAGCGTATCCCGGTCAGCATTGCCTCCCCGCTGACCGAGGCGGTTCAAACAGGTGAAGCCAGCTTTATCGAGTCCCCGGCAGAGCTGGCGGCGCGTTATCCCCACTTGGCCGAGCAGCGCGTCTCCAATAACCAGGCTTTTGTCGCCCTGCCCCTGAATGTAGAAGGGCGGAGCATTGGCGCGATTGGTTTGAGCTTTGCCGAGCCGCAAACTTTTAGCGATGAAGACTCTGAGTTTATGCTGACCTTGGCCCGCCAGTGCGCCCAGGCTCTGGAACGCGCCCGCTTATATGAGGCGGAGCGTCAGGCCAGGCAAGCGGCCGAAGAAACCGCTAAACGGATTACCAGTCTCCAGGCGGTTACGGCCAGGCTTTCTAAAGCCATCACCCCGCCTGAGATCATCCAAATCATTTTTACTTATGGCCTCGCTGCTGTGGAGGCCGACGGCAGCACCTTTGCCCTGCTGACGGACGAGGGAGACGAATTTGTCATTGTGGATGCAATCGGTTATCCGGCCGAGGCCGTTGATCCGTGGCGGCGTTTCCCGGCTCAGGCCCAGACTCCCATGGGGGATGTGGTCCGCTCGGGCCTGCCGCTCTTCTTCAATTCCAGGGAGGACGTGGCGGTTCGGTACACAGATGTACGGGCTAGCGGTAAGGGCCACGACGAAGCCTGGGCGGTGCTGCCGCTGATCGGAGAGAAAGGGGCCATCGGGGCGGTGAGCATCGGCTTTGCCGAGGCCAGAGTATTTAGCCCGGAGGAACAAGGCTTTCTCCTGACTTTGACCCGCCAGTGTGCTCAGGCCCTGGAGCGGGCGCACCTATATGAGGCCGAACGGCAGGCCCGCCTTGAAGCCGAAGCGCTGCAGCACCGCCTGGCCCTCCTGGCCGAGGTGCGCGAGCGCAACCGGTTGGCCCAGGAACTCCACGATACGGTTGCCCAAGCCTTAGGTTATTTGAATTTAAAGATCAGTCTAACCCATACCCTACTGGCTGAGGGTCAAGTGGAGGCGGCCCAAGCCAACCTGCGAGAGTTAAAGAATGTGGTGGGCGAAACGTACACCGATGTACGCGAGGAGATTTTCAGCCTAAAGTCTAATGTTCTCGCAGATACGGGGTTCATGGAAATGTTGGAGCGGTATATTGACAAATACCGCCGCTTCTACAACCTAGAAATCCAACTGGTTCAGGGAGCCGACCCGGCATTGTTTGAATTTTCCCCCGAAGTGACCCCGCAAGTGATTCGCACAATCCAGGAGGCACTGATCAACATCCGCAAACACGCTTACGTGGACACCGCCATCATTCGGTTGGGCCAGGAACGGGGACATGTACGCATTAGTATCGAGGATGAGGGGCGGGGTTTTGATTTGGCTAAAATTCATGAAAAGCCGACCAGTTTTGGTTTGCAAATTATGCGCGAGCGGGTCGAAAGCGTTGGCGGCACTCTGGAGATTGACAGCGCGCTGGACCAGGGAACCCGGGTTACCCTGCGTTTCAGGCAAACAAAAAAAGGGCAGGTCTAAGACCTGCCCTTACTCTTAAAATTTCTCCTCTTGTTACCAAACTGAGTTTGGTAACAAGAGGGGTGATGCTCATCAATTAAAAGCTGCGGTTCTGGAAGGTGCGGCGAGACCCGTCAGACTCATCGTAAAGATCGTCGTCATCGTCCTCCAGGCCGACGGCCTCCTTGGTCTCTTCCCAGGCGTGACGAATGGCGTTCTTGAACTGATCCCAGGTACCCTGGTTGCTCGTTTCCCAGTTGCGGCGCACGTCCGGTTCGATTTCAGCCCAGCTCCGGCTCCTATAATCCGGGTAGTAGGCCAGATCGTAGCCGTAGCGGTAAGCCGGGGCGTAGTAGGTGTCATAATCATAGCCACTGCTGGCATAGGTGGTGGTGTAGTGCTGCCGGAACTGAGGCTCAAACATGTTGTAGTCATCCTCATCCTCCAGGCCGATGGCCTCCTTGGTCTCTTCCCAGGCGTGGCGGACGGCCGCCTTAAACTGGTCCCAGGCGCCTTCGCGGTTTGACTCCCAGTAGCTCCGCGCTTCCGGCTCGATCTCATCCCAGCTCCGGTCATCATCATAGTCGCTGGCATAGGCCAGGTCGTAGCCGTAACGATAAGCGGGGATGTAATAACCATAATCGTAGCCGCTGTTGCCAAAGTTGGTGGTGTAATGTTCCCGGAAGCGAGGGTCGTAGGTTTTAAAGTCTTCGTCGGCTTCCAGGCCGATGGCTTCTTTAGTCTCTTCCCAGGCGTGGCGAATGGCGTTCTTGAACTGATCCCAGGCCCCTTCATAGCTCGACTCCCAGTAGCGGCGGGCTTCCGGCTCAATCTCGGTCCAATCGCGATCGCCGTAATCTACATCGTAAGCCAAGTCATAACCAAAGCGATAGGCCGGGGCGTAGGTGGTATCGTAATCATAACCGCTGTTAGCATAGTTGGTGTTATAGTGCTCGCGGAAGCGGGCGTCAAAGGTATCATAGTCGTCGTCATCATAGTCGTAATCCAGGCCGACCGCCTCTTTGGTTTCTTGCCAGGCGTCGCGGGCCGTATCTTTGACCTCTTCCCAGCCCTGCCGAGCGGTGTTCGCCATCTGGTCTTGGGCGTAGTCTACATCTTCGTCTATGTCAGCGCGTCCTTCCACCGGGGGACGGTCATCAACGAAGCCGCCCAGGTTACCCTGGAGCGTATTATCCTGGGTGCCGCTCATGGTCCGGCTTGTCGGCTGGCCCGGCTCCATAGGTTCTCCGGCCGGCGGTTCTACCTCGCGCCAGCCTCGACTCCCGTAATTGGGATCGTCTGTGACATCACCCCGGTAGCTGGTTTCGCCAGGCCCTGGTTCCACCTCGGTCCAGCTCTCATCGTCATTGCCGCGATTGCTGCTGCGGGTTCCACGGTAGGAATCTTCCTCAGGGGCGGGCTCGACCTCGGTCCAACCCCGGCTGCCGTAATTGGGGTCACGAGTTGGGTCGTCCCGGTAGGATTCTTCCCCAGGGCCCGGCTCGACCTCGCGCCAGCCCCGGCTGCCATAATTGGGATCATTGTCGGGATTCTCGCCGTAACCGGTTCCTTCCCGGCTGCTGCTGCGATAGGCGCGGTAAGAGGTCCGCTCCTGAGCAATATCGCTGGCTGAGTAAGGGGTGGCGTCAGGATCAAAGCCTGTCCAGCCTGTGGTTCCCCAGTAACTGGCCCGCTCTCTAATATCTACCGGCTGGTGGCGATTGATAATCAGCATCGCCTGCTGCTCGTTACCCCCGTCGGGGATCTGAACGGTCAGGAGAGCGCCGCCCCGGCGAACGCCCTCAGCATAGTACTCGGCCTCTTCTTCGGGCACCCCCGCATCTACCAGAGCGCCGACCAGACCGCCGGCTACTGCACCCACCCCGGCGCCCACCGCGGCGCTGGCCAGGGCGGTTACCAGGGGACCCGCGGCAATAACGGGGCCAATACCGGGGATGGCAATGGCGCCCAGCCCGACCAGCAGGCCGCCAATCCCGCCAACCGTTGCCCCTACACCGGCTCCGGTTGCCGCTCCACTCGCGTTGCTCTCGGCGTCAAATCCGGTCCCCATCTGGTTGCCATACTCGCCTGCCGCGTCATTGGCCATCACGCTAATGTTATCGCGTGAAAAGCCGGCGTCTACCAAGTCTTGAGCCACCCGTTGGGCGGTGGCAAAGTCATCATATAAACTAACGATTGTCTTAGCCATTTTTCTTTTCCTTTCTTTAAGCTAATTTTTTTGAATTTTTACCAATTTTCTAAGATTAATCCGGTTCCTAACCTGGTTCAATCTGGTTCCCAAACTGAGTTTGGGAACCAGATTGAAACCGGATTGAATCTGACCCTCTAGAAAGCCTCGCTCGCCGGCCGGACTGATGGCACTGAGGACGTTCCATTTAGGACATAAATTTGAGCCGGTGCCTGTACTTTGGTTGACTCGGCCCGCGCCATACCTGTCATTTTGGCATAAAGGGTGAGGGCCTGGGCTGTAACCTGGTCCATATTGTAATACTTGTAAGTAGCCAGCCGCCCAACAAAGTGCACATTCGCCGTAGTTTCCGCCAGGATTTTGTATTTCTTGTAGAGTTCGGCGTTCTCCGGGCGCGGAATGGGATAATAGGGATCGCCGTCGGCGCAGGGGTACTCGTAGACGAGCGTGGTTTTATTGTGCTCCTGGCCGGTCAAATGTTTGAACTCGGTGACCCGGGTGTAGGGATGTTGGTTGGGGTAGTTGATGACGGCCACGGGCTGGAGGAAAGGTGTATTCTGCGTTTCAAATCGAAACTGTAAAGAACGATAGGGCAGCTTGCCGTAGCAGTAATCAAAAAACTCGTCCACCGGACCGCTGTAAATGACTTCGCGGTACGAAATATAATCTTTAATTTCCCGGTAATCGGTGTTCAACATCACCTTGATATTGCGGTGATCCAGCATATTTTCAAACATGCGGGTGTAACCGTGCCGGGGCATGGCTTGATAGGTATCGGTAAAGTAGCGATCATCCCGATTGGTTCGAATCGGCACCCGGGCGATGACCGAAGAATCCAGCTCGGAAGGGTCCAGGTCCCACTGTTTACGGGTGTAGTTTCGGAAAAACTTCTCGTAGAGTTCCTGCCCCACCCGGCTGACCACCACATCTTCCGAAGTACGGATTTGCTCCCTCGGCTCAGCCATAGAAGCAAAGAACTCTTCCACCTGAAACGAGGTGAGATTAAGCCCGTAGAGCTGGTTAATCGTGTCCAGGTTGATCGGAATGGGGACCAGTTGGCCGTCCACGTTGGCCTTAACCCGGTGTTCGTAAGGCCGCCACTCGGTAAAGTGCGATAGATACTCAAAAACGTCGCGGGAGTTGGTATGGAAAATATGCGGTCCGTACTTATGGATCAGGATGCCGTTTTGATCGTAATGATCGTAGGCGTTGCCGCCGATATGAGACCGTTTATCAATCAGCAAAACTTTTTTTCCAGAGCCGGCCGCCAGCCGTTCGGCTAACACACTCCCGGCAAATCCGGCGCCGACAATTAAATAATCAAAGCTCTTCGGGCCGCGCTCATAACGTTTGGTGGCGGCCGGTTGCAATCCCGTAGCTGACAATGACGAGGCGGCCGGTGTCTCAAGCGCGTGGACCTGAGGCGCCTGGAGCGTATAAGAATCAAGGACGGCTTGAATAAGCCGCCTCATCTGCCGCCAGGTTTGATCCCACGAGCCTTCAGCCAGAAACCGGTCAACCCGCTGCTGCCACTCTGCGGTTTCGGCAGGACTTTGGGCCAGGGTTGTTTCAATCGCTGCCACAAACCCGGAAGCTGTATCGGCAATTCGCACCAGTTGCTTTTCGCCGTAGGGCTGGACCACATCCTGGATCGAGGTCGAAACAACCGGCTTGCCGCCCGCCAGATATTCCGGGGTTTTGGTTGGGCTAATAAAGCGGGTGGCATCGTTGCGGGCAAACAGCAGGAGGGCCACATCCCACCCGGCCAGGTAAGCCGGCAGCTCCGAGTAAGACTTGGGGCCAAGGTAATGGATATTGTCACGCTGCGGCAGTGTCGCCGGGTCTATCTTGACTACAGGGCCAATCATGACAAAGTGCCAGTCCGGGCGGGCTTCCGCCAGACTCGCCAGGAGCGGAATATCAAAGCGTTCGTCAATAACGCCAAAGAAACCCAGGCGGGGATGGGGGATGCCGGCCTGGTCGGCCGGCGCCTCGCCCGGCTGGCGGGCCTGGGCAAAATGGGCCGCATCAATACTGCTGGGGAAGCAGTAGACGCTGGGATGCTGGTTGCGCTTGACTTCATAGAGACTCTGTCCGCCGGTAAAGACCAGATCGGCCCGGCTGAACAGCTCTACCTCCAGCTTTTTTAGCATGGGTGAAGCTCCCTTGAACAGGGTCAGCTCATCCATGCAGTCATAAACAGTCACCACCGGCTTCAAATGACGGGTGAAATTTAAGGCCATCGGGGTGTAGTACCAGGCAATGTAGGTGTGGATGTGGCGCAGTTTAAATAAATCGTTGATCAGCTTTTGCTGGGCAGAATTTACAGCCTCCTCACTTAAACCGTGTGGTAAGTGAGGGACCACCACCGTAAGTTGCTCCTGCGGCTGGCTGACCTCAAGCCGAGGCTCGCCTTGATCGAAAACAGGCTCTTCGACAAAAAAGACCCGCTGCTCTTGAGCGGCGCGGCTCAAGAGGTGCTGGGGCCGCTGGTAAACAAAATTCCAGCGCAGATGCGAGAAACATACCAGGTCCGGTACGCCCAGGGTAGAAGGATCTATTCCCTGTAAGCTTTTACCGTTTCCTCGATTCTTATTCATGCTTTAGTTATCTCCTAAAATGATTAATGTGAATTTTTTGACGTGCATCTATCAATTCCTCGCTCCGCAGAGGTTTGTTATAGAGGCCATTAAAGCCCTTTGCCGGCCCAGTTCCTGGGCCAGCGGCTGATAAATTTCACGTTCGCCGGCTTCATCGGGGTAGTCCCATAACCCGTTGCAGCAGTGCCGGTCGTTATCCCAGCCGGGATGGTTCAGGATAGGGTACAAGCAAATTCCTTCAACCGGGATGCCTTGCTGGATGCTGGCGCGGACCTCACCGCTGACATAGCGCAGCCACGCTTGACGAGTTACATCCTCGGTGCCGGTTTCGGCGATGAACAGGGGTCGGCCATAGCAGTGGTAAATTTCAGCTACTATCTCTCGAAAAGGACGATATAACGGGTGCCACCAGCGAATCCTTTGCCCATTATGGATAAACCATTGGTTGGCCGGATAATAATTAATCCCCACAATGTCCAGATACTTCTCATCGCCGCCGATTTGCGGCCACTGCCGGCCGCATAACATATCCCAGGCTTCATACTGGGCCAGCCGGTAGGCTTCGGCGGCCTGGGCATCCTCAGGCCGGTCAGGCGACGCCATTACATTGATGGCCGGGTCGGTGTGGACAATACGAATATGCGGGTTGACGCTCCAGATGGCTTCGATGGCTTCAATTGCCGCCCGCGCCAGTTGTACCTTCAATTCAAGCCCTCGCCCCTGGGCAAAGGGATTGAGATACCCCACCTCGCCGCCGCCCCAGGCCCAAAATGAAATCTCATTGATGGGCACGATCAGCGGTAGAATCTCGCTTTCGTTGAGCAGCACCCGGGTACAGGCGCGAGCATAGCCAGCAAACCGCCGCACAAATTCGGGCTTAAAGATGTCAATATCATCCGGCCAGCCGTAATGACACAGATCCCAGATGACCTGTATCCCTGTCTCGCGCGCTGCGCGCAGCAAAGGCAGGGCGCTTGAAAAATCATAACGACCCGGAGATGGCTCGATCAGATGCCAGCGGAGACTATCACGGGCGGTACCTAGTCCCTGTTCCTGCAGTCGCCTGTAATCAGCCAGAGCAAATTGGTCGTGATGTGTCGCCGCTATCAGGTCCAAGCGTTTACCGGAACGGAGACGGTGGCTGGAAGATTCAAAGCCGCCCATGAAAAAACCTTGAAAAAGCGGCCTGCGGGCTAACGTTGATTGAGCAAAAGTCATTTACACATTACGAGGGCCTGAGCGGCCCTCTACCATGAATTTGGCTTTTCCTTCCTGGATAAAGTAATAGTTTCACTTATCTGGGATTACCGGCGCTCACTGAGTATAAGAATTACCGGTATCGTAGCCTCACTAACATTCTATCCTCGTTTCCTGGGACTGCCTACACTCTGTTGGGTGATTTCAAAAGTTAGAAAGGAGTTAAATTCTTCTAATTCTCCTCGCTAAAACCAGGAGCTTTGTACTATCCAAGTAGGTAACTTTTTGTTTTAGTGACGTCCTTTTGAGCTATCTGGGTACCCGTATTCGTGTTAAAAAGTGCCTGTCACCTGGTTTTTCCTTTCCGATAGAGTCTAATCTTGCCCGTAAGGCTAAGTTTATGGAGACAATGGTCAATATCCGAGGCGGCCAAAAGTCATATTTGGGGGTGACATAATTCACCTTTTTTTCAGGACAGATGGCACTTTATAGAAAAAGGTTCTTGTTGTATAAAGATTAAGTCTCTTCTTTCCCTCCTTTAAGAGAGTACCAAGCCAAGGAATTTGAGGCTTAGGCGTATAACTAAAAACAATTGGATCTTTACCAACGTTTCTTATAGATCATCATCCTGGATTGCGAGCTACTTTTGGAATACAATATCTCCCCCTCTCCCTTTATCTGGGCCGTCGGTATCGAAAACACCTTCATCCCGCAAGCCAGGGTCCGCTTTCGTCCCCTGGATGAGTTTACTCTTACCCAGCATTATGAGCTGTGGCGGGAAGATTTGGACCGGGTCGCTTCCCTGGGTGTCAGCCATCTGCGCTGGGGCCCGCCCTGGTATCAAGTTCAGCCAGAGCCCAACTCTTTTGATTGGCGCTGGACCGACCAGGTGCTGGAAACCCTGGTTTGCCAGAAAAACATTACCCCTATCCTTGACCTGGTCCACTACGGCACACCCTTCTGGCTGGAACGGAGTTTTGACGACCCTGATTACCCTGCCTATGTCGCCGATTACACGGCCGCTTTCGCCGAGCGATATCGGAGCCTGGTCCGCTGCTATACTCCTCTGAACGAACCCTTAATTACCGCCGAATTTTGTGGCAAATTGGGCCAATGGCCGCCTTATTTTACCGATGAGAGGGGCCAGACGCGCCTGATTTTGCAGTTGGTCCGGGGCCAACAACTGGCCATGCAGCGTCTACGAGCCATTGTGCCGGGTTGTACGCTGGTGGCAGTAGAAGCCCTTAATTGGCATTACACTCGGCAGGCCGAATTGCAGCCCTTACTTGACCAATGGCTGGACGCCCGCTTTCTCAGCTTTGATTTGGTAACCGGGCAGTTGACCCCGCAGCAACATAGCTATCGTTACCTGGTGGCCCAGGGCAGCAGCGAAGCCGAAATTGAACAGATTTTGGCCCAGGCCCAGCTATTTGACTGGTTTGGCGTCAATTTCTATCCCTGGAGCGGCGGCGAAGTTAGCTTGACTTCAAAAGGAACTTACCGCGTCAACCGGCGCAGCCTGACCGGCCGGCACCTGGAACCCTTGTTACAGTTGGCCTATCAAAAATCTCGCCTGCCGCTGCTGGTCACCGAAACCAGCGCCAAGAGCAACGTGGCCGGTCGAACGCGGTGGATGGCCGAGACTCTGGCCGCGGTTGGCCGCAGCCAGACCGCTGGCCTGCCGGTTATTGGTTACACCTGGTTTCCGGTTTTTAGCATGATTGATTGGCGCTACCGGCTGGACCGGCGGCCCCTGTCCAAGCACCTCCTTCACCTGGGTTTGTGGGACTGCCAGCTCGACGAGACAGGTATTTTGCAGCGCCACGAAACCCCGCTGGTAGCTGAATATCGGAGTTATCTCCATCACAAGGGCTTGTAATGAGGAAAGGAGAAGCTATATTTAAAAGCCAACCCAGCTATTATTGAACGATTTGAAATGTGGAGTTTTATCATGGAGCTTATACGACCATCTGTTTTAGAGAGTACCGGGCAGGATCAACCGCCTCAGAATGGCAGTCCTGCCCCCATAAAAAACATTCCTCCGCAAAGGCCAGAACAGGAACCCGATACCCCGCAGCAAGGCCGCCAACGTCTTTCCCTGGATGGCATCTGGCAGTTTCAATTTGACCCAACCGATTTAGCCGAGTTGAAAGATTTGACCGAATGGCGCGAGGCCCACGTGCCCATGCCCTGGCAAGCGGAATTTGAGGATTTGCGGGAGCAGGCCGGTACAGGCTGGTACCAGCGAAACTTCGAGCTTCCAGCCGATTGGTCAGGCGGCGCGGTCATCCTCCACTTTGGCGCGGTGGATTACTATGCCCAGGTCTGGCTCAACGGCTCGCTTTTGGGCGAGCATGCCGGCGGTTATCTTCCCTTTGAATTTGAAATCAGCGGCCGGCTTAATTGGGCGGGTCCCAACCAACTGGCTGTCCGCGTGACCGGCCCCATTGACGACCCCCAGCGCTACCCCGACTTTTCCTTCTCCGAGATTCCGCACGGCAAGCAGAGCTGGTACGGTCCCTTAAATGGCATCTGGCAGTCTGTCTGGCTCGAAGCTCGTGCCTCTTTCCATATTCAAACTGTCCGCGTTCAGTCAGACTTACCCACCGGTGCGGTTCAAGCGGGCTTGACCCTCTCAACCCCGGCCCGGGCAGAAGATTGGGCTATGCTCAACGTTGTGGACCCGCATGGCACAATCGTGGCCTCAAGCCGCATCGCGTTAGCAGAGGGCGATACCCGGGCGGCCTTAAGCGCAACCATCGCCAGCCCCCTGGCCTGGTCGCCCGACCAGCCGCACCTGTACCGCCTGCAAGTCTCTCTGGGGCGAGGGGAGGCAGGGGTAGATACCCTGGCCCAGCAGTTTGGCTTTCGCACCATTGAAGCTAAGGAGGGACGTCTCTGGCTTAACGGCGAACCCATTTACCTGCGCGGTGCGCTCGATCAAGATTACTACCCCGACACCATTGCCACTCCCCCCTCGGTCGCTTTTCTGGAGGATCAACTGCGCAAAGCCAAGGAACTGGGGCTGAACTGCCTGCGCTGCCACATTAAAGTTGCCGACCCACGCTACTATGAAGCGGCAGATCGCCTGGGCATGCTCATCTGGACCGAGTTACCCAATTGGCGCTTGCTGACCGAAGGCGCGGCCAAGCGCGGTCGGGCGACCTTACAGGGCATTGTCGAGCGTGATGGCCACCATCCCTCGATCATCGCCTGGACCATTATTAACGAAGATTGGGGCACTGATCTGGTTCACAATGCGGCCCATCGGGCCTGGCTTAAGACAACCTATCAGTGGCTCAAAGAGTTGGACCCCACCCGGCTGGTCGTTGACAATTCACCCTGCTGGCCCAATTTTCACGTGCAGACGGACCTGGAAGATTTCCATCACTACCGGGCCATTCCTGACCATCGCCGCAAATGGGATGATTTTGTGACCACTTTTGCCAGCCGCCCCGGCTGGACGTTTAGCCCCTACGGCGACGCCGTGCGAACGGGTCAGGAGCCGTTGATTGTTTCCGAATTTGGTAACTGGGGCTTGCCCGATGTTAATTTGCTGCTCAACGAAGGCCGCGAACCCTGGTGGTTTGAAACCGGCCAGGAGTGGGATGACGGTGTAGTTCACCCGCATGGCGTGCGCCGCCGCTTCCGCGCCTGGTATTTAGACCGAGTTTTTGGCACGTGGAAAGCTTTTATCGAAGCGACCCAATGGCAGCAGTTTTTAGCCTTGAAATACGAGATTGAAGCGATGCGCCGTCACTCAGAGATTGCCGGCTACGTCATTACCGAGTTCACCGACGTTCACTGGGAAGCCAATGGGCTGCTGGACATTAAGCGCAATCCTAAGGCCTTTCATCACGATTTCGCGGCGATTAATGCGGATACAGTTATTGTGCCGGAATGGCAGCGGGTCGCCTTTTGGGCCGGTGAACCGGTCCGGCTTGGATTGGCCGTGGCTCATGGCGCCGGAGCGGAGATTCGTGAGGCGGAACTGCGTTGGTCGCTCAGCTCCGGGGAGGCCGGGGGCCGAGTAGCTGTCTCTGCCCTGGCGGCCGGCCAGGTCCAGCAGTTAGAGCCGCTGGTGTTTGATGCGCCCGCTGTGACCACGCCGGGCATCCACCGGCTGACCCTGGAGCTTTACACGGCTGCCGGCGCTCGCCTGGCCTCTAACTACGTAGACTTGGCGCTTTACCCCCGGCGGACACCGCCTGAAACGTCCGTCCTGTTATGGACGCCCGATCCCCATCTGGCCGAGCGGCTGGAGGTGCTGGGGTATCAAATCGCGCCCGATCCTCAAAGCGCCGGGGCAATCATTGCCAACAAGCTCGACGATACGCTGGCCGGGTTTATCCGCGAAGGAGGCCGGCTGCTGCTGCTGGCCGATCAAAAAGAGGCCATCGGTTTGCATTTACCCGGCGTGCAAGTTAAGGCCAGAGAAGGAACTTCCTGGTTTGGTGATTGGGCTTCCTCTTTTGCCTGGATGCGCCGGCAGGGACCGCTCGCCGCCTTACCCGGCGGCCCGCTGATCGAGCACAGCTTCGACCGGGTCATTCCCGACCATATCCTGACCGGTTTTAGCCCGTCAGATTTTGCAGCCCATGTGCACGCCGGCCTTTGTGTCGGTTGGATTCACAAACCTGTTGCTTTAATCGGGATGCGGCGTTACGGCCAGGGCCGGGCCGTGCTGACCACCTTCCGCCTCACCAGCGATGCTCCTGGCGCTGATCCGACGGCCACGACCCTGCTGGATGCCCTGATCCAGTTGACCTTAGCCAAGTAATTTCCCCTGCTCTTACCCGCCTGGTGCATTTACGCCAGGCGGGTTTTTGTTTTCTCAATACGGCCCTACCCAGTTGGGTAATCCTTTCTTCGGCCGTAACTCCTCCTTTTGGAAAACCGGTACTTTTCGCAACCAGCCTTTATAGCTATCCGGAAAACTATCCATGTCACGCCGCAAAAATCGCCCAGGCTAGTATATGAAGTTCCGGCGGAGGATGTTATAGTGGGACATGGAGAGAATGGCTATAGAAGAGAGAGGCCAGGAAGAACTCTCCCTACAAAAATTGGTTATAACCACAAGGAGGTTTTATATGATGCAGCTTAATTCACTACGCGACCTATTTATTGACCAACTAAGAGATTTGTACGATGCGGAAAGCCAGATTGTGGCCGCTTTACCCAAGATGAGCAGTGCCGCCTCATCCAGCGAACTGCGCCAGGCGTTTCAAAAACACCTCGAACAATCCCGTGAACACCTGCGCCGCCTGGAAGACGTGTTTGATGATCTGGGACAAAGCCCCATGGGCGAACACTGCCCGGCCATGGAAGGTCTCATTCAAGAAGGCGAGAAAGTCATCACGGCCAGCGGCGATACCTCGGTGAAAGATGCCGCGCTCATTGCCGCCGCCCAACGGGTAGAGCATTATGAGATGGCCGGCTACGGCGCGGTTCGGACCTATGCCAAAGAGCTGGGTTATAAGGATGCCGAGAATTTACTGCAGAAGACGCTTGACGAAGAGGGCGAAACGGATAAACTGCTGACCAAGCTGGCTGAAGGTGGGTTTCTGAAGACCGGTATCAACCAGGAAGCCAAAACGTCTATGGGCCGTTCCTAAACCAACTCCAGGACCCTCAAAACCGTTAGGGTCTGAAACTTGCAGCAAAGCCCGGCTTGGACCAGCTTTTTGCCCGCAGCGCGAAAGTTGAAGCCAAAAGCCGGGCTTTTTTCAATAAAGCCATTGCCAGCCAGCAGGGATAAGGAGAGCAGAGATGAGGAGTGATGAGCAAATTCTAGAGGAAATACGGGACCGTTTGAACCAGTATGGGCAGTTTGACCCAAGCCAGATCACGATAGAAGTTAATAACGGTTACGTTCGGCTAAAGGGTACGGTGGACAGTCGCCGGGCTAAACATCTGGCCCAGGGAGCGGCCATGGTCTCCGGGGTGCGCAATATTCATAACCAGCTCCGGCTTGAGCCGGTTCAAGCAGAGCCAAGCCGGCCGGACGCGGAAGGCGATGAATTGGAAGATGCCGAAGATCACCGGCGAGAAACAGCGATTAACAGCGATTACCCCGGCTATGACCCCCGCTGGGTGGACATCTATTCAGCGCCCGACTCTACGCTTAGCGAATATCAGGATGTCTCCGGGAAGATTCGCCCTAACTCCAGTGATATGAATGATCCTCACGACGCTGCCAAACGCATCGCCGAAGAAATACAGCAGCGGCTGTCCCGGCACGGCCAAATCAAGGCCGCAGATATTAATATTGATGTCCAAGGGGGTCAAGTTACTCTAAAAGGAACCATAGATAGTTCCCGGGCTAAACAGGCGGCCAATGAAATTGCCGGCTCCGTCGAAGGGGTTAGCCAAATTTTAAATCAACTTCAAATTAAGTAACTGCCTCCCTTATGTCTGAGGGTTAGCGCCAAGATTAAACTAAAAAACTAGCTGGTTTGACATTCGCCTCAGCCAGCTAGTTTTTTGTTATTGTTTTTATTAGACAGGTGCAAAAAACGGCCTAGCGTCGCCGGGCGCTTCTTCTCACCGAAGCGAAAATCATTAACAGGACCAAGGCGCCGATGAAAGCCACCAGTAGCGAGCCGACGATACCGCCGCCCACGCCGATGCCCAGTACCGAAAACAGCCAGCCGCCGACAAAGGCGCCCAAGATACCCACGACAATGGCTTCGAGCAGTCCCAGTTTTACGCGCGGCACCAGCATATCGGCCAAAAACCCGGCCAGGCCACCGACAATAATCCAAACTACCAGTTGTTCCAGAGTCATTGTTTAGTTCTCTCCTTAATTAATTATATTTAAAAACTAACTTCTTGGATCCCTCTTTGCTTTTTTTAAAGATAGGCCAAAGAACAGCAAACTCAACAGGAAGGTTAGCCAACGCTTTGGTTGAGCTTCTGTTTTAACGTAAACGGGTTTAGTGTGGGGGAAATGCAGGCCAGTCCGCTGCTGTTCAAGCGGCTCTTTGGACCGGGCCAGCCCCGTCTCTTTGGCGGCCAGGACCGCTTCTATATCTTCGGTATGGGGAATACCTTGTTTGGCCCGCATCTCCGCAGTCAGCGGCACGGCATCCTGAGCCGCCCTGATCCGGCCATATTTTTTAGCATAAACCTGGGTAAACTCTGCCCCAAACAGCAGGATTTGGGCCGAATAGTAAACCCACAACAGAATGATCAGGATGGAACCTGCTGCGCCGTAAGTGGAGCCAAACGTCTGCCGGCCCAGATAAAAGCCCAACGCAAATTTACCGATTGTGAACAGCAAGGCCGTCACAGCCGCGCCCAGCCAGACATCGCTCCAATCAATCTCCACATCCGGTAAGATTTTATAGATCATGGCAAACAGCAGGGTAATAACCCCAAAAGAAACAACCAGATTCAGCGCTTCGAGCACAAAAACGCCGAGGCCAGAGAGCCAGTTAGACAAAAAGCCGCTGAACGCCGCCAGGAGTGAACTCAAAAGCAGCGAAACCAGCAGCAAAAAGCCAATCCCCAGGATCATGGTAAAGGACAACAGGCGCGTTTCGACAAAACCCCAAATCCCGCGTCCCGGTTTGGGCGCGACTCCCCAGACCGTGTTAAGCGCGTCTTGCAGTTGGCCAAATACCCCCAGCGCGCCAAACAGTAACGTGGCTATCCCAATCAGAGTCGCCAGCAGGCTTGAAGCCGGCTGGCTGGCGTTTTCGATAATGGCTTGAAATATCTGCGCGCCTTCCGCGCCGATCAGGCCGCGCGCCTGCTCGATCAGGTAGGTACCGACAGCGTCCCGGCCAAACAGGTAGCCGACAATCCCCAGCACAATAATAATTAAAGGGGCCATAGAGAAGACAGTATAGTAAGCCAGGGCTGCGGCCAAACGGGAGGCTTTGTCCTCCTGCCATTCCGAAAATGTGTCTTTAAGCAAACTCCAGATTGTTTGCATGGTTCTTAAACTCCAGGAATGTGGTATTTATTGCCAGATCTTTTCGAGTTTATTGCTGCGCCGTCGCGAGTGGAGGGGCGGCAGCGGGCGCGCACGGTTCTCCGGTACTTCGGGTATCAGGCTGTCATTGTCCAGCAATTCCAGCATAAAAGGAATATCACGCCGGCTGTTTACCTTGAACTTTCTCAAAATGTTGTGGATGTGATTTTTAACCGTACCCACCTCGATAACCAAGCGCTCCCCGATTTCCCGGTTGCCCAAACCTTGCTTCACCAAATCCAGTACTTCCCGCTCGCGTTCGGTCAGGGTGGGTAAAAGATGGGTGTAAACGCCCTGTTTCACCAGCAGTTGCTTGAGCTGCGCCACCCGGGCAATCAGGGCGGTGGTCATGCGGGGTGAAACCAGCGATTCCCCTCGATGGGCCGCCCGGATCGTCCGCAAAAGGTTGTCGGCAGTGTCATCCTGAAGCACATACCCGGCCGCGCCTGCCTCCAGATGGTGGAGAATGATCTTTTCCGATTTATTGAGGCCCATCACCACCACCTTGACGGTCGGCGCAACCTCGGCCAGAAGCTGGATAAAACTGAATTTGGATTCGCTCGCCACCTTGCCATCCAGTAACACCACGTCAGCTTCTGCGGCCTGGGTAATTACTTCTGCATGATGAGGAGCGGCCCAGCCGACGACCTGAATGTCCGGCTGCTTTTCCAACAAGGTAGAAATAACGTTACAAATGAGATAATTTTCGTCAATAATAAAAACCTGGATCATAATTTTTGCCTTTGTACTCTAATCAATAAGCATTTACCTTATCCCCACTATATCAATTTTACAGCGCTGCCCCTACACTAAGGCGGGTAGTCGTCCTCATAAAAAAGAGCTATTTTTTAGTAACTCTAACAGCCGGGAAAAGCGGCCTTTATCACCCACTTGGGTAGATATTTGGATACATCTTCTGGTCAAACTTGGCCAGGTATCTTGATTTTTCTTAAGAAGTAACGCATAATCACTTGCTGTAATTTATTAAGGCGCTTTTCTCCTCACTTGGTTTCCTCATTAGAAAATCGAATCGGATGGTGCTTAAGAAGCTTTGCTGGCAAGAAAAGCCAGGAGTGAGATTACCTTTATCTTTCAACAGAGGGACCCGCATGAATCATAACGGTCAAAGCCGACTTTCAGAAATTGTAAAAAAGCATGAAGCAGAACTCCTGGCCCGTTGGTTGGAGAATCAATTAGCCGCGTCCACCCTGCGCCGAGACCTGATCAAGGAGGCGGAACTGCGCGAGCAGTCCCGCCAATTTTTGAGCAACTTTGCCGAAGCTGTTCAAAATGGATCAATGAGCGATATCAATGCACCGGCCTGGGTGGGTGTCCGCGACCTGCTGACCACTATTTCAAATTCTCGCGCCAGGCAGGGCTTTTCTCCCATAGAAACGGCCACTTTTATTTTTTCCCTGAAACAGCCCCTCTTCGCCCATTTACGCCAGGAATTAGCGGATGAGCCGCAGGCCCTGGTCGAAGAGACATGGACGGTCAGCACTCTCCTGGATAAGCTGGGCCTGTTCACCACCCAGGTTTATCAAAAGAGTCGAGAGGAGATCATCGTTCGCCAGCAGCAGGAACTTTTGGAACTCTCGACGCCGGTGGTGCGTTTATGGGAAGGAGTTTTGGCTGTGCCGCTGATTGGAACTTTGGACAGCGCCCGGACCCAGGTGATCATGGAAAACCTGTTGACGCAGATCATGGAAACGGGCGCGCCGATTACCATCATTGACATCACCGGCGTGCCGGCGGTGGATACCCTGGTCGCGCAGCACCTGCTCAAAACCGTGGCCGCAGCCCGGCTTATGGGCGCCGACTGCATCATCAGCGGCATTCGCCCGCAGATTGCCCAGACTATTGTCCACCTGGGCGTAGACCTGACCGATGTTATTACCAAAGCCACCCTGGCCGATGCCTTTGCCCTGGCCCTGCAGCGGGTCGGTTTGTCCGTTACCCGCTCCTGACGATCTTTTTGGGGAGATAAAGCGATGGACCGAATTCCGATTCTCAAGCTCGGTAATTTTCTGCTGGCTTCCATTCAGGTGGATATGCACGATCACCTGGCCCTGACCCTGCAAGATGATTTAACCGACCGGATTGTCAAGACCCGCGCCCGGGGCGTCTTGATTGATATTTCCTCGCTGGAGATGGTTGACTCGTTTATCGGGCGTACGCTCAGCAACATTGCGGCCATGTCACGAATTCTTGATGCCGAGACCGTTGTGGTTGGGATGCAACCGGCAGTCGCAATTACCCTGGTCGAATTGGGCCTCTCCCTTAAAGGGGTACGGACGGCGCTCAATACCGAGAAGGGAATTGCCTTACTGCAAGCCTCATTAGCGCAAAAGGAGGGCTTGAATGGTCGGGCAAATCCCGGAAACGATGGCGATCACCAGTAGTGAAGATGTGGTGCGGGTCCGGCAAAAAGTGCGAGAATGGGCCGTTGCCCTGGGCTTTAGCCTGGTAGACCAAACCAAGATCGTTACCGCTGCCAGCGAGCTGGCCCGTAATACCGTCAATTATGCCGGCTCGGGCCAGGTCCATCTGGCGACTCTCCACAACGGGACGCGCTCCGGCCTGCAGCTCACCTTTGAAGATGAAGGTCCCGGTATCCCCGATATTGAGTTAGCTCTAAAAGATGGCTACACTAGCGGCGGTGGTCTCGGCCTGGGCTTAGGGGGCGCTAAACGGTTAGCCAATGAATTTGAAATCTCATCGCGCCCCGGTGAGGGAACCCGGGTGCGGATTACGAAGTGGAAGTAAGGTAAGGCCCATGTCCCAACAGTTGCACTTGCCCGTTAGCGAAACCAGCCAAGTAGCCGAGGCGCGCCGCGCCGTGACCGCCCTGGCCGGCAGTCTCGGCTTCAATGAAACAGAAACCGGGAAAATTGCCCTGATCGTAACCGAGGCCGCGACCAACCTGGTCAAGCACGCCGGGGGAGGCGATCTTTTGGCCCGTCCCCTGGCAGGAGCGGAACAGCTTGGCCTGGAGATTCTGGCCCTGGATGAGGGTCCTGGTTTAGCGGATGTGGGCCAGGCCCTGAACGACGGTTACTCCACGGCGGGCAGTCCCGGCACCGGGCTGGGCGCTGTCATCCGTCTCTCCACGGTATTCGACATTTACTCGCTGCCGGCCAAAGGCACATCCGTACTGGCCCAGGTATGGCGACAGGCGAAACCAGGCAGACCTGCGTCTGGCATTCAAGGAGCGGGTAACGGCATATCACTGGTGGAGGTCGGGGCGGTCTGCCTGGCTAAAGCGGGTCAGGACGTATCCGGCGACAACTGGGCCATAGCCCAGGACGGTCATCGCTACCTGGTCATGGTTGCTGACGGGCTGGGCCATGGAGCAGCGGCAGCGGCGGCGTCCCAGGCGGCAGTCGAAGTATTGTCGGCCAAGCCCGCTCTCGGACCGGTGGCGATCCTTGAGGCAGCTCATGCCGCCTTATACCATACCCGCGGGGCGGCAGTAGCGGTGGTTGAGCTTGACCTGGCCCGGCTGGTCGTCAAGGCGGCCGGCGTCGGCAACATTGCCGGCGCGATTCTGGCCACCGGCGCTCCCCAGCATCTGACTTCTTACAATGGGATCGTCGGCCATCAAGTTCAAAAATTCCAGGAGTTCAGCTATCCCTGGCCGGACAACGCTCTCCTGGTCTTACACTCGGATGGCCTGACCAGCCATTGGAATCTCGACGCTTATCCCGGGCTGATCACCCGCCACCCCAGCCTGATTGCCGGGGTGCTCTATCGAGATTTCAGCCGGGGCAGCGACGATGTTAGTGTAGTGGTGGTTAAGCAGAAGTAGTATGAGTGGGTCTATCCTTACCGTTTCTATCAAATACGAACAAGATGTTGTTATCGCCCGCCAGCGGGCCAAACAAATTGCCGGCCTGGTTGGCTTTGATACTCCTGATCAAACCCGGATTGCTACCGCCGTTTCTGAAATTGCCCGGAACGCCTTTACCCATGCCGGGGGAGGCAAAGCCGAATTCCGGCTGGAAGGCCAGACTTCGCCCCAGGTTTTGCTGATCGGGGTGCAGGATCAGGGGCCGGGCATCGCCGATGTGCCGGCCGTTTTACAGCGAAAACAGCCCCAATCCGGTCTGGGCATTGCCGCCGCCCGGCGCTTAATGGATCAGTTCGAGATCGAGTCCACACCCAACAGCGGGACCATCGTTTGGCTTAAAAAGCTGCTGCCCTCCAGAGCGCCTGTAATCACCCCGGAGCGCCTGCGGCAAATCAGCGGGCAGTTGGCCGAACACCGGCCGCAGAGTCCCCTGGAAGAAATCCAGCAGCAAAACCGGGAACTGCTGCGCACGCTGGAAGAGCTGCACCAGCGCCAGGAAGACCTCATCCGGCTCAACCGGGAGTTGGAGGATACCAACCGGGGCGTGGTGGCGCTCTACGCCGAGCTGGACGAAAAGGCCGACCACCTGCGGCGCGCCGACGAAATGAAATCGCGCTTTCTCTCCAATATGAGCCACGAATTTCGCACGCCCCTGAACTCCATTCTGGCCCTCTCACGGCTGCTGCTGGATCGCACGGATGGCGACTTAACCTCGGAGCAGGAACGGCAGGTTCATTATATCCGCCAGTCTGGCCAGGGACTTTTAGAATTGGTCAACGATTTGCTTGACCTGGCCAAAATCGAGGCGGGTAAGATCGTCGTCCAACCCGCAGAATTCAGTGTGGCCGACCTCTTCAGCGCGCTGCGCGGGATGTTGCGGCCGCTGCTGCTCAACGAAGCGGTCAACCTGGTCTTTGAAGAACCTGAAGAGCTGCCCCTCCTTTATACGGATGAAGGAAAAGTTTCCCAGATTTTGCGCAACTTCCTGTCCAACGCTCTGAAATTTACCGAACGGGGTGAAGTGCGCGTCTCTGCCAGCCTGGCGCCGGAGCGCGACCGGGTTATCTTTGCCGTCGCCGATACGGGCATCGGCATCGCTCCCGAAAACCAGGCCCATATCTTTGAGGAGTTTACTCAATTAGAGCATCCCTTGCAGCGGCGCATTAAAGGGACCGGTCTCGGCCTGCCCCTCTGCCGCAAGCTGGCGACGCTGCTGGGAGGCACGGTCTGGGTTGAAAGTCAACCGGGCCTGGGTTCGACCTTTTTTGCCGAAATTCCCGGCGATTACGCCGAAACGGAACAGCTTGAAGACCCGGCGGCAGGGCAAGAGCTGAAACCAGCCGATTCTGATCATCTGCCCGTGCTGGTCGTCGAAGATGAAGCGGGAACCCGGCTGCTCTACGAGAAGTTCCTCAAGGGAACTCAATTTCAGCCTGTCCCGGCGCGCACCCTCAGAGAGGCGCAGCAACTTGTTGAGCAGGTCCAGCCGCAAGCCATCATCCTGGACATCCTGCTGCCCGACCAAGAAGCCTGGACCTGGCTGGCCCGGCTCAAAAGTGACCCTCACACCCGGTGCATTCCTGTTCTGGTCGTCACCCAGGTTGAAGATCCGCAGAAGGGCCTGGCCCTGGGCGCCGATGCTTACGGAATCAAGCCTATCGAACGGAAGTGGCTGCTGGGACAGCTCACCCGGCTGACCCAGCCAAAACCGAGCTTATTGATTATTGACGACGAAATAACCGCCCGTTATGTGCTGGCCAAGATGCTGGCTTCAACGCCCTATCTCATCGTCGAAGCTACCGACGGGTCGGAGGGTCTCCGCCGGGCGCGCGAAACTCAACCCAGGCTCATTTTTCTAGATTTGATCCTGCCCATGCTCAGCGGCTTTGAAGTGCTCAAGCAGCTTAAAGCCGATCCAATGACCCGTGCGATCCCGGTTGTTGTCGTCACCTCAAAGGTGTTAACAGAGGAGGAAAGGATCTACCTGGCGACGTGCGCCCAGGCGACGCTGGCCAAAGAAACGTTGTCGTCCGAGCTGGTGTTAGAGACGGTGAAGAAAATTATAGCTACTGAGACTAACGGAGATGGCCGTGATCAAACAACTTCCTAAAATTACCATCTTGAATGTGGATGACGACGAGATTAGCTGCTACGCCAAAAGCCGGATGCTGCGGCGGGCCGGCTTTGAGGTCACAGAGGCGGCTACCGGCAGCCAGGCGTTGCAGTACATCCAACAAGACAGGCCGCCCCTGGTCCTGCTCGATATCGGCTTGCCCGACATCAGCGGCCTGGAAGTATGCCGCCGCATCAAAAGCGACCCGGCCACGGCCTTAACCCTGGTGCTCCAGGTATCAGCCTCCCTGGTCAGCAGCGCCGACAAAGCGCGGGGTCTCGAAGGGGGGGCGGACGCCTACCTGACCGAGCCAATCGAACCCGAAGAATTGGTGGCTACGGTTAAGGCGTTGCTGCGTTTGCGGGAGGCCGAGGCAGCCCTTCAAACTCAGGAGGCGTTCCTGCGGCAGGTCATTGACCTCAATCCCAACCTCATCTTTGCCAAAGACCGGCACGGCCGCTTTACCCTGGCCAACCAGGCCGTGGCCGACGTTTACGGGACAACGGTAGAGGGTCTGCTTGGCAAAACCGACGCCGATTTCACCGCCAATTCCGCCGAGGCCGAACACTTTCAGCGCGACGACCTGGAAGTGATGGACGCTTTGCAAGAAAAGTTGATACCCGAAGAAACCATCACCGACACCTCCGGGCGGGTGCGCTGGCTGCAAACGGTCAAGCGCCCGATTATTGGCGAAGATGGCCTGGCGGACCAAATTCTGGGCGTGGCGACGGACATTACTGCCCATAAAGAGGTCCAGGCGTCGCTGCGCCGGCTGAACGAAACGCTGGAGCAGCGCGTGAGCGAGCGCACCGCGCTGATCCAACTGCTCCAGGAAATTGCTGCGGCGGCCAATGAAGCTGACAGTGTGGAATGGGCGCTGCAATTCGCCCTCGACCGGATCTGCCTCTACATCGGCTGGCCGGTGGGACATGTTTATCTGCTGCCCGAAGCAGGTCCGCGGGCAATAATTCCCGGGCCTATCTGGCATTTCGACCAGCCGGAGCAGTTTGAAATGTTTCGACAGGCGACTGAGGCCAATCACTTCCCGCCGGGCGTCGGCCTGCCGGGCCAGGTGTTAGCCAACGACGCAGTGGTTTGGATTAACGATGTGACCGAACACCCTAATTTTCCCCGGGCGCAAGCGGCCGCCGCTACCGGACTCAGGGCCGGCTTTGGTTTTCCGATCTGGGCCGGGGAGGAGGTGGTGGCGGTGCTGGAGTTTTTCTCGACCGCCGTTGCCGAACCCGACGGGGCTTTCCTGGAAGCTGCCACCCAAATTGGGACCCAGTTGGGCCGGGTCATCGAGCGGAAGCGGGCTGAAAAACGGATCAGGGAGAGCGAGCGGGAGCTGACCGAAGCGCAGCAAATTGCCCACCTGGGTAGTTGGCAGTGGGACATTGCCAGCAACAAGGTTTCCTGGTCTGAGGAGATGTACCGTATTTACGGCCTGACCCCCCAGAGTCTGGAGATAACCTATGAAGGCTTTTTAGAGCGCGTCCACCCCGACGACCGGGAACGCGTGGCCACGCTCATCACCGCTGCTTACCAAAGCGGCCGGCCCTTTGATTTTGAGCACCGCCTGATCCGGCCCGATGGCAGCGTGCGCACGCTGCACGCGCAGGGCCAGGTTATTCAGGACGAAACGGGCCAACCGGTTAAGATGGTCGGCACCGGCCACGATATTAGCGAACGTAAAGAGGCTGAAGAACAGCTCCGCCACCTGAACGCCGAGTTGGAGCAGCGCGTAATCGAACGGACGGCGCAGTTGGAAGCGGCCAACCGCGAGCTGGCCGAGGAGATGCGCGAGCGAGAGCAGGCCGAAACGGCGCTGCGGGCGAGCGAAAAGCAAATGCGCCTGATTACCGACGCCGCCCCGGCCTTGATCTCCTATATTGATGCTGACCTGCGCTACCGTTTCAATAACCGGGCCTACGAAACCTGGTTTGGCCTGTCCAGAGCGGATATGGAAGGCCGGTACGTCTGGGATGTCTTGGGGCAGGAGGCTTACGAGGCGCTGCGGCCCCACTTTGAAGCAGTCCTGGCCGGGCAGGAAGTTAACTACGAACAGCTTGCCCCTTACCAGTCCGGTGCGCGTTATATCCGGGCCACTTATACCCCCAATGTTGACGAAGAGGGCCGAGTCAGGGGTATTGTGGTTCTGGTGACCGACATCAGCGAGCGCAAGCAGATGGAGGAGGCGCTGCGCGAAAGCGAGGCCCGCTTCCGCCACATGGCTGACAGCGCCCCGGTCATGATCTGGGTGACGGAAGCGGATAATAGCTGCACTTATCTGAGCAAATCCTGGTACGACTTTACCGGACAGACGCCTGAAACGGGTCTCGGCTTCGGCTGGCTTGAGGCCGTCCATCCTAACGAGCGCGAACACGTTAAGCAGACCTTTCTGGCGGCCGCGGAGAAGCGCGAGGCATTCCAGTTCGAGTTTCGCCTGCGGCGCAAAGACGGTGAGTACTGCTGGGCCCTTGTATCCGCCTCGACCCGGCTTGATCCGCAGGGCAACTTCCTGGGCTATATCGGGTCCGTTATAGAGATCCATGAACGCAAGCGGGCCGAACTGGCCCAACGGATGCTGGCCGAAGCCGGTCAGATTCTGGCCAGCTCTTTGGACTATAAGGAGCGGCTGTCCCAGGTCGCCTGGCTGGCCGTACCCCACCTGGCCGATTGGTGCGCAGTCACATTGATCGAGGAAGACGGCGTAACAGTCCATAACATGGCCGTAGCCCATGTAGACCCGGCCAAATTGGCGCTGGCCCTCGAAATGCAGCAGCGCTATCCGGCCCGGCCGGAGGAGCTGGCCAAGCAAGACCGGCCCTGGCAGCACGGCCAGTCAGAACTTTACCCGGAAATCACTGACGCTATGCTCGAAGCGGCCGCCCAGGATGCCGAGCACTATCAATTCCTGCGTGATGTGCAGATGCGCTCGGCCATCGTCGCCCCGCTGGTCACCCGGGAGCGAGTCCTGGGGTTCATCCTGTTTGTCTGGGCTGAGTCGGGCAATCGCTACGACCAGCAGGATGTGGCGCTGGCCGAAGAGCTGGCCCGCCGGGCGGCCATTGCCGTAGAAATTGCCTTTGCCTACGAAGCCGAACAGCAGGCCAGGCAAAGCGCCGAGCAGGTCGCGGTACGGATCGCCGCCTTGCAAGTCATCACGGCCAAGTTTGCCGAAGCCCTGACCCCGGCCCAGGTGGCCGAGGTCATTCTGAACCATGCCTTGGCTATGGTTGGGGCCAGCGGCGGTGCGGTGGTTCTGCTGAACAGCGACCAGACCGAGTTCGAGATTGCCGGCGCGGTCGGCTACCCGGCTGAAATTATCTCCCAGTGGCAGCGTTTTCCCAATGCCGCCGATATACCCCTGGGTGATGTCATCCGCTCCGGCCAGCCGCTCTTTCTGGAATCCAGAGAGGCCGGGGCGGCCTTATACCCGGCTTTAGCAGAAACGATCAAAATCAATCACGAAGGCTGGATCATGGTTCCCCTGATGGGCGAGAACAACCCTTTGGGAACGCTGAGCTTCAGCTTTGCCGAGGCCCGCGAATTCAGCCCGGAGGAGCAAACGTTTATCCTGACCCTGGCCCGCCAATGCGCCCAGGCCTTGGAACGCGCCCATTTGTATGAGGCGGAGCAGCAGGCCCGCCAAATTGCCGAGCAGGCCGCCGAGCGCACTGCTGCTTTACAAAGGATTACGGCGGCCTTTTCCCGGGCTTTAACTCCAGCTCAAGTAGCCACGGTAGTCATCGAGCATGCTGTCATGGCCTTGGGGGCTAAAGGGGGGGCAGTTGCCCTCCTGGACGAAAGCGGAACCACCCTTGAAACGATTGACTTTGTCGGTTATCCGGCCGAAATGGCAGAGAAATGGCGTACTTATCCTATCACAACGTCGGCGCCGGTCCCTGACGCGGTGCGAAATGGGAAGCCTGTATTTATTGAGTCTATCGAAGCCCTCACGACTCATTATCCTGAACTGGCGCTTCACAGACCCGTCTCCTATCCGGCGTTAACGGCTATCCCGTTAATGCTTGAGGACCGGGTGCTGGGGGGTATGGGGTTGAGCTTTGACGAACCTCAACCCTTTACCCCGGAAGATCGCGCCTTTATGTGGGCTATCGGCCAGCAGTGTGCGCAAGCCCTGGAACGGGCGCGGCTGTACGAAGTTGAACAACAGGCGCGGCTGGAGGCCGAAGCCAGCCAGCAGCGCCTGGCCCTCCTGGCCGAGATGCGCGAGCG
>JAHDWA010000019.1:14540-164527 GCA_023382535.1 Anaerolineae bacterium | reverse complement strand
TGTTTATGTTATGTTACGCTTTTCCTCATTTTACTTATGTTGAGTCTTTCCCTCCACCCAGGTTAGTCTTAATGCTCCTCCGAGCTTTCTGTCTATTTCCTCATATGAAAAAAACGATGGAGAAAAAATCTCAACCCAGGCGGTCTTAATGCTCCTCCGAGCTTTCTGTCTATTTCCTCCGCCACCTATAATGTGGGCGGCCGCCCGATGTCCATCACCGATATCGCCCTCGTCTTAATGCTCCTCCGAGCTTTCTGTCTATTTCCTCCATTCTGCACGTTTCACGATGGTAAAGTCCCCGACGTTACTGTCTTAATGCTCCTCCGAGCTTTCTGTCTATTTCCTCCCCGTCAAAATTGAAGCGCCGGTAGCCGCTCGCTGCTGGGGCAAATGTCTTAATGCTCCTCCGAGCTTTCTGTCTATTTCCTCAATAGTACAAAAGAGGCCGAGAATGTGGCCTCACAAAGTGTCTTAATGCTCCTCCGAGCTTTCTGTCTATTTCCTCCCTCGGCGCCTGTAAATGCTGGCGCCAAAATCCTCCCGTCTTAATGCTCCTCCGAGCTTTCTGTCTATTTCCTCTGTAACCAGTATTACTTTGGGGCTGGGCTCACTTATTTTGAGTCTTAATGCTCCTCCGAGCTTTCTGTCTATTTCCTCGTTGGCACTTTATAAAAGTGGCTTTCGGGGGCTAATTACGTCTTAATGCTCCTCCGAGCTTTCTGTCTATTTCCTCGGTCGGCCATTACCCGGGAGAGCATTTGATTCTCTTTGAGCATATGTCTTAATGCTCCTCCGAGCTTTCTGTCTATTTCCTCCTCGGGTCCAGGCGAAAACTACGTCCCTACAGGTTGGTCCATACCCGTCTTAATGCTCCTCCGAGCTTTCTGTCTATTTCCTCACCCAGGCTTGGAATAATGGATTTGAAGTTGGTCTGAATGCCCGGTTTGACTGGGCGAACTTGTCTTAATGCTCCTCCGAGCTTTCTGTCTATTTCCTCTCTACTGGTTGGGTACTTTGAAAAACAAATCGAGTTTTACGTCCTGTCTTAATGCTCCTCCGAGCTTTCTGTCTATTTCCTCATTCTTTTCCGAGATCGCCATCCGGCTAATTAGCTGGACGTGGGTCTTAATGCTCCTCCGAGCTTTCTGTCTATTTCCTCAGCAACCCCTGGGTATGGGTGCTTGAATTTGAGAGGGTAGTCTTAATGCTCCTCCGAGCTTTCTGTCTATTTCCTCCCTCGGCAACGCTCATGACGGCAATCGCCACCCGTATGTACAGTCTTAATGCTCCTCCGAGCTTTCTGTCTATTTCCTCCTCCAAGCACCTGCATGATGGCGTTCTGATATAGGTCTAGTTGCTGCGTCTTAATGCTCCTCCGAGCTTTCTGTCTATTTCCTCCCTATTGTGCAATTTTGGAGGCAACGGGCCGGGTAGATTTTCGTCTTAATGCTCCTCCGAGCTTTCTGTCTATTTCCTCATAGTGGGTCCCCGAAGGGGACTCCGGACTGGAGCTGCTTGTCTTAATGCTCCTCCGAGCTTTCTGTCTATTTCCTCTTATCAAGGCGGCGATAGACCCGCACGTGCCAGAGCGAGTTGGTCTTAATGCTCCTCCGAGCTTTCTGTCTATTTCCTCCCGGGGACACCTGGACCCTCGTAGACTGGAACGATGCCACTAACACGTCTTAATGCTCCTCCGAGCTTTCTGTCTATTTCCTCATCCGGCGCATTACTCCGGTGCTCGACGCCAAGCAGGCCCAGGCCGGTCTTAATGCTCCTCCGAGCTTTCTGTCTATTTCCTCAGGAGAACCCTGACGTCAAGGCCATCGGCTACTGCCAGGCTGTCTTAATGCTCCTCCGAGCTTTCTGTCTATTTCCTCCATCGTTTCCTCGACCACCTGGACGCCCTTGTTGATGTCGTCGTCGCAGGCGTCTTAATGCTCCTCCGAGCTTTCTGTCTATTTCCTCTGATCCTAAACAGACTCGAGCCAGCTTATGTACTCGAGGAATACCGTCTTAATGCTCCTCCGAGCTTTCTGTCTATTTCCTCCGGTTCACAGCCACGCCGCTGACAATCTCGCCCTGACCCAGTCTTAATGCTCCTCCGAGCTTTCTGTCTATTTCCTCCCCCCTCATCCTTCCACAAATGATAAATTTTTGGGTCAACACGCAATTTTAGTCCATTTTTATGCCTCCTGGCTGTATAAAATCGAAGATTTTTCATTTCCGAGCATCTCAACCTGTCCCTTAAGTCCAGCCATGCTCGGTTTTATCCCCTTATGTCAAAAATTCGACCCCATTCGGCCTTCGATTAGGCCCGCTTTGCTCGCCGGACCGGAAAAAGAGCCTCTAAAACCTTTCCTAACCAACCCCCATTCTTCTTTTAGAGCCAGATTGATTGGATCTACCGTCCCCAGCCCTCCTTATATCGCCCTTATGTAAAACCATTTCCGAGCATGTCCGGGGGGTAGCCCCTTTCCAACGATCCTCGTCCAGCGCCTCTGTCCACCCCAATTTCTATCCTCCCGGCAAAATAGTAGACCGTAGACGGTAGACGGCCGACAGGGGATACACCTCTGCTACCTTAGCTCCTCTGCTACCCTGCGACCTCGCTCCTTATACCACCACTACCTCGGTCTCGTGCAGCAGCTCTGGCCCGCTGGTCACCTCCACCCCGGCCAGGCACTCGCGGCACATCGGATAGTAGCGCACCCGGTCCAGCCGTGGCTTGACCACCTTGCGCACCGCCTGCTTCATCCGCTTCAGCCCCGCCTCATCCAGCAGGCACTCAAACACGCTGTACTGCACCGGCGTCCCAAAATCCTTCAGTGTGTTGTGCAGCTTCGTCCGCCGCTTATCGTTGGTAATATCGTATACAACCAGGATAAACTGTTGATGGGCCATCTACTTCACCAGAAACGGCTCATAGACCTCGATCTCACCGGTAATCACTTTGGCCAACTGGCGCGCCTGCACCTCCAGGATCTTTTGATAACTCAGGGCACGGCCGGCCAGGGGATGGAACACCGGCGTATTGAGCCGGTGGACATACTGCTCAAAAAAGACGCGCCGGCCCCGCCGGCCTAAATACACCCCCTCACCCGCTCCAGCTTCCTCCTCCCCTGCACCGTTAAAATCCCCCATCCCCAGCATCCGCTTGTTCACCAGAGTCAGCACCACCGAGTCGACGATGATTGCCCGGAACTCCTCCATCAAATCCAGGGCCAGGGCCGGCCGGCCATAAGCCGCCTGGCCGTGAAAAAAGCCGCAATACGGGTCTAGCCCGACAATCTCCAGTGCGCTGATCACATTTGCCGTCAACAAACTATAACCCAGGCTCAGCAGGGCATTCACCGGGTCTTTGGGGGGGCGGCGGCTGCGCGGTCCAAAGGCCAGCGCTTGGTTCAGCGCTGCCCTGAAAACGGCAAAATAAGCCTTGGCCCCGTGTCCCTCCTGCCCCATCACTGCCGCTATATCCTGGCAGGAAGGGACCGACTGCAAACATGCCTTCAGCCGCTCCACCTGCCCGGCCGGCGGCTGCGCTCCACTCCGCAGCATCCGCCGGGCCAGCGTCCGGCTGTTGCGCAGTTTCCCCGCCACAATCGCCCGGCTCAAGGCCAGGCAAAAAGGGACTCCCTCGGCTCGCCGGTACTGCTGCCGACGCAGAGGCAAATTTTTGCCCGTCGCCGGAGTCAGCCGGCCCCGCACTTTCCCTTGCCAGGTCAAAAAAGTCAGCCCGACCCCGGCATCGAGCAGGCTCAACATAGCCGGTGTCGTTGCCCCCACCCGGCCGACCAGTACCACCTCGCTCACCCGGGCCAGCGGCGTCACCAGCAATGTCTGGTCATCCTTAACCACCCGCAGCCGCTTGTATTCTTTTTCCAGCCGCGCCCCCGGCTCTGTCACATATAAAGTCGCCATAATTCGTCAAGCGTAAGGCGAGGAAGCGTGAAGCAGAAAACCTCCCCGGCCTGCCTTCATTCACCATTGACTATTCACTATTCTTCCCCACTATCTACTATCCACGATCTACTGATACCCCTCCGGCCCATGACGATAAAACAGTTCCCAGTCCGCATCGGCCAGTACCCTAATCTGCCCGCCCTCGTGTTGAAAGCAAAAATAATCGTCCTTAAAGTAACAGCCCAGGTACTCAAAGCCGTCTTCAAACGTGGTGATCGTCGTTTTGGCCGGCTCCAGGGCCAGTCGCAGCGCTGCCAGTGTGGCGGCTACTGTTTGCAGGGCTAATTCTGCCTGTTCCCGGCTGCGACACAGCACCACAAAATCGTCAGCGTAGCGCACATACACCCAATCCTGTTCCTGAGACTTGCCGGGTTGCGCAAGCCCCGAAGAGCTTGCCTCGTTCCCAAAACTCGGCAGTTTGCCCATCATTACCAGGTCCAGGTAATGCAAATAGATATTCGACAATAGCGGTGAGATCACCGCTCCAAGCGGCGTCCCGACCGCCCGGGCCGGATCGGGCCGGCCCGTTTTCAACCAGGCTGACACCAGCCCCAGCAGGGCCTCATCCGCAACCTGCTCTCGTAAAAAACGCAGGAGCAGCCCATGATCCAGGCTGTGAAAAAATTCGTCAATGTCAGCATCCAGCACCCAATGACGGCCAAACAGGTGGGCCTGGACCAGTCGCTCCACCGCCGCCTGCACCGAGCGATCCGGCCGGTAGGCAAAACTGCAATCCAAAAAATGCTGCTCGTACAGGCCATCCAGTACCCGCAGCACTGCCCGCTGCAACACCTTATCTCGCACCGTCAGGTTCGCCAGCAGCCGGGGCGAGCCATCCTTCTTTGGCACCGTAAAGCGCCGCAGCGGCGCCGGCCGGTAGCGGTTGCCCCGCACCGCCTCCCGCAGCTCAACCAGGTTGGCCTCCCAATCACGGGCAAACATCGCCAATGTTACCCCATCCACCCCTGGCCCGCTCTCCTTCTCCACGACCTCGTCCCAGGCTGCGGCCAGGTTATCCAGAGTCAGGATTTGCTTGAGTAAGTGCCCCATAGCGAATGTGCGAATGAGCGGTAACGTCTTTTATACCCGCTTAGAGCGAGCGCGATTGCGAATCTCCCGCAGCGACACAATCTCCGCCACCTCAAACTTTTCCCCCGCCTTGGCCGGGGCGGGGCGCAAACGCACCAGGTCGGGAAAATAACCTAGCCGGCCGTGCAGCTCCGCCAGCACCACCGACCAGGCCGGGGCATAGCCGGCCGCCACCACCACCAACTGCTGGCTTTGCCATTCCAGCGGCGTCAGGTCAATCTTATCCAGGCAGCCGATCACCTCGGCCGTAAACGCCTGGCCCTCGGCCACGTTCCCCAGTTCGGCCCCCAGCACCTCCAGCTTGGGCCAGCCCATTAATCGCTGGATCTCCCGGCACTGGCCGGGCAGCAGGGGGTGCGCCGAAAAGTTGAGCGCCAAAAATCGCTGGCCGGGGGCCGGCTTAACCAGGCCCAGCTTCCGCCGGCCCCAGCGCCACAGTCGGGTTAACAGCCGCGCCAGCCAGGGAATGTTCCGCTCAAAGAGATACTCCAAAAGCTCAAGCACAGCGACGACGCCGGCCACCACGGCAAAGAAGGTTAAAATTGCTTCCGGTTCCATACTTTCCTGACGTCCCTCCCTGCGGCCACTTTTTCCAAGCTACCGCTTTTTCCGAGCTGCATCCCGGATTGCCTGTAAATTGACCACCTCGGCCACTTCGTAGCGGGGCGGCAGAGTCTCCGCCGCCGGGCGGGTCCGCACCACTGGCGGAAAATACCCGCAGCGGCCGTGCAGCTCCGCCAGTACCACCGCCGCCCCAAAATTCAGGCTGGGAGGCACCAGCAGCAGCGCCTCTTGCTGCCACTCCACCGGAGCCAGCCCCAGCGAGTCCACCAATGCCGTCGCCTGCCCGGCAAAAGGCCGTTCCAGGTCAAACTGGGCCATCCGCTCGATCAGCCGGGTGATGGGTTGGCCGGCCAATTGTTCGATCTGCTGCCGCTGCACCTCGGTCAGCGGGTGGGAGAAATTGAGCAGGATCATAAAGCTACAGCACCCTCGCCGTCAACCAAGGCAATCACCGGGATCGGAAAGAGGGTGAACTTGTCAGGATCATAACGCTTCAGGAACAAAATTTCATCCTGTTCGGCCCGGCTTTTTGATTTCAACCTGTCATACTCGCCCTCTTGCATGACCTGCTGCTCCAGGGCCGGGTCGGTGATCAGCGTATGGTAGACCTGGTCGATCCCGGCCCGTTGCGCCGCAAACAGGGTCAGGGCGCTCATGCCCTTACGCCCTCCCGACAGAGACAAGGCCACTTGTTTATCGGGCTGATCCCGTCTCACTTCTTCAATCGCCGCCAGAACGGCTCTAAGATAAATTTTACAATTTTCGGTCGAGTCCACATCCTCCAACCCTGGGATCGGCTTTTCCTTAAATTTAACATTACGGGCGGCAAAAGCTTTGCTCAACATGTAAGCCCCGTTTTCAATCAACCCATTTTCAGCCGGGTAAATGACCACCACCTCGGCCACTTTGTGCTGATCCCACTCCCGGTCAGGGGTTTGCAGCAGGGTATAGGTCTGGCTGGCCACCATGGGCGACTCACCCAGGGGAACCAGTAGAATGGTTTCACCATCGCCAAGTTGAGCCAGCGCTTTGACCGGAGGCTGGTCCTTGCGCCATAACTCTCCCTTAGCCATGAGTTCTTCATAAGTTGAGCCGTGGAGGGTTAGGCGGCAGACCACTACCCTATCCCCTTCTCGATAGACAAAGGGCCTTTCCTGGATCGAACCTGCCCCTCTGCCCCCTTTCTTCAGACAGTAACAGTCAGTTTCAAAATTCTCCAGGGGATGAATGAGGGCTTTGAGCCATTCCGGTTTTCTCATATCTCGAAAGTAGCTGTCAAAAATTCTTTGATGAGAAGTTCCTTCCATTTGCTTATACTCATTGAGCGCCATCTGAGAAAAATAAATTTGCAGCGGCGCCTCGGAAGGGGAATGCCAGATGGCTCTGAAAAATTCTTCAGCCAGCCCCGAAGTATCTACCGCGTAACTTTCATTTTTCTCCGTCGCTCTAAAGTAACGGCGCAGTTCATAAGCGTTGGCAAAACAGGCGTAAGGAATGGGCACCAACTCCATGTGCTCGCCGGGCGGTTCCATTTTAGCCAGCTTTTGCGCCTCAGCCAGGTAAACCAGCTCTTCAATCGCGGGGAAAGCCTGCCCGCTCTTATCCAATAGATGAAACAGCCCCTTTACCGCCGGGTAGAACTGAGTGATGACCCCCAGCAGTGCCGATGTATTTTTACGCCCCCCCGCCATCGAGATGTAGACATTCTCGCCGTTGGCCTCATAGCTTTCCAGGACGCCGGCCAGAATTTGCAGAAAAAGGATCGAGTCCGTCCGGGTTAACGGATCGGCAAAGGGTAATAAGCCTACCTCAGGCACGGCTATATTTTTGCCGGTTAAAGTTTGCTTGATCAGCTCATACCCCAGGCTGATCAACTTCCCGGAACCTTTGGTATACAACACCACCACTTCCTGAATAGCCAGATCCAGATCTTCATCTAATTTCTTGACCATGCCGGTCACGACAGCCGGATGGTCGCCCAGGGAAGCGATTAATACATTCTTTGGCATGGGTTTTCTTCGTAAATTGACCTACACCTGTCGCGGCGCATCTTTTGTTTGGGCAATCGAAGCACCGGGATTTTCGTTGAACCAGGCTCGATTAGGATAACCGTAAGCCACACCGGGGGCTGGCGGCCAGGCCCAAATGCGGCGCAAATCTTGCAGCGTCACCGAACCCTGGTCATTGAGATAAGCCCGGGTCTGTCCCGTCAGATAATCGGCCAGCTTGTCTCCCTCATAAACGGTCCGGCCGCCGCCGGGGCTGGTATAGCGAGTAGTGTAATCAATTATTGCCAGCCGGGTGAGGTCAACCCGAATAGTGCCCAGCCCGGCCGGCTTGGCATAACCAATTTTGTGGCGCATCCCCGGCTCCAGCACAGTGGCATAGAGCAGCAGGGCCAGGTCATCGGCAGCCAGATTGTTGAAGCTGGCCGCAAAGGTAAACGTTGATCCTTGGCCAATCGGTTGGATGTGCTGGTTGATGATTTCACCCTGCTTCGTTTTTCTGAATTCCTTACTCGTTAAAATCGTGGCTTGATGGAAGAAAAATTTTCGACCGGCTACCCTGTCCCCCGCTTGATTCAAATACCAGGCCCGGTGGCGGGGTTTCGGCGCGTCCAGAACCGGGGTATAAAGGGGCGGATGAGGCACAGGGGCGGTACAGACCGCATCTTCAAAATTGACCTGCCCTAGCAAGACGGTGCCCCGGTTGATCAACCCAAACATCCGGCAGGCCGGGCATAACTGATTATGGGTCGAACACTGTTTGAAGGCGGGGGGTAACTTCCCGGAGTAATCCGTTTTGTCCCGATAAGTTCCGTCATATAACCACCAGCAGCCAGGGCCTACCGTTTCAACCAGGCTCCTGAACAACCCTTTAAGGGAACTGCCGGGAATAATAACCTGGCGACGGCCGTTGGTAATGAATCGTTTGAGTTCGGTTGGCAGAGCTTTAAGCCGGGTCGCCGGCAGGAACAGGGGTGTTTCGGTGGTTATCGAACCTTCAATTTGCCCGGAAAAATCCTTAAACTGCTGGTGCATGGGCGCTGGGCGTCTAACCGGCGTTTTAGAGCCATCAATTCTGACAAAATCATACGGATTCATGCGGCCTCCACTCCTTGAAAACGATAATACAGTCGTTCACCTGTAGTTGGCTCAAAATATTCAACCGTTTGCAGCTTCACCCGCTCCGCCGGTTGAGCCACCGGGTAACGCAGCAGGCGCGGCACGATCAGTTCAATAAATAGCTGTTCGTCCGGCGGCTGTCCAATATCGGCCAGTTGCACCGGGGTTAACCGCTGCCCCCAGAGGTGATAAGCCCGCTGTTCAATGCGGGCGGACTCCAGCCGCAGGGTTTCATCCCGTTTGAAGCCGGTTAAAGCCGTTTCTGCCCCAACATAAACGGTTTGAAAATCAGCGCCTGCTTTTTCCCACCGCAGCTCGCCCTCCCGATTAAAGATCCGGCCTCGCTCCCAGCGGTTGAAATTCTCGTTCAAGTCCAGCCAGTCGAAACGTAACCCCTCCTGGCGGGTCGCTTCGTCCAGCCAGGTCACCGGCAGGCGCTCCAGAATCATCAGGCTGTCCTGGGAATGGGGCAGCGCCTCTATCGCCGGATTCAAGTCCTGCAAACGCGCCCAATAGATTGCGTCGCTCATCGTTGTCTCCTTAATTCTGCAAACGGCTCATATAAGCATTAATGGCGGCGGCTTGCAGCGTAGGCAGCGTCTCCTGGTTAAACACAGTCACCAGCCGGATACCCTGCCGGGTGGGCTGAGGCGCATTTTCGAGGTGCAAAACATCTTGCGCCGTCGTCCCATAGGGGCTATTTTCACCCAAAAACTTGCCCAGCCCCCAGATTTCAGGAGCCGGTTTTTGGGATAAATTGCCGAGATGATTGATTGTCAGCTCGCTCACTTGACCCACCATCCCCCCCAGTCCCCGTGAGGTGCCAGAACCAACCCGGATCAGTCCGTCGTGTAAATCTTGCACCACCAGCAGCAGCATCCCCAATTGCCAGCATTCAAAGTTGCGCAGGTAAACGTCGGTTCTGAACTGAACCCCGGAGGAAACAGCTTCCAGGTCAAATTTGGCCCCGTGCGCTGCCCCGCCGGTCAGCCGGTCAATCCCCACACCGTCACGCAGTTCGGTGGGTAAGGGTCGGCTTTCATCTACCAGATAGGCATCGCTTATACTCACCCGGCCAATAAAAAAGGTCGAGCCAAACAGCCGGCAGACGACACAAGAATCATGATAAGCCACTTCATTAGTAACTGATTTTTCATTCTGCTTCTTGCGAGCCTGCAATTTGGTCCCACAGGCCGAGCTGCTGAAGGGATTGCAAACTGCGGCTTCATTTAAAGTTCGGCTGACCTTTTCCACGTGGTTCCGAAAGACACCTTTCAACGAACTGCCCGGCAAATAAACCTGGCGTTCCCCGTTGCGATAGGTCAGCACTGGGGTCATATCCGGGCCGGTCAAAGTCGCGTGGCCCGACCGAATCAGGACCGGGCCGGTGGTGGTTAGGGTCAAGCTGAATTTCACCTCATTGACTAACTTTTTAAGCATGGGAAGCCTCCCGATTAAGTAATCCTTCAATCTGGCGGTTGATAAAAGATGATACATCAGTGATGGTGTCCATTTTAGCCTCCAGAGATTGCCCGGTAAGATACTTCAACAACTTCGCCGCCCGGGTTTTACTGTCAGCCAGATTCAAGTGGTAGATCTGTAAACCTTCTACCAGGCACTGCCCCAACCCTCGCGAGCGTTTGCCGCCGAGGGAGCCAAATCCACTCATAAATTCACTTAGACCCAGGCAGGTCAGCCCCAGGTCGGTGTCGGTTGGGTCCTCCAGCATAATCTCCAGGTTAAAAGTCAAGCTGGGCGCAACCACTTCGTAGTTATACAACAGGTTGTCAACCGCCTTTTCACTATCCCGGTCAATCGCCACCCCGTCCCGAATCTGAACCAACCCTTCGGTCTCTTCCTGCGTATAAAGGTCGCTGAAATTGACCCGTGAAGCGGCGTAAGGTGAGCCGAATAATTTGCAGGTATCACAAAGTTCTTCCTCTAGCTTCGCTAATAACTCGGCATCGCCCCAATCATTGGTGCTGCGTTGTTCGTTAAATCGTTTCTGCTTCTCGCCCTGAGGGCCGATGCAGGCGGCCTGGTCGTCCATGCCGCAGCTTCGTACCCCATTAACCATGGGGGCTAATTTCTCCACCGTGCTTCTAAACGCCCCCTTGAAGCTGGAGCCGGGGATAAAGGGTTTGCCGTCGGGCGTTCGGATAACGGGCGAGTCGGTTGGGCTGAGGGTGGCCCGTCCCCCACCGATATGTAAGCCTGTTTTAAGAGTTAAAGTACCCTTAAAAACATACCTCTCCAAAAATTTGCGATTCATTGGACTTTCTCCCTGTATAAATTCTCGGCAGCCAAATGTTGAGCGAACTCGCGCCCGACCAGGATGGAAAAATGATCCAGCCACTGTTGTTTATCCGTTTTGGTCAATTCGCGGGGTGGTGGAAACCACTCCGCCTCAACCCGCTGGCGCACGGATTTTAAGTAATCGCGCAAGGCGGCATAGAACTGTTTGTAGTAAGCTCTTTTGCCCGGCCAATCCCGCTCCTCCTGGTGTTCCACAAAATGGGTTAAATCTGCCCAGGATTGCGTATACCGGGTCAGGCTGGTCATTTGTTTTTGCCCGTCCACGATACCTTGCGTTTTGATAAATTCCAACGCCTCCCGGTAGAGCACCCCATCACTTAACAGACGAATTTTTTGAGTTTGGTCAGGAGTTGCTTTGATCATGGCTGAGCCTCGGCGACCATGCACTGGTATTCATATTGTGCCGCCAACTGGCGCACAAATTCCCGGATCAGATAAAGATGCACCTGTTGGGCTTCACCTTGGTCAGGAGGCAGTTGGAGCAGTTCGCAAATCTGGCGCTTGTCCTCCACCAATTCGACGTTGATAAATTTTAGCAGTTGCTGCCCCAGGTTTTGCCTTTGCCAGTACTCCCTACGGGCGGTTTGTGTTTTGAGATAATTGAGAACATCAGTTACTTTTAAGGCGCTGTTCGTAACGCTTTCCAGGTTAGTAATTTGAGCCCGGTGTTCTCGAGTAAGGTTAGCAGCCGCAAGTTTACCCAGTTCTTCAGCCCGGTGATAAAAGCTGTCCGCTTTTAGAGCCACCTCGCGGGTAATCTTCAGACGAATTTTAGTGTCACTCATACGTTGTTCACCTCCCAATGAAATGGATTAGCTACCATCAGTTGTCCAAAGCCTTCGCGCCGCCGGTTGCCCAGGCCCTCCCCTTGCATTTGCAGTAACATCTGCAAAAGGGTCTGGTCAAGTGGGCGGTCTAGTCCAAACAAAAATACTGATCCCATCGTGATGACCAGATTATCTGCTTTGGGCAATCGCCACAGATCATTCCAGCCCATCACCTGGCGTGTACCACTGTTGCTGTAGATCAGGGCAGCCCCCTGAATATCCCAGCTATCGGCCAGATAGGCTGGTGAGAGCTGGAGACAATCGCGCAGCAAATGGTCGCTTATAATGGCGTCTGAGGTTAGAGTAAGGGGCAGGTACAAAGCGTGGGGCGTGGACACTCCCTGGGCTTGGGCAGCCTGGCGCAGTCGGGTATCGAAGGTTGAAATCCTGTCTGCCAATTCGGAAGTTGTATCCTCTTGCAATTGACGCAGCCCAATCACCTTGATTTTGCCCAACCCTCTGCTGCGATTATTCCCTACTCTAATCAGCCCGGCTTCGCTGGCCTCTTGTAAAAATTCCTCAAAGGAGGTCGCTTTGTCATCGGCCAGCCTGATTGTACCCCAAAAACTACTTTGTTCGGCTAACATCGAGCGGCTATACAAAATGCCTTGTTCTACGGCCCCGGTCGCCCGGTTTATACCGGTGCGAGTACGTAAAATTTCTTTACTGGCCGGCTTTCCCCACTGCTCCACTTGCTTTCCCCGCCGATAAAAGCCGGTAAAACGGTCAATGGCTTCACCACAAGATTGACCGGGCGAAAACTGATGCTGGCACAGGCTGTTTTGATCTAATAACTGGCTCTTTGTTTCCCCACTTAAGGCAAAGACGCTCCAATACAGGAGATGATCGTGCGCTCCGTGATGCTCCCCCAGTTTTATTGCATCAAACAAAAAGCCGCCGAAACGTTTGCAGGAACGAGCGGTATTAGGTAAAGGGTAAACAGGTAAGCGATCAGACTGTAAAGGCTTAGGCTTTTCCCCGAAAGAAGCTGGGTACAGATTGCCAATGCAGGTAGATTCTTGCATAAATAGCGCCTCAAGCTCATCGGTCTTACGGTGTAGAAACTGATGCGCCCTGACCAGGCTGGCTAATAATGCGCCGCCCGGAATGTAGGGCAGAGTTGCTGTTTCGGCTGTGCTCCGGCCTTCTCGAAATGAAATCGGAGTTTCTGCACCAACTGTAAGACTATAGATCATTAGCGGCCTCCTGCTCCAATTCGTAATATTCCAGTAAGGGCAACTGTTCAAGGATAACGTTGAGGTTTATTTCGGCTCCATTTATCGTGACCGTGTCGGCAATTTTGCAGCTAACTCGCCCGGCCCCGCTTGACTTGTTACCGCCGATTTCGCTTATGCTGGCTAACCCGGCCAGCAACAGTAGTAAAGGATGCGTTCCCGGTCTGCCTTCCTCTAATGAATACCCCCCCAAAAGGCCATAAACATGCCCCTCAAAGCGTAGTTGGTAAATCCCATATTCGCTGGTATACAGGTGACCCGGTTTAGCCGTCCGGGTGAATCGAGATAGGCTAACTTGAGTTCGTTGTTCCACCTGGCGAATTTTATATTTACCCGTGTTTGATCGAGTCGGAGTTGAGGCTTCAAAATAGGCTTTATCCTTCTTATGCATCATTGCATCATCAAAGTAAAGCTGGCTCGGCAGAAACCTGGATCCGAAGATACGGACGATAATATCAGGGTTTTTAGTATTAGCCTCGGTTCGGGCGCTGACCTCGCTGTGAGGCTCATTGGCTCGCAACTCAAAGCTGCGAGCTATCTGCTCACAGCGGTCCCGCAAAACACCTTTCAGAGTTGATCCCGGCACATACAAATATTCATCTCGGTCACGAACTATAGTACGATGAATGAGTCCGTTACGTAAGCCGGTGCCAAAATGAAAAGGTGATTCAAAGGTGAGCGTATAACTAATGTTAACCTGTTCAACAACCAAGCCCATTTAGCTGCCTCCTTCGGGAATAAAGTCGAAAATTTCAATCAGATCGAGCAGCGGCGTTAAAAATTTAGCCTGCTCTCCCTTTGGTCCCACTTGAAACCAGGGAAAGAGTAGCCCATGTTCCGGGGGTTGAGGGGTGAAATCATAGACCACACTCTGGATTGCTTCGCGTTGTTTCTCGCTTCGCCAGTGAAATAACAAAGCTAACCCATCTACCATCGCCATTCGTCTGGTTTGAAAAATCAAAGTGCGCAGTTGTTCTAACTTGCTTCTCGGCGCTCGCAGCGATTTGAGCTGACGGATGTGCTTGAGCAACTTTTGAAAATCATCTGCGTTATAGGGGCGCAGGGTACGGTATAAGTTCTTATCCTGGCTCAGAACTTCTTCAGCCGTATCGTTCAGTTGCTCCTTAAAGTAATCTTCAAATTCAAGATGATTGGTACTGCTGACTACCACAAAATTGAGCAAGCCACCTTCCCAACTTTGTCCTGCTTGGCGGCGTTTGACCCCCTCTTTTTTGGCAAACTTTAACGCACTTTCAGCCAGCCGGAGCAGTTGCCCAAAGGGGTAATTGGTATGAGCAATGGCAATACCCACCGATAATCGCAAGCCTTCACCCCGGTCTAGGTCTTTACGGGTCAATTCGGTAAACTTCTCCATAACGGTTAACCCTACTTCGAGCACTTTGTGTGCTGGGGTGACCATCACCAGGTCATCACCACCCAAGAGGAGAATATCAAATGGCCAAATCTTTTTGCCAGAGGGAGTCAGATGTTTCTCAATTGCCTCAACCACTGCCAGGTAGATGCTGTGATCAACCGCTTCAGAAAACTCCTTGAAGTTGTCCTCGGTCTCAAGCTGCTCCAGTGCTTTGCCCATAGTGTCGCCGTCGGCGTAAATAAGCCCAATATAGTTATTGGGTGAGGATAAACTGGCTAACTCTTCAAAATCGTCGGGCCGATCATAACCATTAATCTCATATTTCTTCTGGTCAAGGGTCGGAATAAGATTAGCCCACAAGCCCGTTTCTTGTATACCCCGTCGGCTAATTACACCTTGAGTAATTCGATGGATGGCCTCTTTTATGTCCTCATCCTTGCGACGCTTAGTATCACAACTGGTGCAAAGTAACGCGGTTTCGCCGCTTTTACTGTACTCTTTTTCCGCGTACCCAACTCCACACGAGTCGCAAAAGTGCAAATACGGATGTGTTACTGGTGCCGCCAGCCCAGCTTTACCATCTTTAGCTGCCCGTAAGCGATAACCTAAAGTTCTAAATTCAAGCTGAATATTGTCGCCGCTCTTATAATCAGGAGGTAAGTCTACAAATGTCCCGCTGATGGACGCAGTGCTGGTTTTCTCGCGGTACAACTTTTCCACCACTGCTAAAGCGGTTTGGGCTTGATTACTGTCTATAATAAACAATCCACTGCCACCGTTAGCGTAAATACACCGGCCACCCAGTCTTTCAATTTCCTTAACCATCTGTTCCCGGTTTAACTCATCCAAAATTGCACTGGCCCCGCGAATTTCTTTGAGTTTACCGGTAGCAAAGACATAACTCTTAATTCGGTCTGTATCAAATGCTAGAAGTGATTCAGTCATGTTTTCATCTCCTCAACACTATTAAACAGCAGTCCGGCCAGAACTGCTTGAAATATCGTGTCGTCCATATCTGCTCCTTTCACTCAATCTGTCTCATCATAGCGCATGTTGCTCCCCTTGACATCAGCAGCGCTTCTGAAAAAAATCAGAACCTTTTCTGATTTCTCCGGCATATAAATGTGCTAAACTAAAACCTGTCCAGAAATGGCCCAAAGTTGGCTTTGATAAAGTGATAATCTAGCCACTGCTCTTCCGGCAGCGTCCAGGCCAGGCGGCACTCGGCCAGAATTTTGGAATTGTGGCTGTTGAATGTTTTGATCGAAATGGAAAGTTTTTCGGCTACTTGCTGCGGCGCAAGGCCGCCGGCCAGCAGGCGCAGCACGTCGCGTTGGCGCGGGCTGAGAGTATTCCACACCGCCCGGCAGCGCTGCCATTCGGTTTCGTCGGGGTGGGGGCCGGGCGGGTCTAGCGTGGTCAGGCCGCCCAATGCGCCTAACGGCACGAAGGGCACCCGGAGCAGCCGGACCCCATCTTCGGGCCGGGCGTGCATAATTTTGCCGTCACGAGCCTGGGTTTGGAATTCTTCGGGGGTGTAGATGTGCCACAGCCGGTCGCCGTAGCCAAGCGTGGTCATCGCCAGCGGCACCAGCAGCAGGGCCATCATCCGCCGCCCGCCGCTGAGGCAGACGTGCAACTGCTGATACTGGCGCTTGAGGTCAACCATCAGGTCGCGCAGCACTTCTGAGGTGATAATCGCGTCCTGGTCACTCCGAATATCGGGCAGGCGGGTCAGTCCATTCCGAATGGGGATAGGCCGCAGGCGGCAGGGGCGGCCCTGGTATTGGTCGCCTTCAAACTCGGCCAGCAGCCGGTCCAGCGCCCGGTTGACCCGGCTGCCTTCCGCCGACAGATATAAGACGATGACCTCGCGGATATAAAAGCCTCGGGCGATTAACTCGTCCAAAGCGAAAGTAATTACCTGGGGCTGCCCCCCCAAAGTGGCCACCATCACGCTGCTTGATACCTGCTCCATCGCGGGTCACTTCCTGAGTTCGTGGGGTTTACACGGGTCTATTCCATTGGGAGTTTGAATGATAGCCGTGTTCCTGAGTAGAGCACGGTTTGGCATATCTCCATTATACAACGAGGTGGCTAAATGTCCTATCTGCGAGCGAATCGATTCCCAGCTATTTTACTGGGTGGCCCGCCTCACAGCGGCAAGTCGGTGCTGGCCCAGGGTTTAACCAGGGCTTTGACCCAGGCCAACATTCAGCATTATCTGTTGCGGGCCGCTCCCGACGGAGAAGGCAACTGGTTTCACGAAGCGGATCGAGCCGTGGCCGAGAAGCTGCGGCGGAAGGGGAAATATACACCTGCCTGGATCGAGCGCATGTGCCATGACATTGCCGGGCGTCCCCTGCCTTTCCTGGTAGACATCGGCGGGCGGCCCGAACCGTGGCAGGAAGCGATCATTGACCAGTGTACCCACGCCATCCTGCTCACCACCGACGACGCATCCCTGGCCGAATGGCGGGAGCGGGTGGCCCAATATAACCTGCTGGTCATTGCCCATTTAACCTCCCAACAGGCCGGCGGGTCGTACCTGGCCGAAACCGGCGGGCCGGTCATCCAGGGTGTCATCAGCCAGCTTGAACGGGGACAACCTGCCACCGGCCCGGTTTTTGAAGCTGTACTGAATCGGGTCAGCGCCCTGTTCGACTACAGCTACGACGAACTGCTGAGCATCCACACCGAGCAGGCTCCGGTTGAACTCGTGGTTGATCTGCCGGCGATGTATCGCCAATTGAATCCCGCTCGACCAGGCTATGACTGGCGGCCCGCCGATTTACCCCTCGTATTTGATTATCTGCCTCGGGACACCCCCCTCGCCCTGTACGGTCGCGGCCCGGCCTGGCTCTACGCTGCCGTTGCCAACTATATTTTTCCCCAGCCCTTTTACCAATTCGATGTCCGCTACGGCTGGATTAAACCGGTCACATTCACTGATAGCGCGCTTGGCTCTACTCCAATCAATCTTAATATCGAACAGACTCCGCTTTATCAACGGCTAAAAATAGAGCTACCGGAGGATTACCTCGTCTACCAGCCAGAACTACCCCTTGCGCTGCCCTCGCCGGAACAAAGAGAGGTGGGCATCATCCTCGACGGCAAATTATCGAATTGGCTTTACACCAGCCTGACTTTATTTTACCGTTCCGTCCCCTGGGTCGCCGTCTACTATCCCCACTTGGACCAAGCCGTGATAGTGGTCTCTCAGGCAGTGACAGGACCCTACACTATGGGTCGAACCTTGCCCCTCGCTGGCCATACCGGATCAAGTTAAACGATTGACCGCCTTGCTCAAGGGAACGAGCAAACCATAACCAGTCTCCGCTATCTGCCCTATCCCTCCGCTTACTCCGTCACCACCACCTCCAACGGCGCTTTGACCGTTTGGGCAGTGGGATTGTAATAATCATACCCGCTCGAAGGCGGGGTCTGGGCGCGCATGGGGAAGCGGGCCGCCAGCCGGTAGCTGAAGGTCAGCGGCCGGTCGCTGGAGAAATCTTCCAGGTAGAGGATGATCTGGCGGCCGGTCAGCTCGTAGCGGGAGATCAGCTTCTGTTCCACCAGGCGATTGAGGTCTTCAGTCAGCACGGTGAAGCCGGGCGGCACGCCCAGGTCCACCAGGGCCATCTTGACCACCCCGGCCTGGTTCAACTCGACCCCTACGTTTACCGTGACTGTGTCGTTGACGGCCAGACGAGTGCGATCATAGCTCAAATCAATATCCAGCAATTCCTCGCTGGCTGGGGCCGGCGGCACTTTGTCCCAAGGTAAATAGTAACCGGTGGTAACCTGGTACATCAGATTGCTGCCCCCCTCGACCTCAAGCTGCACACGGTTGGTTCCGCTGGGCGAAAAGCCCTGGTCAAAGGTGACCAGGTGAACCACGTCGGCCTGGTCGGGGTTGATGACGATCTCCTGAGTTTGCTCCTTGTTCAAACTGACCCGAATAGTGGCCGGCTCGCCGGCCGCGCCGGTGGCCTGGGTGGCCAGCAGCAGAGCCTTGAGGGAGAGAATGGTGGCCTGGGTAGTGTTCCAGGTGCCCCAGCTATCTTTGCTCTGAATGAGCGAGGCCAATGCCCCACCGGTCGCGTCGGGATAGACCCCGGCCCGCAGAAAGGCGGCTGCGGCCAGAGCAGTCGTCTCGACGCTGCCGCTGCTGCCGGTCGCGCCCATAAACGAGGCCTGCTCGTTTTGCCAGTAGACGGTATCGCCTTCTTGAATCCTCATCCCGTACAGTTTTTCCAGGACGGTCCGGGTCATGCCGTCATTGGGATCAAAGGCTGTCAGGGCATTGGCCAGGAGGGCCAGGCCGTAGGCGTCATTTTCCTGGCGGGCAAACTCGCGGATGTAGGCGATAGCCCGGTTGACTTCGGGTGTGTCCTGGTAGCCAGCTTCGATCAAGGCCCAGGTGATGTAAGCCGTGGTGGGCAGTTTGGATGTCACCTGCCAGTGTTCGGAGTAGCCCTGCTCCAGCCACGTCCCGTCGGGCTGCTGCTGGGCCATTAACCAGCGGGCGGTGCGGTCAATTAATTCCCGGTCTACCGGGTAGACTTTGGCCATATCGCTGAATTCCATCAAGCCGTAGGCAGTCAAAAAGACTTCGGCGGGCGGCTGGCCAAAGAGGGAAAAGCCGCCGCCGGGAACCTCAAAGGTCAGCAGGCGCTGGTAGCCGGTGGCCACATATTTTTCGGCGGTCAGTTGCACGTCAGGATTAGCCTGGCCGGTGGTTTGCAGGTAGTCCAACACGAGCACATTCGGGTACGTCGCCGACGTACTTTGCTCAAATCAGCCATGGGGCAGGCGCAGGATTTTCTCCAGCCCCTCGACCACCTGGGCCAGCACCCCGGTGTAAATTTTAACCTCAACCTGGGCAGTGCGCGGCACAATTTCGGGGGGCAGGTTCAAGGTCAATTCTTTGTTTTCCCGCAGCCAGTTGCTCTCGCTCAGGCGGACTTCCTGGCCGTTGGGCACAACCCGCACCTCCCGGCGCACGGCGTCGTTCATCTTTTCCCCCCAGGCAGTTACTTGAAAGCCCTGCCGGCCAAACGCCTTGACCCGGATGGGGAAATAGACGACGTCAATATCGTTGGCGGCGATGCTCAGCGTTTGTTCGGCTTGACCTAAGAGTTCAAACCAGGGTTCCGGCTCGATCACCAGCCGGACCTGCTGGGCCTGGGGCAGGTAGTTGAAGACGCCGACGGGGATGCTGATCTCGTCGCCCTGGGTCAGAGCCACCGGCAGGTCCACATCCACGAAGAAATCCTGGAAGACCCGCACGCCCTGGGTGGTGAAGCCCAGCCGGCCATCCTGGGACGAGGCGAGGGCGGTCAGCCGCCAGGTGGTGATGCTGTCGGCCAGGGGGATTTCCAATTTGGCCCGCCCGGTCTCGTCGGTGATCACTTCGGGGTTCCAGTAGAGAGTTTCGGGGAAGAACTGGCGCAGCCGGGGCGCTTCGGTTGGGCCGGTGGGTGAGGTCTCGGCCTCGGCGGCGCTTTCCGTTTTCAGCTCACCTGCATCCTGGCGGCCCGCCGTGGGGACGGGCGCAGCGGCCAGCATCATGACGTCGGGTTGGGCGGGGGCCATAAGCGGGCCACTCCCACCCCCCAACAACAGGAAAGGCAGCACCAGGATGACCGGGCTGAGCAGGCCGCCCAACAGCGTGGGCAGCCGGGCGGGACCACGCCGGCCCTCGGCCCACAGCTTTTGGCCGTAGAGCAGGTAAGCGCCCGGTAAAAGCAGCAGGGCGATAACAAGAGCCACGCCCCAGGCATCATCGGGCGGCGGCGAGTCATTGCTCAAGTAAAGCAGCAGGACCAGCAGGCCGATGCCCCCGGCCGAGAGCAAAAAGATGAACTGAGCTGCCTCGTCCCGCCGCCGCCAGCCATAAACGGCCAGGCCGAGCAGGACCAGCCCAAAAGCGCCGCCCAGGACAAAGGGCAGCCACTCGGCCAGGTCAAGCTGCCAGAAGAAGCGCTGGGCCTCGTAAGAGAGGGAGGTCAAAAAGGCAACCAGGCCATACAAAGCGGCCCAAAGCAGCAGCAGCAGGCCGCTGACTTTGGCCAATCCCCACAGGGAACGCCTGACCAGTCCAGTGCCGGCCAGAGCCAGGATCACCACCAGCCACAGCAGCAGCGGCAGCAGGACCAGCCCCAGCAGGGTCAGGTTGGTCAGGGTCAAAAAGCCTTGGGCTTGAACCTGGCGCAGGGCTTCCAGCTTTTCGGGGCGGCTGTTGGCCTGGAGGGCCAGGCCGCTGGTCGGGGCCGCAGCCCAGGCCGCCTGGATACTGGTATCCTGGGCCTGGCGCAGTTCTGGCGGGGGAGCCTGGTTGGGCTGGTAAGCGGCGGGCAGGTTATAACCCTTGACCTGGTAGAACGGTTCCATCAATTCCGCTTCGAGCAGGAAGTAGAGCTTGGCAAAGCCGGGGTCCTGGCGCTGCAAGGCGAAGACCGACTCATCTACGACGGCCAGGCCCAGGGCGCTCTGCACCGGCGCGCTGTCCGCCTGAGCTGTCGTCTGGAAGTCGAGGGTGGCGGTCTCGCCGGGACGATAAGTGTCCTTGTCGGCGGCAACGGTGACGGCCAAATCGCGCGGTTCGTCCACGACCACGAGGCGGGTATCGCGGACCAGCGTGCCGTCGGCCAGCACTTTGTAGGCGTGCAGTTCCAGCGTGCCGTACAGGTCAGGGCTGAGGTCCACCGTAAAGTCAGCCTGACCGGCCTGCACCGGCGTCGAGCGGGTGGAGAGGGTCTGCCCCTCTTTGACGATGTCCAGGTAGATGCTGCCGCTGTCGAGGGCGGTCAGGGCCACGAGGTTCATCGTTTCACCGACGGCATAGGCGGCCCGGTCGGCCCGCAGCAGGACGTGGTCGCTGCCCGCTTCGGCCTGGAATTGGACGGTGCGGCCGGCGCTGAAGCCGCGCTCATCGCTGGCCTGGATGGTCAGGGTCGTTTCGCCGTCGCCCGGCTGCACGCGCAGTTCGGCCAGGCCGAACTCATTGGTGGTCAGCTTTTGCGGCGGGTTCTGGTTAATCCCGATTTGCAAGTCGGTTTGGGCCGGAGTCCCGTCGGGGTAGGCGGTCAGAATGTAGACGATGTTCTCCACGCCGGGGCGAAGGCTGCCGCTTTCGGCTACCGCTTCGATGACGATGGGCTGGGCGGCGACCAGCACCAGGGCGCTGCTCTGCTCGGCGTGCTCAGTCTGGTCAATGACCGTCACTTCCAGGGCAAATTGGGCCTGGCCGCTGTCAAGGCCGGAGCCGGCCAGGTAGCTGGGCAAATCAAAGCTGAAATTGTAGCGGCCCTGGGCATCGGTCTGGCCGGTCAGGTTGACCAGTTCGACCCGCTCCACATCGTAGACCAGCCCGACCAGCCGCACCTGGCTTGCGGCCACCGGCTTGCCGAAGAAGTAGTCGGCCTGGACGCTGCCCGCGACCCGCTGGCCAGGGGTGTAGAAGCTGCGCTCGGTGGTGACTGTGACCCCAAACTTGGGCAGCACGTAGGGCTTGACCTCGACCGTTCTTTCGGAGGTGGTGTGTCCCAAGCTGGCGCTCAGTTTGTAGTCACCCTGGTTGACCATGTCGGCCAGAACAAAATCGGCGGTGGCGATGCCATAAGCGGAGGTCGGCACGCTCTGGCGAAAGACCTTGTTGCCTTTGGCATCCTGGACCACAAAATCAATGCTGGCCTGGCGGGCCGGGGTCAGGTCAAAGGGGTCAAGGGCCAGGGCGCGGAGGTGGATAGTCTGGCCGGGCTGGTAGAGGGGCTTGTCGCTGCTCAGCAGCAGGCGGAACTCCCGCTCGACCTTGACCGGCCGCTCCAGCCGGTCGGTCCCGTTGGGCGACTCGGTTTCGACGATGAGGTGGTAGTCGCCGCCGGCCTCAGCCGGGATCTGAAAGGTCAAGGGCAGGCTGCCGCTGGCATCGGTGGTCCCGGCAAACAGGGGCAGAGACTGGCCCCCGGCCTGGGGTTGGAGGCTGACTTTGACCTGGGCGTCGCTCACCGGCTGGCCGCCGCCGGCCTGCTGGACCACCACCCGCAGGCCGGCCTCGCTGCCGGGGGCCAGGCGCTCCGGCCCGATGACGATGGTCTGCTGGGCGTCGGCCCGTTCGGGTAGGGTGCTGATATAGCCGTAGGCGGCAAACCCGGCGGCGACGATGAGGATCAGCAGCAGCTTTAGGGCGGTCGGGAGATATGAGCGAATCTTGACTGGCATAACGTTCCTCCTTGAACTGAAGGGTCAACTGTGTTTCAGACGCTGCCGGGCGGGGGAAAGTTCCAATCACCGTCCTTATTTCTGTCTTAGTTCCGCATAATGACAGGCAAGTAGCCGAACCAGGAAACCGTGAGGGTGTGCAGCAGCCGGTTGAAGCCGGTAGCTTCTTCCCAAACCAGTTCATTAGCCAGTCGAATGGCATACTCTGCTCGTCCCGCCAGGCTCGGTGCAGGATCAGGCAATTTGAGCAGTAACTCATAGTCGCCGGTTGGCATGTCAGCGGGGGTTACAAAGGTGTAGTTCACCGGATAGGTCGTCCCGGCATCGGCCAACCAGAAACGAGGATCAACGGGCAGGGTTTGCGAGTAGGTCGCGCCCGTGCCGGTATGGCGCAGCCACAATTCCAGGGGACGGGGATTAAACGGCGCAGCCCACCCCTCATTCCGCAGGCGCAAGCTCACGGAAAAGCCTGCCCCGGCTCTCACTGCATTGGCATAGACCCCGTCCACCAGGGTCAAGCGATAACCAAGCCACCGCTGGACCTCGTCGAAACAGCCCCCACTCTGCCACCCGGCGATGACATCAGGCTGGTAATCTCGATTGAGGTAGGACCAGTGGAAACGGGCCAGCTCCTCCAAAGCGGTCGCACAATCCGAGCGCGGCGGATTGACGGCGCAGGTTTCACCCCCCATCGGCAGGTATTTGGTTTCGACCTCCAGGTAGGGATACTCGACGGTGGGCGTCACATAGGTACCAGCGTCAGTGTCGTCGGCCAGGAAACAATCGTTATGATAGCCGGTACGAGCCAGGGCGGTGGCGTTATAGGCCTGGTCTGGGGTGATAGGGGTATAGCCCTGGCTGTCAGGGATGATCGCCACTTTGTAGCGAGGTGTTCTGATCGGGACCATCCGGCTGGAGGGGAGGGCGGCCAGGGTGGCTGACAGAACTTGGGCCCGATTGAGATAATCTGTGGCTGTGACGATATCGGGCTGGGTCGGGTCCTGCACGAAGTCATCGGTATAGAACCATTCGCCCCAAATGCCGATAAACCCCGCTTGCACTACGGCGATCACATCGCTGTTAGCTTGCAAAACCGGCTGGAGCTGTTCGAGATGCCGCAGCATTTGAGCTTTGGAGGCATCACCGTAGGGCGGTATTGGCGGCCAATCAGTCCCAGGGGCAAAGTGAGGAGTGTCCGTATAGACAAAGCGGACGATCATTTTCAAGCCGGCCTGTCTGACCGTATCAAAATCGGCTTGCATCGCCGTCAGATAGGTCGGGCTGATGTCGCTGGTGACAAAATCGTTGAGATCAAACAGGCGCAAAATCAAGGTGATTTGCTCGTTTTGACGATACCCCTGGAGCATCGCCAAATCCAGAGGGGTGTACTCGCCGTGACCGGTTGCCGTATGATGATACCAACCCCGTTCCGGGTTGGCCAGGAGGGTAGTGGTGGGCGTGTAAACGACGGTGGTGGTTGGGGCCGCAGGCTGAAGGGAGGATGGCGGAGCAAAGGCCAATAACGGGGCAGCCAGGGTGGATAAGGCCAGAACCGAGAGAAGAGTCAATCCAATTAACTTGCTTTTCATGGCCCCTCCTGATGATACCAGCTTGAAACCGAGGCAGCAGTGGCTATACCGCCGTTGGGCTGTTGCTAGAAATCAGCAAAGTCGCCAGAAGACCCAGCAGGACACGTCTTGAAAAGGTCAGAGCCGATTTGTTCCCTGAGTCCAGTATATCATACTTGGCCTGAACTTTGAATACTCCGACCGCTGCTTAAATACCTAAATTTAGGCCAAAATAGTGGCGATGAGCTTGCCGAAAAAAGGGGTGATGAACCAAACTATGGTTCATAATGACCAAATTAAAAAGCCATAGGAGGCTCATCACCATGTTGAACAGTAACACAACTGAATTAAATTGTCAGATTATCCCCCGGGCGACCCTGGTCGCCTTGGGTTTGAAAATCAGACAACTGGGTATTGTGAAGACGATGGCCGATACCGTCAAAATAGAGCAAAAAACAATCAAAGATAGCCCGACGGACAAGCTAACCGATGCGCTGGTGACGATCCTGGCTGGGGGTCAGGGACTGGTCGAAGCCAACACGCGCCTGCGCTCGGATCGAGCCTTACAACTGGCCTTTGGTCGGAGCCGGTGTGCGGAACAATCAGTCATTAGTGAAACCTTGAATGCCTGTACCGCCCTCAATGTCAGCCAACTGGAACAAGCCGTGATCAGCATCTATCAAGCCCACAGTGCCGGGTACGCCCACAACTATGACCAGGAGTGGCAAGTGTTAGAGGTAGACCTGAGTGGTCAACCGTGTGGTCCGAAAGCGGCCTTTGCCAGTAAGGGCTATTTTGCCCATCAGCGCAACCGGCGGGGCCGACAATTGGGCCGGGTCTATGCTAGTCTGTATGAGGAAGTGGTCGTGGACCAGCTTTATCCGGGTCAGACCACTTTGCCTCAAGTGTTACAAGCCTTAGTCAGCCGGGCGGCCCAGGTACTTGAGTTGAACCGGGCGAAACGAAGCCACACCATTTTACGGATTGATGGGCACGGCGGCAGTCGGGATGATGTCAACTGGTTACTGGAACAAGGCTATCAATTCCAAACCAAGGAGTACTCCGCTCAACGCGCTCGTCTGTTAGCCGAAAGTGTCACCACCTGGTATGACGATCCGCGGGTGCCGGATCGCCAAGTCGGCTGGGTCACGCTATTGGCGACTGAGTACATCGCCCCGGTCAAACGGATTGCGGTCCGTACCCGCAAACGCAATGGGCAATATGGGGTCGGGGTCATCCTTTCTACCTTATCCGCTACTCTGGTCAGACTGCTCACCGGCTGTCATCCCGACCAGGACGACCCTCGTTCCACTCTCCTGGCTTATGTTTATTTCTATGACCAGCGCGGCGGGGGCATCGAAATCGGTCTCAAACAAGACAAACAAGGCTTGGGGGTTACCAAACGCAACAAGAAAAGCTTCCCGGCTCAACAAATGCTGACCCAACTCAACGCCCTGGCTCACAATCTGCTCATCTGGGGCCGCGATTGGTTAGCCCAACGCTGCCAATCCGTCGCTAAGTTGGGCTTGCTGCGTTTGGTCCGCGACGTGTTGTGTTTCAATGGTGTTGTTTTTTTAACCCTGACCAGACCGTGGCGACGCTTGTCTTAAAATATTATGATCGCTTCTCTTATCAACTCGGTTTGGCCTTACGTTCCCTCCTTGAACCCTGGCACGTTGCCGTTATTTTGGACAAGGTTTAGGTAAATATGTTCAATTGAGGTCATTGTTTAGCTGCGCTACCTGTGTTAAAATGGAGGGCGATCAAAAGATGATCTCAGGGGCAGGGAGATGTGAACGCCGTTCAGAAAATCGCCGAGACGCTTGGAGAGGCTGAAACAGGGCCACTCAGAACCATCGAAAGGGTGGTTACAGTATTAGGGGAGGAACGTGCCCTGATACTGCTGGAACAGACCCAGCAGATCGAGGTCGAGGGGGCTGGCCTGTTGACCAACGATGGCAGCCAGCGTAGGACTCCCGGCGGGGTCTTCTTTAAGCTTGCCAAAAACCAGACCACGTCAAAAGAGCGTTGGGCGATCTTTGGCCCAACTCGGACGGCTGTTACGCCCAAAGCCAAGCCTCAACCTCTCACCTGGGAAGAAGGTGCGGCTTTAATCAATGAAATCCTGAAATCACCTAAAAGAGAGGCAACTGTGAAATTGACTCTTATCGGCCGGCCAGGGCGAGTTATTGAAAAAGATGATGTAGTCATCACCAGCGTGCAGAGTGGCAAGATTCCGTCATTACCCAAAGAACTGCCCCCGCCTCCTGCTGAACCAACCACGTATGTGGTTTACATTGCCCGCAAGCAGTGGAACAAGGTCAAGGAGTCCCTCAAACACCCGGATGACAAACTTATCATCGAAGGCTTCCCCGTTTTCGACAAGCGTATTGGTCAAATGGGGACGATGACGGTCTACGCCCAAAGCACGACAACAAAATTGTTGGAGCAGGCCAAACGGGAGCAGCAAAAGGCAATGGTTCACAAGTAGGTCACGAAATAGAGCTTCCTGCCACCCCTAAAAAATAAGCCCCGACTAAATTATTGCAAACCGAAGATGGCCGAATAAAACTGATAGCTCTTTTTGCACAATTTTATGTTACAATAGTAACGGTTCGAGGCTGGAAGCCAAATTGCATTAATTGGTCGTAGGTTCTATAGAGTAACGGCGGGGAAGTAAGGGGAAAAGTAGCTTTTTAGCTCATCCTGGATCAGAAGAAGTACTTTTTGACCAAAAATCAGTGACTTTTGCCACTTTTTGCAGGAACGTTTTATGGTTATCATAGAGAAGTTAAATTACTCTATACGACATTGGGCTTAGACCCACTAAAATCTTATCGTAAAAATAAAACCCCTCGTGAGGGCGAGGGGATAATCCTGGACCAGGTGAGCTAAGCACCCGATCAGATGGCAATTATCGTACCATCATTACGCCGCTTAGTCAAAACTGAGCGGCTTTTCGTTTTTGGGTCAGTTTACAAAATTCAGCAATCCTGGGTATAGCCAAGCAAGAAATAGTTTTTCAAAACCCCAATAACCCTGCTATTGAGGATCAGACTCAAGGACGAGCCCATGAGCAACCGACTGATTGAAGTTATCCACACCGTTTCTGCTGACCGCCATAAGCTGGTAATTTTGTTAGGAACGTTTAATGCCGGCAAGACGGCGCTACTGAAAAATATAGCCTCCGAAATCAACGGCAAGTATGTGAATCTGAACCTGGAACTGACCGAGCGGCTGCTGACCTTGCCACGCCGGCAGTACAAAGATGGAGTGACGGCTCACAAAATGGTTGATGTTCTCTGTGACGAACTATCACCGAACCAGGAGCCGTTGCTGATTGATAACATTGAAATCCTCTTTTCCCCCGAACTAGCTAAGCTCAACCCGATTGATACCTTCAAGCGTATGTCCCGCCAGCGCCCTATAGTACTGGCTCTGCCGGCGCGGCGAGCCGGTAACTACGCCGAATACTCCACCCTTGGTCAAGCCGATTATCTAAAAATGCCTCTGGATGAATTCACCTGCATTGAGATGAAAGAAATCTAGTCCATGTCTTTTTTTATTCGTGATCTGCTTCATTTTGAAGAAGTCGAAGAAGTCATCAAGCTGCGCAAGGATGAACAGGCCCAGGAGATCGTCGAGAAGTATGTCATTTCCGACGGATTGCGCCGCAACTTGCTCTATATGCTTGAACTCTTGTCCGGAATGACCCACAAATCGTTCAACGTGGTTGGCAATTATGGCACCGGTAAGAGCCACTTTCTAGCCTTTGTAGCTGCTCTGCTGGAGCATCCGCACTTACGCTCTCTGGTAAGTGAACCGGAAGTTCGGGCCAGGGCCGAGGCGTTACAGCGACGCTACCTGGTCGTCAAGTTTGAGCTGGGAGCAGCGGCAGAAGTCTCACTGCGCCATATCTTTTTTGATCAAGTCTATCAGCAGTTGCAACAAAAATATGATACCGACGTCAAGCAGGTTGACATCAGCCGCGATTACGACAACAAACAGAACGTCCTCGACATTCTGGCAGCGATCAAAAATGAGGACCCGGAGGCGGGCTTGGTCGTCATTGTGGACGAAATCTCCGATTTTCTTAAGCAGAAGTCTAAAGAGGAGATGGCCTACGATCTGGCCCTGCTGCGCGAGTTGGGTGAAGTGAGCCAGGACAGCGACTTTCTCTACATTGGGGCCATGCAAGAGCATGTCTTTACCAATCCCAAGTATGTGGACCAGGCCGAGAGCATCGCCCGCATTAACCAGCGTTTTGTAACCGTAACGATTACCAAAGAAGATGTGGCCCAGGTGTTGACCAATCGGGTGGTGCGTAAAGATGCCGACCAGCGCTTGAAATTGCAGGGCTTGCTGAGCGACCACAAGCAGTACTTCACCAATCTGACCCCTCAGCTTGATCGTTATATTGACCTGTTCCCCATTCACCCCTACGTGATTGATGTCTTTGAGCAACTGCCTTACTTTGAAAATCGGGGCATTATTGGCTTTACGGTCAACAATGTCAAACCTCTCCTCAATCAGCCTGCGCCTCAATTTATCACCTATGACCGGGTTTTTGACCTGATCGATGCTACGCACGAAATCCGCAACTTGCCCAGCGTCAACCAGGTGGTTACAGTGACGCAGACCCTCCAGGCCAAGGTAGATTTGCTCGATGCCCGCTACCGGGAAGATGCCAAGAATCTGATCAAGGCCCTGGCTGTGCTCAAACTGCTAGGCGGCGATAAGGACAACGGGGCTACCTCCCAGGAATTGGCCAACACCCTGTTTATCACTCCACCCGGCCGGCTGGTGGTCGAGCCTGAAATGGCCCGCGATAACATCGAGCGGATTATGAAGAACATCCGCGAGGTTACAGTGGGCCAGTATATCAATTACAGCCAGGGGCGCTACTACCTGGACCTGGCCAAGATTGATGACTACGACGCCATTATCGAGAAAAAAGCTCTGGCCTCCGTTGATAAACAGGAGATCAATCTGGCTTTTCGCCAGATCGCCGAGACTGAACTAGGTTACAAAGACCCCAAGCCTCTGGTAGCCGGGTTGAGCCTTTTTGATGATACTGCTCCGTGGCCTTCCCGTCGAGCCTTTCGGCCGGGGGTACTGGTCATCGGCCAAACCAGCGACGGGGCCAACTTACAGCGGGGTGATTACCGTTTTGTGGTGCAAGGACCGCTGGCCGGGTCCAGCAGCCAGCCCCGCCAGGAAGAAGTCATCCTGGCTTTCTCCTTCACCGATGAACTGAACAGCCTGCTGACCCGCGCTCGCGCCGCCGAACTGCTGGCTCGAGAAGGGGTGCATAAAAAGGTTATGACCGACTTGCAAAAGAAGGCCACTGACGAGTTCAAGGCCAGATACCTGGGGCACCTGCTGAGCCAGGGGTATGTCCTGCATGGCGGCCATCGTACCCCGCTCAGCGATTTACCGACGACACGGCCTATGACGACCCTGGCCGACGTAGTTGACCACGTTAAAGGGGCGCTGCTCGATCAGACCTTTAGCGATAAGTACCCCAACTACCCGAGTTTCCGCACCATCGTGACGGCGGCCAATATAAACAGCGAAATCAGCCGCGCCCTGCAAGCTTTGAGCAAAGCTACCAGCCAGGCGCTTGATTTGAACAGCCGGGGCTACCTGGAGAGCTTTGGGGCGATGAAGGACGGCCATTTTAGCGCCAGCCATTCCCCGGCCTGCCGTCTCATTTTGGAGCGGGTTGAAGCCAACGACCAGGTTAATAAACTGACCGACCTCGACGACCTACTGCGTGAGTTTGAGCGTCCTCCCTGGGGCCTACCCCGCGAACTGGTCTACCTACTATTGGGGGCGTTGGTTTTTAACGGCTATCTGCTGCTGGTCCGGCAGGGCGGAGCGCGCCTGCACGCCGGCGATGTAGGACCGCTGTTGAAACAGGGCACAGACCTATTTGAGGAAATTCGTTATCTGGAACGAGACAAGGATATTGACGCCGAGGGTGTAGCGGCCCTGTTTAATTTATTGGGCCTGCAGGCCGGGTTGGTGCGGGATAAAGACAGCCGCACCGAGGCGGTCAAGGCGCTGCGGGAGCGGGGGCAGGAATTAAAAAGCAAGCTCACCGGGTTACGCACCGACCTGCAAACCATCCTGAACCAGGCCCTAACTTATCCGGAGCTGCCCTGGCCGCAGTTACAAATGCTGCAAAGCCAGTTGGCCTGGCTGGACCAGCCACTCAACCACTACAGCTCGGCCAGCACGGTCTCCCACCTGGGTAAGCTGGAGACCCAGCCTGATTTTCGCCAAACCTTGCAGGATCGCCTGGCCGATCTGGACACCTTGACCGGCTTCCTGGCCGATTGGCATGACGGCCTGGCGACGGGGCTGAAACGACAGAGCGAGGCCATAGCCGTCCTTGACGGTTTGGAGACCCGGTTGAAATCCGGGTTGTTGACAGCGGCGGAGCAAGCGACTATCGCTGACCTGCGGCGAATTGCTGCCGACAGCCGGACGATTTACACTGATCCTAAACTGCTGTTCAAAGCTGACCAACGCCGCCCGCTTAAGGGCAAGTTAGCCCAGTTTCAGCAGAAGTACAACCAGCTTTACTACGGGCTGCATGCCCGGCTGGTAGGCGACCAGGCCCCCTGGACTAACCTGGTTGCCATACGCCAATCGCCGCGTTACCAGGCGCTCAACCGGCTTAGAGCTTTGCCTTTTATCTCAGGGGCGGAGTTTAACCTCCTGGCCCTGGAGTTACAGCACCTGGAGCAGCGCCGCTGCCAGCAGTTTAGCGCCCAGGCGCTCGATACCTTTGTCACCTGTCCTTACTGCCGCTTTCCCGACAATGTGGCCGGCCTGCCTGATCTGCCGGGCCGTCTGGCTGAAATTGACGCTCGCCTGGGTGATTTATGGCAGCGCTGGCAAGAGCAACTATTCAAAGAGCTGCCCAACCTGGCCGGACGGCTGCCGCTGCTGACACCACCCCATCGGGCTACGGTTGAGGCCCTAACCCAGCGCGGCCAGTTGGACGAAGGTCTCTTGTCTGACGAATTACTGGCTGCCCTGCATGAACTGGCCAGTGATTTACAGCCGGTCGAGCTGGACCTGACCGACCTGGCTCAAACCCTGCTCCGTCACGGCAGCGCTTTGACCATCGCCGATTTACGCACTGAGTGGGAGGCTTACCTTGCCGCTAGACTCAAGGGCCTTAACCCCGATTTGGTGCGAGTGAAGATTGTGCTGGAACGTGAGGGCCAAGAACAACTTGATGAGTATAAGGCTCTCTAAATGATGCTGAAAGGAGTAAGCAATGTCTAACCTCCACCCTTATGCAGCCACTTTAGCTGCCCGGGCCGAGCGGAATAAAAATCTATCCACTCGGGTCCCCTTCCGAAAACTACTTGGTGGTTTTGGTTACAAACGCCGCACCGAGCGAGCACTGGCCGAGATTACTGAAGCTCTGGAAAGCTGTGGTCTGCGAACTGAGATTAGTCCGGTCACAGACTTAGATGAGACCATTGTGCTTACCCTGGCCACGTCCCCTTCACCACCGACGGCCCCAGACCCAATTTGGAGCAGCGGTCAGGGAGACCTGGCCGATATCGCCGAAAAGGCATTACAAGCCACGGTTGCAATTTTCACGGAGGATGGTTTAGGTGCCGGGTTTATCATTCATCCTGACGGATTGGTCGTAACCGGCCGGCATGTAATTGATGAAAACCGTTACTCTCTGCGTCAAGTTAAGGTGGGTTTGGTGGACGACCGGCTGTTCGACGGGTTTGTTTTTTGTTCGCATCGCCAACTCGACTTTGCCTTGATCTGGCTGTTGGCCGATGGTCCCTTCCCCACTATTCCCATAGCTGATCCTCAGAAAATTCGCCCGGCCCAAACCGCCCTGGCGATCGGTAGTCCTAATGGCCTGCACAAGACCGTCTCTCGCGGCATTATTAGTAACCCTCGCCAGCGTATTAATGGCATTGAGTGGATTCAAACGGATACCGCTATTTATCACGGCAACTCTGGTGGTCCTTTGCTTACGCAGCATGGTGTAATCGGGATCAACCTGTGGGGTCACGCCGAGGCAGCAAATGCCCGCTTTGCTCTGCCGCTGGATTACCTGAGGGTTGATCTTGATCTGGCGCTTAAAAACGGCCGGGACAAATGCCTCAATGCTCGTTATTGCCCGGGCTGTGGTTTTACTGACTATAAAAAACCTGTTTGGTATTGCCGCAACTGCGGGGTCCAATTTGTAACCGAAACTGAGCCGCAAGGCTAAATGGAGGAAAGCACGATGACTGCTACTTTATCCCCTGAAAAACGCAAACAATTGAAGTTAGCCGCTGAAGGTCAAATTGATGCCTTTATGCGTGATGTAGGCTATACCGACCCGGCTGCTCGAACAGACGAACAGGGCTGGCGCTGGTTTCAAATGGGTTCCGCCGAAGGCCGGGCCGGTGTGCTTGAGTCGGATGAAGGTGAACTCTTTTTGCGAGCTGAGGCGGTAGTGATGCCCCTACCTTCAGATAAAGAGTTGATCCTACCCCTGATGCGTGAACTGCTTGAACTGAATTTAGTCATGGCCAGTGTGGAACGGCTGGGGATTAAGAATGAAACAGTATTTGTATCCGTTACCCGCTCCATTATGGAACTCCAGCGGGGTGACTTTGCCAAGTTCATTCATTCGGTCATGGCCACGGCTGATCATCTTGACGATATTCTGATCAAGAAATACGGCGGTACCAACCGCAAGCGCGGTTGAGTTGATATAAAAACAAATGTCCCGTCGAGACGATTTACAACAATTAATCATCAACTATGGCCGGCGCTTACAAAAGCTGCAAGAGCAGCAGGCGCTTATGGGGCTGGATACACCACCCCATGCCTTAATTGAAATCGAGGATATTCAGGCCAAGATCGCTGAATTGGAAGAGAAGTTGGCTGCTTTGGCCGAAGCCGATTTTGTCGTCGTGCCCTCTTATCCAATGCCAGGGCAGCAAACTCAACCGTATCCCCAACCTCCAACCAAACGGGCAATTTTTGTTGGCCGCCAGGCTCAACTGGTCGAGTTGGAACGCTACTGGCAAGAGGCTTATCAGCAGCAAAAAGGTAAAGTTGTTTTCTTGGTAGGCGAGGCCGGCATTGGCAAGACCAGTTTAGTGCGGGAATTTAGCCAGGGCGTATTGGCAAAGTATCCGCAGGCGCAGTACGCCGAAGCCCAATGTGACCAGATTGCCGGAGACATCTCTCCTTACGCGCCCTTTGTGCAACTGCTCAACAACCTGACCGAGCAGGCCACTCGACGAGGCAAGCACTGGTCGGTTGAGTTTATCCGCGAAATCGGCCCGGATATTTTGGGCATGGTGCCTGTGGCTGGTCCCATTCTGGCCACTGCAGCCAAAGGTGCCGATTTTGCCTGGCGAAAGCGTCGGGGAGAGGATGCCGGTCTCGACCGCCCCAGCCAGTTTGGCCAGCAGGACATTTTTCAACAATTCACCGACACTTTTCGCAACCTGGCTCGTCGCAAAAATCCATTACTGCTTTTTGTTGACGATTGGCACTGGGCCGATACCAGTTCGACCACTCTGCTCTTTCATCTGGCCCGCCAGTTGAGTAATGTACCAATTTTGTTACTTGCCACCTATCGCCCCCACGATGCCCAGGCGCGGCAGCACCCCATCCTAGCCATCCGAACCGAGATGGAACGGTATCAGCTTTGCGCCGGGGTTTCTCTGGATTTTCTCAGTCGAGATGATGTAATTGCTTATTTGAACAGTCGTTTTCCCAAGGCTCAGTTTGAGCCAAATTTTATAGAGTGGCTACTAGACATCACCAATGGTAATGCGCTCTTTACTAAGGAGTATGTTAATTTCTTGGAAAACGAGAAACTGCTGACGTCGGATGGGCAGTTGGTGGGAAATTTGGCCCAAATACTGCCCCCGGCCAACGTGGAGGCGGTCATTCGCGGCCGCCTGGGCTTCCTTGATCAGGAATCGCGGGATATGTTGGCCTATGGCAGCGTTGAAGGGGAGCAGTTTACTACCTTGGTCTTGAGCCGTTTGCTGGATTTGAAGCCCCTCTCCTTACTCAAGCGGCTACGTGCCATTGAAGAGACTCACCACCTCATCGCCAGCTTGGGCCAGCAAATTGTTTACGAGCAACAAACTACTGTCTATCACTTTGTTCATACTTTAATCTACCGTACCCTCTACAATTCACTCGAAGCTGAAGAGCGAGCCGAAATCAATCGTCTGTTGCTGGAATTACGTGGTGAGATTTATGCACATGCCGATGCTACTACCCAGGCTCGCCTTGCTCCTGAGTTAATGGCTCACGCGGGCGAGGCTCAAGAATACCTCGCTCAAGCTCGTTACGCCGTAGCTGCTGCTGGGGATGCGGCTGGACGTCATGCCCATGCCGAGGCATTGAAGCAATGTAGTATTGGCCTGCAAGCTCTTGAAAAGATTACTAAAGCGACCCCTGAGGCGGAAGAGATACGAATTGACTTACTGTTACGCCGAGGCCGTACCGAGGAAAAAATAGGCGCACAGCAACAGGCATTCGAGACGTATCGCCAAGCGGAAATCCTTGCTAGAGAATCCCAAGAAAAACCTCGACTAGTTCAAGTATTAAATAAGTTGGGTTGGATATTGCGAAAGTTAGGGAACTATGAACAAGCTTTGAACTATCATCAAGCCAGTATTCCACTATCCGAAGCAATGGAAGATAAGATGGAATTAGCTTATGCCTATCATGGTCTCGGCCTTATTCATGTTCGTCGAAATGAAGATGAACAAGCCTGGGCATTCTGTCGAAAAGCATTGGCTATTTGGGAGGAACTGGCGTATGAGCGGGGTATTGCCTCAATCTATGATGTACTAGGCACCATTTGTCGCAATCAAGGTAATTATGAAGAGGCTCTAAAATGGTATCATCAAGCAGTAACGATTAATCAAAAATTAGGAAATAAGAGTCAGCTAGCCTGGAATTATGAGAATATCGGTGTGATTTTTCAACGTCAGGGTAATATAGGTGCAGCTTCAAAATTGTATCAACAAACACGGACTATTTGGGAGGAGCAGGGCTATCGACGAGGTAGCGCTATTGCTACTTATAATATGGGCCGAGTTTACCAAATCCAAAGTGACTATGAACAAGCCTTGATATGTTATCGAGAAGCTTTGACCATTCAAGAAGAGTTGGGGGATAAGAGCTGGATCGCTAGATCTCAAAATTCAATTGGGCAGATTTATCAGGCTCAAGGGGATTTTTACCAGGCTCTCAGTTGCTATCAGAAAGCTCTCACCATTAGGGAGAAGTTGGGCAACTTGAAAGACATCACCGAAACCCGCCAGCGCATCGCCGAAGTTGAGGCCAAGCTGGCCGCCGACAGTGAAGTAGACGATTAAACTATAGTACCCTAGAGATATCGAGGAAACAAGTATAAAAACTCTGTGTCTCTACAGGTTTGTAATTCAAGCTTAACTGAAAGCTTATGTCCCGTCGAGACGATCTCCAACAACTGATCATCAATTACGGCCGGCGCTTGCAAAAGCTACAAGAGCAGCAGGCACTCAGGGGGCTGGATACACCGCCCCATACCTTGATCGAAATCGAGGATATTCAGGCCAAGATCGCTGAGTTGGAAGAAAAACTGGCTGCGCTGGCCGAAGCCGATTTTGTCGTTGCGGCTCCTTACTCAGTGCCAGAGCAGCAAACTCAACCGTACCCTCAACCTCCAACTCAACGAGCTATTTTTGTTGGCCGCCAAACCCAACTGGCCGAATTGGAGCGCCACTGGCAAGAGGCTTATCAGCAGCGAGGCAAAGTCGTTTTCCTGGTGGGCGAGGCTGGGATTGGCAAAACGAGTTTGGTGCGGGAATTTAGCCAGGGGATGCTGGCGAAGTACCCGCAAATACAGTACGCCGAAGCCCAATGCGACCAGATTGCCGGAGACATCTCGCCTTATGCACCCTTTGTGCAACTCCTCAACAACCTGACCGAACAGGCCACCCGGCGAGGAAAGCACTGGTCGGTCGAGTTCATTCGTGAAATCGGCCCGGATATTTTGGGGATGGTGCCGGTCGCTGGTCCTATTTTGGCTACTGCTGCCAAAAGTGCCGATTTTGCCTGGCGCAAGCGCCGGCGTGAGGACACTGGCTTCGACCGGTCCAGCCAGTTTGGTCAGCAGGATATTTTCCAGCAGTTCACTGATACCTTCCGCAATTTAGCTCGTCACAAAAGCCCGATGCTGCTGTTTATTGATGACTGGCATTGGGCTGACACTAGCTCGACGAATCTGCTCTTTCATCTGGCCCGCCAGTTGAGTGATGTGCCAATCTTGTTACTTGCCACCTATCGCCCCCACGATGCCCAGGCACGGAAGCATCCTATTCTGTCCATCAGGACCGAAATGGAACGGTACCAGCTTTGCACCGGGGTTTCTCTGGATTTTCTCAGCCGGGATGACTTGATAGCCTACCTGAATCGCCGCTTCCCGCAGACCCAATTTGAGTCGGCATTTGTGGATTGGTTGCTGGACATTACTAACGGCAATGCCCTCTTTGCCAGTGAGTATGTCAATCTGCTAGTCAATCAAAAACTGCTGACCTCCGATGGTCAATTGGTTAGCGACCTGGCTCAAGTGCTGCCCCCAGCCAACGTGAAGGCAGTTATCCGTAGTCGCTTAGGGTTCTTGGACCAAGAAGCACAGGATATATTGGCTTATGGTAGCGTGGAAGGCGAACAGTTCACTCTATTGGTGTTGAGCCACTTGCTGGACATCAAGTTACTGCCGCTCATCCGTAAACTGAGGGCCAACGAGGAAACCCATCACCTGATTGCCAGCCTCGGTCAGCAAAATGTTTACCAGCAGCAGACAACGGTTTATAAGTTTGTTCATACTCTGATTTACCAGACCCTAAACAATACGCTAGAGATAGAAGAACGAAAAGAGATACAAAAGTTACTGCTTGCGTGGCGAAGCCAAGTTTTTGAGCAAGCGGAAGAAGCAACCCAAGTGCAGATGGCTCCGGAACTTGCGGCTTTAACTGGAGAAATTGGTGATTTTTTAGCCCAAGCAAAGTATGCCCTGGTAGCGGCTACTGCTTCCAGAAAGAAATTCTCCCACACCGAAACTCTAAAACATTGTAGGCTTGGATTGAACGGACTTAAAAATTTAGATAGTCTGAACCCTGAAGCACAAAGAATTGGAATTAATTTGTTATTATGCAAAGGATGGACAGAAGAATTTGTAGGTGAGTGGACAGTATCTCATCAAACCTACCAACAGGCCGAGAATTGGGCACGTAGCCAGTCAGATACAACACTTTTGTCCTCCGTTTTACGGGCTATAGGTTGGACTTACCGTCGTCTGGGAAACATAGAGAATGCACTATCTAGCTATAAAGAAGCTGCAATGTTACTTGAAGAAAGTGATCATAAGCATGGCCTGGGTGGCGCCTATCAGGGTATAGGCAAAATGTATGAGTTAATGAATAACTATGATGAAGCATTGATGTGGTATCAAAAAGTGCTTGCCATCCGTGAGTCGGAGCAGGAAACTTTTCAACTACCGCACAGTTATCATGCTATTGGCAAGATTTATATGCTCAAGGAGGAATATCATGAGGCCTTAGCGTGGTTCCAGCGGGGATTTGATGCCAACCAAAAATTTGGAGGCGAGTTCGGTATTGCATGGAACCATGCAAACACTGGATTTGTTTACTATAAGCAAGGGCAGTATGAACAGTCACTAGCGTGCTACCAAAGTGCAATATCTATCTGGCAAAAACTCTCATATCGAAAAGGAGTTGCCACTATAAAACATAATCTTGGTCTGTTGAATGAGGCACAGGGACAAACGTCCCAAGCCTTAAAATATTATGAAGAAGCGCTGATGATGAGAGAAGAACTGGGTAATCCAGATGACATCAACGAAACCCGCCAGCGCATCGCCGAAGTTGAGGCGAAGTTAGGAAAATGAAATGAGTGTATTTAGTTTCACCTTTAAGGCCCTATATCGTCTGGATGTCGAGGAACTTTGGGATATTGCCCGGCTGATTAAGGGGGAACAGCATTATCTGCCCCAAAATAAGGAAGTGCTCATTCGGGGGGTAATTATTCCATTCCTGCGAGAGGTCAGTAGAGCACCTGCAGAGGCAACCAAAGATCAGGTGATGCGAGCTGCTCTGGTCAAGGTGGCTCAAAACTTAGGGGTAAAGTATGAGGATTGGGAGGCAGTCAGCAATACTTTGCTGATGCAGCGGGTCCGCAAAGTGTGGCAGGATGCTTTCCGGCAACGCCTTGAAGCCCTCAGCGAGACAGATTTGCAGGCTATTCTCAAGCAGGCCGAGGAAAACTTGAAGAAGCGGGCCCAACAAATGGGGCTTAGCTTTATCCCGGCGGCCGGAGTCGTGGCTGGGGAACTGTCCGGATTTGGCATTTATATAGCCACTACCACCGGCTTAGGGGCCATCTCCTCGGCCATTGGGGTCACCTTTCCCTGGGCCGTATATCAGGGGGCAACCACCCTTTTAGGAGTGATGTTAGGCCCTATTGGCTGGGTTTTGGTAGGCACCGGAGTTGTAGCTACTGGACTCACCCTAGTCAATCAGTGGTTAAAACGGCATGACCAGAAATTGATGGTCGTAGTACTTGCCATCATTATTGCCATTGGCGACAACCCCTACGATTGGTTTGGCCTGCCGGAGACGGCTTCCGTAGAAGAAGTAAAACAAGCTTATCGGGCCATGATGAAGGCTTTCCATCCTGATCACTTACCGGATCATCTCCCTGAATGGGTGAAACATCGCCTCAATGAACTGCTATTGCAAACCCAGGAAAATTACGAAGAGATAAAAAAATATATTACGGAGGAAACCGCATGACCACTACGACCTCATCCTCGGCAGGCGCCAGCGCTTTTGGGATGTTTATCCAATTGATCAAGGAGTGGCTTAAAGACCTGGGCGTAAACAGCCAGTTATTCAATGAGATAATAGCCGATGGAAGCTTACCGATGTCGGCCCGAACCCTGGCCACAGGTGTCCTGATGTATCTGGATCTGCCAGAAGACATCATTCCGGAGAAAATACGCTTTATTGGTTTAATTGACGATGTGCTGGTGATGGTAATTGGCCTGGTGATCATTGTCCCGCTCATACCGGCTGAGCGGATGGCTTACTACCATCAAAATTATAAGGCGGTTACTAAAATTGATGAATACGAACAAATTTTGAAATCAGTCCTGGGTATTCTTTGGGATCGTCTGGTTCAATTTGTAGAAACATTACGAAAACGGACCTTCAAAAAGAAAACCACCGAAGAGGTAGCCCAATCGGCCGAATTGCGGGAACAACTATTTGATCAGACCATGGAATATGTCGCCAATCTGAACTTGGACCCCAGCACCATAGATGAAGACCTTAAAGTACTGCCAGCCCCGGAAAAAATAATCGGGACATTGGCGAGCGGTTTAGAAGCAGCCCAAAAGCAGCAAGAAAAAGGTGAAACCCCAAGCACATCAGTTCAGTCAGTATTCAAACGATTCCTCCTGTCTGGAAGTGATAAGCCTGAACAAATCCCTAATGCCTAACTGTACCGTCCAACTGTTATGGTAAGTTTAGAATAGTAAATGGAGCAACGAATGCCCAAAGACGACCTATCCCCCCTCCGCCCCATCGAAGGCTTCCCCATTGGTGAAGACGACGACCTGCATGCCCTGTCCGACCCGCCCCACTACACCGCCTACCCCAACCCCCACCTGGCCGACTTTATCCAAAAATGGGGCAAACCCTACGACGAGACCACCGACAACTACCACCGCGAACCCTACGTGGCCGACGTGGCCGAGGGCAAGAACGACCCGATTTATAACGCCCATTCCTACCACACCAAAGTCCCCTACAAAGCTATCATCCCCTTCATTGAACATTACACCCAGCCGGGCGACCTTGTTTTTGACGGCTTTTGCGGCACCGGCATGACCGGCGTGGCCGCTCAGATGACCGGCCGCCGGGCCATCCTGTGCGACCTTTCCCCGGCGGCGACCTTTATTGCCTACAACTACAACACCCCAGTAGACTCCGCCGCCTTTGAAGCCGAAGCCAAGCGCATTTTGCAGGAGGTGGAAGCCGAGTGCGGCTGGATGTATGAGACAAAGCATCCCGATGGGCGGGTGGGCCGGATCAACTATACGGTTTGGAGCGATGTTTTTATTTGTCCTTACTGTGGCGGCGAAATTGTTTTTTGGGATGCGGCAGTGGATCAAGTTGCCGGTAAGGTTCAAGATGAGTTTTCTTGCCCTTCCTGCAACGCTGCGGTTAATAAGCGAAATTTGGATCGAGCTATCGAAAAAGTTTTTGACAGTGCCTTGGGCAAAACAATTGAACTCACCCGCCAAGTACCAGTGCTTATAAATTATTCCGTAGTCCGCCAACGCTACGATAAACGACCAGAGGCTAATGATCTTGCCTTGATCGCCAAAATAGAAGCTAGTGAAATACCGTATTGGTTTCCAACTTATCGTATACCTGAAGGAGATGAAGCTCGTCGAAATGATCCAATCGGAATGACCCACGTCCATCATTTCTATACACGACGCAATTTGTGGGTACTTGCTGCTTTTTGGCATCGTACAAATGAAAAGGCCGAAGTTTCTCGGCACTTGAAGTTCATCTTAACTTCAGCCCATCATTACACTGTTCGCCTTTGTCGTCTTCATATAGGTAATTTTTTTGGTGGAGGTGGAGGTGTAATTGATAAACCCCTTGAAGGAACTCTATATATGCCCTCAATTAGCGTTGAAACAAACGCTATCTATCGCCTAGAACTTCGTTCAAGAGTATCAAAAATCTTTACCAAGCAACACATTAAACCTGCCGTTTGCATTAGCACTCAATCATCTACAGCCAATAATGGATACCAAAGAGATACAATAGACTATATTTTTACCGATCCCCCATTCGGGTCCAATCTTATGTACTCGGAACTTAACTTTTTGTGGGAAGCTTGGTTACGTATCTTCACCAATAACGCCAGTGAAGCCGTTATCAATCAAACTCAAAGAAAAGACTTGGCAAGTTATCGTGAATTGATGACTGAAGCCTTTGTCCAAATGAATCAATTGCTCAAACCAGGCCGTTGGATAACCGTTGTCTTTCACAACTCTCGGGCTAGTGTTTGGAACGCAATTCAAGAAGCTTTGGCTCGCGCCGGTTTTTTGGTGGCTCAAGTCACTATAATGGACAAACAGAAAGGTTCTTTCAAACAAGTAACCAGTCCTGGTTCTGTCAAAAATGACCTTATTATTAACGCTTATAAACCCTTCGCTGGCTTTAGCCAAAAGTTACTCTCCCAGGCTGGGTGGGGGCTGGAAGCCGATTTCGTCCGCCAGCATCTGGAGCAGTTGCCCCTCGCCGCCAATGTCGAGCGCAGTAAAGAGATGCTCTATTCCAAATATCTGGCCTACTATGTCCAGCACGGCTACCAGGTCGCCTACAACGGCCAGCACTTCTACCAGGCTTTACCCCAATGGGGCCTGGTGGAGCAGGACGGCTACTGGTTCAGCGACGAGGCCCAGGCTCGCCGCTACGTGGAACGGTTAGCCCTCAACACGGAACGCGAAGCGCCCCAGGCCGTGCTCTTTATTTCCGACGAGCGCAGCGCCATCCAATGGCTCAAAGGCTTTTTGCGCGGCCACCCCTCCACCCTCAGCGATATCCAGCCGGCCTACTTCAAAGCCTTACAAACCTCCGCCGACCTCATGCCCGACCTGCGCGATTTGCTGGTGGAGAACTTCGGCCCGCCCGACAGCGCCGGGCGCTACCACTGGCCCCACCCCCAACTCCAGGCCAGCCTGGAAGAGACTCGCCATAAACGCCTCTTGGCTCAGTTTGAAGAGTATCTCCGCCTGGCTCAATCTGGCCAGCGCCTCAAAGAAGTCCGCCAGGAGGCCCTGGTTGCCGGCTTCACCGAGGCTTATCGCGCCGGCCGCTTCCAGGATATTCTCACCGTCGGCAAGCGGCTCGATAAACGGCTGCTGGAAGACAACCCCGATTTGTTCGATTTTGTGGACATCGCCGAGGCGAAGGTGGGAGGATGAGAGGAATGGTGAGATGACACCTTCTTACAACTTACACAACATCCGCACCCTCTTGACCAACGGTTTCAACGTCGAACAACTACGAACCTTTTGTTTTGATGAGGCCAGGTTCAGGCCGGTTTATCATCAATTCGGTGAAGAGACCGGCAAAACCAAAATTGTCGGCCAGATCATTGAGTTTGCCGAACAATACCTGCTTCTTGAAACCCTGCTGGCCTGGGCCAAAACTGAAAACCCGGCTCAGTTTGAGGCTCATGAACCTTATGCGGGTGCGGTCGTTGAAGACTTCAGTGCGATCCGGCAAGCTTATTTTGATTACCTGGTCTTGGAGTACAAAGATCACGTCATTCGTGGCTTTTCCCCCCGGGTCAGCGGCCGGGATGTCAGCCTGCCCCTGGCCAAGGTTTTTTTGCCCCTCCAGGCTATCGAAGGCCGCCCGGCCCTGGCCGAATACGCCGAGGAAGACCTGCTCCGGCAGGCTACGGTGGGGACAACAGGAGAGTTGGATCGACAACACCGTAGCCTTGACATGGAAAAACGTTCGGCCCGCCTGGCTGCACGCCAGGCGGCTCAACGTCCTTTGACCCTGGCCGAACTGCTGGAAAGCTCTCGGGCCGTTCTGCTGGGCGATCCCGGCACCGGCAAAACGACCATTACCCGTTACATTACTTATGCATTGGCCGCAGATGATAGCATTCACATCGGTCAAAGCACGGTTGGCCTCACTCCTGTTCTTGTTCGCCTGGCTAATTATGCCAAAGCCTTTGAACGGGATAGTACGCTGCACTTGATCGAATATATCGAGCAAGAACTTACGCCCAAACCTGAATTTGGCCGCTACTTGCGTTGGGCGATTCAAGCAGGTCAATGTCTGATAATTTTGGACGGCCTGGACGAAGTATCTGATCCCAGCCTTCGTATTCGGGTGACGGAACGGATTCAAACAACGGTAGCCAGTTACAATCTAAATCGCTTCCTAGTCACCAGTCGCATCGTCGGTTATGATCGCTCCCCCCTGACTCGTGAATTCAAACATGCCACGCTCAAGGAGCTTGGACCCGAAGATAAGACCCGTTTTGTCCTGCTTTGGCACGAGGCGCTTAAAACCGAGATCAGTAGCCACACGATTCATACGGATGCGGATGACTTGATCCAGGCGCTTCAAACCAAACCCCAAATTGGGCGACTGGCGGCTAACCCACTCCTGCTCACTATTATGGTTTTGATGCATTGGCGTGGGGTCAAGCTACCCAGCCGCCGGGTTGAAATCTACCAAAATGCAACCGATACTCTGATCGAATACTGGACCACTCACCGCGAGGGCATCAATCTCGATGCCTACGAGATTAAAGCAATTTTAGCCCCGATTGCCCACTATATTCTATCGAGCAATGTGGGTGGGGTAATTGCTCACGACGACCTTCTGCCCAGGTTTCACGCCGGTATTGCCGAACAACAAGGCTGTGATCTGCGGGAAGCACGACGATTGGGACGTGATTTACTGAAAGCTTTAGGGGAGCAGAGCGGCCTTTTCCTGGAGCGTGGGTTGGATGCCAACAGTCAGCCGGTGTATGGCTTCTTACACCAGACTTTTGGTGAATATCTGGCCGCGCTGCACTTGGCTCAAGAGATACTGGGTAACAAGTTTACAATTGGCGATTATATCCATCAGGCCATCTGGCACGAGCCTTTTTTGCTCCTGGCCGGGTATCTCTCTCTGGTCAGTCCGACCCATCTCAGCTCATTCATCGGCCAGATTTTAGAGTATGCCAGCCCCTTTGAAGAACAGTTGCAGCGCAATACTTTGTTAGCGGCCGATATTCTGGCTGATGACGTCCAGTTAAACCCGACGCTTCGAGAAGACATCCTGACTAAGCTGGCTTACTTGCTTCAACACCAAGCCCCCCAGGTCCGTGAGGCGGCCGTTGACCGCTATCGCCGTCTGGCGTCAACTCGCTATCGAGAGAATGCCAGGGCACTGCTCAAAACGACGTTGAATAAAACCGAGGACATCAACAAGCTTGCGCCTAAAGTGCGTTACAACATTGCTCAGGCCCTGCTCCATTTAGATGATCAAACTGCGGCTAAACCCTATTTATGGCCCTTAGACAGCGATCGCTATGAACAGGATGTGAGAAGAGACAAAGTGCAGCGCTTGCGTTTCGAAGGCTGGCCCGATCAAGCGGCTGACTACCTGGGCCAGTTATATACCGACAAAAATCAGCCCTTTTACCTCAAGCCTGACCTTAACCTGGCCGAATTTATTTTGGGACCTGTCGAAGCTGCTGTTGCTCACCAGACATTGGGCGATAAACAGTTGGAGGTCGCCATAACCAACTTATTGGGGAATGCCAGGGATGAAAATGATGCAGCCAATCTGCGTTTACTTGCCGCATTGTTGCCCTCTCCCCCGGATTATGCCGGCCTGGTCGCCCTGCTTAACCCTGAAACGCCGGCAGAAGCTCGCTGTCTGGCCGCTATCCGGCTGCTGGAAAGTGACTACCGGGCTGAGGCTATAACCGCTTTGCAACACTTGATTGAAACTGAACCGGAGCAGTCGCCCAGAGCTACTCGGGCATTATTAGAGGCCGATGGAACAGCCATGCCGGCCTGGCAATTACTGCGCGATACCGCCTGGATCGGCGATGATGACAGCGCTGCACAAGCGATTATAGCGCTTTTCAAAATCGGTGATATTAGTGTTGCTCTCCCGGCCGCGCTGCACCTCCTGGCCCTTTATCCACCCCGAACGATTGCCAAAATTGAGCTTCGGCTCTGGCCGGTGGTGGAGGCGCTGCTTGAACACGGATATACTACGGTTGGAGTGAATGCAGCGCGTTGGTTGGCGCTGCGCCCCGGCTATTCTTATCGCTTGCAAGCATGCGAAGCGCTGCTGGAGGCTGGGCAGGTTGAAGATACAATTCCTCTCCTGCAGTACCTGGCTTATGAATGTCACGACGAAGCCGCTCAGGGGGCCAGCCAACGGTTGTTATTTTTGAAAGAAGTCGAACGGTTAGCCCCTCTTTTGGCCCACCTATCAAAATCTGATACACCAGACATGTGTTATCACGCTTGTCTGGCCCTGGCTTTGGCTCAACACCCACCTGAAGCTTGCGATAAAATCGCCCTTCCACGCAGTGAACTCAAGGTCGCTATTTTAGAGGAGCGCACTCAAACCTACCAGACAGCCGTCCAGTTATTCTGCCAAACCGGTCTGCAGGCGTTAGACACCCTCGCAGCGACAACCGACTTCAGTCAATCGTGTCTCGAACTTGCTCGGCTGGCTTTGCGCACCCTGGCTGAAGCCGGGGTACCTCCCGATCAGGCTGACCCTATTGGCAATTTACTCAACAGCTCCTGGCCGGTTGTGGTGGTCAACGCCGCTTTATTTGACCTCCGGGCCGGACGATTTGAACGCGCCCATCCCAGCCTGGTCAAATTACTAAGCCAACCTACTTTGTTATCGCTTCCGGTCCACCAAAAGGCCCTGACTACCTTGGGCCAGATTGTCGCTCCCGAAACTACCGCCTTGCTCATCCAGGCGTTAGGCCATCCAGACCACCGGGTTCGTCAAAAGGCGGTTAGTGTCCTGGGACCGTTAGGTGATCCGGCTGCGATTCAGCCGCTCATTCCTATGCTTCAAGATGAAGCCACAGAGGTGAGAAACCTTGCAGCCAAAGCTCTGGGCCAACTTGGCGCTACGACAGCCACTGAAGCCTTGATTGCAGCGCTCAATGACAAAGAGGGCGTGGTGCGGACGGCAGTGGTCGAAGCCTTTGGTAATCTTCGCGATTCATCGACGTTAAACCACCTCATTCGGACGCTTGGCGATGATTATGATCTAGCGCGCGTCAAAGCTGCCGAAGCTCTGGGAAAGCTAGAGATTGCTAGTGCAGCTCAACCGTTATTTGCGGCTCTCGAAGATGATACCAGCCGGGTACGCTGGTCTGCCGTAACCGCTTTGAGAAGATTGAAAACTCCTGGAATCGCGCCATCCTTCATCTCTCTGCTTAAAGAAGATACTAATCAGGTTGTACGTTGGATGTCTGCCCAGTCATTGGGTTTCTTAGAGGATCCTTCTGCCGCCGAGCCTTTGATCCAGGCAGCTCTCGAAGATGAGAATGGAACGGTTCGTCGGATAGCTGCTCAGGCTTTGCGGTCTTTTTCCGAAGAATCTTTCGTGATCGAGCGCTTACTCAAAGCTCAAGGTGATAAGGATGAGAAGATCCAGACTGCTGCGGCGACTGCGCTTAGTATCATCGGATACCACCCTGTGGCTTTCCAATCCCTAATCAATGGTTTAAACAGCGACGATAGAGACAGTCGTGGTGCTGCCGCTTTCGCCTTGTTGTTGTTGCGGGATGAGAAGGTTAGCAAGTTATTGGCTGCATCGCTTTATGAGGAATACCCGGATGTCCGGCAGTTTTCGGTCCTTGCTCTTGGAGAACTTAAGAATCCGTTCGGCATTCCACACTTGATGGCTGTTCTTGGTGATGAATATCCTTTTATCGGTGAAATTGCTCTGAATGCATTAGGGAAACTGGGCAACACTAACGTTAATCGTGTCCTGATGATTACTCAATTTGACAGGATTGATCAGGTTGATAGATCACCATTGGCTATAGCCATCAGCCATCTCCAAGTAAAAGATCTCATACCATTCCTTATAGGTACTTCAGTGGCGGAAAATAGCTCTATGGCCAGAGAGTATGCCCATGCCCTAGTACATCTGGATCCAACTAGGGCTGTGCCTGTTCTGGATCGCTATTTAAGCCAATTCCCTCAGGAAAGTTCGCTGAAACATTTGTATGGCCAGGCTATGTGGCAATTAGGCAAGATGGAAGCGGCGTATCATAGCTTCCGGCAAGCCATCGAGCAAGAGGAAAATGGCTTTAATCTCTTGGCCCTGGCTCATTTTTACCTGGAAGAAGAAGATTTTGCGCAAGCCAAAAATCTGAGCGAACAGGCTTTCAAAAAAGCTAACCCTTACACGCGAAATATCTACCGGCTTACACAGGCTGTTATTCACTGGCTAAGGGGTGAAACCGAGGCAAGTTTGGCCCTACTGAAACGAGTCCAGCAGAGAGATCGGTACATGATCGAGCAAAAAGAGTTGAAGTACGAGCATTTCTGGCGCAAGAAAGCTATTACCGCTTTAGAAGAGATGCTGGCGCAAGTACAAGCGGAGGCAAAGATTGAATAGCTTCCTTGGCATGCCAAGTAAAGATGATATTGAAAAACTTATCCTCAACCATGGTCGCCGTTTGCAAAAGCTCAAAGAGCAGAAGGCGCTTTATGGCCGATCAGTTGATCCGAGCATCTTGATAGAAATCGAGGATATCGAGCTAGAGCTAGACCGGTTGCGGCATGAATATACTCGCTTGTCCCAGGCAGAAATGGTATCCATTCAGCCGGAAGCAGAAATCAAACTTCTGATTGCAGGGGAATTACCGGGCTTTAATGTGGAGAAACGCCAGGAAACAATTGCGCTACTGGCAGCCCAACTCAACGTTCCACCCAATCAGGTAAGTATCTTACAAGCGTATCCAAGCAACAGCATCTACGTTCATTTTGCCTTACCGGCTGAAGCGCTTGACCGATTCATTGTAGCCTATGAAGCAAATGCTCCTTTTATATTGGAATTAGGTGTTCTGGATTTTCAAATCATCTACCGAGAACGCCCCCTGATCGACCTGAATGAAATAGTGGATGGTTTAAGGAATATTGAGACCAGGATTGAAAAATTACAAACAAGTTTAGCCGATTCTCTGGACATTTACCAACAGGATAGATTAGTTGAGCCAAACGGAACGAATAGGAATCATAAAAAACCCTCACCCGAACTTAAGATCGGCGACTTTGCGGCAATTAATACCGGTCAAACCGGTCGGGTCATCGGCCTGGCCACTCTCTTTGGTCAGACTTACGCCGATATCTTCATTCAGCCTAATGGCCCAGTGCAACGTATCCCCTTGTCTGATCTCCGTCCACTAGCCGACCCACTGGCAACCCTGAGTGGAGGTCAGACCATACCCGCCTCTCTCTTCGTCGCCCGGCTGGCTGCCCTCCAGCTACGAGCCATGCTCACTCAATCAGGCGTTCTTTCAGCAGCCAACTTCCGGGTCACTCCACTGCCCCACCAGGTGCTGGCAGTAGATTTTGTCCTCAACCAGCTTCGCCCCCGCGCCCTGTTGGCCGACGAAGTGGGCCTGGGTAAAACCATCGAAGCGGCTATGGTCTATGAGGAGTTGAAACTGCGCGGCCAGGCTCGTCGCGTCATCATCATCACCCCCGCCGGTCTAACCCCGCAATGGCGTGACGAGTTAGCTCAGAAGTTTGGCGAAAACTTTATCGTCTACGACCGGACCATGATCACGACTCTGCGCCAAATTCACGGCCAGGAAACCAACTTGTGGACCCTGCACGACCAAGTCATTACCAGCCTCGATTTTGTAAAGCCGCAGCGTCTTCGGCCCGAGTTATCGGAGCGCGAACGGCAGCGCCGCGACAAGCACAACCGGCGTGTCTTTCGAGACATCGTCGAGGCCGGCTGGGATATGGCCATCTTTGACGAAGCCCATAAGCTCAGCAAGCAGGCCGACGGCAGCGAAACCGCTCGCTATCAGGTCGGCGAAGGGTTAGCCCAGGCCGTGCCCATCTTTTTATTGCTGAGCGCCACCCCCCACCAGGGCGATCCGGCCCGCTTTTTGCACCTACTCAACCTGGTGGACCCCTATGGTTTCAACGAAGTGACCGACCTGCGTCCGGATCGGATCAGTAGCATCGTCTGGCGCACCCGTAAACGAGCCGTCGTGGATGCTCAAGGCCGCCGTTTATTCAAGCAGCGCCTGACCGACATTTACCCGGTGGACCGCTCCGGATTGGAGCATGCCCTGGAACGGCAACTGTACGACGAAGTCACCGACTATGTCCGCGACAATTACAATCGGGCCATGGGTCGGGGCGACCGGGCCTTTGGCTTCCTCATGCTGCTCTTTCAACGCATGGTTACCAGCAGTACCGCCGCTATTTTCGACTCCCTCAGCAAACGATTGGATAAGTTGCTGGCAGTGCAAGCCTCACTGGATCGGGAACGCGAAGCGGGGAAGTTGAGGAATGGGGATGACTCTCCCCTTTCTAAGCTCACCTTCGACGAAGAAGCGGCTGCCGACGACGATGCCCAGGTCGTGCTCGACGATCTCTTGAGGGCGCCGGGTGTGGTCAACGAGGTTGAGTTGCAGCGCGAAATCGCGCTTCTCGAACGGCTGCTCGACCTGGCTCGACAGGCCAAGGGCGGCTCTGACGCCAAGCTGGTCGCCCTGCTCAATATTATTGACGAAGTTTGCCGCCGCGAGGGCAATCCCCAGACCAAATTCCTCATCTTCACCGAGTTTGTGGCCACCCAGCAGGCCATTACCCAAACCTTGACCAACATGGGTTACCAAGTGGAAACTATCAACGGCAGGCAAAAACTCGAGGAACGGATTGCCGCCCGGCAGTCCTTTGCCGACGAGGCTCAATTCCTCGTCTCTACTGACGCCGGCGGCGAGGGTATCAACCTTCAATTTTGCCATGTCATGGTCAATTACGACCTCCCCTGGAACCCCATGAAGCTGGAGCAGCGCATTGGCCGCCTGGATCGCATTGGCCAGAGCCGGGATGTGGTAGTGCTGAACCTGCTCATCCAGGACACAGTCGAGCAGCGGGTGCGCGAAGTGTTGGAAACCAAGCTCGATCTTATCCGCCAGCAGTACGGCGACGACAAGCTGGCCGACATTCTCTCCACCTTGCAGGACGAGTTTCACTTCGACCGGCTTTACATGGACGCCTTACTCAAGCGCCGGGCCGAAGCCGCCGATTTGGAGCGGCTGGCCCAGCAGATTTATCAACGCGCCCGGGAGATTTTGGAACAGGATGAACTGCTCTTACCCCAAACCCAAGCCGAGGTCGAGCAGTATCGCCAACGGCTGATCGAGATCTCCCAGGCGCAGGTCAAGGCGATGTTGGGCGGCTACCTGGCTGCTCATGGCGAGAGTCTCAACGAATACAGCCGCCGGCCCGGCGTTTATTACTTTGACCTGCCTCCTGTTCAGAGGACAGATGATGGCAAAACTCGCTATTCCAACGTCGTCTTCGACCGGGAGCAGGCCGTCGCTGACGATGGCCTGACCTACCTGCACCTCAACCACCCCGCCGTCCAGACTATTCTAACCCACCTGGCCGACGATCGTAGTCAGGCGGCGGCTCAACTTCGTCTCAAAGACCTGACAGGTTTGGGAAACCTGTCAGGTCTTCCCACCGGCCCGTTCACCTGGGCCATCTACCGTCTGCGCATGACCAACCACGACGACGTCAACCGGCAAGAACTCATCTCGGTGGTATTTGACTCAACTGGCCAGAGTCAACCTCGCCTGGCCCAAGTTCTACTCAACCTCACCCCTGATCAAGTCGAGACTGCCTTTATTCAACATTCAACTCGCTTCGCGAATATTGAACCCTTAACCACCTTGGCTGAGGCTCAAGCCGCCAACCTCTTTACCGAAACCCAACTTATCCATGCCGAAAAACTGGCCCAGCAGCAGGAGAAGATCCAGCGCTACTACCAGCAGCAGGAAATCGCCGTCTCCCAAATTGCCATCGAGAACATTCGTCAGGCCAAGCTCCGCGAGCTCCTGGATCGCCGACACAAGGATTTGAGCGCGCTGGATCGTCGGAGGACGCTGGTGCCGGATTTGGAGTTGGTGGGGGTGGCGGTGATAGGAAGTATATAAAACGTAGTATCGTAAAAGAATATTGGACCTTGGAGAAACACTTGTGAGAGAGATAGAGAAGATTAGACTTCTGATTGTAGATGATATTCCAGAAACTCGGGAAAATTTACGCAAGCTACTCTGGTTGGAATCCGATATGGATGTAGTGGGAACAGCTACAAACGGTGAAGAGGGCATTCAGGCGGCTGTGGAATTGCATCCAGATATTGTGCTCATGGATATCAACATGCCTGGTGTTGACGGTATTACTGCTTCTGAACGGATTTCCCATCTAGTTCCATTTTGCCAAATCATTATGATGTCTATCCAAGGCGAAGCAGATTATTTACGACGTTCAATGCTGGCCGGGGCTAGAGAGTTCTTAATAAAACCATTTTCGAGTGATGAGCTTGTTTCAAGTATTCGGCGCGTTTATCAACTGGGAGCCACACGGCGGCAGGCTATGCTTCAAATGTCTCAATCAACTGTTACCGAAAAGCAACCGGATAAAGCTGGGACGGACTCTGGTCGGATTGTTTCAGTTTTTAGTCTAAAAGGGGGCGTGGGATGCAGTACAATCGCAGTGAATCTGGCAATTGCTCTAAAAAAGAATTGGCCTTTGAAAGTTGCCTTGGTTGATACCAGCCTGCAAGCGGGAGATGTTGCTGTTCTCCTCAATCTGTATGCCAGCCGGACGATTGCTGATCTGGCTTTAGATGCTGATGAACTGGATAGCGAATTGATCAGTGATATATTCATCTCACACTCTTCCGGGATTAATGCACTCTTGGCACCTCCTCGTCCCGAAGTAGCCGATACTGTAACTCCTACCCTAGTTACTGACGTTTTAGTACGACTTCGCCGAATGTTTGATATTATCATCGTAGATACTCATCACGTGCTTGATGACTTGAGTCTGAGTGTAATGGATATATGCGACAAGATAATCGTAGTAACCACCCCAGAGATCCCAGCTATTAAAGATGCCAAACTTTTCTTTGAGGTTGCTGAAAAACTTGAGTATGCACGAGATCGAATTGTTTTTATGCTTAATATGGTGGACAAACGGATTAACATTAGAGCCGAGGACATTGAGGCTAATATCAAATATCGAATTGAAGCACAGTTACCGTTTGATCGGCAGTTAGTCACTACAGCTGCCAACCAAGGAGTACCCTACTTATTAGGGGATAAGACTAGTCTCTTAGCACGAGCTACTGTCAGCCTTGGTGAAATATTGATAAGAGCTTTCAATCCACCTGCTGTTATCAAGTTTATCAATCAGATAACAGCAGAAGAACAGATATCTCCACCCTCTGCTAATAATTTGATTGAAGCAATAAAGTCCCTTGAAGAACTACAAATTCTCGAAAGATTAGAAATATATGAGCAGAATGTTACTATGGGTCGAGTCATAGATGAGCTAGAACGTATTATCGCTGGTATTCCTCATGACCTCAAAGAACCATTAGGGGTTTCTCAAAATATCTTGGAGGATTTATCTCAACTTTCTTCTACAACTTTCCCTCATGAGGATATTAGATTTTGCCAGCATAAACTTGATTATACTTTGCTATTAGTTAATCGTCTTATCGCAACTACAGCTTGTGGTGAACTCCAGGTAAGAACTAATACCATTTTAGCTAATGTATTGCATACACTACCTGATTTGGTTCAACCTACCTCTGAGGTAACTATACCGGTTGAAATCAATATTGAACCGCCAGATTTAAGCCTCCAGGTCAAAGATTCAGACCTTCAGCAAATAATCTTCTGCCTTTTAGAGAATGCAATTGAAGCGACCCCGGCAAGGGGTCAAGTACAAATTAAAGCTCGAAGTATTGAGAACCAATGTTATCTTGAAATCTTTGACGCTGGCGGTGAGATAGCCGAATCCGAACAGAATCAACTGTATTTGCCAACTTATACTACCAAAACCGGTCACGCTGGCTTGGGGCTATTTGTATGTAAGCGCATTATTTCTCAATATAGTGGGAGCATAACTGTTTCAAATCGGAAAGATGGGCCAGGTGTGGTTGCTAGGGTTATCTTACCTAAAGAGTTCAAACGGCGAGCGAAGCCTGATCAGTCACGAAACTATGTTGAAGCTCTGCAAACATATCTCGATTTGCCGTTAAATCAAACTGAACGAGACTCGGTCAATCAAATTATTATCAAAAATTTGAAAGTGTTTGTGACTCAAATCACTTCAATTCTTAATAATATTGAAGCTACACTCTCTGAAATACAGAAGCAGGTATTGCTTTCGACCTATCAAGAACAAAGGTTACCACTTAGAACAGTATTGCGTAATTGCGCCTATGCCCGATCTGTAGTGGGTAGCCTTTTAGAACCTTCTCAAACGGTTCAGATTCAGTCCGTTTCTTTGAGTAGCTTACTTCTTGAGGTGCTCAGCCTATTCGAAAGCAAATTGCCGGAGAAATGTGTTTACTTAAGTCCATCCATCAAGAAGGTAGATAGCGAAATCTGGATTATGGCCGATCCCACCCAATTTCGGAGAGTTTTTTTTAATCTGACTCGAAATGCTCTTGAAGCAATGCGTCAGAGTGGCGAATTTAAGTTGATAATCCAGGCTCACGTGGAAGATGATTTTGCCGTAATCCAATTTATTGATAGTGGGATAGGTATTTCCGCAGAAAATCGTCGTCAGATTTTTAATCATGGCTTTTCGACAAAAGCCAAAGGGCGGGGAGTTGGTTTATATGTCGCAAAGACAATTATCGAGCAACATCAAGGTCGAATAGAAGTACAAAGTCAGGTGGGACAGGGTACCTGCTTCACCATATACTGGCCAGCGACCACATCACCGGCTAAACCTATGAAAGTATCGTCGCTAACCGGGAATACCTTCCTGATTACCGACAAGAAAATACCAGAGGCCAATACTAAAACCTTAATTGTCTCATCGGCTTCCCCCTCAATCCAAATTCTAATCGTAGAAGACGACAGAGATTGGTTAGAGTCACTAACTCGGTACTTGCGATCTCAAGACTATACTCTTTGCACCAGCCGTAAGGCCGGAGACGCTATAGAGCTTATTCAGAGTAATAGCTACGCTCTCGTTCTACTCGATTGGTCTATGCCAGGTGTTGGGGGACAGGGTGTCTTGGAAGTAGCTCAATCCACGAAACCTGATATGCCGGTGTTTATTCTGTCTGCTTACGGTTACCCTGAGCAGAGATCATTAGCTTTACAACTCGGAGCAAAAGTATTTCTCGATAAGCCTCAAAATAAAGCACAATGGGAGAAACTCAAACAAAAAGTGCTTGAAACTATTACGAATAATTAGGGCGGGAAAATCATTGTTATGGAAAAAGGCGATACTGTGCAGGAGAGTATTACAGAGCCTCGCTTGTTGCTCGTAGATGACGAACCTAACATCCGTACTGCTGTAGGACGTGCCCTGAGGTTAATGGGCTATAAAAAAGTTGAAGAGGCTAATAGTGGTTCCAAAGCGTTGGAGATGTTAGAACAGGCCTCTTATGATCTACTGTTACTGGATATGCACATGCCCGATATGGATGGTATTGCGGTAATGACGCGAGCCCGTCAATTGTACCCAGAGTTATTGATTGTCATTTTAACCGGTAACGCCACGTTAAAGAATGCTATCGCCGCGGTCAAACTTGAGGCCATAGATTATCTCCAAAAGCCAGCCAGGATCCAGGATATTGCCAAAGCAGTAACAAGCGCTTTACAGAGGAAGCGGATTGGACAATCACTCGAAACGCTCAAACAAGAAAACGAACGACTCCGCCGTGAGAAACTCGAACTACTCTATCGTATTGAGAAACAGGAAAAAGCTAGCGAAGCAAAAGTCATTCCTCTTGATAGATTAGGACAATTGGTTTCAGGTATTGTTCATGATCTTCGGGGAGGATTAGGTGTTATTCGCAATACAATTGGGTTCATAGTGGATGATTTAGATACCGATAATCCCTTAATGGATGATATTGAGAAAATTGTTTACAGTGCTGAATTCTGTGAAATCGTTTTACGTAACCTGATGATGCTGGGCAGTGATGAAGTCTTCAATCCTATCGAGGTTAGCCTTGAAGGTATCATTCGGGAAGTTTTTTTTATGTTAGAGCGCAAATTAGTGGATGTTAACCTAGTTGTAGACTCTGACCCCAATACTCGGACAATTTTGGCCGATGAAGGACAGATGAAACAAATGTTTATGAATCTATTTAAAAACGCTGGTGAAGCTATGCCAGAAGGTGGTACATTAACTGTGCATACACAACGTGTGGGCGAGATGGTACGGGTCAAAATCTCTGATACGGGCACAGGTATCGCTATGGAGAATCTAGATAGAATCTTCGATCTCTATTTCACGACTAAGGAGAACGGCTTTGGCGTGGGTCTATATATTGTAAAAAGTGTTGTAGAACGGCATGGAGGTACGATTAGTGTAGTTAGTGAGATAGGCCGCGGCACGACTTTTACTCTATATCTGCCAATTTAATGGGAGTAGCATATGCCACAATCGCGAATTTTAATCGTCGAAGATGATCAGAACTGGCAAGAAATTTATCGCCGTTCTCTTCGAGGCGCAAATTACGAAATCACAGGGGCTCGGAAACTCAGTACAGCTATGATTCTGCTGGAAGAACAACCCTTTGATGTGGTCATCACCGATTTGAAGATGTTGGGTGGTAATGAGGAATTTTCTGGTTTCGGTGTCCTGGAACAGGCTAAAACTATTAATCCAGATGTCCAGGTTATCGTCATTACTGGTTATGGTAGCGCTGAACATGCCCTACGGGCTATGGGCAGTGGTGCCTATGACTACATTACCAAGGACAAGGACTTACGCAAAAAGTTGGCCTTGAGTGTCCAAAATGCTTTAGAGATGCGACAACTACGCCTGGAGTTACTTCGGGGTGAGCCGGAGGATGACCTCGAAGCCGAGTCTGACCGTATCATTGGCAACAGCGGCAGCATGCAAGCCTTGTTTGAACAGATCGCCCGGGCGGCCAAAAGTGAGGTAAATGTTCTACTGCGGGGCGAGGGCGGCACGGGTAAGCGTTTGATTGCCCAAACTATCCACCGCCAAAGCCAACGAAAAGATGGCTCTTTTCTGGTAGTGGATTGCGGCCGCTTATCCGAGGCAGTGTTAGAGAGTGAGCTATTTGGCTATGAACCAGGTACGCTCTATGGCGAGCGGGAAGCCCAACCGGGCAAGTTTGAGCGGGCCAAAAACGGTACCATCTTCCTGGATGGCATTGGCGATTTGGAAATGCGGCTGCAAGTGCGCCTACTGGGGACGATATGTGACCATAAAATTGAGCGGGTGGGTGGGCAAGAGGCTATTCCCGTTAACGCTCGGATTATTGCCTCAACCGATAAAGATCTGGAAGCTATGCTAGCCGCCAAGCAGTTTCAACGCCGCTTGTTTGATGCCCTGAATGAATTTGTAATGACCGTGCCGCCCCTGCGCCAGCGTCAGGATGGAGATGATATTCCGGCTCTGGCGGCCATGTTCTTGCAGCGGCACAGTAATGGTCGATCAGTGCGTTTTTCTATTGAAGCAGTTGAACTCCTGCGTCGTTATGACTTTCCCGGCAATGTACGCGAGTTGGAAAGTGCGGTCAAATATGCTTTGACCACAACAACCGCGGAAATTATTCAACCGGAGCATCTGCGTCCCGAGATTCGGCAATACCAGTTGGTCAAGCCTGGCATAGTGCAGCCCTCCGAACCGAGTAAAGACCCGGCTACCATTATGCGGGTATGCCCGCTTAACCTCAGTGGATGCAGCAAAAAAGAAGAGATCATGCGCCTCTATTCTCCCCGCCGGGTCTTTGTTAACGTGGCCTATAACTCGGATTATGCCGACTATGAGCAGGTCATCCGGCAAACCCTGGAAAAATACGGTCTGGTACCTGTGCTTTCCAAAGATTATTTGGAGCCGGTGGTGTTGCTCTGTAACATCTGCAAGCTCATCCAAACCTGCAAATATGGCATCACCGATATTTCAGTACCCGGCAGCAACGTCCTTTACGAGTTGGGCTTGATGCATGCCAATGGCATTCACTGCGCTATTTTGAAAGACCGCCGGGCCACTCTGTCCGCTGATATTCAGGGCTTGCTTTTCCTGGAATATACTAACGCCACCTCCTTGAAGGAACGGCTCTCTCGTTGGATTGAAAATCAGGTTAAAGAGGCCAAGATGGTTCAAGTTGAAGTTGTTCCGCCAGTTGATCCTCCCTTCGACGAACGAGAAAGTTTGAAACGAGAATTGGCCGCTCATCAGCGTAATTTGACTAAACTCAAGGAGCAGGCAGCGATTTATGGTGCGGGCCAAACGCCGCTCCACTTACTCAATCAAATTGAAGCGGAAGAGATAGCTATTCAAAATGTAGCAGAAAAGCTCAAGGAAAATCCTTGAGGGCCAAAATCCTGAAATGTTATTGAACCTTTTCCCCCGCTCTACTTTTTAGCAAAGGCTGAGGAAGTTCTATGTCAACCACCTGGCAACAAGCAATTTTAGCTCATTTCCAGCCCAAACGGGAGCGAATGCTCCTGGTCATTGACCCTGACAACCTCCTCCGTGATGATGCCCTGTTGGCCGAAATTCAAAACAGCAACTACGACATTCTGGAACTGGACGACGAAGTCACTTTCCGTAATAAATTTGAGCGCACCTATCGCAGCCGCTGGGATGAGGGTGAAGCTCACCATTTGGTTGTGGTCGTCCATACAATCAACGGGGCGCGTCATATTCCCTACGATCTGCGACAAAAGAGTAAATATATTGAATTAGGTGTAGCGGATCTTTTTCCTCAACTCAACGCCATTACCGTTCGTCAGCTTGATAATGTCTACTACACTGACCTCTACCCCGCTCACCAGCAGTTAGTTGCCAGGAACGAACTGCTCCGTACAGAGCGAAGAACCATTGAGTTTATTCTACGAGTTGTCTTTGATCTGGAGCCGACCGTTGCTAATCAACCAGTGCGCTGGGTTAAGTTTCTGATTGATAAACATTATCGCGCCCGCGAACTACCTCCAGCAATGGAGGAGTACCTTGTTCAAAACCTTCTTCCTAATGTGACCCATGCCGGCCTGCGGCCTGAATTCCTCACGGATGGTGCTGTCTTCTTTGAGTGGCTGGGTCAGCAATGGGCTACTTATGTGGCCCAAATTCTCTCTACCTCACCTCACTCCTCCTCACCTTCCGCCCCAACCATTGATTTCGCGGACAGCCGTCTCCGTCCTCTTCTTAGTTCTCTTTTTAGCGAAGGATTGGTCAGCCGTGCTCCGGCTCCCACCCCTGCAGTTAAACTATCTCCTAACCAGGAGTGGCTGGCCGCAGGTCTAACGACCATAAAAACGGCCAATCTTGTACCTGGCACCCCACGTGTAGCCGAAACTGGCGCTCAAGTCGTTTATAACCTGAAAGCTCGCCTGGCTCGTTTCCAGGCTCTAGATGCTACCAACCGCCCTGTCCCCACAAGTGATGTCCGTGATTGGCTTAACTTGGCTGCCGAATGGGCTGAACTGGTTTATCAGGCCAACTATCTACTTCTGAGCGATTACCAGAAAGTTCAACCCGAGCTGTTCACCGCCCGCCAAAATCTGGACAACCATTTCTGGGATTTCATCCAAGCTCGTTACAGCGCCGTTTCCTACTATGAAGACAATAAAGGCCCCATTAGTTTGATGGCCGTCAATAAATGGCTGCGGCAGCAGGTTAGCGACAAAACTCGTCTGGTCTTGCTTTGTTTTGATGGTCTCGCCCTCGATCAGTGGCTGCTGCTGCGAGATTATCTGCAAAAGCAACTCTCTGGCCTATCTGTTTACGAAAACCGCGCCTACGCCCTGGCTCCTACCCTGACGCCAATCTCCCGTCAGGCTTTATTTGCCGGTCGCCCACCAACCGCTTTTGCTGAAAGCATCAATAAAACCGATAGGGATGGCGATCACTGGCGCGCTTATTGGATTAATAATGACATCCCGGAACCACGTGTTGCTTATGCCCGAGTCAAAGTCAATGGACAGGGATTGGATGAGATCAAAGTTATTGCTGAGAGTAAAAATCGTCGCCTGGGGGTACTGCTTAACCTGTTTGATGACGTGATGCATTCTGTCGCCGGGATGACCCCTGAAGCTGACAAACGTGTCTACTACGACATCCTATCCAGCCACTTACAGAATGGTCGGCTGGCCGAGCTGTTTGATCTGTTGTTGCAGCAGGGCTACCGGGTTTTTGTCACTGCCGACCACGGCAATATTGCCGGTGTTGGCAACGGCTTAAAATTACCCAAAGCTTTGATTGATAGCTATGCCCGGCGGGTAGCCATTTTTGATAAAGAGAGTCTGGCCGAGGAATACGCTCAAACCCATAACCTTCGCCGTCTCCCTTTAAAAATCTTGCCCCCTGACCTTCATCCGGTCTACCTGCCCGGTAATCAGCTCTTTGATATGGCCGGTGTAACAAAGATTTCGCATGGAGGGTTGTCGTTAGAAGAGTTGATAGTCCCCTTTGTGGAGGTCATACGCTCATGATCGGCCTCGATTTTCCAGTTAAGCCGGAATGGATCCATGCAGTTCATCATCTGTGGCAGCCAGAACAATCTGTTGGTCATTTGATCCGGGCGGCTTTGGACCAAACAATGCCAGAGTTAGGTGGAGAAAAAACTCGCCGCAACAGTCTAAGTATTATCCTGCGCTATTTCGTTACCACCACCGAAGGAAACAGTCAATCACGCCGGACCGCCAGTCACGATGTCTGGGTGGCCTACAGCCGGACTTATCCAGTTGAAGTTATGGCTCCGGCCTATTTAGCTCACCTCATTGCTCAAAATGATGTTGCACAGGAACTCAGCCGCTTTTTGTCTCGCCGCTGTGCTCCAGGTGAGACCTTCGGCAGCGGTGAACTGCGCCAGCATCTCAGCGCCATCTTCGGACAGCGTAAAGTTGTTACCAATGCTGCCAGCGCTTTTCTGCGCATCCTGGCCTCATTTGGCGTGTTGGCTCCCGGCTCCCGACAAGCTGAATATCAATTTGCGAAACGTCTGCCAGTTGCCAAAGAAGTATTTCCTCTGATCGTGTGGACCTGGTGGCAGGCCAAACCTACCCCCCAGATTGACCTCGATCAATTTGAGGAAACACCGGCCCTGGCTTTCTTGCAAACCGAAACCTTCCCGGCATACTGGTCGACTTACCAGCCCAATCTATGGGCACTCGATGAGCGGCTAGAAGGTCACCGGGCTACCCTCAAACATGTTGAACCAAAGTTCTTCGAGCGAGAATTGTTAGAATTACTGTAAACCCAAATTGATTTCATCCTTTGGAAGCTAAACCTAATTTCAACAGGAATTAAAGCCATGGCAGATCACTTTACCTGGATACCTATTTATCAAGAGTTGGCAAATGAATTAGCAAACTGGCAGAACCGGCAAGAAGAGCTGATTACCTTCCTGGAAGGTTTACGTTCTCAGGGTTATGTGATCACCCCCCTGACTGACAAAGATGAAAATGGCGCGCGCTTTCTCCTAAGAGAGATTGATCCATTTACCTTTTTCGGCGTTTTTAATCGGAGTATCCGGCCTGAGCAGCGCATTACTATTCTCGACCAAGTGAAACGGCACTTCAGTTTGCAAAGTGGTCTGCCGAATGATTTTGCTGGCGTCCCAACTTTAAATAATATGAAATCGTGGTTTATTCCTTACCAGGAGTCAAGGGATATAGGCGATGTAGGACGCTTATGGCGCGTTTTTCAACTAGCTCTGGAAAAAGAGCCACTGAAACAGGCAGATTTTTTGCAAGCCTTCGATGATGCCCTGAAGGTCAAATCTACCAATATAAACCTTACCATGGGCTTGTTTTGGATACGCCCCTATACCTTTCTAAATCTGGATCAAACGAACCGGACCTATTTGAGGATTAAATTGCCGGCAAGCGGTCTGACGGCAAAATTTTATTCTGACACCTTGCAATCTATCCTGTCAAAAGGGAAATCATTCCCGGAGCTATCGGATGAAGCCTGGCACGCGCCAAAAAGCCCAGCATTTGGGTCATCCACAGTAAAAGAACCAATTAATCGTATCGTAAAGGAAAATAATTATTGGCTGGTCGGGGCTTATTGGGACGATAGAGACCCGACCGACCAGACAGCTCGCTTCCTGGACGAAGGTATCTGGGAGAATGGATACGAGGACCGCTATATTGATGACGTCAAATCCATGGGGGTGGGTGACAAGATTGCCATTAAAGCTACTTCGATCCAACGCAAGGGTTTACCGTTCGACGCTCGGAACAAAACTGTGTCACGGATGGTGATCAAGGCGATTGGAACCATTGTCGCCAACCGGAATGACGGCAGGACGGTCGAAGTGGAATGGGATCATAATTTTACAGAGAAATGGTGGTATTTCTACACTAACAGACTCACCATCTGGCACTTAAGAACTGATAAGGATTACAAATTCAAGGAGCTAGCCGAAAAACTCATTGAGTTTGTTTGGTATGGTAAAGACCAAGATTATGAATGGTTCTGTAAGCTATGGTGGGATACTACTGCTCCAAAGGTAGACGTCATGGCAGGCTCAGATGCCCTCTCGGTACCCTATAGCATCGAGGATATCATCGCATCTGGCGTCTTTTTGGTCGAAGATGATTTGAACCAGTTCATAGATCGCTTGCACTCAAAGAAGGCCATGATTTTGCAGGGTCCTCCTGGTGTTGGGAAAACCTTCATCGCCCGAAAATTGGCATACGCAGTGATGAAAGAAGTCGATAATAAGCGACTTGAGATGGTGCAGTTTCATCAGTCCTACTCCTATGATGATTTTGTCCGGGGCTATCGCCCGTTACCCGGCAAAGCTGGTAGCTTTGGCTTACAGAACGGCGTTTTTTATGACTTCTGCAAAAAAGCTATCGCAGACCCGGACCGCGAATATGTTTTTATCATTGACGAGATAAACCGGGGCAACCTTAGCCAGATTTTTGGCGAGTTACTGATGCTTATCGAAGCCGATAAGCGGGGAACAGAGTTTGCCCTGCCTTTGGTATATCGCGATCAGGACGAACCTCGCTTTTTCGTACCCTCGAACCTCTATTTGATTGGCTTAATGAATGTGGCAGATCGTTCGCTGGCAATGGTTGATTATGCTCTGCGACGTCGTTTTGCTTTTGTGACCCTGAAACCCCAATACGAAAGCGAACTATTCCGGCAGTGGCTACTGGATAGATCAATGGATGCTGATCTGGTTCAATTGATTATCGAACGGATGTCGGCGCTCAATAAGGAAATCAGAGAAGATCCTTTGCTGGGAGAGAATTACCAGCTTGGTCATAGTTTCTTTTGTCCCAAGGGCGATAGTTTTGCCGGACTGGATAAGACCTGGTATCAGGGCATTGTGCGCACCGAAATCGTCCCTTTGTTACAAGAATACTGGTTCGATAACCAAAAGAAGGCCGACGAAGCCGAAAGGCGGCTCTTAGCTTCATGAGTGCGAGCCATCCTGAAGTCGAGAGAGAAGCTGTCCAATGGACAGAATACGGCATTCCTATCCGTAATCTTTGGTATATGCTGTTGTATGCCTGGAACCAGGTGCCTCTGAAAAATTACTGGCACATGGAAGATATTGAGAATGCGCCGACTTTAGATGCATTGCTCGCATCTATCCTCATGCGATTGATCCAGCAGCGTTTACGGATTGGGTTGGGGTGCAGCTATGTAAATGAGGCCCAACCTCTCCGAGGTATTCGCGGGCATATTGATTTCACCAAGAGTCTAAAATATCGCCTTTTTGAGCAGGGTCAGGCTTTTTGTGAATTTCAACAGTACAGCGCCAATGCGCCTAAAAACCAAATCATCCGCAGCACCCTGGCTAGACTGGTTCAGACCGGTCAATTTGGTCCTGATCTTGTTCGAGCAGATGAACTGCGCCATAACCTGCGCTGGCTGACCAGAGTTCTGGACGGGATTGACCTGATAGAACTGAAGCTTGATTTTATCCGCCGGCAGCAGTTGGGCCGTAATGACGGTGATTATCGGCTGATGCTGGCTATCTGCGAATTAATTCTGCAACGGCAGATGCCCACCGAATCAATGGGCCAACACCGTTTGCCCACGCTAGATCGCGAGATGTTGGTCCTCTATCGCATTTACGAGCGCTTTGTGGCCAACTTTTATCAGATGCACTTAAAGGGGTGGACCGTAACGCCCCAAAAATCCCTCAGTTGGCATGAGAAATCCCCCAATCAATATCTGCCCTCTATGTGTCCTGATCTGGTTTTGGAAGAAAAGCGATCGAGGCGCATCATTATATTAGACACAAAATTCACGACCAATAGTCTGATAGAAAATCGGTGGGGGAAGTCTGTATTTGACTCAGCTCATCTTTACCAACTGTATGCCTACCTGAAAACACAGGAGCATCTAATGGGACAATATCGCACAGCATCGGGTATCCTGCTATATCCAGCCATCCATTCCCCATTTTCTGAGGAGATCGAATTACAAGACCACACCCTGAGAATTGAGTGCATTGACCTATCTGCCCCGTGGCAGAATATCGAACGGCATTTACTTGAGTTAATAAAGGAAGAAAATGGCTTAAGAACCTAAACGCCTATTCATCCTATTGAACACTCCGGTTATGGCTGAACCCTCGGCCTTGCTGACGTCCTTGAGTATGATTCGGTCTGGGCTGGACCGGCCTGGCCCATTCCTGGCCAGACCGCCTGTATCGGGGTGGCTGGCTGCTCCTGGCCTAGGCTCTAACCGACCTGGTTCATTTTGTTGGCCATATCCTGAGCGCCCGTTATGCCGGCGCGCCGATAGATAGCATTCACCTCGCAGCACCTCTGCCTCGGACGGTATATCTGGATAATGCCGTCACTCCTCAGGCGCACCGGTTGCGCTCCATTGGCGGACCAGTGGCCAATGCTCTGGCTGGACTGCACTTTTTCTTACTCCGCTTCCTCACCCCGTCCTGGTGGGGACTACGGACTGGGCCGACCTTGTTGGGTTGGTTTAATAGTCTGCTGGTTGTCAGCAGCCTGTTTCCCTTATCCTTTATTGATGGCGGAGTTATCCTCAAATGGACGTTAGTAGAACACGGGCAATCCTCAGAGCAGGCCGACCGGATGGTGTGGCATGCCGGTTTCATAGCTAGCGGCCTCGTGGTCCTGCCGGGTCTGTTTCTGGCCAAGCAAAGAAAGTGGAGGTTTAAGTGATATGGACGACTCATTTCCCATCCTGGAATACGATCCAACCGCAGAAGCCATCATCGAACCCCGGCGGCTGTTCAAACCGCTAGTTGGAATGCCCGAACACGGCGTCATCTGCTTCTTTCAAGACGTGATAGACCACTTTGTCACCGAAGGGCAGCTGACCCTGCTCAAAAACCTGCGCAGCGAGATGGGCGTTCACCCGGTCTATGCTTTCAACTATGGCAACCAATCCGTAGCTCTGTTTCAACCGGGGATGGGCGCGCCCTTTGCGGCGGTGATCCTGGATGAGGTTATCGCCTTGGGCTGCCGCAAGTTTATTGCCTGTGGCGGAGCCGGGGTGTTGGACCGAGATATTGTCTTGGGCCACTTGCTCATCCCTACCTGTGCCATCCGGGATGAGGGGACTTCGTATCACTACCTGCCACCGGCTCGTGAAGCCGCCGCTCATCCGGCAGCCGTGACAGTGATTGAAACTGTTTTGCAGCAACAAGGGGTGGATTACCTGCTGACCAAAACCTGGACGACCGACGCCATTTACCGCGAGACCTAGCCCAAAGTCGCTCGACGCAAAGCCGAAAGCTGCCTGGCCGTGGAGACGGAAGCAGCAGCACTGTTTGCCGTCGCCCAATTTCGAGGCGTACCGTTGGGACAAATCCTCTACGGCGGCGACAATTTGGCCGGTGATGTTTGGGACAGCCGGGGTTGGCATAAACACTGGGCGGTCCGGGAGAAACTGGTCGCCCTGGCGACGGAAGCCTGTCTGCTATTATGAGTCTCAGACAACCGCTTTACGGCATATCATAGTGGATCTCGGCCTGAACATTCTCGGCGCGTTTAGCATCTCCCTGCGGTTCAAAATAGACGCTGAACGAGCGCTCATCGCTGAAAGAAATCATATCGGCTGCCCCCTTGAGTTCAACCGATTGTCCCGGCTTGACGTTTTCAGCGATTTTGTTACCCTCTGGGTCCTCCAGCCAAACCTGGAGCCGACCTTTCTCCACCGAAACCTGCGCCGTCACCTGCACTGCCTCCGCCCCCGACCAGAACGAGTCGTTTTCGATCTTGAAGCGATACGGCCCGCCATCAATACTCACCAGTGTCACCATGCATACTCCCGACCGGCCCGAACTATTGCAGTGAGAGTTTACCTCCACGGTCGTCCCTCCCTCGCATCCGGTCAGTATAAACAGCCCGACCACGAGCCATAGCATTACTTTTTTCATCGGTGTCCTCTCCATCTTGTTACTACTTCTAATTTTTGAAACCAAGTCAGACTCAAGCTTTACCAACTTCCGCTGGCTCCACCACCCGATGAACGGCCACCGCCAAAGGGGCTCTTATCGGAAAAACTGCTAGAACGGCTGCTGCTGGACCGAGACGACCAGGAATGACGGCGGTCATCATTGTCAGAGCGGCTGTTCCCTACCGGCCAGCCAAAAATGTAAGCCAGAATGAGATAGCCCACGATTACCACAAAGGCACCGAAGAGAAAAATGCCCATCCGGCCATCACTCTGACGGCGCGACGAAACCCCCGTGACCGGCACACTGTTTCCACTACTTGATTGAACCGGCCGCTCATCGGGTGGCCAGATGCCGGTGAGCGCCGCTATCACCCCTCTGGTCCCCTGGTAGAGGCCGCGGCTGTAATCGCCCTGTTTGAACGCCGGCAGTATCTGCTCGTTGATGACCTGCTGCATCTCATCGTTGTACTGGCTTTCATAGCCGGTCCCCAGTTCAATCCGCACTTTACGATCCTGAGTCGATACCAAAATCAATATCCCTTTGTGGTTGGCCTTGTCGCCAATGCCCCAGGTGTTGAACAGATGAGTGGCAAAGGTTTCGATGGTCTCATCGCCGGTGGGGTAATCGTGGACTGAGTTGAGGGTAACGATGGTCGCTTCGATGTCATTTTTGGCCTTGAGATCGGTCAGAAGTTGGGTAATCAAGGTAGTATCGGTGGGAGTCAACAGCCGCGCAAAGTCGTTAACGTAAGTATTCGTTGGTTGAGGATAACCAGACTGAGCCGTGACCAGAGAAACTCCCAGCCAGAGGTTCAAAATGAGACCCACAAAAAGGCCATGCATCTTTCTCATACCCAAATTCCTTTTTTGTGATACTTTTAGTTAGCTTTATGACCTTCAGTTTAGCCAATGAGCGTCCCCTGATCGTTACGGTGGGTGCTACAAACTCAGGAAAATTGGCTATTCCGGAGAAGGTAGTACAATCTAACCGGCATTTTGGGCCAACTGTGAAGGAGCGGATGGATGCAGATTGGACATATCGCCATTTGACGCACCATCTCGAACGATTGAAGACATTTTATGAAACCTACTTTGCCGTCCCACCCAGGTCGAAGTACGTCAATCCCGTCAAACAATTCGAGTTTTATTTTCTTCGTTTCGACTCGGGAGCTCGGTTGAATCTGATGGCCCGGCGAGATATTTCTGGCGCATGGAATGACCCGCCTGCCCAGTTCACTTTGATGGTCCCCGGTACACCGGTGACGGTTACTACGAAAGCGTGGTACTGGACCCCGATGGCAACCGGATTGAGATTACGGTGTAGCGCAGCAAAGGGAGGTGAAAGATGACGTCAGACGGGGTGGCTGGCTATTGGCAAACATTCCTGACTACCTTGCCCGAGGACTCACCAGTGCCAGCGGAGCGTTACGTAGCCGAGGAATTTGGCGACAGCCCGGCGATGGCCGACGAACTGGGGGACCTGGTCGTGCGCGGTATCAAAACGGCCACCTGTTCGGCTCTGTGGGAATGGCAAGCTGAGGGTAATCCTTTGCCGGAGGTTGGGTTGAAGACAATCGTGCTCAATGGCCGGGGTGAGCCGTGGTGCATCATCGAGACCGTCGAGGTCACGATCCGGCCGTTCAACGAAGTGGATGCCCCATTTGCCTACGAGGAGGGCGAAGGGGACCGCTCGCTGGCCTATTGGCGGGAAGCCCACCGGCGTTTCTTCAGCCGCTCTCTACCCCGGATAGGCCGCTCCTTTGACGAGACCATGCCGCTGGTATGCGAACGGTTTCGGGTTATTTATCAGGGTGAATGACAGGAAGCCAGGTCAAGGATGAAACAGTTCTCACACACGCCGGATCTAACCAGAAAAGCTTTCGCCCGGACCAACCCGCAGACGATCGCCCAGCGGGTGGCTCTGCTGCGTGAACTCCTGCCGGGAGTAAACTCTATCGCCGAGTTGTGCTGCGGTGACTGCACCCGGCAGGCCCTAGCTTATCGGCGCGAGTTGGGGATCGAGCGCTACCGGGGACTGGATTTAGTTCCGGAGATTGTCGCCGCCAACCAGGCTCAAGGGATAGACTGCCTCTGGGGCGATGTTCTGGACCCGATGGTCCTAGGTCACTTTCTCGACTTCGAGGTCATTTTCTACGGCCCGCCTCTGTCGGTCGCGTGTGACGGCCACCGGCTGCTCGCCTTCCGCGAGGTCGTTCCCGGCTATGCTGATGTCGCCCGCTTGCTTCTTGGTAAGCTGCGGTATCAGGGCACACTCATCTGTATCTGTCCTAACAGTACGACTCCCGGCGATGCCCGCTGGCTGTCTGATCAAATTAAGGCTGCCCGCCCGGATTTTGGTTTGCGGTTATTCCACGCCAGCTATGCCACGGTCACCGGCTCCGGTATTGAAACTGAACCCCGGCTGAAGTACGTGGAACTGTGGTTTTCGAACCGGCTGGCAGATGCCTGGGAGATGCGCTGAATGAGCGCTTCGCAGCTCTGGTTAGCCCAACCACCCCTGATCCGGCTCCAACAGGCCGGGCTGATCGCTGTCCTGAGCGGGAATTTCTCCCTAACTGAAATCATCGAAATCGGTGATGCCATACTAGCCGCGCCGGTCCTGGCCCTGGAAATTGACCTGACCAACCGGCATGCTTTTGACGCCATCCCCGACCTGCGCCAGCGGGCCGGGCCGCATCTTTTGATCGGTGCGGGTAGGGTGCGAACCGTCGAACAGTCCAGTCTGGCCTGGAACGCAGGTGCCCAGTTCACGACTGCGGCGACCTTTGATCCTGTCCTTGTTGCCCATAGCTGGAAGAACCAGTATTTACACGTCCCTGTGATTTCAACCCTGGCCGAAGCTCAACTAGCCGCAGCCGCCGGGTGCTCGCTCATAAAAGTTGAAGGTCCACCGGAACATCTGGCCGAACTTTGTAGAGCTGTGCCTGACCTGGCTGTCATCGCCGCCGGCGACATCTCTATAGATAATATTGCCGCTTATGCCAGCACTGGAGCAGTCGGTGTAGCCGCCGGCCGGACTTTTATTGCTGAACCCTACACCTCGATGGCCACCGTTATCAGCACCGCTCGCCTCTTACAACAGGCCTGGGTGCAGGCCCAATCTCAGTCAGCCGAGGAATGAGATGCCTGATCCCATCCACCCTTTGACCGTTCTCTTCTACGGCGACTCCCGCGCCGCTGACTGGCCACCGCCGGATTTACCAGGGTTCATCTTCGCCAACCGGGGCACCCCCGGCCAGACCTCAACCGAAGCCTTGCGCCGCTGGGCCACCTATGGCGCTCCCCTGCATCCGGACATCGTCGTGCTGGAAATCGGGATCAATGATCTGACCGCTGTCTCCCTCTTCCCCGAAGAGACGGCCAGCCTGGTCGTCCAGTGCCAGAACAACATCCGCCAACTGGTCTCTCAGGTGACAACCAGCGGAGCAACGGTCATCCTGACCACCGTCTTTCCGGCCGGCTATCTTCGCCTGGGCTATCGTGAGTTTGGTCTTTCGGAGATCAGCTCACTGGTGGTTGAGGTCAACAAGTATCTGACCATTCTGGCCAGACCACAGGTCATCCTGTTCGACGCCTACACCTTGCTGTCCGAGAATGGGCTGGTCAAAGGCGAATACACCCTAGATTTATTACACCTCAATTCTGCCGGGTATGCGGCGCTCAACCAGTCATTGACCCCACTGCTGCTTGATCTGGCTCAATCCCACAGGCTCCAGCCGAAATCTTAGCGCGACAGCATTTGAAATATTCCTATCGCTAACGTTTTTTCCCAGCGCACGGGGCAGTCGGTTTGACTTGAAATTATATCCTCAGGTTTGTCCTATTTTTCCTCCGAGCGGTGTTTTATAAGCAGAAGGTCGGGAGGGAATTAACCAATCTTGTCTGATCAGACAGCGCTTTCCGATACGAAATTGCTCCGCCAGCTCCAGGCCGGGGATGACGCCTCGTTTGAGGTGTTGTTCCTGCGGCATTATGAACGGGTCTATGCGGCTCTCTTCGCCTTGTTGGGCCACAAAACCGATGCCGAGGATGTGGCTCAGCAAGCCTTTATCAAGCTGTATCACGCCCCGGAACGGCTGCGGCTGGATGGAGATGAAACCAACGTAGCCGGCTGGCTCTATCGAGTGGCCCTCCACGAGGGCTACAATGCCCTGCGCCGCCAAAAGCGCCGCGCGGCCTGGCAGGAGCAGTTCGCCCGGCTGTGGCCGTTCAGTACCGCTTTGGCCGACCCGGCTCAAGTAGCCGAAAGTCACGACATTCAGGCGAGGGTCCGCCGGATTTTGCTGCAATTGAAACCTCGGGACGCCAAGCTGTTGTTGCTGCGTTACACCGGTCTGTCGTATGCCGAACTGGCGGCAGTGCTGGAGGTCGCTCCTGGTTCAATCGGTTCGCTGCTGACGCGGGCGGAACGAGTATTTCGGGAAAAGTATGAGGCGGCTTTTCCCGAAACGTAGGAGTGAAGTTTATGCGAGTGGATGAAGGAAAATTAAGAGCCTATCTGGATGGGGAGCTTGCAGCGCCGGAGCGTGAGCAGGTGGAGCGATGGCTGGCCGGTTCACCGGAAGCGGAGGCGATGTTAGCTCAACTGGATCAGACCAGGGAGCAGGTCAACCTGGCTTTGACCACCTTGACGCCCGCTGCACCTTCATCGGCAATGCTGGCACTCAAGCGGTTTCAGACACAACTGGAGCCGGAATTCTCCCTCGACGGTATATCGGCCAAAGTGAGTTCTTCGACAATGTGGGAATCGCCCTCCCTGCTGGCTGAACTAAAAACCAATCTTAAAAATATGCGTTACACCTGGAGAAAAACCATGACCAAAGGATTTATCTTTGCAACTGTAATCAGTTTGGTGATAGTAATCAGCGCCATTATAGTGACGGTCTGGCCGGATATCGGCTTACAAGTTGCCGGAGAACTTCAACAGGTTGTGCCTTCAGAAGGGGCGAACGTTCCCATTGACGAAGCCAACAGACCTGAAATGACCACCGTGGTCGTGGCCTTGCAGCCAATCAGCCGGGGAGGCGAATTTGTTTCCGGTTCGATTGGTCATCGCAGTTGGCCCACCCGTAACCTTCCGGCAGGTTTTATCGCTACCAAAGCCGAAGCCCTGGGCAAAATTGCCAGAACTGATATTGGACAGGGTCAGGTGATTGTGCAAGGGATGATTGTTGAGGGCACTGCACCCGATTTACCAACTGGTGCTGAGCCGATGTCAGCCGTTTTTAATCATGAGATTGAACTGGTTGGCTACAAATTACAGCCTGATCCCTTGACCTCCCCGGGAACAATTAATCTAACCCTTTACTGGCAGAGTGTACAAGCGGTGGCTAATGATTATACTGTCTTTATTCATCTGACAGATGGCACTGGCTCGATTGTGGCCCAGGAGGACAGTCCCCCGGCGCAGGGCAAATTCCCCAGCAGCCGGTGGTTGCCGGGGCAGCTCATCGAAGATGAACACCACACCTTGACCTCCGCAAATCTACCTGCCGGGAAATATGATTTAAGAGTAGGGCTGTACAACAGCGCCACTGGCGAGCGCCTCTCCGTGCAGAGTGAAAGTAATCCTGTTCAGGATAGCTTTTTGTTGGCTTCGCTAACGGTGAGTGCTTTTGGCTACGGTATTCAAGCCGATCCCAATGGGGATACCGGACTCAATGTTTCTTCCATTCAAGAGCTTGGCTTTGAATGGGTCAAATTCCAGATGCCCTGGAAAATCGTTGAACCTACAGCGAACAATTACGATTGGACCACCTGGGACCAGGTGATTGACGCCTACGCGGCCAAAAATATAAAAGTGATGTTGAGTATCGTCAAGGCTCCCGATTGGGCGCGACCGGCTGATGATGATCGAAACGTCGAAGGGTTTGCCTCGGACCCGGCTCATTATGCCAGTTTTGTGGCGAAAGTGGCCCAACGCTATCAGGGTAAAGTACAGGCGATTGAAGTTTGGGATGAGCAGAATATCTGGTACAAGGCCGGAGGCAAGGGACGTATCAATGCAGCGCAGTACGTTCAACTCTTGCAGCAGGCTTATCCGGCCATTAAAGCGGTCAATCCGGAAATGCTGGTTATCAGCGGAGGATTGACTCCGGCAGGCAATGCGGAGGACATGGTGATTGATGATGTGGAATATCTCAATCAGATGTACGCCAACGGAGTCAAAGGTTATTTCGACGCTTTAGGCGCGCATCCCGCCGGCTACAACTGCCCGGCCCTGGCCGATTGGCGCACTGTTACTGCCGAAGAAGCCGGGGCGACTTCCTTCCTCGAACCATTCACCACTCGCCACCACAGTTGGTGCTTCTTGGGCACGCTGGAAGCTTACCGGGATGTGATGGTTGCTTATGGTGATGGCGACAAGGTAGTAGCGATTACCGAATTCGGCTGGGCTGTCGGCGATAGTCCTCAACCCGGTTATATGTACGCCCTGGATAACACCCCGGTAGAGCGGGCCAAATGGCTGGTTGAAGCTTACGAGTGGGGTAAACAACAGGACTGGGTCGGCCCCATGATCCTGTGGAATTTGGATTACAGCCTGACCACCCCGGTCACAGAACTGGGCTACTTCAGCGTCTACTATACCTCCGCCTATGAGGCCCTGGTAAAAATGCCCAAGTAAATCTATCTCCGCAGGATCAAGATCTGCGCAGGATGATGATTTCAGTCAAACCGAGGAGTCCGAAGTGGTTTAGGACTCCTCGGGGCTTAAATGCAGGATAGGCAAGAGACTTTAAAACCCTGTTTTTCGGTTGACAGCGGTTCCATCCGGGTTTATCATCAAGTATCTACCGGAGCAAAAACCAATGCCCCGCAAAATCCTGCACCTTGATCTGGATGCTTTTTTCTGCGCCGTCGAAGAACAGCGCGACCCCGGCCTGCGCGGCCAAGCCTTCGCCGTCGGCGGGCGGCCCGACCAGCGCGGAGTCGTCGCTTCCTGCTCCTATGCCGCTCGCCGCTTTGGCATTCGCTCGGCCATGCCCATGAGCCGGGCGGTTAAACTCTGTCCTCAGCTCATCATTGTCTCCTCTCACTTCGACCTTTACCGCGCCGCTTCGCGGGAGGTAATGACTCGGCTGCACCAACTGACTCCCTTGGTCGAACAGCTCTCCATTGACGAAGCCTTCCTCGACGTCTCCGGCCTGCCCGAACCGGCTGAATTACTGGCCCGCCGTTTACAGGCGACTATCAACACTGAACTGAATTTACCTTGTTCCTTGGGTGTTGCCACCAACAAACTGGTGGCTAAGATTGCCAATGATGTCGGTAAATCTGCTGCCCGCTCCGGCCAGCCACCCAACGCCCTGCAGGTCGTACCACCTGGCCAGGAAGCAGCATTTCTCGCGCCTCTCCCGGTTGAATCTTTGTGGGGCGTCGGTCCCAAGACGGCCGAGCGGCTGCACGGGCTGGGCCTGCGGACCATCGGCGACCTGGCCCGCTGGCCGGAAGCCGATCTGGTTCGCCGTTTTGGCCAGCACGGGCACGATTTAGCTCGCCATGCCAAAGGTCTCGACGAGCGGCCGGTGGTGACCGAGCACGAAACCAAATCCATCAGCCAGGAAGTGACCTTTGCCAGGGATGTCACCGATGGCCCCCGCTTGCAGGAGACGCTGCGCCGGCAGTCCGAGCAGGTGGGCTACCAACTGCGGCGCAAGGGCTTGAGCGGAACCACGGTCAAGCTGAAGCTGCGCTGGGCCGACTTCACCACCCTGACCCGGCAGGTCACACTGGAGCGGCCCACCAACCTGGACGACGACATCTATACTGCTGCTCTGCAACTGTTCGAGAAGCATTGGCCGCCGGGCAAGCGAGTGCGGCTGATCGGCGTTGGGGTCAGCGGCCTGGAGCCAGCCGCCTACCAGTTGGGCTTATGGAGCGACCCTGACCAGGAGCAAGCTCGCCGCTTGCAGCCGGTGCTGGACGAACTGCGGGAGCGCTTTGGCCGCCAGGCTATCCAGCGCGGCAGCCAATTGCGCGGCGATAGCGCCGAGGAAGCATAACCGGCCTGATGAGGGAAGCTCTTTCATCCCTCTACCTTGTCCGGGGTCAGATAATTCCTGGGAATTGGGTAAAACATTCCGTCTGAATGGAAGAATATCGTCCCGCTGCGGGCCAAGCGATGAACCTTTTTAGCCTCCCTAAACTGATCCTCTTAATCCTCTACCTCGTCCTGGCCCTTCCCCTCGGCCTGTTTGCCGCCTGGTTCTTGTTCCGAGCGCAAACGTGGACTGGAGCCGGGCTGTCCGTGCTGGCCATTCTGGGTGTGCTCCTTCCGCTTCCCCTGGCGTTCTGGTTGAGTCAACCAGCGCAGCATCCTGGCTGGGGCTGGACTAGCCTGCTACTGGCGCTGGCTAGCGCCGGCCTCCTGGGCCTGATCCTCTGGCAGACCCCTGACGGTGTTCCTGCGCCCGGGTCGCCGGTGCAGCACCGCTTTGTCCAGACGGTCAGCTTTCCGCGCTATAGCATCGCCAATATTGTCCCCGAAATCGAGCAGATTAACCTCGGCTTTGTGGTGATGCCTTACCTGGACCGGCTTTTTACCGTCGAGGAAGCCCGGCAGGTAGCTCCCTTTACCCTTGAACTGTACAAAGAAATGGAAAACGACCCCAACTTCCACCAGCTTGGCTCGGTGATGGGCTGGGCGTATGCAGATGTGCTCCACCTGCCCTTTGAGGTAGGTCATTACTATCTCTATATTCCCAAAAACCGGCCGGCCGGGCCGCTGCCGGCGATTATCTTCTTGCACGGCAGCTTCGGCAACTTCAAAACCTACACCTGGGTCTGGTCCAAACTGGCCGAACGAGAGGGCCTGGTCATCATCACTCCCAGCTACGGCTTTGGCAACTGGCACTCGGCCGACAGTGTGACCTTAATTGCCCAGGTATTGGCCGATGCCGCAACCCAGGTGGAACTCAATCCCAACCGTCTATACCTGGCCGGATTGTCCAACGGCGGCCTGGGCGTCTCTCGCCTGGCCTCGGCCCAGCCGGAAAAGTTTCGAGGGCTGATCTTTCTCTCGCTGGTGATGAACACTACTCTGGTTGACAGTTCCACCTTTCATCAAGCCTGGCACGAACGGCCGGTCCTGGTCATTAGTGGGGCGGCAGATGAACGGATTCCCCTGAGCTATGTCAAGCAGCGAGTGGCGACTTTCAAAGCAGGCGGGGTGGCAGTCACCGAGCGGGTCTATCCCGGCGAGACTCACTTCCTGTTCTTCTCCCAGCCGGAAGCGGTTTTATCTGATATTTCAGCCTGGCTGGCAGCGACGGTTGAATAATGACCTGGGTTTAGCTCATGAGGGGTGGGGCTCTGTGGATGTTGCCACCCGCTTTCATCAAACAGAAAAGGTGGTCCGCTTTGAGCATCTCCTCAACAATACGCTGGATTTTGCGGAACTGTACCAGACGATAGGGCTGCAAAAGTAGGAGTGATCTTACAGGCTGGACCTGGCTCATAGAACCAGTTAAAATATCAGTAACGAAAAGCGGTAGACAGAAATTTTTCTCTGTCTACCTTAAAAATAAACCACAGTGGAAATCGCTTGTTGCTTGCGCTCGCCTTATATAAAGCATTTTTTCTTCTCATTGGTGCTTATTCCACTGGGTAAGGACCTTCTGCAAACTTGACTGTGTGGTATCCTTTCGAGCCAATAATGTATGACAGGGGACTAAACGGGTCCTCATTCGCTTTCAGGCGATCAAGTATTGTGCCAAAATCATACCGGGGATGCCAACCCAGTTCGTTCCTGGCGCGTTCATTAACGTAAACCCTATCAACGCTAGGTAACATCTTCCAGCCGAAACGAGCGTACACGGCCTCGTACTCTGGCACTCTTCGTTTTAGCACTGCGCGGGCATCAGTGCGCAAGGCAAACAGATCAGCACGAGTAAAGGGAGTAGTCGCACTGATGATGTAGCGGGCAAAACCTAGAGCGGGTGCTTTTTCGAGAGCCAGGACGTGGGCGCTGACCACATCCTCGATGTCCACCCGGCGATACAAAAATTCATTCACTTTGATGTTTCTATCCTCATAAGTCTGCCGCACTTCTTTTCGATCATCTTCTTCTGGAAAGAAACGCGAGGTTCTCAAGACGATACACGGAAGCTGATAATTGCGATAGAAGAGTTCACAAAGATTTTCCGCGGCAATCTTTGTTACGCCGTAGATGTTTTTGGGAACGGGTATCACTTCCTCGGTTATCCACACCGCAGGGGCACCAGCCGATGGCGTCAGCGCGTCACCAAAGACGCTGGTGGTGCTCGTGAAGATAAATGAGCTTACCTTTGCAGCAAGGGCCTCTTCCAAGAGATTGAGACTTCCCGTAATGTTCGTGTCAACGAAACTCTGCCGGCTATGAGTGGCAATGTGGGGTTTGTGGAGAGTCGCCGTATGCAGGACCGCATCTATCCCTTCCATACATTGTTTGACATGGTCCCGGTCGGTTATAGATCCAACCTTGTCGGTAAAGCCCGACTGAATCAGGTCGGTACCAATAACCTCGTGGTTCATATTCTTTAAGGTACGGACTAACGCCTCACCTAGATGGCCGGCACTCCCTGTAACTAAAACCTTCATCACTGATATTCACCTTGTCTCCGGGCCTTCAGCCCAATGGATTGAGTATATTCCGGTTCACCTCAAAATTAAACTGAGCCGCCCAGAGGACGAACAGCTTTGTAGTAGACGATTCGTCCCAAAATAACGGCCTCGTCGGCGACCTCCTGAGAGTCCGCGAATCCGGCATTCCGCATGAGACCAGGGACAGTGTGATGGGAGCTCGAGCCATGGCGCGAATGGAGGATGCTGGCCAGGAAACCGCCCCTGTGATGGTGTCCTTCATCGAAATCGGCGAGGTGCAAGGACCCTCCCGGCTTGAGGACACGACAGGCCTCCTGGACGGTAAGCAGCTTTGCATCGGGTTGGAGATGGTGGAGCATAAACGCGGACAAAACCCTATCGAACGACGAGTCGGAATAGGCTAACTCCTCCGAAAAGCCTTGATCGAACTGGATCGCGACCCCACTTCGTTGTGTCTTGCCGCGGGCGCGCGCCAGGGCTTTCGGGTCGGGGTCGATCCCCACAACCTCGATTGCGGGATTCAGACGCTTGGCCAGGATCGCCAAGTTCCCGGTTCCGCAACCGATTTCAAGGACTCGCTGACCAGAGTTGAGGGCTGCTTGGTCGAGAAGCTTCCTGTGGGATACCTCTACTCCCAAGAGCCGGGTGAGAGGATCATAGAAGGGCAGGAGCCAGTCTTTTCCCGCTGCTGGGACATAGGCTTTCCCGGTCGTTCGCATCGTAAGTTCTCTCCTCTCTACCGCTGCCTCATATCAGAGTTGACCAGGCGCGGCGATTTCATTCAACCTTTGCATCTATCAATAAATGGTGAAGCAGGCAATCCGCGCTCCGGCCCAACAACTGTTATACCTGCTCTCAAGTTAATGCTTAGCTACCGTTGTCTGTTGCCTATTCCATGGCTGCATACGCCAGGGTCCAGAAATCGGTGAATACCTTCGGCGGTTCCGGCGAATCCATCAGACGCTGCGTAAAGAGGATACCGATCATTCCCTCTGCCGGATCGGTGTAGGCCGTTGTCCCGAAGCCGCCGGTCCACCCGAACCGGCCGGGAGTGTGGAAAATATCTTTGCGCCGGATGTCAACCGCCATGCCAAAACCCCAACTGGAATGCTCGTGGAAAAAGAGCTCAGCGCCGGCGCGTTGCTCAGGCGATACCTGGTCTGAGGTCATCAACTCCACGGCGGCGCGGGAAAGAATTTGCTCGCGCCCGTGACGGCCTTTGTTCAGCATCATCCGGCTGAAGGCGAAATAGTCATCAAGGGTTGAGAGGAGGCCGCCTGCGCCGGATTCGAATGGCGGCTCCGTGAGCCAGGCGCTGTTCGTTGGGTCGTCAAAGAAATCCAGCTGGTTGGTCTGACGATTGAAGTAGTAGAAGGCCGGCAGGCGGTCGCTCTTTTCGGAGGGCAGTTGGAACGAGGTGTCTTTCATTCCCAGCGGATCGAAGATGCGTTCGCGCATGAATGTACCGAGGGGTTGTCCCGACACGCGGCTGATCAAGGCCCCAAGCACATCGCTGCTGACATTATACAGCCACTGCTGTCCCGGCTGTGCCATCAACGGCAGCGAGCCGAGCTTTTGCAGCCAATCATCCATACGAGGCGCTTGTGTAGGCAGCATAGGACCGTCGCCGCCGATCCGGTATTCGCGGATGAACTTCTGGATCGGATACGTATCGGGCATGGCCATCACACTGCCGAAGCCCATGCAGGACATAAGCAGATCGCGCAGGGTGATCGAACGCTGGGCCGGCACGGTGTCATCGAGCGGCGAGGCCAGGGACTTGAGCACGCGGCGGTTGGCCAGTTCCGGGAGCCACGGCTCGATGGATTCGTCGAGCCGTATCCGGCACTCCTCTACCAGAATCATGGCCGCTACTGCGGTAATGGGCTTGGTGATCGAGGCGATGCGAAAGACGGTGTCACGCTTCATGGGCGCCGGATTGTCGAATGACAGGGTGCCGAGCGCCTCCACCTGAACGTCGTCATAATGACTGACCAGCGCCACAAGCCCAGGCATCTCTTTGCGTTCGACGTATCCTGACAGTACTTGATGCATTTGCTCCAGCCGCGACTTCGAAAGACCTGCCTTCATGTTTAGCTCCTCGCGCCCATGCGTATCATCAAAGTCATCGAGGAAGACACTTTGCTCGGTCATGACAAACTGTGCCCCCTCTTATTGCCAATCATCCTGTGATTTCCTACCTACATTATATAAAGCAACTCGAAGATTTAAAATAATCAACTGGATGGGGTAAGGTGGATAGACCACGATAATTGTGCCGCTCGAAAGTAAAGACGAACTGAAGAACGGTTACCTGACGAGTTGAATGATCCGCGAGCGATTGCTAAGCAACCCGGCTAAACCGATCCGAAGTTCTAAAATGTGCACTTGTAGCTGTACTTGAGTGCTGCTTCCGTCCGACAGCAGTTGATCGAGCAGAAAGGCCATGGTGAGGAAGAATTGCCCAGGGCAGCGGGAAAGAGGTCCGCTATGTCTCTCTGATCAGAGCAAGAACTGCTGCAAGACCAGCTAACCGAGTGATCCGGATCGCCGCCGGACGGGCGATGACCGATTAGCGGCCTGACCGGGGATGGCCTGTTTCCGCCATCCCCGGTACTCGACATCTGGAATCAATTTCGTTCATCGCCCGGTAAAATCACCGGGTAATCAGAGGCAAATAGACCTTTCCTGGCCCGCTCGTGTCTGCCGCCACTGGCACATCCCGGATGATCGTCCAGTCCAGATGATAACCAGTCTTGAGTTGGAACGTCACCTGGGCTGCCGCCGGACCTGTTACCACTACCTGTTGGCCGTACTGGGCGTTGTGTCCGGAGCCCGGATCCAGTTCGACGTTAAAACTGTGGGGGCTGGCCGGGCCAAAGCCGGCCTTGAAGGTTACTGTCATCATCACCCTGCTAGTCAATGGCCGGGTATTGGTCAAGCCGATCGTGTAGGTCAACCGCTGCCCGCTCCTGAGGGGGTGAGTGGCCGAACTGGCCTGCGTGGCCGTTAGGCCCATAACCGGCAGCACCCCCTGACTGACCTTCTCGAGCCCATTCTCGGTGATAGTAAGGTACAGCCCCGGAACTATGGTATGGTCTGGATCCTGGCAATCGGGGATGCCGTCGCCATCGCTGTCGGGACAGGGCGGACCTGAAGGGCATTCCGCCCGGTCCGACAGACCGTCGCCGTCAGCGTCGCCCAAGCCGCCATCGTGGTCGTCAGGATCAAGATAGTCGGGCAGGCCGTCGCCATCCGTGTCCCCTCGCTCCACAGCGTCCGGTTTGCCGTCGTTGTCCGAGTCAGGGTCGAGGAAATCATAGTCCCCATCGCCATCACTATCCCGGCACACCAAGCCAAAAGGACATTCGACATGGTCGCTCAGACCGTCGGCGTCGCTGTCCGGGTCGCGATGGTTAGCCAGCCCGTCGTGGTCGGCATCGTCGTTAGCCGGGTTGCCGTCGCCATTTGCATCCTCGATAAAATCGGGGATACCATCGCCATCGGTATCAGGACGGGCATCGAGATAGTCGGGGCGGTCATTGTTGTCTCCATCCGGGCAGGGTGGACCTCCCGGACATTCAATCTGGTCTTTGATCCCATCGTTATCGGCGTCTTCATCCAGGAAATTGGGCGTCCCGTCGCCATCGGTATCACCCGTGCCTTCCTGAGCGTCAGGAATGCCATCGCCGTCACTATCTGGGTCAAGGTAATTGGGACGGTTGTCACCGTCAGGGTCACCTGCTCCTTCCTGGGCATCGGGGATGCCGTCGCCATCACTGTCAAGGTCGAGGTAATTCGGTATCCCATCCTGGTCAGGGTCGCTTGCCCCTTCCAGGCTGTCGGTCAACCCATCGCCATCACTGTCCGAGTCAAGATAGTCAGGCGTGTTGTCGTTATCAGTATCAGGACAGGGGGACCCAGCCGGGCACTCAACAGCGGTCGGCAAGATATCGTCATCGTCATCCGGGTCGAGGTAATTGGCCCGGCCATCACCGTCATGATCCGGGCAGGGTGGCCCGGCTGGACATTCCACCGTAGTTGGCAGGCCATCGTCATCATCATCAGTATCAGCAAAGTCTGGGGTTCCGTCCCCATCTGTATCCGGCGGGTTGTCCGGATCAAACCCGATTTCCAGCCCGTCACTAACCCCATCGCCATCGTCGTCGGCATTCTGCGGGTCGCTGCCGGCCTGAAACTCGGCCAAATTGGTCAGCCCATCGTTGTCCGGATCGGCGGCAGCGTCATCGGTCAGCGGGTCCAGGCCGTGGTCCTGTTCCCAGCCATCAGGCAGGCTATCACCATCGGTGTCAGTGTCCGGGGAAGTTACGGTGAGGCTGAAAGTGGTCAGAGCCACCGCTGTCCCATCGCCGACCTGAACACTAATCGTCGCCAGCCCGGAGTGACCGTCCACCGGGGTGAGGGTCAGGGTCCGGTTGGCCTCGCTCCCCCCAAAGACAATATTGGAATCCGGGGCCAGAGCCTGATTGGAAGAAGTACCTGTTATCGTTAGATCGCCTGCTGCTGTTTCCACATCGCCGACGGTGAAGCTGATCGGCCCGGCAGCTGTCCGATAAGGGGTCACCCGGTCAGAAATGGGGGAGATCGTGGGGGGATCATTGACTGCCTGGACAGTGAGGGTAAATACCTTCGAGGCCGTGCTGTTGCCATCACCGACCTGGACGGTGATCGCGGCAGCGCCAGCCTGGTTGGCGGCTGGGGTGAGCGTGACGGTCCGGCTGGCGACGCTGCCGCCAAAGACGATATTGCCGGTGGGGATTAAGCTGGTATTTGAAGAATTTCCCGAGATCGTCAAACTGGTTGCCGGCGTCTCCATATCGGCGATGGTGAAAGAAACAGGGCCGGTCGGAGTGTCCTCGTCCGTTATCTGGTCAGCAATTGCCGAGAGGGTGGGAGCATTATCAGGATGGAGCTTAAAGACAAAGCCATCGCTGTACCCGTTATAACTCCGATCATACGCGCCGGCCGTCGTGGGGACATTGGCTCCATACGAATGACCCACAACCAGCACATCCCCGCTGCTGTCCAAAGCCATATCCACCACTTCTTCCGAGCCGTTATCGCCGCCAAAAAGGGTGCTGTACAGCAGCGCGCTGCCGCTGGTATTGAATTTGGTGATAAAGATGTCCTGATCGTCCGTTGAACCCAATGACGGATCATAAGCGCCCGGCGTCGTCGGAAAGCTGGGGTTAGCCCCTGCGGCATAAACACTGCCGGCCAGGTAAGCCTGGCCGCCCCCACTAACAGCCAAGGCAGCGGCGATGGGGGTCGCGTTTGCCCCCTCCAGGTAGGTGCTGTAGCCCAAGGCCGAACCGCTCGAATTCAGCTTGGTCAGAAAGGCGCCATAACTTGAATTGAGCGCGCGATCATAGGCACCGGAGGTGGTTGGAAAATTTGAGGAGGGGGTATTACCAAAAAGATACAGGCTGCCACTGTCGTCCACCTTCATATCGCTGACCGTATCATCCCCACTCCCACCCAGATAAGTGCTGTAGAGAAGGGTCGAGCCGGTGGCGTTGAGCTTGAAAGCGATGAGATCTGTTGCGCCGTTGAAGGTGGTGTCATAAGCGCCGGCCGTAGTGGGAAAGCCGGTATACTGGACCAGGCCGCCGACGTAAACGTTATTGCTCGCGTCCACCGCAATCGTGGTGGCCTGTTCAACCAGCGAGCCGCCGACATAGGTGCTGTAGACCAAGGTGGAACCGCTGGGGTTAAGCTTGGCGACGAAGATATCCTCCAGGCCGCCGTTGTAGGTGGAATCGTAAGCCCCGGCCGTCACCGGAAAGCCCCCGTTGGTAAAGCCAGTAACGTATGCGGCCCCGGTGCTATCTAAAGCCAGGGCTCTGACGCTGTCCCAGTTCGACCCACCCAAGTAGGTGCTATAAACCAGGGCTGATCCCGCCGCATTGAGTTTGATCACGTACCCGTCTTCGGGCCCGCTCATGGCGGTGTCGTAGGCGCCGGCAGTGACAGGGATAGCAAAAGTTGCCGAGCCGGCAATGACAGCATTGCCCCCGCTATCGACGGCCAAGGCGTAAATGTCCCCGGCGTTGAGATAGGTGCTGTAAACGAGCGCCGAACCGGTCGGGTTCAGTTTGGTGACGAAGTTGGTATAACTGCCGCTGCTTTGATAAGCGCCGGGCGTCGTGGGGAAGTTCGAGGAGTGAGTATAGCCGGCGATGTAGGCGTTGCCGGCGCTGTCCACGGCGATTTGGCGAGGATAATCTTCATCGCTGCCCCCCAGGAAGGTACTGTAGACCAGCACCGGGTCAATGACCAGAGGCAGCGTCTGGTCGTACTTACCCACCCGAAAGCTCACCTGCTGTCCCGACAGGACAAAGCTCCCTTCGATCTCGCGCCTTTCGTCGTCTACCTCCTGATAGAGCACCGGCGCTTTCTGGCGCAGTTCGCTCCCGGCCGAGCCCATCACGAGGTCGCCGTTAGAATCCAACCGCAGCGCCTCTGTCCCGGCAAAGGCCAGTTCAATCTGTCCCGGATCGGCGCCCGGGGCCACCACAAAGTCATACTCGACCTGCCCCTGATTGCCGTACAAGAGCAGGTCAATCCCGGGATAAACCTGCTCATACTTGACTTTGCTGTAATTCGGCACGCCGGTCCGCCACCGGGCCGGGTCGCTGCCGAGGAGGTAATGGCTCACACCCGGCAGCGCCTCTACGCCCCGCATCGCCGGCTCAGGGTTGGCTCCCTTCAGAGCTATCTGCAGCGCCTGGCCTGCGCCTGCCTCCGTCGAGGCGAGCGAGAGGGTCAGGCCACCCGGTGTGGCAAACAAGGTGTAGCCCTTGCCCCGAGCCAGGAAACGGACCTGCGGATCAGTCTGGCCCAGGTTGGCTTCGAAATGCAGGGGAATATGCCCGAGCAAGTCGGGTGCTTCGGCGGTAAATCCATTTACTTCCTCAGCGGAATTGGCCGCGCTTATAGCGGGGGTAAAGGAAGCCAGGATCAAGATAAAAACGATACTGAGGATACGGGTAAGCTTGTTCATTTTTTTCCCTTTCTGTTTGGATGATACGTGATGCGTGATGCGTGAGGGATCATCACGCATCACGTATCACGCCGGCTAATATGTTGAGATGATTAAAATTTACGCCCCCTCCATCGCCCTCCTGGTGAGACTACGGATTATTCCTGCCTCACACTTTGCGGGTCTACCAGGTCCGGCCCGTAGCGCAATCCGAAATGGAGGTGTGGCCCGCTGACACAGCCGGTCTCACCAACCGCCCCGATCAGTGTGTCGGGTGTAATAACCTGCCCGGCGCTCACCTCAATGCGGGACAGGTGGGCATAGAGCGCCTGCCAGCCGTTACCGGTGTCTACGACCACTCCCTGGCCGTATCCGCGATAGTCGCCACAGTCCGGGCCGCTGCCATCCGGCCCGGCAAAGAGGACGGTCCCGGTCAGCGCTGCTCGCACCGGCCGGCCTGCTGGCGCGGCGATGTCCAGCCCATCGTGAAACCAGGGTGCGGTCGCCGGGCAACTGGGACCGGGGATGCCGGAGTAATAGACCGTGCAGCCGAAAGGATTGCTGACCTCCCCAGCGACCGGCCAGCCAACCAGCGGGGAGGCCGGGCCGGCAGCTTCGCTCACCGGGAACTGAGCAGCAGGCGGGCCAGGTCTGACCGCTGCGGGTTCGGCCAGCGCAATCACCGGCGCAGAGGCGCTTGTTTCGAGGGGCGCCAGGGTCGGGGGAGACATCTCGGCGCTGCTGACCTCGATCAGAGCCGGCGCTTCTGTTGCCGCCCGCCAGGTAACGACTTCCGGCAGGCTTGCCCGTCCTCCACCGGACGGTTTGGCGGCTGCTGGGTGCCCCAACGGCCAGGCTGTCACCAGGACAGCCCCCAGCAGCAGCCAGAGGGCGCCCATCACCGCCATTCCCAGGACAAATTCAGCCGGGTAACGTACCGCTCCCTTTAGAGCTTGGTGCACCACTGCCGCTCCCACTCCGACCAATCCAGCGCTTCCTCCAGCTGATGTTCGGTGCCCAGCCCGAAGATTTGAGGCAGTCCCAGCGCAGCCGGATCAACCACCGGCTGGCCGTCCATCAGGCGGTAGGGCACTTCCAGGCTTTTGAGCAGGGCCACATCCAATTCGTCCGGCCCAATCCCCAGCGGAAGCAGCATCTCCCGGGTCACGATCTGCCAGCCCTGCACCGGGGTCACGTTCCAGTGGCAGCAGCCGCCTCTGCCTTCGGTCTCCGGTAGGGGCGCATGCGTCAGGGCGCAGCGGCCGTCCTGGCTGTGCCGGCAGTCCTCACAGCGACCGTGGGGCCCAATGGCAAAGGAGCAGCTTTCGGCCGGGCAATCCTCATGGTTCCAAAAAAGAGCCGAGGTCTTTATACAGAAGCTGACACACACGCGTCTTTCCTCTCTATGCGAGCCAGGAGCGGGGCCAGGGCCAGCCGGAGTGGGTCATCGTCCGGCAAGCTCACGACCGGCTGACCGCACCTTTCCAATTCAAGCAGCGCCTGGCTGGGCGGCGCGGCCAGCGCCAGCTCACCGGGCGGCGGAGCAAAACCGGCCGCCGCCCGGTTGAAAATCCACCCACTTTCTTCAATTTCAATCCCGGCAGCCCTGGCCGTGGCCACGACCCGCCGGGCTACGGCCTGAGCCGCCGGCTGGGACGTCGTCACGACCAGGAACAGCGCCACCCGGCCCAGGCGGTAGCGGCTCAAATGCTCCAACCCGGCCTCGTTGTCCACCAGGACCAGGTCGTAGCTGCCGGCCAGCCCGTGCAGCACCGTTTTCAAGGCGGCGTTGACCCGGCAGTAGCAGCCCGGTCCCTCTCCCTGGCCCATCGCCAGCAGATCAAACGTTTTGCCGCGCAGTTGGTGGCGGGCCACCACTCCGGCCGTTTGCAGCCGCTCCCGTAGATAAGCAGCCGGGGTCATGCCAGCAGGCAAATTGCGAATGGTTTTGGCGTTCAGCTCAATCGCCTCGCGGAGTTGAGCGATGGTCGCCCCTGGTTCAGGCAAACCCAGGGCCAGGTGTAGGGTCATCGCCGGGTCGGCGTCCACGGCCAGCATCCGGCCGGGATAGCCGGTCCGGGCCAGTTCATCCAACAAAACGGCCAAAAGCGTGGTTTTGCCCACCCCGCCCTTGCCGGATAAGGTCACCAACATAAATTTCTCCTTTATCGTTGTCGCAAGCGCGCGAATTCTTCACGTTTGCCGGGATCGCTCTGAAAGACGCCGCGCATGGCGCTGGTTACGGTCGAGCTGTGCTGTTTCTGGACCCCGCGCATCATCATGCAGAAGTGGCTGGCTTCCAGAACCACCGCGACTCCCCGGGCGTCCAACACTTCCATCAGGGCATCGGCCACCTGGCCGGTCAGCCGCTCCTGGACCTGCAGCCGCCGGGCGAACACATCCACAACGCGGGCCATTTTGCTCAGGCCGATAATCTTGCCGTTGGGCAGGTAGCCAATGTGGGCTTTGCCAAAAAAAGGCAGCAGGTGATGCTCACAGAGAGAGTAAAATTCAATATCTTTGACGATGACCATTTCGCCGCGCTCATCCTCAACGTCAAAAAGGGCGCCGTTGATCACTTCTTGCAGTTCCAGGCGGTAGCCGGCGGTCAGAAAATCCAGAGCTCTGGCGACCCGCAGCGGCGTGCGTTTCAAGCCATCCCGTTCGCTGTCTTCGCCCAGGCGGGTCAGGATTTGGCGGACCAATCCCTCGAAGTGCGGATCGTAAGGCTCGGGTAAGCCATTGACCGCGATATGCCGGCCGTTCCCATTCGGAACAGCCGGGACGTGGGTAATGGGGGGTAAAATATTCACTTTGTAAATCTCCTTGTCGGAAAAATTGAGTTGGTGGGCGATCTCGGCCAGCGTTTCGCCGCTTTCCGGGTGGACCCAGTCTGGCGCAAGGTCGGCCAGGGGTAGGGCGACGTGGGGGTCGTGATAAATGGCCGGGTCGGGAATATGCCGGCGACCCAGGTCAACCATAGACTGCCCGTAAAGAACCAGATCGAGATCAATCGGGATTTGGCCGGGGCTAGCCCCCGCCCCCCGGACCCGGCCGAGGGCCGCCTCGATGAGGCGTAGATTTTCTTTCAGGAAGAGCGGCGGCAGGCCGGTCTCAATCAGGCCGGCCGCATTCCAGTAGGGCGCCTGGGCCGGGTCGCCCACTGCCGCCGATTCGTAGATGGGGCTGATCGCCTGCAGGGCGATAAAGGGCCAGTGCTGCAACAACGTTACCGCCCGGCGTAAGTTCGCCTCCCGGTCCACGTTGCTGCCCAGTATGATCAAAGCCTGCATGACTCTATCCTTTCCCGGCGAGCCAGGGGATGGCTAACCCGGCGACGGCGAAGACTACGATCCACCATCTACCATCCGCTATCCACCCTCCTCCCTCCATCCCTTCCCCCGTAACCGGCAGGATGGCCGGAACGACGGTCCCACCGACGGGGTAGCCCAGCGGCCGGCCGGGTGCGTCCAGGCTGTTGTCATCGCTGCCTGAGCTGCTCCCACCATTACCGCTGCCATCATCATCACCGCCCCCCCCAACACTGCTACCAGGCGTGCCTGGCGTGGGAGTAATCGTCACGTAAGGCATGACCCCCGGGGTGGGGGTGGGCCAGGGCGTGGCGGTGGCCATCAACCAGGGGGTCGGCGTGGGCCCGGCGGTGTAGAGCGCGTTGTCAACTTGCAGCTCTTGCGCCGTTACCCAGCCGGCTGTATCCTGGACGGCCAGGCGCAGGGTCAGCGGGCCAACCGGCAGGTCGCCTCCTTTTAGGAGGATGTCCCGGCTGCCGTCACTGCCCGAGGCCAGCACCGTGTCGCCCGGGGTCAAAGGCGCGGCCAGACCGGCCATTTTATCGCCCAGCCAGGCCACCGGCAGCTCCAGCCGCAGCGCCCAGTGAGCCAGGCCGCTGGCGGCGTCGCCGCCGGCAACACTGACCGTGATCGGCGGGCAGACCTGGCACAGCGCCCCATTCAGGGCAATGGCCCCCGCGGGTGGAGTCAAGTCCAGTTTGGCCGTGGTCTGGCGGGTTCCGGTCTCGTGGCCGGCGGCATCACGAGCCTTGAATTCAACCGGGTGAATGCCCTCGCCGCCCACCGTGACGCCATCCGGCTGCCAGGCCCCGCCGTCCAGCCGGGCCAGCCGTTCGGCCACCCCGGAGACCTCGTCGGCAGCAGCCAGGCTGATGGTCAGGGGGGCGGTATACCAGCCGGAAGAAGTCGCCACCCGGTCAAAGACAGCCTCGACCCGGTAAGGCGGGGAGAGGTCAATCCTGACCGGCTCGACGACGACCGGGCTGCGGTTGAGGGCCTGATCCCGCCCGTAGACGCGCAGCCGGTAAATACCCTCCCGGTCCACCGAGTTAGCTCCACCCGGAATGACCTGCTGCCAGCGGCTCTCGCCCATTTGCAGGTAGGTCGCTGCCAGCCCGGAGCCGGGGAAGGGGTCGGCTCCGCCGAGGCGGACCGTCACCGGCGAGAGCCACCAGCCGTCGTCGCCCGGCGTCCCGGCCAGGCTGAGATTGACGGCGGGTGCCGTCGTATCCACCCCGAAGTAAAAGGCAGTCGCCCAGCGGCCCCAGCCGGCGGCATTATGCGCCCGTACCCGCCAGGCCAATTGGCGCTCGCCGTAATCGGCCGCCAGGGGGTAGGACCACCCGCTCACCTCCGGCCCGATAACCTGTTCCAGCAGGCTCACCCCGTCCCGGTCGAGCAGGTGGAGCTCGTAGCCGTCCACCGGCCCGGCCCCTGGCGGTATTTCGGCCGGCAGCCAGGCCAGCGTCAAATCGCGGCGGTTCAGCCAGATGTTATCCGCCGGTTCCAGCAGCGGCGGCGGATACGGCTCATCATCCTGGACATAGAGAACAAACCAGGGCGAGCTGCCGCAGATTGACTCCTGCCCGGTGGTCTGATCCACCAGCCGGAGTTGAAACCAGGCCGGCCCGGCGGAGCGCGTCACCTGGAACTGCTGGCGCAGGGTCAGCGCCTGGCCGGCAGGCAGGCCCGGCAGGCTGAAGCGCACCCCGGTGTCGGCCGCCTGGAGTTGGTCATACTGCCAGATGGCCAGCTGCAGCCGGTTCTCCGGCCAGGCGGTGTAGGTGTTGGTCAGGACCAGCCCGGCGTCAATCAAGGTGTCCACCAGCGGGTTGCGGCTGAAGACCGCGTCTGCCTCGACGCAGAAGTCAAAGGGCGAGGGCTCCAGGGTCGGGGTGACGGTGATGCGCGGCGGCGGGCCGGGTGTCCAGGTGGCGGTGGGGGTCGGGGTCAGGCTGGCGGTCGGGGTCCAGGTCGGGGTCGGGTCGCGCGGCAGCAGGTCGAGATAACATTCCGCTGTGCTGCCCCTGCCGTCGTCGGCGACCAGGGTGTGCAGCTCATAGGTATCGGAAGGGGTCGCAAACCAGAGCATAAACTTGCCGTCATCGCCCACGGTCAGCCCATTGGGCGCCCAGGGAATGGCCACGCCATCCCAACGCAGCTGGTGAAACAGGCCGCCGGGGTGGAAATTCTCCCCGTAGACGTAAATCACGGTATCGGGCACGGCCGCTTCCGGTTCGCAGCGCAGGCGGGGTAATTCCGCCGGGGGAGTGGCGGTGGCCGTCGGCGTCCAGGTCGGGGTGGGCGAGGCTGCCGGCGTCGCCATCTCGGTCGGCGGGGGCGGGGCGCAGTCTTCGCCCAGGCTGAAGGTAAACTGGGCCAGGCGTAGGCCATCCGCAACGCGCACCAGGTGCGGCCCGGCGTAGTCGTTGGGCACGACAAAGGTGAAGCGCAGGCGGCCAACCGGGTCGGCTTGCAGCGGAGAAGGGTCGGTCCCCAGGGGTAAACCGCTCCAGGTCAGGCTCGCGAGCGCGTTGGGGCTGAAGTTGACCGCCTCCACCGTGACCACCGCGCCGATCTGGCCGCAGGTCGCCGCAGGCAAAAGCAGCGGCGGGCCAACCGTGGGGCTGGGGGTGAGGGTCGGGGTGTGGGTCGCCGTCGGCGTGGCCGAGGGGGTGGGGGTGTAAATCATCGTCGGAGTTGGCAAGGGCGATTGAAACAGCGCCTCAGCCTCACCGCCGCCATAAGCGGCGGCCAGGGCCAGGGCTGCACTCAATATCAGGAAAATCGTTCGCTGTTTCACAAGCTCACCCTCCTCCCGACCAACCTCACCGGTTGATCAGGGGTAAATACAGGCACGTCTCACACTCATCCGTTGCGCACTCCGGGCTGGGGTCGCTGCCATCCAATAGGCCGTCATCGTCGCTGTCATCGTCCAGGTAGTCAGGCGTCCCGTCCCGGTCGCAGTCCCCAGCGGTGGTACAGCTCTGGCCGGCCGCGATTTCCCGGAAGGTTGGCACGCCGTCATTATCGTCATCAGCATCCCGGTAATCGGGTCTCCCATCGGCGTCGCTGTCGCGGGCCGGGCCGGGAAGGGGACAGCCCGAACCACCATATTCACACTGATCATTCAAACCGTCGCCGTCGCTGTCGGCATCCTGGTAATCGGGCGTACTGTCGCCGTCCGTATCCGGGCAAAGTCCTTCCGGACACTCAGTCCAGTCAGGGATACAATCGTTATCCTCATCGTCACTGCCATCCTCGGCCCAGCCCGGCCACCAGGGGGGAAACAGCGGCCAGAGCTGGTAGCGGTACCGGCCCAGCGCGCCCGTGGTCCGCCCCGGGCCGCAGGCCAGGGTGAAGGAGCTGCCGGTGATAACGGTGGGGATGGTGATGACATTTGCCCAATTGGCTGCCGCCGTGACCGCATCGCTGTAGACGCTCTGGCCAAAGGGCCGCTCATCCGAAACATCCACGATCCAGGTTGGCACGCCCAGGGGGTACAGCCGGTAGTAGTCGGCGGCATAGTAACCGACCCCCTGAAAACTGCCGCTCAGGTCCAGGCCGGGCGGGCGGCGATAGGGTGGGGAGCCGGGCCAGCCATCCGGCGGTGGGACGATGATGCTGGTAGCCGGCGGGCGCTTGAAGGTCGTCATGTTGTCGCCCGCTCCGGCCACGATTTCCAGCCCGGCATAACCGTAAGGCGTCGCCCCACCCCCGGCGTCAACCAGATTGGCCAGGGTCCAGCGCTGAAAAATATCGGCCGGATCGGTCCCGGTCACGTTACTGACCGAGGCCAGGCCATGCCGGCTGCTCTGGGCCAGGCTGTAGACCGCCGTCGGGCCGTACTGCTGGGACAGGTACAACGCCCACAGGTATTCCTGCCCGGCGTCGCCACTCGAGTGGGTGTGCCCGGTCAGCGGGTTGCGTGGGTTGGCCAGGAAGTTGGCTATTTCCGGACGATGGCCCAGGCCGGCGATATATTCGCCCAGGTACGCCAGGCTCTCGGCCAGCCACAGCTCCTCAGTAGGGTCGGCCTGCCAGAGGATGGCGTTGACCAGGCTGTGGGCCAGGCCGCGTTTCCCGTCCAACCCGGCCGGGCTGGTGGGGTTAAGATCCACGTAGATCAGCTCCCGGCTGCTGCTGCACGGTCCGGGGGCTTCATTCAGTGGATCGAAGTAGGCCGGGATATAGCTGGTCGCGCCCGGGTCGTGGTAATATGGATCGCGGATGTCCAGCAAAAGCAGGCTAAAACGGGGGTCGCCGTCCCGGTCGGGCGGCGGGCCAAAGGACGATACCAGCACCGGCCACATGGCATCAAAGGCCTGGGCGGTCGGGGTGACCAGGCTCCGCGCCCAGGACTGGGTGGTGTCGAGGTAGATGTAGCTGTGGGTCCCGGTATATTCCAGGACAGCCTGCACCGGGAAACACTCAAAGGTCTGGAAATCGGTTGAATAAAAAGTTCCGCTACTGACCCCCTGGCTGTTCAACTCAACCGTTCGCGTGGCCGGCAGCAGGCCCCAGGCCGAGATCGGGCGAGGACGCTCGGGCGACTGGGCCGCTGCCGGACGGAGCGCCAGCCGGGCCAGCAGGAGCAGACCGACTGCGATCAAGATCACGGCGGCCAGGCGGGTCGCTCTGGGGTTAAACACGGGCGGCCCTTTCCGTCGGGCGGACCAGCGGCGGGCGGATCGTCCGGAAAAAGTTGCGGGTGTTGGCAAAATAGGCGGCTTTGACCGCCTGGGCGGCCAGCAGCGCTTCCGGCCGGGTGGCGACGACCAGGACCTCGTCGGGTCGCTCGATCTGGTGATCCTGCATCGCCTGCCGGATCATCCCGCCGCCTGGCAGCCGCCAATCCAGCCGCCCGCGCGGGTCATCCCCGGTCAGTGCGCTGGGGCGATACACCTGGCCCTGCCGGGTCAGGTATATCAGGCTCATATACAGCCGCGCCCCCAATGCTTCGGCCAGGCGGCCGTACTGGGTCTCCACCTCGGCCAGGGTCGGATATCTGGCGGACCAGGACCAATCGGCATCCCGGCAGGCCGGCCCGCCCTGGTTGGTGATCAACGCCGCCTGCGGCCAGCCCGCCAGCCGCAAGCGGGCAAAATAGGCTTTCGCCTCCAGCAAGACTTCGCCTTTGTTATCCAGTAAATCCACTGCGTCAAAGAGTATTAATCGGTACATAAAACCTCCAGGGAGTAGGTAGTAAGGAGTAGGGAGTAAGGGGGAAGAAACTTCCCTTTATTGCTATCTACCATCTGCTATCCTCCATCTTCCATCCTCTATCTTCTATCTTCTTCTCTTTCCCCCCTGCCCCTCCGCTCCCCTGCTCCTCTGCTCCCCTGCGTCCCAACGCGAGCAGCAGCAAGACCACCGCCACGCCTCCCCACACCCCCCTTCCCGCCGGGGTGCGGGGGTCAAGGAGGCCGCCGGTGACGGGTAGGAAGGGGGTCTGGCCCACGACCGTCACGCGGGCCTCATTAGACATGCCAGGAGGCAGGGTGGCGGCGGTGTAGCGGGCGGTGTTGGTGTAGACCGTCTCTGTCACGGTTTCACTGATGATCTGGGTCACTATCCCAATCGTCGCCTGCCCGCTGGGCGGTACATCGCCCAGGGTGGCGACAATGACGGTTTGGGTCAGGTCGCCGGTCAGCTGCACCTGGCCCTGAGTGGTGTCGTGGCCAAGGTAAACCAGTCCCGGCGGCAGGGGGTCGGTGACGATGACGCCGCTCACAGCCTGCGAGGTCGGGTTGGAAAAGGTCAGAGTCCAGGTGACCGGACTGGTCTGGCCGGCCGGGACCGTTTCCGGGCTGACTGCTTTCAGCAGGACCGGGGCGGTCAAGGATGGACTGGCCGTCGCCGGTGGGGGAACTTCGACCACCGGCGGCCGGGAAGGCAGGGGAGTGGGCGTGGGCGGCACCGGTTCGGGGGGCTGTGATGGGCGCGGCGGCGCTGTGGGCAGGGTGGGGGTCGGTGAAGCCTGCGCGGCAAGGCCGGCCGAAGGCAAGAGGGTGACTGCCTGCACCTCGAAGCTGCCGCCGCTGTACGAGACGGCGGCGGTGTTAGTGACCCGGTCCAGCCAGTCCGGAACCTGCCCGGCCACCTGCACGGTAAAGCGGACCTCACGGGTTTCCCCGCTGGCCAGCACGCCCAGGTTCCAGAGCAGGATTTGCCCGTTCTCTTCAAAGACCGGCGGCAGCGAGGCGGTATCGGTCAGGTAGGTCGTGTACGGGGGCAGCGGGTCGCGGATGACGACGTTGGCCGCCAGATTCGGGCTGCCGTTGTGGACCTGGATGGCATAGTCAATGCGCTCGCCCGGTTTGACGAAGGGCGTGGCCGTCTTCTCGCCGACCAGGATAAAGGTGCTCGTCACCCCGGTCGTGGCCTGGGCATAAGCGGCGATGGCGTCCGGCGAAGTCAAGAAGGCCCGGTTCTGGAGGGGGAGGCCGCCGGGCCGCAGGCTGACCGGGACCAGGACCGCGAACTGCCGCTCGACCGGCGTTCCGGCCGGCAGATCGCCCAAGGGCCAGGTCACGGCCCGCTGGACCGGGTCGTAGAAGCCCCCGGCGGCGGCAATGGTATCTTCCAGGGCAATGACGCCTTCGGGCAGATTGTCCCGCAGGAGCGCCTGGCGAGCCAGGCCGGGGCCGCTGTTGAGCGCGGTCAGGCTGTAACTGATGATCTCACCTGGCTTGACCTGGGCCGGGGCGGTCTTGGTGAGTTGGAAGACAGGCCGGGGTACCAGGGTCACGGCGCTGACTCGGACCGTCACGGCCCGCTCGGCCCCGGCGGCAGCTTCGTTGTAGATTTGGGTGGCCGTAATCCCCCAGGGGGCGTGGACGACCGCCCGGAAGCGGCGCTCGACCCGCTGGCCCGGGGCCAGATCGCCCAATTGCCAGAAGATGGCGCTGTCGCCCACGGCCCCGCCGTCCGAGGCCGTGCCGGGCACGTAATCGGCTCCGAGCGGCAGGCTGTCGGTCAGCCCGGCGTTATGGGCCACGACCGGTCCGCGATTCTCGACGGCCAGACTGTATTCGATCTCCTCATTGGCCAGGGCTTGGGCCGGGGCGATTTTAGTCAGTTTCAGGGCCGGTACGAACAGGGCGGTCTGGCAGCTCCGTTGGATAACCGCCTGGTCATCCGAATAGAGCGAGACCACGCTGGCGACCTGCCCGGCGGCCAGGTCAGGCGCGGTTTGGAGGCTGAAGGCCAGCTCCACTCGCACCCCCGGGGCCAGCGTGCCCAGCTCCCAGATCAATTCATTGCCGGCCAGCCGTCCCCCGGCGGTGGCCGAGCCGGGAATGTAGCTCAATCCGGCCGGGACCGGCGCGCGCACCACCGCGCTGCGAGCCACGCCATTGCTGCCGTTCTCGACCCGTGCGGTGTAAGTGAGGACATTCCCCGCCTGGGCCGGGGTGGGGCAGGTCTGGCTCAGGCGCAGCCCTGGATCGAGCAGCCGGGTCGAGGCCTGGGCGAGGACCGGGTTGGGCGTTTCCAGGGATGTAGCCCGGGCTTCGTTAGGGATGGTGTCCACCCCCGCCGGCACGTCCAGGTTGACCTGGCCCCGCCAGCGCAGCGTGGCCGTCTCTCCCGGCCCGAGTTCGTTCAACCGCCAGACAACCTCGCTGCCTTCCAGGGTGCCGTAGTTGTTGATACTGGGGGCTACATCAGGCACGAAGAAGGTGTAGGCCGGCAGCGGGTCGTGGACTTCGATGAAGCGGGCCAGGCCGGGGCCGTTGTTGCTCAGGTGGAGATAATAGGCGATCTCCCCGCCGGCGTAAGCCGTGGCGCTGGCTTCCTTGACCAGGGCCAGCCCCGGCTGGAGGACCTCGCTCAGGGTCTCGCCGGTCTCAGTCAGCCCGCCCCCGGCAGTGGCGACAGCGACATTGCGGATTTCGTGCACCTCGGGGGGAATCAGCGGGTCAATTGTTCCCCGCCAGGAGACAGCCCGGCTTTGACCGGGTGGAATATCGCCCAGGTTGTCCCAGACAAGCCGGCCGGGCACTTCATAGCCCCCATCCGAGATGCTGTAAGGCACGGGGGTAATGTAAGCCGGGAGCGGGTCTTCCAGCCGGACCTGGTACAGGGTGACGCTGCCGGCGTTGGAAATGGTGAGGGTATAGGTTATCTCCTGGCCCGGCATCACCTTTTCCGGGGCAACCTTGATGACCCGCATCTGCGGCTGAATCACCCGGCTCGCTGCCTGGGCTTCGGCGGTTAGACCGATCTGAGTGGTAACAGTCGCCCGGTTGAGCAGCTCGGTCACGCCCACCGGAATGAGCGGGTCTACCGTCGCCCGCCAGGCCAGGACCAGGCTTTCCCCGGCGGTCAAATCGCCGATCTCCCAAACGACCTCGCTCCCATTCAGGCGGCCGCCGTGGCTGATGCCGGTGGGGTTGAGCAAATATTGCGGTAACGGATCACGGACCACTACTTGACGCAGGGTCATATTGCCCGTGTTGGCCAGGGTCAGGCTGTAGCTGACTCCCTCGCCCGGCTTGATCTCGGCCGGGGCGCTCTTGGCCAGGCTCAGCCCCGGCACCAGCACCGTCGTCGCTGCCTGGGCTTGGGCGGTGTGGCCGGCATTGTCACTGGCCGTCGCCGTATTGACAATCTGGGTCACGCTGGCCGGAACGCCGGGGGCCACTACCCCCTGCCAGCTCAAGGTGTGGCTCTCGCCTCCGTCCAGACTGCCGATATTCCAGATTACCTCGTTCCCGCTCAGACTGCCGCCGCCGCTGATGTTGGTGGGATGGATGATATATGGCGGCACCGGGTCGCGGACGACCACCCCGCTCGCGCCGGCGCTGCCGCTGTTTTGCAGGATCAGGCTGTAGCTGATGACCTCGCCCGGCCCGGCCTCAGCCGTAGCGTTCTTGGCCAGGCGCAGCTCCGGCACGCCTACCTGTTCGGCGCTGACTGTATTGCCCCAACAGGTGACCAGCTCCGGCGCGCCAACCCAGCGCGCCCGCACCCGGTAGGAGTAGGTCCGGTTCACTTCCAGCCCGCTGAAGGTGTAGCTCGTGCCGGCCTGCCAGCCCGAACTGCCGAGGGGGCTGCTGCAAGCGGGGTCGGAGCAGACCTGAGCTTCATATTCAATACCCCAGGTCGAACCGTCCGGCTGGGGGGTGTTAGGCACGGCGTTCCAGGTCACCGCCTGGGTCCCACCGCCGCCCGGTACAGGGGTATTCATTTGCGGTCGCTCGACGGCGTAGATGTGGACGTTGTCCAGGTCAAAGCCGGTCCAGTCGCCATTGGCGGGGGTGTCGGTCAGGAGGTTGCCAAACCAGAACTGGTAGGGGCGGTAGGGATCGCCCGCCGGCCGGGCCGGGCCGCTAGCCTGGTGGATCTGGCCGCTGTCCAGCCACCAGGTGAGCTGTGTCCCATCACAAATGAAATCGAAGGTGGAGGTGTGCCAGTTCGTATCGTAGGCGCTGCCCCGCCACAACGGGTTGTCCACTCCATTACTGCCCCACGGCCCGTTGGTCACGACGTGGGGAAAGTTGGTATTGCCCCCGGCCCCGGTCGTATCCACGCCCGACAGGCCGTAATATTGGACCACGCCGTAGGCGCTGGTCACCTGGCCGGCCTGGGTGCCGTACTTTTCATAGCCGCTGTAGCGCCAGCGCCAGGTGACCCGCACGTCCTGGTCGGTGGGGAAGGTATTGGGGTGGTTGTTGTTGTCGCGGTAGTAAGCGCCAAAACAGTCGGCGCCGTAATTGGCGCGCATATGGACTGAACTGCCCGAAACGGAGTGGTTCTGGCCGGCGCAGTCGCCGATCAGGTAGCGGTCAAACTGGCCCAGGTCGCCGGCGCTGTTGAAATGCGTGCTCCATTGGGTGCTGAAGGCCAGGGCAATGCCGGCGGCCAGGAGGGCGCTGACTAGGAGGGCCAGCAACAACCGGAGAGGTAAAAGACGTAAATTCTTCATGCTTTCCTTTCGACACCGCGATAGCGCGAATGAATACAGGACCGGCTGCTCAGGTCAGCAGCCACCCAAAACAGCTCTGACTTCGTCAGAGTTAACCATTTTTAGCACGTCCGACGACTTGACCCTGTCGCCAAACAGCGGCAGACAGAGGCGGACCTGCGTGCCTCGTCCGAGTTTGCTCTCGATCCGCAACTGACCGCCATGCGCTTCGACAATATGCCGGGCGGCGTGCAGGCCAAGACCCAGCCCGGCCGGAAACCGGGCCTTGTTGGCTACGTTGCGGCCCCGGTACAGCCAGAGACCGATGAAGGGTAAATCCTCGGCCGGAATGCCGATCCCCTCATCTTCCACCGCAATGATCAGCTCAGCTTGCTCGAGCCAGGCCGTTACCCGGATGGGCGACCCGACCTTGGAGTAGTTGGCCGCGTTTTGGATCAGGTGCGCCACCGCCTGCTCAAACAGGTCAAGATCTACCTTGAGCGGGACCGGCAAGCTTTCAAACAGTTCCAGCCGGTGGTCGGGGGCCAACCAGCGCCAGGCCAGGCTCATTTTTTGGAGGGCAGCAGCGGTCAGGAGCGCCGGTTCGAGGCGGTCCAGTCGCAGTTCCAATTGATGGAAGCGGCGCAGCGGGTCAATATAGCGTTCCTTGACCCCCTGAGCGCCGTGGGCGATGTGGCCTAACCCGGCCAGCAGCCCTTCAACCGTTTCGTGCAGTTCCGGGGTCGCTGCCGGGCCAAGGCGCTCGGCCAGCAGGCCAGCCTGTTTCTGAACCAGGGACAGGGCCAGCCAGATTTCCTGGACCGGGTTAATCAGTTCATGCTGGGCCACCGCCGCCACCCGGCCCCGGCTGCCGGCCACCGTCTGCAGTTCCCGCCGCAGCCGCTCTTTTTCGGCCAGCGCTCGCATGCGCTCCAGATGCAGGCTGACCTGGGCGGCGTAGGCCCGGAGCAGGTCCAGGTCGGCTTCGGTAAAGAGGCCGCGGCGGCTGTAGGAACAAACGTACAGAACTCCCTGCGGCTGGTCGCTGCCCAACGGGCAAGCCATGAGGCTGCGTAAATTCAGCTCGATTACCCGCTCGCGGTTCTGGAACAGGGGATGGCTCAGGGCCTCCGGGACCACAAAGGCGTTGCCGGCCATGGCCAGGTCACAGATACTCCCCGGGACAACATCCCGCCGGGGCGCGCCACGACGGCTGTGCTCAGCCCGGATATGCAGAGTACCGCAAGAATCGGCCAGGAGCAGGAAGACCTGGTCGGCCGGCCACTGGCGGCAGAGTTCGCGGGTCACTCGTTCGCTTAGTTCAGCGAGGCTGACCGTCGCGGCCAGCGCCTTAAAACTCGGCCAGTGGTTGAAACCCGGCCCGTTGGGGTGGTCGCTTCCTGTTGGCGACCGCAGCGGCGCGGTCCCGCGCGAGGGATTGGCCTGGGTCAATTCTTTTCCTCCTGAGCGCCAGCTTCGGCGACACGCGGCAGAGAGCCGGGCGCTGGGATGTGCCCTGCTGTTTGGAGCCGGCCCGTAGCTATTCTGACCGCCGGCAGGGCCGTCAAATCTTTTCGGTTCATTCTGGTTCTCCGGGATAGGCGATGACAATGACCCGGTGGGTGTTATTCTCATAGGGCCAGCAGGTGACCAGGGTCAGCCGCTCATCCTCGGTGGGTTGAATATAGCGGGTGTGGGCCAGTCGCACCGCTACTGGCTGCCCTTTCTCCGGGACGAGTAGGACCTCACTGACGACGTAATGCCGCACCCGTTCTCCGGCAAACAGGTCAATCTTGTCCCCGGCTTGCAGGGTCCACAGGTCGCGAAAGATCTCGCCCTTAATGTTGTGATGTCCGGCCAGGACCGTATTGCCGGCCTGGCCCCAGGCCGTCGAGGTGTTGAGCCAGCCGGCGGCCCGGTGGTCCGGCACCGTCCACTCAACCAGGCCGGGCAGTTCCTGAGAAGGGGTCATGCCCTCCGCCTCGACCGGCGCATCCAAATGCAGGCGAGGGATCACCAGCCGGTCGGGCGGTTGGCCCGCCGGGGTAGGAGGGGAGGGAATGAGGGCCGAGGCAGGCGAGGGTGAGGTAACGGCATAGACCGGGAGCGAGTCGAGCTGGCTGATTGGGGTCGCCTCGGCCAAAGGGACTGCTGAGACGGCCGGAGGCAGGCCGAAAGCGGCCGCACCTGCGCCGGATGGGGTCACTTTGGGTAGGGCGGCCAGAGGATCAAGGGTGGGGGTAGGCGTGAGGGTGGGGCGTGGGGTCGCCGTGGCCGGGGGCGCTTCGAGATGCAAAACGGGACGCAGCAGCGCCGGTTGGGTCAGGATAAAAAGGATAGCGAGCAGGAAAAGCAGGCAAGCAAAAATTCTGCCGGGCATAGAGCGAAACAGTCCTTGAGCCGCGCCGGTAAACGCGGGTTAAACTAAGGCGTTTGAGACCACGGACCGTTCTGATAACCGGGCAGAGTGGGTAGGTAAAGCGCCTTGAGCGAAGCAGGGCGCCGGGAACGTACACTCGACCGACAGAAAGCGGGGGAAATACGAGGCCCTCAGCGAGGGCCGTCGGGAGGGTAAAGTGGCTGGATGAATTTATTCCAGGATATGGTAAGCCCAATCAGCCTGGCTGTCAACCCCTAGAAATGGGGGGTTTTGGGCTAAGGGTCGGCAGGGCCGACCCCTGTGGCTTTGAACCGATGGTCAGGCCGGTGGAACCCCGATGATTTTGGACAATTGACGACACTACAGCATCTATGCGATAATAGGCTTCGACGTAATTTTTAGTCTCGTAGCCATACGGGTAAAGGGGGTAAAGTACCATCGGCTTTAATAGAGATCCGCGAGACAGAAATCTTTGTGGTGCGGCATAACATTGAAGGTGGCATCGAAAGGATCAGCTATATACCCAAACGGCCTCGCTTTCAAACGCCGATCCTGATGCAACACGGGATGTGGCATGGCGCGTGGTGCTGGCAGTCCTGGCAAGAACTGCTGGCCCAGTGGGGTTGGGCAAGCCATGCCTTTAGCCTACCGGGACACGCCGGGTCTCCCCGGCAGCGCCCCAACCGCTGGTGCACCCTGGGCTATTATTTGCGCTTTCTGGAAGTCGAAGTGGAGCGTTTGCCGCGCCGGCCCGTGCTGATGGGCCACAGTATGGGCGGCGCGCTTGTCCAGTGGTATCTGAAGTATGGCGGAGACGATTTACCGGCAGCGGTGCTGGTCGCTCCATGGGTCTCCCACAATACCTACGCGGGTGGCTTGCTCCGGTTTCTGCGCCTCGATCCGGTTGGGGTATTGCTGGCAACACTTACTGCATGGGCCACCCCGTATATCCGCACTCCGGCCCAGGCGGCCAAAAAACTGATCTCAAATGATGCCCTTTACTCGCCGGAAGAACTCCACGCCCGGCTTGGCCCGGAGTCGGCCCTGGTCATGATGCAGCACAATCCTCCCCTCTGGTTTCCGGCCAAAACTGTCAAAACCCCGCTGCTCTGGTTGGCCGGGGAGAGAGATGCGGTCGTTGGCGAAGCGGCCCAACGGCGCTCTGCTGCGTACTATGGGGCCGATTACAGGGTTGTGCCAGGCGCCGCTGCTCACAATCTGATGATGGAACACAATTACCGCCAGACAGCAGCGATGATCTACGATTGGCTGAATAAGTGTAAACTCGCTTAAAGAGATCATCGGGTAGGAACAGTATCACACCCAATTTTGGAGGGAGACTTGCGCCGCAGAAATTAGGGAGGCTAATGTCGAGGGGAGGTCGAGCGGCAGTTAAGGAAAAATCAACCTACGGTCAGACGAAAATCGGGCTATTGTACCTCGGGTGAAGCTACCTGCTCGAGATTGAGAAGAGGGATGCAGGATGTCGGGCTGTGGTGAAACCATTGTCAGCCTGTTGTCATGGTGAGAGTGGACGGTTATCAGGCGAAGTGAAATGTCGGGGAAAATCGGACGGTTATCAGGCGGTAGTCCGAATCGCTCAAAGACTCACAAAACTCTGTCGAGGTACAGTCGGGGGAAAATTGAGCGATTATTGAACAGGTTTCAGGGGAAAATTGGGCCGTTGTGAAGGATAATTCTGCCGCCCGGCGCTTGGCAGGCTCCATAGGAATTATCAAGGGATGGGAGACCCAATTTAGTCCACCTGCGTCTTTTGCCCGTTGATATTGTAGTAATCCTCAAAATAGGACAGCACCAACTCGCGCAGGTTGCGGTAGATGGCTTCCCGAAAGCGCAAGCCGACATAGTTGGATTTAGCCACTGCGCCCCAAAAGCCATCCCGCTGATAAAGGGCCAGGACGTGATCATCATCCATCCCTGGCTCTGGCAATAGGTCAATAATTAGAGGGGGATAATCCAGCCGGCGCAGGGCCATGGCCGCAAATAGGCCGCCATCCAGGCAATGGGCCTGGCGATCCTGCAAGACGGACAGGGGATAGCGATGGACGTTTTCGGCACTGTGGGGAATGTCATCCAAAAGCCTGGATGCTGGCCGGGCTATTGAGACGGGAGAACAAGAAGTTAAGTTCCGCTTCGGCTGCCTCTTTGTGCTGGGCAATCGCAGCAGCTCGGAGCGTTAAATTCAACTCGGCTTAAATATAAGGCTTTATTCTGTTGGCACGATTTGATCAAATTCCAGGCCGCTAGAACCTTGACCTCTTCCAGTTTCTTTTCTCCGCCCGAGCCAGGTGTAAATCTTGCCATCCCACCAGCGGGCGCGCTGGTAAGTGCGGGTCAGGAGAATACCGGCCCGTGGTACTTCTTCTTCATGGATAAAGTAAGGCTGCCGCGGCGTGGCATCCAGTCCGGCGCGCAGAAGCATTCCCCTGGGCTCTACCGGGCTGGGCGTTTCTGAGATCAGGCGCGGCATCGCTGCACGCTGGAGGCGGATCTCGCGATTGGATCCCGGGATGTGGACTGGAATGAAGGGGATCCAATTTTCCGAGACATGGGTACCCAGTCGGTATTGGATGGCCGCCCCGGTGTCAATCCGGACCACATCCGGCGGCGGATACTGTTGCGTAAAATAACGCTCCAGGGCCACTGCGGCTTCATAACCATCGATCCCCCCGCCCGTCAAATTGGGGATCACCTGTTCAATCCCCCAAATCATATTAGCCATCTCATCCCGAGCCAGGATCACTTTTTCCAAGGGGGTGCTCTCCTGCACCTTGCCGAGAACCGGGGGTAAGAATAAACGGGGGTCGATGTCCTCTCCCTGCCTGTCCTTCAGGTAATACAGGCCCCAATGGTTTCCCTCGCCATCAATCGAGGTTACCGCTGGCCGGACCAGTGTACGCACCCCAAATACGTCGGTGACGACAATTCCCAGGATCTCGGCTAAGGTTCCAACCCGCATTCTGTACGGGACCAGGCTCCAGTCATTCCCATAAACCAAGCCGAACTCGGCCAGAATGAGCGTCGCCAGGTCTGTGGTGCTCGGCTGAATACTTCCGAAGTCGGTCTTACGATCCTCAAATTCCCACCAGCGGACATTAGGCATGCCGCCGAACTCGACCGGGTTGGGAATGAAGGTCATCGGTTCTTCTACGACGAAAACAGCGGCGGGGATTTCCACTCCAGGTTTATCAGGCAACTGGACGGTAGGATCGAGATCAAAGGAATACCAATCCAGGTGTCCATGGTGGTATTGCTCGGCGACCAGCACACTCTGCCGCTCCCCTTCTGGATCGGCCGGTGCAGCACAGGCGAACTGGTACTCCAGGTAGGCATCAGCCCAGGCCGGGTCTTCACCACGCTCTGGTTGGCTGTAGGTCCGCTGAAACCAGCGCTGGAAGAGTTCCGCCGCTTCCAGAATCTTCGCTCGGGCCGCAGCGTTTCGCACAGCGCTGGCTAGCCAGGCTTCGTGCTGGTCCGGTTCGGCGCGCATCGCCTGGAGCAGCCGCCCGCCGTCAACAGTCCTGCCCTTGAGGGCCTCAAAAGTTTGCCAGGCCTTCCGGTCGCTGTGCAGTTGGGCCTCCTCGAGACCAGGCTGTGGGTCCAGAAAGCCGAACGCCTTCAAATACCGGGCATTAAAGTCGCCGACCGGACGGAGCAGTTTCAACCAATGACGTCCCATTTGGGCGCGCGTCAGGAGATCCAATGGGACTGGTTCGCGTTCAACTTTGGTCTCCAGGGGGAGGGTATTATCGTAGCCGACGGCCTGCATACTTCGCCCGGCGTACCGGTTGAGATACGCCGCGCCGATTTGCACTTTCGTAGCCGTAGCCGACCCCGCGTCCTCGCCCTGAAATTCGCCAAACTGCCATTGACGGCAGAGCATCCACAGCGGGTCGCGGATCTCAGCCCGCAGGCTGCGGTCAAAGTCCTCGGTGCGTGGCCGGCCTTCCAGCCGGTTCCAGGTCAGGATGGCCGGGCGGAAGTTTGGAGCGAGGAGTATCGCTTTGAGTTCAGGGTTTATCTCTACCTGCGCCATAAGAACTTATCCTCCCTCGTCCGCAGAAAGGACGGCTGTCTGATATACCAGGTCTGTGGCGAGTGTGGCGAAGGGACGGCTGGCAACTGGGGTTAGAATCGCCGGAAGCAACTGTCCTAACGCCGTATCGCCAAGCTGATCCGGTTCAACCGCACGCAACTGGGCGCGGTCAAAGGTATTGTGGAGGATGCCTACCAGCTTATCCCAGGTCCAGGCTCCCGTGATCTCCGGCGTAACTGCCAACAATAAGGTCTGGGGAGGCTCGGTGTTAGGTTGATTGAAGTGGACGGCAATCCCGGTGGTCTCGAACTTGCTTGGGATGACTTCAACCCACTCGTCAATCAACAAGCCACTTTGCAACACAGTGGGCTGGAACCTCGAAACCGGCAGCACCTGAAGGACAGATAAAAATTCTCCTTGTGGCAGAAACGCTTCCGGATATTCCACGGCAACCCAGTAATCTGTCTTAAGAAAAGGCAATTGGAGCGGCTTCTGCCCTGTGCGAGGATTCCTGAAGTTTTCTCCCAGGAGGTAGACCATCTCAAAGGTGCTGAGATTTGGCCGAACCCGGGCGACTCCTTGCAGCCATTCGTCCACAACCAGCGGGTTTTCCTGGTGATGGCGGGTCAGGTTCTTAGCCGGGTCAGCGTCGCGAAAGTTCACCGCAGCACGCAGCTCTGCCTGATTCTTCAGCTCGAAGAGTGGGATGAGGTTGAATGATGGGCCAAAGATCGCCTGCACAGCAGCGCGGTACTTGGCGATGCGTTCCTGGGCGATCAAAGATGGATCGTCTCCCGCAGCTTTCAAGGCAACAGCGTTGGCCAGATTTTGCGAGGCGACAGTATGAATGTTAACTGCCTGGCGCGTCAGGGTGGTTCTAGCTTGAACAGAGGAACCGAACGCGCTGAACGGGAAAGCGTCGGGAACGCCAAAATCGGCAATAGCGCGGAGAGCCGAGCGCAGCTTTCCCGCCTTCGCCCGCCTGGGGTTAGGTTGCCCGTCCGGGCCTGGGGCAGGGATGGCCGACTCGAGAGCGCGCACTGCAGCCCTGAAGTCCGCAAAAGCCGACTGCACCCGTGTTTTCAACTCTGTCAGGACAACCCCCTGCGGATTGGGATCTTTGGCCGGGTTGCCAGTCGCTTCAGAAGGTAGTTCGTAATCGTCCGCGCCCAGGGGCTGGCTGGTTGTGATGATCGAGCGCAAGGCCCGGAGCAACGGCAGCAGTTCAAACAGGGTGACTGCTTTCGGATCCGACAGCTCAGCCATGAATTCGATTTGTACGTCCAGGGCGTCGTTTTTGCGCCTACGGCGGTGCTTAAAGGCGATCCGGTTTTCCAGTTCCGTCGTTTCCCCAACCAGGTCGTCGCCGATTATATAGACCAGGTCGATTGGCTGCAAACCCAGGCCGGTTAGATTTCGCTCCACCGGCGATCTACCGCCCAGGCGGACGACATAGTGGATCTGGCTAGCCCGCGGGAGCAGACTCCCTAACCATCTATTTAGACCCGGTTCCACCTCAGCCCTTTTGCCGTGCGAGCCGCGCCAGTAGCGGGGAGCCGCGCCGGTTGGCAAGTGCAGCGCCACCCGCTGAGTGATGGCCGCACCGCTGCGGGGCGTGCGGACGATTTCCGGATCGGCCGGGCTGTTGCCCTGGGTCATAGCTTTCAGCATCGCCCCGGCGCGGTCGTAGTTCCCCTGAGCGACCTGATAAACCCCCTCGGCCAGGGCCAGGTCGGCGATGGCATCCAGGCTGTCGGCCATGCGGGCGATTTCTGCCTTGATCGCCTCCGCGTGGGCGGTATTGCCTCCCGGCAAGCCAGCGACGTCATAAGGGTAGGCTAGCGCCGGTTCTCGAATAAAGGCGGCCTCGACCAGAGCGTACCCATCGAAAACGTTGCGAGCCTCCTTTGTTTCAATCTGCTCGCCCGTTTCATCTTGGGTGATCTTGTCGGCCACCAAGGGGTACCTCTGGCGAAAGAAGGGGAGGTACTGGTTGAGCGAGGGATCGTTGTAGCGGTCATGCAGGCCGCGCTCAAATTGGTAGCCCAGAAGGGCGCCCAACTCCTGGCCATTGCGGACGCCCTCCAGAAAGGCTAAGGCGGTGCGCACTCGCTCGGAGGAAAGGCCGACCGCCATTTTCTCCGGTTGCGCCGGATCGAAATGGGTCAGGTAGGCACTGCGGAGCACGGCCGCCGTGACCGCATGATTGAGCGAAGGTCCATGGATGAACCCCGCGTTGTCCGGCTGCTCGAACAACAGACCATCCCGCTGGGGATCATGCAGAGAGGTGGGAATGGAAGTCAGGTCTGTGAGGACCGGTTCGGGGCCGGGACGCAGATTTTCGACCCAGCCAAAGGCTCCCAGGTAGATCCCTTGCACTCGTTTTTCAAACGTCCCCTCGCTTTCCGGGGGGAAGCGCTGCTGCTGTAGCCGGCGGTTGAAGCAGGCCATCTGCCAGGCGTCCAGCCGGTAAGAGCACAGGTCGAGGTGCTCGACAAAGGCACGCTCCAGCCGGGCCGTGGGAAGATTAATCAACGCCCGGATGCACCCAAGCACTTGCGGCAAAACTTCGGCCCCCGAGGGGCTGGGATGCTCAGCCGTGAATAAAAATTGAGCGACACTCTGGCTTTTCTGGCTCACCTCGGGCATTACCTGGCTGATGTCGGCATCCATAAATTCCCAACGGGTGACCGTCCGGCTCACCTGAATATTGCCCACTTCCACTTCCCGCCGCGCTGCCAGGGGAACAAGCTGCGATTGGGTGTAAAGCCTCATTGTGGCATCATAAATGGCTTGCAGGAGAGAGGCGCGCAGTAGGCGGTACAACAGCGGGCGCGGCATTGGCTGCGACTCTTCCGCCGGGTTCTCAAAATGCTGGGCTTTGATCTCTGGATAAGCGCTGAAGGCCAACCAGCCGATATAATTGGTCTCGATACTGGCGTCGGGGTTCAGCGGATCGGGCGCTTTGTAGCGGGATCGAAGCAGTTCGGCCTCTGATAACTTTTCGCGCTCATCTGCCGGGATGTCGTCCACCAGAGGATCATTGATCTGATCCTGGTGCAGGAAAAACGCCAGATTGTAAATATTGGGCAGGGCAGTAGTGTTGATCCTCAGTTCCTCCGCGAAGGAACGGGCGATATCGCGCAGGGTTGCCATCATTATTTCACCCTCGGGGCGGGGGTTGGGGCCGGACGGGTCGAAGGTGAAGGCCTCGTAGTTCCACAGGTACTCCTTCCCAACCGCATGACGGCGATAAAACTCGGCCGAGGTGGCCTGTAACCCTAAGGTGTTCAGCAAATTCTGAGAAGGATCGCCTGGCGCGCCGATCCGCGCCACCCCAGGCAGAAGCTCGCGCCACTTCTCCTCCAGTCTGCCCATGGCCTCGTAGAGTTCTTCCAGGATGGCAAGCTGCGCTCCATCTCCATTCTGCGACCACGCCCAGCGGGAGAAATCGCTGGTGAGCAGGATGCCATACGGCTGGGAACCCACCCGGATCGTCGGCAGCAGTCCGCGGCCGGTAACGTAGTCAGTGAAGAAGCTGCGGATCTGCCCGATTCTGCCCAGGTCAAGCTCCAGCATCTCCTCAAGGTAGTAGCCCAACGTGCCGTTCCACAAGGCTTTATTCATCAGCAAAGCTTCCCGGATGTCGCTCCCGCCAGCGTGCTGAATGCGCTGGAACAGTTCGTGACGGATACCCAGGGCTTCGACCAGCCACTGGCCATCACGTTTTTCCAATTGAATGTCCACCGGCTCAAAAAGCGGCCCGCCTGTCTCGACGGCAAAGCTGGTTTCCGCCCCCGGATCGGCGCTGGAAAAGCCCGCGCCCTGGCGGTTGGTGTTGTTGGTCGGCGTCCCCTGGGGAACAAGGCTCAACCCATCGGGTGAGTAACTGTGGTTTTCAAACAGCTCCTCCAGCAGCGCCTGGCTTTCTTCTTCGTCTGAAGAGAGGCGCAGGCCCAGGACCAGAAGCCGGTCAAACCCGGTGGTGTCAAAGGGAGGTTCGAGTTCGATCTGCAACCCCATCCCGGCCTCTACCGCTCGCGGGAAGTCGTAAATCCAGGCAATGTCTTCGCCAACTAGCAGTTCCCCATCCTCCTGCCGGAATTCGGCTTCCACCTTTTGCGGGTCAGGCCCGACGATCAATGGGTCGGGGATCGGGTTGCCCGCCCGGCGAAACACTTCCTGTCTCCCGGAAAATGCCATGACCACGAAGCGATCCGGCATGACTTTTGAACGCGGCGCCTGGCTCCAGCTTTCCGGTTTTAAAGATTCCGCCGGGAATTCTGGAAATTGCAGCTTGTTCACAGTAGGCACATCAAGTGTTACAGGCGTGGTCTGGCGAGCGATCCAGGCGGCCCGCGTCCCGCCATAAGCCTCGGCCAGGGCGCGCCATGCGCCCTTTTCGATCACCTGCCTTTTCGCTGCGTCGCTCTCCTGCCGGGCGCGCCATAATTCTTGCCAGTAGCTCTTTCCGGCGTTGACCTCATTAGGCGTCAAGTTCTTTTCGTGGGTATGCACGGCGATGTCGTCCGGGAAGATGCGTACCCAAAGCTCCCGCCGATCCCCGACGGTCATAAAGCGGGTCTCGATCCGCACCGGCAGCAGCAGGAACGGCAGGCGGTCATCCAGCCCCTCGACCAGCTCCCAGGGCTGGGCCGGCTCTCTCAAGCGAGTGGGAGCGACTTTCAATCCCCTGGTGGATTGGAAATCTTTTTCGATCTTGCCTTCCAGGACCTTGATCTCGCGCTGGAGCCGCCGCGCCTCCTCGCTGCCGGCCTGCCCCAGGCGACGGGCGCGGGCCAGTTGGTCCCGCCGATGGTGGAGCAGGTTGCGGCGCTGTTCGAGAGCTTCTTCGATCCTGGCCTGTTCCTCCCTGGCAGCTCGCGCCCGATGACGGTATTCACGTAGTTCTTTCATTCCACCTACCTTGACGGCAACATGTTGTCCGCATGGATGGCGACCATTACCGGGGCCTGGTAAAGAATATAGGCCATATCGGCCGCGTTGGAGGCCCACTTGATATTTTTGTCCGGGCTGTCGCCGCTAACAGCGGGTATTTCGGGCAGGTTTAGCTTGATAAAGGGGATTTCATCGGGATTACCGAAGTGATTCCAGCTTAGTTTGTTCCATTCTTCAAGCGGGAACGGGGGCAGGTCGGTGGTGATGTCCAGACCGAAGCGCGGTTCTCCGGGCCGTTCCTGGATGACGAAAAACCAGCCCGGGTTACCCGGGTCCCCGGTTGTTTCTGGGGGCTTCGGGTCACCTTTGGCCATCGAGGCGGTCAGGTCGAAGCCGAGGAAGTGAATATCGGGTTCGATCTCGGCTTTGAAGATCGGCTCCTTGACGGTCGTTTTGGGATCCCCCTCATCCAACTCCCGAATTTTGCGCGGTGGAACCGACGGATCCTCTTCATCCTCAACCCACTTTGCCTGTTGGGCAAAAATGACGGCGGTAGGATATCTTTTCAACAAATCTCCCCGGATGACCAGGACCAACCGGCGCTCGCCAGGCTCGCCGCCGGTCGGCAAGGTTCGGTTCTCATGGGAGCCTAACAGCGTAGTCCGTCCCCACATGTACAGCGGTTTAATATCGCGCAGCTCTTCCTCCAGCGTTTTAGCGTCTTTTCCCACCTCGCGGTTGACGATCCCGCTCACATCCCAGAACTGGCGAAAGTAGCTGCCGCGCTGATCGGTGGGATATTCGCGCCAGAGCAGCTCGCGCGCCATCTCGTGGTTCAGGCCAACCATGTAAGCTTCGATGAACTTTGGGTTGGTTTCCAGCAAAGTGATGGTGTTGTTGGGGATAAGGTTCAGGTTCGGGATCAGCAGCTCGCTGGACTGGTCGCGCAGCGGCTTGTACATCGGGTCAGCAAACACCGGGTGGGCCATGACCGGCACGATGGTCTCTGTGGGGCGTAGATATTCAAAGGTAGAGGGGATAAGAATTAAAGTGAGGGCACGCTGGAGGATCGCGGACTTTGGGTTGAGGGCGTTGGCCAAGGTGCTGCTGATCGTATTGACATCAATTTGCGGCCGGGGAGTGGGCGCTGGCAGCGGGGGTTTGAGGATTTGCAAGTCCAGCAGAGCGGTGCGGTAATTGGCTCCTTCAAGACTCTCAACAGGGTCGTCGAGACCCCGGGGGCCGAGAGGATCGCTGGGCTGGATGATCTGTCCGGGCAAGGTGAACCTGAAGGCCGGCCGAAGCGGTGTCCTTTGCACAACCTCTTCCTGCATAGCGTTCTCCCGTAACCGCGTGCTCTGCATGACATCGGCAGCCTTGGTGAGCGAGATCTGTTTCTGCGGGGCTTCCTTCGGAAGGGCAGCGGTAACCCGCCCCGCGTTCAACTTCACCAGGATATCGGTCGGTTTTGGCGGAATTCCGGGAAAGGCCTTGCGCATGAGCGCCCCCCTGGGACGAAAGACACGCCGGAACGCCGGGTGGAGGGCGGCCTGCGGCAGCCGGCTCGCTCTGATCTGCTGAAACACGGTTGTAGGGCTGCCCATGACCCGGCTATGCACCTGCTGCGTGACGGCGAGTTGTTGGTCGGGGTCAAGGTTGGCAAAGTGCCTGGAGAAGACCCGCATGCTGGCTGCAATCGAGAGCTGCACCTGGCGTATTTTCTGATTGGCGCGCAGGATGTCCCCGAGCTGCTGCCAAGCCTTTTGCATGTACATCTCCTGGCCAGTCTGGATGGCCTTTGTTCCGAATCCGGCCGGCACGCGCAGCCGGGGGTCCTGGTTAAGCTCATTGACCCAGCCCGGCTGGCCCACATCCAGCCGAGCCTGGAGAGCATGCCAGCGGCCGTACAGGGGCGGGCTGATGACGGGATCGGGGTGTCCGGTAGCAGGGTCGGCTGGCGTAAGCAGCGTTTCAGACAAGTTCACCATTTCGGCCAATTCGTTCAGGAAAGGAGGATAATTTGCTTCATCGCCCGGCGGCCAGACGGCCGGCTTGGGCTGGGCCTGGGGGCTTTTCAAGGCGCCCTCCAGGCCCATCACCGCTTCATCTCCAGGGCCGGTGCTCATCCCAACCACGCCAAAATTTGGAGCCTGCATATCCATATCCCGGATGCCCACGCGTTCGTCCACCTCGCGCGGTTCCAACAGATTAACCAGATACTCGAAATCGCCGCGCTCGCCGGTGCGGAAATACCAGCGGTAGTAAACCGGGTATTCGGCCTGCCCGGCGCCCCAGGAATGGGCCAGGGCGTTCAGTCCGGCTGTCGGCTGGCCCAAACCTGCCAGGCGGCCCACCTCGAACGAAGGAATCAGGAAGGCGTGATAGGCCGTCGAAGGCTTGAGCTTACGCGGGCAGATCAGGCGAGAAAGGGCATAGTCCGGGTTCGCGCGCACAAGAGCTTCGAGGGCAGCCACCGCCTGCGCCGGCGGGCTGGTGTTTCCCGAGGTAATATCCTTACTGACATGCACATGCGCCCAGGCCCAGGTCTGATCGGAGGGAGGCAGCATAGCGTCCAGGGTGACCGTCCCTGCCAGCCGGATTGCCGGAAGAGGCCCTGAGGGCGCAGCAACCTGCTCGAATTCTCCCTCTTCCAACGCCACTAAGAAGATCCAGGGGCGCAGCTTGGTCTCCTGCGGATCGCTGACCGGGTTGCCCGCTGCATCCTTCTGCACTGCCCGCGCCGGCATAAACCGCCAGGGGAAATCTTCGTCGTAGAACTCGATGAAAGCCAGGTAATTTGGCTCGAAATCCGTGACCCAGTGGCGCGGCTCGGTGCGAACGATGGCCCGCGGGCTAAGGCCGATCACATCGCCTGGACCGACAAGTTGGACGGTCTGAGAAACAAAATTCGGATTGCCATTCACCTGCAAAGAAATCGGGACGGAAGCACGCTCACCCGGCCCTGGGCCGGCTCCCAAAGTGTCCTCACCCTTGATTTTGGAGGCAATGCCCTGCCGCAGCCAGGGCAAAAATGTATACGTTGCAATTGGATCACTCATGATTGGTTCACCTCAAAAATGGGCACGACCAGGATTTCTCCCTCCAGAGCCGGGTTGCCACGAATTAGCCCTTCCATCAGACGCTGCGCCCCGGCCTCGCTCGCCGCCAGCGTGCCTGCCTCTGCCAGCCGCAGATCGCTGGCATTCACTACCGCATACGCCTCCTGGTCCACCTGTACCGCCTCCGGCGCCAGCGCCGACCTACCGTTCCGGGCGTGAGACAGCGGTGAGTTGGCAATAGCTCCGCTCAAGGCCCACCCCTCGAAGGCCAGAAGGTCCGGCATGTGAGGCTCAGGCTGCTGAAGCAGAGCACGCTGCTCGTCAATGTAAAACAACTCGTACGTCACCACCCGCCGCACGGCGTAATCCCCGTCCAACGCCTCGGAGTCCACCAGCTTGACCCCGCTGTCGTAGCGTTCGAACGACTGACTGGAGAGTTTCTGCGCATCAGACATTTCGAAGAACTGGGCTGGGGCGAACAACTCGCCCACGTCGTTGGTGGTTAGCTCTTCGGGATTATCGTCCACTGCCCCGGCCAGGACCTGCTCGATGGCAAAGCGGTTGCCATCTGCGGGCCGCTGGCTGCCAAACTTCTGGATCTCGATCTGGAGCGGCACCACTTTTTGCTGGATGGTCAAGATGCCGAAGGGGTAGACCACGAGGGCACTGCTGGTCTCGGTCTGTTTGAAGCTGACCAGCAGGTGGCGATTATCGGGCAGGTGGGCTTCCCAGTTGCCTGGGTCGGACAGGGCCGCCTGGAGCAGGGGCAGGACCAGAATGTCATCCAGGCGGGTATTGCGCGCTTCGCCAAAGGTCTTATCAAAGCGCACTTTGATGGTCAGGAACCAGCAAATCTTCAGCTTGGCGGTGCCCTTGGCGTGCCAGGGGGTGGGACCTTCCAGAGTGAAGTCCAGGCTGATGCTGGCGATCTCGCTGCTGCCGGCCCGTAAGGCCAGTTTGGCGCTGATCGAGGCGATGAAATAGAACGGGTTGAACTGGAACAGGACATCGAAGGACAGAAAGCCATAGATGCTGAACGAGCCAGCTTTAGCCAGCAGCTCGACCTTAGCCCCGAACTGAACTGTGTTGGAGGTGACGGCGAAATAGGTTTCCAGGGTCAGGCGAGGATTGTCGCCCAGCAGTTGCAGGGTCAGCCGCCGCAGGCTGGGCAGGTTGAGGGGCGGCGGCTGGTAAGCCGGATGGAAGCCGCCCACGGTCAGCAGAAAGTTGGGTTCAGCCCCCCAGTTCAGCCGCACGGCCATATCGCCGGAGAGGGTGTAGCCGAGCAGCTTGGAGTCGAACAGGCTGGCATCAAAGGCGAAGCGTTGGGCCTCGAAATCAATCACCCCCATGAAGTTGACCTGGAGCTGGAGCAGCCTTTTTTCCTCATCGGGCAGCAGCGCCCGGACGACACCCAGGATGAGCACGCGCACCGGATCGGGGATCTCGATCAGCAAACCCAGGTCAATGGTGAGCAGGGCCGGTGTGCCCCAGGTGATCCGGGCCATCGGGCCGAAGATGAAACGGTCGGTCTGGGCCGGGAAGACCTGGGTCAGATCGCTGAGGATGCGGCTGGCGTTTTCGATGACGTTTTGGGGAAACAGGACACTGTTGAGGGTGCTGTCGCGCAGGCCGGTGCGCAGCCGCTCAGCGTTGGCAGTGCGGTTGAGACCGAGCAGGCCACCTACGGTGCTGAGCTTGAAGCCCAGGCCCAACTCGAAGGGGGGATTGAATTCGGCGGTGATGATGATCAGGAGGGAGAAGCCAGAAGAGCCATCCGGCAGGCGGGTGGTCAGCAGGCCGATGGCCTTGAGGGCAATCCGATTTTGGTATTCCAGCTCCAGCATCCCCTCGTAACGCTGTTCCGCTTCGACATAGCGCAAGTAGCCGCCGCCGGTGAAGCCGCCGCCGTCAATGGTAAGCCCAATCCCGTCAGGAGGCTTGAAACCAAAGTCGAGATCAAGTGGACCCAGATTCCCGCCGCTGTCGGGAAAGGCAACGATAAAGGCCAGGCCCATATTTTCGACAACGGCCTTGAGTGGACCCAGGCTGGTCTTAAGGTCCGCACCCAGATTAACCGGGAGTTTTTCGTCCTTTGGTTGAAGCCCGACGGTGAGCGCAGTAATTTCTATGGCGCCAAGATCCAGGTGAGTCGGGATCTGGATTTCAACCCCGCCGCTCCCGCGAAAATAAAAACCGCGCAGGTTGGAGAAGCCTACGGCCAGTTCAAAGCTGGCCTGAATGCCATTCGCCGGCAGGATTGTCTGTAAGAAGCCATCGGTCTGCCCTGGGGCAATCACCAGCCTGCCCCCTTGCAGTTCGGCTTCGAGGAACAACTCCTGGCGATTGTTCCTGACGTCCAGAGCCAGTCCGCCAATCGCCGAGGCGTTGCGAAACTCGAGCCGGCTGCCATCCCGTATTCCCAGGATAGGGACAGGTTCGCTGGTCTCGTCCTCAAGTTCCACCTTAACCTTAAGCTCGCCTGCGGCGGTCGTAGGGTCGCCATCCCCCTCAAAGCCTAACAGGAGCTGCGGCGACTGGCCGGGTCGAAACGTCAGGCCGGCCCCGCCCTGGGTATCAAAACTGGCGCCAATGGTCAAGGCGACGTCCTCAGCTACCTGCATCCGAAAACCGAGAATGCCGTTAAATGCCGGCAGCACCGCAAAGCCCGGCTTGGTGGCGCTGTCACCCGGCAGCTCGAGGAACCTGAGTTCGGCGGCCAGCCGGCCGGCTGGCCGCTGGCGTTCAAAGAAAACGGCGGTCATCACCTCGCGTTCCGGATCGCCGGGGAACGGCACACCGCCTTCGAGCTTTACGGCGGTTTCGGGGTCAAAGACATCGCGAGTCACGGCGACGTCAAGCGTAATCAGCAGATTTTCGATTTGATCGAAGAGAAAGTCGGCCTTAAAGTCATCGGTTCCCCAGCCAAAGGCATTCCGGAAAATCAACCCCGGATCATCAATCACTTTAAGGAGATCGGCAAAGTGGAAGCTATAGCGCATATAGGCCGGACGATTGCCCGTTTCCGGCTGATAGTCAATCTGCATCACGCCCAGCACGCGCAGGGCAAAGGCGACGCCGGAGTGATTCTGGGTGAGGTAGTCGGCAAACAGATTCTCGACGAGTTGGATTGGGAATTCTACCTTGAAGTTGTCGGCGATAAGGTGGGGTGGGAAGGTCGCGTTGGGGGCGCTGGCTATCGCCCGGATACCCTTAAAGACATCCACGATGCTGGTACGCAAGCGGTCAATGGTGGCGGGATCGAGATCGCCGTCCAGCACCTTCTCCAAGTCGTTGAAGACGTCGTCGAGGCTGCTGCCCAGGTTCGACAGGGGCGGTGGGATATCGTTCACCTGCCAGCCCATGCGAGCCATGAAGGTAACGAACCTGGCCGGCGACGCCACCGCCTCACGCAGGGGCAGCAACAGCCTGGCCATTTCTTCGACCAGGATGGTGAGGGTATCACGAGCGCCATTAGCCATGATCAGGGGTACTCACTTCCGTCGAGTTTGGGGTGTTTGGATGGGTCCACGCGATTGACGATCAGATACTTACAGACGAAGCAAAACTCGCCTTCACTTTTTGATCCCTGGGAGGCGCGCATTTTGCAAGCACCGGCGGGCCGGTAAACCCTGATGGTGTGCTGGTCACCGCCTTCATAAAGACCGATCAGCTTATACCTGGCACAGCATGGCGCCTTAACCCCCGGCACGTCCGCCGGATCGTCCGGTTCCTTAGAGATTTCGTCGCTTCGGTCGGCTGCGTCTTTATTGTGATTTTCGGAGAGGGTCCTACCCCGAGCCATGCTGGGGTCCCATTGGAAGAGGCGCATAAAGGTCATCACCCCGGTCTTGACCAGAGTGGCTGGACGGCCGAACTCCGTCTCAGGAATGTAAAGCACACTACCCGGAGGGAATGGCTCTGGATTGGCCGGGGCTCCGGTGAGGACGATGGTCCTGTCGTCAGGGATGTTCTCGATGGTCAAGGTGTACAGATCGGCTGGGGTGACCGGGAGTTGTTTATTCTTCAGCGCATAAAACACCTCATGCTCTCGGCCGGCATCAGGCGGGCAATTGGTGACGATCACCAACGGGCCATAGGTTCTATTAGGATCGCCTCCGTTGACGCTCTCAATGCCGTCAAAGGTCCAGTTGGCGGTGGCGTCGTTATTATTCATGAAGGTCACCAACTGCGCAAAGGTGTTAAAATTGTGCGGCCCGAAGTTGGCGCCATCCACCTCCCAGTCCTGCAAGGTGAAGTCCCGGCAGTCCCAGAAGTGGTCACCGAGCACTTGCATGAGGTTGTAACTGCGCAGGTTCACCTTGTCCCGGCGCAGGTACACGGTCGTGCCCTCGTCTCGCGCCTCTCGCCAGCGCCGCGCCCGATCGCCGGCCAATGTCACCCTGATCCGGCCGCCGGGCGCTACCTGGCTGACGGCCGTGAGCATATCGGCCTGCTTGATCCGGTGCAGCACCGCCCACTTCGCCAGATCAGGATCTATCGGCGTCGGAAAGTCAGGGTTATGGGGGTTGCCGGCCGGGGCCGGAACTTCAATGGTGCGGACGTAGGTCAGATTATCGGCTCGCTCGACCGTATGATCGGCTGCGTTGCTGAAATCTTCGTACTCGTCGCCCAGATGAAAGCTGTGCCCGAACTCGTGCGCCAGGGTGTTGAGCCCTTTCTTCAAATCGGGTCGAATATCCGGGTTCATATTCAGCGGCCGGATGTTAGGATTGGAGTTATCTACCGCGAACCTGTACTGCGTATGCCTCCCCAGACTGACCCGCACTAACCTTCGCCGGGTAGCCGTGGCCCGCGCGCCTTCGTGATTGGCAATGATGCAAACCAGGCCGGCGCTGTTGACCTCACGGGTGGGAGCGTTGACATTAGGCTCCCAATCCCTGTCCCAGACTTCCCCGACCTGGTGATTAGGGTCGGCGGGAGGGACAGCCGGGTCGGCGAACCTGACGATGTGATTGATGATCAGTTCAGTCGGAGAGTGGCTTAGTTCCGGCGCCACCCGTCTTGGATCGTGGTCTATCTCCCGCGGGTCGGTATTCCTGGGTTCGTACCATGTGTGCACCCGTCTGGCAAAGGCAGCGTGCCTATCATTGAAGTCCGGGTCCGCCGCACCTGGCGGAACAACCATCGTGGCCCGGGACTCAAGCTCAGAACGGCGGTCACCCCAGCGTGAGCCATGTTGTAAGCCGTAGAAGGTATCGCGCGCCTGCGGAATCCCTGTGGGCACAAGCTGCTTCCAGGCATTGATGACGTTGTTCACCGCCAAGTTTGGCCGAAAACCCAGCAGCCTGGAAACCGTCTCGGGCGGGTTGTTGCCGGTATCGTTCCAGCGGTCTCTCAGGACGTTGTTGGCTAAACCGGCATCTTGAGGAGTGGGCAGCCCGACCAGTTGGATCAGCTCGAGCAATGAATAGGCGTTATTTGGGCTGCCCTTGGCCGGTTGCACCTTATCGGGGATCGCTTTCCTGGTCGAGGCGGACAGCTCCGCGGCGGTGGTGATGCCCACCTCTTGGGAAGGTTCATAGTGCCACCAGACGTTGAATGAGTCCTTGAGCAGGTTAAACGGGCTGTGACGTTTGCAGTCGAATAGATCATGGGAGAGTTTCGTCATTGCCTCGGTGAAGCGGCGGCGATCGGCCATGCTGTCGGTGAAGCCTTCAGCCAGGAAAAGAATGTTATACCGCTCTCTACGGGAGACCGAGTCATCGAAGAAGGCGGCCTCGCGCTTGAGCACAGGAAGGGGTAGATTGGCCTGGCCCAGGTTCACACAGCGCACGGTCAGATTGCGGTTCTGGCCGAGCAACCTGCCCGTAATCGTCGCCTGCCCGGCAGCCAACCCCCGGAGGCGATCACGATAGCGATTGTTGGGGGCGATGTTAATATCCAGTTCGACGCTGGCGGTGTTGTTGGAGGAAAGCGCCACATACCCGTGACCGCTGATATCCCCGACAATCCCGCCGCCAGCAGCGGCCCGGTCGAACAGCGCATACAGCGACACCTGGCTGTGGGCAAAATCGGCATCCTGATAAACCGACAGCGAGTTATTGCCGAACCACCACCCATGCATCTCATCGTGTACTTGGATGCGGACGATCAAGTAGTGATATTCGGCTGCCCGATCGGGATCGAGGTAGCGGACCTGTAGAAACACGATCCCAACCGCCCTCGGCGTTAAGGTGCTGATACCGGTGGCAGGATTGAAAGCGTGGCCGACGATAGCCTGATTGACGCGGTTCTGGTCAATGGTTGGCGGCAACGCGCCGGCTGCATGACTTCGGGTGGAGGCGGAGGGGTCAAAAAAATCAAACTCCAGATCGGAGGTGATGACAGACAGATCGTAAGTGGTACCATTCCAATCGGCCGCGAAGACTCTCAGCTCCAGGTTATTCAATGGCGTCCCGTCGTCGCGCCGAAATCCGGCGTCCAGAACAAGATGTATATCGCAGGAGGGCTCCAGTACGATAAAGCTAGCTATTTCGATACTCCTTAACTACGTATCATCGCATTGGAAAGCATTTTGATTAAAGCAGCAACGGGTGTAGCAGGCTTAGCTTTAGCCTTATGAAGAGTTCTTTACTACTAGAGAGTGGGATTACAAATTGCGCGGTGAGACAGCAAATAAGTGAAATGACAGATAGATAAGAGGGAAAAGATCGAACCCTGAAATCCTCAGGGCCATTATAACATAAAATTTTTTACAGAGTCCAGGTAACTTTTGTGTTTAACCTTAAAATTTACTTTTAGCTCAACCCCCATCCATATGTGTGCACTCAGTGATACTAGCCCATTGCTGTCTTTCACTACTTTTGTCCAATACAATAGATAAGGCCGACCTATCCACTCCGGTTCTCGCTTTCACTCAAGAGTTTCGGTCGGGCAGGCAAGGCGAGGCGGGCGGAAGGGGGTGTGGGGGAATTCCACCCGACGGCCCTAGTCAGTTCGTTCCGGATATTTCCGAGCAAAACACCCGCATTAGCGCTTTGTATCCTTATAAATTCCCACACATCCCTCTTAAGATGTCTCCAAGAAGTAAGTAAAGCCTCAACCTAGATCGAGGCTTTTTCATTGTGTCGCTCAATGAACCACCCTATTGAAAAACTAGGTCTCATGTGGCTTGCCTACCCAATTACCTCGGTTATAACAGATTATTGATCGCAACTCTCAGACCCGTTCACATTTTCTGCTCAATGGACCTTCTGCTCGATTCGAATTTATTGAGCTGTACCGTTGGAAAACCAAGCGTCACCAGGCTATTTTTTCTATTGACTTGCGTCGCCGAAATTTGGGAAGGCCCATGTCAGGCGGAAATCGGGTCGTTGCCGGGTTGGTATCGGATCAGGGTCGGGCCGCTGGCTTAGGGGTAAAGTCGCGGCTCGATACTGGGTAGTCTGGCTGAAAAATGTCGGGTGGGTGTTGAACCGTTATCGGGCTGATGTCATGGCGAGTGCGGGTGGTTATGAGAGGGAACCAAATGTCGGGGAGAAATCGGGCGATGAGCCGGAGATAACCTCGATCGCTCAGAAACTTCCAAAGTAATGTTGGAGCACAATCTGGGTAATGTCGCATTACTGTCGAGGGGTGTCGAGTGTGTATCTGGCCCATTTTATGGGGAAATCGGTCTGTTATCGGAGGAAGAAATCCGCTGCTCGTGAATAGCAAGAGCAAGGGAGAGGAATCATTTATGACTCTGTACCCCCTTATTCTCCCAAAACAATTATTATTAATACTTTATACTCTATACTGTCCGAAGGCTCCCTACGAAACTGCGCACCAGATGTAGTAGTTTTAGCCGGGAAAAGGCTACTAGATAATGTGTTTAATGGGATCAACCAGGAACCGGAATAGCCAAATGGATACTGTCTGCCCTCATTTGGATGTTTCGGCCCAGCCGGTCTTACCATTTGGATGCCCCCTGGCTGAATAAAAAACCGGGCAGTCCTTATTCGGACTGCCCGGTTTTCTTAAGGAATGGATTTGTTCCTTAACCTGAGCCGCCGTGCTCCCGTACAATCAAGGCCGACAATTCGCCGGCCAGCCGCCGGAACAGGGCCGACTCCACAACCGGGATGATTGCCACCGCTTCAAAATAGACGTGATGGCTGCCACATTTGGCCCGGAAACTGCGCGGGATCAGCACGGCATACACCTCTAACGCCTCTTTGAGCGTGTTACAAAAGATCGGACCGGTGGCTTTTACAAAAAAGGCGTTGCCCTTGCTGAGCAAGGTGAACTGACAGCCGCCTTCGGTGGGTTTCAGCGCTTTGACGACGCCGGTCAAGGTGGTCAGATTTTCCAACATAATTCCCCCTTTGCCTACTTTTATCTATCCGTCATGGATAGATAAATATTTCACAATCTTTCTTTGTTCCAAAATGGGTTGCGCCAGAAGCTCTGCTGGCACTCTCGCCCTAACTGACGATCGGCGAATCCCTCGATGGCGCTGGCGCTCGTCTCCTTTGACCAGGCCTGGACGGTCAGACCGGTGACCCGGCTGTGCGCCTCCAGCCAGCTACGGTGCCTGGCTTGCAGTCCGGAGGGCAGGTACTCCACCTGGTGGGGGGTCAAAATGGGCCAGCTCCGCCAGAACTGGCAGGTGAGCCGGTAATTCTTACGCCCGCCCGTTTCCTCAACCATCTGGACCCCCTCCAGTGAGAGCACTTCCAGGATGCCTAGCCGCCAGTGTTTGCAGGTCGAGCCTTCAAAGCGGCAGTCGGGCTGGTACAATTGGCAGCAGGCGGCCAGCGGTTGGCCCTGGTGGCGAGCCTCGTTGGCCTGCCAGCAGTAACCGTAGCGGCCGGTCAAATCCTGGATGGAGGTATCGGCCAGCAGCCCGGCCAACTCCTTGAGGCTGTAGGTCACGGGTCGGGTCCAGTTGCAGAAGCGGGGATTATTGATGACTTGCTGTCCATCCAGGGCAATCACCTTTTCCCACAAAGCGTAGGCTTTCTGGCCGGGCGTATCCCATCTCCGCTGCAAGTATGGCTCGACAAAGAGGGGGTAATAATTGGTCAGGGGCTGGTAGCCGGTGCGATTGAGCTGGCGGATATCAATGGCCAGCCCTGAACCTCTCTCCACGGTATCGGGAATGGGAGGGAGAGTAATAGTAGTATCGCCTGCTGCCACCTGGGGCCCGGCCAGAATAGCACGATGGGTCCCATTCACCCGCTCCACCGTACTTATCACGGCTTGAGCGGGGAGTGGCTCACCCACCTCCTCGACGACCACAAACTCGAGGCGAACTTCCTGGCCGGTCAGATGAAAGATCGTTGCCAGGATGGTCGGCTTGAGCCGGTTCTCCAGCCACTCCCTGGCAAACGAACTTTTGACCCCAATGTGCCATTCGCCGGCATCATTTGAGAGCAGCATCGTCTCTTTAATCCAGCTCTCAAAGGTAGCCTGGGTCATTTGCAAGCGGAGCTGCTGCACCACCTGGTCCCAGAGCTGTTCAGGGGGATCGAAGGCCGTCAAGGTCAAATCTCCAGTCGTGCAAGGTCGTCAGAGCCAAGGGGCGAAAGAGGGTTGAGCGGCGCCATCGTCGTTGATAGATAAGTCATCAGCTAAGATTTTCTTTCTGCGGTTGAATCCGGCTTGCTACCGACCAAGGGCAGTGCACCCTGGACCAGCCGGTAGCCCCGTTTCAGGCGGCGCTGGGCCAGGCGAGAGGCCAGGTTCAGCGCCTCACCGGCCGAGCCGCAGGGCGAGATCAGGTGGCGCTGGTGACCGCCAATCCTGCCCCAGAAGCGAGTCACGGCGTAAGGATCGAGCAGCGCCGGGCCGGTGGTGATCAGGTAGAACCGGGCGATATTTCTGGCCGGGTCCAGGCGGTGGAATAAACAAAACACCAGCGGGTCAGGATCGGCCAAGTCGCCCGGCTGGCTTGATATGTTCATCAAGCAACCTCCTGAAAGAGGTGGACCGGTCCTACGGCTAAAAGTCGTCCAACATTTCCGTAAAAAGAGCGCTGCTCTCGCTGTCCTCAACTTGGGCCGCTGCTGCCTGGGCCTGGCCTGAACCCCCCAATAAGGCGGCGCGAATGATATCCTGCCGCTTTCGTCCCCGCGCCTGGGTAATGGCTTCCAGCATCTCGGCCAGCTCCGGCGGATCTTCTCCAGGCAGGAAGCGGTGATAGAAGGTGAAGCGATAAACTTTGCCGGATTGTTGACGACGGCCCGATTTACCCTTGCGACCTGACATCAAAATAACCTCAACGACTGTTTGATTTTTCCGTAGAGCGAAAAATCATTTTCATTTTTCGCTCTACCGAAAAATGGAAAGCGGCCGGTCACGTTACTTGTTAAAAAATCCAGGCCGGGCGGCCAATTTGGCCAGGCCACGGGCATTGGCCAGTACCGGTTCAGGCATCACTGTGGCCTTGGGGAACTGGCGGAGCAGCATCTCCCGCATCGCCAACGCGCCGCCGCCGGTCAGCAGGATGTGGTAGCTCTCTTTCGACTTGATCATCCGGTCCAGGTAGTTGAACACCTCGGACTCCAACGCCTTGAGCGCCTGCCGGGCCTCGACGGCGATGTCCGTCAACTGCCCCTCGACATAAATCCCAGCCTTCTGGCCATTGACGACCTGCTGGACCAGATCGCTGGCCTGGTGCAGCTCCAGCTCCGGCCCGTACTTGTGTTTAATGGAGCGGATGAGCCGCTCAGCGGCCCGGCGCATCCCTAACGTGTCACCCTCAGTAAAGCGCTGGCTGATCCGCCCGCCGGAGACCAGCAGCACATCCAGGGTGTTGAAGCCCTGGTCAATGACCAGGGTGGGAGCCAGCTGGCTCTGTTTGCCCCGCACCCACTGACCGGATAGATCCATGCCCCAGTCGAACCAGGTGGCCACCGGCTGGGGCACTCTGGCCCGGACACTGACCACCTCCAAAGCGCACTCGACCCCATCCACGCTGAAAAGGTGCCGGCCCACCAGCCAGCCTTTGATCGCTTTTTCCACCTGCTCCGCCTCGGTCTCCTGGGCCAGGACCTTGACCGGCAGGGCCAGGGCGATGGCTGCCCGGTGCGCCCCGCCGTTAATGATCCGGGAGATGCCGGCGTAGAAAGTGGCCCGCAGTTCGGGACTGTCCTTGAAACGATTGAAATCCAGCCGGTCAATCGGCTCGGTATAGTCGCTGACGTTGGGGCCGACCAGGTACTCGATGCCGTCAAAGACGACCCGGAAGGGCTGGCGGGTGGTGCGCTGGGCTGACCGGACCACACCGGGCAAGGCCAGGCCATTCTGAAGCCGGCGGTTGGCTTCGCCCACCGAGGAGGGCAGCAGATAGGTCACCATCTCGCCGCTCCGCACACAGGCGAACTTATTGGCCGAAAAGCCGGGGTCATAGCCAAGGTAGGTCGGCGTTTCCTGAGCATTCCCTTTGCCATTCGTGGCGATCATTTTCTAGTTCCTTTCCAGATGAATTGAACTGCTGATTCAAGTAGCAATATAACTATACGAATAATAACTGTCTACATTGAGATCGTACCGTACCGTACTTAGCGGCTGCCATCACTTTATGGACTTCTGGCAGGTACGGTACGGCTGGGAGGGCCTAAATCCGACCAAATTTCCGCAGGGTCTTATTGACCAATTCAATTTGCCGGCCCCCGGCGTCGTTATAAACCTGAAAAGCGATGGCCGAGGGTGATCTTTCGCCGGTATCCCACATATTCAACGTGGCCTGCTGCTTGTCAGTAAGTTTGGTTAACTCCGGTTCAAACGCTGGCGGCGGTGGCGCCTGTCCGGCCGGCTTGAACAGGGAACGCAGTTCGCGCTTGGGGATGAACGGTGTCTGGACAACCGCGGGGGACAGGCCCGGCACATCAACCACCGCCCGGCCCGGCGGAAAATCCAATGCTTCGACGGCGTCGAGCAGCAGCCGGGCCTGGCTTTTGTCATTGGCGTGCAGTTGGACCTTGCTGCTGAACTGCTGGCGGTGGTCGGTGTCAATGACCGTGCCTTTGGCGCTGGTCAGCGCCAGCATCTGGTAAACCCCGAATTTACGCAGTTCCCAGGCCTGTCTCTTGAGCACCTGGCCGATGTCCCGGTCGGCCAGCAGGGCCGAGGCCTCGTCTACGGCGACAATTATGGGCGCTAAGAACTGCTCCGCTTTCTGGTTGTATTCGGCCAGGTTGTCGGCGTCATAGCGGCGCAAGAGTTCAGCCCGGTACTGGATCGCTTCGGCGTAGACCTCATGCAGGGCGCTGAGGATTTCACCAGGCTGCTGGAGGATGGGGTAACGCAGTCGGTCGCACTCCTTAAAGGCGGCCAGGCCGTGGAGCTGTTGGTCAATCAGGACCAGTTCGACCGGGTCGGGACAGGTGGCCAGTTGGGCCAGGATGGCCGACAGGAAGGCCGATTTGCCCCACCCGGATGAGGCAGCAGCAATGGTGTGAAACAGCTCGTACAGTGAAATGGTCAGGGGCGAGAGCTGCCCTTGTTCATTTAGCCGCAATCCTAACACCAAATGGTTAAGGTCGCCTCGCTGGCCGGGGATCACCTCCGACCAGCGGACCAGGGTTGGTAATTCACACGATGGCTGGCCGGTCGTGAGGGCCGGGGCTGGCAAGGGAACGGCAGGCCGGTTGAATTCCCGCCAGACGGCGATTTCGAGCGGCGAGGGGTCGGTGGCAGCGCCGTTGGCATAAAGGCGCATATCCAGGTGGGCCTGCCGCCACTGGCCGTGACCGGTATCCCGGATCAGGATCTGCTCGCCGGCATTGGCCGTGACTACCAACACCTGGGCGTCCCGCTCCTCTCGCAGGGCCTGGGCTTCCAGCAGCCGCCGTTGGGCGGCCGCAGCCCAGCGCGCTTCCTGAGCCGTGCGGCCGCGTTGGTAGGCCAGCCAGCCGGCATACAGCACCCCGATCAGACAGAGGAAGGCGATACTGGCAGCCAGGCTGATCCCACCAACCTGGAGGATCAGGCTGAGGGCATCAACCAACGCCTCACCGGCAGCCAGGTATATCCCTACGACTGCCAAAACGAGAAGCGTTGAGATGATCGCCGGGATGGAGAGCGGTAGTCCAACTCGCCCCTCACCTCGACTCTGGCTCTCATTCATCCGGCCACTCCCAGACCATACAAAACCGCTTTCAGACCAATAACGCTTACCAGGACTCCTGTTCGAAGCGACTGCTCCATCCTTCTGACCCAATCAGACCACCCTTTGACCCAGCGATTGATGACCGTCTCCATCTGCCAGCCCCATAACAGCAGGATGGTCAGCGGCAGTAAGGGGATAGTCAGCATCTCGGCCGCCTGGTTATCCCGCTGCACCTGGATATTTAGCGACAGGTAAAGGGCGATCCGCTGCGTGCTCAACATTTTTTTCGGACCTTTGCGCTTCATTTGTCTCCCCCAATCCGGCTATTTCGGCCAGAGCAGCAATGCCGTGCCCGCCAGCCTCAGCCGCCCACTGCCACAACCCGGCCTCACGTAACTGCCGGCAGGCTTCGGCGAACGCTTCGGGTTCGATATATCCCTGGGCGTGCCACTGCTCCAGCCGGCCTGACCATCCCTGCAAAATAAAAATGGCGTCCTGAGTGGCCAAAAGCCAATCCCGGATGATTTTTAGGTCAGCCATCAGCGCATTTCCCGGATAAACTCACGACTGGTTCGGGGCGAAATGCCGGCCAGATATTGCAGCCACTCCGGTCCCTCTTCAACCAGGAAGGTCAGGGCTTCCTCCCGGTCTGCCGGCCGGACATGCCGGGAGCGAACATCAAAAATGGCTCGTTTGAGGACAGCCCGCAATATCCGCCACTCCGGGTCAAGCCCGGTTTGGCGATAGCTGGGACGAATATGACTGCGCTGGGGTATGCTTGTTTTATTTGCGATCATTGCACCTGCCTTAAATCTTCCATAATCCTGAGTTTCAATTCTCCTGCCAGTCCTCCCTCTAGCACCCGGTCAATCGTGGCCCAGATGTGCTGGAGCAAAGCTTGTTCCTGGGGTGATAGCCCGACAGCCCTGACCTCCTGCTGCCACATTTCCTGATGAAACGCCGCCGGTGTCTCCCACCGCGCCCCACACCCCTGGTTCAGACACAGCGCCCGACCGTTCAACTTGACCGTTCGCTCGCCGCAGCGCGGGCATAACACCTCTTTCTGATACGGTTGAAGTTCTTGGGCCGCTGGTGCTTCAGCCAGCCCTCCCTTGACCAAAGCCATCTGGGCACCGTACTCGTTCCTAACCTGGCTGTTTGAGGCAAATTGCTGCCCGGTCAACGGCTGTCCGTCGTAGTGGCGCCAATCTCTCACCTGCGTTTCCCTGGGCAGTTGGCCCGCGTTTGGAGAAGCCTCATCTGGCCCCGCTGCGCCGTTATTCTGGTTCTCTCCTTGACTTGAGACGAGAATGGCAGTGGGAAAGCTGGTCTGAAAGGTCAAGATAGGACGTTTGCCGATGTTGGCCGTGTTGATGGTGCGGCCGTCGGCTCCGGTGCGAAGGCTTGACTGAGGAATTTCCTCAGTGGCCTGGAGTTCGGTTCGCATCCGGCCAACCGTTTTGTTGTCCACCCCGCAATGCCGGGCGATTTCCCGGTCGCTTAACCCCGCTCCGCGGGGATGTAGCAGGGCCAGCCGGACAACTCGTTGCAGGTCAGCCCGGCTGCGCCTCAGCCCGTGTTTCTGGTTCGCGGTCAGGGCCAGCCACTCGGCCTCCTGTTTCCCGCCGGGCTGCACCTCTACCCACAGCCACACTCCTGCTTGCCGGGCGGCCTCGCCCCGATGCAAGCCGTCCCACACATAGATCTGGCCGTTCTCATCGCGGATGCCCTGCGCCGGGTCAAATTCTACGCCTGCTCTCATCATTTCGGCGTACTCGTCCACCAGGCTGTAGTTGGTTTCCGCCCGGCTCTGAATGAAAACCAATCGGTCAGGGTCTGCGCTGACTCGTTCCATCGTCGGTTCCTTTCGTGACTGAAAAAAGTGTAGTATAATATTGGTCAGGACGGTTGACTTTCGTCGGTTCGCCGTCCCAATTCCGGCGAGTTGCGACCTCGCCGGTTTTTTTGTTTAAAGCAAAATGACCCGATCCACCGAGATGGTGGCCGGGTCATTGATTTTTAGCAGGATGAGCGATAGGCGTTGAGCCGAAATAGCCGACTGGCGATTGCTGAAACGGGTATGCAAAGTTTGGGTCACGTCGCTGTCTCCTGATATCCTGTCCTTGTTCAACAATCAACCTCGGTAAAGGGTTGTTGTTGGGAATTATGATAGCACAATATATCTAGGTTGTCAACACCGAGATATAAAACAGGGTAACCAGATTTTGAAGATCCTGGAGTATTACAGCCAACCAGTGAAAGGCGTTGAAAAAACAAAAAGCTCCTGAGGACAGGAGCTTGTGAGAGGTATGGAACGCAACCTTTTTTGTTGCGTGAAACGTTCAGTTTAACTCAGCTTTAATGGCAAATATGAAGAAATCATGACTCCATACGCTTGTCGAGGAGACCGATAGATCTAAATTTTCTCGTGAAAAATTCAATCATTCTGCTCGTCGCTTCGCAGAAAGATCAGGGTACTTCACCTGATACGGATTTCCATCCTCATCAAAAATTCTGACACCCGATATCCGCCCGCCATATTCGCGATATTTTTCAGCAAAGATTTTTGCGCAGTAGGCTACATCAGCGGCATCCATCTCTATTAACCGATTTTCTTCGTGCAAAATCTTTATATATCCTGTTCGGGCCCATTTGATAAAGTTCTGATAGCGAATCCCATATCGCTTTTGAGCGGTATAACCATTAATAGTCTGTCCCCGCAAATGCGCAAATTCCTCGGCAATAATTTCCTCTTTAGTCTTTAAGTCATGACCATTCCTTTCGGCTGCCACCAGTAGCTCTCCCGTGGGTAATTGAACTGCTTCAATCTTACCAGCCTGAATTTGTTGTGTCAATACGGTTTCAGGCAGGCCATATTTTTTGGCTGCTTCGGCTAGGGGAAGATAAACAGGGACGCGGGATCTTAAATTCTGGGTTTTCTCATGCCCTCTAAGCATCCATTAAACCCTTCGAACAACAAGAGGAGTTAACTCCTTTACAGGAAATTGAGCTAACTAAGGATTATTTAGATAATTGGTGGGGGGAAATAAAAAAGCCCCCTATGGGAGCTTTTAGCTCAAATTGATGAAGCGTAACGGATACAGGCGTTCACCTGGAGCCACCCACTTCGCTCAACCAACAAGGGGTATTATCTTATTGGTTGAAGGAAGTGGGCGCGACAGGGCTCGAACCTGTGACCTCACGGATGTGAACCGTGCGCTCTGACCAACTGAGCTACGCACCCCAATATTAAGCTAATTATAGCATTGCCTGAGAAAAGCGCAAAATCTCTAAACACCCCATTTCCTGCTAAAGAGTATTTTATGTCAGCCTGATCGGCCCATTGAGGCTGCCGGTAGCACCCGGACCGTTAACAGGTGCCCAGATAATGACACTTCTCAGTGAATAAGGTGACATCTGCCACTTTCGGTTTAAAATACTTTGACTTATCCTTGGATATAGATACCGAATTGGCTGCAAAATGTCTATTTCTGTGATGAGGAGTATCACTATGACTGTCACCACCCAAGAAACATTTGAGTACCACCGCCGTGGCCGGCCCGGCAAAATCGAGGTCACTCCAACCAAGCCGCTGCTGACTCAACGCGATCTCTCCCTGGCCTATACCCCCGGCGTGGCTAAAGTTGTGGAGGAAGTGGAACGCAGGCCCGGGTCCGCTTATGAATATACGGCCAAGGCCAATCTGGTTGCCGTGATCAGCAACGGCACAGCCATCCTCGGCTTGGGCGACCGGGGCGCGCTGGCGTCCAAGCCGGTGATGGAAGGTAAAGGAGTGCTCTTCAAACGCTTTGCCGATGTGGATGTGTTCGACATCGAAGTAGACACCCACGATCCCGACGAGATGATCCGTGTGGTCAAGGCCATCGCCCCCACCTTTGGCGGCATCAACCTGGAAGACATCAAAGCGCCGGAGTGCTTCTACATTGAAGAGACGCTTAAGGCCGCGCTTGACATCCCGGTCTTCCACGACGACCAGCATGGGACGGCCATCATTTCCAGCGCCGCCCTGCTCAACGCGCTGGAACTCATCGGCAAGAATATTGCCGACCTGCGTGTGGTTATCTCCGGCGCAGGCGCAGCCGCCATTGCCTGCGCCGATTTGTACGTCAAGCTCGGCGTGAGCCGCAGGAACATTACCCTGGTGGATACCAAAGGGGTAGTCTACGCGGGTCGCAGCGAGGGAATGAACCCTTACAAGGCCCGCTTTGCCGTTGAAACAGAAAGGCGAAGCCTGGCGGAGGCCGTAGAGGGAGCCGACCTGTTCCTTGGTCTGTCAGTCAAGGACATCCTGACCCCGGCCATGGTCAAGACGATGGCGGACCAACCCCTGATCTTTGCCATGGCCAACCCCGACCCGGAGATCAAATATGAACTGGCTAAAGAAGCGCGGCCTGATGCTATCGTCGCCACCGGCCGCTCGGATTATCCCAACCAGATCAACAACGTCCTCGGCTTCCCTTTCATCTTTCGGGGTGCGCTTGACGTGCGCGCCAGCGCGATCAACGATGAGATGAAAATTGCCGCTGCCAAAGCGCTGGCTGCCCTGGCCCACGAGGATGTGCCGGACTCGGTTTTGCACGCTTATGGAATAGACTCGCTCAAATTTGGTCTGGACTATCTCATCCCCAAGCCGCTCGATCCACGGGTGCTGCTATGGGAGGCCCCGGCTGTCGCCGAAGCCGCTATCCAGACGGGCGTGGCCCGCCAGCAAATCAATCTGGTCGAATATCGTGAGCAGTTGGCCGCCCGGCTGGGATTGGGCCGCCGCATGCGCCGTACCCTCATCAACAAGGCCAAAGCTGCACCTAAGCGGATTGTTTTTGCCGAAGGTGAAGAAAGCAAAATCATCCGCGCCGCCGTCCAGGTAATTGACGAGGGCATCGGCCGGCCGCTCTTGTTAGGCCGGCCCGAGGCGATTGCCCGGCGGGTGCAGGAGCTGGGCCTGCATCTCAGCCCGGAGATCATTGACCCCAACACCGACCTCCGGCAGGAACAGTACGCCCGGGCTTACTATGAGCTGCGCCAGCGCAAAGGGGTGACTTTGGGCTATGCCGCCGAACGGATTCATGAACCGAACCTCTTTGGCTTAATGATGGTCCAGCAGGGTGACGCCGATGCCTTCATCTCAGGCTTAACCTATGAGTATGCCGAGGTCATTCGCCCGGCTCTGCAAATCTTCCACACCTGCCCGGGGGTCAGTAAGGCTGCCGGCGCTTATCTGGTTATTGTCTGCGGACAGGTCTACGTCTTTAGCGATGCGACGGTGAATATTGAACCAAGCGCCGAAGATTTGGCTGAGATCGCTGTCCTGGCCGCCGATTTCGCCGCTGGGCTTGATCTCAAGCCACGGGTGGCGATGCTCTCCTTTTCCAATTTTGGCAGCGTCAAGCATCCCCTGGCCGAGAAAATGCGCCGGGCCGTTGAACTCGCCCGTGCCCGCCGACCCGATCTGGTCGTGGATGGGGAAATACAGGCCGATGTGGCCCTGGTACCCGAACTGGTCGAAACCCGCTTTCCTTTCAGCCAGGTAAAAGGGGCCAATGTGCTGGTCTTCCCCGATCTGGAGGCAGCCAATATCGCTTACAAATTGCTCCAGCGGCTGGGTGGAGCGGAGACTATTGGCCCTATCCTGTTAGGACTGAACGCACCGGTACATGTGTTGCAGGCCGGCGACGACGTGGAGGAGGTCGTTTCCATGGCCGCAGTGGCCGCGATGGACGCTCACAAACAAAGGGGCAAAGTTATCTAGGAGCCAAGTATAGGTTGTCCGGATTTTAGACAGGCCGCAGAGATTTTCGCGAAGTGTACCTCTGCGGTCTTGCTCTTAAAAATCGGGATACATCTTACAGGCATAGATCTGAGGAGTTTCTCGTCGCTCCGCTCCTCGAATGGCATGGACTGCCTAAACCCTGTTATTGACAAACATCTCAGGCCATGATATTGTCCCATTAACCACCTTTCGTTTCCTGACCACGCCAACCGCTCATCAAAACGTCGAACGGGACGAGCTATGAGGCAAATATAGACTCGGCCGGGCCTGTAAAACTCCTAACCCGGAAAGGAGATAGGGATGAGATAAAGCATTGCTGATTTTTGGCAAGTTGAATAGTCCAATCAATGACGATTAATTTCGATGAGGAGGAAAGCAAAATGTCACAAAAATCATCACGGCGTGATTTCTTAAAAACTTCGGCTATTGCCCTGGGAGCGGGAATGACCGCTTCAGCCGGGATGGGCAGCCTGCGGGCGGCCAGGGCCGATGCCTTGCGGCAAACAGGCGATACGCCCAACAGCAAACTTTACGAAGTGCTGGACCGGGGCAATGTCATTGTCGGCACGGGGAGCACCAATCCTCCCTGGCATTTTGAGGATGAGCAGGGCAACCTGGTCGGCTTTGACATCGAGATGGGCCGCTTGCTGGCCAAAGGCCTCTTTGACGACCCCGAAAAAGTCGAGTTTGTCCGCCAGGCCTCCGATGCCCGCATACCCAATCTCCAGACCAACCAAATAGATGTTGTCTTTCAATTTATGACCGTGACCGCCCAGCGGGCGCAGTTGGTCGAATTTTCGATCCCCTACTACCGGGAAGGCGTGGGGACGCTCCTGCTGGCGGACAGCCCCTACAGCGGGGCGCTCGATATGGCGGAGCAGGGCAGCGCGGTCAAAGTTTCCATTCTGCAAAACGTTTATGCGGAGGACCTGGTCCACGCGGCCATGCCCGAGGCCGAGGTGCTGCAATTTGACTCGCAGGCGACGGCCATTCAGGCGCTCGATTCGGGGCGGGTTGATGCGGCGGCGATTGACGAGTCAACCGTACGCTGGCTGGCTAACCAGGAACCCGATAAGTACAAGGCCGGTAATTACGGCTGGTCGCCGCAAACCTACTCGGCGGCAGTGCGCCCCGGCGACCCCATCTGGCTGAACTTTATCAACACCGTGCTGCGCGAGGGCATGACCGGGGTAGAGTTTGCCTTTTACGCCGATGCCTTCAAACGTTTCTTCGGCGTTGAGTTAGCCCCACCGCCCGTCGGCTTTCCGGTTGAATACGGCGGATTCCGCCAACTGGCGTAGGCTTGGAATTTAGATAGCTACCGTCTCGTTCCCAAACAGAATTTGGGGACGAGACGGTGGAACCAGATTGCAAAACTAATTCAAGATGTATCATTTTAACTGGCGGCCCGTTTTCCAGAGCTTTGATCTGTTGTGGCAAGGGTTACTGCTGAGCCTGGAGATTTCCTTTCTCTCGCTGGCTATCGGCATGGTTGTGGGGCTGGTCGCCGCTTTTGGGCGAGTCTACGGCCCGCGGCCGCTGCGCACCCTGATTGTGGCTTACGTTGAATTTGTGCGCAATATTCCCCTGCTGTTGATCATCTACTTTGTCTACTTTGCCCTGCCCTTGTTGGGGATCAGTATCTTGGACAACTTGTGGTCTTTTATTTTCGCCCTGGTTATTTACGCCGGCGCTTATCTAACCGAGATCTTCCGGGCGGGTATCGAGAGCATTCAAAAGGGTTTCATCGAGGCCGGCAAAGCCATCGGCCTGACCCGCTGGCAGCGAACCCGCTATGTCATCTTGCCGCTGATGTTTCGCATTGTCTTGCCCTCTTTAGGGAACACGCTGATTTCTCTCTTTAAAGACACCTCGCTGGCCTCGGCTATTTCTGTCGGCGAGTTAACTTATGGCGCCATCCAGATCAATGTTAACACGTGGCGGGTGATCGAAGTCTATACAGTTGTGGGCTTGATGTACCTGGCGACAGCTTACCTGATCGCCGGCCTCTTGCGCTTACTGGAAAAACGCTACGCCATGGTGCGGTAAAGGAGCGACTGGTATGGAAACTGTGCAGGTCAGTTGGCCGCTGATTATGACCGGGCTGAAGGTTACCGTCCAGGTCTCCGGGTTGGTCTTATTGATTGGAACGGTCATCGGCGTGATTGGCGGAGTTTCCCTCTTATACGGGCCGCCTCTGCTGCGCTGGCTGGTGCGGATTTATGTGGATATTATCCGGGGCATCCCTTTGCTGGTGCTGCTTTTCGCCACCTTTTACGGCCTGGCCGCCCTGGGTACGCAGACGTCGGCGTTGATGTCCGGTGTGATTGCCCTGAGCGCCTTTTGCGGGGCGCACATCTCCGAGGTGATTCGGGGGGGCATCGGTTCAATCCCCAAGGGGCAGACCGACGCCGGTAAAGCGATTGGCCTGACCTTTTTCCAAAGATTGCGTTACGTGATTTTTCCTCAGGCCCTGAGCCGCATTTTACCGCCCTGGGTCAATACAGCCGCCGAAATGGTCAAAGCCTCATCGCTGATTTCTCTTCTCAGCGTGGTAGACCTGATGCTGGCCATTCAGCAAATCGTCGGGCGCACCCGCGAAACCCTGCTGCTATACGCCGTCGCGGCTGTGCTCTATTTTGTGATTAACTATACCATCTCCACCATTGGCTTGATCTTGGAAGATCGCTTTTCATATTCTTAAGCAAGCTGAACAGGAAGCAAACCGGCTATGACCCAAAAGCTTGTGGCCATTCAAAATTTAGTCAAGCGTTTTGGCGCTCACGAGATCCTGCGCGGCGTCAGCCTGGAAGTGGGTAAAGGCGAAGTCGTCGTCGTCATCGGCCCGAGCGGCTCCGGCAAAACCACCCTGCTGCGCTGCATCAACTTTCTGGAAGAGTATCAGGGCGGCCGGATTTATGTGGACGGCCAGCTCATGGGCTACCGGGAACAGAACGGCCAATTGGTCAAGCTGCCGGAGGATACGATTGCCAAAATGCGGGCCGACGTCGGCATGGTTTTTCAGAGCTTCAACCTCTTTCCCCACCTGACCGCCCTGGATAACGTTTTATTGGGCCTGACGAAAGTGCGCAGGCTGGCCAAAAGTGAGGCTGAGGAGCGGGCCGTGATGTGGCTTAAACGGGTGGGGCTGGCCGATAAGCTCAAATCCTACCCGGCAGAACTGTCCGGCGGCCAGCAGCAGCGGGTGGGGATTGCTCGGGCCGTGGCCATGGAACCGAAGCTGATGTTGTTCGACGAGGTGACATCGGCGCTGGACCCGGAATTGGTCAATGAGGTCTTGACGGTCATGGCCGACCTGGCCCACACCGGCATGACCATGCTGGTGGTCACTCATGAAATGCTGTTTGCCCGCGAGATCGCTCATCGCATTATTTTTATGGATGAGGGGCTGATTGTCGAAGAAGGACCGCCCCGGCAAATCTTTGAGCAGCCCCAGACAGAACGGTTGCGTTCATTCTTCCGTCACTTTACCAGGGGGCGTTAACCCAGGCGGAGATAAGGCACAAGTATGAGCCGAGGACGGAATACAACACAAATCCTCAAAGAGCGCCTCAGCGTGCTGGCCGTCATTCTATCTTGCATGGGCCTGGTTGTGGTGGCCCAGGAGGCGCAGCAGCTCTTCAGTGCCGCGACGCCGCCAACGGCTACCCTCGCTGCGGCCCCGCGCACCCCCCAAACCGGAGCCGAGCCGACCCCGGCCGCGCCCCCTAGGTCAACCTCAGCTCAAACCTCATTAAAATCGGTCAAACTGAGCGGGAAGTGGGTTGGCGCTTTTGCCGAGACGGTTGACGGCAGTCCGCAGCAATATCTTTATACCCTCGAACTCTCCCAGCAAGGCGTTTCCATCAGCGGTAAATCAACCATTGAAAAAGAGGATGATCCGGGTACATCTGCCAGATTTTTAGTCCGAGGCCAGGTGGTCCAGGAAGCCAATACGCTCTCGATAAAAATTGTCGAAGAGCTGCTGGGGGTCAAAAACCTGCACAGCGGCAGCGCTGCCGCACCCAGAAATACGCGCCTGAGCTACGTTTCTGCCGAGGGGCTGGAATATTTAGAGGGTGAGTGGTCTGACCGGAGATTTACCGCCGAGAGCGTTACCGGCACGTTGAAGCTGACCCGGCAGCCGTAACACACCATCAGGTGCTGCCAGTTACCAGCCCGCTGAGCGAGTATTCGCTCAGCGGGTTTGCTTTTTCCCTGGTTGCTAATGCCCTTACTTAACGGCGAGCTACTCGTAAAACAGGATTTTGACATATTGAAATTGCTCATTACAATACTTTGTCTACCAATAATTGGTATACCAATTATATCTTATGACAGACAACCAATTTTACACGAGCGTAAATGAAATACGTATTCTAGTCGCTCTTGTTACCAAAATAGCCGGGCGGGATTTGGAGCAGCGTCTGGAAGAGCATGGCGCTGGCATCAGCGGGCTACAGCATGGCATACTGCGGATGTTGAGTTTTAAAGATTACACCATTAGCGAACTCAGCCGCAAATTCCTTCTTAATCCTTCAACCTTAGTGCCGGCAGTTGACAGCCTTGAACGCAAAGGGTTTATCAAGCGTGGCCAAGATCCTAAAGATCGCCGGCGTACGCCCTTATTGTTAACTGAGAGCGGCAGCGAGCTGGTCCGTTATGTACCGGTGATAGACAGCCAGGATGCTCTTGTCAAAGGTCTTAATGCGATAGGGCCTGAAGCCAGTCAAGAGCTTCGGCTGCTATTGCAGCAATTGGTCCAGCATATGCCCGAAGGGGAAGAGATATTGCAGGAAATAGCATCCAGGGTGCCTTTACCAAGTCCGTCATAGTTTTTCAATTACGGGAAGGTCATTAAATTTACATTGAAGGAGCTTTTCTTTCTCATGCATCAGGATAAAAACTCATCTATTGCCGCAGAGACGGGACGTTTAGCTTACAAATGGAAGGTCCTGATTTCGGTCATCTTCGGTATTTTTATGGTGATTCTCGATACAACGGTCGTCAACATCGCTTTTCGGACCCTGCAAACAGAGTTTGCCGCCAGTGTGAACGACTCGCAGTGGATTATCAGCATTTATGTCTTATCACTGGGGATCAGCACTCCTCTTTCCGGCTATTTGGGTGATCGCTTTGGTCTTAAGAAAATTTTCTTAACCGGTCTTTCTATGTTCGTGATAGGTTCGTTGCTGTGCGGATTGGCCCCCAACCTATGGTTTTTGGTGGGAGCGCGCATGCTTCAAGGGATTGGCGGCGGTATCGCTCTGCCATTGGGAACCGCCATGCTTTTTGCGGCCTTTCCGCCCCAGGAACAAGGTCTGGCGCTCGGTTTCTTCGGGATTGCCCTGGTAGTAGCCCCCGCATTAGGGCCTATCCTGGGAGGATATCTGGTTGATCTGCACCACTGGCGCTGGATATTTTTTATCAACGTGCCGATTGGCACTCTGGGGGTATATCTGGGATGGAATTTTTTACAAGAGCGGCGGCAGCCACGAGTCACCAGTTTTGACTGGCCAGGCTTAATTGCCTCGACAATTGGCTTTGGATCGGTGCTTTATGCTTCTTCTGTTGCCGCCAACCAGGGCTGGGGGTCGAGCACCGTGCTGATTTTCTTTACTATTGGTACGATCGCTCTCGTCGCCTTTGCCCTCATTGAATTGTACCTGGCCAAGTATCCGCTGCTGGACCTGCGTCTCTTCAAAAGCATTATCTTCACCAATGCTGCCGTGGTAGGCTGGGTCAGTGTGTTGGCCCTTTTTGGGGCTGAATTTTTGATGCCTTTGTATTTACAAGTGCTGCGGGGGCGCACTGCTTTAGAGACCGGCCTCATTCTGCTGCCATTAGCCATAACCGCTGGGATTACCATCCCCCTGGCCGGCCGGTTATACGATAAGATAGGCGCGCGCCCCCTGGTCGTCATCGGCTTTTCCATCCTGGTTATCAATACCTGGCAACTGGCCCAACTGACGACGGAGACAGCCATAGCATGGATTATTTTTCTGCTGGTGTTGCGAGGACTTGCTCTTGGCCTGACGGTCCAAACGACATTGGTGACGGCCCTTTCCACCGTACCCATGCCCAAACTATCGCGCGGGTCCGCCCTGATTAATTCGACCCGGCAGGTTGTACAATCTATTGCAGTGGCAATTCTGGCAACCATTCTGGCCAGTTCCATTTCGCCCGGTCTGAACGATAAGCTGGAGACGTTTGAGCAAAATGCTCCCCGGATCATTCAAGGGGCCCAATCGGTTGAATTATGCCAGCTACCAGCCGTCGGACCGGCGGCTCTGGCTGCCCAAGCTAAGAAAACTGTAAGCGAATTTTGTAGCGAATATATCACCGGCTTGGAGCGCGCCTACAAGTTGACCTTTTATGTGGCGATCCTCGCGACTCTTTTAGGCGCATTTTTACCCGGCTGGCCTTTGCGCTGGACAGGCCGCCGAGCGCCTGCCCCCGAACGGGAGATGGCAGCCAGTCATTAGAATCCGATACCGATCACTTCAACTATAGGTAAGGGTTAAATTGTAAGTGACGATTTAGGAGTCCAAAGCGGAGCTTTGGGACTCCATCACTTACTCTGCAACCACTACCCAAATTGGCGTTTATGTGTGTCAGGCTCTAGTACAACTGGCGTCCCCCATCTACAACCATCGTCTGGCCGGTAATGAAGCTGCTGGCGTCGGAGGCCAGGAAGACGACGAGACCGGCAATGTCGTCCGGCTGTTCGGCCCGTTTGATCGCGCCGCGAGCCACGCCATAGTCTTCGGCATTGGGCATGACCGAGCGGCTGGCGTCGGTTAAAGTGAAGCCAGGCGCAATGGCGTTAACGCAGATGCCGTCGTCGCCCACTTCGCGGGCCATGCTCCGGGTCAGGCCGATGAGTCCCCCTTTGGAAGCGACGTAATGCGACCACAAAGGCGAACCGCTAAAGAAGGTCGCCGAAACGATATTGATAATTTTGCCGTACCCCTGCTTTTTCATGGCCGGGTAGACCGCGCGAGCACACAGCCAGGGACCTTTCAAATTCACCGCCATCACCCGGTCCCACTCCTCCGGCGGCAGCTCATAAAAAGGCCGGCGCGAGAGAGTGGCGTACAGGCCGGCATTGTTGACCAGAATATCTACCCGGCCCCAGCGATCCAGGGCTGTAGCCGCCATACGCTCTGTACCTGCCGGGTTAGTTACATCTACCCCTACGGCGATTGCTTCGCCCCCGGCGGCAGTAACAGCTTCAGCCGTTTGCTTGGCTCCCACTTCGCTCAAATCGGCGGCGACGAGACGCGCCCCGGCAGCGGCCAGGACCAGGCAAAAAGCGCGGCCCAAGCCACCCGCTGCCCCGGTGACAACGGCGACCCGGCCAAGCAGTGAAAATATGTTGTCGCTTGTATACGGCATGGACTCCAATGCCTAAACCTCTAGTTCGCGCCTGGTTTTCGTTAGCTCGGTGCGAGCGATCTCTTTAGCTTCCGGGGTAAAGAGCCACTCCTCAACTTTGTGGCCGAGATAATCCAGATATTCTTCTAACTCAATCCCAAAACGCTGGTGGTCAATATTAACTCCTGTGCTGGTGAAGCGCCACAGTTTGTCGGCATCTTTCACCAATTTATCGTTTAACGACAGCGCCTCCAGCCGGGAGTCGTGGCCGTCAATAATCGTCAAGATTTCGCTCGTTTTGTCGGCATCGTAATTGAGCGAGGCCAGAAGCTCACCGGCGATTCTGACCCCTTCGACCTCGTGCAGGCGGTTGGCGGCTTTGTCGGTCGCCTTGGGGCCAAAAGCGTTCAACTGCTTCTCTTCCGGCACCACCTTCCAGCCGGCATCGTGCAGCAAGATGGCCGGTAAAACAATGCCAGGGTCGGCTTCGGGGTAAAAAGCCAGCAGCCGTTTGGCAAAGTCATAGGCCAGGGGCAGGTGGACCTCATTATGGCGCGTGTCCCAGTAGACTTCTGCCTTTTTGTAAATTTCATCGTAGATAGTTTCCAGTATGACCTCCGAAATAGACCCTAAAGGTCTTGAAAACCTTTAGGGTCTTCCAATTCCCAATTGCGTTCTTGATTGAACCAACAATGTGTGAGCCAGCTCTTTGGCCCGGCTGGTGAACAGCCACGACTCGATCCGCGCCTCGACGAAATCCAGGTACGGCTCCAGCGCCAGTTCATTCCACTGGGCGCAGATGGGTACCCCCACCGGATCGAACCGCCACAGCTTATCGGCGTCTTTGACCAGCGCATCGTTGAGCGATAAAGCCTCCCGCCGCGTGTCGTGCCCGTCAATAATCGTCTGAATCTCGCTGATTTTAGCGGCGTCGTAATTCAACGCGGCCAAAATTTCGCCGGCAATCCTGGCTCCCTCGGTTTCGTGCAGGCGGGACACCTCGGGCCGCTTATCCTGGTTGGCGCTGCCGACCAGGGCCTGCATCTGTAAATCAGGCGTGACCATCATCCAGCCAACGTCGTGCAGGAGAATCGCCGGCAAAACGACCGACTCATCGGCTTCGGGGTAATCGGCCAGTAACTGCCGGGCATAATCATAAGCCCGGGGCATATGAATTTCCCCTTTGCGGGTCTGCCAGTAAGGTTCGGCCAGTTTGTAGATTGGGTCGTAGATAGGCGTCAATCTTCCTCCAGGAAAGATCTAAAACGTGGTGCGTAGGGATTAAGGTGACACTTGCTTAAAAGTGCCTGTCACCCTACGCACCGCGTTTCACAGTGACAGATAAATCGTCTTCAATTCCAAGTATTCATCGAGGCCGTAGTGCGACTTCTCCCGCCCCAGGCCACTCTCCTTGAAACCGCCGAAAGGCACTTCATTATAGGAGCGATGGATATTGTTGATCCAGACGGAGCCGGCTTCAATGCGCTCGGCAGCCTTGAGGGCGTTGGCCAAATTTTGGGTAAAAACATAGGCGGCCAGTCCATAGCGGCTGTTGTTGGCGTGGCCGACAGCCTCCTCCACCGACTCTACCCTCATCACCCCGACAATCGGGCCAAAGGTCTCCTCGGTCATAACGAACATCGAGTGATCCGTGCCGATCAGCAGAGTGGGTGACAAAAAGAAGCCACCGTCGAACTCGGGGCCGGTAAGCCGCTGCCCGCCGGTAAGCAGCCTGGCGCCCCGGTCAAGAGCGTCTCGAATATGGGCCATGCTTCTATTGAAGAGACGTTCATTCACCAACGGTCCCATAAAACTGGCCGGATCGCGTCCCGGCCCCACTTTTAGTTTTTCTGCCGCCAGCGCCAGCCGCTGCGTAAATTCGGTAAAGATACCCGTTTGAACGTACATCCGGTTGATCCGGTAGCAGTACTGCCCGGCATTATCAAAGCTGTGTTTGACCAGGGCCGGCACCGCCACCTCGAGATCGGCGTCGGCGGCGACCAGGGCCGGACACTGCCCGCCCAATTCCAGCGTAACTCGCTTGTTGGTTTGGGTGGCCAGGGCTGAAATCTTCTTGCCGGTTTCGACGCCGCCGGTAAAGGCAATTTTGCGGGGGATCGGGTGCTCGACCAGCGCCTTGCCGACGGTCTGCCCATAACCGGTCACCACGTTGAAGACACCTGGCGGCAGTCCGGCCCCGGCTAATATTTCCGCCAGCCGCAAGGTCGCCAGAGGTGTGTCCTCCGAGGGTTTAGCCACCAGCGTGCAGCCAGCCGCCAGGGCCGCGCCCAATTTCCAACTGAGCAAAATGAGCGGGTAATTCGAGGGGACGATCGCCACGACCACCCCCACCGGCTCTTTGACGATGAACACCCGCTCGTCGGGCAGATTGAGCTGGGGAATTTCGCCGCGAATCCGCAGCCCCTCCTCGGCGAAAAAATCAAGCAGGGTAGCGACCGCCTGCACCTCACGCTGCGCCCCGGCCAGCGGTTTGCCCACCTCGGTCGTCAGCAGTTGGGCCAGGGGGCCGGCCTCGGCCCGCACGGCTTCGGCGGCACGGTGCAGCAGCGCGGCCCGCTCCTGGGCCGGCATGCGCCGCCACGCCTCAAACGCCTCCTGGGCCGACTCCAGCGCCGCAGCAATGTCGTCCGGCATGCTTTCTGGGGCGAGAGCGACAGTTTCGCCGGTGGCTTTGTCCCGCACCGGGATAGTCTCGGTGCTTGCCGAAGGAATAGAGCGGCCGTGAATAAATAGGTTCAGTTGATCCATATCATCAGTTATCAGTGAACAGTTGTCAGTAAACAGTTATCAGTAATGGCTAACTGCCGTTCACGGCTCGCTGCTCGCAAGGTATTCGGCTACTGCCTCACGGACGACTTGGGCTGGCTCACCGCAGAACAAAGACGATTTTGCCATCATTCCACCCAACAAACGTCCAATTTCTTCACAGTTTCCTTTGAGTTCAGCGGCTTGCTTGGGAGTAAGGTACTCACAATCCAATGCCGTCTCGATCCAGTGTTGAGTTTCCTGCTGTTCACCGTCAGCATCCGTTAATCTGCTCAAAAAGTGTCGTTCATATCGTCTTTTGGCCTACGCCTCCGCGATCTGAGCGCCAATCGAGCGTGATGACCGTCGTATCTGATCGGTGAGCGAAAACATCTCCTCTCTCAGAAATGTCGTCGTGACCTTAAATATTTCTTGGGCTAATTGTCGTGCTTTTGGGTACACTAATAGATCACGGGAACTTTTCGCATGCGGCAAATTGTTCATTACTACTCTCTTACTGTCGGTGTTCAGTAATCAGTCATAATGATACTGATTACTGAACACTGAATACTGAACTTTATAACAGTGTCACCGTCCCCTTCGTGCCATCTACCCGGACCTTCTGGCCGGTTTTGATCGTCTGCGTGCCGAAGCCGGTGCCGACGACGGCGGGCAGGCCGTATTCCCGGCAGACGATGGCGGCGTGGGACATCATTCCGCCGATGTCGGTCACGGTGGCAGCAATACGGCCAAAGACGGGCGCCCAACTGGGCGCAGTGATGGGACAGACCAGCACGTCGCCGGGCTGCACCTGTTCCAGTTCGGCGGCGCTGGTGATGACCCGGGCCGGTCCTTCGACCGTGCCGGGCGAACCGGCAAAGCCTCTCAGGTCGCCATCCGCGCCGCCGGCCAGCCAGGTCTTGATGCTGTCGTTGGTGATGCCCCAGAGCATAATGGTGAACGGCTCGGTGACAACTTCGGGGGGGACACCCAGGGCAGGCGGGGGCGTCCAGGCGCGCAGGGCGGCCAGGATACCTTTGCGCCGCTCGATCTCACCCGGCCAATATTTAGAGCCACGGTCACTGGCCCCAACGGCCCAGCCGGTGCTCAGGTCGAAAATAGCCACCGGAATCTCGTCACGGCGCAGGTAGAAAATATCGTTGGCCTCCGGCCAGAAACCGGCGTCGGCAAAAACCTGGCCCAACTGGCGCATTTTCCGCCAGAAGACCGAGTGGTGCCAGTGTTCGATGTAGAAGTTATGGTTTTCAATGTAGGGGAACACGGTGCGGGCCAGGCCCAGCTTGCCCTGGAAAGCGGCGCGATCTTCGTCGGTGGGTAGCAGCTCAGCGTACTCCTCGGCAATCCGGTCGCGCTCGGCGCGGATAGCCTCCAGCGGGCGAGACAGGTCCACGCCTTCTTCCACCTGGGTGATGTAATTGCGGATGAAGCTGAAAGGCACGCTCAGGTCTTCAATCCAGATGGTGTCGTGATGGTAAAAGCCGGTGCCGGTGGAGAAGTTGAACCAGGGATTCTTGGCCACTTCAAATTCGTCCAGCCACTTCCGGCCGCCGCTGCTACCGGTCAATTTTTCCATGGCGACTGCCGGATCGGGGTTGTTTTTGAGCACATCGGCCACGCCCTGGTCCACCGCTAATTTAGCCAGGCGTTTCAACTCCTCGTCGGGGCGGAAGAGGTCCACTTCGATGCCGGAGACCATCTTGGCGATGGACTGCTCGGGGATGCTGGGGAAGGCTTGTTTGCAGAACATAAAGAAATCGAGATAGGCGGCATAACCCAGGTTCAAAAACTCAAAATGGTACTGCCAGCCCTGGTAGCCGAGTTCGATCAGGCGATTGTATTCAGCCTGCATGTCGAAATTGCTGCCTATGCCCCGGCCCTCGGTGACCCATTCCAGGTTGACCATCTCCGGCAAAGGCTTGAACTCGATGGCCTCCAACTGCTCGATAACTTTCTTGATTTTCTCCTTCCACTGCTCGTAAAGTTTGTCCCAGTTTTGGAAGTAGTAACCGGCTCGCTCCATAAAGTGAGGCACCCGGGCACCAATGGTCGGGCCGTCGGTGATGGGCACCGGGCTGAGGTAGGTGTAACCGTTCAACACCCGGTAATCAACGCCCATCGCCGGAGGGATAATGTAAAAGCGGGTGTTATATTGGGAGAGGGAAGTCAGGGCGAACTCCATAAAGATGCTGTCAAAAGGGTACAGCGGTTCGCGCCAGTGCATCCCATCTTGAAACCAAAACGTTTGCTCCTCGTACTCGTGGCGGTCGTCGCTAAACAAAAGATTGTAAGTGTAAAGCTCCTCCCATCCTTCCGCGCCGGGCGGGGTTTTGATATCGAAGGGGCTGGGAAAACGTCCGCTACCGTTTTGTGACATAGATTGTCTCCTTTTATCATCTAGCTTTTTTTTAGGTGGGTAGGGCCGGGATTAGGGGATTTGGGGATTTTTCCTTACTTATTTAATCCCCCCTCCCCAAACCCATAGGGCGCAAAGCCTGTCCCGGCAGCAACTTCTTGACTTATACCAACTGCCCTTTCACGCACCATATTTCTCACCGCAGAGGACGCTGAGATTTTAATAAGAAAACGCTCTGCGCTCTCTGCGTACTCTGCGGTAAGTTGTGACCTTTGGATAGTCAATTGGTATTAGTTATCTTATCTAAACAATTAGCCGATACCCTAACCTCCCTTCTTTTGCCCCTTGCCCCTTTAGTCTCCTTTGATTTTGACTCCGCTGATGAGGGTATCAACGACCCCGGCGATGCCGGTGGCATGGCTGGCGCTGACCTGCTGGCGGGCCTTCTGGCTCCAGACGGTTTCCGGCCGGCTTTGCAAAACCACCACGTTATAAGGTGAGGGCAGATCGGCGTCAACCGCCCATTCGACATCCTGGGGACTGCCGTAAAATCGCTCGGCCTGCTTGGCCATTTTAGCCACGGCGATCAGCTCTTCGTGGGTCAACGAGGGCTGCATCTGGCGTTCCGACTCGACCTCGCGCTTAACCACGCAGCAGTTGGCCGGGTCGGCTACAAATTCGATATGTTTGGGGGAAATGACCTGGTTGACGACTTCAAAAATTACTTTGTCAATCAGGAAATTATCAGGGGTAACCTCTCCGCCGACGACCGCCTCGCCCAGGCCCCAACTGGAGTCCACCGCGATTTTGGAGCGGTCGCCGTTGATGGGGTTCAGGGTGAAGGCGACCCCGGCGGCTTTGGCGTTGACCATCTTCTGCACGCCGACCGCCATCAATACCTTCTCATGGGCAAAACCATGGTCGTAGCGATAGGAAATGGCCCGCGCCGTGTACAGGCTCGACCAGCACTTGCGCACGTGCTCGACCACCGCATCCGCGCCCATGACCCACAGGTAGGTGTCCTGCTGCCCGGCGAAGCTGTAACCGGGCAGGTCTTCGGCGGTGGCGCTGGAGCGGACGGCCACGGGCACGTTTGCCACACCCGTCCTCTGGCACAACGCCTCGTAACTGGTACGAATGGCCTCTTCAACCTCGGCGGCCACCGGTACTTCTTCAATCAGCTTGCGAATGGTCTGGCTGTACTTCTCTTCGGTCAGCACATCCTGCGGGTTTAACCGCTCCAGCCAGACGTGGATACATTCGCTCAGGTTGTTGGTCGCCAGCATTTCCAGGTAGGCGTCGGTGGTCACGGCAAAACCAGGCGGGACAGGCGCCCCGGCCTGGATCATCGCCCCCAGACTGGCGCATTTACCCCCCACGTGGGCGTGACTGGTCGCCTCGCATTCTTCAAAAGTCAATACGTAAGTTGAGTCTGGCATCGCTGTCGGTCCGCTCCTTTCCCCCTTGCAAAGAGACACTCCTCGTATTGAGTGTTGCATATTTCGTAAAATTAACGGAACACGCAACACGCAAACAACCGCTTTCTAACCGATCAGATTAGGCTACATCCCACTCCACCCAAACATGGCTCGGCCCGCGAAAAGAGGTATTGGGGACGTATTCAAATTTTTGATCGGAGACCAGCCGGAGCGACGGAAAGCGGCGGGTCAGTTCTTCAAGAACAATCCGGGTTTCCAGGCGGGCCAGGGGAGCGCCCAGGCAGTACTTGACCCCATGGCCAAAGGTCAGGTGATGTTTGGCGTTCTCACGGTGGATGTCAAAAGTTTCGCCGCTGTAGAAACACTGCTCATCCCGGTTGGCCGAGCCGAGAACCAGCAGCAGTTTGGCCCCTTCCGGCAGGTCAACCCCGGCCAGGGTCGTCGGCTTTCTGACCAGCCGCCGCCAGGCAAAAATGGAAGGACAGTAGCGGGCCAGCTCTTCAACCGCACCGGGGATGAGGCTGGGATTGGCGCAGAGGACTGCCCACTGTTCCCGATGGGTCAGCAGCGTTTTGATGCCTTCGGCTAATAAGTTACTGGTGGTTTCATGTCCGGCAAAAAGCATGGCGTAGCAGACCCGGGCCATTTCGTGTTTGGTAATCGAGCGGTCGCCTTCCTGGTAGATGCGCACCAAATCGCTGGGCAGATCATCCTGCGGTTCGACAAAGCGTTTCTCGATCAGATCAATGCAATAACGCCAGTACTTGACCATCTGGTGCGCGTGCCAGATGCGTTCTTCCTCCGTCAGATCGCCCCAAGTAATGGCGATCCGGCTGGCAGCCCATTGTTTGACATACTGCACGTCTTCGTCGGGGACGCCCAGTAAAATAAAGACGACCAGCGCCGGCAAATCATAGGTCAACTGGCGGACCAGGTCGGCCCGGCCATCGCCAGCAAAGAGATCAACCAATTCATTGGTTCGCTGGCGAATCGGCCCCTCCAGTTTTTCGACGCGGCGAGGGGTGAACCCTTTGTTGAGGAAGCTCCGCACCCGGGTATGGTCGGGCGGCATCATCCCCGAAATGCCCGACGAAACGGCAAACTCACCTTCATCGAGAACTTTCTGCACCGCCGGGCTGAAGGGAACGAGCGGCTTGCCCGTTATCTCCGAGGAAAAGGTCTCCAGGTCTCTAAAAATAGCCTTGATGTCTTCATAGCGGGTGATCACCCAGTAATCGAGTTCCGGGCTGTAGAAGATGGGCGCTTCGCTGCGTGCTTTGACATAAAACGGGAAAGGGTCCAGCAGGTCAAAGGGATCATATTCTTCAACTATCGGCGGGATAGGCTGAGGATTAGTCTGAGTCACAATAAATCTCCTTCCTCATCTCAAAAAACAACCTGCGTTAGTTTAATCTTGCTCGCCTAACTGCTGCGATATTTCCACCGCTGCCTGGGTAATCGCCGTAATGGTGGCCTGGCTGGGCTGGTGGCTGCTGCGAGAGGTAAAACCGGCAATGGTCATGGCGGCGGCCACGCCTTGAAAATCCCTCAGCGGCACAGAGATGGCCTTGACCCCCAGCAAATATTCTTCCTGATCGTCAATGGCATACCCCTGTTGGCGGACTTTGGCCAGTTCTGATTTATAAGTCTCAGGGTCAACAATCGAGGCAGGGGTAAAGGCGGTCAGCCCGCGCTCAACGAGCAGCCGGTCAACCTCGGCCTCGCTCTTCCAGGCCAGAAATACTTTGCCAAAAGAGCCAGCGGAAAAGGGAATTTGCTGGCCAATGGCAGCGGAAACGTGCAGGGTTCCCACCGGGTCCACTTTATCAATAATGGTGATGTGACCGTTGTAGAATGTGCCCAGCAGCACCGATTTGGACGTCTGCTGCATCAGCGCTTCCATGTAGGGCCGGGCAATTCGACGGATATCCATTTGCTCGTGAGCCAGGTGGCCCAGACGAATCAAGGCTGGCCCCAGGCGATACTTGCGAGACTGCTGATCGCGCAGGAGAAATTGATGCTGACAGAGCGTGTTAAGAATATCGTGAGCAGTACTCTTGTTGAGATTCAAAAGGCTGCAAAGTTCGGTTAAACTGTACTCATCCTTATTGGCGGCAAAGGCCTTTAGGATGTGAATAGCTCGATCAACCGCCGCTACCAGAGACGACATTCGCCTTATTTCCAATCAGCTTTGATTAGATGACTCCAGTCAATAACCTGGCCAGATAAATTCAAATAAAAAGAGAAGTTAGCAGCAACTTGAAGAGAGAGACTTTTCTTTGCCGTGGGGTGACTTAAATTCTGTCGCAAGGGCAAAGAATAAAAAATCTCAAGAAATGGTTCGCTATACAGAATAGAGTTCGGTATACTGGTCCAAAGTATAGCATGCAGCGGCTGATCTGTCAATGGGTCAAAACATTTAGCCCATTAGGAATATAACAGCAGCTATCAAAAAGATAGCTCTTTTTTCCTAAAAAACCACCCATTCTGGTATAGCCGGGTTAGCGTTAGAGAGGTATACTTTTTTATAACTCACAAAAGCAGAGAAAAGGCTGAATCTGCGCCGGGCGCTTGATACTAGTGAGATTATCTTATTGCCGGGGAGACTGAGCCGCCATGTACGGGGTTGATTAAGAAAGGGGTTAGTCAATGTTGGGTAGGTCGAATTATCATTTTGAGTTTCATAGTGAAGCCCCGTACTTGAATTTTGAATTGATTGCGGAAGCAGATAACCGGCTCTCCGCCCTGGTGGCCAGCCACCCCGACCTTTCGGGGGCGACGGTGGATGTAGAGGCGGTCAGTCTAGACGAAAATGCGGGTGGTTACCGGACCCGGGTGGTCGTCTATAGCGGGTCAGAGAATATTATCGCTGAAGAAAAAGGAGAGTCGCTGGAAGACTCGCTCCGAGCAGCAATTGACGCCATCGAACGGCAGGTATGGAAACGCCACGAAAAGCCGGACCAACTCCAACAAGCAGAGCAGATAATTCAGGAGAGACAAGTTTATCAACTGAGTGCCCGTGAGATCTTTGATATCTACGTTGATCAACTCAGTCCGGCTGCTTTGCTCAATCAAGATCGGCTTGCCCTGGCAGCGGAGTTAATGTCCAGTAAAGGAATGGATCAAGAAGTGGCTGATTATACCGCTGGGCAAATTATTGCTTTTGCCCAGGAAATCAGTCAGGCCCCGCATAAAACTGATCTGAGGTGAAGCTGAGGAGAGAACTTATGGCGCTTTTCAAAAATCGAACGGACGCCGGTCAAAAGCTGGCCCAAAACCTGTCAGCCTATGCTTACTGCCCCGATGTCATCGTGCTGGCGCTGCCCCGCGGCGGAGTCCCGGTTGCCTATGAAGTTGCCCGGGCGCTGCATGCACCGCTGGATATTTTTCTGGTGCGCAAGCTGGGGGTGCCGGGGCATGAGGAATTGGCCATGGGCGCGATCGCTTCAGGCGGCGGGTCTGTTTTGAACGATTACGTGGTTAATGCCCTGAACATCCCCCGAGAAATCATTGGCGCGGTTATTGCCCAGGAGCAGCAGGAGTTGGAACGGCGCGAACGCGCTTATCGCGGGGACCGTCCCAAGCCCGAAGTGTATAACCGGACCGTCATCCTGGTAGACGACGGTCTGGCAACCGGGGCCAGCATGCGTGCGGCTATTGCCGCTCTGCGCAGCCAGAAACCGGCGCGGCTTGTCGTCGCCGTGCCGACCGGCGCTGCCGAAACCTGCGAAGCCTTTGCCCCTGAAGTAGACGATATTATTTGCGCCACTACCCCGCACCCATTCCTGGGGGTTGGGGCCTGGTACGAGGATTTCTCGCAGATTACAGACGCCGAGGTGCGCGAGCTTCTAGCCAGGGCAGCTCAATTAGAGCTACAGCTTCAGTAGGGTTTCTACGACGACAGGGCTACCGCACCGGTAATCGTATCATCTTCCCCAAAATCAACCAGCTTTTCACCCCGCTTGCGCCGGTCGGCTAGGGGGATACTTTCCAGGGCCAGGCGATGGCGTAACCCCTTGGCCGATAAAACATCGCCGGCTTTAGCCTGGCCGGCAGCGATGGCGGCGGCTGCCACTTTGCCGGTCATCTTGGTGATCTCTAAACTCTGCACGCCCTGACCACCACGCCCTTGAAGCGGGAATTCGGCCAGCGGTACTTGCTTGATAAAGCCGGTTTGGCTGACAATGATCACCTGGGCTTTTTCATCCGGCTCGATCACCGTACCTGCCACCAAACTATCCTCTTTACCCAGCTTGATCCCGGCGACCCCGCGCGCCGAGGGGGTCGCCTGCGGATTGACCTCGCTGGCGGCAAAGCGAATCGCTTTTCCCCCGGCGGTGAAAAACATCACTTCAGCCTCATCACTGGCTACGGCGGCAAACAGAACTTCGTCTTTATCACCCAGGCCGATCACCGTAGCCCAGGAGGCTTCACTCATCGTCAGATCTTTAACCTTAAGCCGCTTGGCCTGGCCCGTCCGGGTCCCGATTGTTACAAAGCGCTCAGGGGCCAGAACACCCCCGCCGATCAAATACTCACCCTTGGCTAATCCCAGATCGGCAAAACTTGCCTCAGCCGGTACACGGCCGACCGGGGCTTTCCAGGCCCGGCCTTGATTGGACACCAGCAGCACAGAGTCCTGGGGCTGTAACTGGAGCTGCTGGAGATGGGCTTCGACCGCCTTGGCCGTAGCGCCCGTCTTGACCCGGTAGGCGAACTGCTCCGCCTCCGTGCGCAGAACTCCCCGCGTCGTAATCGCCACCACCTGCGGCTTATCCACGGTAGCCAGGTCCGAATCAGTCTTCGCCGCCAGGCCGGCTGCCTGATCTTCACGCTCAATAATGACCGTCCGGCGGGGCGTGGCAAATTTGTTCTTGAGGGCCGTCGTTTCCTCGATGACCACTTCCAGCCGTTTGGCCTCCGAGCCAAGCAGGGCTTTGAGCACCTTGATCCGCTCCCACAATTCGCGCCCTTCCTCTTTGAGTTTGGTCCGCTCCAGGGCTGCCAGCCGGCTCAGTTGCATAGCCAGGATCGCTTTGGCCTGGGCTTCGCTGAATTTGAACTGCTTAATCAGGTTTTGACGGGCTACATCGGCGTCTTTCGATTTCCGAATGGTGGCAATTACCTGGTCAATTGCGTCAAGCGCCTTGAGCAAGCCCTCGACGATATGCAGGCGGGCTTCCCGTTCGGCCAGTTCGTGGCGGCTGCGCCGTTCGATCACGGTGAGCCGGTGGCTGACAAAATGGACCAGCATGTCCCGCAGCGACAGCAGCTTGGGGACAGTCTCTCCTTCGCCGTCGTCCACCAGGGCCAGGTTGGTCACGCCAAAGGTTTGGCGGAGCTGGGTATACGCCAGCAGCGACTCCAGCACCCGGCGGGGGTCGCTTCCCCGCGCCACTTCGACGACGACCCGCATGCCGGTATAGTCCGACTCATCGCGCAGGTCAGTTACCCCGGCAATACGCCCCTCGCGAACCTCTTTGGCAATCTTTTCCAGCACGGTGCTTTTCTGGACCGCGTAGGGCAGCTCGGTGACGACGATGTCGGCCTTACCACCCCGCGTTTGCTCGATATTGACCCGGGCCTGGGTCACCATCCTGCCCCGGCCCGTCTCGTAAGCGGCCCGGATCGTATCCAGTACCCCACTATCTGAGCCGTTGCTGCCGGAGTCGACCCGGTAGCGGTAGATCAACCCGCCGGTGGGAAAGTCCGGGCCGGGGATAAATTTCAACAGTTTGTCCACGGTCAGGCTGTCTCGCTGCTGCCAACGCTGGGCCACAAAGATCAGGGCGTCGGCCACCTCGCCGACATTATGCGGCGGGATATTGGTGGCCATGCCAACCGCCAATCCGGCTGAGCCGTTAATCAGCAAATTCGGCAGTACGGTGGGCAGGATAACCGGCTCCTGCAGCGAGCCGTCGAAATTGTCCACCCAGTTGACCGTATCGCGGTTAATATCCTGGGTCAGTAACTCGGCAATCTGGGACAGACGGGCTTCGGTATAGCGCATGGCCGCCGCCGTGTCGCCATCTACACTGCCGAAGTTGCCCTGCCCATCCACCAGCGGCTCGCGCAGCGAGAAATCCTGGGCCATGCGCACCAGCGCCCCATAAACTGAGGCGTCGCCATGGGGGTGATACTTACCCAGCACTTCGCCAACCACGCGGGCCGACTTGCGATACGGCTTGTTCCAGGTCAAGCCCATATCGTGCATGGCGTAAAGGATGCGGCGCTGCACCGGCTTCAATCCATCCTCAACGCGGGGCAAAGCCCGGTCAACGATGGTTTCGACGGCGTAGTCAAAATAAGCGCGCTCTAAATCGCTGGTCAGCTCAACCGTTTTCATTCGTCCTCAGCTCCATTCTGGTTGGTTTTGGCGTCGGC
>JAHDWA010000019.1:0-14440 GCA_023382535.1 Anaerolineae bacterium | reverse complement strand
AGCTCAACCGTTTTCATTCGTCCTCAGCTCCATTCTGGTTGGTTTTGGCGTCGGCAGCTTCGTCGCCGTTGCCGTTCCAGGCTGCTTCTTCCCCGGCCCACTTTTGCAGCAGCCAGTGTTTGCGGGGGCCAACATCGGACGACATCAAAACCGACATGATATGCCCGGCTTGATGGGCATCTTCAACCATCACTTGCAGCATATGCTCGTTGATGACCGGGTTCGCCCCTTCGGTCTTGTTCAGGGCAAAAACCGTCTCCCGGAGCTGGGCCGGATTCATCTCGCCCAGACCTTTGTAACGCTGAATGGTAACGCCCTCCCGGCCCCATTTTTTCATGATACTGTCCCGCTCCTCTTCCGAGTAGGCATAGCGCGTCTCTTTGCCCTTGTGCAGTTGGTACAGCGGCGCGACAGCGACATAGAGCTTGCCGGCCTGGACCAGTGGTTTGAGATGCCGCCAGAAGAGGGTATGCAGCAGAGTGCGGATATGAGAGCCGTCCACGTCGGCGTCGGTCAGAATGGCAACCCCGCCGTAGCGCATGTCCTCCACCTTGAAGTCAGCGCCAATGCCGCCGCCGATAGCCGCCACGATGGCCTTGACTTCGGTGTTGGACAGGACCTTGGTCACCGAAATGCGCTCAGTATTGAGGATTTTACCGCGCAAGGGTAGAATCGCGTGGTAGCGCCGGTCGCGCCCCTGTTTGGCGCTGCCGCCGGCGCTGTCTCCCTCGACGAGAAACAGCATGGTCTGCTCCACCGGCGTGCCGCGGGTCACATCGGCCAATTTGCCGGGCAGCTCCGACACTTCCAGGGCCGATTTGCGGATGACCAGTTGGCGGGCCGCTTTGGCCGCCTCGCGACCTCGCTGCGCGGCCAGGGCCTGGTTGATAATGACCTTGCCGACCGGGATATTTTTGTTAAGATAAGCCAGCAGGTTTTCGTAAGTGATCGAGGTGGTCACCCCCTGCACTTCGGTTGTGGTCAGCGATTCCTTGGTCTGGCTGGAAAACTGGGGGGTTTTGGTCATCGTGACATTGACGATTGCCGTCAGGCCCAGCAGCAAATCATCCCCGCGAATGTTGCCCTCTTTGAGCAGTTTCTTATCCGCCCCAAATTGATTGACCGCTTTGGTCAGGCCGGCCTGAAAACCGCGCACCGCCGTCCCGCCCTGCGGGGTAGGGATGGAGTTGACAAAACTGTAGATGGCCGTTTCCTCGCCCGCATACTGCATGACCACTTCCAGGGTAATGGAGCCGTCGTCGCTCTTGTCTTTGAACTGGATTGGTTTATGCAACATGCCCAACCCCTCGTTCAAGGAGGCCATGTAATCCAGCAGCCCTTTCTGGGAGAAAAAGACGCGTTTCTTATGGTCTTTCTTGGGGCCGCGTTCGTCGTGCAGCTCGATCCGCACGCCGGGGTGGAGGTGGGCAATCTGCTCCAGCCGCAGGGCCAGCCGGTTGAAATCCCAGGGTACGTTTTTGTCAGGGTGCGGCCACTCCATGTCCGGATCGAACCAGGCGCGGTGGGGCCGGAAGTGGATCAGCGTGCCCGTACCGAGGTTGGGGTCAGGCTGAACGGCGATGGTTTTGCTGCCTGCTTTCAGGCCGGTAAGCAGCCCGCTTTTGCGCTCGGTCTCGAGTTTGGTATCGGCGTTGATTTCACCCACAACTTTCTGATTGCCGGGCTGAATAATCTGGACGCCCCGCACCGGTTTGCCGCCGTTCTCAAAGCGCTGCCGGTAAAACACGCCGTTGCGTCGAATCTCCACCACCAGCCACTCAGAAAAGGCATTTGTCGCTTTAACGCCAATGCCGTGCAAGCCCCCGGAGCCGCTTAGATAGGCATCCTGCTGGCCGTCCTCGCGAAACTTACCGCCAGCGTGCAGCATGGTCAGCACCTCGGTTAAGGCCGACATTTTTACGTCGGGTTTGTACTCCACCGGGATACCGCGCGCGTTATCCTGCACGCTGGCCGAGCCGTCGCCATGCAGCGTTACCTGGATGGTATCGCCGTGACCGTTGAGGATCTCGTCAACAGCATTGTCAATCGGCTCCATGAGCAGATGGTGCAGGCCGTACACGCCGTTGTTGCCAATGTACATTCCCGGCAGGCGGCGAACCGCCTCCAATCCTTCCAGGCGTTTGATATGTTCAGCACTATAGGTCGTTGTTGTTGCCACTTTTCTCTCCCAAAAGAAACTGGCTATATTATAGCACAAATGTTCCGCTTTGACCAGCCGGGGTTATTCTACCCGTTATCGGCTTTTCGGCAAGCTGTCCCCACTTTTTAGAAACGGGACTGCCTTAGCGCTCCTGCATCTCCTGTTCACCTAAGTTAGGAAAGAGCGAGGTTTCGGATAAAGCGGAAGTTCTGTGATCCCCTGCCAGGGTTGTCCTCCTCAGCCAAGTTTATAAGTTCCCCCTAAAGCCTACTATTTTACTTTCTGCTTGCCTACACTCGAATGGGCGGCTTCCTGACTGAAACAAGAGCTATCTTTGCCTAGCTCTTGTGGTTTAACCAGTTTGATGAGTTGGTGCGCTTTCTGCAACGGTTTTTGGTTATAGACCTGGTGCGCTTGACGGTTATAGTTGATTTAAACCCTTAAACCTATCTTTTGGTAGATGATCAGTCGCTCCTTAACTGATATACTAAAGGCGTCTTTGTTTAAAAACTGCGCGAATTGCAGCTTGTATGTGATACGAAAAGGTTATTATAATGAATGCTAAAGAAACGACCCATCAAAACCCAGCGGGCCAGACCACGTTTGGCCACGCCGTTGTCATCGGCAGCGGTATTGCCGGTTTGACCGTAGCTCGGGTTTTGACCGATTATTTTACCCAGGTCACCATCATCGAACGGGACCGCCGGCCCGATACCCCGGAGATTCGGCGGGGAGCGCCGCAGGCGCGCCATGCCCACACCTTGCCGGTGCGCGGGCAGACCTTACTGGAGCAGCAGTTCCCCGGTCTAACGGCTGAACTGGTTGCCAACGGCGCGGTGGCGATCAAGGGCGGCAGCGAGATCGCCTTCTTTGTCGCCGGGGAGTGGCATCAAGTCCGGCAGCACGGGGCGATTGTGTCTATCACCTGCAGCCGGCCCTTATTGGAACATGTCCTCTATCAGCGGCTCCTGGCACATCCCAAGATTCGTGTTATTCAGGAACATGGCGTGGCCGGCCTGAACGTTGACCGCAAGGGCCGGCGGGTTACCGGTGTGCGGCTGCGCGGCCGGCCCGGTCTGCGGCCCTCCCTGACCAGCCTGCCCGCCGACCTCGTCGTGGATGCCAGCGGGCGCGACTCCCAAAACCCGCACTGGCTGGCCGATTTGGGCTACAGCCCACCCCTGGAAACGACCATCCATGCCTTTGCCGGGTACGCCAGCCGGCTGTACCGGCGGCCTGCCGACGCCGACCCGTCGTGGAAGACCCTCTACATCCGGCCTACGCCAACCAGCAGCACCCGCGGTGGGGTTATCATCCCCATCGAGGGCGACCGCTGGCACGTGACTCTGATCGGGATGGGGGCCGATTATCCACTCACCAGTGAAGACGGTTTTCTGGCCTTTGCCCGCAGCCTGCCCACGCTGCAGTTGTACAAGGCTATTGCTGCCGCCGAGCCACTGACCGAACCCTGCGGCTACCGCCAAACTCAAAACCGGATGCGCCATTACGAGCGTCTGCCTCGTTACCTGGAGGGGTTACTGGTCTGTGGGGACGCGGCTTATACCCTGAACCCGGTTTACACCCAAGGCATGACCGCAGCGGTAACGGCCAGTCTGGCTCTGGATCACAGTCTGAACAGGCACATCAGCCAGCACCTCCCCGGCGATCTGACCGGCCTGGCCGCTGCCTTTCAAAAACAACTAAGCCGGGCCATGGCCGACTTGTGGCAAACGGCGGCAGATCAAGACCGGCGCTGGCCGATGGTCGAAGTTAATGAACAGGTTGACCTGACCAAACGCCAACGCCAGCAGCTTGTGGCCCGGATAGCCCAGGCATCGCCGCAGCGGCGGGAGCGCACGATCAGCAACACCGGGCTGGCTATAGGCTACAGTTAGATTGAAAAGTGAGTCATACCTGCAAATCAGAAGGTGAAGTTAAACTATGGACCCCATTACGAGTTACAAATTGAGTAAAATTATCCAGCAAGAGATCGAGGCCGACTTTGAACAATATGGGCGGATGCGACGTGAACGGCCAGGCCAGCCTCACATATCACCGCAAAGACGGCTGGTTCTTGGCCTGGGCAGCTTCTTTTTAAACGCGCTTATCATCGTTCAAAGGTTCACGGCTATTCTCATTTGACGTTGGGGATAGGAAGTGGTTAAATATCCCTATGGGTACGCTTGACCAGCTTCAAAGGGTGTCGAATTCCTGAAACCCCCGACCCAGGAGTTCTATGGGATTGAGGCGCTTTTCAGAGACGGCTGCGGCAACTGGTTTAGCCTTACCCAGCACTCGACTGAAAGTACCGGGAAGTAAGCTTGTCCCTTTGAGGTGGAAAATACTCTAAAAGTTAATACCCCTGGTAACAAAATGCCCGTTCGTAAATACGGGCATTTTTTATTGGCCTGGGGAGCAGCAGTCCCCCTCACACCTCTGATGAATTTTGATGATGAGCTTTGTCTTGTTACCAGGGAGTAACTATGATACAATTCAACCTGCCAAAACGGCTTCTGGCTGGTTGCCGAACCAGAGAGATTCTTTATCCGCTTGCTCCGGTCAGAGTACAAGGTTTCTACTTTTCTTGGGGGGGAAGAAAAGTGTTCTGTTTTCCATACGAGTTTCTGGATGCTATCCCCACTCTAAAAATTTTGCTATAAAAGGTTGCCTGAAGAAAAGGTGATGAAATCAAGGCCTTTATCGCTCTGGCCTTACGGCCTGGCGGTTTTGTTGGTCGGGCTGGCCGCCCTCCTGACCTTCTTTTTTTCCTCATTTCTTGAACGAACGGTTTTCATCCTGTTTTTTGCAGCGGTGATGGCCAGCTCATGGTACGGCGGGCTGGGGCCGGGGTTCCTGACCATCATTCTGTCTGTCCTGGCCGCTGTTTTTCTTTTTTATCCCCCGATCTCCGCTTTTACCCTGGATAGTGTTGCGGAAATCGTCCAGATTACTTTATTTGTGCTGGTGGCGTTGCTCATCAACTGGCTGACCGAAACCCGCACCCGGCTGAATCGAGACTTAAACCGCCAGGTGTCCGAACTGCAAACCCTGCTTGATATTCTGCCCGTTGGCGTTTGTGTGGCCCACGATCCCGACTGCCTGGCGATGACCATTAACCCCGCCGGCGCGCGCCTGCTGAATATCTCTGTTGAGGATAATGCCTCTAAAAGCAGTCCCCAGGGCGAGCAGTTGCCGTTTAAGGTCTTACAGAACGGGGTGGAAGTTCCGCCTCACGAATTACCTATGCAGTACGCCGCCGAGCACGATACCCTGGTGCATGGGGTTGAGTACGACATCCTATACCCGGACGGCCGGATCATCAATCTGCTTGAGTATGCCTCCCCCTTGCACGATGAGCAGGGCCAAGTTCGTGGTTCTGTGGGCGTTTTTGTGGATGTGACCAACCACAAACAGGCCGAACAGGCCCAACGCCTGTTAGCCGAGATGCGGGAGCGTAACCGGCTCGCCCAGGAACTCCACGATACCGTCGCCCAGACTCTCGGTTACTTAAACCTAAAAATCGGGCTCACTCACTCCCTGCTCGACAGCGATGGCATTGAAACCGCTAAAGCCAACCTTCAAGAGTTGAAACAGATAGTCGGCGAAACTTATACCGACGTGCGTGAGGAGATCTTTAACCTGCGAACCAAAGTGCTGTTGGGTATGAGCTTTATGGAAATGCTGCAGCGGTATGTAGACAAATATCACCGCTTCTACAATTTAGACATCCAACTGATTCAGGAAGCAGACCCGGCCCTGTTTGACTTTCCCCCCGAAGTGGCACCGCAGCTTATTCGCACCATCCAGGAAGCTCTCATCAACATTCGCAAACACGCCCAGGTAAAGACGGCTACTATCCGGCTGGGCCATGAGCGGGGTCAGGTTCGCATCAGTATTGAAGATGAGGGGCAGGGCTTTGACCTTGACCGTATTAAGGAGAAAACAGCGAGCTATGGCTTGCAGATTATGCGCGAGCGGGTGCAGAGTGTCGGCGGCAGCCTGGAAGTTGAAACCGCTCCCGGACACGGTACCCGGATTATTCTGCATTATGGGTAGAAAAATGCTTTTTGAACATTCCCCTGCTTCAAACTTTTTTCAAACCGGGAGCTGGTATAATAGAATTAGCTTCCTCTTTCAGCAGCTTTTTTTCGATCCCTTGGTTCAAAAGCAGGAGGCCCATGTAGCTGCGGCAGTTCTCCTCATGGAACTCAGGTTGCTTGCGCGAGTAGGAGGAACATATCTTGACCAAAGATAGTCCAGATAGTTATTCTGGCCCCAGTAATAAATTGCTATACGGTGAGGGTATTCCTGGTGTAGAAACCCTCGGCCACACTCTGATCGAGGCCCATGAGGAGGGCGTGCTGTTCTTTCTGGCGGTCGAAATTGAATTACTCTTAAAGGACTACTTAAAAAAGAATGGCCTGCCTCCGACCCCCATTGATTTAGAGATAATGATTGCCGAAGCGGCCAAAGCAATGTTAGGCGAATAATCTGAAAACAAGCCGTGATAAGAAAAGCCGCCGGATGGGCGGCTTTTTACTTCAACGCTCATTTCCTCCCCCGTTTCCCTTGAATAGATTAAAAACCTGTGGAAATCGGGTGTCTCCACTGAGATTCCCAATATAATCTCTAGCCGGCCAATTCTTGCGCTCTGTTCAACAGCCGGGCTGTTGCCGCTGCCAGCCGCGTTACCATTTCGGCCTGCCATGTCCCCATCTCCTCCAAAATTTTCCGGTAGGTAGTCAGCATCACTTGCACAGCTTGCGGGGCAGCGCCGCCTGGCCCGGTACGGGTTTCGATAATAGCCCGGGTGTCCAGGACCCTGGCAAGTTGCTCCTGAGACAAACCGAGGGGGCGCCCAATGATATTGTTAGCTGCCAAATCCAGCAGCTCGGCCTGGAGCGGCTGCCCGGTTTGCAAGCCCGCTCGAACTGCCTGCCCGACAATACGATGGGCGGTGTTGGCATCAATCCGGGCTGTAAGCATGATAAACTCGGCCAGGTCGGTCGCACTGCCATAACTCTGCTCGGCCCGTAAAGCCATGACCTCTTTATTGACCGTCAAGCCGGCCAGGGTTCCGGCCAAAAGCTGCACGGCTTGCCGGGTCTGCTCCAGGGCCAGCGGCGCCCCACCGTAAGCAAAGATGCGGTTGTCAATCTGGCCCGAAGGGGTGACCTGATGGGCGGCAACGCCGGCCAAGCGGCCAATCATCTCACGGGCAACGCCGCGCACAAAGGCCAGGCTGTAGGGATTCTTTTTATGGGGCATGATTACGCTGATGCGGGAATGACGGTCGGCCAGCTCAATAAAATTAAACTCAGCCGTAGCCCACAACTGCAAATCTTCGGCCAGGCGGTCGGCATTTGCTAAAAGGGCAACCGCCGTGCTCAAGACCTCAATCGGCCCATCCGGCTGCCACATCGCGTCGCGGGTGTGCAAGACCAGCCCGGCAAAGCCCAGGAGTTCGGCCAGGCGGCCCCGGTCCAGGGGCAGCCGGGAGCCATTGGTGCTGCCGGAGCCGGCCGGGCTGAGATTGGTGCGCTCAAAAGCGTCACGCAGGCGGGCCAGGTCGCGTGTCATGGGCTGGACAAAGGTCAGCAGGTAATGGGCCAGGGTGGTAGGGTGAGCAGTCTGCAGGTAGGTATAATCGGGCATGAGGGTGTGCAGGTGCGCCTCAGCCATGTCAAGCAGCGTCCTCATCAAATCGAGCAGCGCGCCGGTCAGCGCCAGCAAGCGCTCCCGCAGAACGAGCAGATAGGCAATGGTGGTTACTTCGCGGCGAGGCCGGCCCGCCTGCAACCAGCCCGCCACCTCCGGCGCCTGCTGGCGCAGCACGTACTCGCGGTTGTTGTACGCATCGCCGCGGGCTGGGTCGAAGGGAAACTCGGCGGCGCTGGCATGCAGCTCCAACAGCACGGCCAGTAATTTGGCCCCGATTTCAGGGGGGATCAGACCAATCTCGACCAGCATGACCGCGTGGGCCAAGTCGGCCAGGCTCATACCCTCGTAGAGCAGCGGCCCATCCCCGGCTTCAAGGGCAAAGGCCGAAGCGATCAATTCCGGGGCGGGGCCTTCTGTCAGCCGGTCGCCCAAACCCAAGTGGCCGCTCGGTTCAGTCATTGGACAAACTCCTGGCATAATTTTACACTTTGTTTGATTTCAGCCAAACGGATGGCTGCGCCGTAAATCAGTTCGAAGCGCAGGTTAATAAGGCTTTGACTTACCCCCCTTCAGCAAGGTAGAATATAATATTGTGATGGCTAAAATTCGCGTGTTAATTGCAGATGACCATCCAACCCTGCGTGAAGGGCTGGTGGTGGTGCTTCAATCCACGGGTGAAATTGAAGTTGTCGGGCAGGCGGGCAGCGGGCATGAGGCGATCTACCTGGCCGAGCAGCTTCAGCCCGACGTGGTGGTGATGGATGTTCAGATGACCGGCATGGATGGTATCCAGGCCACCGCTAACATCAGGCAGCGCGTTCCAACAACCCAGGTGGTGATTTTTAGCAATTTTGACCAGGATGAGTATATTTACCAGAGTCTTCAGGCGGGAGCCAGGGGCTATGTCCTAAAAACGAGTACGGTCGAGGAACTGCTGGATGTGGTCCGGGCTGCGGCGCGGGGGGAGTCGTTATTGCCGCCCAACATCGCCACCCGCTTGGTCGAACAGATTTCGACGATTGACAAGCGGCCTGACTTTACCCCGCGTGAGGAAGAAGTGTTGGGCTTGCTGGCCCAGGGATTACGCAATAAAGAGATTGGCGAACAACTCCACATTACCGAACGCACCGTTAAAAATCATATCGCCAACATCATGGCCAAACTGGGGGTTGAAAGCCGCACCGAGGTTATTCTGCAGGCGCTTAAAGGGCGGTTAATTGAGTTGGATTAGACCCTGTACTAAAGGACTATAAAGTTATGTGAAAAAAGACCGATAGCTTTATCGGTCTTTTTTCATGGATTTAAATCTCCCATCCGAGCGATGACAATTATAGCTAGAAAGGAGTATGATAGCCGGGTGTCATGTTACCCAAGTGAATAAGGATCACCGAATATGAGATACTCCTTACCCAACTTCGTATCCAACTTCTTAATCTTATTAATCGCCGTTACCCTCACCGGCCTGGCCAACGCTTTCCTTTTCGTTTCAAACCTCCAAGCCGCCCCGCCGGAACCGCCTGGTCCAACTGTCACCCCCACGCCGCCACCTGGCCCGGGAGCTGCCGCGCTCCCGCCAGAATTTCCCTCATTTGATGATTATTTAGCCAATCCCGGTATTGGCTGGCAAGAAGGTCATACTTTTGATAACCCGCTCCTGCCCGAGACCACCGCCTACCGCCGGTCGCAGTACAGTTGGCGAAACCAAAACCCGGCTGAAAACAATTTTAACTGGTCCAAAGTGGACGCTGACTTACAGGCGATGGCCAGCCAAAAAAAACAGCTCTCATTTCGCATCTACACGATGCGCAACGTGGCCTGGGGCGGCCATCAAGTGCCTCAATGGGTCCTTGATCAAGGCGCAGTCATTCTGCCCAGCGGCGAGCCGGACTACAGCAACTGCGTTTATCAAGCCCAGTGGGCCAAGTTTGTTGAGTCTATGCGCCAAAAATACGATGGTAATGCCAATATTGCTTTCATTGACATTTCCGGTTATGGTAACTTCAACGAGTGGAGCTGGCAGGAACAAACCAACATAGACAATGGCAGTCTCGACACTCAGGCCAGACACCACCTGGCCGACATGTTCATCGGCGGCTCGGGCGCGGTTCAGTGCCGCACCGCCGACGGCCAACTTCAGACAATCCCCTACAGTTACCCGGGCTTCCAGGAGACGCAGCTCCTGATGCCCTACGCCGGCATTGCCCAATCCACGCGCTATGTGGCCGGACGCCGTGCTGATGTGGGTTTTCGTCACGACTGCCTGGGTTCGGCCAGTCATACGACCAGCATGATGCAGAAGGTGGGCGATGTTATTGCCCAGGTCTGGCGAAACGCGCCCGTTGTTTATGAATTTTGCAGCGGCAGCACTTCGGACGCGGCATTCATCGCTAACGCCGCCGATATTCTCAGGCGAACACACGGTTCAATTGTGCATGACAACCTGGTGGGCGACCGGTCCGCCCCGGTGCTGACCACGCTGTTAAATTTTGTCGGCTATCGTTTCGTTCTCCAACAGATCAATCTGCCCACCTACATCGAGTCGAATGAAGATTTTACTCTCTCAATGACCTGGGCTAATCTTGGCACTGCCCCGGCTTATCCCAAAATGGGGCAGGATTTTGAGCTGCACTTTTACCTGACAAGATCCGCAGCCGTGGTCAAGGATTGGGTCATCAGCACCGATGTTTCGGCCTGGATGCCGGCCGACCCTCTGCCTGGCCTGCCGCCGCCTCAGATAATTAACCAGACGCTGCGCTTCCCGGCCAGCTCTCACTCAAAAATTTACTTTGCCAAGGTCGCTATTATTGATAAGGGAACCGGCAAACCGATTAATCTGGCGCTGGGTATTCCCGATGCGCAGGGCCGCTACCTCGTTGGCGTAATGATTGTGCCCGGGCCGGGTATCAAAACCACTTTTCTGCCCTCCATTTCCAGGTGACAGGCACTTTTAAACCCTGGCTGCTCAAATAAGCTCAATAGTCCGACAAGTACCTGTCACCTTAATCCCGATAATGTTTATGCTAACCCCACATCTCCTTGCAGGCCCACAAAATAGGCGCTTTCCGGGGTCAGGAGAGCTGCGAGACGCGGGTTTGCCTTTAAATATTCATTTCTTTCAGCTTTAAGTTGGAACAATCCCAGTTTGCTGAGATAGCTGTCCAGATGAGGATTAAAGTGCGGAAATGAGACCAGATCAATCCCGTGGGTCGAGGCAAACTGGCTGGCGGCTCTAACCAGTGAGGCCACCTGCCCGCTCTCGGCCGGGTCGAGCCATAAATCAAGGCATTCCAATATTTTCAAGGTATGCCTTTTACTCGATTTGAAGCCCAAAACAGCGTAGCCAACCAACTGCTCATTTTTGTAACAGCCAAAGACTATTTTCTTAAGAGCCTCATTTTTGAAACAGTGCCAGTTTACAATTTCGGCGGTACGGAGGTTGGTGGTGGGATATAAATCTTTGGCCCTTAGCCACAGGTGATCAAATGAAGCATCTGCTTCCGTAATTTGTTTGGTCCTGATCGCCCCCGTTACCGCCAACTTTCTTAAGCGCATTCCTTGAACAAGATTTACAGCCGGCGCTAAAATCTTGGCCAGCAGTTGCTTACCCAACTTAGAGTGGAGAACATTTTCAAAATTGATAATCACTAAACTCTGGCGGCCTTCAATCAGGCCGGGAATGAACTGGAATTTCAGGGCTTTGAGAATTTGGACCACTTCCTTATTGGGAGTGGTGTTGAATAAGATGGACTGCCTGGCGGCGCTCAACAGCCTGGAAAGCAGATTCATACTTTGGTGGCGGGCCTCCGGTAAAACGCGCCAGGTGGTCGAGTTGAAGACTGTCATCGTTTGGCCGCCGAGTTGGAAGCAGGTAGGGATGCTGCCCAAAAACCCAACAATTCTGCCCTCTTCGCGCAGCAGCCAGCCCCTTTCCAGATCGTTGGAAAAGGCGGGATTGTCCTCCCACCAGAAATGGAAATTATTCAGCCAAAAGGACTGGCTCTCGCTTTCAGGATAAAAACCGGCCAAAAATGAGGCCAATTCCGGGTAATCAAGTGGGGTAACAACCAGGAGTTCAGCCATGCCTTTCCATCTCCACCAGTTCCACCAGGCCGTAAGTACGGCTAAAAAGCCAGGCAATCCGCCGGCAGCCAAAAGCCACCGCCGGCACCGGCCGGGCAATGCAGTGAAAACCGTATTCCCGCCCCACTTGAATGGCCGCTTCGATATCCGGCACCCGAAAACATAGATGCACTAACTGCTGGCCCTTTTGCAAACTCAAAGCGACCGGTGTCTTTTCACCCAGCGGTTCAATCAATTCTACTTTTATGCCGCTCATGCGGATAAAAGCAACTGAAACCTTCTGGATGTCATCGCTAAATACGGCTGCCTTGCCGTCGCCGTTGAGGGTGTCTTCGATGGAGCGAACGGCCAGCCCGACATGATCGAACACGGCGTCTTCCCCAAACATGTTGAGTTCAAACATATCATCTCTCCTTCTTATTCGCTGAGCGCGATTTGCGGCGGGACGGGATAACTTCGATCGAGCTGCCAGATAAAAATGTTATCCCCATTTGCCGCCAGGCCCGACTGTTCAAAAAAGCTCAGGCAGGGTTTGTTCTTGGGAGTGGGGATATATCTGGCATAAACTTCGGCCAGGCCCAGTTCCCGCGCATGATTGATAACGGTGGCCAACATCATTTCTTCCACTTTGCGACCCATCACCCGGCAGCTCAGCACAAAATCCACAATTCTACCAACTGTGCCGTCCACCTCAAGACTGGCGATACCGGTCAGCCCGGCATCGCCGAACCTGTCTGAAACCCGAAACGTCCACAGCCGATGATTTTCCTGGCCGGCCCACCCGGCCAGTTCTGCCTCGGTCATGCGCCGGGTGGTCAGGTTCATTTGATTGGTTTTATTTAACAACTGCGCCGTTCTGGGCAGATTGGTTTCATTTAATGCCTCCCGGGTGACCACCAGGTTTAAACTCTTCAACCACTCATCCAGCGAACCGACTGCGTTTTTTAACCCCTGGCGCTGCCGCTCAGAGAGATACATGCCCGTCTTGCCCCGGTCTTCTTGACTCATAAAAGGTGTATCAAAACAGCGCAGACTGAGCAGGGCGCTCTTATACAACATTTTGTCTGGCGGCCACTCCGGCACCAGGACTTCGGGCAACGCCTCCCTGACCCTGGCCCGTTCAACCGGATTGTCGTCAATAAAAACCACGGATTGCAGCCCCATATTCAACTCTGAAACCAAATCCACGATGTTTTGAGCTTTATCCTGCCAGTTAATCTTCCAGCCGGCAAAGTCCTCCAGCTTCAGCGCCATCTCCGGATGGCGCCGGATAGCTTCCACAGCGACGGCTTCTTCATTTTTGCTGACAATCCCTAACAAAATGCCGCGCCGGGTGAGCGCCTTCAGAGTCGTCTGAAAATCGGCATACGCTTCGCCCAGATGATCGTGCCCGCCCAGGCGGATATTTTCCCAGCCAACATCGCCCACGATGCCGCCCCATAAGGTATCGTCAAGGTCGAGAATGATTAACTTCCTGGCCTGGCCGCTGATGCCGCTCAAGGCCGACTTAATATCCCGGGCTGCTTCAATGAAAACTTCGTTGCTAAAGGGAATTTTGGCCATGTACCACAACTTGGGGTTAAAGGCGTTCTTACCGGCAGCATTGACCCAGCGCTGTGTGTCCAGGACATAAATATTTGAGACCTGCGCTAAATTTTCGGCCAATCTGAGATTCATCCGCATTAAGGTTTGGGCCAGGCCGCCGTCCACTTTCAGATCAAGCAGACCTAAACCGCGCTGGTACGCGGGCAGAACCCAGGTTGGAACAAAAACGGATTTGAGCCGGTGGCGCATTTCCAGCAGCAAAGCGCAGTAGGTATCCACGTCCGCCAGAACAGTCTCGCTGGTGCTGCCCTGATAGGCCAGCATCGAGCTGAAAGACTCGCTCACACTTTCCGGCTGCGTCCAGACGACGGCAAAGTCGGGTTGGCTTTGCCAGCAGGCCAAATCCGGCTGCATGAGCACTGGCATCACCTGCCCAAAGGGCGCAACGCCAGCCTCAACTGCCGGGGCCTCACCCTCATTGTGCAGGAACCCGGCTAAATTACTGATATTAAAATCTGAGATAAGCAAACCCTTAGGCGTGGGTCTGTCCATTGGTTTCCTGCTCCAGCAGCAAAGAGAGGTGATCAACCAATTTACCCACACTGGTAAAAGGGCTGTGTTCTTCCGGTAAGGTCATGCTGTCCGCCAATGTAATGGCGGCTCCATCAAATTTTTCTTCTATTTTCTGTTCCGTGGCGACAATAAGGTTGACCAGCCCCAACGAATCCAACCGGCCTGATTTGCCAAACAGGGGCGTATCAGCATCTTTTTCAAGATGCTGCTCTGCGGGCAAGAGTTGATTAAGTTCGTCAATAACCTCAAAAACTGTTTGGGTGATTCTTTCTTGGTTTACCATTTTTTCTCCTGATAGATTTAGCATTAGAGTAACCTGCCAACTCGTTCCCAAACTGGTTGAGGAACGAGTTGGCTCAAGTAATTTAATTACCTAAGTTTTGCCCAAAATAATGACAACGTCCCAGGGTGACAGCAAGG
>JAHDWA010000018.1 GCA_023382535.1 Anaerolineae bacterium | reverse complement strand
CGCTTGATGATCCGTCGTCTGGCCGCTACCTGACCTTTTCAGACAGGCTCTAAGGTACAATCTGAATTGCATCAACCTCTGGTCCATCACTGTCTCCTACTCCAGTTGGAGGAGAATAGATACGCACATATTGATACGAACCGGCTGGCGGCCCTCCCGGCGCGGTATCTATATCAATCTCAACTCCGAGGTTAAATGGATCTCCAGGCCCAACAAGAGGTGGGCTGGAAATCGTCATATTGTCAGATGCAGGACCGGTATCAAGACCACTCACGTTGGTATTGGTATCCGAGTTACCGTCACCCCATACAAAAACCGGGTACCACGGCCCGCCCGGAGTCGGGCCTACCTCAACCGTGACCAAATCCATAAAAACGTAATAGGGCGGTGGTGGTGGGCCATTACCCTGCATTTCATAATAGATAAGATCAGGACCTGGATGGCCGGTAGAGATTACTGTTCCCAGATCCAAGATTATGCCTACATCACAGCCAATCCTGGCTGTGATTCCATTAGGCGAGCCAATATTTGGTTCCCCATTTGGGTAAACACCCGAACATTGTCCTCCAGCAACATCATTATCAATAATAGTCAGGGTAGCAGCAAAGGGTGTACCGGGGGTTGCGCCGTTCGGGTTGCTCAGGGTTAGCCTGACAGTCTCGTTAGGTTCGTCAAGAGTGTCATCATTGATTGTGACGGAAAAAGTTTGGCTGGTACTCCCTGGGGGAAAGGTCAACTGTCCTGTTGCTGTACTGTAGTCACCATCGGCAGTGGTCGCCGTAAGGTCGCTGGTGGCATAGTCCACCGTTACCGTTACCCCTGATGCCGTACTAAGAGTGACATCAATCGAGGCCGAGCCACCATTTTCATTGACCGAGTAATTGCTAGTGCTAAACTGGACCGTCGGGGAAGCGTCATCATCGGCAATGGTGAGCACGGCGGTATTCTGAGTACCTAGGGTGGCATTCACAGGAGTGCTGAGGGACAGGTCAACGGTTTCATCGGCCTCGTCGAGAGCATCATCGTTGATCGTCACGTTGAAAGTTTGGCTGACCTGTCCGGGAGCAAAAGTAAGCGTCCCGCTGTTGTCCTGATAATCAACGCCGGAAGTTGCTGACCCGGCAGTGGTAGCAAAATTTACAGTGACAGTTACCGCCGAGGCTGTACTGAGAGTAACATCAATCAAGGCAAGGTTAAGTGCTTCACCTATCGTATAACCGGGCTGACTAAACTGGACGGTTGGGGTGGCGTCATCATCGGCAATGGTTAAGGTTGCGCTGCTTAAGCCCAGGGTGGCATTGGTGGGATTGCTAAGGCTAAGCAGTACCGTTTCATTGCCCTCGCTGGCAATCGTATCATTGATGACCGCCACGTTGAAAGTCTGGCTGGTCTGTCCCGGAGCAAAGGTCAATATCCCGCCGGGAGGGTTATAATCACTGCCGGCCGTAGCCGTACCGTCCGCAGCAGCATAGGTGACGGTAACCGTTTGCGATGAGGCAGCACTAAGGACGACGGCAATAACCGCGTTGCCTCCATTTTCGTTTACACTGTAAGCAGCAGCGCTAAAAGCTACCGTCGGTGGAATCGGTGTGGCCGTTGGCGGAATATTGGTGGCTGTAGCCGTCGGTGGGGCGGTGGTAGGCGGCGCCGTGGGCGGAACTGCTGTTGGTGGAACGGTTGGGGGCGGCACTGTTGGCGGCGGCACGGTTGGTGGCGGGACCGTGGGTGGGACCACTGTCGGTGGGACAGTGGGGGGCGGCAGGGTCGGCGGTGACACTGTTGGCAGCGCTGTGGCGGGGAGCGAAGTGGGCGGCGGTGAAGCGGGCGGCGAGGTCGGCGGCGCCGAAGTGGGTGGGACAGATGTCGCCGTTGGGGCGATAGGTGTGGCTGGAGCTGGGTTTGGTGGAGCCGAGACGGTCGGCGTTAGGGTTGGCGTGGGCAGCAGAGCGATAAGGGTTGGGGCCGGAGTGGGTACGGGATTAGGCAAAATAACTACGCCCAGACCCACCGCAATAGGCGTCTGTTCGGCCAGCAGAGCGGCTTCGTCTTGCGCCGCTTCGGCAATGATACTTTCGGATAAAGGGGCCAGTGACAGGGCCGGGTCGAAGCCATAGTCGGCCGTTAGACTGGAGCGCATACTGGTTTCGACACGGTCGCGATTAATGAGCCAGAGAGCGCTTTGCGAGGAACAGAAGATACAACTAAAACTTAACAACAAAAAGAGCAGAGCAATAATAATTCTTTTGCCGCGCTCATCTCTTTCTTTTTGTGCCTGCGGGTCTGAGGGTTCTAATCCTGGTAACATGCTGCACGTTTACCCTCATAGCTTACACCAACTTATCATTTAATTCAAGAGCCAAATAGGCCCAACATAACTCTATTATAGCTAATTTAGGTTTGAAATCGGTTTGAATCGGGACATCATTCCGTATTGATATATTCAATGGGTTCCGTTTCTTGCTCATCCAGGGCCGGTTCGATGATCGGCAGGGCAAAACTAAACGTGCTGCCTTCATTGATTTTGCTCTCCATCCAGATCGCCCCCTGGTGAGCTTCAATAATGGCTTTGCTGATATACAACCCCAAACCCGCGCCGCTCACTTCAAAGGTGCTTTCGGCATGAATCGCCCGGAAGAAACGGGTAAACAAAAAGCGCTGCTGCTCTGCGGCAATGCCCACGCCGGTATCTTTAATATCGGCCTGGCCACGGCCATTTTCCTGCTTTAACCAGACCTCCACACTGCCGCCGGGCAAGGTGTAATCGTGGGCATTCTTAACCAGGTTGTTGACCACCCGGCCGAGGCGGTTCCAGTCCCCTTCCACCCAGATTGGCTCCTCCGGCAGGTAAACGCTAAACTTCAACTCGCGTTCCGCCATTTTCTCTACCCACTTTTCGGTTTCAGCGGCAATTAATTCTGACAGATTCACCGGTTCCTGGTCAATACCGAGGGTTCCGGCAGTTATTTGAGACAGGTCGAGCATTTCTTGAATCAGTTGCAGTAAATCATTTACATTTTCATCCACAATCTCAATAAAGCTCATCTGGCGCTGGTCCAGTTTGTTAGCGCCGGTCATGCGCAGCAACTCATTATACCCCTTGATGGCCGTCAGCGGCGTGCGCAGTTCGTGCGACACACTGGTGATGAAGTCATCTTTCAACCGGTCAGACTCCACCTCGCGGGTAATGTCACGCAGGACCACCACGGAACCAAGCTGTTCCTTATCGGCGGTCAGCACGGGGGCCGAGAGGGCACTCAATACCCGCTGACCGACTTCAAAACGGCGTGTTTCGTGAAATTCAAGGCCGGTCAAATTTCCCAGTAAAGAGGACGATCCCGGTTTGCTTGGAGTTTCCACCGGGGCATACCTGAAATCACTCCCGACAGCTTCCAGAATATTCTCGGCAGCGGGATTCATAATAACGGTATGGCCCTCCAAATCCTGCACAATTACCCCATCGGCAATACTGCTCAGGATGGCATTGAGCTTGCTGGCTTCTTCGCGCTGGATTTTCAAGAGGCGTTGTAACTCGCTGGTCATGTCGTCGAAGGTGGTAGCCAGAATACCGATTTCATCGCCCTGTTTCAGGCCGGTGCGTTGGTCCAGATCGCCGCGAGCAATCGCTTGCGAGGTTTGCACCAGCCGGATAATAGGCCGGATGATCCGCTGCGAAACCACGTAGCCGATGACCAGGACCAGGACCACGCCGGCGGAGAAAATCAGAGCCAGCAGGTTACGGCTTTGGTCGTTTGTTTCGGTGATAAAACTGGTCGGCAAAGCAACCGCATAGACGCTGTAAATCCGGCCGCGCAGCATAAAAGGCCCATAGGCCAGCCGGTAGGACTGGCCGCGGGCCTGGATATCCTGATTTTCCAGCCCATCTGGCCCCTGGACCTCCTCCAGCAAGGTCACGTCGTTCTTCGCGAGAACTTGTTGATAGCGGGCGGCGGTAAATGTCTTGAAGACCTCCCGGGCTTCAGCCTCATCCGGCACCAGGGTCGAGTAGATCACCTCGCCGGTGTCTTCAAATAAGGTAACATCGGCCAGAGCCAGGCTTTTGAGCGTGTCTACTTCCTTTTTCAGGTAGGTTCCCACCAGGGCCGCCCCGATTATTCCCTGCGGTGTTTGGACCGAGCCAATGGTGTAAATGATCAACTCGTTGGATTTGGGATCCTGGGCAATTTGCACCTCTTTGGCCCCGTTATTGGCGTTGGCTAAAACGCGTTCCACCGATAGCCAGGTAGAAAAATCCGCACCGCTGCCCCGGTAGGTTTGTGCCGGAGTATTGGGCGCATCGAGCTCGCGTTGCAGCCGCAGCACTTCCTTGCCCTGTGTATCCAGCAAGACAATGCTATCAATATTTTTATAATTGGCTATTATGGGAGAAATTAAGCGATCCAGTTGGGTAAAATCGCGATTAATCAAGGCATCGGCTACGCCTTCGGTGTTAGCTACGGCCCGCTGGATCTCCAACCGGTCGCGTTCTCGGTTGACCACTTCATCACTGACCAACCGTCCCGTATCAATTAATTGGTTTTTGAGACGATCCTCAAAAGAGCCGGCAACGAGGCGGGTAACAATAAATACGCCTAAAACAGCCAATACCAGGGTGAGTAAGGCATAAGGGATGATAATTTTATTTCTAATGCTGGACGAAAAGTAGTTCCGGCCAGTTTGCAGCCAATCTGTCGAGCTTTTCATAAGCCAGGCAATCCACTATTTGGCTGGTAAACCAACAAAACTACCCAATAGTCGTGGCGCCTTGCTGGGGTCTGGTCCCACAAAAGTGTGTTCATTATTGATACCATGCCATAAAGGTAGAAGCAAACCAAGTTGGATAAGATGCGTAGAAAGCAAAATCGTGAACAAGATATGGCTCAATAATTCGCTATCGGGTCTGTCCCAGATTTTCGACAGACCGCAGAGGTTAAAAACCTCTGTGATCCCATTTTTTAAAATTGGGACATACCGCTCATTGTCTCTTCAATTCTCTGCACGGTCTAGCTTATGGTATAATAGACCGTCGGAGAAAACCTAACTTATGTACAGCTTAGATGATACCATAGCTGCTATTGCTACGTCAATAGGCCAAAGTGGCGTTGGCGTGGTTAAACTTAGCGGCCCCGAAGCTTACCCCATTGCCCGCCGGCTTTTCCGTTCGGCCGCCGGTCAAACGGATTTCCGGCCTCGTTATGCTCACTACGGCCGGATTGTCGAACCTGACTCCGAAGCCCCGGTGGACGAGGCGCTGGTAGTTTACATGCCCAAACCGCACAGCTATACCCGGCAAGATGTGATCGAGATACAGGCGCACGGAGGAATTGTCCCCCTCCGCCGGATTCTGCAGCTCGCCCTGAGCCTGGGCGCCCGGCCGGCCGAAGCCGGTGAGATGACCCTTCGCGCCTTTCTTAACGGGCGCCTGGATTTGACCCAGGCGGAGGCGGTGCTGGATGTGATCGAGGCCAAAACTGAGGCTGCTTTGCGCGTGGCCAATGAACAGTTGGGCGGCAGGCTGTCGGTGCAAGTGGCGGGGGTGCGCCGCGCCCTGCTTGACACCCTGGCCTTTTTGGAGGCCAGCATTGATTTTGTCGAGGATGAGATTCCGGCCCAGGATGTGGTGGGGCCGTTGGCCGAGGTTTGTGGCCAACTGGAAAAACTGTTAAAAAGCGCCGACCAGGGTTTGATTTACCGCCAGGGGGTGCGGGCGGCTATTGTCGGACGGCCCAACGTGGGTAAAAGCAGCCTGCTCAACGCCCTGCTGCGCGGCGACCGGGCGATTGTGACCGCCATTCCCGGCACTACCCGCGACACCCTGGAAGAGACGGCTAACATCGCCGGGATCCCCCTGGTGCTGGTAGATACCGCCGGCATTCGCACCGAAACCGCCGACGAGGTGGAGCGCATCGGGGTCGAACGGAGCCGGACGGCCCTGGAGCGGGCCGACCTTGCTTTGATGGTGGTTGATGGCAGCCAGACGTTGGAGCAGGGCGATTGGGCCATTGGGCGATTGGTTGGAGATAAAGCCGCGCTCCTGGTCATCAATAAAAATGACCTGGCCCCGGCCCTAAATCAGGACCACCTGGCCGATTTCTTACCTGCCGCCCGGCGCGTGCATATTTCGGCCCTGGCGAATGAGGGCATCGAAGCGCTCGAAGAGGCGGTTGTTGAACTTGTCACCGGCGGCAGCGTGGTGCTGGCCGACACGCCGCTGGTCAGCAATCCCCGCCACAAGGCCCTGCTTCAGCGCGCCTGGGGCCATACCCAGGCCGCCATCGCCGCGCAGCAAGCCGCGCTTTCCCCCGATCTGGTTTCCATTGATGTCCGCGCCGCCGTGGACGCCCTGGGCGAAATCACCGGTGAGACGGTGACGGAGGATTTGCTGGATACGATTTTTAGTAAGTTCTGCATTGGAAAGTGAGGTTAAAACCGGGCTAGGCTACTCAGCGCCAACCGGACCTTCTCCTCCACACTTTCACCCCGTGCCTCTTTGGGGAGTTGTTGCAGCGCAGCCTGGGCCTCGACGACGCTGTAACCCAGGCTTGTCAGCGCGGCGATGACTTCACCGTCGCTGTCGGTGATGGGGGTGGTGGAAACAAAAATATCCTCATAGCCCACTTTGTCCTTGAGGGCGAAGACGATCTGCTTGGCTTTTTTAGGGCCAATGCCGGGCACGCGGGCCAGCAGGGCGGCTTCCTCGCGGGCGATGGCCTGGCGCAGCGTTTCGGCGGGGATGTAGGAAAGGATGGCCAGGGCAACTTTAGGGCCGATACCCTGCACTTTGAGCAAAGTCCGAAATAACTCCAATTCGTTTTTATCGGGGAAACCAAAGAGGGTCAGTTCCTGTTCGCGGACGTGCGTGTGAATAAAAAGCTGGGTTTTGACCCCCACATCCAGCACGTCAATGAGCGTGGTCGGCCCCTGGACATAGTAACCCACCCCAGCCACGTCAATGAGCAATGCGCCTTCTTCTTTATCAATAATCTCGCCGCGCAGTGAGCCGATCATATTTGATGGAGTATGGAGTAAAAAGTAGGGAGCAAGGAGATTTCCCCCTACTTCCTGCTCCTTACTCCCTACTCCTTTCTAATAGCCGCAGCCGGGCGGAATGAAAATGGCAAATCGCTACGGCCAGAGCATCGGCGGCGTCGTCGGGGCGAGGGATATCGTCGAGGGTAAGGAGCAGCTTGACCATCTGCTGCATTTGCCGCTTGTCCGCGCCGCCGTGCCCGGTCAGGGCCTGCTTAACTTCCAACGGTTTGTACTCGGCAATGGATAAATTAGCATTGGCCAGGGCCAGCATCGCTGCGCCGCGTCCGTGGCCTACCGCCAGGGCAGTTTTGGCATTTTTGCTAAAAAACAGCTCCTCCAGGGCAGCGGTTTCCGGCTGCCACTCCTCGATGATCGCCGTCAATTCCTGGTAGATGATCTGCAATCGCTGCGGCAGCGGCGTTCCCGCCAGGGTGGTAATGACGCCCCCGGCGACCATCTTTAAATCGTTACCATCGCCTTCGATAATACCCCAACCGGTAATGGCTGTACCCGGATCAACTCCAATAACGCGCACAATACTTTAGGCTGCCTCAAGCGCGGCCAGGGCTTCATCGCTGATTTTAAGGCCGGAATAGACCTGCTCCACATCGTCCAGTTCTTCCAGGGCTTCGATGACGCCCATCACCTGCACCGTCTCTTTAGAGTCCAGTTCGATTTCGTTTTTGGGAATCTCCGACAGTTGGGCCTCGGAGATAGTCAAGCCGTTTTGCATAAGCGCGCTGCTGACCGCATGCAGTTCATCCGCCGAGGTATAAACTTCAAACCACTCGTCGCTAATCTGCACGTCGTCAGCCCCGGCATCCACGGCCATCATAAAAATCTCATCAGGGTCCTGGTTGGTGCGTTCGATGGCGATGTAGCCCTTGGTCTCGAACATCCAACTGACTGCCCCGGCTTCGGCCATGTTGCCGCCGTGCCGGTTGAAAACTTTGCGAATATCGGCCAGGGTGCGGTTGCGGTTGTCGGTGACGCATTTAATGAGCACGGGAATGCCATGGGGAGCGTAGGCTTCGTAAAGAAGTTCTTCCTCGTTGCCGCCCTCCAATTCGCCGGTCCCTTTTTTGATCGCCCGTTCGATGTTGTCTTTGGGCATGTTCGCCGCGCGGGCGCGCTCAATTGCCATGCGCAGGGTTGGGTTGGCGTTTGGGTCGCCGCTGTGACGGGCCGCCACCGTAATTTCACGGGCAAGACGGGTAAAAATTTTTCCCCGTTTGGCGTCTTCCGCGCCCTTTTTGCGCTTGATTGTACTCCATTTGCTATGTCCAGACATGGTAACACCTCATACGTATGACGTGATGCGTGAAACGTGATAAGTAAAACGCGAAGCGCGACAACCTTAGCTATTGGATCTAAGGCCATTACAATTCACGTTTTCCGTTTTACGTTTTATCACTTGATTTTGGAATTAATTACCGGGGATTATAGCACTAAGGTGGGAATCTCGCCAGAGTTTTGAGTCAAACCAACAAAAAGCCCGGTCGCTCTGACCGGGTTTGGACGGTTCCAAATTTGTTGGTTACGGATATTTATCCCTAGCCAACTTGCCGGCGGACTTAAGTCCATCAATTACATGTTACGGATTCAAATCCGTAACAATCAAAAGTACATCCTGGACGCCTTACGCAGGTTATTTTTTTCGTTTGCCATCTATTCCTGCCACGTCCGCCTCGAACTCATCGTAATCCGCCTTGTCGCGCTCTTCGCGCCAAAGGACCTCGCGAGGCTTGCTGCCATCCGCCGGTCCGATGACCCCTTCCTGCTCCAGTAAGTCTATCAATCGCGCCGCGCGCGGGTAGCCAATACCTAGCCGCCGCTGCAAAAAGCTGGTCGAGGCCCGGCCCGACCCGGTCACTAATTTGATGGCTTCCTCCAGCATGTCATCTTTATCCGCCTCGGCGACGATGCTGGCCCATGGAGTCTCGGCTTGATGGGACTGCCCCGGCGGAGTCAGGCCCGTTTCAGCGGCCGGCTGCCGGCCGTCGGCTGTCGTCGCCAGCGGCTCGACCGTCACTCCAGCGCCTTTCCAGTAGTTGACCAGATTTCGAATCTCCCCATCCGAGACAAAGCAGCCTTGCAGGCGCAGCAGTTTGGGCGAGTCAGGGGCCATGTAAAGCATGTCGCCCCGGCCCAGCAGCCGCTCCGCGCCGGGCGTATCAAGAATGACCCGCGAGTCAATCTGGCTGGTGACGGCAAACGCGATCCGGGTAGGGAAGTTGGCTTTAATCAGACCAGTTACCACATCTACCGAGGGCCGCTGCGTGGCGATGACCAGGTGGATGCCGGTGGCGCGGGCCATCTGGGCAATCCGGCAAATAGAACGCTCCACTTCGTCGGGGGCCATCATCATCAAATCGGCCAGCTCGTCAATCACGACGACGAGGTAGGGCAACTGCTCGCCCTTGGCCCCGACCTTGTGATTGTACCCGCCGATGCTCCGCGCTCCACTGGCAGCGAACAATTTATAACGGCGCTCCATCTCCCGTGTTACCCAGGCTAACGCGCCCACGACCTGCTCAAAATCGGTCACAACGGGGGCGAGCAGATGAGGAATACCGTTAAAGCTGGTCAGCTCGACCATTTTGGGGTCAATCATCAAAAAGCGCAGTTGCTCCGGGGCATGGGTGAAGAGCAGGGTCGAGATAATCGCATTGATACAGACTGACTTGCCTGAGCCGGTGGCCCCGGCAATCAGCAAGTGCGGCATTTCTGCCAGCGCCGCCGACACAGCCTGGCCCGCTACCCCTTTGCCCAGCGCCACCCGCAGCGCGCCCTTGCCTTTTTTGAAACTCTCGTCGTCAACCACGGCCCGCAGCGAAACCATGGTTTTGTCGCTGTTAGGCACCTCGATGCCGACCAGAGGCCGGCCCGGCACCGGCGCTTCGATGCGAATGGGGGCTGCCGAGAGAGCCAGAGCTAAATCGTTGGCCAAAGCAACAACTTTATTGACCCGCACCCGCTGTTGGGTAACCGTGCCATCGGGCAGCTTGCGCTCGGTCGAACCCAGCTTTAGCCCAAACTGAGTCACGGTCGGGCCGCGATTGATCTCGACAACTTCCACCGGCACGCCAAAGCCGAAGAGGGTTTCTTCGATAATCTGGGCCTGATAACGAGCATTGGCGTTGTGGGTTGGGTCTTTGGCCGGGGGCGCTAATAAATCAAGGGGCGGTAAGGCATGGCGTGTTTTGGGCATCGCTACCGGGGCAGGTTCGATGATTGAGCGGGGCGCTGGTGCTGGCTGAGGTTTCTCGGCCGGGGCAGGGGCAGTTCTGACTGGCCGCTGTCGTTGCGGAACCGAGGTGGGCGGGTAGACTTCGAGGGCCGGCGGCGAGGCTGACTCAGGCTGAGGCCGGTGGAGTTGTTCCAGCCGGCCCTGTGCCCAATCGCCGATGCGGGCAATATCGCCGATAGTCAGGCGGAAGATGAGGGCCACTGCCGCCAGGCTAATCAGGCAGAGGATGGGCAGGGTGAAGGGCAGCCCGAAAAGGTCTACCAGGAAGCGGCTGATACCCCACCCGACAAAGCCGCCCCCACCCCCGGCGCGAGCCAGGCGCAGGGCATCCTCACTGCCGGCGGCGAGAAGATGGGTTACGGTTAAGCCGACGACAAACAACACTTCCAACCCAATGATGATGTCCAGGGGCAGGGCGTGATGTTCGTCTTTTAACCGGCCAAAGGTGAGCAGCAGCCCCAACAGGGCAACAAAAATCGCCGCCGGGATGGCTCCCCAGCCAAAAAATTGGCTGAATAGGTCAGCCCACCACCGGCCAAGGCTGGCCTCGGTAAACGAAAACAGGCTGAACAGGGTCAGCACTGCCAGCAGTAATATGGCGATGCCTGTTATCTCCCGCCGATAGGGCCGCAGTCGAGACGCAATTTGATCCGGCAAAGGCGTCGGTTTGGGCTTGTGTTTACTGGCTGCTGTGCGCACGGGGCATTCCTGTGATATACTCAGTAACGCGTAACGCCTAAAAATTTACGCGTTATCACTAACAAATTGCGCTTCAAAATCTGTTGGCCTGGTTTCTGAAAGGAGCAACGAGAAATTTTTTACATAACATAACATTTATAGTCTACCGTTCTTTCGGGTTGATGTCAAACTAAAAGGGTATGGAGGGTCAGTCTCAATTTAAGGAATTTGCAGGGCACTCTAGCAGGCAACTTGTCTTACGTTACTTTCAGCGTGGTGGAGATCGAAAACATGGCGATAAGTTTAATAGTGATCGTGGGCTGTCTACTTACTGCGGTGATGCTGGCCGCGCTAATTGTCGGCATCGTCGTCATCCTGAATAGCGGGGAGAGAGATGTTGTTTCGACGGCGCGAGAGGGCTGGATTAACCGGCGCAGTGACAAGGACCATGAGAGGGAGTCAGGCTGATACTCCGGTCGGTGCTTTTTGCGCCCCGCTTTCTTTTGCCGCATAATCAGCACGATCCAATCTTAGCGGAGAAGGAATTTCGTTTGAAAGCTAAATTAATTACGACCCTCAAGGTCATCATCAGCCTGGGGTTGATGGCCTACCTGTTTTACCGCTTTTTATCCAACCCCCAGGATCGTGCTGTTCTGCTGACCACCCTGACTACCGCTAACTACGTTTATCTCCTTTTAGCCCTGGCCTTATTTGTCCTGGCTGTTATTACCAATGCAATCAAGTGGTATATTTTGCTGCGAGCGCAGGGTATCCTGGTACCGCTGAGCGCGTTGACCAACTACACCTTTGTCGGCTTCTTTTTTAATAACTTTTTGCCAGCCAATGTGGGCGGAGATGTCATGCGCGGCTTTGGCCTGGCCCGCTATACGGCCCGCAGCGCCGAGGCAGCAGTCTCTGTCATCGTAGACCGGATCATTGGCCTCATGGCTTTTATGTTTACAGCCATGGTGGCGGCACTCATTGCAGTGAACGTGGCGCCGGCGGGTCAAACCGGCGATAAGCTGGCCGAAAATCTGACCCAAGTCGAAATAGTGGCCGTCATGGGGCTAGCGATAATTTCAGGGGCATTTGTAATTATGGTTAGCCACCGGTTGCGGCGGCTGCTGAGCCGGATATTCGCCTTCAAATTCTTGAGTCCGCTCGCCCCCCTGTACCGGCGTGTTTCTGATGCTTTTGGAGCGTATCGCTACCAGTATAGAGCGCTGTTGGCTGCGTTTGTGGTGGGAGTTATTACCGTCCTGCTGACCGGATTGGTGGATCTGGCCATCGTGGCCGGGCTGCACGGGGAAATCGCGCCGATCTATATTTTTCTGTTGAACCCAATTATTGCTGTTGCCTTAATCGCACCGATCAGTATCGGCGGGCTGGGGACCGGTTCGGTACTGTATGTCTATTTTTATGGTTTGGTGGGCGTAGCGGAACCGCTGGCATTTGCCCTGTCGCTGGTTAAGCAGGCTGTCGTTTATCTCGGTAGTCTGCCGGGTGGGGTGCTGTGGCTGCGGACCAGGGAGCAGGGGGAAAGCAGGGGAGCGGAGGAGCAGGGGAGCAAGGGAGGATTGAGAATAGAAGGTTGACTGTGGAAGAGGGAAGGCTGGAAGACTGGAAAATAGCCTTTTTCCAACCTTCCAGCCTTCCAATCCTCCACTCCTACACTTCCAGCACCATGGGGAAAATCATCGGGGTCCGGCGGGTGCGTTGGTAGAGAAACTCACTCAGGCTGTCGCGAATGGCTGTAGCGGCGGTGTCGCGATGGACTTTGCCGCTCTCCAGCAGTTCGATGACTCGCTCTTTGGCCTCTTCAATTAAATCTTCGGAGTCACGCACGTAGACAAAGCCGCGCGAGATAATGTCGGGGCCGTCAACCAGTTGGCCGGTTGTGTCGTCCAGGGCCATCACCACCACCACAAAACCGTCTCGTGAGAGCAGGTGGCGATCCCGCAGCACGACACTGCCCACATCGCCCACGCCCAGCCCATCCACCAGAACGTGACCGCTGGGGATACGCTCGGCCAGGTAGGCGATGTCGTCTTCAAACTCAATCACCTGGCCATTTTCAATCACAAAGACGTTCTCTGGCGGGATACCGGCGGATTCCCCCAGCCGGCCATGCAAGACCAGCATACGGTACTCACCCTGAATAGGGATAAAGTAGGTGGGCCGGATGAGTTCCAGCATCATCTTTTGCTCGTCTTGCGAGGCGTGGCCGGAGACGTGGACCGGCATCAGGCTCTGGTAAATTACATCGACTCCCAGGCGGAATAGATTGTTAAGGGTGCGATGAACAAGTTCCTCGTTGCCGGGTATAGCCGTCGCCGAGAGGATAACCGTGTCGCCCTTTTTCAGACTGACCTGGCGGTGTTCCTGATTAGCCATACGGACCAGGGCGCTGGTCGGCTCGCCCTGGGTGCCGGTGCAAACAACCGCAATCTGGTTGTCGGGATAATCCTCCAAATCATCCACATGGACAATCATGTCTTCGGGGGCAGTCAGATAGCCCAAACTGAGAGCCATTTTGACGTTATCCACCATACTGCGGCCCACCACCGCCAGTTTGCGGTTATGGTTCATGGCCGTGTTGATGACCTGCTGCACCCGCGAAATATTCGAGGCGAAGGTGGAGACAATCACCCGTCCCTTGGCCTCACTGAAAATCTTGTCGAATGTCTCGCTGACAATCTGCTCTGAAGGGGTGTGACCGGGACGCTCGGCGTTGGTGCTGTCGGAGAGAAGCGCCAGCACCCCTTCATCGCCGTAGCGGCGCATGCGCTCAAAATCGGGCAGCTTGCCGTCGGCCGGATTTTCGTCAAACTTGTACTCGCCGGTGTGGACGACCAGGCCGGTAGGGGTGTAGATCGCAAAGCCAACCGCATCGGGGATGGAATGGCAGACGTGAAACGGCTCAATGGTAAAAGGACCAATCTCGATCACACTGTTGGTGGTAATGGTGTGAATCTCGGTTTTGGACAGCAGCTTGGCTTCTTTTAATTTAATTTCAATCAACCCTCGGGTGAGCTGGGTCGCGTAGAGGGGGGCAGAGACCTGGGGCAAAATATAGGGCAGCGCGCCGATGTGATCTTCGTGACCGTGGGTTAAAAAAATGGCCTTGAGCAGCTCTGGATTATCCAGCAGATAGGTTACATCAGGGATAACCAGGTCAATGCCCAACATGTCATTTTCCGGGAACATCAACCCGCAGTCAATCGCAATAGCGTCGTCGCCATATTCAATCAGGGTCATGTTGCGGCCCACTTCGCCCACACCGCCCAGCGGCACAATTCGTAAGGGTTCGGTCATATTAGTTTCTCAATTTCTAGTTTTTTATCATAGTTTAGGCGCTTGGTTCAAATTGGTCAAACACAAGCCCTGATTCCAGCAAGGGAGTCCAATATCCCCCGATATTGGACAAAATCAGAAGATTTTGCCCTCCATTACAGCAGCGCTCCGATACGTTGACTCGCCTTCGGAAAAACATATAATCAGGGCAAAGGTATCAAATTGCGTGCTCCAACTGAGACAAAAGAGTCACCCCAACCGGCCCGTTCTCTGACCGCCCCTCTGATCCTGCTCCTGGCGGCGCTGCTCCGTTTTTACAATTTATCCGGCCAATCCCTCTGGGCCGACGAAGGCAACAGCGCGGCCCTGGCGCGGCGGGGTTTTGTCGAGATTGCCCGGCGCACCGCCTTTGATATTCACCCGCCTTTTTACTACTGGCTGCTCAAATGCTGGACCTTCTTCTTTGGCAGCAGCGAAGCCGGGCTGCGGTCGCTGTCGGTGGTGCTGGGCGTCGGCCTGGTTTATATCATCGGGGTTCTAGGGACGCGCTGGTTTGGCCCACGGGTGGGCCTGATGGCTGCCTTCATGGCCGCTTTCTCCCCGTTACAGATTTACTACTCTCAGGAAGCGCGCATGTATATGCTGCTGGCCCTGCTGAGCAGCCTGACCGTGCTGGTCGCCGCGCTCATCTGGCAGAGTGACCGCCGACCCCGGACCACTGACCGCCGGTTTTCCTGGCTTACATCACCTGCCGGGCTGATCTATGTCTTGGTTGTTACGGCTGGCCTGTATACGCATTATGCCTATCCCATCATCCTACTAGCTGTCAACTTGGCGGCCCTGATCTGGTTCTGGCAGTTGTACCGGGGAAATGGAGGGTTGGAAGGCTGGAAGGCTGCATCTTCCTCCCATCCACCATTCACTATTCGCCATTCACCATTCGCCACTCAAAACTGGCTCAGCCTCCAACTCATCCCTATCCTCCTCTACCTCCCCTGGCTGCCTGTTGCTTGGCGGCAAATCACCACCTGGCCCTCCGAGCGGCAAACCAGCTCATTCCTGGCAATGGTGGAGACTATCTCGACCACGCTCCTCTTTGGTCTTTCCTGGCCTTTTGACTTCAGCTTGTTCACCGTCTTTGGGCTGGCCTTGATGCTAGTTGTTACAATGTTTTACGTTTCACGTTTCAGGGCGAAGCCTCCCCGTGGGAAGTTTCAGAGCCAAAGGCACCCTGTGGGCATTTCCCGTCTCACCCTTCTTTGGCTCTGGCTCCTGCTGCCGGTTGGGCTCACCCTCGTCATTTTCAGCCCGGCCTTTCTCAAATTTTTAATCGTCGCCGCACCTGCTCTGGCGTTATTACTGGCTGTGGCTATTGAAAGCCTCACGTTTTACGTTTCCCGCCTTACCTCTGCCTGGTTAAAGTATCTGCCTGGGGCTGTTCTCTTGTCCACCTTCGTCGGCCCCTCGATATTGTCACTCTACTATTATTACTACGATCCTGCCTACGCGCGGGATAACTATCGAGGTATCGCCAATTTTATCAAAGCAGTCGGCGGGCCGGACGATGCAGTTATTTTGGATGCCGAAGGCCAGCAAGATATCTTTAACTACTATTACACCGACAGCGCCGCCCCCAAAGCGCCGGTCTATCCGCTGCCGCGCCAGCGCCCGCTGGACGAAGCCACCACCCTGGCCGAACTTCAAGAGATTACGGCCAGGGCCAATACAGTCTATGCTGTTTATTGGGCCACCCAGCAGGCCGACCCGAACGGTTTGATCGAGGGGTGGCTGGATAAGCATCTGTTCAAAGCCACCGACCAATGGTACGGTAATGTCCGCCTGGTCAGCTATGCCAGCCCCTTTACCAGCGCCAAGTTACCCTTAACGCCGGTCAACTACCAGTTCGGAGCGCATATCCAGCTAGCCGGCTATGCTCTGTCCGCCTCCCGGATAACGCCCGGTGACATCCTGCAATTGGCCCTCTCGTGGAAAACTGACGTGCCGCTGCAGCTCGATGAAAATTACACGGTTTTTGTCCAGGTGCTGGATCAAGCCGATCACCTGGTCGGCCAGCGGGATGCCCCACCGCTTAATCCCATGTCCGAGTGGCCGGCGCATCAGCCAGTGGCCGATGCACACGGCATTTTTATCGAACCAGGCACGCCTCCCGGCCCGCACCGGCTGATTCTGGGTCTATACAACAGCCAGACCGGCCAACGCCTGCCTTTAACAGGAGGGCAGGATTTTGTTGAACTGGCTCAGGTGGAGATTATCCGTCCGGTCATACCTTTTCCGCCTGATGCCTTCAAGATGCAAGTCACCTTAAACCAGCCCATGCTCGACGTAACCCTGTTAGGCTATGATTTTTACAAGCTGGGCCATCGTTCCACCCCTGAGACACCGCTCCACCCCGGCGATCCGGTGCAGTTGGTGGGCTACTGGCAGGCACGCGAGCCGGTCCGCCGGCTGCAAGACCAGCTTTTTATCCAGGTTGTGACGAACAGCGGCGAGGCTACCCCAATTTTTGTGACCCGCCAGCCGGCCGGCACGGATTATCCGTTGCCAGAGTGGCAAGAGGACGAGATTATCCGGGCACAGTACAACTTCTTTTTGGAGAATTTACCGCCGGGAACCTATCGGCTGGCCTTGACCCTGAGCGGGCAAGAGAGTTCGTCGGGGCAAGTGACGGCGCTGACTAAACCGTTTAGAGTGGAGGAGTAGAAGACTGAAGATAGTGAATGGAAGATAGAAGATAGCAAAAAAACCATCTACCAGTTCTTCCGCCAATTGGCAGTGACGATTGACTTTTCTGCTGTAATTTCGACGGGGACAGACTCCGACAAGACCGCCTTAATGGTCTGGCGGTCATCCGTATCAACGACGGTCAAGGTCCAGATACAGGGGACGGGCTTGGTATCAACCGTTAAGTCATAAAAACCGGCCGGCCAATCAGCGCCCTCCTGGAACGGCCCCCAGCCAACCGGGCCGGAGGGAAAGGAGATAGCCGAAAAATTACCGCACTTGGCCTGCACAAAGACGCCATTGACCGGATTGCCGTTGACATCCTTGATATCTCCCAAAAAGCGGGTCAGACCGGCGTTGCCATCGTCGTACCAGCCGGTCGGCTCGAATTGATACTTTGGCTTTTCGGGTGCGGGCGGCGGCGCGTCAGCCGCGGGTTGAACGGCGACCGCGGCTGCCACAGGCGGCGGAGGCGCTTCGACGGCGGGGACATTTTCGGTGTTGCTGGCGCTGACCACGCTGCTGGCTACCCAACCGATCGCGCCGTTGTTAATCTCGATTTGCCACCACGAGGCATCTTGATTGCGGCCAGTCACCAGGACCGGAGCATTGGCGTTCAAAGCGCCGATAACTTGATAATTGGTGCCAGGGCCGGAACGAATATTAACCGTGCCCGGCGCCACCAATTGCGGCTCAATATCCGGCTGGGCCGCAACACTATCCGGCGAGACGCTTTCCGGCTGAGCGCTGGCATTATCGGGAGCTAAAACGCGAGTGGCCGTGGGTGTTGGCACGGGAGGCACGGGGGTGAGCGTTGGAATAATGATGGCCGGAGGTTGTGCGGGAGCCGGGGTAAAGGTAGGCGCGGGTGTGCGTGTCGAACGTTTCCCCCCAAAATCTGAGCCAACCAGTTGGCTGAAGAGGGCAGCAAAAATCAAATAATTGACTAAAATTAAAATTATGGCTAAACTCCAATATCGAGCCTTCATTGGTTAGCCACCTCCGCTACTTGAAGAACCTCACTTACCATAATCATTATACCACATAATTTTATGTAGACATAATCTGAGTTGCCTCAAATTTTCACCGTGGTCAAAGTTTCCGTTATTTGCACGGTCCTGAACGAAGGGCCAGCTATCCAAAAGCTGCTCGACTCCCTGGCCGAGCAAACCCATCCCCCCGATGAAATCATCTTTGTTGATGGTGGCTCCAGCGATGACACGGTTGCTGTTTTGCAGCGGTATTCGGCGCAGCGGATGTCGCTGCGGGTCATCATCGAACCAGGGGCAAATATCAGCCGGGGCCGCAACGTCGCCATTGAGGCCGCAGCCGGGCCGATTATCGCCAGCACTGATGCTGGAGTCCGTTTAGACCCGCGCTGGCTGGAGGAACTGCTCAAGCCGTTCCGGGCTAACCCCGGAGTGACCGTAGTATCCGGCTTTTTTGTGCCCGACCCGCAGACAGCTTTTGAGGTGGCGATGGGCGCTACAGTTCTGCCAGCCCTGTCAGATATTAACCCGGCCACTTTTTTGCCCAGCAGCCGCTCCATTGCTTTTCTCAAGTCAGGCTGGCAAGCAGCCGGTCGCTACCCGGAATGGTTGGATTACTGTGAAGATCTGATTTTTGATTTTCGCTTACGGGAGGAAGTGGGACCTTTCGCTTTTGCTCCCCAGGCCGTGGTTTATTTTCGGCCCCGTGGCAGTTTACGGGCCTTCTTTAGACAGTACTACCAGTATGCTCGCGGCGACGGCAAGGCCGATTTATGGCGCAAACGGCATGCCATCCGCTATCTCACATACCTGGCGGCGCTGCCTCTCTTGCTTATTTTGATGATAGGCGTCTCGCCCTGGTGGGGGGTAGGGGGAGGTATTTTGGGTGCGCTCGGTATGTTTTACACTCCCTATCGCCGCTTGCCTCGCTTGTGGCAAAATCTCTCCTTCATGGAAAAACTCCAGGCCGTTGTCTGGATTCCCATCATCAGGATTACGGGCGATCTTGCTAAAATGCTAGGCTACCCGGCCGGTTGGCAGTGGCGTTTGGCTCGTTTAGCCAGCCAGCCCGAATTGTACTGGCAATTCCGCCAAGAGTAATCCGCATCTTTGTGATATATATCTCAAACCAGATTCAAATCTTGCCGTGTTAAGATAAAGGTGATGCAATTGAATAGTAGCAAGAAATCCGGTACCTTTGGCTCGTCTAAAGGGGGGCAATTTATTATTTTTAGGCTTGGCTATCTATTCTATGTGGAGTATAATCACCCATGCGTGCCTCTTCTCTTGATCTGGTCACTCGTTCAACTGACGAAAAATTATCCTACCGTGTAGTGCAGGAGCGCACCTTGATCGGCAAAATCCTGGGCAATCGTTATCGAGTTCTCCGCGAAATTGGCAGCGGGGGTATGGCTTGGGTATATTTGGCCGAAGATAACAAAGATAACCAACTTGTTGCCGCCAAAATTTTATATCCGCAATTCGGCGAAGATTTAGCTTACATCCAACGGTTTAACCGCGAAGCTAAATTAGCCAGTTCCATGACCGACCCGCACATTGTGCGGGTTCTGGATTATGGTGCTGACCGCGATATTTACTACCTGATCATGGAATATATCGAGGGCCAGGATTTGCGGACAACCCTCAATATCAAAGGTCCGTTTCCCTGGAAAGAGGCTCTCGAAGTCATTGACCAGTTGGCTACAGCCCTGGAACATGCCCACCGGCACGGGGTAGTCCATCGCGACATCAAGCCGCAGAATATGATGTTGAATGATGATGGACTGCTCAAAGTGCTTGATTTTGGCATCGCCCGTATTCCCACCCTGCCCTCACTCACCCAATCCGGCTTTATTGGTTCGCCTTATTACGTTTCGCCTGAGCAAGCTATGGGCGAAGAAGTGGATATTCGCTCCGATATTTATTCCTCCGGGATTGTGCTGTACGAACTATTGAGCGGCAGCATTCCCTTTGATGCCAAAAGCCCCTGGTCTATTATCAGTAAACACATTGCCAATGAACCACCCCCCATCGAGCTACCTGAGGGCGACATTCCAGCCAATGTCGGTGAGCTGCTCAAACGTATGGTTGCCAAGCGGCCGCGCGATCGTTTCCAAACGCCGACCATGCTGCGCCAGGCTATCGCCGCTGTTTTGGCCGGCAAACCTGTCCCGGATCATTCCTTTGATACCCAGCCCGTTGTTCCTTTTGATCCGGCCCTGCTGGCTGAGAGTCTTTTTCAGCGGGCATTGGATGCGATGAAGGTAGCAGAATGGGCCCGCGCCGCTGATTTATTGAACCAAACCCTCACGCTTGATCCGGCCCATCCTGAAGCTCGCCAAAAATTGGCTCAAGCCGAACAAGAAGCCTTTTTAATTTCCCTTTATAATGCCGCCAAGCGAGCGATGAAAAAGAACCAGTGGGAAGAGGCGATTAATAATCTCACCGGCATTATTGAAATTGAACCAAACTTTGAAGATACCGGCAAATTGTTGGTCGAAGCTCGCCGCGCCCTGGAAATAGAAAATGGCCGGCAGTTGGTCATTACTCGTTACAATGAAGGGATGGCTTTTTTTGAAGCTCGGCGTTGGAGCAGCGCCATTGAAGCTTTTCAGGATGTTAAAAATCTCTCGCCCGGCTACCAGCGGGTTGACCAGCTCTTAGCCCAGGCCGAACGCTTCAACAATCCAACATTAGGCCAGAAGTTGACCCAAACCATGGCCCAGAACATGGTCTGGCGCTGGGGTTTAATTGCCGTGGGTCTTGTGGCTATTTTTGTTCTGGTCCTGGCGGCGCTTGGCAATTTAGTTCCTTCGGCTGCCGAAGATAATCAGATTGGCCGGGATCAATTAAAGTTGTTTTATGAAGAAGCTCAACAGGCAATTGCTAATGGGAATCAAAAGCAGGCCGTTGCCCTGCTGGATCAAATTCTGAAGGAGGATCCAGATTACGCCGATGCTGCCAGTCTTAGACGGGAACTTGTCGCCACCCCGACCGCCAGCCCCACTGCCAGCCCGACAGCCACACCTGCTCCTACCTCGACCCCAACGCTAGCCCCCACACCAACTCCTACCGCTGACGCCTTGGCGCTCATGTTAAATGAAGCTCAAGCTGCCGTAGATGGGCTGGATTGGTCTAAGGCGATTGAGATTTTGACCACGCTCAGTTCGCGTGATGGCGCTTACCAAAAAGCTCAGGTTGCCTCGCTTCTATGTGATGCTTATGCTGCCAGAGGTTTGGATACCTTGAGCAATATTGATTCAAAAGACAAACAAACAGAGCTAAAAACTGCCCTGGCTGATTTTGAAGCGGGAGCCAAAGCCTGCCCCCGTCGAACCGATTTGCGGGATCAGACCGAGCGAGCTACGGCTTACCTTCAAGCTCTTGATACCCCACCGAGTGATCCTGAGGCCCTCATCCGTATTTTGACCCCGGTCGTAGCAGTAGAGCCTGATTACGCGGGAGGTGATGCCAAAGACTTATTATATACTGCCTATTTGAAACGGGGGGATACCCGGCGCGAATCTACCGAAATCGTTGGTGCATTAAGCGATTACGAAGCGGCTTTAGGCTTAAATGTTGACGATCCGAGTGCGGCTCAAACTCGTCGAGCTGAATTGCTGCTCTCATTTAGCCAGCAGCCCCCGCAACCGACGCCGCAACCTGTTGAAACGGAGGAAAATGTTGGGAGTCAGGTGGAATCTACACCAACCCCTGAGCCAACACCGAGCAGAACCCCTGAAGCAGTCGCCCTCAAATACGGAGAGCCTGAGCTGGTGGAACCTGCGGATGATGCCTTTTTTGCCGGAGAATTGACCAAAGTTTTCTTGGAGTGGGAACCTGTGGGGCAATTAGCGTCAGATGAGTATTATGATCTGACGATCCAGTACATTTTCGGTAATGATTTTGTTTACTGGGGCACAGCCACCACCGAAACACGGATCCAAATCCCACCCGATATAGGAGTGGGACGGGCAGGAGGTGATCGTTTTCGCTGGTATGTGACGGTTAGAAAAGCGAATACGACTGCTTTCTCTAATAACAACATTGATTTGCCTGTTAGCTTGCAGAGCAAGATCAGAACATTTGTCTGGGTTCCTTAGGGTTACTACTTCTTATTTAAAAAACGGTGTGTCTACGACCTGATAGACATACCGTTTTTATAGTTTTGTCTCAAAAAACTGATATTAGTTACACCATCCTATTGCCCTCATCCAGCTTGTGAGATATAATCAGATTATCAAGTCAGGCCTCCTTAAAAAATTCCGCTGTACAAACAAACCTTGCTTGGTATTGAGGTTTAGAACTGCATTTCGTAACCGGGTTGTAAGTTCTACTATCTGGGACAAGAACTCATTGTGCCTGCCAGGGTCCGTTTTAGGGTTTAAATAAAAACTCAGCAAACCAACCCTGCTCCTCGAGATCAAAAATAGTCATGGATAGTCAGGTTAAGCAGAATATAATTAACGAGATTTCTAAAATACTGCTTGACAACCACCCCTTTACTGTTGAGTTTAAAGGGCATGCCTTAGCGACGATATTGCCCGTTTCAGATTATAAAGAGTTTCAGACCGAACGCGAAGAAATCTTTAAAAATCTGGAAAAAGAATTGAACGGTATTCTAGATTTAATTCGCAGCCACACTCAACACCAATCTCTGGCGGAGGTAGAGGCTCAATTGGCGGCACTCCGGCACATTATTGAACAAGAAATGGAAGATTGAATGGTTCAAGTCTACAAAACTGATCTTCTTGAAGAAGCACTCAAAGAATTATGTTCTAGGTTAGAAGGGGTGCAAGGAGCAGTGATCGTCAGTATCGAAGGTTTTGTAGTAGCCGCTTACACCCCCCATGAGAGCGAGATGGACGAAGAAGGGCCGACCAGCAGCCCGCAGGTAGCAGCGATGGCCGCAACGCTTATTGCCCTCGGTGAACGGACTCTCTCCCGTTTAGCTCAGGGGGAGATGATCCGCCTGCTGGTAGAAGGGAACGATGGGGGAATGTTGGTTGTGCCGGCTAACCGCCGCGCTTCCGTGGCCGTGATGGTCGGACGAGAGGCAAAAATGGGCCTGGTCCTTTACGCTTTGCAGCAAAGTGCTGGAAAAATCAGCAGTATTTTAGAGGGCAGTGGTAACTGATGACCGGAGCAGATGAGGTAAAACCAAAAGATAACAACCAGCTTTTGCGGGAAGTTCTGGATGAGCTGGTTTCACACAACCCTGACATCCTCAGTGCTTTGGTTGTAAGCGATGATGGTTTGAATGTGGCTTCTGGGATTCCCCATGAAGATGATGACACGGTGGCGCTGGTTGCTTCCGATCTGATTGATATGGCCGAAGAGTTTAGTGGTCGTTTAGAGCAGGGCCGGCTCAATCGTATCCTGCTTGAAGGAGAAAATCGCACAACGGTGGTGGTCAACGCCGGGACTCATACCGTTCTGGCCGTCTTAATTCCTGCGGATGCTAAATTGGGTCTGGTCACTCTGTCAATGCGTCAGGCGGCCAACACCATTGCTTCTATTTTTGATTGAAGGTGTGTTAAATCAAAAAGAGCCATCTCAACTAATTGCTGAGGTGGCTCTTTTTCGTTTAGAAGATGAAACTGATTACTGGCCCCATGACATGCGTTCCTCGGTCCAATCCCGACCTCCACCCGCGCCCCAGGGGTTAGGCTTTGGAAAGTCAAACAACTTTTGGGCCGGACCACCGCCTATGGGAGCCACAAAAATAGCCCAGGTCCCTTCACGGTCTGAGACAAAAGCAACCCATTGGCCATCCGGCGATAGGGTTGGCAGGCCGTCACTGGAGTTAGGGCTGTTCGAGATGTTAACCAAGCCCGCGCCATTTTCGGCCATAACGTAAGCTTCCCAGTTGCCGCTCTCGCTCGATTGGAAAGCAACCAACCCATTTTTGGTATCAGTCGGGAAGGCGCTGGCTCCGTCCACCAGCTTGACGGGCGTCTCTCCCCCGCTGGTTCGTTTGGTTGCCCATGAACCAACGCCAAAGATGCCACAAGACCCCCCGCCAGCCCAACTATTACAACCACTATAAACAAGCCGATCACCCGCCGTCCAGACTGGTTTACGCCCCTGAACCTCACCGACCTGTCCTGCCGGTACAATCAGGTTCCATTGACTCATTTCTACGCACTTATCGCTCTCCTGGCTGGGCGGCCTGAGACTACACTGCACAAACAAGTAGTCATGCCGGTTACCGTCGCTCCCCACGGCTAATTCCGGATTGCTGTAGGTCAGGGTCGAGCCATCGGGTTTGTAGAATGGAAAAGAGTCCTGCGGCGCCCCGCTGACTTGCCCGTCAATACTACCGTTCGGATTAGCTTGCGCTACGTTCTCGCCAAAACCACTCCCCTGGCCGTTAACAAGCAGTTTGACTCCATCGAGCCGGAAGTTGGGCTGGCGAGCACCTTCAATTTTGCCCAATTGCCCCCCATCGGGGACAGAGTAAATAAAAACATCATACCTGCCGGAACCATTATCAACAGGAAAAGCCAGCTTGCCGGATATAGCCGGTCTCTCAGGAGTAGGAGTATCAGTAGGGGGCGCCGGAGTGGGTGTATTGGTCGGAGGACCAAGAGTAGGGGTTTCGGTAGGCGGGGCCAGGGTAGGGGCTTCTGTCGCCGGGACAGCAGTGGGAGTTTCGGTGGCGGCGGGAGTATCTGTCACTGCCGGAGTGGGAGTCGCATTAGCCAGAGCCTCCGCCGTAACGGCGTCGTTAGTAGCGGCAAGCGCAAGGGCGCCGGCCGTCGCTGTTGCATTTTGAGCCGAAATAACACCCTCAGCAGCCTGAGCCACTGCGGTTTGCATCGCGGCAGTCGCTTCGGCTTGAGCGATGGCCGCTGCCGCCGTTTGGGTAGGAGCAGCGCTTTCCGCATCGGCTGTGGCCTGAGCGTTCACCTGGGCCACTTCTGTCGCCTGAACCGCAGCCTCAGCCGTCTCAGTTACATTGACGATTACTACTGCCGTTTGAGTCGCATTCAACATGGCAATAGCCGTTTCGGTCGCTCGGCCCGACCCACCTCCAGCGACAAAGGCAAAAAAGCCAATAATGCCAATCAAGACCAGCAGAACAACTGAACCCCCAATAATAAGTGGCAGAGATAATCCACCTTTTGCGGGGGTGATGAGGGTGCCGGTTGTAGTATTGGGTGTTACCACTGTAACTCCGCCGCCATCAGCGGCGGTCATCATCGCGGCCTTTTCAGCCGCGGTGACAAAGCCGGTGGTATGATCAATTTGCTGAATTTGCGGCTTGGGGGCCACGACGGGAAGCGGCAAGTTTTCCTCGCCAGGAACCAGGCCAATAGCATCGCGCAAGGCCTTGGCCATCTCGCCGGCGGTTTGGTAGCGATCTTCCGGATTTTTGCTCATCGCCTTGAGGATGACCCGCTCAATACTTTCGGGGATATTGGGATTAACCCGCGTTGGCAGCGGCAACGGTTCGCTAATATGCTTCATGATAACGGCAAAGGGAGTATCGCCGTCGTAGGGAACTACGCCGGTGACCATTTCATAAAGCATAACACCTAAAGAGTAGATATCGCTGCGCTCGTCGCCGCGCTCGCCCTGCCCCTGCTCCGGCGACATATACGCGGGTGTGCCCGATAAAGCGCCGGTTTGGGTATATTGGGTCGCACCCAGAATCCGGGCAATACCAAAATCGGTCAGGACAACCTCGCCCTCCTGGTTGATCATCACGTTGGCTGGCTTCAAATCCCGGTGAACCATCTTGCGCGAGTGCGCGTAATCTATCGCACTGCACAGTGCCGTAAAAATGCGGGCGATTTCTTTCAAGGTAAAGGGTTTATTTTCAGCGCGGCGGGCTTTTAATTCATCTTTAAGGGTGGGACCGTCAATAAATTCCATGGCCATGAAGTACATATCGCCTTCACGGTCAAAATCAACGGCTTGGACAATGTTGGGATGGCGCAGTTTTCCGACGGCCAGGGCCTCTCGCTCAAACCTGCCGATAAAATCGGTGTCGTCAACAAGGTGGGCATGCAGAACTTTGATGCCGACGTAGCGATCCAGGCCAGGCTGGTAGGCTTTATAAACTTCGGCCATGCCTCCTCGACCCAACCTGGCTACGATGCGATATTTACCTACAGTCTTGCCGACTAAATCCGCCATGCGTTACCTGCGAGTTTAACAAAGGATACGCGCATTATAACATTCCGCCAGGGATGCGTCAATAAGACAATTGGGAGGGACGCAGTAGGGGCAGGTCTAAGACCTGCCCCTACATTTTATACTGCCCTCATTGAAGCTTACTGAATTCAAGCTTAAGGCGCCCAGGAGATGCGCTCTTCTAACCAGCCCTTGGAATTATCCTTGTCAAGCAGAACATAACCATCCGGCGTACCTTTCATATCAAACAGCTTGCGTTGGTTGCTGCCATCTGCATTCATCACCCAAATCGCCCAGGCGCCCCCGGCATCCGAAACATAGGCAATACTTTTACCGTCAGGTGACCAGGTAGGCAGACCGTCGTTGTTGCCATTATCGGTCAGGCGGCGCGGGTTGCTCCCACTTGCATCCATGACCCAAATTTCCCAGTTGGTCCCACCTCGGCCTGAAGACATAAAGGCAATTTTACTACCGTCAGGCGAGGGGGACGGGGCCGTGTCACTCCGTTCACTGCTGATCTTGGTTTCACCGCCGCCATTGGGGCCAACAATGAATATGCCACAATCTCCCGAAGGCAGGCAGCCACGTACCACCAGGCGGCCATCAGGCAGCGTCGCCGGGTATTCGCCCTGGAAACCGATAGAGAAGTCCCCTTTGCCTAATTGGTCGCCCCGATAGATGCGGGGTACTCGGTCTCCCTCACGCCGTGTGGCGAAGGCGAATGAGATGCCGTCGGGGGCCCAGGTCGGCAAGCCATCCTCCACAAAGCGAGTCACCTGTCCACCGCGTCCCCCGATAAAATCTCTAAAGAAAATACCTCGGGTATCAATCTGCCAGGAACGATAAGCCAAGAGGCTGCCATCCTTATTGAAGGCCGGTTGGCTGGCGCTGCTGGCAATGCCTGTTTGTTCGCCCGTGGCTACATCTGCCAGCCACAGATCAAAAGTGTTGGTGCCGGGATTGAACGCAGCATAAACGATCCGCCCACTCACCGCAGCAGCAGCGCCAGATGAGGCGGGTTTGGTTGCTTGGGCCGCCGGAGGGGCGGCAGCCTCGGCTTGGGTAGACGTATTGGTAACCGTCGTCGTAGTAGTAATAGCTGCAGAGGCGGCAGCGGACTCGCTTTGAGCAGACGCTGAAGAGTTTGCCGCCGGCGCAGGATTACCGCCGCTATTATATGCCTCCAATTGTTCCGCCGTAAAAGGAATAATTAATTCCTGGCCCAGGCTCAATTTTCCGGGATCGGTGATATCATTTTTAGCCGCTAGTTCATCCACATTAACGCCAAATTTGAGCGAGATCTCCAGCAGCGTATCACCCGATTGAACAGCGTAAACCAGCGGCGTCGCCGTCGCTTTGGGGGTAGGGGTTGACTTGGGCACGGCTGTTGCTTTGGCTCCCCCTGCCGAGGTCGTGGCAGCCGGGGTTGTCGCTTTGGCTGCTGTCACGGTGCCAGTTATCTCTGCAGTGGCCGTAATAGCGCTGCTGCTCGAAGGTGTTTTGTCGGCCGGCGCTTGCGCCAACGCTGTCCCTTTTTTGGAGAAGCGGAAGCTGTTGATCATTTCCTGAAATACAGGTTGGGTCGAATTCCACTTTTCAGCCGGAGCCGCCGCTACCAGATAATAACCGGTATCATCTTTGCTGGTAACCGCTATGGTCGCAATACCCTGACCGCCCAGATTATCATCTTTATATCTGATTTGGGTCGAGGTCCAGGTTTGTGAGGCAATACTAATGGTTCCTTCATTCAAAGTTTCAGCATCGCCAGGAAAACCGGATAAGGCGTCGGTCAGCAGGTCGGCAATAGCCGACTTGTTGCTGGTTGGGATGCCAATCCATAGGGCCGTATCTTTAAGGTTAGCCGGGTCAAGGCCATCTTTCGAGGGCGAGAAGACAACCTGTTCATCGGCCTCTTTTTTCTGCCAGTCTTCCGGATAATCCAGCGTAAAGCCCAGGGCAGAACTACTGAAGGTTGTCATCTCCGCCGGAGTTGGGGTAGTGACGGGTTCCGGTGAGGTCGTTGGGGTGGGGCCAAGAGTTGGCGTGGCGTCAGGTGGGCCGGCATCCAGGGTAGGCGTCGGGCTTTGAACAACCGCTACGCCGCCCACACTCGGATTATTGCCGTTAAGCAGCAGATAAGCGCCGATAATCACCGCCGCAAAGATAACCAGGACGATTAATCCTCCGGTAAAAGTCCAGACAGTGCTGGGAAAAGCGCGTAAAACGTCGCCAAAGGTGTGACCAGATGTTTTGGGCTGGGCAGATGCGGCCGCTTGGCTGGCCGGGATTGGAGCGGCTAGCGGATTTGGCTGGGTAGGCTCTTTGGCGACTGCCGGCGCTCTCATCGGTCCCGTTTCAGCCCGCTGGACACGGCTGGCTACGGGCAGAGGTTGGGTGACAGCTTGGCGGTCAGGGGTTGGTCTGGCAGCGCCGGATTGAGCCGGAACAGGCTCCATGGGTAGGGTATTTTCACGAGCACGGCGGGGCTGCTGTTGCTGCACCGGAACCGGACGGCTGGCCCTTGGAGAAGCAGCGGCTCCGGTCGGGATAATGATGGTCGGCTCGTAAGCCGACTCGCGCCGCCGCGGGGCAACCGGCCGGCCGGGGTCGGTAGGAATTCGATCTCTGAACTGTTGTTGAGGCTCACCTGGCGCAGGGCGGGCCCGCATAGAGTCCGAAGGCTGCCGGGGTCGCCGGGGTTTGATATCGTCAACATCGGCTAACGGCGGAGCTGAAACCGGCTCTTTGGCCTTGCTGGCAGCCTTGACCGGCTTGGCTGCCGGTTCCTCATCCTCGTCCGGCTCGGCCTCGAGAACGGTGATGACTTCAACATCAACCACTTCTACCGGTGGCTCGTCACTTTCAAAAAGTTCAGCTACAACTGCTTGGCCTTTTGGCTCATCTTTAGCTTTTGGTTCGGCTGCAGCCGCTTTTGGTTCCGATGCAGCTTTTGATTCCTGGTCTATCACCATTTTGGGATCGGGCGGCGGCGTTTCGGCAGGTTCGCCCGACGCATATTTCAGCCACTGCTTACCATCAAAGTAAAACCAGGAGCCGGATTGAGACCCACCACCGGGAGGCGCTGGCATTGGGGTTGGGCCGGCGTCGCCGGTAGGAGCAGGTGCTGGCTGCGATTGAAATGGACCGGCATATCCCTGAGCTGGCTGGCCGGACTGAGCTTCCTGCCCGGGCGGGGGGTTATAGGTTGGTCCAGGGGCGGGCTGTTGATAAGCCGGTTGTTGCGGCGGGTAAGCATAAGCTTGTGGTCCTTGCGCTTGATAAGGAGGAGCTCCATAAGCAGATGCCCCCCATGGCTGCTGCGCTTGATACGGCGTCTGTGGCGATTGAGAATAGTAAGGCTGATAGGATTGAGATTGTTGCTGATACTGTGTGCCGCCCGGCTGGAATTCCTGCGCTGGATGCCAGCCTGCATGATCATAGAAATACCACTGGCCGGTTTTGGTCCCGATGGCCCAGTAACGGCCCTCATCATCCTGGAATAGTTCGCCGTCAAATTGAGGTCCATTATCGGCACTTTGAGGGTACAGGTGAGATTGATAAGGTTGTGATTGGGCTGGTATCGAGCCGGTATCGGCCCATCTGTTCTGGCCTTCTCCCCGGCCCACAATCGGGGTGGGGCGGGAGTCGCCGGTAGGGCTGGGTTTGACCCACTCTTTGGTTTCGGGGTTATAGTAATACCAGTCGCCACTCTTAGCGCCCCGCTGCCAATAGCGGCCCTGCTCATCTACAAAGGGTAGGTTGTCGGCGTCTCGGGGGTCAGCCTGGTGCCAGGTCTGGCCATCATAATAATGCCACGCGCCACTCTGCGCGCCCATCATCCAGTAGCGACCCCGGCCATCTTGAAATTGCAGCTTGTCCACCTCGGCAATGAACACTGCTTCATCAATTTTGCCGGCTTGAAAGTCGCCATACAAACGTTGATAGCGATTTTCTAATTCTGCTATATTGTTCATAAATGTTCCCATCATCCTTGGTTGCAGAGGAAAACTCCTCTCAACCCAATACATCTCTCCTTCTTTCCCTTGCACAGTCGGGGTAGATACAAAATCGGGCGGCTTTGTAAAAGTTCCCATTTTTACAATAACCAGCCTGACGACTGCGCTAAAGATCATATGTTACACGTTTTTCAAAGAATCCACAAAAATATAAACCTGACTCGTAACGGTTATCCTTTTTTCAAAAAGCTGGTATAATCTGCCTCGATGACGCAGAAAAAATATATTTCTATTGGCCTGAGCCTGCTCGTTTTGGCTGGAGTTATTATTGGGACAGCCTGGTGGGGCAAAGCCTTTTTTACTTCGATCCAAAATTATCGGTCTCCGCTAAGAGAGGCCGCCCTATCTCCCCAAACTACTTTGGCCCCTCAGAGCGCCAAGGTGGTGGTTGTACTGATCAGCGGCTTAGGTTACGATGCCTCGCTGACCTTAGGGCTGCCCGCCCTTGAACAACTGCGGCAAGCGGGGGCGGACATGGCCGTAGAAAGCACACCGCCGACGTACTCGCAAACAGCCTGGGCTACACTGCTTACCGGCGCTCCGCCAGAAACCAACGATGCCCCTCCGGTAGACCTGCCCATAGAAGATTTGCGCCTCCTGACGGTTGATACAATTTTCGCTCGCGCTCACGACGCCGGATTGCAAACGGCGCTCCTGGGTGCCGCCACGTGGCGGCGATTAGTCCCGCGCAATCAGCTCGATTACGCCTATTTTGCCGCCCAAGCTGGCCCCGAAGCCGATGCGGCGATCATAGAAGCTGCCCTGCCCGTTGTAACCAATGACGAGATCCAATTGGCGCTTGTCCATTTTACCCAGGTAGACCGGGCCGGCCAAAATCCTGGCGCTGGGAGCGAAGCTTACCTCCAGGCCGCCCGGCAGGTTGACGCCTACCTGGGGCAAATCAGCCAGGCCATGGACCTTAGCCGTTCCACGCTCATCGTCCTGGCCGATCACGGCCATATTCCCGATGGTGGTCATGGCGGCAACGAAGTTGAGGTGATCTGGCAGCCGCTGGTAGTCATTGGTCAGGGTGTTGTTCCCGGCAGCTACAGCGATATTCACCAAACGGATATTGCCCCCACGGTGGCCGCTCTGCTCGGTTTGGGGATACCCAAGGCCAGTCAGGGCCGAATTTTGTTTGAACTGCTGCGCCTGGATGAACGGGGTCAGGCCCTGGCTCAACTTGCCCTGGCCCAGCAGCGCCTGCCTCTGGCTCAAGCATACGTCAGCCAGATTGAGGGCCTGCCGGCAGCCCTGCCGGAAACTATCCCGGCCGGTTTGGAGCGCGCCCGGTCAGCCCTGGCTGCCGGTAACATCAGCGGGGCTTTTCAGTTGGCTTTATTGACCCAACAAGAGGCTGATGCCTTTATGCTGGCCGCCCGGCATCGCCGGGTTGCGGCGGGGCAGTGGTTGCGGCTCATCGTCGCTCTGATTATTCTGCTGGTTTGGTTCACGGTAATGTGGCGGCGGCGGGGAATGCAGGCCGGCTCCATTCTAATTGCCGCTCTGCTGACGGTGGGTTTATATCATGTGCTGTACCAACTCCAGGGACACAGCTACTCGGTCAGCGCGCTGAGAGATTTTTCGGCATGGCCCTTCGACATTGCCCGCCGCACGGCCGTCAGCCTGCTGGCCGGGGGCGGGTTGATGCTGATCATGCTGATGCTGGCTCGCGAAGAGGACTGGCTGACCCTGTTAAGTACCGGCTACGGCTTCGGCCTGCTGGTCACTTTTATTTTTGCCCTGCCGCTCTTTTGGGCTTTCTGGCAAAACGGCTTGACCGTCACCTGGTATTTGCCGGCCATTCTGCCTGCCTTCTGGCAGATCACCGCCCTGCTTGAGACGATGATTGCCGCCATTTTGGGCATACTTCTTCCCTGGCCGATCATGACCTTGAACTTGTTTGTCAATCTGACTCGCCGCCGTCTGGATGAAAGTCGCGCCCGCGCCAAATCGGATGCTTTGCCGGGCTTGCATTTATAAAAACGACCGCTGACCGATGACCACCGAAAAGAGATATTTACAATGCAGTTAGAGATAGTTGGCGGTCCCAAGGGGAGGCTACGCACTCTGCCGTCAGCGGTCATGCGGGTTACATTTTTACAATTCTGAGGTGTTTATGCGGATTATTATTACCGGCGCGTCGGGCCAGCTAGGCCAGGCGCTGCAAAAGGTTTTGACTGACCAGGGTTTGCCGATCCTCCAAATCCCTGATTTTGATGGAACCGATCTAACTTCTAAATTTGATGTGGCCGATCACGCCATCGTCCAGCAGTTATCCGCGCTCAGACCGGAATTGATCATTCACTGCGCCGCCATGACTAATGTAGACGGGTGCGCCGCCGATCCCGATGCCGCTTATAAGATCAATGCTTTTGGCACGCAGAATGTAGCTCATGCCTGCCTGCGCTGCAATGCCGAGATGGTTTACATCTCCACCAATGAAGTGTTCGATGGCCGGAGCGACCGGCCCTACCGGGAAGATGACCGGCCCAACCCGATCAACCCCTACGCCAGCTCCAAGCGCACCGGCGAACAGATGGCCGCTCGCTACCTCAAAACCGGGTTGTATATTGTGCGGACGGCCTGGGTCTTTTCGCCGGGAGGCCGTAATTTCCCGTCGAAAATCATGGCCGCGGCGGATGCCGGCAGGCCGCTGCGCATTGTGACCGATGAAGTGAGCAATCCTACCTACGCTCCCGATCTGGCCGAGGCCATTGCCAAACTGATCAAAACGCGCATCTATGGGATTTACCATTTTACCAACGCCGGTTACTGCTCCCGCTATGATTTCGCCAAAGAAATCCTCCGCCTCAGCGGCCGCGGGCAGATTCCCGTCGAGCCGATCACCCTGGCCGATTATCCCCGCCCTTCGACCGTGCCCCCCTTCACACCTCTGGCTAACACCAGGGGCGCGGAATTGGGCATCGAGTTGAGGCCCTGGCAAGAGGCATTAAAAGCGTATTTTGCCACGTAAATTCTTTTAATTCCCAGGTGGAGAATTGCCAGTGATTGAACGCCAGGCCGTGCGCGCCTTACTCGTCAGCCCGGAAGAAGAACTGCTGCTGATCAAGATTGTAGATCCCCAATCGCAACGCGCTTTCTGGCTGACGCCCGGCGGCGGCATGGACCCCGGCGAGTCCCCCGCCGCCAGCCTGAGACGCGAGATTTTTGAGGAGACCGGCCTGGCCGACTTTGAGATCGGTCCGGAGGTCTGGCGCAGAGAGCACCTGTTTACCTGGGATGGCAAAGCCATTCTGCAAAAGGAAAGGTATTACCTGGTCAGGGTCGCCCGCTTTGAGCCGACGCTCCAGCACTTACCCGATGAAGTCGAGCGCATGGCCTTTGGCGGCTTCCGCTGGTGGCGAGCAGCCGACATCGAGCAGACCCCGGAAGCCTTTGCCCCCAGAGGGTTAAGCAAGCTGCTCCAGGCTTTGCTCCAGAACGGCCCGCCTCCTCAGCCGCTTGTTTTGACCGGGTAATTGCCACAACCCTTACAGCTTTTGATGAGCAAACTCGGTAACACAATTGGAAGGCTGGGAGATTGGAAGATGGAATATTGCTCGACCCAGTCCTCCAGCCTTCCAGCCTCATTACGCCTGCCACCCGCTCAAGCGTTCGCCCAGCCGGCTGGTTGCCGCCAAAAGTTTTTCCCGCATCACCAGGGCCGCAATCCCCAGCAGCAGCAACAGCAGCCCGGTGCAGCCGATCAGGATCAACGCCGGGATGCCGGCCAGCACGCTCAGGGCGACAGTAATTACCCCCAGCACCACAAAAAGAATCGGGGCCAGCACCAGACTGCGCGAGCGCACCACTAATCCATAGACCAGCACCACCAGCGCCTGCAGGAAGAGGACGACGAAGTAAATGAGCTGTTCAGTGGAAAACATCTGGATGTAGCTGGTGCCGAGCAAAATAACCTGCGACAGCAGGCCGGTGAAGAAAGCCGCCCACTTGCTGTCGCTCCGCACCAGGAAGTAATGCATGACGAAGCCCAGCAAGGCCGCCCCAATCGAGTAAAATTGGGGCTGATCAACGTCTAGCTCGACCAGCAGGGTGAAATAAGCCACCAAATAGAGCAGATTGGCCGGCAGTCCCAGCCAGACCTGGCGCAGACGAAAAGCTTCAATCGCGAAGTAAGTCGCTACTAAAGCTGCGCCAATCACCCCGCCGGCTCCTCCCTGAAGGGGCGCACTCAACGCCACCAGTGTTCCCAATCCCAGCCCGCTCAACCGCAGCACCCCGGCCCAAGCACCGAACCGGCCCAGCCAGGTTGCGGCCAGTCCACTCAAATAGTAGAGCGAAGCCAGCCCAACCAGCGGCAGCACCCACTGCTCTTGTTCCCCCCAGACCAGTCCGAAGCCGAGCGCCAGGGCCAGGCTGGCCGTCGCACCATAGCCCAGCAGCGGTTGGCGGTCCAGCCAGGCAAACAGGGCCAGAAAACCCGCCACAATGACCAGGGCTAAAGTCGCCCGGCCCGGTTCGTCGAAGCCGGTGGACAGCAGAGCTAAAAGAGCAGCCGCCCCGACGAGGCCGCCCAAAACTAACGGCGGCAAGTGCCAGCGCCGGTCAACCCGCCAGCCGCGCCTGAGCGCCAGACTGAGGCCAAGCAGGGCCAGCGCCGGCCAGAGCAGGATGAACCCAGGGTAGAAATCGTAAGTCTCCAGGGCAGGCAAGAAGAAGGCGGCAAAATAAGCTGCCGTTGCGGCGAGCAGGCTGCCGCTCCACAGCCAGACGCGTGGCCGGTACAGGGTCAGTGCCAGGTAGACCACCGCCGTACCGATCAGATAGGCCAGCCCAAAGGCAACCCGGTCGGCCAGCCCACCCCCGGCGGCCAACAGGTACAGCCCGGCCGAAGCGATCACCAGCCAGACACTGTAAATAGATAAACCTGGCCGTTTGATCCGGCTCAGACCTTCGCCGCCCAGGGCCAGGAGGGTGCCCCACAGCCAGGCCAGGGCCATCACTGCCTGCCAACCCGGCGAAAAGACCCCGCTGAAAAACAACGGTACTGGTGCGAGCGCGGCCACAGCCAAGGGCGCGAACAGGACAAAAGCCATCAGGCGCTGGCTGAGGCCATAAAAGAGAGCGGCCAGCAGCCAGGTAAGGGCAATGGCCGGCCACCAGCCAGGACTGGACAATCCCTGGTCCGCCAGGGTAAACAGCACCATGATCGCCGACCAGCCCAGCAAAGCGACCTGCTGCACCTGGGCCAGGATAAACAGGGGCAGCGAGAAGCGCCGGTCCTGCCAGCGTTCCAGCATGAGGGTCCCGCCTAAAGCGGCCAGAGTGGGCAGTTCAATCAACAGCAGGTCCAGGTGGGAGGTGCGGTCCAGCCAGCGCCCCACCAGGAGCATCGCCAGGCTGGCGGCGGCCAGAGCCAGCAAACTGAACAGGCGCGAGCGGTAGAAGAACGTGCCGCCTGCCCAAACTGCACTCAGCAGCGCCGCAACGGCAATCCAGTAGAGCCAGGTCACCGTCGAGCCTGGGTCAAACAAATCCAGCAGGGCGGCCGCGTCAATCGGCAGCAGGAAAGAAAAAACGGTGAACAATACAAAACTGGCCGTCGGCAGCCGCCGCTTCAAAGCCAGGGCCGCGCCTAAAAAACCTACGGTAGCCAATCCCAGGATGGGCAGCCGCAGTACATCAAAGATAGCGGCCAGGATAAAAGCGGCGGCGACCACAAAGAAGGCTCCCAGGTAGAGGGCCACTTTGATGGTCGTTTCGCTCAGGAGAAGCTGGGTCAGGGTGGGACGCGGCGTAGCAGGGACAGGAGTCGGAGCAGACGCAGCCGCGGGGGCCGGCTGGTCAAAATCGTAGCGCTGCCGTAGTAGTTGGGCGGTTTGAGCGGGGAGCAGCCCGTCCGCCACCCAGCGGTTAATTTCGACCAGGATAGAGCGTCGGAGCGCCAGGGGCAGCCGGTTGTCTTGCTGCTGGAACGCCCGGTAGGGCGGCGCGGCCAGGGCCAACAGCGCCGCTTCACGCACGGTGGGCGCCTCATCCTGAGCGGCGGTTTTTTCCAGCGCGTGTACGGCGGATCGTTCGCCGACCTTCAGGCGACCAAGCTGTTGGACTGCCTCCAGGCGGGTAGCCATCTCTGGCTGGGTCAGGCTGTTCAACAGGTTGGCCAGGGACGGCTCGGCAGCCGGCTGAGGTGCGGTATCGCCAGGGGGGAGCGGGGTCTCGGTCATTACGGGCGGTCTCCTTGGATGAGTAACTTAACGAATTAGAATTGAAGCTGAATACAGCAACAGAAGTAGAACTGTTGTGATGGTACGGCCTTAGTGTAGCACAATTGCTCCGGGATTGCACCTAACCAAAGTTAAGTTGTTTTGTGGATGACAAATGTCACCCGGCAACAGTGACAAACGTTACTTTTGTCAGTATTTGAAATATCGTACCATATAGTGAACTAGCCCCAGAAAAACTTATCTTAGTTCTCCAGAAGAGTTTGCACCTCATGATACCTGTCTTGCGTGGTGCGTATTCCGTAACTATTACGGAACACGCAACACGATAGCGGAGGAAAAACTTACCTGGATAGTTATACTTACCACACAAAGGAGCAACCATGAAAGAAGATCTATTTCAAGCAATGGCCCAGAGCATCATCGAGGGCGAAGCAGAAGAGGCCGAACGGCTGGCCCGGCAGGCCGTCGAGCAAGGTATCGAGCCGGTGGAAGCGATCAATAAAGGCTACGTGGCCGGGCTGGACGAAGTGGGGCAGCAATTTGGCTGCGGCGAGATGTTCCTGCCCGACCTGGTGCAGGCGGCTGAAGCAATGAAAGCCGCCGTCGCCGTCCTTGAGCCGGAGATGGCCCGGCGCGGCTCCAGCCGGAACATCCTGGGCAAAGTAGTCATTGGCACGGTCGAGGGCGACATTCACGACATCGGCAAAACCCTGGTGGCAACGATGCTCTCCGCCAGCGGCTTTGAGGTCTACGATCTGGGTGTCAGCGTCCCGCTCCAGAAATTTATTGACAAAGCCGGCGAGGTCGGAGCCGACATCGTTGGCTTGAGCGCGCTCTTGACCACGACGATGGTCAAACAAAGGAAAGTTATCGAGGATTTAGCCAAGGCGGGCCTGCGCCCCAAAGTCAAAGTGATGGTTGGTGGCGCGCCGGTCACCCGCGGCTGGGCCGACGAGATTGGGGCCGATGGCTACAGCGAAGATGCGATGGGCGCGGTTGCCGTGGCCAAACAGCTTGTGGGCGCGTAAGGAGCAAAATACCACTATGTCTGGTCAAATCAAATCTATTACTAATCCCCGCCTCAGCTTGCATATTCTCAGCCCGGCCGACGTTCAGCGGATTCATACTGCTACCCTGGATGTTATCGAGTCGGTCGGGGTTAAATTTCCTTCGGCCAAAGCGCTGGCTATCTGGGAAGAACATGGGGCCGTTGTGGATCGAGAGACAGCCGTGGTCAAAGCCCCCGGCCATCTCATCGAAGAAGCTCTCAAAAAAGCGCCGTCCACCTACGATTTGGCCGCCCGCGACCCAGGCCAGGATTTGCCCCTGGACGGCAACCACGTCTTTGTCGGTACCGACGGCTGCGGTGTGGAAGTGCTCGACCTGGCCACGGGCGAGCGCCGCCGCTCCTGCCTGCAAGATGTGGCCGACATCGCCCGCTTGGCCGACTGTCTGCCCGAGGTGGCCTTTCACTGGGTGCCGGTCTCGGCCCAGGATTACTCGCCCGAAACCCGCAGCCTGCATGAAATACGGGTTATCTGGGAAAACTCGACCAAGCACGTCCAAACCGAGAGTATCTACTCCGAGCGCGAGGCCTGCGCGGCCGTAGAAATGGCGGCGGCCATTGCCGGGGGAAGGGCGGCGCTGCGACAGCGCCCGCTCCTGTCCATCATGCAGTGCGCTATGCCGCCGCTGGGCCACGACGGCGGCAGCGTTGAGGCGGCGCTGGTCGCTGCCGAGAATGGGCTGCCGACCGGCTTTATGACCATGGCTTCGGCTGCCTCCACTGGCCCGGCGACGATGGCCGGCAACCTGGTGGTCGGCAACGCCGAGGTCATTAGCGGGCTGGCCTTAATCCAACTGGCCCACCCCGGCGCGCCGGTCTTTTACGCCGCCGCCCAAACCGTGATGGATTTACGCACAGGCGCGTACACCGGCGGCGGCCCGGAGGATTTTCTGTTTGGCGCAGCCAGCAATGTTCTGGCCGATTTTTACAAGGTTCCCCTTTCGATGGGATCGTTTGCCACCGGCGCTAAAGCACCCAACTGGCAGGCCGGCCTGGAAAACGGCCTGTCCACCTTTATGGCCTCGGTGGTCATGTCTGACATGCTGCTGGGGGTAGGGCTGCTGCACGGCAGCCGGATCTGGTCCTTTGAGCAAATGCTGCTCGACTGCGAGATTTTTGGCCTTATTCGCCAGATGATGGCTGGCATTGTTGTGGACGACGACACACTGGCCCTCGACGCCATTCGTTCCGTGGGGCCGGGCGGCAACTTTTTGAGCCAAAAGCACACCAAAAAGCATATGCGCAGCCTCTGGCCGGCCAAATACCTGGATCGCCGCCCGTATAACATTTGGGAAGAACAGGGCGATGGCGCTCCCGATTGGGCGCGCGAGGAAGCCCGGCGCATCCTCTCGACCCACCAGCCCGACCCGCTTGCGCCCGAGCTGGCTAAAGAGCTTCGGCGGATCATTGCCTCGGTTGAAAGCAGGTAAATCTTATGCAAACCAAGCTGGAATTCCTCTCGCCCGAATTGGTACAGCGCATCCTGGACGAAGCCTTTCAGTTGCTGCTGTCGCCCGGGGTTAAAGTGCAGGCGCCGGAAGCTCGCTGGCTGCTGGCCGAGGCCGGCGCAACCGTAGACGAAACTGTCGAGGTGGTCCGTATCCCAGAGACGCTCGTCCGAGCAGCCCTGGAAACTACGCCCCGCGAGTTTTTCTTGTACAACCGTGCTGGAGACCCGGCGATTCACTACGGCGGCGATGCGGTTCACTTCGACCCCGGTTCGGCCGGCGTGCACGTCCTTGACCCGGACACGCTGGAACATCGCCCGGCCCAAACCCCTGACCTGATTCGCCTGGTCAAAGTGGCCGAAATGCTGCCGCAATACGCCGCCCAATCTACCGCCGTCGTCTGTAACGAAGTTCCCCAGGAGATTGGCGACCTCTACCGTTTATACCTGGTGCTGCTGCACTCGGCCAAGCCTGTCGTCACGGGCGCTTTTTCTATTGGGACTGCTCCGGTTATGTTCGACATGCTGGCGGTGCTGGCCGGGGGACGGGCCGCCCTGGCCCAAAAGCCGCTGGCCGTCTTCGATGTCTGCCCGTCGCCCCCATTAATTTGGAGCCAGTTTGGGGCGCAAAACCTGATTGACCTGGCCCGAGCCGGCGTGCCCGCCGAGATTGTCTCGATGCCCCTGGCCGGGGCCACGGCTCCGGTCACTCTGCTGGGTGCAGTCACCCAGCACGCCGCCGAATGCCTCAGCGGGATCACCATCCACCAACTGGCTCAGCCCGGCGCTCCAATCGTCTGGGGCGGTGCGCCGGCCATCGTGGATATGCGCTCCGGCACCACACCGATGGGAGCGGTCGAGACGGCGATGATTGACGCCGCTTATGCCCAGGTGGGCAAATCATTGGACCTGCCGACCCACACTTACCTGGGCGCCAGTGACGCCAAGCTCGTAGACGCCCAGGCCGGGCTGGAAAGCGGCGTCACGGCCATGATCGGCGCTTTGGCCGGGATTAATATGATTTCCGGGGCAGGCATGCTGGATTTTCTGGCCTGTCAAAGCGCCGAAAAGCTGGTGGTTGACGCCGAAGGGATTGCGATGGCCCAGCGGCTTCTGGACGGAGTGCAAGTCCGGACCGAAACCCTGGCCACGACCATGTTTGCCGGGTTAGATTTCAAGGCCGACTTCCTCAAACAGAAAATCACCCGCCAGTTGTTTGCCAAGGAACAGTATTTGCCGTCGGGGGTGATTGACCGGGGTTCCATCCGAGCCTGGCAGGCAGGGGGCAGCCTGGATACGTTTGCCCGGGCCAAAGCGCGTGTGGCCGAGCTGTTGGCTGCCTACCAACGTCCCCCCCTACCCGCTGAAGCCGAGCGCGAACTGGGCGACATGGTGACCCGCTTGGCGCGCGAGGCCGGGATGGAACATTTGCCGGAGCTTGATTAAAACAAACCGAAGGGGCAGGTTTGAAACCTGCCCCGATCACTCATCAAGAAGATCAGAATGATTCTCCTTGGCGCTGTTGCCGCAACAAGAGAACTCACGCCTCATTTGAGTAGCGCAGGCAGGCTTGATACAGCGCCTCGACTCCCACCCTGTCCTCGCCAAAATGGCAGCGAACTTCACGCCGGTCCGCAAAATATTTCCCGGTCCGCTGCTGGCCGATGGAATCGGTAGCCAGCCAGACCGGCGTTCTGGCTCCCTCGTCCGGCGATTGGCTTCCCCCAAAGCCCAAACTGTTGCTCAAGGCCGAGTTGACATCGCCGGGATGGCAAGCGTTGACCGAAATACCGCAGGGCTGCAGGCGTTCCGCCCAGGCCACGGTTAGCATGCGATTGGCCTGTTTGGACTGGCGATAGGCCGTGCCGTTGTGATAGCGCCGGCGCTTGAATTCCAGGTCGCGCAAGTCCAGGTCGCCGGCATAATAGCTGGCCACATTGACCACCCGGGCTGGCGCCGATTGCTGGAGGATTTCGCTGAAAGCCTGGGTCAACCAAAAATAGCCCAGCACATTGGTGGCGAACTGCATCTCGATCCCCTCCGGCGTTTCCTGGCGGCTGCGCGGCGAAATAGCCGCATTGTTGACCAGCACATGGAGCGACCCCTGCCAGCGCCGTACCAGCGCCGAGATGGACACCTGCCGCGAGACATCCACGATTTCGTAGCGCACCTGTTGGCTGCCGGTGGCCTGGCTGATCTCGCGGACCGCTTGCCTGGCCTTCTCCTCGTTCCGGCAGGCCAGCACGACTTCATACCCCGGTATAGCCGCAATCTGCCGGGCGATAGCGCGGCCAATCGCGCCGGTTGCGCCGGTGACGAGGACAATCCGAGGCTCAATATTTTCTGTTAGAACCATGAACTACATCCTTAAAATCAAAGCAGGAAGAAAGTATGGCACAATAACTTAAAAAACCAGCATCAAGTATATCACAGCCAGGTGTGAAAAAAAAGACACTCTCGGGATTAAGGTGACAGGTACTTATCAGGCTAAAAATTGGGCTTGTTCGAACAAAAAGTGCCTGTCATCTGGTTTTTTCAATTAACTGAATACCCAGGCTGAGTCCGGTAATCGTTGGAACGCAAGCGGGGATGTGGCAAAGGACACGATTTGAGTATAATCCTATGGACTTTAAACTCAAGGACAGGAGAGTATACCGATGGAACTGCATGGTTTACACCACGTCACTGCCGTCACCGGCAGGGCACAGGCAAACGTAGATTTTTACACCCAGGTGCTGGGCATGCGCCTGGTCAAAAAGACCGTTAACCAGGATGACGTCTCGGCCTACCACCTCTTCTACGGCGATGAGGTAGGCAATCCCGGCACCGAATTGACCTTTTTTGAGTGGCCGCAGATGGGGCCTAATCACAATGGGCCGGGCAGTATTGCCCAGACCGCATTGCGCGTGCCGAACCGGGAAGCCCTGGCCTGGTGGGCGCAGCGATTGGATGAGCGCGGTGTCAAGCACGAGGGCTTGAGCGAATTTCACGGCCACGCCTTAATCAATTTCGCTGATCCGGAAGGGCAGCAACTGGCCTTGGTTGACGATGGGGGCGCTCCGGGCGGAACGCCGTGGCCCAAGAGTCCGGTGCCGGTGGAGTATGGTATTCGCGGGCTGTTTGCCTCCACCCTGATTGTGCGTCAATTGGAGCCAACCGCCTTGGTGCTGACGCAGGTGATGGGCTATCAACTGGCCGGCGAATACCCTTCAGCCGATAACCCTGGTGAACGGACCGTCGTCTTTGCCCTGGGCCAGGGTGGGGCGGGAAAAGAACTTTATGTGGTTGAGCAGCCCAACCGGCCTTACGGGCAGCTTGGCATCGGCGGAGTGCATCACATCGCTTTTCGCACCCCCGACGGCCAGGAACAAACGGAGTGGATGAATCGGCTCCACGCGGTTGGCCTGCGCACTTCGGGGCTGGTGGACCGCTACTATTTCCAGTCGCTCTACTTCCGCATCCCTGGCGGCATTCTCTTTGAGATTGCGACCGATGGGCCGGGTTTCGCCACCGATGAACCGGCCGAACACCTGGGCGAGCGGCTGGCGCTCCCGCCCTTTCTGGAGCCGCGCCGGGCGCAGATCGAAGCCGGGTTAAAGCCTGTTGATATAAATCGGTCTTAACTGGGGGATTGTCAGTTTAATGAGCCTGCTTCTGTTGCGCCAGATGGGCCTGATAAGCTTTCCAGCCCGGACACCAGGTGGTATGCCAGCGCCACACGCGTGACCAAAACGATTTGGGATTCGCCTCTGCTTTTATCCGCATCGTACAGGTTTCGCAGGGATACACTTTCTCCGCTGCTGATTTCTCTTTCGTTTGCATCGTTCATTCTCCTTTTGATGGGATATTGATTACATCAATCAAGCTTGTGTGCTATCTCTGGCGAAGAGCCGGGCAAAACCAGGGTAAGGAACCAGGGGGATGAGGTCAAAAACGATCAGTCCCGCCTGGACGAGGGGTAGAGCGCCGAGGATCTTGTTAGCCTCTTCAATATCTTTACATTCGAGCACCAGGACAGCCTCGGGACGATCCTGGCGGAAGTATATCTCCCGCACAATACCGGCCTGATAAAGCTCCCATACCTGGGCCGCTTCCGCTTTCAGGTGGGGCCTAAATGCCTCGGCGGTCTCACCTGGATTTTCTTGCTCCAGGGCCAAAATCTTCATCCGCTTATCTACTAACCATCATAGGTTTCAGCACCAACAGCTTACAATTCAACTGCACCCTTCATGGTAGGCGGGTCAGGCCAGTCCACGCAAGTGAGCTTTTACCCGGAAACCAATGACAAATGTCACCTTTTAGTGATATTTTTCACTAGCTTTTGGCGGCAGCCAGGTATATAATGTGCTGAGCTTTCAGAGTATACCTATCATCGTTGTCAAAGGAGAAAACAATGAACTCACCCAGCCGCATTTACTTCCTGGATAACCTGCGCGCTTTTGTCATTCTGCTGGTCGTGGTCCTGCACGGCTCGATGACCTATATGGCTTACGCGCCCTCCTGGTGGTACGTGCTTGACCCCCAGAACAGTCTCTTTTTTACCCTTTTGGTTCTGCTTATTGATATCCCGATTATGCTGGTCATGTTTTTCATTGCCGGTTATTTCGCCTTACCCTCCCTGCGCAAGCGCGGCCCCCAAGAATTCATTAAAGACAAATTCGTCCGGGTGGGCATCCCCTGGCTGGTGGGGGCTTTATTGCTGGCCCCACCCACTGCCTATCTGATTTACTACACCCGGGCGGTCCCGATCACCTTTCTCCAGTTTTGGGCGACCGAGTTTTGGGGCGAAGGCTATCAGCAATCTGTTTATTGGTTTCTGGGGGTGCTCTTTTTGTTCTTTTTGGTGCTAAGCCTGGTCTACACACTCAGTGACCGATTGCGGTCAAGCCAACGACACCTGACGCCGCCCTCGTGGAAACTGTTTGCCGGCTTTTGGGCCGTGATGACCCTGGCCATGCTTGTGATGAACCGGATTTTTCCCGAAGCTGACACCTGGTTTAGGGACTGGTATATCCTGGTGTTTCAGCCGCTGCGGGTCCCGCTGTATATTGGCTACTTCGGCCTGGGCCTCTACGCTTATCTGCACGGCTGGTTTACCAAAGAAGGCTACCGGCCCCGCCTGGCGTTGTGGGCGGCGATAGCCATCGCGTCAGGGCTGTTATACCTGGGATATCGCCTGTTTGTGATGCCGGCTGTCCCCCAACCGGCGCTTCTCATTCAGGCAGGCTATGCCGTTCTCTTTAACGCCTTCTGCCTGTCGGCCTTCCTGACCGGAGCGGCCTTCTTTCAGCAAAAAGTTAACCAGGCCAGCCCCTTCTGGAGTAGCCTGGCGCTCAGCTCTTACGGGATTTACTTCATTCATCCCTTGATTTTGTACCCGTTGGCCTACATATTTGTGCCCATCTCACTGCCGCTCTTGCTCAAAGCGCCGCTGGTTATTATCTTAGGGCTGCTCCTTTCCTGGGCGGTCAGTGCGCTGATCCTGACCAGGACGCCGCTCCTCCAACGGGCCTTTGCTTAATCACGTTTGCTCATTAGATGCAACTGGGTCGAATTGGTAACGTTCATCGTAACGTTAAAAAGACAATCATCCGGTAATATTCAGGTGACTGGCACTTTTCTCTTGGACTAACCAAGCGCCAGTCACCTTTAGCCTGGGCAGTTGCAGTATGAGTCCATAAATGAAACGCTTTATCCCGTTTTTTTGCTTGCTCTTACTTCTGGCGAGTTGGCCGGCCGGTCTGGCCGTCGCTCAAACTCCCTCGCCGCCGGAATCAACCTGGCAGGTTTACACCAACGGCAACGACATTATCAGCCTGGCCCTCTCCCCGCAGGCGCTGTGGGCCGGCACCAGTGGCGGACTGGTCCGCTGGGACCGGGCCGGGAGCGGCTATGTCAAATATACAACGGTAGACGGCCTGGCCGGCAATGAGGTCCGGGCGGTAGTGGTTGACTCGGCTGGCTTGGTCTGGGCCGGTACCTCCTATGGGCTAAGCCGGTTTGATGGTCAAACCTGGACCACCTTTACTCGCCAGGAGGGCCTGGCCGATAATCAGGTGTATGCCCTGGCCCTGGACCCAGGCGGCCGCCTGTGGGTCGGTACCGGCGGCGGGGTCAATGTCTTTGACGGCCAGCAGTGGCTGGCTTACACAACCAACAACGGCCTGCTTGATAACCGGGTTCAGGCCATTGCTTTTGACCCGGCCGGGACCGCCTGGCTGGGCACCCCCATCGGCTTAAGCCGCTTTGACGGGCAAACATGGACCTCTTACCAGCCAGAGGGTTACGGATATAGCACCGTGGCCGGTATTGCCATTGATCCGACCGGTCCTGTTTGGGTGGCCTTTAACTGGTCAAGTTGGCCCCACTGCGGCGGCGGCATCAGCGTGTTTAACGGGCAGGAGTGGCTTAGACAAAAATCGGGCTGCGGCTACCGTCTGGTAGCCATCGCTGCCAACCAGGTCTGGGTTGGGAGCGAGGGCGGCTTGGAGCGTTTTGATGGCCGGGACTGGCTGCCTGTGACGATGGACGTGGCCGGGCTGGAAAATGACTCCACGCTGGATGACGTAACTGCCCTGGTTCCCGACCCGGCGGGACAGGTGTGGGTGGGGACCCGGCGCGGCCTGCACCGGCTCAACGGCCAGCAGTGGACAGCTTATCTTACTGCCGACGATCTGCCCCACAATGACATCACTGCCTTAGCCATCGGCCCGGCCGGAGAAACCTGGGTGGGCGCCGGCCCGGCCAGGCTGGCCCGCCTGGAAAACGGTCAGTGGACCCCCTTTACCTCCGCCGATGGCCCGTCACTTGCCAATTACATTTCGGCCATCGTCACCGACCCAGCCGGACAACTTTGGGTCGGCAGCGACCTGGGCGGGTTGAGCCGGTTTGACGGCAGCCAGTGGGTCACCTATACTCGCGAGACCGGTTTCCTGGATGACAATGTGCTGGCCCTGGCCGCCAATGCGACAGGGGGAATCTGGGCCGGCACCAATGACGGCGCGGCTTACTTTGACGGCCAGCAGTGGGTTACTTATACCACCGGCAACGGCCTGCCTCAGAATACGATTCTGGCCGCAGCCGTAGATCAGCAGGGGCGAGCTTGGCTGGGTACGCCCCAGGGCTTAAGTATGTTTGATGGCGCGGTTTGGACTACTTACACCCCTGCCGACGGCCTGGCCGGTTATTACATCAACGCCCTGGCGGTGGACCACGCCGGCCGGATTTGGGCCGGCAGCGGCCGGCCGCCGCAGATGGGCGGCATCAGCAGTAACGGCCTGAGCGTTTGGGATGGGACCGCCTGGCGCACCTACAGCCCGGCCGATGGCCTGGCCGACAGCCAGGTTAACACTCTGGCCGTTGACGCTGCGGGCCAGCTTTGGATTGGTACGGCCGGCGGGGTCAGCGTGTTTGATGGGACAAGCTTTACCACCTACACCGTCGCCGACGGCCTGGCCGATAATCAAGTGACCGCAATTACCTTTGATCCGGCCGGGCGGGTCTGGCTAGGCACCGAGCACGGCCTCAGCATCCTGGGCCAGCCGCTGGCCTCTGGGCCGGACGACGCGGAAGATGCCGCCGGTCCGGGTACCTTTACCACCTACACTGTGACCGATGGCCTGGCCGACGACCTGGTTTATGACCTGGCCATTGACCCGGCCGGCCGGGTTTGGGCCGGCACGCTGCGCGGCGCGAGTGTATTTGATGGGACAGCCTGGCGCAGTTATATCACGGCCGACGGTCTGGCCGGCAACGAGGTCCACGCCATCGCTTTTGACCCGGCCGGCAGCGTGTGGCTGGCCACCAGCGGCGGGCTGAGCCATTATGATGGGCAGCAGTGGGCCAGCTACAAAAAGGCTGACGGCCTGGTGGCTGACAATGTGAAGGATGTGGCCGTTGACCCGTCTGGCCGGGTTTGGGCGGCCACGTTGATGTTTGGGGTGAGCATGTTTGACGGCCAGACCTGGACCGCCTACACCACGGCCAACGGGTTGAGCAGCAACGATACCCGCTCGATCGCCGTTGCCGCCGATGGCTCGGTCTGGGTGGGTACCTGGCGCGGCCAACTGGATCGCTTTGACGGCCAACAGTGGCAGCACTACCGCCGGGCCGACGGTCCGGTTGATACGGGCGCGCTTGACATCGCCGTTGACCCGGCGGGACCGGTCTGGTTTGCCACCCAATCCGGGCTGAGCCGCTTTGACGGCCGGCAGTGGACGGCCTATACCCAAGCCGACGGCCTACCCGGAAATACGATCTATGCCGTCGCCCTTGACCCATCCGGCCGGCCCTGGGTTGGGGTGACGGATCGCGGCCTGGCCAGGCTGGTTAACGGCGCCTGGCATACTTACACGGTGACCGATGGTTTGGTTGACGCGGGGATCTGGGCCATTGCCGTCGGCCCGGATGGCTCCGTTTGGGCCGGCACCACCCACGGTATCAGCCGGCTGCAGCCGTAACTGCCAGGGGAGACGGCCTATCAATATCGAGGCGGGGCAGAAGATTGCGGATTGTTCCCGCTCAACGCCACTCCACCAACGCCTTGACATACGCCCGGCCAACCAACCGCTGCCCCTCGCTCAAGTAGGGGAAATAATGACCGGCCAGAATGCAGTCAACCGGCAGTTCGGCCAGCCGCCGCAAACTCTGGAGATAGGTCGGTTTGTCAAAATCCTCGCCGCCCTGCCAGCCCAACTCCGGCTCAAAGTGGGTATTGTTAATCATCAAGACATCGCCGACAAACCAGATAATCCGCCCGGCGTGGCGGAGCTGGTAAATAACCGAGCCGTCGGTGTGGCCGGGGGCGTGAATAACCTCGAACCGGAAGCTGCAGGCGTCAATCACATCGCCGTCGTAAACCACCCGATCAACCGGGCAGGCCGGCGTCCGAAAACCAGCCGCGTAAGGGGCAGTCCGCCAGTCCGCCAGGGCAATGCCTTCGGCGTCCCCTGGCCCGGCGATGACGGTAGCGCCTCGTTCCCGTAATGCAGCCGCATTGCCCACGTGATCATAATGGCTGTGGGTCAGAAGCAGATAATCCACTTTGTCCAGAGAAATACCCCACCGGCTGACATGCCGTTCCGCCCGTTCCAGGTCGGCGCCGACCGTACCGGCATCAACGATTATATTGCCCTGCTCGCTGTGAAGCAGATAGAAATTGGCGTGCTGGGCGTAGGCAAATCCATCGAGCAGATAAATATTTGGGAGAAGTTGCATAGGTTTAACGACTTCGCTTTCCGGGGCGGTCTAAAACCAACTCCGGATGGTCACGCCGAAACGTCAGCGCAATCAGGCAGTTCCAGCAAACCGGCTGGTGGGTGGCTAACACCTGGGGCAGCGTTTCTACAGGCACTTCATGCCATTCGACGAGCTGACCCTCCGGATTGACGAAGGCCGGTTTTTGTTCATACCAAAAAACTGCCCGGTGATCATAAGAGTCAACCTGGGGGAAGGCCTTTCCACAAAAAACGCAAGACCTGCCTTTGTACCAATCGCTCAACATCGTCCGCACCAGGCAATTCTGCGGCGACGATTCAATTTGGGCCAAACATGCCTGGTCGCAATTTTGACGCTCCGGCCAGCGGGTGCACTCTTTTAAGCGAAAATCCGGCTCCCCCTGGACACCAGTGAAGGCGACATGCCTGGCGTCTACGGCCACTCCGGCCGGCTGATGGGTTTCAGGGCATGTTACCAACATCTGGCCCCGGAATTTCCGATAGGGTTTGAACACCATCCGCCAGGCAAAATATAGTACTCCGAGTATGATCAGGCCAACCAAAGTATAAATTGCTGTTTCCATGGATGCATCTCCTTGCCTATCCTGTGAGCTGAACTTTGAAAATCCTGGGTCTGGACCGCTCAGGTGGCCGGAATGGAGATCACTTAGCAGAGGATACCTGGCTCTTCGTCGTAAACTGCTGCTTTAAGAGGTAACTTTGGGAGGTTCATCCGCCACCTTTGGGGGATTTTAACCCTTTTATACCTATTATCGTCGGGTTAGCTTGAAATGTAGAAGTGTCAGATGTCCCTTTTTGGAGTGACATTTGTAATCTGCTTTACTGCCTGTGCTCGACAAACTCGCCCAACTGCAGATACTTTTTATACTGCTCATTATACTTTTCTACCCGTTCTTTTTCTGGAAGATATACCGACAGAACCCCTTCACGCATAGCTGCTTGAGCGTCTTGAAGGGTAGCGTATACCCCTGCCGCGACAGCCGCATACATCGCCGCTCCCTTGGCGCAGGCCTGGGTTGATGTGGAGACTGAAATTGGCCTGTTTAGGACATCGGCCAGGCTCTGCATGACAAACGATGATTTCTGGGCAATTCCGCCAACGGCGATAATCCGATCAATGCTTAAGCCTTCAGCCAGAAAACTTTCCAAAATTCTACGCGACCCAAAGGCTGTCGCCAGCACCAGCGCTTTATAGAGGTGGGGCACGGTTGTGCCTAACTGCAGGCCAGAAACAGCGCCGGTCACATGTTCATTCACCATGGGGTAACGACGCCCATTAAACCAGTCCAGGGCAGTCAGACCAGCTTCATCTTCAGACATATTTTGACAGTGCCTTGTGATTTCCGGGAGGATTTTCGCGGAGAATTCTGCGGCAAGGGCCTTTTTCTGTTCTGCGGTTAACAGATCGGACGACGGCAATAAATGCTTCAGCGGCCACATCAAGATCTCTTTCAACCAGGCGTAGACATCGCCAAACGCGGCCTGGCCGGCTTCTATCCCCACGAAGCCGGGCATAATCGAGTTTTCGGCCTGCCCACAGACTTCTTTCAGATCCTTCCCTTTCAGGTTTTCATAATGCTCAATCAGCATGTCAACGGTTGAGGTCCCCACCACCTTCACCAGGACATGGGGTTCAATGCCTACCCCGACAGCGCCGGCGTGAGCATCAAAAGAACTTCCGCCAACCATAACCTGCGGGGATAGTCCCAATCTGGCTGCCCACTCTGCGGTCATCTGGCCCACCCTGGCCTCCGCTGTTTGCGGCGGCCCGCCATAATGTTCGCTCACAGTGGCCAGGTACGGGTCGAGTTGGGCGAGAAATTCCTGAGAAGGTAAGCCGCCAAACTCGCTGTGCCATAAAGCTTTATGACCGGCGGCACAGGCTGACCGGTACATGGTTAGCGGGGCCGTCTGCCCGGTTAATAACGCCGGAATCCAATCACAATGCTCGACCCATGACCAGGCAGCCTGTTTGACCTTCCCATCGGTGCGGATCGTATGCAGGATTTTGGCCCAGAACCACTCTGAAGAATACTTCCCCTGAAATTTTGTATAATCTTCCCCGCCCCATGTGGCGGCGACATGATTGATTTCTTCGGCTTCCTGAATAGCCGTATGGTCTTTCCAGAGCTGGAACATCGCATTGGGATTGTCTTCAAACCCCGCCAATAAGGCCAGGGGAACACCGTCCTGATTCACCGGGCATGGGGTTGACCCGGTCGTATCAACCGCGATGCCTTTGACATATTTCCCAGCGCTTCCCCCGGCATTTTTTACGGCCCCGCTGACACAAGCCTCAAGCCCCTCTATATAATCACGAGGGTGCTGCCGGAACTGATTATTCTTCGGTTCACAATACTGTCCGTCCCGCCAGCGGGGGTAGTAACACGAGTCTTCACCTAATAGCTCATTGTTCCGGGGGTTGACCACGACAGCTCTGACCGAGTCACTCCCAAAATCAACGCCGATCACAAGATCATTTTGCATCCTATATTCTCCTGAACGGATAGAAGATGAATTTCATATTACCTCCTGGTCGTGTAATGGCCGGGCGCCATTCAACGTGCCACGCCCCGGCACGGCCACGATCTCGCCCAAGGGAGTCACTCGATTTGGAGAACAATTTTTGTGGTTTTATTAGCTGCTTTCTGGATTGATACTTTGCAGCAGTTCCTCATTGGTCGGGTAACGGGCCAACAGGTTTAGCAGGTAGGCCATAGCCTCTTGCGGGGAACGAGCCACTAACTCCCGGCGCAGGTGGGTCAGCCGCAGGCTGTCTGTGGGATTGTACAGCCGCTCCTCTTTGCGGGTGCTGCTGGCCGGCAGATTGAGCGCCGGGAAGATGTAGGCTTCAGCCAGGGAGCGATCGAGAACGATCTCGCTGTTGCCTGTTCCCTTGAACTCCTCATAAATAAACTGATCCATGCGCGAGCCGGTATCAATTAAAACTGTGGCCAGGATAGTAACAGACCCACCGTGCTCGATATTGCGGGCCAGACCAAAGAAGCGGCGCGGAATTTGCAGCGCTTCGGCCTCCACCCCCCCCGAGAGGGTCCGGCTACGGTTGGCCTGGGGTCCTTTAAGGTTGAAGGCGCGGACGAGCCGGGTCAGGCTGTCTAACATCACCACCACATGCTGGCCGCACTCAAGTTCGGTACGGATGTGGGCCAACATCAGTTCGGACAACTCAATATGCTCCGCGAGCGGCTGATCGCTGGAACTGGCGAAGACCTCGGCGCCGGCAATAGTCCGGCGGAAGTGGGTCACTTCTTCGGGCCGCTCGTCAATGAGCAGGATGACAAGGCGGGTTTCAGGATCGCCGGTGTGGATGGCCTGGGCAATATGCTCCAGCAGCGTCGTTTTGCCCGCCTTGGGGGGCGCGACAATCAGGCCGCGGGTTCCCTTACCGACCGGAGCGATCAGGTCAATCAGCCGCGTGCTTGTCTGGCCGGTGACAGCCAGGTTAAACCGTTCCGTCGGGTCAATAGCGACCAGTTGTTTAAAAGGCGTGCGCTGCTGGAACACCTCCGGCGGCAGGCCGCAGACCGTCTCAACAGTCGCCAGTTGAGAACCTTCTTTGCTGCCGACAACAGTTGCCCCTTGAGGGAGCCGGTAATCACGAATAAGCCTGGCCGGTACGGCTACTCGCTCGGTCAATTTGGCCGGGTTGAGCAGGGCGCCGCCCCCATTTTTGGTCAGTTGTAGAATACCACTCCCCATAGTTGTCATGGTGATTAATTTTTCCTTTGCTCTTGGCGAAACCTAATTTTTCGAAAAGTATATCATAAACATGGGTACAGGCGAAGTTCCGGATGGCTGATGGCCATTTTGACCTACTCCGCCCACCGTTCTGCTGCTCCTCGTTTAGCCCGGCCAGGCTGTTTGACAAATCCGAACGCCCGTTCTAAGATTCCTGCCATTGCTCAGTAAGGAGGACGTAATTGTGAACCCACCAATTCGAGCGCAAGACGCATTTTTGTCTGATGAGGTCGAGGTCCGCACGCTCTAGGGAAATGTTTAAGCATATTCAGGCCATCCTGACCCTACCCGTTATGGTTACGGTCGTCATTCCCGGTATCCTCATCTGGACGGCTGAACCCGGCAGGGACCGCTGGTCATTCCCCCTGCCCCTCAACTGGCTGGCACTGGTCGGGGGCGTACTGTTTGCCGGCGCCGGTCTTATCCTGCTGCTCAGGACAATTTCCCTGTTTGCTACAGTTGGCCAGGGAACACTCGCTCCCTGGTTTGCCACCCGCAACCTCGTGGTGCAAGGCATCTACCAACATGTGCGCAATCCCATGATCAGCGGTGTTTTTTGTATCCTGTTGGGAGAAGCCTTAATATTTGGTTCGACGATCTTACTGGCCTGGTTTATTATGGTCGTGGTAATCAATGGGATCTACATTCCCCTGTTTGAGGAGCCTGGCCTGGAGCAGCGTTTTGGAGCAGACTATAGGCTGTACAAGCAAAATGTCCCCCGCTGGATTCCTCGCCCGACGCCGTGGCAGCCGCCAAAAGAAGTTGAGGAGAAATAAATGGAGTCTAACATCTTATTTCAGGAACTGGCCAACGGGGCCGAAATGGTAAGCCAGTTGGTGGCGGGAATAACCCCAACCGAAGCGCGCTTTAAGCCGCAGCCCGACTCCTGGTCTGTCCTCGAGGTGGTCTGCCACCTCTACGACGAAGAACGGGAAGACTTCCGGCAGCGCCTGGATATTATGCTCCACCGCCCCACTGAAAAATGGCCGCCGATTGATCCCGCCGGCTGGGTGGCCGCCCGCCAGTACAATGAGCGTGATCTGGCTGCCATGTTAGCCAACTTTCTGGCGGAACGGAAGAAGTCGCTGGCCTGGCTGGCGGGGTTAGCCGCCCCGAATTGGGAAACCGAATACGCCGCTCCTTTTGGGGTGATGAAGGCGGGCGACATTCTGGGGTCGTGGGTGGCGCACGACCAGTTGCACCTGCGCCAACTGGTGGAATTGAGACGGGCCAGGGTGGTGCAGCTTGCCGCGCCCTATGGAGTTCGTTATGCAGGGGAGTGGTAAGCGGCGCCGGGGGACTGCCTAGCCAGAATCGGTTCGCCAGGGTATTCATTCAGCAGGAGTAACCATTCATCGCCCCCGCCTGGGATTTCAATCCCAGGCTAACTCCGGTAAAAGTCGGTTAAAAACCGACTCCTTACGGCTCAAACCAGTGCGCTTCAGCGTACTTTTACCTCTTTAGCCCTGAACTTCAGTTCGGGGCTGAGACCAGGCTGAATAAGTACTCCCACTTTAAGAGAAGGATGAGGCTACGCTTATGGCCATTACGATTCGACGCACAGAACCAGGTGATTATGAAGCCGTGCAGCAGATCTTTAACGGCCCCAAAGCCATCCGGGGTACATTGCAGGCGCCGTTTCCTTCCGCCGAACAATGGCGCAAACGCCTGGCCGAGCCGCCGGAGGGTTTATTCAGTTTAGTCGCTTGTGTGGAGCAAGAAGTGATCGGCCAGCTCAGCCTGCAGACCTTCCCCCACCGGCCTCGCCGCCGCCATGCGGGGCAAATTGGCATGGCGGTGCGCGATGATTGGCAGGGCCAGGGGGTCGGGACGGCCCTCATGCAGGCAGCCGTTGATCTGGCCGATAAGTGGCTGAACCTGACCCGGCTTGAGCTTGACGTCTATGTTGATAATGAGCCGGCCATCCGGCTGTATGAAAAATTTGGCTTTAGCATCGAGGGGACCATGGTTGATTTTGCCTTTCGAGATGGGCAGTATGTGGATACCTACCTCATGGCCCGCCGCCGTAAGTAGGGCTTTGGCCAAGTCCTTGGGGGTGATACTGGCAAAATCGAAGGAGTTGTCACGAGCCAAACGGACGCCACCAATTATGAAAAGGTAGCAGGTAGCACGCCCTTCGGCGCACCCGAAGGGGTGAGGTAGCAGAGTCCATTAATTCCCTGTCTACTGTTTACTGTCTACCGTCTACTATTTTTTAGGAGGAACAACAGATGGCGCAACCTAAGATTAGTGTATACCTTGAGATCGGGCAGAAACGAACATTCGCCGGGGCGGTTGATTGGCCAGGCTGGTGCCGGAGTGGCCGTGATGAGGCCGCGGCGCTGCAAGCGCTCCTGGACTCCGGGCCGCGATATGCTCGCATTCTCCGCTCGGCCCGGCTCGGCTTCCAAGCGCCCACTGATGAATCCGCGTTCACCGTAATCGAGCGGCTTGAAGGTGACTCAACGACCGATTTCGGCGCACCCAGCATCGCCCCGTCGAGCGACGCGCAGCCGGTTGACGACGCCGAGCTTGAACACCTGCAAAAGCTCCTCAAGGCGTGCTGGCAGGCGTTTGATGCGGCGGTGCAAACGGCCTCGGGGAAGGAATTGCGTAAGGGACCCCGGGGCGGGGGGCGAGACGTGGAAGGGATCGCCCGGCATGTGCTGGGAGCCGAGGCGGGTTATCTGTCGGCGCTTGGCTGGAAGCTTAAGCAGGGTGAAGCGGACGAGCTGAGCGAGGAGCTGGCTCGAACCCGGCAGGCAGTTCTGGATGCCCTGGCTGCGGCGGCGCATGGGGAGATACCTGAGCGAGGACCCCGGGGCGGCGTCCGCTGGACGCCGCGTTACTTTGTCCGCCGGGAAGCCTGGCACGTGCTCGATCATGTCTGGGAGATTGAGGATCGCCTTCTCTAAGGGTGCTCAGCTTTTACAGGCAAAGCTATACTCCGGGCCAGGTGGCGCACCAGACCGAAAAATGTGGCCAGCCAGGCTAAAAGAGCGATGTAGATAAAATAACGGGGAATAGCCAGCAAGAACGACAATCCCATCGCCTGGGCTAACTGGAAGGTACAGGTGGTATACATGCCCAGAGGGAAAACCATGCCCCAGTACTGGGGGTCATAAACCAAGGGAAAGCGCCGGTACACATGCCGCCAGACGCCCAGAATGAAGAGCAAGGGGATCCACCAGGTGCCGGTAACCCAGAAGAACATGGTGAAGCCTTTTAGAAAAGGGGAGAGTTCGGCCAGCAAGGCCCATTGGTTGGCGGCTAAAATGAGCCGGGCGCCGGCCAGGGTGGTAATTGCTACCGCGCCCATATTGATCCAGTAGGGGGGCGTGAGCGCGGCGGTCGTCAACTCGATAAAAGTAAAGCGGTAAAAAATCAGGGTGATAATGCTCAGGTAAAGCATGCAGCCAAGCAGGTACATGCTCAAGGTAAAGAAGAGCAAAAGCTCCTGCCAGGCCGGGTATTGGGCTGAAATCAGCGTTCCCAGCACCGAAACAGATTGGGTGGCGACGGTGGCAATCAGCCAGGCCCCGTTGATGCCCTCTTGCAGTGAAGGTTTGTTTTCCCGGATAATCACGGCGGTAAAAAAAGTATACATCACCAGCAGCCACAAGCCCAGGCCCAGAAACCACAGGCCGGTGGCAATGGGGTAGTGGCCGACCACCACGACGAATTGGGTCCCCAGCACACACGTCCCGGCAATCAGCGTAAAAAAACCCGGCCCGCGGGCGTGGCTGTTCAAATCGGCCAGCAGGCGAGGAAAGTAACCAAACAAACGAATGAAGGTGAGCAGCCATAACACGCCATAGGCGATGAGATTGATAACCAGCAGCGCCCAGGCAATGGGCCGCATCTCCAGCAGGTAGGCGGCAATGGAGATAATCCCGGTTGCCATGACCAGAGCGAAATAGCCGGGAAACAGGTTAGCGGCGGCCTCCTTGAAGTAGTTACTCAAAAATTTATCGCTCCAGGCCGTAGAGGTACCACAGCAGGCCCGCATTCAAGGCCAGGCAAACGAGGCTGGCCAGCGCCGCCGGCCATAAAACGGTGGGGTCGCCGCCCAGGTAGGCGTTCATCGTGGCCGTTAACAGCCACAATTGCAGGATAACAATAATCAGGACGATGGTCAAAATCCCCAGCACAATGGTCATGCGCTGTTTGCGGGCAAAACGGGAACCTCGGTTCATGCTAGAACCTCCTCCACGCCGGCGGCGTAAATTTTATCGCCGCGAATTTCTAATTTGACCCGCGGCAGAGGGCGAGGGGGCGGGCCGGCCAGGGGCTGCCCGGTGACCAAATCAAAAAGGCCCTCGTGGCAGGGACAGTGCAGGTGGCCCACCTCCACCTGGGGAATGACCGGGCAGCTCAGGTGGGTACATAACTGGTCATAAGCCACAAAGGACCGGTCGCCCAACCGCACCAGGAGGCGCGGATTGTGCGCCTCGGGGTAGGTGAAGACCCGCGCTCCACCGACCGGCAGTTCGTCCAATCGGGCAATTTCCTGAAGCGGCAGCTCCCCCCGCCGCTGGCGGAGGAAGTTCTGGGCCAGAATCCAGACCTGCCCGACCGCAAAGGCAAGGCTGACCAGGACCATAAACCTGGTGAAATCACGCCGGGTCACGTAATCATCCTGGGGCCAATCAATGGGAAAATCGCGCCGCCAGCGCGGCTGCTCGGCTTCCGGCCGGCCGTCGGGCGGGCTGGTCAACTGCTCTGTATCCTGCCTGTTCATTGTCTCATCCCTCTGAGAATAGTTATCAGTAATCAGTCATCAGTTGTCAGTTATCAGTTTACTGTGCACTGATCACTGCTTACTGATCACTGTTTACTGGTTACTGCTTACTGATCACTGCTTACTGACTACTGCTCAACATCTCCTCAAAAACCAGGTTACTCATCAGCAAATCATCCATGATGTCCTGGCTGATCGTGGGCTGGTTCATGGCGGCGGTCACATCAACCTGTTGAACGGGAGTGGCCTTAGGGATCAACATATTAACCCGCGTCGAAATAGTTTGCCGGCCAAACTTGAAGCTGTTGACGGCTTTGGAATTGGGCCGCAATCTTTCGATTTCCTCCCGCGTGCCGAAAAACAGAGCCTGGCTGGGACAGACGGAAGCGCACATGGGTTTCAACCCCACCGAGGTGCGGTCGTAACACATATCGCACTTCATCATCAGGTTCATCTGCGTATTCATCTTGGGCACGCCGAAAGGGCAGGCCAGGACGCAGTTGTTGCAGGCGATGCAGCGCGGCTTGCGCGCCGTTTGCACCACCCCATCCCCCGTCCGCTTGATCGCGTCAGCCGGGCAGACTTCGGCGCAGGTGGGCGAGTCGCAGTGCATACAAACCACCGGCACGGTTTGCGGAGAGCTGGCCCGGTCAATGTAGTCAAGCTGGATCATCGAGTAGCCCCGGTGCGTATCGCACTCGGTGCAGGCCTGCACACACGCCTGGCAGCCAATGCAGCGGCCAGGATCAACAAAGAATTCCATGGGCTGTGGTACTGGCATAGTCCCCCTGCAAGAAGGAGTAGGAAGTAGGGAGTAGGAAGTAAGGACAATTTCTTCCCTACTCCGTACTCCTTACTCCCTACTCCTTACCCGTTGAATAATCTCTTCCAACTTCAGCTCACGCATCGCATCAATGACCCGTTCCCAAACGCCTTCGTGGCACAGACCGCTCAGGCTGGCGTCTTCATAGCCGGCCAGGGCGGCGCGAATACAAGCCGCTCGGACCGCTTCGGCCAGGCGGCGCTGCTCCGCTAAACCAGCTTCTTCTTTTTGAGCCGGGTTGGATTGATCTACTTTCATTACTGATACGCCTCCAGTTCGCCCACATACTCCGGCGGGCCGGCGGCTTTCTTCAGCCGCACCGCGCAGACTTTGTACTCCGGTATCTTTGAAATCGGGTCTTGCGCGGCGATAGTCAATTGGTTGGCGCTGCGCGGACCGGCCCAGTGGTAGGGAATAAAAATTGTGTCGGGGCGGATCGTTTTGACCACCTGCGCCCGCAGCGTGCAGCGGCCCCGCCGCGATTCGACCGTGGTCCAATCGCCCTCGGCCAGCCCCAGCTTCTCGGCCAGCAGGGGATGGATCTCGATGCGCGGCTCCGGGTATTGGTCCACCAGCGGGCCGATGCGCCGGGTTTGCGAGCCGGACAGGAAGTGGCTGACCACCCGGCCCGTCGTCAGGATAAGCGGATATTCTGCGTCAACCTCTTCTGCCGGCGGGCTGTAGACGGCGACGTTGAAGCGGGCTTTGCCGTCGGGGAAGTAGAAAGGCCCCTGGCCCTTGGCCACCGGATTCCACGAGCCGGGTTCAAACAGGCGGGGCGTGCCGGGGTGCTCCAGGCTGGGACAGGGCCAGAAGATACCGTTTTCCCGCTCTAATTTCTCGTAGGTGATGCCGTAGTAGTCGGCCACCCCGCCTTTAGAGGCCAGCCGCAGCTCGTCCAGAATTTCCGCCGGGCTGCTAAAGGTAAAGCCGCGCTCCCGGCCTAAGGCTTTGGCAATATCCTGGATAATCCGCCAATCCTGGCGGGCCTCGCCGGGGCAGTCCACCGCCTGGTTAATCTTGATGACCCGCCCTTCGGCAGTGGTGACAATGCCTTCGTCCTCCTCGTGCAGCGAGCCGGGCAGCACGATGTCGGCATAGCGCGCGGTTTCGTTCAAAAAGAAGTCTATCGCCACGTAAAACTCCAGCTTTTCCAGCATGCGCTGGATGAAAGCGTTATCCGGCAGCGAGACCAGCGGGTTAAAGCAGATACTCAACAAGCCCTTGATCTCGCCGCTGTCAACCTTGCGAAAGAGTTCGTAAGCGTCCACGCCCGGCTGCGGCAGCTCCTCCGGCTGAATGCCCCAGACCCCGGCCACGTAGGCCCGGTGCTCCGGGTTGCCCAGGTCGCGGCCTCCCGGAAGCTGGTCGGCCTTCTGGCCGTGCTCGCGCCCGCCCTGGCCGTTGCCCTGGCCGGTGATGGTCGAGTAGCCGCAGCCGGGGCGGCCAATCCGACCCGAAGCCAGCACGATATTGATCGCTCCCAACACATTCTGGACCCCGTGCGAGTGGTGTTCAATACCGCGCGCGTGCATCAGAAAGCTGGTTTTGGCCGTGCCCCACCACTCGGCGGCCTGGCGGATGGCTTTTTCGGCAATGCCGGTGACTTCGGCGGTACGCCGGGGGGTCCACTCCTTGACATGCTCGGCCACCGCCTCAAAACCGCTGGTGTGCTGCTCGATGAAGGCGTGGTCCAGCCAGTCGTTTTCGATCATCAGGTGCAGGATACCGTTGAACAGGGCCACATCGCGGCCCGGCTTGACCGGCAGGAACAGGTCGCAGGTGCGGCCGATGGGGGTAATGCGCGGGTCAACGACGATGATTTTAGCCCCGTTTTCACGGGCCTGCCAGACGTAATCGGTGGTAATCGGGGCGCACTCGGCCACGTTCGCCCCGCTGATCCAGACCACTTCGGCCTGGAGGATGTCGGTCCAGGGCGCGCCGCCGCGATCAATGCCAAACGCTTTTTTGTTGCCGGCGGCGGCGCTGACCATGCACAGCCGGCCGTTGTAATCTATGTGCGGTGTTTTGAGACACATCCGGGCAAATTTGCCCATCAGGTAGGTTTTTTCGGTGGTCAGGCTGGCCCCGCTCAGCAAGGCAAAAGCCGCCGGGCCGTACTGGCTTTGGATGCGCTCAATCTCGGCAGCCACGCGGGCAATGGCCTGGTCATACGGCAGCGGCTTAAAACCACCCTGGGCCGAGGGGTCGCGCTCGTAAGCGTGCAGCAGCCGGTCAGGATGAGCGCCTTGCAAATAGCGTTTGACCCCTTTGGGGCAGAGTTTGCCCTGGTTGAAGGGGAAATCGTACCAGGGTTCAAAGCCGATAACCTGGTTCTCCTTTACTTTGAGGAGGATGCCGCACTGCTGGCCGCAGAAGCAGCAGTGGGTCTGGACCAGCTTATCCGGTTCGACCCCCGTATCCAGCCGCAGCCCGCGGGTGTGGGCCAGGTGCGGGCCAAACTGCTCGATAATCTCCACCGTTTTGGCGGGAATGGTTGTCATAGCATCCTTTCATTTTGAGTTTTTTAAAAAACATTATCGGGATTAAGGTGACAGGCACTTATCGGGCTACTCATTGGGCTTATTTGAACAAAACCTGCCTCTATTTAGCGTTTAAAAGTGCCTGTCACCTGGTTCTTTCTTATTTCCGATAGAGTCTATTACAGAGAGTATTCGGTAATTCATCGCCGCCCGCCGAGGGCTGGAAGCCCCCGGCTACGATAGCTGAAAACCGCTTCAAAGCGGTTCACCAGCCTGCTTCAGCGGGCTTCCACCTCTGGTAGCCGGGCGTTTTAACGCTCGGCGGGCAGTGTGGCTTAGGTAATTTAGGAATTACCGAATGCTCTCACGGATGAAAATTCCGGGCATCTTCTTCCCCCAGCGGCCCCTGGCTCGGGGCCGGGTTGACGTAGGCCGGGACCGAACGGAATGAACGGCCCGCGCCGTCGAGCGGCGCCCCGCCCCGCTGGACCTGCCACAACTGGCTTTGGGCCAAAGCGACCATGGCCCGGCGGCAGGGTGGGCAAATCCACTGGTAATGCTCCAGCTCGCTGCCCGGCAGGTCGTACTGGTAACCCAGCTCGCGTTCCACCTGGATCAAATCCTGGACGTGCAACTGGGAGGTGAAGGGCTGGCCGCAGCGCCGGCAGAAGGCTGCCGTTTCGCGCTCGCCCACATCCTTGTAAAAACGGACCCCAATCTGGGCCGGGCGCTGAAAGATGTGGAAAAATTTACCGAACGGCAGCCACAGGAAGGTAAAAATCACGGTGATCGCGTGCAGGATCGCCAGGAAATCGTAGGCATAGCCCTTCATCCAGGTGTAACTGGCGGTCAGCATCAGGCCGGTCAGGCTGACCGCAAACAGCAAGATCAGGGGCAAGAAATCTTCGGAGAACAACTGCAGGGCCGCCGCGCCTTCATCGCGCATGCGCCGGCGCATGGCCAGCATCACCCCGGCAATCACCAGAAACGCCGACCAGACCAGGCCGTGAAACAGGGCAAAGCCCATAAAGGACTCGATGGGGAAGGAAAAAGCCGGAAAGCCAAAGACGACCGCCTGATACCATTCGAGCTGGCCGGGGATCGAGGCGAAGTGAAGCCAGCCGAAAACCAGGGGAAAGGTGATCGCCACGGCCAGGGCGCAGCCCCACATAATCAACCCGTGGGCCAGCCCGCGCAGCCAATCGCGCGACCAGATGAAACGGTTCAGGGCAATATCGTCAACCACCCACTTAAACCAGTGGCCCAGGTTGAGCAGGCGGTAGCCCCGCTTAAAGAAAACCTGCCAGCCGCGCCGCCAATACATAGCCGTGGGGGGCCGCTGCAGCCACATGCTGTAGCGGTAGGTCAGGCCAAAAGTAGCAAACAGGATAGAAAAGGTATAGGCTACCAGGGCAGCATCAAAATGGGACAGGTTGCGCGAGCCAACAATAATGAGACCGCCCAGCAGCAGTGTCACCAGAAGACCCCAGCCTGTCGCCTTGACGACTTCACGTCTCATAGACTTCCCCCAAATATCGCCCTCTGTTCCTGGGCCATCATATCTTATCTTAACGTAGGTTATGATACTCATAAACGAGAATCCATCAACTCTTACCCCCCTGACAATTCCAAATATGAGGGGCCCGCACGCTTCGCGTCAGAGGCGGCGTTCGGCATCTGACGCGAAGCGTGCCCTACTCCGCGAAATTGGCTCAGATCTGCAAACTCGGTTAACAAATGGGAATTACTGTACCCTTCCGGGGGAGCAGTAGCGGTTCACCCCCACGCATGTGGGGAATACATAAATGCGCCAGCGATTGACCGCGCTGCGAACGGTTCACCCCACGCCTGTGGGGAATACTTGACTTGAGAGGGAGACTCAACCACCTTACAATGCGTTCACCCCACGCCTGTGGGGAATACTTCCTCGACAACCGGCACTTCCTCGGTTGATACGGTTCACCCCCACGCCTGTGGGGAATACTAGAGGTTGTCCCGGCCATCACTTGCCCGCCTCGGTTCACCCCCACGCCTGTGGGGAATACGGCCTATGCCGGTTTTTGCCTGAAACAAAGTGAGGTTCACCCCCACGCCTGTGGGGAATACTCCCGGCGGTCAGGTTAGCCGAGCGATTTCACCGGTTCACCCCCACGCCTGTGGGGAATACGAACGGTGCGCCGACTTCAACCTTGAGGAAGCCGGTTCACCCCCACGCCTGTGGGGAATACGGTTTCAATCAGGTCAAAACATCATCCCGGTACGGTTCACCCCCACGCCTGTGGGGAATACGGTTGCCAGGATTACCAGTGTTAAGCGTGACCACTGGTTCACCCCCACGCCTGTGGGGAATACAATATTGGGTGAGTAAAGTTTCAATGAGTTTACGGTTCACCCCCACGCCTGTGGGGAATACAAAATGGGTCGTGTTCGTGACCGGCTGCTTATCGGTTCACCCCCACGCCTGTGGGGAATACTTTTCCTGATTCTCTCCGGCCTGCCCTTGCTGGCGGTTCACCCCCACGCCTGTGGGGAATACTACCCAAACAGGGGAAATGTCAAGGGGTCTAATCGGTTCACCCCCACGCCTGTGGGGAATACGATGATGGGCGCGGGAATCGAGCCACGTCACGAACGGTTCACCCCCACGCCTGTGGGGAATACGCCCCAATTATTTCAACTGTTGCGCCTATTGTTCGGTTCACCCCCACGCCTGTGGGGAATACTATCACGGGTACGGTGACTCTGATTCAGGACGGCGGTTCACCCCCACGCCTGTGGGGAATACTTGAGCAGCTTTTTACGCTTGCGCTGCTGGGCCGGTTCACCCCCACGCCTGTGGGGAATACTTGCTGATTGGCACCTGGTCATCCAACATTACCGGTTCACCCCCACGCCTGTGGGGAATACGTTTTGCTGTCCCGGCTCGGCTCAATCGTCACCGGTTCACCCCCACGCCTGTGGGGAATACGCTGGCCTCCTCGGTGATAATGGCAAAGGGGGTCGGTTCACCCCCACGCCTGTGGGGAATACGAATGTCGAGCTGAACAGATTCGCCGTGCTACCGGTTCACCCCCACGCCTGTGGGGAATACTTTATCCTCGTTAATAGTGTCATCGATGACACCGGTTCACCCCCACGCCTGTGGGGAATACGGTTTGAGCAAATCCTGAAACTTGCGCAGTATCGGTTCACCCCCACGCCTGTGGGGAATACGATGAACGGCTGGGTGAAGGTGGCGTGCGGTACGGTTCACCCCCACGCCTGTGGGGAATACACTTGCGGCCTGGGACGTGGCCGGCTGTTTAATTTTTGAAAGCAATCAGCTTTTATCTTTTAATTTTATTCTATGGTAAGACCCTCACGCAAACGCTTAAGTTTCGGCAGTTTATCCCGGATCCATGAGGTTTTTGGCGGTAGCAGGCGGCGTGACCGGGGGAGAGGTCTTCTTCTGGCGCACCAGCCACAGGCCTTCAAAATCAACCATTTCCCGGTCAGTGTTGCCCCAGGTGCGCAGGTCAAAGCGCTGTTCGGTATTGGTGGTCCAGATTTGAATGAGACCGCCATTTTTACGCTGCTTGATGCACTTTTCCCACAGACGGTCGCGGACCAGGGCGGAGACGTGGCCGACAAAGACGCCGGGACGGGGTTCGATCAACCAGCGGGTAAGTTCGCCCCGTAAGGAAGGGGGGACGTTTTCCAGGACCATGACGAGCATTGAGTAATCTCCTCGTACAACAGTAATCAGTAGCCAGTCATCAGATTTTTGCAGCCCACAACTTGTAACCTAGACCTCTCCATCTTCCACCTCTTCCTCCACCAGCCTTCCTCCCTCCACCTCGCCGTTGGGTCCCCACCATCCACCTGGCGCGGCGGGATCGGTATCAGGATCGGATTCATTGGCCGGAGGCGTGGCCGTAATCTCCAGGATGCGATCAATATCGGGCAGGATGCGGTCGAGCAGGCGCTGGGCTTTGAAGGCTTCGCGGCAGCCCTGCCGGACGCGTTTATCCAGGTTTTGCGTGCCGCTGGAAACAGCCCAAAAAGCGACCGGCACGGTGATTTCGGCTTTGTACAGGTCGGCAATATCGTAAACAAAGGAGAGCTGTTTGCCGGTGTGGATAAAGCCGAGGCCGGGCGAGTAGCCTCCGGCGACAATAGCGGCGTGGCACAGGCCGTTGAGCAAACCGTTGGCCTGGGAGAGCGCCCGGTTGATGGGGTCGCTGTTGGCCCAATTCTGCCGGTCATACTGCCGCCCCCGCCACTCGACGCCAAAATCACGGGCAGCCTGGGCGTAAGCCGTACGGACGCGCACCCCTTCCAACCCCCGGATTTGCTCGATGGTCAGGCCAGGATCAAGCGGGTGGTCAAAACGGACTTCGTACATCCGGCGGACGACGCCCAGCCGTTTGACCGGGTCGCCGGCCAGTTCGGCCTGGCGTAAGAGATGGTAGGCTTTGCGGGTTTCGCCGCTGCCCTGGGCGTAGAGGCGCATGCCGTCTTCGCCGGTCCAGAGGATGAGGCAGCCGTTGTCGGCCAGGGCTTTGACGGCGGCGTGGGTGATGGTTGTGCCCGGCCCCAGCAGCAGCACATTCAGGCTGGCCGCCGGGATGGGGGCGCGGCCCGCTTTATCTATAAAAGCCACGGCCAAACGATCCTGCTCCACGTGGCCGTGTTCCAGGTAAAGATAGCTCAGGCTATCGCGGATTTTGGGGAGTTCTTGCAGGTTACGCATATATTATCTCCAAGGTCGCCGATGGCTAGAAGCCATCGGCTGAGATAGGTGCAAGCCGGTTGGAAACCGGCTGGTTAGGTTAGCTGGCTTGAGCCAGCTTGCACCTGCCTCAGCCGGGCGTTTCAACGCGCGGCGTGCGCCAATGGCTGAAGCCATCGGCTGAGATAGGTGCAAGCCGGTTGGAAACCGGCTGGTTGGTTTTACTCATCCGCTTCCATATGTTCATAAAGGGCAATCGTTGTACCTTGATGGTGATGTTCTTTTTGATTGTGAACATATGCCACAATGATTTCCATAGAGCGTTCGCCAAAGGTCAATGCACCATAGCCTTTTTGCCAGCTAAACGAGCTTTTTGGGTGCGGCCGGTGGTTTACATAGTAAGCACTGGCTCCTTTCAATTGGCGAATGGCTTCGGCAACGGCTAGTTTTGGAGGGATGGAAACGGCCAGGTGCAAATGATTATCAACGCCGCCGATAGCATGGACCAGGCAGCTTAACTCTTTAGCTTTGTTAAGGATAGTGCCATAGACTTGCCGTTCAACCTCATCAACGAGCAAAGGTTCTCGTTGGTGAGTTGCCCAGATGAGGTGATAATGGAGCCGCCAAAATGACATAGCCGATTTTCCTTTGATGTGTTCGCCAATGGCTGGAAGCCATCGGCTGAGATAGATAGAAGCCGGTTGGAAACCGGCTGGTTGAATGAGCTGGCTTGAGCCTGCTTGCACCTGAATGAGCCGGACGTTTCAACGTCGGGCGTACGCCGGGGGCTGAAGCCGCCCGGCTAAGGTAGATGGAAGCCGGTTGGAAACCGGCTGGTTGAGCAGCTTGCTTCAGCCAGGTTGCACCTGAATGAGCCGGGGGGTTGAAGCCACCCGGCTAAGATAGGTGGAAGCCGGTTGGAAACCGGCTGGCCCGATTAGCTGGCTTCAGCCAGCTTCCACCTGCCTCAGCCGGGCGTTTCAACGCTCGGCGGCTGCCCGCGCCAGCGACAACAGGCCAAAGCCCAACCCCTTGCCGCTGCCGATGCCCTGCTGGACCGTTTCCAGGAATTTGACCGGATCGGTCACTTGCAGCAGGCCATCGAAACGTACAGCCAGTAAATTCAGGTCGTGATTTTTTCCATCCGGCCGATGGATGACGCCACCAATCGTATCTTCCTGCTGCACCTGGACACCCAGCAGGTCAAAGCCACCCTGCTCGGCTTTGCGGGCAAGCCAATCGCGCTGCTCTTCTTCTTTGTAGAGGCCAATGCGCTTGGATTTCTCTTCACCGGGAAACATACGCTTCACCGTCGGGTTGGCTCGCAGGCGGAAGCGCAAGCGCTGGCCGGGCTGAAAGACAGGTTCAAACTGTTTGTAAGCCGGTTCCTGGGCCAGATAGTCCGGCTTTTCGGCTAAATACCGCCAGTCCGGCTCCCGGTCGGACTGCACCAGCAGTTTCAGACCCGCCTGAGTTGCCGGGTCCTGGCTCTCCAGCCGGAAAAGGACCCGCCCCGGCCCGTCCTGGACCTGATCGGGAAAGGCTTTGAGCAGGGTGCGGTGCATTTCATACGGCTGGCTGACCTCGCTCCGCACCTGGCGGGAGCGGGGGCTGAGGATAAGTTGGGATAGGTACATGGGTCCTCCTTGAGAGACCCTAAAGGTCTGCGAGACCTTTAGGGTCTGGTGCATGGGGTGGAAATTCAGGGATCACCTGAATCGTCACCAATTTATCCTGAGTGTAACGCGGGCCATAGATGCGCCGCGAGCGAGAGATGATTTCGTGCCGGCGGCGGATGCCTTCGGCGCTGGTGCTGGCAAGAATGGCCCGCCTTTGTACCGTTTTAGGTTCTTTGGCTTCAGGCGCGTACCAGGGCCAGGCGGCCAGTGCTTGCTCCAATGAGGGGTAATCACCCACCCCTTCATAAAGCGGGCGGCTGGGGATACAGCATTTGCGTCCTAAAAAGATGGCCCAATGTGGATTTTGGATAGCTCGCGCCAGCCAATTAATGGTTTCGACTTCAGCTTGTACGGCTACCAGGAAGGAGGCATTGCATAGATAGGCGCGATTGGTTAGCTCAGTGTGAGGTTCTCCACCAGGAGTTTTCTTGGGTTTCCCTTCCGCAGTCAGAAGTTGAGGCTGGCTGAAACCTCCGCCAACGGTATGATAATCGTCCAGGCGTATGCCTGGCTGATCAACACGAACTCCGACTTCGATATGTTGAGATAACCCGCGTATCTCCTCATCCGCGTTAAGGCCAACTGCACAGGCCAATAAACCTACTAGGCCCGATTTGGTGGGTTCGGGAGCAGTGTCACGGACGCTCCAGCGGCCTCGCTCACCCCACGATTGCAACGGTCCTTCCAGTCGCAGGAATAAGGTGTTAATCATAAGGTTACTCCGGTAGTTGTTGGGCCAACCAATTTTGTAGCTCTGGCAGCGAAGGCATAACTACGGCATCCGCTAGTGGATCATCATTTACGGCAGTATAGGCTTGCTGACCATTAAAACCATAGGTTTTGCGCAAGCGTTGCCGGTAGTCGTTTAGACTGGCAATAGAGGCTTCCATTAAAGACTTATCGAAAGTTTGACGCACCGGCTTAAGAAAAGCATTGGCGTAGCTAACCGGCAGATTTTTCTGGCTAACTTCAATCAGAATAAAATCGGGCAGGTTGTGGGCGGCAAAGCTATTTTGTTTGCCGCTAGGCTGGGCCGTGGCTGCCGCCTCGACCAGAGCCAGTACGGCTTGCCGGGCTATATCGCTATCGCCTCCCAGGTTTTCCAGTAACTGCTTCCAATGCACGTTGAAATACTTGTAATGAGTGGCGCTGTTAAATTCCACGTCGCCAATCATCCCTGCGCCAGATTCACCGGAGATGTCGTCTACGGCAGTGAAGTAATCAAACTCCTGAGTGATTGCACTGGTAGTCAGGCTGTGAGCCACTTGAACGGCGGCCTGGACATCTTCAAAAGCGGCGGACGTGGTCATCCGGCCAAACATGGCAACGTCAACGGAGCGGGGCACACTTTGCCCCAGGGCGTCAGTAATCTCGTCAATTTTAACTTTAGACCAGTTTTTAGGGCCATGTTTTTGATATTGCGCCAAAAGTTTTTCGGCCAGTGGAACAATTTCATTAGGGCTGAGAAAGATAAGTTGTTTAGTTTCGGTTTCGGCAGCTTCTGTGGGAGCATTTTCATCTTTCTCTTTCTTTTTAGACTCGCGACCAATTTCGGGGACGCGAGCCACGATAGCTTTACGGGTAGGCTCGTTAACTCCCAGTCTCTCCAATTGAGCGTCAATTAGACTGGGCAGCCGTTTGGTCCGAGAGGCCAGCAGACCTTTTTCTTTGAATACCTCGGTGAACACAACCGAGTGGCGGATACTTCTTTTGAGGCACTGGCTGGAGATGCGCCCGCGCTTAAAGCCGCCAAAAAAGGCATCTTTGGGGGAGCCGGTGTCATCCCGGTTTAAGTTGGCCGGGGCATAGTTTTGCAGCATATGAATTTGGATCAGCATGGTTTTTCTCCTTGTGATTGAATTTATTAGGCAAAATAGGTTCGCGCCCACTCTTGCTGGACAAAGCGGCTTTCGTGGGTCCAGTAGAGCAGGTCTTTGAGCAAACGCGGCCAGTCAACAGGCACTCGTTTGGAATATAGATAACGAATGGCCTGGCGCAGCCGAAAGGGAAGCTGGCTTTCGTCGGCATCAAGCAGAACCATCACCCGACGATCCAGGCCGTCTTTATTTTGAGCGTCTTGCGCCCGGTGCAGCGCCGCGCCCAAATTGCCCGCTCCGCCGCTCTCGGCCAGGGGATAAAGGGTGGCGACCATAAAATAGATGCCTTCCTGGTAGCGGGGCACGTTAGGCGGGAGGAGACGGTAAAACAAGCCCAAGGCTGTCTGACGCGCTTCAGCCAGAGTATTACCGGCGTTGCGTTTAAGACGAGCCTTTTCCCCGGCATCAAGCTGTTCTAAACGGGTAATGAATTGAGCAATACGGGGGTCTATCTCTTTTTCGGTCATATAAAAACACTCCTTTCTTGATTGGACCGCTCCGAGCTAAAGCTCAGGGCTAATCTAAGTGGAAGGGCGCTAAAGCGACCTCATAAATACCTGTCTTTTAGTCAGCTTTGAGCTGACTTTCATCTCAAGTAGCCTGAGACTGAAATCTCAGGCGAAAGCCGCTGAACAGTTGCACCAAGTTATAGATGTTCATTTCTGACTTTATTTAAGCGAGCGCGACAGTAGTTTTCGCCTTGTACCCGTTGGCGCAACGCCTTTGCGTCATCGCCCAGCGACTCGGCGGCTTCACGGAAGGCTGCCTGGGCTGTGTTTACTACTGTCTCAACCCAATCGCGGGCCAGTTGTTCTCGCTGGTTAGGGTTATTTAACGCCATAACAAAATCATAAAAATATGGAGTTAATTTGCTCCAATAGGCCTGGCCCATATTGGCTTTAGTCCGTTGGTGGCGTTCATCTTTGGCTGAAGGGCCACCAAAGCTATGGCGGAAGACCTGTTTAATTATTTTTTCACCCTCAAGGGCAAAATCAATAGCATCTTGGGTGAGTTTACCGGCGTCTGGATCACGCAGTAAAGTCGGGGAAACAGCAAAACCGGCGTCGAGCCATTCAAATATCTTGGCTTTCATGTCGGTTCGTAGACCAATGCAGCGGAAAGGATAGGCTATTTGGTTGCTAGCAACATCATGTCTCTCAATAACCCGAGCAATTTGAGCTAATATATCGGGCTGCCGGGTATGTCCTTCTTTACTCTGAAGAAACAGACCGGAAAATTCTCGCCAAAGTACCCGACCCTCAACAGGTCGGATCGGTTTCGGCTCCTCGTTTTTATTCTTGTCTGTCGGAAGGCGGTATGCGGCAAATGGATCAAACCAAAAAGGAGCGTCTTTGGGGCGGCTTTCGCCCATCTGATAGATCATAGTGCTGACTCCCCACTCAAATAGTTGTCCGCAGTGAGTACAGGGTTTGGTCAGTTTATACGGATGCAAGCGTACTCGCCGAGCGGGGAAAGTGAGACTATATAAATAGCCAACCTGGTCAACCTCTTTTTTAGAATCTACAACGGAGCTATGTTCCCACCAGGGCGTATCCGGCACATGCTGGCTAAGGGTGGGTTGATAATCCGGGATAATGAGCGAGGCAACCAAACTTTGAAATAATGTTTCACCGCCGGGTAAGATGTAAATTGGTGGCACTCCATTGATTGATGGCTTAATACCCGCACCGCCAGAAGTGGCGAAAGCAGGGATCATCACCAAGCCATGAGCTACCGTTACAGGGCAAAATTGTGCTGCATCTTCATCGCCATGTTGGTAGTGGGTCACGGCTGTACCGGCTGGTATTTCAGGCAGAAGGTTGGCCACACTTTTCAATTGCGCTTTATCTTCTTTGCCTGGATATAAAGATAAATCTGCGCTTTGCATAAAAGGTTCTGTTTCAGAGAACAGATCAAAGCGGTGGGCATACTTTTGGCCGAAAGCAGCAATTGCCTCGACCGGGAATTGACCCGCAGTCCATAAATTGGCCAGGTCAGCTTCATCCTGTGGGTTGAGGGCTGCCTGCAATATTGCTACCAGCAGGCGATGAATGCCGACTACCACCAGAGGCGAGGAGTCATATAAGGCGCGGTATTGGTGGGCTTGCAGCAGCGTTTGCTGCAAACTTAAGGGGACAGACTGACCTCGCTCATCTTCAACCGTAATCCAGGGTTCGGTCCATAAATTGAAACTGGGCGATGACATTAGTTCGTTTTGCTCCTTTCTATCAATAGCCCCAGCCGGGGGTGAAGGGCTAAAGTAACGGTGACATTATCAACTACTAAAGTGGTTTGGCCATTGGTCAGCCACAGCGGTACAACGGATTTTAAGAGAGTTGATTTTTTGAAAAGAATCTCCTTTGGTTTTTCAGTACGTTTGAAGTATTGTACAACGTGCCACTGGCTGAGACGCAAGCCCCGGCGCAGCAGTTTTAACTCTGTTTCACGTGACGGAGCTGCGTTCAAGTCTACCGTGTCAGCAGTCGGAATAAGGCGGGCCTGGTCGCCGTCTCTTTCCAACGGAATCAGGGTGATGGTTTCCGGCCCTAGGCGAGTTTGGGCTACAATCCAGGCGGCGCTGTCTTCATCTTCGGCGAAGGTGATACGGTTATGATAGCAAAAGGGGCGTTTCGGGTTGGGGTCAGGCAGCAAGCGCAACTGAGCTTCACCCAATGCATTTTTCTCCTGTTTGTCGAGTTTCTGCCAGGCAGAAAAGAGCGAATCGCCAGGAGTAGGATTATTGCCGCTGTAAACCGCTTCAACCAGGGGGCGATAATCGCCGGGTAAGGCAATAGCGGTTCGGTGCGCGATTGTCTGCCAGGTTTTTTGCAAGATATATTCACTGTAAAAGCGGTCGCTCCCCATTTTAACCAAATCCGGCTGCTCCGGGTCAAGCTCGCAGTTTACCCACAAGTGAGGAAACCGGTGAGCCTGGGGGCGAGTGTTTGGGTGGCGATGGACCCGGCCCATCCGTTGTAATAACAGGTCAACGGGGGCTAAATCGGAGACCATAAGGTCAAAGTCAAGGTCAAGGCTTTGTTCTAAAACCTGGGTGCCGACGACAATACTGCGGCTAGGCCGGTTGCCGCCGGGTCCGTATTCCTGGCGAATTAGCTCTTCCAGGTGCTGCCGGTCAGCCAGGGGAAAACGGGCGTGAAGGATAAGCAGATCAATCGTGGGGTCCAGGTCACTAATAACCTGGGCTAGTTTTTGGGCGCGGCCAACGGTATTTGTTATCCAGCAGGCGCAGCCGCCCCCGGCTACCGCCTCTAACAACCACTGCGCTTTGGTCAGAGCGTCATCGTGCGGGATATGCAGAAAGTTCAGGTAAAAGGTGCGTTCCGGTTGGTAGGCAGGCGGAGTGACGTGATAACTTCCGGCCCGGCTGCCCAGCCACAGGCTCGGGTATGCGGCCGAGACCGCTGAGGTTTCAGAAACCTCAGCGGTCTTTATTTCTACCCCGTAAGCCTGGGCTAACGCCGCCCGGCGAGAGAGAGGCAACGTAGCCGACAGCAAAATGACCGAACTACCCAGTGCAGCCAGCCAGCGCAGCATTTGCTCGATGATGGTGGTCATATAGGTATCATAGGCGTGAACTTCATCCAGGATAACCACTTTTCCGGCCAAACCAATGAGCCGCAGCGCGTTATGCCGCACGTTAAGTGCCGCCAATTCCGCCTGGTCAATCGTGCCCACGCCAAAGGGAGCCAGCAATGCTTTTTTCTTGGGGCTAAACCATTCCAGAGCGGCCTGGGGCTGGTTGTCGCCGTTATCTAAGAGTTCAATCTGCAAATCATCCTTAATCAAAAAAGCCTGCCCATGCACTAGATTAGCCCCCGCGCTTAAACCTAACCGATCTCGCAGATGGCTCTGAATCCGTAAAAACATCTGGTTGCTGGTGGCGGTGGTGGGCAAGGCGCAGTAAAATTCATCGTCGCCGCTGCTTTGGGCCAGACGGTGAGCCAGGGCCAAAGCGGCTTCGGTTTTGCCTTCGCCGGTTGGCGCTTCGATGATGGTCAGGCAAGGTTGGCTCAATAGCTCGGTTGGGATGTCGTCAATAGCTTGCTGAAAGGGGCGCAGCGGAATACACTGGGGGAAAAGTTGTTCAAAGGAGGTTGGCGCGTCACTGCGACTGGGCTGCAAGAAGCCAGCTTCGGTCACCGCCTTATCGGCGCTTTTGCGGCTAATCAGGATGTAGTCGGCCAGGTCGGCATAAGGATGGGTTGAAAAGTAACGACTGTCTGAACCTAACCAGTCGCATAGAATGGTAAAGCCGGTTAGAGCCATAATGGCAGCGGAGACATTGCCCGGCTCAGGCCAGGGAGAGGGAACCTGACGTAAAAGATACTCCTGCAATATTTGAGTTGTTTTAAGGCGTAGTTGAGACCATTCCTCCGGCTCTTGAATATAGCTCAGAGTACGGGCCGTCTCCGCAAGCCCGGAGGCGAAGACGCCATGATGTCCACCAATCATCTCCCGCCAAGCGTCATCGAGGAAACGAGGTAGCTGCAACCCTATGTAATCCTTTTTGAGCAAATCTTTCAAGAAAACCTGGCCGATGATGGTATGGTACAATTCGTCTTTTGGCTTCCAGCGACCAAAAGTAAAACCTTCTGTTTCCAGCCGCAGTTTTTGGGTCTGGTTCTGCGCCTGGAACGGAACAGAGATTTTGCCAATGTCGTGCATCGCAATAAACCAGGGCAGCCAACCAGCCAGCGTTTCCGGCTCGGTATTGAGCGCATTACCCAGAATACGCCGCCAGCGGGGTGAGGCAGGGGAAGTCAATAGTTGTTGCGCCACATGGCCAACATCGAACATATGAAAAAGGGCAGGATGAAAGTCCCAGTCCTCTTTACCGGTTTTACCCCAGCAGCGAAGCAAGCGGCTTAACAATGCGTCCTGGGGTGTTGTCTCAATCTTGTAGACTCGGTTGAGACGATTAACTTCGGTGAGAATCGCTTTTCTTAATCCCATTGGCTCCACTACCTCCACATCCGCGCCCCACCCTCGAATCCAGGGCAGCATCTCCTGCGGCTCGGCAATCCTGGCCCGCCAGAGCAGATAGCCGTCGGCCTGCTCGGCGATAGTTTCGCTGCGGTGCCAGCGGCTCTCCTTGACCCGGCCGGCGACGCGAGGATGAAAGCGCAGCACGACCTCGACCGGTTCGGCCTCCGTATACCAGATGCCCCAGGCGTCGGCCAGGATAGCTTGCGGGTTGAAATCGGCGGGAATAGTGTAAGCCTCGGCCAGCAGTTCGGCCCGCTGGATGCGCTCGACCTTGAGGGTACGTACTTTACCCGGCGGGCGGCGCAAGCCAATGACATGGGTGGTTTGGCCGACGGCATACGGCTCAATAAAGTAGGGCGCGAAATCATACTCGGAGACTACCCCGCTGGACTCGTGTTTGTGCCACAGGTGGACCAGGCGGCCATCCGACCAGGCGCGGGTCAGGGTTTCTAAAATACCCAAATAGGCCGGGTCGTGGCGCTGGGCAGCGTCGTCCATCACACTGGCCGAGGCCAGTAAATGGCGGCTGATCTGGGGCGCAAATTTATGCAATGCCTGGCCCAATTTGCGTAATGCCGCCGCTGCGTGAGGGTTGTGCTTATCCATCCGGGTCGCCATCAAGCGCGTCGCTACATGAATCGCCATGCTTTCATGGATGGTCAGGCGGATATTGGTGAGATAATCATCCCGGTTAATCCCCAATAAGTTGCCTTCTTCCCAAATGGGGATGCGCCGGCTCAACTCATCAATATACCTCCCGGCCGTAGCACGGTGAACATTTAAGCGGCGGGCAATCTCGGCTCTGGTCAGACCCAAAGGCTCGGCCAGTAAGATCTGTTCTAATTGCAGCAGGCGTTCACTTTTGTTTTCGGCTGACTCCATAATCTTGCTTCCTCTGCTCCGGTGTTGTGGTTTAATCCAGTATATCACGAGTAGCTTTCAAATTACGCAACAACAATTCATCAAATTCCCGAATGGAGATTCTTTTAAGGTAACGAGAGTCGAGGGCTGAAAGCCCCCGCCTACAACAGGTGAAAACCGCTTAAAAACGGTTCACTAGTGCAGAAACAGGAGACCTTTTCGGATTAGCCCTCACCCCGTCGCTACGCAACTCCCCTCTCCCAATGGGCTTATCCTTACCCATAAGTGGGAGATGTGGTTTTGGAGTGAATTTTGAATGTCTTAACCCGCTGGCGAAGGTTGGCGGCGGTTTCGCCCCCCTCTAACTCCCCCCGGTGGGGGGAGGAGCAGAGATTTCCCCCCTGGCAGGGGGGATTAAGGGGGGTCGAGCCACGGCCAACTGATCCGCTGGGTGATAAAAAGCAAGGTCCATTCAAGTCTGTTTTTCCTCGCCCTGCCCCTTACCTGACTTATGGATAAAGATAAGCCCAATGGGAGAGGGGTTGGGGGTGAGGGCCGACACCCCACCATTTTTTCCTGAATATCTCTTCTGAGACTGCACCAGCCTGCTTCAGCGGGCTTGCCCCTGGTGTAGCCGGGCGTTTCCCCAGCCTCCCGGCAGGGCAGGCAACGCTCGGCGGGCCTGGCCAAGGCGTCTAACCAATTGCTACGTACTTGGATGAAGCGTAAGTCAATCCCCATCGTCGGCGTCAAACGGCCATAACCGCCCCTCCTCGTCTTCGTAGTAGAGATACCCGGCCTCTTCCAAAGAAGGCAGCCGCCGCATCACCGTAGACGGTTCCACGTCCAGTTCGCGGGCCAACTCTGCCGCTGAAATACCGGGGTTCTCGTGAATGATATGGTCCATTTCTTCAAATTCCTCAATTTTCTTTGACCAAAAAGCCATTGTCGCGCCTCCTTGCTGTGATTGACCTCAGCATAAGGGGCGCGTGTTGCAGCGAGTGCAACAATAATGACCATCTGGCCGGCAATCTTGTTTGAGTCCACCGAGGGCTGGAAGCCCTCGGCTACAACAGGTGAAAGCCGGTTCAAAACCGGCTCAACGGGACATTTTTAGCCTGCTTTAGCGGGCTTCAACCTTCTTAGCCGGGCGTTTCCCCAGCCTCCCGCCAGGGCAGGCAACGCTCGGCGGGCAGGTCATCAAGGACGATTGGGGCGTTACCGAATACTCCTTTAGCAGTAAAAAGACCTCCGCGGACACACTCCCCCGGAGGTCTTGCTCATATCAGCTAAAATCGGCTATTCAGTTGGAGGATAGACGCTCACAAAGTTAGGACTTACGCGGAGGGTGGAAAAGCCCTCCCTAAATCCCTCCCAAAGGGAGGGACTTAAGCTGATTCTCCCCCCTGTGGGGGGAGTTAGAGGAGGGCAAATCCTTCAACTGCGTAACTCCTGAAAGTTTGATCTTCAAGATCGGTAAAGGCCGGAAGATTGGAGGCTTGCTACACCTGAGCCGGCCTTGCAGCCTTCCAATCTTCCTTTTCATTACCGCAGCCTGTAAGTCATCAAAAACCTTTAGTGTCGCTCAAGATATAATCTGTTCCTTCCAGGCGGGGGCATTGCCGTTGGGCTGGCCCACGCTGGTGTAAATCCCCAGCGAGAACAGGGTCGAGGCCAGGGCAAAAAGCTGCGCGCCGGGGGTCACCGTGGCGACGGTGGCGTACTCCAGCTTCACCGGGCGCAGACCGGCTTCGCTTGCCGCTGCTTCCCACTTAACCTGGTCAACCTCGGTATAGTTATACTGGTTCATCGCCTCCTGGTAAAGCCCCCGGTCGGGACCAATTAAATTCTTGGCCAGATAGGCGCTCCAGCGGGCCGGGTCCTCGGCCACGCTCCGCAGCAGTTGCCGGGTGGCCGGACCGCAAACCTTGACACACTTCTGGGCCACGGTCATCGCCTGGCGAAAATCGCCCTGGGACGCCGTTTGGCGGTCATAGCTGCTGCCCTTGGGCCGGGCATAGCCGCGCCGGTCAAAGACAATATCGCCAAATGAGCCGGAGGCTTTCATACTGAATAAAGGGCCAGAAACTTTGGCCATTTTTATTTTACCTTTCTCTTTTTAACAATTTTAAGTAAATTTATTGAGCCGATCAGCTTACGAAGCTCATTATATCTTAACATTGTTAAAATGTGACCCCCAGAAATTGGGGGTTTTTTGTCGTCAAAAATCAGCTTGACCTCTTGCCGCAAGAGGATCGGTCCGCTGGAATTAAGGCCGGAAAACAGCCGGAGTTGGATCGGTCAAGGATGCGATAACCATGCGATAAGTATGCGATAAGTATGCGATGCCAAATAGGTCAACGTACAGAAATAAAGAGAGACTGCAGAGGTTTTCGAAACCATTGCGGTCTGGCACAAATTGAGAAAAAGACAATTTCTAATACAATTCTAACAATTCGCTAATACGATTCTAACAATCGGTTAATACCATTCATATCCGTAATATAACTCACAAACGCTTTCCCTAATTTAAGACGTAAAACGTAAGCCCCAAGCCCTTACGCTTTACGTTTTATTTTCCAGTGAAAGCAGCCATTCCAAACCTATCTAATTTACCATACAAGGAGGTTCAAGTATGTCAGATCTGAAACTGCGCCCGCTGGGCGACCGGGTCTGGGTCGAGCCGATTGAGCGGGAAGAGATGACCGCGTCCGGTATTGTCCTGCCCGAGACGGCCAAAGAGAAGCCGATGGAAGGCCGAATCCTGGCCGTGGGGCCGGGCAGCCGCAACGAAGAGGGCAAGCGCGCGCCGCTGGATGTCAAAGTGGGCGATAAGGTTCTCTTTGCCAAGTACGCCGGCACCGAGATCAAGCACAACGGCTCCAAGTACCTGATCATGCGCGAAAGCGACCTGCTGGCGGTTATTGAGTGAGAGGTTACTTAAAATCTATAAAATTATAAAAAGGTAGCAGGGTAGCAAGTAGCAGGGTAACAAGGTCGCAAGGTAACAGAGTAGCAGATAGCAGTTCCTGTTATCTGGCTACTGACTACTGGCTACTGATTACTGATTACTATTTTTAAGGAGATAACACCTATGCCGAAACAACTTATTTTTGAAGATGAAGCGCGCCGGCAGCTAAAGACCGGCATTGACACCCTGGCCCAGGCTGTGGCTACCACCCTCGGCCCCAAGGGCCGCAACGTTGCCCTCGATAAAAAGTGGGGCGCGCCGACCGTCACCCACGACGGCGTAACCGTGGCCAAAGAGATTGAACTCAAAGACCCCTATGCCAATATGGGCGCGCAACTGCTCAAGGAAGCCGCCACCAAAACCAACGACATCGCCGGCGACGGCACGACCACCGCGACTGTGCTGGCCCATACGATGGTCAACGAAGGCTTGCGGAACGTGGCCGCCGGGGCGAATCCGATGCTGCTCAAGCGCGGCATTGAAAAAGCGACCGCTGCTGTGACCCAGGCCATCCGCGATATGGCGATCACCATTGACAACAAAGAAGAGATTGCCAGCGTGGCCTCGATTTCGGCCCAGAACCGCGAGATTGGCGAGTTGATCGCCGAGGTGATGGACAAAGTCGGCAAGGACGGCGTCATCACCGTCGAAGAGAGCAAGGGCCTGGCCTTTGAAACCGAGTATGTCGAAGGTATGCAGTTTGACCGGGGCTACATCTCGCCCTACTTCATCACCAACCAGGACTCGATGCAGGCGGTCCTGGAAGAGCCGTTTGTGCTCATCCACGACAAGAAGATCTCCGCCGCCGCCGATCTAATCCCGGTGCTGGAGAAGCTGGTCCAGACGGGCAAGCGCAACCTGCTGCTTATTGCCGAGGACGTGGACGGCGAAGCCCTGGCGACGCTGGTCCTGAACAAGCTGCGCGGGACCTTCAACGTCCTGGCGGTCAAGGCTCCCGGCTTCGGCGACCGGCGCAAGGCCATGCTGCAAGACATTGCCATTTTGACCGGCGGCACGGTCATCAGCGAGGAGATGGGCCGCAAGCTGGACAGCACCAGCCTGGCCGACCTGGGCAAGTGCGATAAGGTCGTCTCGACCAAGGACGACACGACCATCGTCGGCGGGCACGGCAAGGATGAGGACATCAAGGGCCGCATCAACCAGATCAAGGTTGAGATTGACAACACCACCTCCGACTACGACCGCGAGAAGCTGCAAGAGCGGCTGGCCAAACTGGCCGGCGGGGTGGCCGTTATCCGCGTCGGCGCGGCCACCGAAACCGAGTTGAAAGAGAAGAAGCACCGCGTTGAGGACGCCCTGAGCGCCACCCGCGCTGCGGTTGAGGAAGGTATTGTCCCCGGCGGCGGCGTCGCCTTGATCAACGCCGTGTCGTCACTGGACAACGTCACCAGCGAGGTGGCCGACGAGCGCACCGGCATCGCCATTGTCCGCCGCGCCCTGGAAGAGCCAATGCGGGGCATCATGCGCAACGCCGGCCTGGACGGCTCGGTGGTGCAGCAAGAGGTCAAGCGCCGCCAGGAGAGCGAGAAGAACAACAAGATCGGTTATGACATCATGTCTGACCAGTATATGGATATGGTCAAAGCCGGTATTATTGACCCGGCCAAGGTTACGCGCGGGGCGCTGGCCAACGCCGCCTCCATCGCGGCCATGATCCTGACCACCGAGGCGCTCATCACCGATGCCCCGGAAGAGAAGCCAGCCGCCGCACCGGCGATGCCGCCTGAGTATTGATAGGGGATAGGGATTAGGGGCTGGATTTTATCTACTCTCTGCCATCTTCGCCCCTACTCCTTACTACCTACTATCTATTTACGCTATGTCGGAGTTGGAAGATTTAGCGGGCGCGCGTGAAGCGCTGCGCGACCTGGCCCGCGTTGTCAAAACCACCCGGCAGACGCTGGCGACAGTGATTCAAGAGCAGCGACAGGCCGGGCGGCAGCTCAGCTACCGTCCCGGCCAGCTTGCGGAGACGTTACACCACCTGGAAGACGTGCGCGAGGGCTTTATCCTCAGCCAGCGCACGTCTTTGCCCATGAGCACCGAGGAGCTGAGAGTGCTGGTCCAGCATGTCCTGCTGGATTGGGACTGGCTGACCAGCCTGAACCTGGCTTTCAGCCCGGCGGATGAAATCGAAACACCCCAGCCCCAACTGCTCTACTTCAATCACGCCCTGGTGGCCCTGGGAGCGCTGCCCCATCTGCCGGCCCAGGCTGTTACTTTCCCGCAGAAACGGCCCACCTACGCCGACGTCACTGCGCCGGGTTTGCCGGGTGAATTACTGGCTCGGATTGAGGAGATTGAGCGGGTTATCTATCAAACCGAGGCAATGCCCAGCAAAGCTTTGGCCTACGACCCCCTCCGCCGCACCTACGCCTTTTTCGAGGCCAGCGCGTGGTTGGTAAATAATTACCTGGAAGTTCTGTTGAAAGATTAACCAGGACCCCAGGGGTTTAGAACCCCTGGGGTCTTTAATTTTAAACGATGATTCTAACACACCTCTAACATTCCTCTATCGTACTTCTAACAATCGCTGTCTACCATAGGGCATGTAATGAACTTAAATAGTTTCTCCAGTCCTCTCGTTCCCGCGCTTTGCGCGGGAACGAGAGGAAACGAGCAGAGACCCGTACAAAGTAAACCAAAAGTAGTCTAAGTAGAACAAAGGAGAAGTATCATGTTAAGACAATCATTTGGCCGACAAAGTTATGCTAACCCCTGGCAAGAAGTCGAGCGCATGCAGCGCGAGATGGAAGGCCTCTTTAACTCATTTTATGGCAGCCGTCCCCGCTTCCAGACTGCGCCCAGCTACCCGGCGATAAATGTCTGGTCGAACCAGGATGGCGCCGTCCTTACCGCCGAACTGCCCGGCGTCAACCCTGACGATATTGACATTTCTGTAGTGGGCGAAACCCTGACCCTGACCGGCGTCCGCCAGCCGGAAGAGCTGCAAGAGGGTGAGAAGTACCACCGCCGCGAGCGCGGCTACGGCAAGTTCACCCGCACCTTCCAGCTCCCCTTCCTGGTTGAAGCTGACAAAGTAGAGGCGATGTTCGACAAGGGTATCCTGCACATCTCCCTGCCCCGCGCCGAAGCCGACAAGCCCAAGAAAATTTCGATCAAAACGGCTCAAGCGTAAAGCGTAAGATGTCTTTTGTTTTCTTTACGCAACACGCAATACACCTATCGTCCTAAAGGATACCCTTGCGGTATAAATCGTAAATCTAAAATCGCAAATCGTAAGCGGAGGTTAATATGGCAAGCGAAAATAAAGAATTGCAAACCCAAGAAGTTGAGAAGCAAGAAATTACTACCAACGGCGCGGAACGCACGCGCGCGCGCAAGGCTTATGTGCCCCGCGCGGACATCTTCGAAACCAAGGATGCCGTGGTGGTCGTGGCCGATATGCCTGGCGTAGACGAGAACTCCATTGATATCACCCTCGAAAAAGGCGTTTTAAGCATCAACGGTTTTGTGGAGCAGGAGCAGCCCCAAAACTACAGCCTGGCCTACGCCGAGTATGAAGTGGGCGATTACTTCCGCCGCTTCACCCTCTCGAATGAAGTGGACCAGGAAAATATTCAGGCGACCGTCAAGAACGGCGTGCTGCGCCTGCACCTGCCCAAGGTCGGCCCGGCCCAGGCGAAGAAGATTTCGGTAAAGGCAGCGTAATGCGACCGCCGACCACCGACCGCCGCTAAGACACTCGGCAGTCGTTGGTCAGTCGCCGGCGGTCTACTTTCGAAGGAGGTTATTATGGCTATCAAAGATTTGGTTCCGTGGAAGCGGAACGATAAGCAGATGCTCGCCCGGCGGGAGGATGATCCACTTTATACCTTTCGCCGCGAGATGGATCGCGTGTTTGACGATTTCTTTGGCGGCGGGTTTGGGCTGACCCCCTTTAGGAGCGGCTTTATGGAAAACTTCGGCGATTTCAGCCCGCGCATAGATGTCACCGAGAATGAAAAGGAAGTGAGAATTACCGCCGAGCTGCCCGGCCTGGAAGAGAAGGACATTGACGTTTCGTTAAGCAATGATGTCCTGACCATTAGCGGGGAGAAGAAAGCCGAGAAGGAAGACAAGGGCGACAATTACTACCGCATGGAGCGCTCTTATGGCTCTTTCCATCGCTCCATCCCCCTCCCGACAGAAGTTAATTCCGATCAGTGCGACGCTACCTTCAAGAATGGCGTTTTGCAAATCACCTTACCCAAAGTTCAGCCCAAAGAAAGCGCCAAGAAGATCTCTGTTAAAGCAAGTTAGCTAAGTTCAAAACCAAAAGAACAGCCACCGGGGCTTCAAACCTCCAGGGGCTGTTCTTTTTTGTCACGGCTTTTAAGCTTTTCTTAAACTTACTTTAAACTTCATTTAAGGTTGTTTACGCATCCTTATGCTATACTCATGTCCGGCAAACTTTTGTTGCCTCCAGACCCGGTTCAGTATAGAATATCTTAAGCAGTCTGAATTATTGAGAGCTATCGCAACTACCCCGCCCGTTCTCACGAGCGGGGTCTTTATGTTGAGGAGGAAATAGATGATCGAAATCACCGATGTGACCAAATCCTACGGCCCCATCGAGGCCCTGCGCGGCGTCACCTTTAATGTGGCCGCCGGCGAAGTGGTCGGCCTGCTCGGCCCCAATGGGGCGGGCAAATCTACGGCCATTAAAATAATCACCGGCTACCTGCAGCCCGACAGCGGCGAGGTCAAGGTAGACGGCCTGGATGTGCTGGCCCACACCCGTGAGGTCCAGGCCCGCCTCGGCTACCTGCCCGAAAATGCCCCCCTTTACCCGGAGCTGTCGGTGCAAACTTATCTCAGAATGATGGCCGACCTGCGCGAGATCCCCCGCGAAGAGCAGCCCGCCCGTCTCTCCGAAGCCATCTATGCCACCGGCCTGACCGAGCACCTGACCCGCCCCATCGGCCAACTGAGTAAAGGGTTCCGCCAGCGGGTCGGCCTGGCTCAAGCCATTCTACACAAACCCAAGCTGCTTATCCTCGACGAACCAACCGTCGGGCTGGACCCGACCCAGATTATCGAAATCCGCAACCTGATCCGCCGCCTGGCCCGCCACAGCACCATCCTATTTTCGTCCCACATCCTGCCCGAAGTCGAAGCGGTCTGCGACCGGGTGATTATCATCATGAACGGGCAGGTCAAAGCTGATGCCCGCCTGGCCGACCTGGCCGCCACGGCCAACGCGGTCCTGGTGCTGCAAAAAGAAACTCATGGCCTCGACCGCTCGCTCAAGGCGCTCAACGGCGTGCGCCAGGTTGAAGCAACGCGTACCCCCGACGGCTTTCCGGCCTATCGTATCCTGGGCCAGGATCAAGCCGACCTCTGCCCGGCCATCTACGAACTGGCCCGCCAGGAGAACTGGCCCCTGCGCGAACTCCGCCGCGATGTGCGCACCTTGGAGACGGTGTTTAACGAGCTGGCAACGGGGTAAACCGTGGTCCGTGTTGCGTGGTCCGTTTATTTTACGGACCACGCAACACGCTCGTACTCTTAAGTATCAGGAGATGTAATTTATGAAACAGATTCTGGCAATCACTCGCAAAGAACTCAACAGCTACTTCGGCTCGCCGATGGCGCTGATTTTTGTGGGCGTATTTTTGGCGGCCACCCTCTTTACCTTTTTCTGGGTTGACGCCTTCTTCGCCCGGGGCGTGGCCGATGTCCGGCCTATGTTTAGCTGGATGCCCATTCTGCTCATCTTCCTAGTGGCCGCGCTGACCATGCGCCAGTGGAGCGAGGAGCAGCAAACCGGCACCCTGGAAATGCTGCTGACCTTGCCCACCCATCCCGTGCAACTGGTACTCGGTAAATTCCTGGCGGTGATGATCCTGGTCATCGTCGCCCTGGCGCTGACTCTCTTTATCCCCATTACCGTCGCCCTGCTGGGCAACCTGGATTGGGGGCCGGTGCTGGGCGGCTACCTGGCGGCTATTCTCATGGCGGCGGCCTATGTCGCTATTGGCCTGTTCATCTCCTCCCGCACCGACAACCAGATTGTCGCCTTGATTCTGACCGCCCTGGTCGGCGGCCTGTTTTATGTGGTTGGTTCACTGGGCGTCACCCGCTTTTTCGGCGACAGCATTGCCGAGATCCTGCGGGCCATCGGCTCCGGCAGCCGCTTTGAAAGCATCGAGCGGGGCGTGATTGACCTGAGAGATTTGGTCTACTACCTCTCCCTGACGGCCCTGTTCCTGACCCTCAACGTGGTCTCGCTCGACAGCAAGCGCTGGAGCACCGGCGAGCAGACGCGCGCTCACCGCGAGGGCCTGCTGTTAACCGCCGGGCTGATTGTCCTGAACCTGATTGCCCTGAACGTCTGGCTCTACCCGCTCAGCGGCGCGCGCCTCGACCTGACCGCCCAGCGCGAGTACAGCCTCTCCCAGACCACCCGCGATTTACTGCAGAATGTGCAGGAGCCGCTGCTCATTCGCGGCTACTTTAGCGAAAAGACCCACCCCCTGCTGGCGCCGCTGGCGCCGCGCATCCGTGACCTGCTGCAAGAATATCAGGTTGCTTCCAACGGCAACGTTGTCGTGGAGATTGTGGACCCCTTACAGGACCCGGAAAAAGAGGCCGAAGCTAACCAGACCTATGGCATCCAGCCAACGCCTTTACAGGCGGCGGATCGTTACGGCGCTTCGGTGGTGAATGCCTATTTCGACATCCTGGTGCGCTACGGCGACCAGAATGAAGTATTGAACTTTCGCGATTTGATCGAAGTCCAACCTTCGCCCGACGGCCAGGTGGAGGTGCGCCTGCGCAACCCGGAATATGACCTGACCCGCGCGGTCAAAAAAGTGGTCTACGGCTTCCAGAGCGTTGACGCGGTGCTGGCGGCGATGCAAGAGCCGGTCAAGTTGAGCCTTTATGTCACGCCCAGCACGCTGCCGGAGTGGCTCCAGCCCGCGCCTGAAACCATCCAAAAGGTGGCCGAGGAAATCCAGGCCAAGTCAAACGGGAAATTCACGTTTGAAACCGTCAACCTGGATGACCCTGACAGCCAGGTGACCCGCCAGACAATGGTGGACCAGTACGGTCTGCGGCCTATCGCCGCCACGCTCTTCTCCGACCAGACTTACTATCTGCACATGATCATGCAAATTGGCGACAAGGCCCAACTGCTCTCCCCGGCCGGCGACCTGACCGAGGCGGATGTCCGCACCAGCATTGAGTCGGCCCTCAAGCGTGGTTCGTCCGGCTTTCTCAAGGTGGTCGGGCTGTGGACGCCGCCGGACATCCCCCAGCCCAACGCTTTTGGGCAGCAGATGCCCTCGTTCAAGCAGTATCAGACTATTGCCCAGCAACTGGGCCAGGATTACACGGTGCGCCCGGTTGATCTGTCCAACGGCCAGGTCCCGACCGATGTGGACGTGCTGGCGGTCATCGCCCCGCAGAATATGAGCGATAAGGAACAGTACGCCATTGACCAGTACCTGATGCGGGGCGGTTCGGTGGTGGTCTCAGCCGGCAACTACGCCATCGTGCCCGATCAATTCAGCGGCAGCCTGGGCATCCAGCCCATCGAGAACGGGCTGCGCGACATGCTGGCCGGCTACGGGATTGACGTCCAGCAGTCATTAGTTATGGATCCGCAAAACGAACCCTTCCCGGTGCAGGTCAACCGCGACCTGGGCGGTCTGCAAGTGCAGGAGATCCAGGCCATGAACTATCCCTTCTTTGTGGATGTCCGGCCCGATGGAATGGACCGGCAAAGCCCGATCCTGGCCAACCTGCCCGCCGTCACCCTCAACTGGGCTTCGCCGGTGGTGGTGGACGAAGCCAAAAATAAGGAGCGGACGGTAACGACGCTGCTCAAATCCAGCCCCGGCTCCTGGCTGCGCACTGATACCAACATTCAACCCGACATGAATAGTTACCCGGAGCTGGGCTTTCCGGTGGAAGGCGAGCCGAAATCCTACCCGCTGGCGGTTTCGGTACAGGGCGTTTTTGAAAGTTACTTCAAGGACAAGCCTTCGCCGCTAACGGCTGCGCCGACGCCGGAAGCCGGCCAGCCGGCCGGGACCGAGCCGCAGCCCGCCCCTACTGCCGAAGTCAACGCTATCGGCACCATTGAAAATTCGCCGGATACGGCCCGGCTGGTGGTCATTGGCAGCGCCGAGTTTCTCAACGACGTCGTCTTTCAACTCTCCTCCAACCTCACCCGCGACCGCTACCTGAACACGCTCCAATTCATGCAAAATACGGTGGACTGGTCGGTGGAGGATCTGGACCTGCTCGGCATCCGCTCGCGCGGAACGTCGGCCCGCGTGCTCAACCCGCTGACCGAGAGCCAGCAGTCCTTCTGGGAAGGAGCCAATTACGTCCTGGCCCTGCTGGCCCTGGTTGGCCTGGGCGCTATCTGGCGCTGGCGGCGGCAGAATGAACAGCCGATGGAGTTGGTGCCGCAATCGCCTGCGGTGGGTGGACAGTCGTCGGTAGTCAGTAGTCAGTAATCAGTAAGCAGTACTGAATAACGGGTGATTGATAACTGGCAAACTGATCACTGATGACTGATAACCGGCAACCGGCAATATACAAGGAGTAAAACAACGATGAGTCGATTCAACCAGATTTTAGCGGTAATTTTAGTGGCGCAAATTGCGCTGGCGGCCTTTGTCTTGTGGCCCAGAGCAGCCGCATCGAGTGGGGGCGGCCCGCTGCTGCCCGATTACAAGGCAGCGGATGTGACCGGTCTGACGCTGAGCGACAGCGAAGGGAACAAGCTGGCCCTCGCCAAAAGCGGCGACAACTGGGTTCTGCCGGAGGCTGACGATTATCCGGTTGACAGCGCCAAAGTAACGCCTTTGCTGGATAAAATCGAGAAAATCAGGACCAACCGGCTGGTGACGCAGACCGAGGGCAGCCACAGCCGGCTCAAGGTCGCCGCGGGCGACTTTACCAGCCTGGTCGAGATCCAGCTAAAAGATGGGGCCAGCCACAAGCTCTACATCGGCAGTTCCGCCGGGGCCGCTGCAACCCACGTCCGCGCCGACGACCGGCCCGAGGTTTACCTGGCCGGCGACATCAACAGCTTTGAGGCCAGTCCCCAGGCGGGTTCCTGGGTGGACACGCTCTACTTCACCGTGCCCCAAACGGCCACGACCAGCCTGACCCTGGAGAACGCCAATGGCACGTTTGAGTTTACCAAAGACGGCGAACAATGGACCATGCCAGGGCTGGCCGGCGATGAAACCTTCAACGAGAACAACTTCACCAGCCTGTTCAGCCAGGCCAGCGGCATCCGCATGACCCGGCCGCTGGGCAAGACGGAAGATCCCGCCTATGGCCTGGACAAACCCCAGGCTGTGCTCACTCTGAAGACGGCAGATAAAACCTACACCCTGAGCATTGGAACCAAGGACGAGACGGACAATACCTACGTCGTCAAATCCTCCGAGTCGCCCTATTACGTGCGGGTCAGTGAGGGCCTGGTGAACACATTCCTCGAAAAGAAGCGGGACGATTTCCTGCAAGCGCCGCCTACCGCCGAACCAACGGCTGAAGCCACGCCAGCGCCGTAAGTTCGAATCAAAAGACCCCTGAGGGAATTCAAACCTCAGGGGTCTTTTTTATCTACAACCTGATGTGCAACTCTTTTTGAGAAATTAATCTTTGGTACATCTCCATTGCAATCGCATCAGCCTGCTAAAACACAACCCTGATCCCTCCTCAAAACTCAAGTTGATTATCTATGATCTGTTTCACTTGCCCTAAAATCTCCTCTTTTGCCAGAAGATAAAGCGTGTCTCCGGCTGCCAGCATTGTGCTGCCACTCGGCACAAAAAAGCCGTCACCGCGGCCAATTAAGACGAGCAAAGCGCCTGTGGGCAGCCCCAGTTCGACAATACGACGACCCACCGCCGCTGAACTCAGCGGAAGTTCGATCTCGACCAATTCGCCTCGAATGCCGTTGGTGGACTCAAACTCAAGCGGGGAGCGCCGTCTCGATGGCAACGGCGCAGCAACTCGCAGCCAACGAGCAACTACGGGAATACTACTGCCCTGTATCAGGACTGAAGTTAGCACAATAAAGAAAACCAGGTTAAAAATTGTCTCTGCCTGTTCTACGCCGGCCAGTAAAGGGAAAGTGGCCAGAATGATCGGGACAGCCCCCCGCAAGCCGACCCAACCAACCATTGCAGTTTTGCGCAGGCTGACCCGAAACGGCAGAAGCGACACATACACGCCAACCGGGCGGGCAATTAACATCAAGAACGCTGCGGTAAGTAACCCGATCCCCGCCACAGCGAATACTCGGGAAGGGAATACTAATAGCCCCAAAGTTAAGAACATCACAATCTGCATCAGCCAGGCCAGACCATCATGAAAGCGCATCAGACTACGCCGGTGAAGCACATTGGTGTTGCCCATGACCAGACCGGCCAGGTATACCGCCAGAAAGCCGTTGCCGCCAATCAGGGCGGTTATACCATAAACCAGCAAGACCAGAGCGATGGAGAGGACCGGATAAAGGCCATCATATTCCAAATGGAGTTTGTTAATGACATAGACCATACCCTTACCAAGTAGATACCCGGCGGCGCCGCCGGCAACCATTTGGACAAAGAACATCAGGGCTAGCCCCAGGACAGATGCATGGGGGTCGGTCAGCAGCCCCACCATAGCCGTGGTCAAAAAGATGGCCATCGGATCGTTACTGCCCGATTCTAATTCGATTAACGGTTTTAAGCTTCCCTTTAACCCAACACCGCGCGAGCGCATAACAGCAAATACGGCTGCGGCATCGGTTGATGAAACAATAGCCCCAAACAACAAACTTTCACGCCAGGAAAAGCCAAGCATAACCACAGCAAATGCCCCAACTGCCAGGGCCGTGAGCAGTACCCCTGCCGTGGCCAGAACCAGACCATACGAAAGCACATGGCGGACACTGCCCCATTCTGTGTCAAATCCACCCGAAAACAGAATGAAGATGAGCGCCACTACCCCCAACGACTGCGCAATGTAGGCATCGCTAAACTCAATCCCACCTACCCCTTCTGAACCGGCCAGCATACCGATGACCAGGAAAAACAGCAGAGCCGGAACCCCTAACCGGCCGGAGGCCTTACTCGCAATAATGCTCAGTATAAGCAGAATTGCGGCGCCTAAAAGAAGATAATCAAAAAAGACCATAAGCGTCCTGTCCTTAACAAGTTGAATAAAGACTAAGGTGGATAGATAGACGACGTATTCATTGGACGAGAAATCATTCGTTCACTGAGTTCAACGGGGTAGTCTTGATTGCTGTACTTGCGAAAATGTTGCAAGCCTCAGCCAGGGAATACCATTCCCGAACAGAAACCGGTAGGGAGAGGTTGTATACCTGCTCAAATTTATTGAGTAGGGAAACTGCACTATTGGGACTCGAGGCTCTATTTTTATTAATTCGAGTGCGGGTTGGTAGTAGCTTACCTCTAAAATTTATCGCACTCAACAAAATTTAAGTCAAGGCGGGTCTCAACGATGCGGGCTAACAACTGCATAAATTGTGAGCTTAGGCTTCCTCACCCATCAGCAAGCTGTAAGCCAGGGGGAACAGGGCGTAAAACATCGCGCCTTTGAGCAGCTTCTCCAGGCCAACCTGATCCTGGGGCGTGTGGACGTACTGCTTCCCCTAATTAAGCAGCCGCATAAACCAGCACTTCTTTTTCTAAGCGGTCTTGTAACTTATCCTTTTCCTTCTCCAATTCATACCGCATTTGCAGAGACCCCCATTTTATTCTCCTGTTCCCAATGCTTCTATTACCGCTTTAGGATTTTTGGCAGCTATCTGTAACAACGCCCTGGCTGGCCCTTCCGGTTTACGCCGACCTTGTTCCCAGTTTTGCAAAGTTCCAACGCTAACCCCAATCATATAGGCAAACTCCCGTTGTGATTTATGAAACTGTTCTCGAATAGCCTTTATATCTAATGGACTAAATTCAAACAGGCGACCCGGTGCTAGTTCGCCCCGTTTTATCTGCCCTGCCTGTTTAATACTTTCCACCAAATTGGCAAAATCTTTGTCATTCATTCCAACCATTCCTTTATCAAATTACGTAACATCTTTAGCTGGGCTGGGGTCAAATCCTCCTGCTTATTCTTGGGATATGGTAAAAGCATATAAATCGTATTAGCAGCAACATCCCAATAGTAAATGACCCGTAATCCCCCTCTCTTACCCCGGCCCGGTAATTTCCAACGTATTTTCCGAAGCCCTCCTCCTCCTTGAATGAGATCACCCGTTTCCGGTCGCAAAATGAGGGTTTGTTGGAGCAATCTATAGTTTTCATCTGGGATTAACTCTGGGATGAGTTGGGTGAAGAGAGGCGTTTCGATGAAGAGCATGCCTTATTGTACGTCAATGACGCATAAAAAGCAAGAAGTGAAGATGGCTTCTTTGACTGGCTAACAACTGCATAAATTGTGAGCTTAGGCTTCCTCACCCATCAGCAAGCTGTAAGCCAGGGGGAACAGGGCGTAAAACATCGCGCCTTTGAGCAGCTTCTCCAGGTCAACCTGATCCTGGGGCGTGTGGACGTACTGCTCCTCCATCGGCCCAAAGCCGAGGGTCGGAATCCCGGCCGCTCCGGCGGAATAGGTGCCGTTGGTGCTGAACTTCCAGACGTCCACGCGGGGAACGTGGCCCCACAGGGCGGCGCAGGTGATCTGGCCGACCCGGATGAGCGGGTGGTCTGCGGGCAGGAGCCAGCCGGGGAAGAAGGCGGGGCCGCTCAGGTCCAGCCCGGTCCACGATGTGACCGGCTGCTGAACCACCTGCACCGATGCGCCCAAACCAGCCAGCGCCGCCTCGATCTCGGCGACCACCCGCTCCGGCGTTTCGGCAGGCGTCAGGCGGCGGTCGAGGGTGGCTTCGCACCAGGCCGGCACACTGTTGGGCGTGTGAGGCGAGGCGATCATGGTCACTACCTGCGTCCCCCGGCCCAGGATGGGATCGGTGGGCAGGTGAGGTGTCATGGCTTCGAGGGCGTCCAGGACGGGGCGCATTTTCAAGATGGCATTATCGCCCAGTTCAGGCGTGCTGGCGTGAGCCGCCCGGCCCGGCATGCGGACCTTGATCTCGCAGCGGCCGCGGTGGCCGCGCCGCAGGGTCAGGTCGGTCGCCTCGGCCAGCAGCACGGCGTCGGGGCGGGGCAGGCGGTCATGCTCGATGAGGTGGCGCATGGCAAAGCCTTCGGCGTCCTCCTCCAGCGTTGACCCCTTGACGGTGATGGTGCAGTCGCCCGTCAGGTTTAGCTCGGCGGCCAGCCGCGCCCCGTAGACAATCGAGGCCACCCCACCCTTGCAATCGGACGCACCCAGCCCGTAGAGTTTGCCGTTGGCCACGGTCGGCTCTAAGGGCGGATAGGGCCAGTCCCGCTCGTCGGCGATTTCGTTCTCGTCCAGGTGGGCGTCGTACAACAGGTGAAAGCGGCCTGCACCGACCGTCGCCAGGGCGTTGCCGGCGCTGTCGGTGCGGACATGGTCAAAGCTGCAGGCCCTCATTTCGGCCAGGGTGCGCTCGACGGCCGGTTCTTCCTGGCCGGTGTAGCTCTGGATGCGGATCAGATCGGCCAGGAAATCAACTTGCGCCTGCCGAATCGTCTGGGCATACTGGCAGACCCGCTCGGCGGCCTGGGCTAAGGCGGGGGGAAAAGGGAAAGAGGTTAGGGGTATGGTCATTTCAAAATCCTTCTGGATACAGCTCAACTTTGAAAAAATTACCGCAGAGGGTGCAAAGTTCGCAGAGTTTTTTATATTTCTCGGCGTTCTCAGCGATCTCTGCGGTAAAAGAATCGATTTCGTGAGGTAACTCTAAGCGGTAAAACCGTTACGCCCGGCCGCCCATGGTCAGGGCCATCAGCGCTTTTTGGATGTGCAGCCGGTTTTCGGCCTGCTTGTAGATGACCGACTGCGGCCCATCAATGACCTCGTCGTCCACTTCGTGGCCCCGGTCAACCGGCATGCAGTGCATGTAAACGGCGTGCTTCTTGGCCAGATTCATCTTGGCCTGGGTCACGCGCCAGTTTTCGTTTTTGGCGGCCATGGCCTCGACCTCCGGCTCGTCTTCGGTGACCATGATCGGACCCCAGGACTTGGGGTAGAGGAAGTCGGCGTCTTTGAAAGCATCTTCCATATTGTGGGTTTCGGTCAGAGTGACGCCGGCAGTTTCGGCGTTTTTGTAGGCCGCTTCCATGACGTTGGGCATGAGGTGGTAGCCTTCGGGATAAGCCAGGGTGACATCCATCCCAAAGCGGGGCATCAACCAGACCAGCGACTGCGGCACGCTGAGCGGGCGGACATATTTGGGGGCGTAGGTCCAGGAGATAACAAACTTGCGCCCGCGCAAATCCCGGCCAAAGAGTTCCATGAGGGTCATCAGGTCGGCCATGGCTTGGCAGGGATGGTCCACATCATCCTGCATGTTGAAGATGGGCGCATCGGCATATTGAGCCATTTCGTACAGATATTTTTGACCTACATTGGTGCGGCAGTCGCGGATGGCGATACCGTGGCCGTAGCCGCTCAGGACAATGCCGGTATCCTTGGCGTTTTCGCCGTGCCCAATCTGGGTCGCTTTAGGGGTCAGGAAGACGGCGTGGCCGCCCAACTGGGTCATGCCGGTTTCAAAGGAGTTGCGGGTGCGGGTGCTCTCTTCAAAGAAGAGCATGTAGAGCGTTTTGGCCCGCAGGATGTGATCGTGGGGCACACCCATGGCAAATTCACCCTTGAGGCGAAAGGCCAGGTCGAGCATGGTGTTCAAATCTTCCACGGTCCAATCCTGGGTGGTAATAAAATCTTTTTGAAACAGTTTAGTGTTCATTGTTTTTTTCCTTAACTTTACAGGGTTGAAATCAAGGCGGATTCTAGGCTAAGCGGCTAGCCTTGTCAAAATAACAGAAATTCAAAAATTACGATTCTTCCCGATAGACATACTCTTCATCGAACTGCCACTCGGGAATGGCTTCCAGCTCGATCTCGACGCGGGGGTTGTTGGGGGCGATGCGCTTGACCAGGTGAATATCTACCACCCGGTTATCGTTGATGCCCAGGGCAGACAAAACAGCGTCCTGAGTGATTTTGAGACCGCCGTCAAGGTCGCGGCGAAGCGGGGTTTCAAAATAAAAATCCAGAAACAGGCCGATCCAACCGGCCTTGAGCGCGGCGATAAAGGTATCGGTGATGACCTCATCCACACGCAGACGGTGAATACGCCGGTCTACCTGGCGTTTGAATGATTCGTGCTCTTTAGAAAGCACCCGGATTTTGCCCACCTGGGTGTATTGATTGTTGATGCTCGGCGGCAGGGGCAGGGTAAAATGCACCCGTTGAATCTCGGTCATGGCATCCTCCAGCCGTTATTGTAGCACACGTGGGGGGAAGATGGAAGGTTGCCCGAAGGAGTATTTCGGCTTGGGATGAATAACTCAGATTGGTAGAAAATTTGAAACACGAAAGGATAAAGTTGATAAAAAAGCACGAAAAAAGATAGTTATAGAGGTACTGAAAAGAAAGATTTTTCGAGCATTTTTAACTTTCGTAAGGTTCGTGTTTCAAAACCTGAAGAGATTGGAAATTTATGGGGATAATGTGTATAATGAAAACCGCAACTGTAGAGCGGCTAAATTTATTTGAGTAAAACGTACTACGCGTAAAGATTTATCCCTAAAAATCTTTATGCAATTATATTTTACGATCACTTCTCAAGGAGACCCAACCATGGCCCAATCATTATTCCAAAAAATTGACACCTTGATCAAAGCCAACTTGCATGCGATGGTGGACCGGGCGCTCGACGCCAATTCGGTGGCGGTGCTGGACGAGTACATCCGCCAGGCGGAAGACAACCTGGACGACCTGGAGGATGCCCTGGTTACGATCAAGGGCCAGGTCAAAACGTTGCAGCGCAAATATGAAACCTTTCAGGCCGAGGCCGAAGCGCTGGACCGCGACATTGACCGCCTGTTGACCCTGGGCAAAGAAGATTTGGCTATGGCCGCCCAGAGCCAATATAACACCAAAGCGGACCTGGCCGAGGAGTATCGCAAGCAGTTTGAGCAGCAAAAAGGCGAAGCCGATAAGCTGGCCGAAGCCCGGCTCAAGCTGGAAGCCCGCCTGCGCACCATTCGCCAGGAGCGGGAGCATGTCTTGGGTCTGCTGGAACTGGCCAAGACCAAGGAGATTGCGGCCAAGAGCATGAAGTCACTCGACGCCCTGGAAGGCGTGGGCGATTCCGATATTTCTCGCGTGGCCGACAAAATCCGCGAGCGGCTGGATCGCGCCGATGCCGAAGTGGAAATGCGGGCCGGCCGTCTGAGCAATCAAATGGATCAGGTTTTGGGCAAAGATCGGCTGGACAGCCAGTTAGCCGAACGCCGCCGCCGCTTAGGTTTGGGGCAGGACGAACAAGCCGCTAGTTCATCCTCCAATTAACTCGGCCACGAAGTAAATTTTGAAATTTGAGGCGTGATGCGTGATGGGTAAAGATCACGTATCACGCATTACGCATTAATCTTATGCCCTCAAATATTAGACGAGACCTCGAACAACGGGCCCAGGAAGCGATTCTCAAGAACATTGTTGAGAATTATAAACAACAAGGTAAAGACTGGCTCAACGATCCGTCTATCAAAAAGACGGTCTGGGAGCGAGTTTTTTTTAGCGTGGCCAGCGCCCTTTCGCTCGGCGGTAATATTGTCGTGTCCGGGGCTATTGCCATATTTTTTAGCTGGCTGCTGGCTGTACCGGTCTTTTTGGTATGGCTTATCGCCCAGGTTGTTCTGCTCTACCTGGCCGCCAATAACGAAAAAAGCCACGCCAGAGTTGTGGAGGAGATGCTGCGGCCTAAGATCCAATTTAACCCGGCCTCCATCCAGGATCGAAACATCCAGGCCAAGGTAGACGAGGCGCTGCGCTATTGGGAGTTAATCCAGAATACGGTCACAAAATCAGGCGAGGCCTCGATGCGAGATCGCTTTGAGCGGACCACCCGCGAAGTCACTCACTGGCTGCAAGCGGTGTATGACCTGGCGGCCCGGGTGGATAAATTTCAGTTAAACCAGGTGATTAAGCAAGATATGCAGCGCGTGCCGGCGGATATCCGCAACCTGGAGCAGAAATTAGCCCGCGAGAGGAGTCCCGAAGTAAAGCGACAACTCGAGCGCACGATTGCCGATAAGCAGCGCCAACTGCAAACTCTGCAAAGCCTGGAAGACAGCATGGAAAAAGCCGGCTACCAACTGGACAGCACCATTTCGGCCCTGGGGACGATCTACTCGCAACTGCTGCTGGTCGGTAACAAAGATGAGGAAGGCAGCCGGGTCAACCGGCTGGAGGACGAGATTTCCGAGCAGGTGCAGCGGCTCGAAGATTTACGCGAAGCGATGGACGAGGTTTATCAAAGCGCCCGTTAGTCCTTGACAATCAATTATACCAAGCTATTATTTATGACAGGTGCGACGTACATTGCTGTGCGTCGCACCTTACTTTGACGAAAAGTTGGTTTGGTGTTATACTTTAGAACAAATGTTCTTTAACAAGAGTATGGCATCCAAGCTGACCGTGGTCTTGAGATGAGGTTATGCCCGAAAAATTAACTCTACTTGCCCTGTTTGCTCATCCCGACGACGAGGCTTTTGGCACCGGCGGGACTTTAAGCAAGTATGCCGCCGAGGGGGTGGACGTTCACCTGGTCATCGCCACTCGCGGGGAGGCCGGCGCGCTGGCTAACCCGGCGATTACCTTGACCCAACCTATTGGCGTGGTTCGGGAGCAGGAACTGCGCCGGGCCTGCGTCTGCTACGGGATAAAGCATTTGCATTTGCTGGGCTATATAGACGGCCAAACTACCGTCGCGCCTCAAGCTGAGGCTGTTTACAAGGTAGTGCAGATTTTGCGTGAGGTCAAGCCGCAGGTAATGATATCCTTTGGCCCGGAGGGTGGATATGGACATTACGACCACCTGGCGACGCATCGCTGGGCCACGGCTGCGTTCCAATTGGCCGCCGACGCTGATCGCTGGCCGGAAGCGGGACCGCCGCATCAGGTTGCCAAGTTTTATCACCGCGCTATGCCGCACGAACAGTTGGAACACATGCAAAAGATAGCGGGCCGGACTTACGTGTTGATGGATGGGGTACCGTTTCCGTTTATGGGGCAGCCGCTGGAGCGTATCACCACCGTTATCAACGTGCGCGATTATGTAGAAAACAAGCTTAAGGGCATTCGCTGCCATGCTACCCAGATTGATGGGGCCAGCCCGTACCTGCAAGAAACGTTCGACCTGGAGACATTTCCCTGGTTTTGGCAAGAAACTTTTATTTTAGCTCACGCCGTGGATAATCTGGCCAGGATTGACCCGGCCAGGCAAAAAGAGACTGATCTTTTTGCGGGATTGAGGTGAGACATGGCCAATACCTCTGTCTCGATTTTGACTCAACATCTCAAATCCCAATTAGCTTATCTGGCCGTAATGCGTGAGTATCACCAGGGCGGCGAAAGCCCTTACTTCAAATCGGCCTTGAGTTTTGCTCTTGAGGATACCCAGGAAGCTATCGCCCGAGTGGCCAGCCGCTTGCGGCAGTTGGGCCACCCGTTACTGGATCACAGCCTGGACGAGGCGGGCGAAAAGCTACTGCGCCAGGCCCGCAGCCGTCGCGGCCTGGAGGATAAACTGAAATTTGTGCAGCATGGATTGAAACATCAATTGGAGTGGTATGGGACGCGCCTCAAGGATTTGAAGGATGATGCCGACTCGCAGGCCATTTTTGTGGCCCTGGCCGAGCAGACGCGGGTGCGGCTGGAACGTTGGGAAACCTTAATGAAAGAACTGAAGGTTCCCTTGGATTAACCCGTATAATAAGCCAATAAACCACTTCATTCTCTCTGGTTCCCAGACTGACGGGAGGCGTAGGAACCAATAGGGAACGACGTGGAAGGTCAGAAAATTACCAAACCTCTAACCTGCCAACTCTTCCAACAAAATAGTATAGGACTAAAGTAGGGAAATCAATTAAAAAAACCCCCTTTACAAAACAACAAATTTCGGGTATAATAGCTGCAATTAATTGCGAAAATATTCGCCGCAGCGACTGGGACCCGAATAAGGTCTCTGTTTTTTTTATTGGTTCTCCCTCATCGTCAACCTCACGAGGGTAGCTTTAAAAACCTCCAGCTCTCTTTTAATAGTTAGCGCCAGAGCCATTTTGACAAGAGTGGGCCGTTTGAGCCACTTTTACCTGCTGCCAATTGGGTGGCGGGATACCGGAGATGCTGGATAGAATTGCAAATGCTTCTGTCACTGACAGAATGAAAGTAAGGGATAATTTTCAATGGCAGATAAACCTATTTATTTAACCTCAGAAGGCAAAAAGAAATTAGAGGAAGAACTCAAGTACCTGGTGACTGTCCGCCGCAAGGAGGTTGCTGCCGCCATTCAATCGGCAAAAGAAGAGGGTGACATCAGCGAGAACTCTGCTTACGACGAAGCCAAGTTAGCCCAAGCCTTCCTCGAAGGCCGCATTCAGACGATTGAAGCGCAGCTTCGTGAGGCTGTCCTGATTGAGCAGAACGGCAACTCCGACCGGGTAGATGTAGGCAGCGTTGTCACCGTCGTTGAAGAGGGCTTCGATGCGGAGACGTATCACATTGTCGGTTCAGCCGAGGCCGACCCGCTCAACGGCAAAATCTCCAACGAGTCGCCGATTGGCAAGGCTTTGCTGGGCGCTAAAAAGGGCGATACCGTTAAAGCAGAGACTCCTAACGGCGAGATTGTTTTCAAGGTCGTCAAGATCGAATAGCTTGCGCCAAACGCTCTAAACGTGCATAATAAGCGGAGTCTTCCCTGGGAGATTCCGCTTTTTATTTGCATTTTTTGGATAGTCTCTGTTACTTTGTAAGCCAGACCTGACAGGTCTTCAATAATTGGAGAAGATTTTTTCATGGAACAAGACTTGAGTTACTTTACTAACTTCGGTGAGCAGGTCGAGCAGCGCCTGAACAAGCTGTCCAGCTTCGCCGAGAACGGCCAACTACCCTACCCGCCCCGCGTGCCCCGCGAGCAAACTACGGCTGAAGCCATCCAGATGTACGAAGCGGCCGAGGCGGCCCTGCCGGAGGGCAGCGAGGAAAAGCCGCAGGTCAATGTGGCCGTAGCGGGGCGGTTGGTAGCGGTCCGTAATATGGGCAAAAGCACCTTTGCTCACATTGAAGATGGGGCCGGGCGCTTGCAGCTTTATCTGCGCAAAGACGAGCTAGGCGAGGCGTTGTACCAGCAGTTTAACAAGGATTTTGACCTGGGCGATTTTGTGGCTGCCCAGGGTCATCTCTTCCGCACCCGCACCGGCGAAGTGACCGTTCACGTCACCGCCTTCCAATTGGCCTCAAAAGCGCTGCATCCCCTGCCGGAGAAGTGGCATGGGCTGAAGGATACGGAAACCCGCTACCGCCAGCGCTACCTGGATTTAATTGCCAACCCCGAAGTGCGCGATATTTTTGTCAAGCGCAGCAAAATTATTACCGCCATGCGCAAATTTCTGGACAGGGAGGGTTTTTTGGAGGTCGAGACGCCTACCCTGCAGCCCCTCTACGGCGGGGCGATGGCTCGACCCTTTGTAACCCACCACAATGCCTTGAACATGCCGCTTTACCTGCGCATCGCCGATGAGCTTTATCTCAAACGGCTGATTGTGGGCGGTTTTGAAAAAGTGTATGAAATTTGCAAAGACTTCCGCAACGAAGGCATCAGCACCCGGCATAATCCCGAATTTACCATGATGGAGTGCTACTGGGCCTACGCCGACTATGAGGATATGATGCGCCTGACCGAGAACATGGTCGCTTTTATCGCCCAGGAAGTGTTAGGCACAACCCAGATTGTGTTTGAGGGCAAAGAGATTGATCTGACAACGCCCTGGCGGCGGCTGAATCTGGCTGACAGCATCAAGCAGCAAACCGAGATTGACATCTTTGAGACCTATGGAGATGTCAAGGCGCTGTGGGCCGAGTGTCAGAAACTCAAGCTGAATGTCTCGCCGCAGCCCAACTGGGGCAAGCTGGTGGGTGAACTGCTGGGTGAATATGTCGAGCCAACCATTGTTAACCCCACCTTCATTCACACCTTCCCCCTGGAAATTTCGCCGCTGTCCAAACAGAACCCGGCTGACCCCCGCGTGGTCGAGCGGTTTGAGGCGTTTGTCGCCGGCATGGAATTTGCCAATGCATATTCGGAGCTAAACGATCCGGTAATTCAACGCCAGCGTTTTTTGGAGCAGCAAAAAGACGCCGACGAGGAGTCGCATGTGATGGACGATGATTACATTATGGCGTTGATGCAGGGCATGCCGCCGACCGGCGGCCTGGGTCTAGGTGTAGACCGGCTGACCATGCTCCTGACCGATCAGCAGTCCATCCGGGAAGTGATTCTGTTTCCACAAATGCGGGCGCGGGAGTGAGATTATCAGGAAAACAGGGTGCCGATGTAGAAAGCAAGGATAATCAGCAACGTAATTACTACCAGGAGAATTACCCCTCCTGTATTACCGGATTGGCCCATTTCCTCATAAAACTCGGTCATGACAGCCCGCTGCTGCTCCAGGCGATTGAGCTTGCCGCGAATACTGGCCAATAAATCTTCGATGGGATCCAGCTTGGAGAAATAATCTTCGGCCCCCAATTCCTTGCCATAGCGGGCATCTGCTTCACCGGCTTTGGCGGTGAGGAAGATGAACGGAATACGGTTGGTGTAGGGGTGGGTGCGGACCCTTTCGTAGAACTCGTAGCCGTCCATGGCCGGCATCATGATGTCGGCCAGAATCAGATCGGGCAGCCGTTTCATTTCTGGGTTGGTCTGGCTTTGGCCGATGGGCAGGCTCTTGAGTCTATCCAGGGCTTGCTGGCCATCGCTGGCCGTTATCACCTTAAAACCTTCCATTTCCAATGTTAATCTAATACCGCTCAGAAATTCAGGATTGTCGTCAACAACCAGAATCAAGGGTTTATAGTTGGGTTCATTTTCTTGAGCTAAAGCCATAGGCATCCTCCTTAAATACGAGCGCCGATTAACAATTCGCCCTTCAAGCTGGCGGCAGAGCAGGCAGGGTGATAGTAAAGGCGCTTCCCCAACCCGGCATACTTTCCAGGTGAATGTTGCCCCCGTAGAGGGTAACTATCTCCTTGACAATGGATAAGCCCAGCCCGGTGCCAGGAACGGTATGGGAAGGGTCAACCCGATAAAAGCGTTCAAAAACGTGGGCCTGATGTTCCGGTGGAATTCCTATCCCGGTGTCATTGACCCGAATTTGGGCCATTGACTGCCCGTTGTTTGAAACCCAAGAGGAATTCACGGTAATTGAACCCCCGCCCGATGTATATTTGATGGCATTATCAAGCAGATTGCGCACTACTCGCTCCACCTGGTTCCGGTCGGCCAGCAGAGTCAAAGGAGAAGCGGGTTTTTGCCAGATAAGATTTATGTGCTTGGCCTCGGCCAGGGGACGCAGATTATTTACGGTTTCGTCAATTACCTCGACCAGGTCAAGCGCCTGCCTTTTTGTCTCACTTAACCCGGCATCAAGCCGTGATAGTTGCAGAATGTCCTCAATCAGTTGTTCCAGCAGATCGGTTTGTGTTTGAATGGCGTTAAGGAATTGAACCCGGTCGGGGCCAGACAGGCGATCGTGGTAGGCTAGCAGATTTTGGGCATGCAAACGAATCACCGAGAGCGGTGTTTTCAGTTCGTGGGTGACCCCGGCCATGAAGCGGGCTTTCATCCGTTCTACTTCTTTCAGGGTGGTAATATCGCGCAAAACGATCACAGTGCCGATGCTTTCCTCAATCCCATGGCGTATTTGCGCCGAGTGGGCCTGGATGGAGCGAGCCGGGGAAGTAGGTATATCTACCAGAGCGGTATCGGTGAAATGCGGACTGTGGCTGAGTTGAAGCACGCACTGCCACAAAGGGTTTTCTTGCTGCACTGAGCTTATAGGTTGCCCCCGCTGCTCGCTTAAATAAAACTCTAGCATATCCTCAGCGACCGTATTGGCGGTCAAAATGCAATCCTGGGCATCTAAAACCAGCAGGCCGTCGGCCATGCTGCCCAAAATGGCTTCGCTTTTTTCTTTTTCTGCCGCCAGTTGCCGGGTGCGTTCAGTTACCATACCCTCCAACTGGCGGCTAAATGTCTGCACTTCGTTAAAAAGACGCGCATTCTCAACCGCGATACCGACTGAACTGACCATTGAATATGATAGACGCAAGTTATCCTGGTCAAACCAATTCACCTTCTGGTGTACCGCCTGCATGACCCCAATGGTTTTACCTTTCACCTGGACAGGCATGCTGAGAATAGAGCGGGGCTGGTAATGGCTGAGTTGAACCAGGGGGGGAAAATAGAATTGCTCTTTGGCGCTATCGGCCACAATGTGTGGTTCGCCGGTGCGGACAACGTAGCCCACCAGCCCCTCGTCGAGCGGCAGGCGGTAGCCGGTGCCCAGGCTGGCGCCCCTTCCCGAAGAGGCAATTAAAACTATTTCCTGACTGGCCTCGTCGAGCAGCCACAGCAAAGCCGCTTCGGACAGTAAGGCGCGCTGCATGAGCAGGGTAGTTTGTTTCAATACCTGCTCCAAATCCAGAGTTGAGGTCAGGGCACGGCCTACTTCGTTGAGGGCAATCAAATCATCAACCTGCTGCTGGGCGCTTTCTAGCAAGTGGGCATTTTCCACAGCGACGGCGATGATGCTGGCCATTGAGCGCACCAGGGTCCAGTCGGCTTCGTCCAGGCCAGTCTGCGGCCGGCTAACAAAGGCGAGCGTTCCAACCATCTGCTCTCGGCTTAATAAGGGGGTATATTGAATGGCTTCAAAAGAAGGGCTGAAATCAAATTCCTGCTCAAGTTGATACTGGTCGAGCAGATATAGAACCAGGGTAGAGACATTATTTTGTAGAATCTGATCAGAAATTTTAGCAACCGTGGAAAAACTCAGCGAAGTAGCTACCTGTTTTCCACCAGGCAGGGCCATACTGGCTGTCAACTCTTTCTTTTCCTCATTCAGCAAGATTAAAACCACCAGTTCGGCCTGGATAAGTTGGGCCAGTTTGGATAAAAAGGGCAGTAAAATTGCCTGCAAATCTGAAGCGGAGTTGACCGCCAGGGCCAATTCGTTGACCAGTTGTAATCTTTCATTGCGCCGTTCAACCATTCGGGCCTGGCGCTGTACCTCAACTTCTACCGCTTTGACCCGCAGCACGGCCTGAACCCGCGCCAGGAACTCATCGCGTATAAAGGGACGCGAGATATAATCATCAGCCCCCAGATTCAAGCCGTGACTGATCTGCCTGGGGTCACGATGGTGGGCGGTGACCAGAATCACCCCTATATTCTGGGTACGCGGGTCGGCTTTAAGCGCGGCCACCAATTCAAAACCGCTTAAGCCCGGCATCTGAATATCGCTAACAATTAAGGCGGGTAACTCGATGCGGGCCTTGGTCAAAGCTTCTCCGGCGCTGGCAGCTTCGCTCAAGGTAAATTCGGTATCCCTGAACATCAATTGCAGCAGGAGGCGATTGTCCGGAATATCGTCTACCAGCAGAATTTTGTTAAGGTCTAATTCGCCTGCTTCCAAGCCGATAATATCGGGAGCAGTTTCTATCTGTTTGTAAGTCATGGGGATCACGCAGCAAAGATGATTAAAATTTAGGTGGTGATGTGACTCATTTTACCATGACTTGGACCTGGCAACAATATAAACTGCCGGTTGTCCGCTCTAGTCCTGCGCAGCGACGCCAGAAGATAGGACAGAATTAAGCTAACAAGGTGGTCATCTCCCAGACGGTAACTTCCGCCTCAATCTCGTGCTCGCCCCACGTAGTAGGAGTTAGCAAGAGAGCTAGCGCCCTGCACAGCAGTCAGGTCGAGCAAGCGGGGTGAGTGTCTGCTCAAGACCGACCAAATTTTATCTAAACCGGCGGGGATTTTTGATTCGAGCTTTTGGCAATAATTTGCTATAATACTTAGCTTGGTTGTTAAAATTAACCGTTGCTTAGCGGTGAAACAGCAGCTTGATGAATTTATCACCCTTACTCAAACTGTTCAACCAAATACCGGCTTACCATACTCTGGCCGATGCGCTCCACTCCGGTGAATTTTCCGCAGAAATATGCCAACCTTTGGGGGTACTCACCGCTGCCCGGCCGGCCTTATTGGCCGCCCTGCAGGCCGATCTACAGCGGCCCATTCTCTTCATTACCGCTCGCGCCGATCGCGCCCGCATTTTGACCGAGCAAATTCAAGCCTGGGTCGAAGAACCGAGCCGCGTCTACCGCCTGCCCGACCCGGACTCATTACCCCACGAAAAAGTCCCCTGGGGCAGCGAAACTATCCAGGGCCGCCTGGCGGCGCTTTCGGCATTGGTGGCCTATAAAAATGGTCAATGGCCTGCCACCAATGGCGGCAGCCACAGGTGGTCAACAGACCAGGATCAATCGTTGACAAAGGCCCTCTCTCCACATCCCTCGTCCCCTCTGCCTCCCCGCCCCCCTGCCCCTCTGCTTGTTATCTCCGCCCGTGCCCTGATGAGCCACACGCTCCCCCCCGGCGAGTTCACCTTGATACAGTTCAAGGTGGGGCAGCGGATTAATTTAAATGAAGTGATGGGGCAGTGGGTCGAGTTGGGGTATCAACCGGAAGAGGTGGTCGAAGTGCCTGGCAGTTTTAGCCGTCGTGGCGGCATCCTCGATATCTTCCCGCCCAGTGCGGCCATGCCTATCCGGGTTGAACTCTTCGGCGATGAAATTGACTCTCTGCGCTATTTTGACCCGGTCACACAGCGCTCCGAAGCCCGTCTCAAGAGCTTCACCGTCGGCCCGGCCATCGAGCCGCTGCCCCGTTATGCCCGGCAAGCCGCCGCTCACTTGAGCCGGTTGGACCTGACCAATTTGCAGCCCAGCGCCAAAATTGCCCTTGAGGAGGACATGGCCCGGCTTGAAAGCGGAGCCACTTTCCGCGGGATTGAATATTATCTACCTTTCTTTTACAACGGCCTGGGGGCGCGAAGTAAAGAAGAGGCGAAGCGGCGAAGCGATAAAGACGCGATGCGAAGCGAGGATGAGGCGAAAAAAGACTCTCCCCCCTCGCCTCCTCGTCTCCTCGCGTCCCCGCCTCACGCCGCCTCAATCCTGGATTACCTGACCGGCGACGCCCTGGTTTTCGTTGAAGATGCCGAAGAACTGGCTCTGGTGGTGGATGAGCTGGAAACCCAGGCGCGCACCCTCAAACGGGACCTGACCGATGTGGGCGACCTGCCCGGTCAATGGCCTGATCCCTATTTTGGTTGGAATGAATTGTCGGCGGCGCTGGCGGTGCATCGGCCCATTGTATTGGGCGGGGTAGGATTCAATAGTCAGCAGTCAATAGTTAATAATCAATTATCAACAGATTCCCCGCCCCCAACCGCCACCCCCCATCCCCCCCTCTTCGTTTCCACCTTCATTCCGGCTCCGGCCTTTGGTGGCCAGGTTAAAAATGTTGTCGAGGAAATTGTCGAGCGGAAAAAGAAAAAAGAACGGGCGATCCTGGTCAGCCGCCAGGCAGCCCGGTTGAGTCATCTACTGGATGAGCAGGCGGGCCTGACCGTAACACCGCTGGAGAGCCTGACCCCGGGCGACCCTCCGCCACCATCCGCCAGTATCACCCTCATTCATGGCATGTTAGTGGAAGGTTGGGTCATGCGGGGTGAGGCTGACAGCCCGGCGCTGCTTACCCTCATGTCCGACTCCGAATTGTTCGGCTGGAAAAAACCGACAGCACTGCGCCAGCGTAAACCGCGCAAAGGAATCACCCCCGAAACCTTTTTTGCCGATGTCAATCCCGGCGACCTGGTGGTCCATATTGAGCATGGGATTGGCCGTTATGCCGGGCTGGTCAAGCTGGATTTTGAGGGCGTTGAGCGGGAGTACCTGGAAGTTCGTTACGCCAATAATGACAAACTGTATGTACCCATCCACCAGGCCGACCGGCTGGCCCGTTACGTGGGCATGGACGAAACCGTGCCTATGCTCAACCGGCTGGGCAATGCCGATTGGAATACGGTTAAGCGCCGGGCCAAAAAGGCGGTCGAAGAAATTGCCAAAGAGCTGCTGGAGATTTACGCCAAACGGGAGGTTACGCCCGGCCGGGCTTTTAGCCCGGATACGGAATGGCAGCGCGAAATCGAGGATGCGTTCCCTTACGTCGAGACCGAGGATCAACTGCGGGCTATTGCCGAAGTCAAGGTTGACATGGAAAAGCCCCGGCCCATGGACCGGCTCATTTGCGGCGATGTAGGCTACGGCAAAACCGAAGTAGCCTTGCGAGCAGCTTTCAAAGCCGTGACGGACGGCGTGCAGGTCGCCATTTTGGCGCCGACGACGATCCTGGCCCAACAGCATTTTCAAACCTTCCAGCAGCGGATGGCCTCTTACCCGGTCAAAATTGAGATGCTGTCGCGCTTCCGCACCCCTCACCAGCAAGAGGAAACACTCAAAAACCTGGCCAGCGGCGTCACCGATATTGTCATTGGGACGCACCGGCTGCTGCAAAAGGATGTCGTTTTTCGCAATCTGGGCCTGCTGGTGATTGACGAAGAGCAGCGTTTTGGGGTCAAGCACAAGGAAAAGCTCAAGGCGATGCGGGCCGACGTGGATGTGCTGACCCTGACGGCTACGCCCATCCCCCGCACGCTGCATATGTCGCTCAGCGGGGTGCGCGATTTGAGCACTATTGACACCCCTCCTGACGAGCGGCTGCCCATCCAGACCACCATCACCGAGTACGACGAGGGCTTGATCCGCGCCGCCATTCTGCGCGAGCTGGATCGGGGCGGGCAGGTCTTCTTTGTTTACAATCGAGTCATGGGCATCGAACAGATGGCTAACCGCATCCGCAATATTGTGCCAGAGGCGCGGGTCGAGGTGGCTCACGGCCAGATGAGCGAACGCCACCTGGAACGGGTCATGATTGACTTTCTGGCCGGCGAGTTTGACGTGCTGGTCAGCACGACTATCATCGAAAATGGGCTGGACATGCCCAATGTCAACACGATCCTTATTGACCGGGCCGACCGGCTGGGGCTGGCCCAGCTATACCAACTGCGCGGGCGGGTGGGACGCGGGGCGGTGCGGGCCTATGCCTACTTGTTAACCCCCAAGCACCACGAACTCAACCCCGATGCCCGCAAGCGGCTGGAAGCCATCGCCGAGGCCAGCGAGTTGGGCGCCGGTTTCCGCATTGCCATGCGCGATCTTGAAATTCGCGGCGCGGGCGAACTGCTGGGGGCCAAACAGCACGGCCAGATTGCCGCCGTCGGGTTTGACCTGTACACCCGGCTGCTGGCCCAGGCCGTTCGGGAACTGCGCGGCGAATCGCCGCTGCTGGTTACGGGTGAAGAGGCCGCCACTTACCTCAATCCGCTGGCGGAAGGGCTGCAACTGAACCTGCCTATCCCGGCCTACGTGCCGGAGGATTACCTGCCGGAAGAAAAGCTGCGCCTGCGGCTCTACCGCCGGCTGGCCGGAGTGACTAATCTCAAGGGTATTGACGAGATGGCCAAGGAGTTGGAAGACCGTTTTGGCGAGCTGCCGGAGCCGGTGGCGAATCTGCTCTACCAGCTCCGGCTCAAAATCCTGGCGCTGGAAGCCGGGGTCAAGGCCATCCTGACCGAAACGGGTCAAATCATCATCCGGGCCGACACCTTGCAGGAAATTGACCGGGCCGGCTTGCAGCGCCGCCTCAGCCCGGCGGCTAAAGTCACCCCGCGCCAAATCTCCCTGCCGCTCCACCCCAAAACCGAGGTCTGGCAGGCGGAGTTGGAGAAGACGCTGCGCTTAATAGGCCGGATGCTGCATGATCCGGCGGGGTAACAGATCTCAGAGACTTAAAGAGGTTCAGTGCTATGATCCGCTCAATCTTCTGCCCCAAAGATGCTCCCCGCCAATTTAATCTTAACCCGGAACAGATGCGCCAGGCGCTGCAAAACCCGGCGGGGCTGCTGCTGTGGGTCAGCCTGGAACAGCCCACGGAGGAGGAAATTCAGGCTGTTCTGCAAGATGTGTTTCACTTTCACCCCCTGGCCATTGAAGATTGCATGAATGATGGCTACCAGGCGCCCAAGGTGGATGTGTTTGGCAGTTATCTTTTTATTATCGTCCATGCGCTCCAGCCGGAGTTTCCGCTAGACCACCTGGATACGGTCGAATTGAACTGCTTTCTGGGGCCAAATTACCTGGTTACTTCTCACCTGGCGGCAGAAATGGCCCCGGTGCAGGCGGTCTGGGAGCGGCTGGAACGGGACGAGCGGCCCCTTGAGCATGGGCCTGACTTTCTCTGTTACACCATTCTCGACCGGCTGGTGGACGAGTTTATGCCTCTGCTCGACGCCATGGACGACGAGATTGACCGGCTGGAGGACGAGGTGCTGGCCCGGCCCAAACCCGCGATCCTCCAGCGCATCCTCTCGCTCAAGCACAGTATTTCAACGCTGCGCCGGATTATCGCTCCCCAGCGCGAGGTGATGAACCGCCTCAGCCGGGATGATTTGCCCCAGATTACCGCCCAGCACCGCATTTATTATCGGGATATTTACGACCACCTGGTACGCATCCACGACCTGAGCGAGTCAATCCGGGATGTCGTCACCGGTACGCTGGATACCTACCTTTCGGCCACCTCCAATCGTCTCAATGAAGTGATGAAAGCCCTAACCATTGTCTCGACTATTTTCTTGCCCCTCTCTTTTGTCGCGGGTATCTACGGCATGAATTTTGAGAACTTTCCTGAAATACATTGGCAGTATGGTTACTTCTATGTTTGGGGAGTTTTTATCTTAATTGTGATTGGCATGCTTTGGTTTTTCCGCCGCCGAGGGTGGATTTAAACCTTGCTTGTTCAGCAGTCCCGGAATTATTTTCTGGTTTGACAGATGGGGGTTAGACCCTTAAGATTTTAAGGAATATTCTCAGGTATTGAGGTGGATAGTCATCTTGTTTAATGGTAATCTTCGTCGTAAACTAATCATTGGTTTGGGTCTGGCCTTAGCCGTGTTTGTTGGTCTCATCTTCTACGGTGATGCGCGTGAAATGGGCCGTTTGCTGCATGATTTTCAATGGTCTTTAGTGCCAGCTATCCTGGGCCTGACGCTGATTAACTATTTTCTGCGGGGAATTCGTTTTCACTACTACCTGGGCCAAATCGGCCTCAGGCAGATTTCTTTTTGGACGAGCTTTCGTGTCTTTATCGGCGGCTTTGCCCTCACCTTAACCCCTGGCAAGGTGGGCGAACTGGTGCGCGTCTTCTGGCTTAAAAATTTGGCCAATGCCGACCCGATCAAACTGGCCCCTTCGACCATAGTGGACCGGGTCATAGACGGCATGGCCCTGGCCCTGCTGGCCACGCTGGGGGTACTGGCTTACCCGCAATATTGGACGGTGGCTGTTTCTATTCTTGCGCTGATTACGTCGGGCATCGTCCTCCTTCAAATTCGTCCGTTGGCCCTGGCCTTGTTGAATTGGGGGGAGCATCTGCCTCTGGTCTCTCGCTTTGTTCATCATCTGCATACACTCTATGAGAACACGCGGGTCTTGTTGAGCTTCAAAAATTTACTGGTTGGCCTGGGGTTGGGGCTTATTTCCTGGTCGGCTGAAGGGCTGGCCTTCTACCTGGTTTTACGGGGGTTGGGGGTCAACGGCGGGATTGATCTGGCCGCGATCGCCATTTTTATTCTGGCTCTTGGCTCGATTTTGGGCGGCGTTTCAAGTTTACCCGGTGGTCTGGGGGCGGCGGAGGTGACCATGACCGGCATGCTTCAGGCGTTGGCCCATTTGCCGGAGAACAGCGCCGCCACGGCCACACTGCTCATTCGCTTTTGTACCCTCTGGTTTGCGATCTTACTGGGCGTGTTAACCATAGCTATCTGGCGCAGGATGTTCTTGGGGAGTGGCCGGGGAGGGCCAAAAGACGATCCAGCTTCAGCAGCTACCCCCCTCCGGCATTTAAATCCCGATGAAGGCTGGTAAAAGATGGCCCAAAAGTTGCTATGAGTGACTCCTCAGATCGTTACCTTAGCCCATCTCCATCTGCCGCCTCCTGCCCACAGTCTCCTGGCCAACGCTGGGATGAGCGTTACGCCGCTTTCACGCCTCGAGAGCGGCAGGAACCAACGCCTTTTGTCGCCGCCTGTTTGCCCCAACTGCCTCAACGCGGCTGGGCGCTGGATGTCGCCGCGGGAGCGGGGCGGCACAGCCTGGCCCTGGCCCGGCACGGCCTGCAGGTAGACGCGGTTGACCTTTCTAGCCAGGGGTTGCGCCTGGCTCAACAGCGGGCGCTCGAAGCAGGGCTGGCGATTCGCTTTATTGTGGCCGATCTCGAACGGCCCTGGCTGCCTCGCCGCCGCTACGATGTCATTTTGGTTTCCTTTTTCTTATATCGTCCTCTCTTTCCTTTAATCAAAGCTTGTCTTCAGCCGGGCGGCTGGCTGATTTATGAAACCTTGACGGCCGAGCAAAGGTTTCGGGCCAATCGCCAGCCAACCCGGCCCGACTATTTGCTGCAGCCAGGAGAACTACAAGCTGCCTTTGCTGATTTTGAAATTCTGTTTTATGCTGAGGTGAATCAAGATCAACGAGCCACGGCTCAACTGTTAGCCCGCAAAGTAGCAAGGTAACAGGTTGCAAGGAACAGGTCACCAGTTACAGATCGTAACCTCACCTCCACCTGTAATCGGCATCTTGTAACCTCTGTCTGAATACTGACTACTGGCTACTGATTACTGACCGCTCATGACTCTTTCAACTCTCAAAGTAGACCTGCACATGCACACTTGTGCTTCCAGGGATGGCGTGCTTCGTCCTGCCGACGTAATCAGAATTGCCAAACTCAGAGGCCTGGACCGCATTTGTATTACCGACCACAACACTATTGAGGGCGCTTTGGCCGCCCACCGGCTTGATCCAGATTTTGTCATCATAGGTGAGGAGATTTTGACCGAGTACGGCGAAATTCTGGCATTTTTTGTGAGCGAATGGGTGCCGCCGCGCCTTTCGCCCCAGGAAACGCTCAAGCGGCTGCAAGCTCAGGATGCGGTCATCAGCGTCTCCCATCCCTTCGACCGCCACCGCTCCAACTGGACGGAGCGCATGCTGGAAACCATGCTACCCCAACTTGACGCCATTGAAGCCTTTAATGCGCGTACGCTCCGAGCCGAGTATAATGAAAAAGCTACGGCCTTTGCCGCCGCCCATGCCTTGTCCACTACCGCGGGCAGCGATGCTCACACCGGGCTGGAGATCGGGGCTGCGTATCTGGAAATGCCGAGCTTTTGTACGGCAGCAGAGTTTCGCACCGCGCTGCCCCAGGCCACCATACATGGCCAGCTTACCCCGGCCTGGATTCATTTTTTTTCTTGGACAAACACCTGGCGGACTCGCTTCGGCCTGAAACCTACCCTTGACCATGATTGATCCCACTGACGTCCGTCTGGGCGATATCGTGCGCATGCGCAAGGCTCACCCTTGCGGGGGAACTGACTGGCGTGTTGTTCGTTTGGGCGCCGATATTGGCCTGATTTGTCTTACATGCCAGCGTAAGGTCTTAATGCCGCGAGGACAATTTGCCAAGCAGGTCAAACTACACCTGGAGCGCGGCCCCGAAACGCCGCCTTTTCCTCATTCATAAGCCGGTTTATTCCAAAATCAAGCCTTGAGAATTGAGCCTGGACAAGAGTACTAATGACGCCGATCATACTATTGCGGTACGATGGAGGCACAAATTGAACCTTGCCAATCACGCTAGAGGTGGCCGGCTCCCGCTGAATGATAAATTTGCCCGCTTAGCCCCCGTGCCAGAGGGCAAAAGTGCCAGTCACCTGAGTAGTTGCCTAATATGACAGTAATTCGGGAATATGGTAAAATGGAGGCACCAGTTGACTACTTGGCAATCATACCTAGACCGATGTTTTATTATGTTCAGTAGGCTGCCCGGCATGAAAAGCAATCCTGGCAAATCGTCCTGGGTGGCCTTTTTACTTTTTTATATTGTCCTTTTACTGATTGTAACCATTTTAGATTGGGCTAACCACTTGTTGGCCTGGCGCTATTGGAGTACTCAGGCTGGCCTGGTCACGGTAGGTGTTGGGATTTTTGCCCTGGCCGGATTATGGGTGCCGGATTTATCGGCAGCGCGAGGCGTTTTGCTGGCCTTTACTATTGGCATTTTGACAATTATTCCGGCCGTGCTGATGGGACTGGGCAATATTCCCGGCTTTTGGTCGCAATACTTTTCGATTGCCCTGGGTATGGCCGCCGGTAGCTTTTTGACCTTTTTATTTTTAAAATTGACCCAAAAGCTACCTTCAAACGATCAATCAGAATTGGAAAGAAACAAGTTTGATTGAGCATGACCGCTGTCATTGAGCCACCCAAGTTGATCAAGTGCAGTGTGGGGATCACTGCCCACAATGAAGAAGCCAATATTGCCCAAATTCTGCGGGCCATGGTGGGTCAGCGGCTGCACACCGTCGAAATCAGCGAAATTATCGTGGTGGCTTCGGGCTGTACCGATGGGACCATTGCCATAGTCCAGGACTTTGTGGCCCAGGAGCCGCGAATCCAGCTTCACATTCAAGAAAAGCGCGAGGGTAAAACCAGCGCCATCAACATTTTTCTCAGCCACGCTAATGAAGATATTTGCGTCCTGGAAAGCGGCGATACCATCCCCCACGAAGACGCGATTGAAAATATGGTCCGCATGTTTGCCGATCCAGCCGTCGGTATGACCGGTGCGCACAAAGTGCCGGTCAACACACCGGAGCATATTGTCGGTTTTCTATCCCACCTGCGTTTAAAAATGGAGCACCAACTGTGCCTGGAGATTCCTCGCCTGGGTGAGCTCATTGCCTTCCGCAAAGTGTTCGACCGGATCCCTCCCGATGTCGCCATGGATGAAGCTTTTGTCGAAGCGCTGGTCATTCGGCGCGGCTTGCAGGTGCGCTATGCTCCCGATGCGGTGGTCTTCAATATGGGACCGGAAACCGTGCAAGACTTTATCAAGCAGCGGCGGCGCAACCACGCCGGCCATTTGCACCTCAAGGCCAAGTATGGCTACGAAGTCTCCAGTATGGATGCGCTCCGCCTGTTTCAACTGGCCCTGGATGAAATCTGGGGAGCCTTGCGGCTCATCTGGATTCTGTTTGTCCTGGCGGTGTTGGAAGGCTATGCCCGCCTGTTGGGCTGGTGGGATTACCGGGTGCATAAGCGCACCCATGTCGTCTGGGATATTGCCTGGACCACCAAAGAAGTCAAGCGCCCGGTGGATGCCGTAGGCATCAATATTACCTCGCCGCACCTGCCGGTTAAACGAGATTGAGCGCCTCAATTTATTGCTACTGGCGATTATGCCTGCCCCATTGCCACAACCAAGCCTAATTCTTACATCATCATTTATGTAAGGAGCTTCCTCCCAATAAAACAAACAACCTTCACTTCCTAAGGAGATAAACCTCATGCTATTTGAATATACCTGGAAATACGTTACTAGCGGCCAAAAAACCCAAACGCGGCGGCTGGTACAGGAAGGCGACTATGCTGTTGTAGATGAGACCGATCCCAGCCGGCCCATTCTCAAGGTGATTCGCACGGCCGATGCCGGCGTTCCCAAGCCCCTCTATGAAGTGGGCAAAACTTACTCGGTGCAACCGGGCCTGGCCAGAAAAACGGTAGGCAATATCAGAATCACGGCTATTCGGCGTGAGCACCTGCAAGATCTAACCGAGGCCGAGGCTTTAAAGGAGCTACCCCTCACTTCTCTCGAAGAGGAGGTCAGCGATGCTCAGTGGGCTTTGAAGACCTTTATGGGCACCTGGAATATCCTGAATTCGGACCCTGGCGAACGCTGGGAAGACAACCCCGAGGTGTGGGTGCTTGAATTTGAATCAGCACTTAAGCTGGCCCCTAAAAAGCGGACCAGACTTGGCTGGTAGACAAATTGCTTAAAAGTTATACAAGCTGCTCCCGTCGAATAGCCAAGTCCAAGCTAAGTGGAATGGGTGATGTTTAATCATTCCCTTTTGTTCCCCAGCTCAATTGAGAAACAAAAGAGTACAGGTAAACTTTAAATTTGTTCGTTTATTGTCAGAAAGGGAAGTCTCAATGCAAACAGAAATTCTTTATCGTCCCTCTTTCTCAATGACCCGGGTGCAGCTCCAACCGGGTGAGGAGATTCGGGTTGAAGCCGGTTCGATGGTTAGCATGTCCGCCGGGGTAATCATTGAAACAAAAATGCAGGGTGGTTTCTTGAAATCGTTGGCCCGGTCGGTATTGGGCGGCGAGTCCTTCTTTGTCAATACTTACAAAGCGCCGGCTGAGGGTGGCGAAATCAACCTGGCCCCGGCGTTACCCGGCGACATGTTTGTGCTTGAAATGTCCAATGAAACGATGCTGGTCCAATCCGGGGCTTTTGTGGCCTCTCCGCAGACGGTAGAAATCAATACCAGTTGGGGCGGCGCGAAAGGATTCTTTGGTTCGGGCAGCTTGATTCTGCTCAAAGCGAGCGGCTCCGGCCCCCTGGTTTTGGGCAGCTACGGCGCCATCCACGATATCACCCTGGCGGCTGGTCAGAAATATACCATTGATACCGGCCATATCGTCGCTTTCAGTGAAAAGGTGGGCTTCCAGACTCGCCGGGTGGGCGGCATGAAATCAACCTTGCTCAGCGGCGAAGGGCTGGTGGTTGACCTGACCGGTCCGGGCCGGGTGCTGATGCAGACCCGTTCCACCGATGCTTTTCTTTCCTGGCTGATTCCGCTGCTGCCAAAAAGCAGTAATAATTAAGATTCCTACTGATCCTCTCGTTCCTGCACTTCAATCAATTTGGGAACATGAGGAAAACGAGAAAAAAAGTACATCCAAGGAGACTAATTGTGTTTAAACCCTCGACCCGCTTGTTCCCAAGATCAGGAATGTTCCTGATCCTCTGTCTGATCCTGTTGAGTTGGCTGGCCTATGACGGCGCTGCCGCCTCAGCCGCCGCCCCACAACAGGACGCTGCTGCCCGCCCCGCTGCCCAGGGCGAAGCCGAATGGACCATTATGCTCTACCAGGACGCCGACGACGAAATTCTGGAACGGGACATCATGATTGACTTTAACGAGGCCGAGCGCGTCGGCTCGACCGATCAGGTGAATATCGTAGCCCAGGTAGATCGCTATGTCGGCGCTTATGACGGCATGGGCGACTGGACCAGCACCAAGCGTTTTTACCTGATCCAGGATGACAACCTCGATGAGATTGGCTCGGAGGAACTGGCCGACCTGGGCGAAGTGAACATGGCCGACGGCCCAACCCTGGTGGATTTTATTACCTGGGCGGCGGCCAACTTCCCGGCCCGTAAATATGCCCTGATTATGTCGGACCATGGGGCGGGCTGGCCCGGCGGTTTCGGTGACCCGGACCCGGGTGGGCTGGGAGCAGACGATCTGTTTCTGGCTCAGGGTTTTGGCGACCAGTTATATTTGATGGAGATTGACCGCTCCCTGGAAGCAGCACGCGCGCAGGCCGGAATTGACCAGTTTGAATTTGTCGGCTTTGATGCCTGCCTGATGGCCCAGTTGGAAGTCTTTAACGCGCTGGTGCCGCATGCGCGTTATAGTGTGGCCTCGCAAGAAACTGAGCCGGCCCTCGGCTGGGCCTACACCAGTTTTCTAACCGAGCTGGCCAACAATCCAGGTATGGACGGGGCAGAATTAGGCCAACATATCGTTAACAGCTACATTGACCAGGATCAGCGCATTGTTGACGATGCCGCCCGCCAGGCTTTTGTCGCCGAAACCTATGGTGTTGAAGGCCAGGTGACACCCCAGGAGGTGGCTGAAGCCAGCGGTACCGATATCACCTTGACCGCGGTCAACCTGGCTGGCATCCCGGCCGTCAATGCCGCTCTGGACAAGTTGGCCGCGAGCCTGGTCAATATTGATCCGGGGGTTGTGGCCGAGGCGCGGGCTTATGCCCAGGCATTTACTACTATTTTTGGGGATGAAATGCCTTCGCCTTACATTGACCTGGCTAACTTTGCCCAATTGGCGGTCGAGCTGAGCGGCGATGGACAGGTCAGCGCTGCGGCCGATGAACTCAATGCCGCGCTCGGGCAGGCGATTGTGGCCGAAAAGAACGGGCCGGAACGGCCCGGAGCCAGCGGTATCGCCATCCACTTTCCGACCAGTGAACTTTTTGGGGTGGAGAATAACTTTGGCTATGCCCAGGTCGCTTCTCGTTTTGCCGCTGAAACCAAGTGGGATGAATTTCTCAACTTCCACTATATTGGCACACAGGGTGAAATCGTAGCCGCCGGGCCGGAAACCGAGCCTGTGGCCGCCCCGGTGGATTTGGAAGAGGAGTACGGCGGCCTCGTTACCAGTGAGGAGCAGTTAAATCAGGCCCAGCAGCAAGCCGCCAGCGTCAAACCGCTGCAGATGGCCCCGCTGACCCTCTCTGCCGAAGTTGCCGCCATTGGCCAGGCGGTCAACTTAACCACCGAAGTTAGCGGCGACCGGCTGGCTTACATCTACACCTTTATTGGCCGGATTCTGCCCAATGAAGAGGTGTTAATCGTCGAGGACCAGGACTACATTTTTGCCGACCAGAACAACCAGGTTGATGGGGTAGTTTACCCGGTCTGGCCCGAGGGCAGCGTCAGCGTTGATTATGTTTGGGAGCCGTATATCTACGCCATCAGCGATGGGACCACTTCAGTCCGGGCCTTGCTGAGTCCTGACACTTACGACGCCGAGTCGCCGACCTACTCTACCGACGGCATCTACACCTTTGCCGGCAGCGGCGAGCAGCGCGCAGCCACTCTTTACTTCCGTGACGGAGAATTGACCGAGGTTTTTGGTTTTACCGGCGCCAACGTCAGCGGCGGCGGCAGCCCACGGGAGATCACACCCCAGCCGGGCGACCAGTTCACTGTGCTGGAACAGGGCTTCAACTTGAGCGAGACAGCCGAAAGCGAAGATTTCAGCCGCGAAGGGGGCACGCTGACCTTTGGCGCAGAACCCTTCTTTGTCGAGGATATTCCTGCGCCTGCCGGCAGTTACATTCTGGGCTTTATTGCCGAGGATGTGGACGGCCAAACCCAGGAACAGTACGAAGGACTGTTTGTCGAAAATGATGAAGCTTCCGCCGTAGAAGGCTTCAGGCCCTATGCCAACGAAGAGCTTGGCTTTGCCCTGCTCTACCCGGATACCTGGCTGGACCCCGAAGAAGACCTGGAAAACGGCCAAGTCACCTTCTCCAGCGCCGACGACTCGGCCTTTGCCATTATTTACAAAGAAAGTTACCCCGATGCCGCCGGCACTCAGGAGGCCAACGAGCAGGCGATTCAGAGCAATGTTGACTTTTTGAACCAACTCGAGGGGCTGGAAAACCTGCAATATGTGGGTGAAACCACCGATATTATCGTCGGGGCGTTTGATGGCCGGGAGCTGGACTTTACCTATGAGCAGGACGGCCAGCCTCAATCCGGCTTTATCGTGGTGACGACGCCCACCCCGGATGTGACCTACAGCATCTTGATGGTTGCCGCCGACGCCGACCTGGACAGCGCCGTGACCAATTTCAACACCATGCTGGAGAACTTTGACATCCTCATCTCCGGGGTGAGCAAGGAAGAAGTCGGTGCGGCGCCGCCCGCCTTTGCCGAATCGGCGGTGGATGATTTTACGGATCCGGCCAGCGGCCTGGTAGATGCCCAGGAAGCGAGTGACTGGGGTCGGGGTTACTACGCCAGCGATATTGAACAGTACGTGATGGAACTGAACCCTTATGCCGGCCCCATCTACGACTACTATGAAGGGGTAACCCTGGGCGATGACTTTATGCTGCAAGTGACCACCGGTTATGAAGGGGCCCAGAACAACGGTTACGGCCTGATCTTCCGGCAGAGTGAGAATGGTTATTACGCCTTCAGCATCTCCGGCGACGGCTTCTACACAGTCGAGCGGGTGGATGCAGAGGAGGCGAGTACCCTGATTGACTGGACGGCCTCGGAACTGATTGATCAGAACGAGTTGGGGGCCAATGTGTTGACCGTTGTTGGTCAGGGTGATACTTACAACCTCTATATCAACGGCCAGCAGGTGGACGCCTTTACCGACGCCACTCACAGCAGCGGGACCATTGGCATTATTGCCAACAACTTCGACGAGGAAAACCCGGTGACTTTCTACTATGACGATTTGACCGCCGGTACCCCGGCAACAGAATAGAACGATATGTCGGATTTTCAGGGGGCAGGTCTAAGACCTGCCCTTTTTGTTTCGTTTGAACCAGATTGGTGGTAAAATTTGAGCGCCAATCACCTTATCCCACTCAAACTGGTCTGTCCCGGTTTTAAGGGATGGGACGGCAGAGGTGCGCTCCGCGAAAACTTCTGTGACCTGTCAAAAACCTGGGATAGGCCCCACTCTAACAAAGGAAGGTGTAACTATGCCTAACCTGCTCCTGCATGGATCAAGACAACGGATGTGGCTGTTATGGATCGGCGGCCTAGTGCTGGCGGTGGGGCTGGCCTGCGGCGGTGTGGATGTGAATGTGGTCACGCCTACGGCCCGCCCGCAGCCGGCCGCGCCAACTCAGCCTGTGGTGGTTGAGCCGCCGACTGCAACCAGCCGGCCAACCCAGCCAAGCCCACCTACCGAGCTGGCCCAGGAACCGGGCGGTGACGCTGTGCCCGCAGGGCAGGCCACCAACCAACAACCGGCCAGCCAGGGCGGGACCGAATGGACCATTATGCTCTACCAGGACGCCGACGACGAAATCCTGGAATATGACATCCTGATTGATTTTAATGAAGCCGAGCTGGTCGGCTCCAGCGACCGGGTCAATATCGTCTCTCAGATAGACCGGTATCGCGGCGCCTACAAGGGCATGGGCAACTGGACCGGAGCCAAGCGCTTCTACCTCACGCCGGACCGGAACCTGCGCGAGATTGGCTCGCAAGAGGTGGCCGACCTGGGCGAGGTGAACATGGCCGACGGCGAGACCCTGGTTGATTTTATTACCTGGGCGGTGGAGAATTACCCGGCTCGCAAATATGCCCTAATTATGTCGGACCACGGCGCGGGCTGGCCCGGCGGCTGGAATGACCCGGCCCCTGGTGGCCTGGGGCGCGACCGGGTGGTTGTCGCCCAACTCTTCGGCGTGGACGGCATCTGGCTGATGGAGTTGGACCAGGCACTGGCAAAAGCGCGCCAGCAGACCGGGATTGATAAATTTGACTTGATTGGCTTTGACGCCTGCCTGATGGGCCAGCTTGAAGTGTTTACTGCCCTGGAGCCGCACGCCCGCTACGCCGTTGCCTCACAGGAAGTTGAGCCGGCCCTGGGCTGGGCCTACGGCGGCTTCCTGGCCGAGCTGCTTCAGAAACCAGGGATGGACGGGGCAGAACTTTCCAGGCTGGTGGTCGAGAGTTACATTGACTATGACCTGCGCATCCTCGACGACGAGTCGCGCCGCGAATTGGTGGCCCAGGAGTTCAACTTTAGGGGTGAAACCACGTCTGAGGAGGTGGCCGAAGTCAAAAGCCGGGATGTTACCCTGACGGCGGTTAACCTGGCGGCTATTCCCCAGGTGAATGCCGCCGTAGACAGCCTAGCCACGGCCCTGGCCCAGGTTAACCCCAAGGCAACAGCCCAGGCGCGGGCTTACGCCCAGGCGTTTCAAAGTATCTTTGGCGAAGAGACGCCCTCGCCCTACATTGACCTGGGCCATTTTGCCCAACTGGCTACAGAATTGAGCCGCGACGGGGGCGTGGCCGATGCGGCGGAGCAAGTCTTTGCCGCCCTCAAACAGACCATCCTGGCCGAAAAACATGGCTCCAACCGGCCCGGTTCGACCGGGGTGACCATTTACTTCCCGACCGGCCAAATCTACGGCACGGCGGACAATTTTGGGTACACCACCGTCGCCGAGCGTTTTGCCCAGGCTTCCAAGTGGGATGATTACCTCTATTTCTTCCACACCGGCAAAGCTGCGCCCGCAAATTACAGCCGGCCCGAAGTCGAACCGGTGTCGGCCCAGACCAGCAGCCAGCCCCCGGCGGGGATCAGCCAGGCTGATTGGGAGGTCATTCAAAACGACATTGCGGCGTTAGAAAACGCAGGCTTCGGGCCGCAGGAAATCCCGCTGCTGCTGGTGATGCAGTACGGCTATCCGCTGGAGGTGGTCCAGTATCTGATTGACAACGGCGTTTTCCGCGGAGGTGGGACCAGCCGCGCCCTGCCTGCTGCCGGCCTCAAGCCAATCCAGTTGGCCCCGCTAACCTTGTCGGCGGAGGTTGCCACCATCACTACGCCGGTGACGATCCAAACCGAGGTCAGCGGCGACCGGCTGGCCTACATTTACAGCTTTATTGGCCGCTTTTTGCCCCGCGAAGACGCTCTGTTGATTGAGGACATAGATTTTCTGAGCGCCGAGGAGAGCCAGACCCTTGGCGGAGTGGCCTACCCGGTCTGGCCGGAGGGAGGGGTCAACGTTGAGTTTGAATGGGAGCCGGCAGTTTACGCCATCAGCGACGGCACGACCTCAGTCAAGGCCCTGTTTGAGCCGGTGGCCTACGATCCCGAAACGCCGACCTACGCAGTGGGTGGGACGTATCGTTTTGCCAGCGGCGGCGAGCCGCGCTATGCCAAGATGTATTTCCGCAACGATGCCATGACCGAGGTGTTTGGCTTCACCAGTGGCATCACCCAGGCGGTCGGCGCGCCGCGCCAGATTGTTCCACAGCCGGGCGACCAGTTTACGGTGCTGGAACGGGGCGACGACCTGAGCCTGCCCGGCAACGAGGGGCGGGAGAAGTATGTTCGCGAGGGTGACACGCTGACTTTTGGCGAGACGCCCTTTACCCTGGAAACGACGCCTGCACCTAGCGGCAACTATGTGATCGGCATTATTGCCGAGGACCTGGACGGCCGGAAGTACGAGCAGTATGAGGGCCTGTTTGTGCTCAGCGAGCAAGCCGCTGCGGTGGACGGTTTTAGGCCGTATGTGAATGAGACGCTGGGGTTTGCTTTGCTCTACCCGGAAATGTGGCAGGTGGAGACAGGCCCAGGCAGCTCGGTTAACTTCGTGGACGCGTCCAGTTCGGCCCTGGTGACTGTTTCGCGCCGGAGCTATCCCGACGCGTCCTCGCCGGCCCAGGCCAACAGCCAGGCGGTTCAGGATGTGATTGATACGTTGAGTCAAGATGGCGACTTTGAAAATCTGCAATTTTTGGGTGATGTGCAGGATTACGTGCTGGGCGCTTACGACGGGCAGACAATTGATTTTGCCTACGACCTGAACGGCCAGCCCTACTACGGTTACGTGGTCGCCTCAACGCCCGTGGAGGGTACAACCTATGTGGTGCGGGTGTCGGCCCTGGACGCCAGGTTTGATGAACTAAGCGCCGAGTTCGACGATATGCTCTACAGCTTTGACATCCTCATCTCTGGAGTGAGCAAGGAACAGGCCGGTCCGCCGCCGCCCGCTTTTGCCAGCGAAGTTTTTGCCGACGATTTTAGCGACCCGGCCGGTGGCCTGATTAACGACGAGGTGGAACAGGCGTGGGGACAGGGCTATTACAGTTCTGCGGGCCAGTACATCTTTGAGCTAAAACCGGCCCCGGGCGCGATCTACGACTATTACCCGGAGCAGGACCTGCCTGCCGATTTTCTGCTGCAAGTTACGGCCAGCTACAGCGGAGCAATAGACAATGCTTACGGGTTGATTTTCCGGGTGCAGCCCGGCCAGGAAGGCGATGATTTCTACGCCTTCCGCATCAGCGGCGACGGGTTTTACACAGTCGAAAAGACCGAGGGCAATCAGATGCTTCCGCTGATTGACTGGACCGCTTCCAGTTTGATTGACCCCAATGAGAGCGGGGCGAATGTATTGACCGTGGAAGGGCAGGGCGACACCTACCGCTTCTACATCAACGGCCAGCAGGTGGACAGTGTGAGCGACGCGACTTACAGCGGCGGCACGTTCGGCTTGATGGTGGACAACTTTGACGAGGCCAATCCGGCCACCTTTACGTTTGATGATCTAAAGATGGGCAAGCCGGAATTTTAGCTAGCAACGAATTCCTTCGAGTTCCAATGAGTTCCCGTAAGAGCCTGGGAACTTGTTGGAACTCCATATCCCCTACCAAATCTAATTAAAAGATTTATCAGGGACCGGCCACCTTTTGCGGATAAGCATGCCGGGCGGCGCGATCCTCAGACAGCGAAGGCTGAGTCCGCCGAACCAACAGCTCAATCGCTTCCGCGAGGTGTGCATCTTTGATATTGTAGGCCCCTTCGGCCACCCGCAGGCGATGGGCTTCAAACAAGACCTGGCTGTGGGTAACGCCGACCGGCGGCTCGAATTTGTAGCAGGCCAGCTCGATCCGCTGCCCCAGCGGGTCACGGAAATAGATCGAGTGAAAAATCCCGCGATCAATTTCCCCCGTGTGCTTAATGCCGCGCTCGTCGAGCCGTTTGGCTGCCTGAGTAAATGTGGCCCGCGAGACGGCGAAGGCCAGATGGTGGACGTTACCGATACCTTCCGGATTAGGGCTGGGGTCAACGTCGCGGGTCTCATTGGTAAAAACGGTGATCAGGCGGCCATCGCCGGGATCAAAATAAAGGTGACTCTCGTCGGGGTTATCGAGATTCGGCTGCTCGAAAATGAAAGGCATCCCCAGCACGCCCTCCCAAAAATCAATCGTAACCTCCCGGTTCGCGCCGACGAGAGTGATATGGTGGACACCTTGCGTTTGGATTTTTTGCATGAGTTCTCCTCTGGATACCAAGCGTTGAGGCAAAATTATAATAGAGGATGAAACAGATGACAATTAAATCTATAAATGCGTCTTTTCGTAATGAAATCGTAATGACTCGTCTTTATGATTGTTAACTATCCAGCCTGAACCAGGAAGGAGAGTTAATGAAAAAATTAATTATTGGTGTTGTCCTCGTCACCCTCCTCTGGCCCCGCCTTACCTTTGCCGATAGCCCCACCGCTACTTATAAAGTCACTTTTACCGCCACCTGGAGCAACCAGACTCATCCCCACCCTGATTTTCCCACCGCTACCGCTCACTTTTCCCCTCTCATCGGGGGCATTCACAGCTCAAACGTAAAATTCTGGGAAGTTGGCCAGCTCGCCTCGGTGGGGATTGAGCGGATGGCCGAACAAGGGCAGACCGCCCCTCTGACTGCCGAGGTGAACACAGCCATCGCTAATGGTACAGCTTTGGTCGTGTTAGCGGGATCAGGCGTTGATTCGCCGGGTTCAACGACGATCAACTCTTTTCAAGTAACTAAAGATTTCCCCCTCGTTACACTGGTGACGATGATCGCCCCCACCCCCGACTGGTTCACCGGCGTTTCCGGCCTGTCGCTGCTCGACGAGCAGGGCAATTGGGTTGACAGCAAAGTGGTAATGCTCTACCCTTACGATGCTGGCACCGAACAGGACGGCGGCTTTACCCTCGACAACCCACCTATGCCTCAGAACGTCCCTATCGCTTCTCTTTCAGGAACTACCTTTTTCACCGAATTGCCGGTGGGGAGCTTCACCTTTACCCGCCTCAATTACTCTAACCTCCACCTCACCAAAACTGTTACCCCTTCCACCCCTGTATCTTACCAGGGTCTGGTTACTTATACGCTCATTTTGAGCAACAGCGGCGATACGAATGCGGTAGGCGCCGTCTTAACCGACACGCTACCCGGCGATGTCACTTTTGCCAGATGGGCGCAGCGTCCGGCCGGAGCCGCACAGAGCAGCAACCAGATTACCTGGACCGGGGCCGTCACTGCCAGCAAAACGATTACCTTCAGCTTTGTGGCGACCCACACCGGCGCATTATATGGGGAAACTATCACCAATACGGCGGTCTATTCCCATTCCTCCGGCGGGGGGCAGGCCAGCGCTGCCTTTACCGTCGAACCCGATCCCAGCCAGGTTCCACCCAATCGTGCGACTTATTTGCCCTTTTTGCTGAAGCTCAACTGAATTCCAGGCTAACCGTAAGAACGTAAAGAGCGCAGAGATTTTTTCTTCTCTCTGCGCCCTCTGCGGTGGAATTTTGAGCTTAGAAGGTATCCTCGTAGCTGTGCCAGGTATGGACCATTATGTAGGTCTGGCCTTCAAAGTAGCCGTATTCGTAGATCACAAAAATCCGGTCTATTGTTTCCGTCCAGAACATGCGCCCGTTGCTGAACTGTTGGAACGCCCCGGCGCTGTCGCTGGCCGGGCCGATAGCGTAGCCAAGCCGTTCCTTGACCTGCGCTCCCGTCCCTTCCCAGTAGACTTTGCTGAACTTATCGCCAACAGCATAGAAGCCCGTGGGAACGGTCCCAACTTTGGCCGGGTCGGCTGGCCCTAAATCGCCAAAGCGCTGGTAACTGCCATCGGCAAAGAAGACGTAGACCGGGTCGCCGCTGTAGTAGCCATCGGCTTGCAGCCAGACCATAAGGCCATTCTGGAAAACCTGCACCGCCGCCTGCGTGGCCTGCTCGCCGTTCTGCCACGAGTCGGCGCAGCCCAGGGTGTTTTTCACCTCCGGGTGCTCGCTCCAGACTTTGCCAAAGCCGCGGATCGGCACGAGGGTACAGAAGAGGGGCTGGGGCGTGCTGCTTTCCACCATAGCCGCAGGTTCGGCCTCCGGCACATCAGCCATGAGGGGCGCAGCCTCAATCACCGGCAGCAGGCGCAGCGCCACCGAGTCTACGGCCAGGTCAGCGGCCAGCCAGCCGGGTTGGCCCTGGTAGACAACTTGCAGCCAGTGCTGATCGCTGCTGCGTCCCTGGGCCACGATCTCCGCCGTGTTTGGCAGCATCCCCATCACCTCGGTTTCCAGGCTGGGACTGCGGCGGATGTTGGCGGCGGGTGTATCGGCCCTGAGCCGGACGACTGCCGCCTCGAGTTGGGTCCGCTGCGGGTACGCGCCCAGCATCTCCACCGGCACATCCAGCACGGCCACTTCACTGCCAACTCCACCGGGTACCGGGATCAGGCTGTTCCGGTTAAAGTAGTAGATCGCATCGCCGGCCTGCAGCAGCATGCCGTCGCTTAAGTCCGGCTGCAAGGCCAGCCTGGTTTCTAACGAGCGATCCAGGCGCGTCGGCTGGATGCCGGCGTAATCGGCCCGCTCGACCATTTTCTTCCATTCATCAACCGGCCAGAGCCGGCCTTCGGCCACCCAGTAGAGCCGGTCCTGGTTGTCATAAACCAGCCGGGTCAGCTCGCCTGCGAGCGGCACAGTGGCCAGGGCCTCTTCGCCAACGGGAATAATATCCTGCTGGACAAAACGAAAGGCGTTAAAGGTATCTCCATCCACAATATGCTGGCGCCGGCCCGCTTCCGTTATATAGAAAATCTCATTGTTACTGTCTTTAAAGAGCGTCCCCGCCTCGAACTCCTCCTCTACCTGGGTAGGAGCCACGGCTGGCGCGGGCAGCTCAACCCCCGGCGTCGCCGCTGACTCGGCCGGTTTTACCGTCAGCGCCACGACAGGGGTCGCTGCTGGTGTTACCACGACCTCCGGCGTTGAGGTCGAGGTGGCTGTCACCACGACAATTTGGGGTTCGGCGGAACTGCAGGCCGTAATCAGTGCGATAGCAGCGCCTGCCAGGATAAGAGTGAAGTTAGTTTTAAGATTGATGCGTTTCATTGTGAGAGCCTCCTTGAGATTTTAGATTTTCGATTTTGGCTGGTCAATACCACCAAAATCTGATGTTGCTCTCACTATATTTGAATTTGGGCCGGAAGGTTGGACCTAAGTTTGACCAAATTCTGACCAAAACACGCCGGTAGTGGTGGCAGAGTAAGTGATGGAGTCCCAAAGCTGAGCTTTGGGACTCCTCAACCATCACTTGTAATTTACCCACTACCAACACGACGCTCTCCAATGAAATCCAGTTGGAACGCTCTCCAGTCGCTGCTATAATCATAAACAGGTGCATTTGTGAATTACCCACAATCGGTTTTATGTTGTCTTAAGCCAGGAGAAAATAAAGATGGACGAGTTAACTCGAACGAATGTTGTCCCAGTAGAGGCGACGGAGATCCACGCTAACATCTTAAGCACGATCGGCGGGACACCGCTGGTCCGGCTCAACCGGGTGACCCGCGGGGTGCAGCCAGCGGTGTTAGCTAAGATAGAGTTTTTTAATCCCGGCGGTTCGGTCAAGGATCGTATCGGCCCGGCCATCATCGCCGAGGCCGAGCGGACGGGCCAACTCAAGCCGGGTGGGACCATCGTCGAGGCGACCAGCGGCAACACCGGCGTGGGCCTGGCTATTGCCGCGGCTATCAAGGGGTACAAGTGCATCTTTGTTATGCCCGACAAAATGAGCGACGAGAAGATTCGCCTGCTGCGGGCTTTTGGGGCGCGAGTCGTCATTACCCCCACTGCCGTCGAGCCGGAAGACCCGCGCAGCTACTATTCAGTCGCCCATCGCCTGGTGGCCGAAACGCCCAACGCGATCCTGGCCAACCAGTACCACAATCCGATCAACCCCGAGGCCCATTACCGGCTGACCGGGCCGGAGCTGTGGCGGCAGACCGGCGGGCGGATTGACGTTTTTGTCGCCGGGATGGGCACGGGCGGCACTATCAGCGGGGTCGGACGCTATCTCAAAGAGCAGAACCCGGCGGTCAAAATTGTGGGAGTAGACCCGGTCGGCTCCATTCTGCACGACCTGTTTCAAACCGGCCAGCATGTGCCGGCACAGGGCTACAAAGTGGAAGGGATTGGCGAGGATTTTTTGCCGTCAACCCTTGACCTAACCGTGATAGATGAGACGGTGCAGGTCAACGATAAGGAGTCGTTTCTGATGACCCGGCGGCTGGTGCGGGAAGAGGGGATTTTCTGCGGCGGGTCATCGGGGACGGCAGTAGCCGGGGCCTTGCGTTATATTCAGGAGCACGACCTGGGACCCAAAGCAACCGTGGTGGTCGTTTTGCCGGACTCCGGCTCCCGTTATTTGAGCAAGGTTTTCAACGACGACTGGATGCGGGAGAATCGCTTCCTGGAATCAACCTGGGCCGAGGTGCGCGCTGCCGATGTGCTGGCTGCCAAAGCGATGCCGGCGCTCTATACGGCTAAACCCACCGACCGCCAGCTCGACGTCATTACCTTGATGAAGGAGCAAAATATCTCCCAGGTGCCGGTCGTAGCCGACGGGCGGCTCGTCGGCATCGTCACCGAGGTTGAACTGCTGAACCACATGCTCACGGCTGGCCACACCCACGAGGCCGACGAAACCATTGAAGCCATCATCCGGCCCCAGGTGACGACCATCCCTGCCGACACTTCGCTGGAGGCGCTGCTCAGCGTCTTCTCGACCCACCAGGTGGCCCTCGTCGTCGAAGGCGAGCAGCCCATCGGCATTATTACCAAGATTGACTTGTTAGATTTTCTGACGGGAAGAGTGAGGTAAGTCGTAAAGCGTAAAGCGTGATGCGTAAGACTTTAGGCCACCAAATTTATTACGCCCTACGCTTTACGTATTACGCTTCTAACGCCTGCTCCAAATCCGCCAATAAATCTTCCACATGCTCCACGCCCACCGAGAGGCGGACCAGGCCGGAGTCTACGGCCAGCGGCGAATCGGCCACCGAAGCGTGAGTCATGGCAGCCGGATGCTCGATCAGTGATTCAACGCCGCCCAGGGACTCAGCCAGCGCAAAAAGCCGGGTTGCTCTGACCATCCGGCGAGCAGCGGCCTCGCCCTCCTTCAAAACAAAGGAGATCATCCCGCCGAAATCGCGCATCTGGCGGCGGGCTAAGGCATGGCCGGGATCGGTTGGCAGGCCGGGATAGTGGACTCGAGCGACCGCCGGCTGCTCCGCCAGGAAGGCGGCGATGCGCTGAGCGTTGGCGCAGTGGCGCTCCACGCGCAGGGCCAGGGTTTTCAGTCCGCGCAGCACCAGCCAGCAGTCCATTGGCCCCGGCACCGCCCCAATCGCATTTTGCAGAAACTTCAAGCGCTGGTAGGCTTCAGGGTCACTGGTCAAAATTGCGCCGCCCACCACATCCGAATGGCCACCCAGGTACTTGGTGGTGCTGTGGACCACAAAGTCCGCGCCCAAAGTCAGCGGCTGCTGCAGAAAAGGCGTGGCGAAGGTGTTATCCACGGCCACTTTTGCTCCGGCTCCGTGCGCCAATTGGCTAACCGCCGCAATATCGGCCAGCCTGAGCATGGGGTTGGTCGGCGTTTCCAGCCAGACCAGCCGAGTTTCAGGGCGCAGCGCCGCCGCGACCGCCTCCAGGTCAGCCATATTGACGTGATCAAAGAGCAGGCCATAGCCGCGCAGCACCTTATCGAGCAGGCGGTAGGTCCCACCGTACACGTCATCGCCAATCAGCACGTGCTCGCCGGGATTAATCAGCCGGAACAGCGTATCGGTGGCAGCCATGCCGGAGGCAAAAGCCAGGCCAAAATCGGCCCCTTCCAGGGCAGCCAGGCAGCTTTGCAGCGCGGTGCGGGTGGGGTTGTCGGTGCGCGAATATTCGTAGCCCTGATGCACCCCCACCTCGCTCTGAACATAAGTAGACGTTTGGTAAATCGGCGGCATGACCGCCCCGGTGGACGGATCGGGCGGCTGGCCGGCGTGAATGGCCAGAGTTTCAAAGTGATCGTTGTGTTCCATAGTTTCCCCCTTCAAATAGGTAGTAGGGAGTAAGGGGTAGGGGGAAGAGATTGTTACTTGTTCTGTATCCCTACTCCCTACTTCTTACTCCTTACTCCTTTTTATATTTATTCTCGGCGCAAGCGATAGCCATAACCCCAGACGGTTTCAATCCACTCCTTGCCAATCCGCTCGCGGACCCGGCTGACCATTTTATCCACCTGGTAATCGTACACGGCCTCACTCTGATCCTCCGGCCAGACGGCGGCAGCCAGCTCGTCTTTGCTGACAGCCTCACCGGCCCGTTGGTAAAGGTAGAGCAGTAAATCAAACTGCTTGGCGGTTAAAGGCGGGGTCAGGATCTCGCCATGCAGCCAGACCTGGCGGGCGCTAGAATCCATTCGCAGCAGCGTTTCTACTGCGGCCAGGTTGGGCTGGGTCCGAGTGGCCGCCGGGTCCACAAAGCGCAGGATCACCGCGCCAATCCGGATTTCTGCGCCGTCGGCCAGGGGCGTCTCAGCCGTTACCGGCTCATTATCCAGCAACGTGCCGTTTTTGCTGTCCAAATCGCGCAGCCAGAAAAGTTCGTCACGCCGGATAATCTGGGCGTGACGGCGGCTGGCAAAATCGTTATCAATAACCACCTGGCATGTGGCGGCCCGGCCCAAGGTGGTCACATCGTCCGCCAGCAAAATCTCCTGCCCCACCCGGCCCATTCCGGCCCGCACCACCAATCGAGCGATAGAGGTCATACTAAAAATCCTGATTCTGTGTTATACTGGGTTATAGTAGTCAGTAGCCAGTAGTCAGTAATCAATAGTCAGCTAATGAGGATCACTGTCTGCTACCTGCTACTTGCTACATGATACACAACCTGCATCTCCTGGACAAGCTGTGATTGCGGAAGAACTGCTGGGCCAAAACGTTGGGCCGTACCAAATTGAGGCGATTTTGGGCAGCGGCGGGATGGCTGTCGTCTATCGCGCCCGCCATGTCCGGGGCGATACGGTGGCGTTGAAGGTCCTTTTTCCGCCGCCGGGCGCAGATGCCGAGATTTTGGCTCGTTTTGAGCGCGAAGCCCGCACGGCGACTCGCCTGCACCACCCGGCCATTGTGCGGGTACTGGAGGCGGGTCGGGCCAACGGCCGGGCCTTTATGGCTATGGCCCTGGTCGAAGGGGAGTCGCTGGCCGAGCATTTAGCCCGGTCCGGCGCTGTGGACGAAGCAAGCGCTGCCGACATCGCCTGGCAAATAGCCGATGCCCTCGATTATGCTCACCGGCAGGGCGTGGTCCATCGCGATCTCAAGCCCGCCAATATTCTACTGGCAGCAGATGTCCAGGCCCTGCTGACCGATTTTGGGGTGGCCCTGGCCCTGGACGACCTGACCCTGACTCGAACCGGTCACACCGTCGGCACGCCGGCTTACATGGCCCCGGAACAGGCCAATGGACAGGAGGTGGATGGCCGGGCTGATCTCTACAGCTTGGGCGTCGTCCTGTACCAGATGGTCACCGGGCGCACCCCCTTCCGGGGCAATACGCCGCAGGTGCTGCATGCCCACGTTTATGACCCGCCCCCCGCGCCTTCTTCTATCGCCAAGGTATCGCCGGGTATGGAAGCGATCATTTTGCGGAGCCTGGCCAAGGAACCAAGGCAGCGTTTCCAAAGCGGGGCAGCAATGGCTCAAGCCCTGGCCCGGCTGGGTGACCAAACCACTGCCGTGCCCGCCGCCGGCCAGGCAGTGCGGTCACGACCGCGCTGGTTATGGCCTGCGCTGGCGCTCATTGCATTCTTGGTCTTGCTAGGCATCCTTATTCCCTATGCTTTTACTTCAGTTGTTCTGAACAATAACGGCGGAACCGTAGCGGCTTTTGTTCCCTCGCCGGTCCGAATTACTCCTCTGCCAACCTTCACCGCCAGCCCGTCACCCACTACTTCGCCCACTCCGACCGTCACTCGCTTACCTTCTCCAATGCCGACACCCTCCATAACCCCTTCACCTACCCCCGACATCCAGTCAAGCCCGGCCGCGGACACGCCGACTGCTGTTCCCATAGCAGCCAATCCCCCCACTGAGGCCCCGGACACACCCACACCTACCCTCACTACCGTTCCATGCCCGCTGCCTATAACGACCACCCTGACCCTGGCGCTCGACACCGACGCTACGAGGAGCCTGGGCTGTCCTCGGGCGGAGGCAATTGTGGTTGCTGCCGCCCGCCAGCCTTTTGAACATGGCCTGCTGCTCTGGCGCCAGGATGTCAATTTAATTTATGGATTGGGGCCGGATGGGACGTGGTTTTTCACCGGCGATACCTGGCGTGAAGGCGATCCATCGGACGACCCGGCCATTATCCCACCCAACGGCCTTTACCAGCCCGGGCGCGGCTTTGGCAGGGTTTGGCGCGAGCGGCCCGGCCTGCGGGAAGCGCTGGGCTGGGCCACAGCGGAGGAAGCGGGGTTTATCGCCGTTATTCAGGAATTCTCCGGCGGCACTGCCTGGCAGGATGGCGAGCGCAAGCAACTGGTAATACTGTGGAATAACGGCTTGTATGAAACCAGGGAGTTTTGAGGGCAGATTCTACTCAAACTCGCCTTCATACTCCGGGCTGTTTTCAATCGTTTCTCGCTGCAAGTCCATCTCAACCATTCTTTCGGTCCAACTGATCGTTTTGACCCAGTTCGGGGTCAGGCGGACCTTCTTCCCTGGCAGCCAACTGCCTGTATCCACAATCATATATTGGATGGGCCAGGACAGGCTTTCGTCATCAATCACAAAATCGTCTACGTGGCCGATATCGTCATCTTGCGCCTGGACTTCATAGCCGATCACCTCGTTGGCGCTGTGCAAATGGGGGTCGCCTGACGCTTCTTCAAGCATGGCCTTCTCAACCACCTCGGTTTCGGCTCCTGAAGGCGAGATGGGTGGCAGCGGGGCAACCGGAGCCAGACCGCCGGCGCCTAGCGGCAGTAGTGTGGCCGAGTCCCAATAGGGCGGCCAGTTGTAATAAGCGTGCAGCTCGCTCTCCTGCTGGCGCGAAACCGGCTTGTCCATGTCAATACTGGGGCTGTTCTCAACCTGGGCCTGGGTCAGCGATACCGGCAGCCTTTTTTGTTCCCAGTCCGGCTGGTGCAGCGCCGTCGGCGAGATAAGGACGCGCCGGCCCACCAGCCATGCCCCTGTATCAACGACCAGATAGCGAATGGCCCAGTCCTGGACATCCAGGTAAAAATCGTGCACCTGACCAATTTCACCGTCGGTGGCTAGAATGGTATATCCCTTCAATTCTTTAAGACTCCGTAACATTACGCCACACTCCTTCCTTCCAGTTATCACCGTTCACGATTCAACCACCAAATCGCGGCATTAAGGGTTGAGGCAAAGCTGACCCACAGAAAGTAGGGGACCAGCAGCCAGCCGGCCAGGGGTTGAACGCGGCCAAACTTCATAAGGCAGGTTAAAAGCGCACTCCACAAAGCGACGATATCAATCATAGCCACACCAACCCGGCGCATACCGAAAAAGATAGGCGACCAGAGCGAGTTTAAGGTAAACTGCAAGCCATACCACTTAAGAGCCTCACTGACCTTTTTCTCGTGGGCAGGCCGTTTTTGCCAGACCAGCCAGGAGGCCAGCCCCATCATCAGGTAGAGCACAGTCCAGACCGGGCCAAAGACCCAGGCCGGCGGGTTCCAAGGCGGCTTCCTGAGAGTCCGGTACCATGTAGAAACCGAAGAATTCGTCGCCACCGCTCCCAGCCCGCCGGCTAAAAGCGGGAGCAGCAAAGCTGTCCCCAGGCTCAGAAAGTCTTGTGGTCGCTTTAACCCCTGACCAGCAAGCACTTTACGGGCCTGTTGGCCGGCCTCGACCCCCATGTGCCGGGCAGGTTCCACTAGATTTGTTATCATTACATTTTGTAGTTGCGCCACTGTTTCCTCATTCTACTAAATGAACGAGAAAGGCGCACTGAGTGCGCCTTTCAAGAGATTCACCTTAATTAAGCCATACCCCTACAGACGCGGATATGTGGTCGAGGGGTAATCCGTGTCGTCAAAGCGCCTCCAGCCGCTGGAACGCCAGGTTTCCCGGTGCCGGTCTACCTCGACTGCATTAAAGCGGTTCATAATGCTTTCGACGGTAGAAGCTTGGGAGTCAGCGGTTTGGACCGTGACGAGCACGCCGCCGCGCTTGACGCCTTCGGCATAGAAGTGCGCGTCTTCCTCTGGCACACCCATATCCACTAAAGCGGCAACGATACCCCCGGTTACAGCGCCGGCCACCGCGCCAACCGCTGTCCCGGCGGCGGCTGAACCCAGAGCCGTCGCCAGGGTCCCGGCGGCAATAGCCGGGCCAATCCCCGGAATAGCAATGGCTCCCAGGCCCATTAACAAGCCGGTGATACCGCCCACGACGGCACCGCCCGCCGCGCCAACACCCGCGCCTTCGGCGGCGTCAACATCCTCGGTGGAACGGTACGTGCCTGTGCCATAATCACCGACCACTTCATCCCGGGCCAGCACGCTGAGATCGGCATTGGTAAAGCCGGCATCGTACAGCGCATCAACTGCCAGATCGGCATCGCTTGCATTTCTGAATAAACCTACAATTGTTCGCATCGTTTATCTCCTTTGGCAAATAATTGTTTGACTCAGCGCAGGTTCTTTTGTTGGACCGCGCCTTATCTCACTCTCTATTGTAGTGGTTTCCGCTACTCTCGCCCATACTCACGTGGGCGAAATTGAGGGGAGAAACGGGTTATCTTTCCGTAGCTATGATAGGCTATTTAGAGGTAATTAGGAAACAAAAGCAACAAGAAACTTTTGGGGATTCTCGTTTTAATTTAGAGACAAAACTATTTCTAGTGAAATTTTTCACATTTATTCGTATCCACAATATAATAAACATGCTTCCCCTAAAGTTAAGTTATCTGCCTTATGAGGAGATCAATTGAACAAGTATCTGTTGGTTAACTTTGTAGTTGGAATTGCTTTTTTGTTAGTTGCAATAGTAGTAACGTCTGCTTCCGCTAATGCACTTTCAACGTGGCATACCTTTTTGGGATCGTCAAGCTACGATTTTCTGTCAGATATTACGGCAGATAAAGAGGGAAATATTTATGTAATAGGCAACAGTAATGTTACATGGGGGCCTGCGCCCCTTAATCCCCATTCAGGAGGTGATGATACCTTCATCGCCAAATTGAATGGTAACGGCGCTCTCGAATGGAATACTTTTTTAGGGGGTGCGACCGGTTCAGAATCTATTACTTTAGATGAGGCGGGTAATATTTACATAGTGGGAAGCAGCGTTTATATCTGGGGGACTTCGCCCATTAATCCTTATACAGGAGGACGAGAAGCTTATATTGCCAAATTAAACAACAATGGCGTTTTGCAGTGGCATACCTTTTTGGGATCATATGGGGAGGATTACGGACAGGGTATCATTTTAGATAAATCAGGTAATATTTACGTGATAGGAGAAAGTGAATTTAGCTGGGGTTCTTCGCCAGTCTATCCTCATATGGGAGATTTCGATGTTTTTGTAGCCAAACTGAATAACAATGGCGTTTTGCAATGGCATACCTTTTTAGGATCATACGGAGAGGATTATGGTCGGGGCATCGGCGTGGATGCTACAGGGAACCTCTACTTAACGGGCTGGAGTCAAATCGGGTGGGGTCTGCCAATTAATCCCTATGCGGGCGCTCCTGATGCCTTTGTGGCTAAATTGAACCACGAGGGTGTTCGACAGTGGCATACTTTCTTAGGCTCTTCGAATTGGGATGAGGCTTGGGCGATTGCTTTAGATGTTAAAGGAAATATCTATATTGCAGGGATGAGTCCTGCTACCTGGGGGCATCCGCTCAATCCTTATGCGGGGGGAATTGCCGATGCTTTTGCAGCCAAATTAAGCAGTAATGGCCGGCTGCAATGGAATAGCTTTATGGGAGCCAGTACAACTGACGAGGATATAGGTAATGCAATTGCTGTAGATGAATTTGGAGATGTTTATATAGGGGGAATGAGCTTTGATACATGGGGAACTTCACCGATAAATCCCCATTCAGGGGGACGCGACATTTTTATCGCCAAAATCCATGTAAATGAACTATTCCTTCCTTTTATTCAAAAAAGAGATAGGCGAATGATAAATCTTCTTCACCATTCGCCTATTAGTTCATTCGATCAATTACTCACTTACGCCGCTACCGGCTCCCCTACCACCTGCCTGGCACGTTCAAACATCAGCGAACCTTCCTTGAAGTCCACGCGGATGGTATCGCCTTCCTTGAAGTCGCCTTGCAGCAAGCGCAGGGCCAGCGGGTCTTGCAGCTCGCGCTGGATGACGCGCTTGAGCGGCCGCGCCCCGAAGGTCGGATCGTAGCCGATCTCGGCCAGGTGCAGCTTGGCGGCTTCGGTCAGCTCCAGCGTAAGCTTGCGCTCGGCTAGCAGGCGGCGCAGGTGGGCCAGTTGGATGTCCACAATCCGGGCCAGATCGCTGCGCGACAAGCCGTGGAACATGATGATGTCGTCAATCCGGTTCAGAAATTCGGGCCGGAAGTGCTGGCGCAGGGCCTCCATCACCTTTGGCTCGGCTGCTTCGGGGCCAAGCTCCATAATGTAATGGCTGCCGATATTGCTGGTCATAATGACCACCGTATTTTTGAAGTTGACCGTGCGGCCATGCCCGTCGGTCAGGCGGCCGTCGTCGAGCAGTTGCAGCAGGGTATTGAATACCTCCGGGTGAGCCTTCTCGATTTCGTCGAAGAGGACCACGCTGTAGGGCTTGCGGCGAACCGCCTCGGTCAGTTGGCCGCCCTCGTCGTAACCGACATAGCCGGGCGGCGCGCCGATCAAACGGCTGACGGTGTGGCGCTCCTGGTACTCGCTCATGTCAATGCGGATCATGGCGCCCTCGTCGTCGAACAGGAACTCGGCCAGGGCGCGGGCCAGCTCGGTTTTACCGACGCCGGTCGGCCCCAGGAAGATAAAGCTGCCGATGGGCCGGTTCGGGTCTTGCAGGCCGGCCCGGCTGCGGCGGACGGCATTAGCCACCACTTTAAGCGCCTCATCCTGGCCAACCACCCGCTGGTGCAGCCGCTCTTCCATCTTGATCAACTTTTCGACCTCGCCTTCCAGCAGCTTGCTGACCGGGATGCCGGTCCAGCGGGCCACAATTTCGGCGATGTTTTCGGCGTCCACTTCCTCTTGCAGCAGCGACCCCTTGGTTTGCAGTTCGGTCAGCTTGCTCTCCAGGTCGGCCAGTTTGGTTTCCAATTCGCGCAGTTGACCGTAGCGCAGGCGGGCGGCGGCTTCGTAGTCGGAGCGACGCTCGGCCTGCTCCATCTGGAGACGGGTTTGCTCGATTTGCTCCTTGGTCTCGCGCAGGTCGTTAATCAGCCGTTTCTCGTTCTCCCATTGAGCGCTCAGCGCCGCGCCCTGCTCCTGCAGGTCACTTAATTCTGCTTCCAGTTTTTGCAGGCGTTCCTTGCTGGCCTTGTCCTTTTCCTTTTTCAGGGCCTCGCGCTCGATTTCCAGGGTCATAATCTGCCGGTCAATGGCATCCAGTTCGGTTGGCTTGCTGTCAATCTCGGTGCGCAGGCGGGCGGCAGCCTCGTCAATCAGGTCAATGGCCTTGTCGGGCAAAAAGCGGTCGCTGATGTAGCGATGGCTCAGGACGGCGGCGGCAATGACCGCGCTGTCCTGGATGCGCACGCCGTGATGCACTTCGTAGCGCTCTTTGAGACCCCGCAAAATACTGATGGTATCCTCCACCGACGGCTCGTCTACCAGCACCGGCTGGAAGCGCCGCTCCAAGGCGGCGTCCTTCTCGATGTACTTGCGGTACTCGTCCAGGGTGGTCGCGCCGATGGTGTGCAGTTCGCCGCGAGCCAGCATCGGTTTGAGCATGTTGCCGGCATCCATCGCACCTTCCGCCGCGCCCGCACCGACGACGGTGTGCAGCTCGTCAATAAAGAGGATGACCCGGCCTTCGCTGCCGGTCACTTCCTGCAAAACTGCCTTCAGCCGCTCCTCAAACTCACCGCGATATTTGGCCCCGGCGATGAGCGCGCCCATATCCAGGGCGACAATCTGCTTATCCTTCAGCCCTTCCGGCACGTCGCCGCGAATGATGCGCTGGGCCAGCCCTTCGACGATAGCCGTTTTACCCACGCCGGGATCGCCGATGAGGACCGGGTTGTTCTTGGTGCGCCGGCTCAAAACCTGGACCACCCGGCGGATTTCGTCGTCGCGGCCAATGACCGGGTCAAGCTTGCCCTTGCGGGCCAGGTCGGTCAGGTCGCGGCCATATTTCAGCAGGGCCTCATAGGTGCTTTCCGGGTTCTGGCTGGTGACGCGCTGGTTGCCGCGAATCCGGGTCAAGGCTTGCAGCACGGCATCGCGGGTCAAGCCAAAACGCTGCAGGAGCTGCGCCGCGTTGCCACCCGAGTCGGCCAGGGCCAGGAGTAAATGTTCGGTGGACACATACTCGTCCTTCATGCGCTCGGCCGTTTTTTCGGCGTCCCGGACCAGGTTGGTTAACGCGCGGGACAGCCCCGGCTGTGACCCCCCGTAAACTTTGGCTTCGTTTTGCAGCTCGGTTTGGACAAGCTGGGCCAGGGTGTCTGGACTGGCTCCCAGATTGCGGACAATCTGGGGCACGACACCGCCTTCCTGCTGGAGCAGGGCCAGCAGCAAATGGCTGGGCCGGATTTCACTGTGGCTGTATTCTTCGGCCAGACGCTGCGCGCTCAACACAGCTTCCTGGGCTTTTTCAGTAAATTTATTCAGATTCATAAGTCCATACCTCTCGTGTAAAAGTCAGGGAGATTAAGGTGTGAAACGTAAAATATAATGCCGCAAATTGTAACTAAACCTTTGCTAAAGAGCATTACGTCTTACGATTTATAAATTATTCTTAACCCTTTGACGTAATTTAACACCTGTATTGTACGGGAGCGGTATTAGAATTGTGCTAGAATTTTGTTAGAGGGGTGTTAGATGGACTATTTCCTAGGATTGAGAGATGCACTCCAGTATCTAGAAAATCATTCTCGTTCTGTTAGCCCAGCCAGCTTAAGGAGAACTTTGCGCCGCTACGTCAAACCGGTATAAGCGCAGCGGCATCTCGCCAAAAATAGAGAACTCATTGGAAACCAGGGTCCCGTCGGCGACCTGGAAGGTCATCGGCTTTTCTGCACCCGTCAGGGTCACGGTCAAGGTATTGTCGGCGACCTGCCAGGTCCCATCTTCGAGGATGGGCGCTTCGCCGTTGAGGTAATCGCTCTTGAGGCGGGCGCTGTTATCGGGGTTCAGAAACAGTGTCCAATCCAGCCCGCAGCAGGAAGCGGCGGGAGAGAAGCCTTTATAAATCCCGGCCGGGCCGGAGCCGGTCATCATTCCGGCGGCGGCAGTGGCATCATAAGGTACAGCCTGTTCGCCGTTCGCCAGGGCATCGAAGCGCAGGTAGCGGCGTCCGGCCGAGCCATAGAGATCTTCATCGGGGGTCGTCGCCAGCCCATTGCCGGTCAGATCAAAGGTGATAACATTGGGCGTATCATAGACGACTTCGCCTTCTTGCCCACTCACTGTTACCATCACCTGGTCGCCTGCTGATTGCCAATTGCCTATCTCCACAATAGGCGGCACACCATTGAGGTAATCCTCAACCAGCCGCACCGTATTGTCAATATTCAGATAAAGGGTGCTGTCAATACCGGGGCTGGAGGCAGCGGGCAGCAGCGCTTTGTAAATACCGACCACGTCCTCGCCTTGACCGGCAGCGGGAGCAAGGCCCTGCCGTTCCAGCGTTAATCCCTCAGAACCATAAAGGGTCTGGTCGTACGCCACGGCGGTCAGGGTGTTGCCCCTAAGCTGGAAGGTGATGACTACCGGCGCTTCGTAGACCACGCCGCCGGCCTGGCCAGTCAGACTGACGGTAGCCGTGCCATCGTTATTATCCTGCCACGTGCCGGTTTCGACCACCGGCGCTTCGCCGTTAAGGTAGTCGGTGCTGAGTTCGGCGGTGCCATCCAGCCGCAGGGTGAGGCTCATCTGCCGGCCCGGACTGGAGGCAGCGGGCAGACTTGCCTGGTAGGTACCGACAAATTTGGAATCCGGCAGCCAGAGCTGCTGGCCGACTTCGACGATGTTGGGATCGGTAATGGGTTTGAAGGTACTCACCTGGGCGGCCAGCTCGTTGGTTGCTGCCACAATCGCGGCATAGGCCAGCGGGTCGCCGTAAGTTTTCTCGGCGATTTTACTGAGCCAATCGTCGGCCTGGACCGTGTAGGCTTGACCGCTGGCCGTTGGAGCAGCGGGGCCGGGTTGGTCGGCCCGGACAAATTCCATCGAGCCGGAATCAACAGGCAGTTCAAGGTACAAGTTGCCGTCTTTGAACAGGTAGGAAATCACTTCGTCCAATTGGCGCAGGAACTCCGTGTCTGACGAGCCGGCCGGACAGGCCGCTTTGGTTGTGACCAGCTCGCCGATGTCCAACGTGTTTGCACCTGTTGTGTAAATCCCTGAGCCTCCATTACAATCCGCCTGGACCGCGACGCGGCCGTTAGCCATAAATTCGATGGTGTACCGGGCCGGGTCGAGCGGGGTAGTGACGTCGCCGCTGCTCTCCTGGGTTTGCTGCCAGCGCCACCTACCTATCAGGTTATTATCAATTTGGAAGGCACTGACAGACAGAGCCAACAGTAGAACAAAAACCCAAATCAATTTTTTTGGCATTAGGGAGATCTCCTGAAATCAGTTACCAAACGTGCCACTGCATTACCAACTCTTCCGGGTTACCGCCCGTGAACCGCAACTTGCCCGTCCTATCCTTGTCGGTGCTAAAGCAGACTATCAGGTCAGGCTCAATGGTGATGCGGCGTTTATCCTCGCGCTCAAGATACCAGCGGCAGGTGTCCTCGCTCAGCCGGTCGAATTCATCCACGTCATCCCGCTCCAACGCCACCAATCTGATGTCGTCATCGTCGTCATCCACCTTCTCAAAAACCGGACGGTCGCCGCGAAAAGTCCAGCGAAATTCATTGTCTCGACCCGATTGTTGGGCGCTATTATCAAAATCTATCTTTGCCTCACGGTGAATGGTCGTCGTATTGAAGCCCGTCCCGTCGCCGCGCACGTCAATCCCGATGTAGCGGGTGTCCACCGTACCGTCCGCCCGCTCCACCCGCAGACTATAGGTTTTATCATTGCTGGGACATTCCCGGCGGTTCTGGTTTTCGCCAATAACTCCCTCTCCTTGAAAATAGACGGCTCGGACACCAAAAACGTTCCAGAAGAAAGTGACACACTCGCCCCGGCGAACCTCAGTGCGATCCACCCGGAAGTCAATGCTGGCCATTGGCGTTGGAGTCGGTGTGGGCAAGGGCGGAGGAGTAACGAAAGGGACATTCTCCGTGTTATAAGCGGTGGCATAGGTGGGGCTACCCGAAACCCAACCCAGGCCGTTGGGCGCACCAGGAAACCGGATTTGCCACCAGGTACCCAGGCCAATGTCAGCCCGCCCGGTAACAACCGCCGACTGACCTTGCAACAGGTAGCCCACCTGCCCGTATTGAGTGCTCGGCCCCTGGCGGACTCGCAGCGCGCTGACCCCCGTCACCGTTACCAAAGGCTGAGCTGGAGTCGGCGTTGGCGCAGGGGTAGCAGTGAGGGTTGGTTCTGGCGTAACAGTGGGGGTGAAGGTCACCACCTGCACAAACGTAAACTCCGACTTGCCCGCCGCCCCGGCCGTATTATAGGCCACTACCTGGACAACCTGGTTGCCCAGAATATCGGGCAGCCAAAACTGGCTCACCAACAAGGCCTGGTTTGGCTCAGGCTGCGGATTTAACTGGGTAGCGACTACTCTGCCGTTCGCTACCAGATCCACTCTGGCAATCCCCTGAGGATCAAAGGATCTGGAAGAGACCGTAATCGGCTGGCCCTGTTCGAATATTTCATTATTTTTTGGACTGATAATCACTACAGTGGGGAAACTGCGAGGCGGCAGAGTAGCTGTTGGCGCAGTTTGAAGCCTTACTGGTAAAGGAGCGGGCAGAGCAGGGGGTAAAACTTCTTTTTGAGTACGGAGCGCCGGCGGCGCAGCCGACGAGGGAGCAACAGTATAAGCCAGGGTGGCAATGATTATCCCCAACAAAATTGAAATGAAAGAAAATTTGCTTATGCGTTCGGCCATCACCCTGTTCTCCCCCAAAATTCCGCTTCCCCAGAGAATTTAAGTATAGCCTCCCCCTCACGATTTATCAATATTAATTCCGAATTTAACCTAACGGTCAATCTTGACCAGGCCGGCTAAAAAAAACGACCCCTCACCAACTGCGTAAGAGGTCGCTTTTTCAGCACAAGCTCAATTGGCTCAAGGGGCCAACAAGTCGCCCCTATTTACATAGACATCCGCAGCCGGCGGGCGATGAATAACACTGCGGCCAGGCCGACCGCAATAAATACAGCTTCCAGGCCGCCAAAGCCGGTTTCGGGGACAACAGCGGTGCCAGCCGGCGCAGCGGCGACCGCGGCGGGAGTGCGGGTGGGAGAAGGTTTGGGCGCAGGATTCTCCTGCTGCTTATTACCCACTGCGGCTTCCTGGCCACTGGCGCCGCCCGGAGCTACAACAGGAGTGTTCGTCGGCGTGGGCATCGGCGTGTTGGTTGGGATTTTGGGAATAGGCGTGAACGTTGCCGTTGGATTGGGCAGCCGGATCAGGAGAGTTGGAGACGGCTGGGCGGCAATAGTTTGCTGGTCCATATTCTGGCGGATAATAAAAACTGCGCCAACCCCCAGTAAACCCAAGACCAATAGCCCAATTAATGCAATTGCCAGCGTGACAAAAAGCCGGTTTTGGCCCACTTCCTCTTCGTCATCATGTTCGTCTATCATGGGTTCTCTCCTTCAATACTGAGCCTGGACTTTAGCCAGGTTTTGGCAGCCAGGCTAGGGGACAAGGTCTGTCATCTTTTTATTTTATGTCAAAGCCAGGTAATTTGCAAATTTAGAAGCTATATTTAGGGGGGTTGGAACGGTACTACTACTAAATATAGTGGAGAGAGCGGTAATTTATGGAGTTAGAGAATTCATAGGAACGAGATAGTTTAATCCCAGAGCAACTGGCACTTGGTTAGGGCCAGAGAAAAAGGTGCTGGTCACCTGAGCAGTTACAAAAATCAGATGATCTGTTCTAAATTAGCCAGGGGAATGTAGGGCGACACATCGCCGAGGTTGACGACAGCTCCCGGTACAACCAGGCCGGTCTCAAGAGGCTGAGGTTTCGGCGGCAGAGTCGTAACCGTACCGCTGGCCCCGATGTGAGGTCCATGCCTAACCCGCACCCGGCTGCCGACAGCGAGGAGCGGTTTGCTCTCTTTTTCCGCCGATACGGCGGCCAGGGCGCTGGCTTTACTGCTGGTCGCCAGAATAACCGGTTGAGCATCTTCCAGAGCCTGGCCAGGGGCAGGAGAGAGCTGCGGCGTGTGGCCTCGGATAGAGACTTCTTTGCCGTCCAAAGTCCCTAAAAGTCCAAAGGTATAGCGCGACATGGAAATATCGCCAAACCCTTCGGTGGCCACCACTTTCACCCTGGCCGGCGGCTCCAGCTTCAGCAGGCCGGCGTCAATGCTGCCGACAATCATGCCGCGAACTTGCATTTCTTCTGCCCGGCGTAGCATCTCCTCGTCTACCGAGCGGCCGGCCAGAATAATCATATTCTTAAGAGTCTCATCAATTGTCTCTACAGCCAGGGTTTCAAAAGGTGAATCAATCATGCGCTTAAGCGGCCCATAAGCCTCGCCGCCAAAACCACACGCCGCTTCAATCACCGCTCCACTGGCTTCGATAATGACACCCCGGTCGGGGATAAGGCGCGAAACAGTTCCGTTGATGAAAGCAGATAACTCAACCACGGCTCCTTCTGTTTCCAGCAGCACCCAGCCAGGGCCAATCGCGGCGATCTGCCCGGCTGCCGGAGTCCGCGCTGCTCGCTGCAAAAAGGGGAGCCCGCCTTTCGCCCGGGCGATCACTTCGTTGGCTTTAACCGTGTCGCCTTCCGCTTTCAACATCACCTGCTCCATGTCCACCTTTGGCTGGGCTAATTGGCGGGACACGTTAATCAGCCGGTAGCGGTGGGGGGTGCTGGCACGAGCCACTACGGTCGCGGCTTCCACCTGCTGACCACGCTGAACCACGACCTCGCCGGGCATGGGCAGCATCCGCCGGATGGTCACTTTGCTTTGCCCATTAATCCGCCGGTCAGGCAATTGCATGCGTCACCCCCAGTTCACCCAACCATTGTCTAATCTGGGCCTGTCGCCGGATCTCGTCTTTTAGCAGCCGTAAGGGCCGCCCGCGCGCATCAACGATGATCCCTAAAATACCCCCTTCGACTTCTGCCAGAGCGCCCCGGCCTGGCTGCCCCAAACCAATATCAAAGTGGCGGCCGGGCCTGATTTCCAGCGTCGCTTTTTCCCCAGGCGGCAGAGTAATCACTTGCATCGAACCATAGGCCACTTCCGTTTCCACATAGTGATCGTCGGCATAATTGACCTTGAGTTTCAAGGCCGGCTTGCCCGGCGTACCATGTCCCATTGGAGCAATCACCGTGCCCAAATTTAAAAAAGCGTCCCGCGCAGCAATTTCGACGGCCGCCATTGGCTGAATTGTGGCGATGGCGCCAAGCATGGTAGCCAGACCGGCTACGTCAAGCGCCAGGCTGGTCACCCCCCAGGGTTCCAGGCCATCTAGCAGCACCAGGGCCGCGTAGCCCGGCTGCGGGGCGCGGGTCAAGGTCTGTCCTCCACCGACAATGAGATTCCACTGAACCTGAGCCATGCCTGCCGCTGGCGGCAACGACCAGCCCTCGCGAACCTGCTCCATGACCAAACGCAAGAGTTCGCGGGCAACCGCGTGGGCGAGCAGCAGATCTTCCTGTGTTTCAGGCACGCTGGTTGGGTGGAGGCTTTTATTGAGGAGACGATTGTACAAATCCTCGGGAGCCATTTCAAAGGGCAGCCACCGCTGAAATTTTTCCAGCGTCACCACTTTCAGCAAGGAGGCAAGGCTATACCCCATCCCGGCATCACTGCGAATGATCGAGTTCTGGTAATCCCCGGCCTGCGCCGAAACCACGGTGGCCCGGCTGCCCACATTAGCCCCCAGCACATTCAGGTTGTTATGCCGCCCTAGATAGGTGATCACTTTTTCAAAAGATTTGTTGGCCGGTAAAACCGGATAGGGCGACCAATTGTTGAGCTTTTGAAAACCGGGCAATTGGGCCATTTTGCGTTGCACATACAGATTTTCCAGCTCCATCTGGATGGCTGCCAGGTTTTCTATCGCCAACGCCGGGCGAATGTTTGGCCCGGCCCGCAGCGGCGCGACCGGCCCCAAGATTTCGGCCACTTCAGCCCGGGTCTCGCTGTTGCCGGCATAGAGAACTGTGGGTTTTTCGGCCAGAGTAGGCATCCGCAGAGCCATGGCAATTACGCGAGCCAGGTCAATCACCGGTCGGACAGCGCCGCCATCCGTTCCACCCACCAAGATGATCGCTTCCGGGCCTCCCTCCTGAAGCAGTTGCAACTGGGCTTCAGGACTGAGGCGACCTTCGCGCGGCGTCCCATTGAACAGCGGGGAATTGGCCGGAGTGGGCGAGCCGGTATCGAGTGACAGTTCGTTGACGACGGCGGCATAGGTTGTCGCAGCCGCCCGGCGAGCCGTCGCCAGGCTGATATTTTTCATGAGGCCGGCCAATACCACCGTCAAAGGTGGCCCGGCGCTGGAGACAATGACCACAGCATCAATGCCCTGCCGGTTGGTGTTTTGGGGTGTTATCGGCCAGCCGCCGGAGTTAAAGAGGGTCCGCCCGGCGGATTTTTCGACCTCCCGGACGGCTTCCACCATGCCGAGAGTAATATCTTGCCAGGGTGGTTCATAGGTACTGGGAGCTTGACTTGTTGCCGCCAGCCGATAGGCGCCGTTGACCTGTTCGATCAGGGCAACGGTGGTCGTCGCACTCCCGCAGTCAATGGCTAAAATGCTGTTAATGGTAATTTCCGCCATATCCAGTTACAACGTGACTTTGCCTAAAGGGAGCATCTGGTAGCTTGCATTGGCTTTACCAACGCACAAGATTAACAAACTCAGCCCCCAAACAAACCCATCAAAAATTGCAGTCGAGACACCAATAGAGCCACGCGCGAGCTGACCGTATTGGCAAATAAGGCCCCCAGGGTAAAAATGAGCATCAAGCGGCCCATGCCGGCCCAAAAACGGACAAAACTCTCTCGCAGACCGCCCAAAACTCCCTCAGACCTGACGGCAAAGGTGAAATAAAAGAAGGTGCCGATGGTCCCCAAAACGATAATAATGTTATTGAGCCAGATCACCAGGCCCACCTCGTTCTCCGTATCCGGGTAGTGGGAGGGATTGAGCGAGATATTGGCTACCGCCGATGTCTGGGGTAATAAAGTTCCAAACAAAGCGCCGCCAATAGCCAGCGCCGCGCCGACGCCTAACACAAAGGCCAAAGCGAGGCTCCCCAGGGCATTCGTTACCCCACCCTGGGTGGGTCGGATTTTGAAGATCAACAGCACGCACAAGATCAGCGCGGGCAGCACACTGATCAGGTTCCCGGAGGTGAGGGCGGGGTAGAAGACTTGATGCCAGACCACCAAGATGGCATAGCCTACAGCCACGCCGACAAAGATATGAGACGCTAACTTGAACAATACGTTATCGCCGAAGATGTAGCTGAACACCATCAGGGTCAGCCCCGCGGCAATGAAGGGGCCAATCGTCTCCATAAATCAACCTTCCTTAAGTTTAAGGCTGAGTTCTAAGGCTAAGGCGAAGATTCGGCTTCTACTTCAGCCTCGGCCTTAGCCTTACGCTTGTGTTCTGCCGGCGGCATCCAGCCCGCCATAGTCCCCAGGGCAATCAGGATAACAATGAGCAAATGAGCGATGCCCTGGCTGTCAATCATTTGCCGGGCCGGACCAAAATTCTTCCGCCCCGCTTCAATGGCTGCCGCGCCGTTGATGCCGGAAATTAACCCATCCAGTTGATGGCTGTCGAGGTAGGGTCGCAAGAAGGGGTCAACCGTAGCACTGGTAGCGGCCAACAAGTAGCGTTCGCCGTCGTCGGGTGGAACGGCCGCGGCCATTTGTTCAATCCACCAGCGCGCCGTGACCGGGTTGTCGCTGAGCGTAATCAGCACATCCACCTGCCCCAAATTGTTAACGCCGCTCCAGGCGGCTCGCTCAGGCGCAGCAAAAGTCAACCCTTCTTTAAAATCGGACATTGCAGATAATTGTTTGCGCCCGGTAACTAACTCGCGGATACCGGTCATCTGTCCCGGCACATACCCCAGGTTGACCACCTCCGCACCGTAAGTTTCACCTCGTTCGGCCAGAGTTTGGTCGAGCAGCCGCTGGGCCAGCGTTGCGCCCTCCGGCTCAAGGCTGACGAACAGCAGGCGCATGCCCTGTCCGCGCAGCCGGCCAATGATGTTTTCGGCCAGGGGCTGCATCTCACCCTGGGTGGCGGTGCTGTAATCAAATGAAACCAGGGCGACAGAGCCAGGCTGCTGCAAATCAATCGCGCCCAGTTGAACACTGACCAGCTCGCGGCGCTGCTTGTCCAACACCGCGCTCAGCGAGCCGGCCGGTTCGGTCCAGGGCGCCTTTTGGCCTGCTGCCGGGTCCACAACTTTTTGCAGACCGGGCGCCAACGGTAGGGCAATCAAAATGATCAGCAGCAGATACAACACCCCTCGTACGATATTCCCCAACAAACGATCCCGCTGAGTCAGGGGTTCGGGCAAAGTGGCCGGCCGGGGTGCCTGAGTGGCAATGGCATAGAAATGCTGCGCCGCTTCGAGCATGGCATCGGCCTGGGCCGTGGACGCTGTTGCTTGCGGGGCCAAGACGGGAGACGGCGTGGCAATTTTTTCGACGGGCAGCAGCGGTCCCAAGCCCGCCAGGACTCCGGTGGACTCGGCGACTTTGTCGTCTTCGTCGGCCAAAGCTTCTTCGCTGGGGGTAAAGCTGCGCAGCCAGTCCGACATCCGCTCGGCCGGCGATGCTTTGAGTTCGGCAGGAGGGTGGAGCATTTCTGCGGCTTCTGTCTCAACGGCTGATGGTGTCGTAGTCTCGGATAAGTCCTTGAGCCAATCCGGCGCTTCGGGTTCGTCGGTGACGACGGCCTCAGGTACCGGCGCTTCTCCTGCAGGCTGGGCAGCTTCAGGGGTTTCCAGCAGCCAGGCAGGCAGTTCAGGTTCCTGCTCACTGACAAAAAATTCATCCGCTTTCGCCGGGGGCAAAGCGGCTTTAACCGCTGCAGTAGCAGCGCCCAGGCCAGCGAGCCAATCTGACTCAGGCGGCAGCTCGGTTTCGACCGTTTCATCCGCAGGAGGCGGGGCGGCCGTTCCTTCATCACTCACCCCTTCGGCTGTTTCATCAAACTGCACCGGCGGAGACTCAACTTCCGTCTCAGCTTCGCTAATATCAGCCGGAGCAGCAGGGGTGGCAAATTCCGGCGTATCGCTTAACCAGGAGGGCAGCTTCAGGTCTTCCGTGGACAGATCGGCCAGCCAGGGCGGGATTTCCTCTGTGGCTGCCTCTGCTTCACCCTCGACCTCGTCAGCAGGGGCAGCGGGCGGAGTGATTGCCTCAGTTTCAGCCAGATCCGGCTGCTGCCAGGGAGGAGTTTCCAACTCGGCTTCGACAGCGCCTGTTTCCGCCTCGAAAGTTTCCGCAGGCGGGGCAGGCGCCGGGGACAGCTCGCTCAACCAGGATGGCATTTCCAGTTCTGCTGCTGTCTCAGCCTCTTCAGCGACTCCTTCGGCTTCAGGCGCAGACGGCAACTCCGCCAGCCAGGGCGGCGTTTCAGCTTCTCCCTCGGCTTCAAGGGCCTCCATGCTCTCGGCGGCGACAGCGGTTCCCATCACCCCGGTCAACCAGGCGGGTATGACCAGTTCCTCAGACTCGGGTTCCTCGGTTGGTTCGGCGGGTGCAGGAGCCTGGGGAAGTTCACTCAACCAGGCCGGCATTTCGCCTGCCTCAGCTTCCACTTCGGCAGCCGGCGCCGAAAGGTCAGGCGCAGCCTCAGAAGCTGAGGGCAGCTCGGCCAACCAGGCGGGAGTCTCTGCTTCGGGTTCAATTTCTTCAGCCGAGGCAGCCGGTGTTGGTTCAACTTCGGCGGCTTCGGTCAGATCAGCCAGCCAGGAAGGTGTCTCCTCTTCGGCTGCCGGTTCAATTTCGGCACTTTCAACCGCCCTGGCAGCGGCTATTTCCGTTAGCCATGCGGGGATCTCCAGCGCTTCCTCTGCTTCACCTTCTTCAACCATGGCAGTGGATGTTTCCTCAGCTTCAGGGGCTGGCGGCAACTCGCTTAGCCAGGCGGGAATTTCCTCTTCAGCTTCAACCATTTCTGGGACCACTGCTTGCGGTGTTGGCATCTCCAGTTCGGCCTCAGTTTTAGCTTCCTCAGCCAGACCAACAGGGGGAATCTCTCCCCGGGATACTTCCGAAAGTTCAGCCAGCCAGGGCGGCGTTTCCAGTTCAGCCCCAGCCTCCTCGGCGGACGGGACTAAATTCGTTTCAGACCCAGGCGCTGCAGGTAACTCGCTCAACCAAGAGGGCAACTCAAGCTCAGCCGCCGCTTGGCCCTCTTCCTCCGCCGTAGCTTCAGGCGCTTCACGCAGTCCAGCTAACCATGGGGGAACTTCTTGTTCGGTTTCAGCTTCAGCCATTACTTCGGCTTGAGCCGCCTCAGTTGCGGCGACTTCCGGCAGTTCGCTAAGCCAGGCGGGCATTTCTAGCTCAGCTTCAGCCGCCTCTGCCGCCACTCCCTCTGCAGGCGCTTCCTCCAGGTCGGACAGCCAGGAGGGCATCGCTTCAACTTCGATCTCGGCAGTCACCTGGCCGGCCACTTCCTCGCCGACAGGCACTTCACCCAAATCAGCCAGCCAGGAGGGGGTTTCCCCTGCCGTCTCAGCTTCGACCTCTTCAGTGGGTGATTTGGTTTCCGGCGCGGGCGGTAACTGATCCAGCCAGGCAGGCATCTCCGCTTCTTCCCCGGTTTCAGTCTCCTCAATTTGAGCCGCCTCGGGTAAATCTGCCAACCAGGAAGGGGTTTCCTCTTCGGCTGCGGCGTCAGACTCACCCGCCAGCACTGCCACTGCTGTCGCCGCCCCTGCTGCAATTCCTGCCACACCTTTCAGCCACACCGGAATTTCCGGTGCTTCTTCCTGACCTTCCTCACTCGGCGGAGCGGATAATTCCTCAGTTTCAGGCGTTTGGGGTAACTCGCTGAGCCAGGAAGGAACTTCCTGTTCGGCTTCAGCCTCAGGGAGTAATTCAGTTTGGGCTGTCTCAGTTTCGGCAGCTTCCGGTAACTCGCTGAGCCAGGAGGGCATTTCTAACTGAGTTTCGGCTGCCTCGGCCCCCTCCCCTTCTGGAGATGCTTTCTCCAAGTCGAACAACCAGGAGGACGCCTCTTCAACTTCGGCCTCGGACGTCTCCGCGGTAAGTGGCGCTTCACCCAGATCAGCCAGCCAAGACGGTGTTTCTTCTTCGCCTTCCCCAGCGGGAGGGGGTGGCTCGCCAAGCCAAGATGGGATTTCTAGCTCTGCCTCGTCACTCATTTCCGCAGGCGGCAGTTCACCCTCAGTCGTTTCCGGCAGGTCGGTCAACAGCCAAGACGGAATTTCCGGTGCAGCCGTCTCCCCGGTTTCTTCAGGGGCGACAGGCGCTGCTTCAGGCTCAGAAACTTCGGGCAGGGCAGTTAACCAGGACGGAATCTCCCATTCAGTTTCGGCCTCTGTCGCTTCAACTGCTGTCCCTACCGTTTCAGCCGGGGAAGCTGGCTGCAAATCACTCAGCCAGGCCGGTATTTCCTCTTCACTTTCCGGGCCAACCTGCTCAACGGCCGGTTCACCTGGCAGACTGCTCAGCCAGGAAGGTGTCTCTGTTTCAGTCTCAGCTACCGGCGCTTCGGGCAGTTCGCTTAACCGGGAAGGCGTTTCTAATTCGGTCTCGGCTGCGGTCTCTGCCAATCCGGCGGGGGCAGCAGGAGCTGGAGGCGTCTCCTCAGACTCAAGTCCCTCCATCTCTGCCGGCTCCCCGGTCTCGCCGGCCAGGTTAGCCAGCCAGGGCAGCGCTTCCAGTTCGATTTCCTCGGCGCTCTCATCACCCCAGGTTGGCGCAGGCAATTCGGCCTCTGGTAATTCTCGCAGCCCAGACAGCCAGGAGGGCATTTCTACATCCGCCTGGCTTTCCTCGCTGAAAGAAGGAGCCGTTTCCATCGGCGAGACTCCGGGCCATTCAGCCAGCCAGGGCGGCGTTTCCAGTTGGGCCTCAGCTTCACCGGCCCCGACCGACTGAGCGGCAGTCGCCTCTTCAGCCGAATCCAGTAAGTCCGTTAGCCAATCCGGCGTCTCCAACCCTTCATCGGGTTTCTCCTCCACCTCAAACTCTGAACGGGCCGGCGCGCTGGTAGCTGCCGGTATTTCCGGCAATTCGGCCATCCAGGAAGGCGTTTCCGGTTCCTCATCAGGCTGGTCGGCCAACCAGGGCGGTCTTTCCAGTTCTGCCTCTGACGGCTCGAGCGGCGTGGGAGAAGGTTCGGGCAATTCGGTCAGCCAGGAGGGAATGTCAAGGTCGGCGGGAACTTCAAGTTGACTCTCCTGTTCAGTCAGGGACGGGGCGGCTTCAACGGGAGCCACAGGGGGAAGGTCGGATAACCACTCGGGTATTTCCATATCGGCCATCGCCCCAACTTCCGCAGGGGGAGCGGATGACTCCTCGCCAGTCTTTGCCGCCGGCCAGTCAGTTAGCCAATCCAATCCTTCCGGTTCTGCTTCAGCGGGAAGCTGGGCGGGTGAAGGTGGGACTTCCGGCGTGGGGCTGCTGGCCGTGTCAGCCAGCCAGTCAGGGATTCCCAGTTCAGCGGAAGGCATTTCCGCCGGCGTGGCAGGTTCTTCCGGTCGGCCCTGGGTAAACCAATCCAGCCTCTCGACCAGCAAATTGTCTTCCTCGGCCGGAGTTTCCTCCGAAAACCAATCGTCCGCGGTCTCTCCAGCTTCCTGGGTTGGCCCGGATAAATCAGCCAGCCAATCGGGCGCTTCGCCCGCTTTGGCCGATAAACTGCCCAACCAATCGGATGGCTCGGCAGGGCTTTGCTCAGTCTCAACCGGTCCACCGGAAGTCTCACCAGGCTCGACTAAAACAGAGTCACTTAACCAGGCGGATGATTCGACGGTAGTCTGGTCAGTTTCGGCCAGCCAAGCCGGAACTTCGTCTTCCTCAGAAGATAGATCGCTCAGCCAATCAGGTGACTCAGCTACCGGCTGTTCGCTTTCAGACACAGGGGCGGGAGAAGATACCGGCCAACGGGGCGGTTCCGCCTGAGTTGGGGCGGGGGGTGGTTCAGGGGCAGGTTTTGACAGGCTGGCCAGGCGTGACAGGGGCCGGGGAGCAGATTTTTCCGGCGGCTCTGCCAGCGGAGGAGTCGTCTTTGCGGCTACACCTGGCGGGAGCAATTCTTCGGCCCAATCCGGCAGAGCTGGGGTACTGGCTCCCGCGAGGCTCGCTCCAGGTGGGACAAGACCAGCCGCCCAATCGGGCAGCGCCGGGGCCATTGGCCCGGTTTCGATACCGGTGGGTATTAAACCAGCCGCCCATGCAGGTAGGGGCGGCACGGTTTCAGATTCAGCCGGTTTATCCGGCTGGGGCGAGAGTCGTTTGAGCGGCTTTAGGCTTCTGATCGGCGCGGCCGGTTGAGGGGGCGCTTCCGGGGGAGCCGCCGCAGGAGGAATGTCACTTTCACCCAGCCAGGGCGGTATTTCTTCTTCACTTTCAACCGGCCGGTCCGGCTCAGTTTGCCCGGCAGGGGCAGCTTCAGTCTGCAGACTCTCCAACCAGGGCGGAAGTTGATCAAAGCCGGCGCTGGGGGCAGCGGTTTCTACGGTTATATTTTGAAGCCAATCAGGAATGGTCGCTTCCTCTTCCTGCGCGGGCAAATCATCCAGCCAGGAAGGTGCAGCCGCGCCGGTTGGAGGCGTGGCAGAGGGAGGGGCTTCAAAGGAAAGATCCGCTGAAGAGTCAAATAACCAATCAGCCTCTTCTTGAGCCGGGGCTTCCGCTTCACTTGCGGCTGGGGGAGAGGGCTGTTCCTGGAACAGCCAATCCAGCGAAGGCAAGCCGCTGTCTGGAGCCAACCAACTGGAAGTATCCCCGGAGGGCGTCACGGGTTTTTCGGTAACTTCCGGGGCTTCGCCGGTTTCCTCGCCGGTAATCCAATCAGGTACATCCCAGGCGGGCGGCTGTGAGACGGCAGGAGGAGGGGCTGCTTCAGCGGCCGTCGGCGGGACAATATCCTGGAGCCAATCCGGCATATCAACCGCAGGCTCGCTTTCCTCATAACCCGCTTCCTCCTCGCCCGGAGGGGCGACGATATCCTGGAGCCAATCCGGTACATCTACGGCATAGGAAGTTTCGTCCGCGGCTGGTGAAACAGCGGGTAAATCTGGCTCAGCGGAGGGTTCGGCCAGCCAATCCGGCACATTAAAATCAGCCTGCGACGGCTCAGGAGATGGAGGGGGCGGCGCTTCGGCGGGACTACCCAGAGCGGCTGTAAGCCAATCCGGCACATCATCGTCCGCACTGCTGCTCGGAGTGGGAGGAGCAGGCGCAGCCGGTTGGGGTGGTGGGGCTGAAGGATGAGCGGCAGGAGTTTCCAGGGCTTCGGCCAACCAGTCGGGAGCTTCGTCAAACCGGGCAGGGGCCGGCGGAGGCGGCGCGGCAGCGTCCGGCAGAATCATCTCGGCCAGCCAATCGGGAGCTTCGTTCTCCAGGGCCGGTTCCACCGGCTGGTCAAAATCCGGTGCAGAGGCAGCCGGAATCACATCGTTAAGCCAATCGGGTGCTTCGGCAGCAGGGGGATAAGCCGGTGGGGTCTCTTGACGGCCGGCCGGAGCAGAACCGAGACTGGCCAAAAAGTCATCCAGCGGCGGCTCCTCGGGTTCGTCATAGTGTCCCCATTCGACCGAAGTAGCCAATTGATCGCGCGAAGGTCCCGAAACCCCTTCTTCCGCCATTTGTTCCAGTAAGTTGGATAAAGCTCCGGGAGGAGCCTCAGCAGCCGAGACTTCTAGGTCTGCTTCTGCGCCACCTTCACCCAGACCGGCCAGGCGGCCTTCTCTTTCACCATACTTGGTCAGAAGACGTTTTAACCAATCCGGCACTTGCTCGACCAGATTTTGAGTGGCCGGCTTGGGCTGGCTTCCTCCCAGCTTGCTCAATTTTTTGAGGCCGCCGGTTGACGGCGGTCTTCGTTCTAGATCATCCGTACTCATAACAAAACGTTCCTAATCTGAATAAGGGCGATCGGCGCCCATTAACACGCGCAGGCCCGTAGCGATCACCCCCAGAGATACTCCCAGGAGAATACCCCTGACGCCGGCCAGGGTCGGCACATTGAGCACCCAGTCTTTGATGACCGGAAATTCCGGCCAGAGATAGATACTCACCGGAACCTGGCCCAGCAACACAATCACCGCAAACAGGACAAAAAAGAATGATTCAAGGCTGCGAACTCTGAAGGCGCGAAAAGCAGCGGTAGCGATAAAAAGAGCCAGGAGCGCAAAAAAGGTAGCTTCCAGCGGCTGCAAAATGTAATTAAAAATAATCTGGCCGTTAGCCGACAGCGGGCCGCCCAGGCCCAGCCCTAGGGTGGCAAACAAGGAGAGCAGCAGGACCACACTGTAAATCGCTCCCGGTTTTTGGGTGCGAATGCGACTCCAGTGGACACTGACGACATTGGCAAAGCCCAAAAACAGGGCAAAAGCGGTTACAATAGCGGCCCAACTGACCAGAAAATAGCCCACTCCGCTAATCGTCTGCTGCAGGCCGCCCAAACCGCCGTCACCGCTCCAGGTGGAAACAAAAACATCGGCCAGCACAAATAGGCCGACCACAATGGCGACGATCGTAGCTAAAACACGTCCACTGCGAATAATCATAAGCTCTAACTCACCGAGGCAATAACAATGCTGCCCAGGATGAACAGGCCCACCAGCCAGCGCAGCAAGTCCTGAGCGGCTAAACTCCCCAAATGGGCCGGGCGTTTTTGCAGATAAGCGCCGGCAGCGTAAATCTCCTCGCCCAACAGCGTTTCCTGGGCCGAGGCGTAGATAAAAGGTAAAGTATTGGGATTACTCGTCCCCCCGATGTGGGCAATTCCACGCCGGGCCGCCGTCTCACCCATCAGCAAATATTCATCGCCAAAGTTGCCGACCATGACATTGGCTTCGACCCGGTCAATGTTCAGAATATTCATTACCCCGGCGGCATATGCGGCCGGCTGGGGCGCAATCCAGCGAATAGAACGATAAGCCTCCTCCGCCCGGTCAGGATCATTGCGATGAGCCGCGCGAAGCGCGTTTTGGGCAAACAGCATCACCGTTGGATCAGCCATTGAAATCGTAGGTGACACACCGGTGGCCGCCGCCTGCCCGGCCAGGTAATCCAGCACGGCCAGCCCGGCCAGGCTGTCAGAGGTTGTTTCGTTGACCAGGCTGCCGATACCCAGCGACAAATGCAGGTCGCGCCCCGCCTCGATGGATTGTCCCGGCAATCCCCTTAAAACATCAAAGGCCCGAATCCGGCGCAGCAGAGGCGCCTGCCCGCTGCGAGCGCGCAGGGTGAAGAAGTAAATCCCTACTACAAAAATCAGCAAGATGACAATGGCCCCTCGAACCAGAATTTCCTGACTCACAGGCTGGTCTCCTTATTTGATAGGTTGAGTCCCGGTGTACCTGCTGTGCCACTCTGGGCATGAAGCTGGAGCGAGTCGGGGTGTTCAAGATGAGCAATAAGCTGGTCCACTTGTATGGGGTCTGCCAGCAGGTCTACGAGGCCCTGGGTAAAGTGGGGTGAGATGAAGAGGTTGAGGGTGGGTTGAGCTACTAACAGGCATTGGCTGCCAATAAAAGCAAGCGGCTTGTGCGCTTCCAGCAGTAAAATTGCCGGGGCAGCCAGGCCCAGGTCAGCCAGTTTTTGGGCGATTCTTCCGACAAAAGTCACTTGATTCATACAAGCGTCCTTTTAACGCTGAAGCCGCTGGCCCAAACCTGTAACAAGTCTCTGCCAGCCGGGTTTGCTCAGCACTGTAATCGCTTCCTTCGCCGCGGCCGCTACATCCCCCTCTAACTCAGGATCGTCGAGCAAGGGAGTCAGCGCGGTGACAGCCTCTGACCGGCCGATTCGTCCTAAAGCCCAGGCTGCGTTGCGCCGCACCTGCGGGTCGGCGTCAGTGAGAGCGATTTTTAAGGCGGGCAGCGCCGCTGCAGCTCTGAGCGCGCCCAAAACATAGCTGGCGCTTCGCCGGACAATCACGGCTCTATCCCTTAAACAGCCCACCAGTTCCCCGGCGGCGCTCCCTGCGCCGAGATGTCCCAATCCCAGGACGGCCGCCCGGCGCACCCAGGGATCGCTATCTTTTAGCGCGGCCAGCAGATGGGGCATCGCTTCGGCCTGACCCTGCCGGCCCAAGGCTTCAGCAGCGCTCTGCCGCAGTAACGTACTGCCCTGTGCCAGCGGCTTAGTGAGATAGGCTTGGGCCTCGGCTGACTTTTTGTCCACCAAAGCATCAATGGCCGCTGCACACATCACGTCTGTTTGGAATTCTGCCGGGACGGGCGTAAACTCTGGGGGCGGTGCAGGGTAAGTTTTTAGCAGTTCGATCAATTTTTGGCGGCCGCCGGCTTCACTCGCCAGGGCCATTCCGGCCTGCCAGCGCACAAAGGGATGGCCGTCGGCCAGGGCGCCGGTGAGTAACGACAACGTAGCCGGGTCCGCCGCTTTGGAAGCATCCTGATTAAAGCGAAACAGGGCTTGCCAGCGCATCGCCGCCAGCTCTGATTGCAGCGCCGTTGCCAGTTCAATCATAAAATTGTTCCGAGCTGAATAGAGAGAATATGCCCATTATGTAAGGTAATAGTAGTATACCACATGCGGAAACACCTGTAAAGTTTACATAAACGCAATATATAGAAATGAATGGGGCGCAGACCACAAGATATAGGATGGTGGCAATTTCTTACAAATTTTCGAGCGTGTTGCGTGTTCCGTTCAATGATGCTGTTCAAACTACAGGAGTCCACAAGGCCCTGTGGACTCCTGTAGCGAAGCTGTTATAAAAGAGACGTCATGAGCCTGCGAATACCACTAACAATAAAATAATTGTCTGACTACTGGCTACTGACGACTGACTACTATTTCTAGAGGAGCAATCTCATGCAAGTTGAACAGATCCTGGAAACCTGCCTGTATGTGGATGATTTGGAGGCAGCCGAGGAATTTTACAGCCGGGTGTTGGGGCTGGCCGTCTTTTCGCGGGTGAAGGGACGCCACGTTTTTTTCCGCTGCGGCCAGGGCGTCTTTTTGTTGTTCAATCCGGCTCGGACCATCAAGCCGGAAGGCGACCTTCCCGTGCCAACACACGGCGCGCACGGACCGGGGCACGTCTCTTTTGCCATGCCACCGGCGGACATTCCCGCCTGGCGCGAGCACCTGAGCCAGAACAACGTATCCATCGAGGCTGAAATAACCTGGCCCTCCGGCGGCTTCTCACTGTACTTCCGCGATCCGGCCGGGAACAGCGTAGAACTGGCGACGCCGCAGACGTGGAGATAATGCTCTAAAATTCCAAGCCGGTAGATACTACTCTATTGGCTAACCTACTTCACGCAGTTGGGTATTTCGTCTACAGGCAGCCTGTACATGAAGAAATATAAGTGGTTTGCCCTATCAATTCTACTTGTGCTCTTGGTAGTTCTCTATTTGGGAGCGCGTTTCTACATCTACGTGAAACCACCCTCAGGCTCATTTCCCTTAAAGTTAAAATGGCAAGCAGCTTTGGGACATTCAACTCATGAGCGCCCAGCGTATCAAGATGGATTAGTCTTATTCTCGCTGGATGGTATTTTGGGTAGCTATTGGTACGGTCTTGATGCAACAACCGGTCGAGTGGTTTGGTCACAAAGAGTCCCAAGCTACAGTTTTCTCCGTTGCTTGACCCCAGAATATTTAATACTTTCTGGCCCCAGCTCTCTCCTGGCTCTTAAACCACACAGTGGAGAAATTATCTGGGAAGGGGAGCTGGGCCACACAGCCACTTGCAGTGGAACGGCTGTCTTTACCATTGGAAATCGAGGATTCGTTCAAGCTCAAGGCCTTTTAACTGGACAATATCTATGGCGCGGAACGAATCCGCAACGACCTTTTGTTGCGTTAACTTACAATTCTGAAATAGGCGAGCTGATTGCTGATGGGGCAGTCATCATTGATCCGATGTCTGGCAAGTTATATGCATTTGGGCGATAACAGCGCCACTGGTTCCAGCTTTTGACTTTCTGGCGCTTCACATTATGATTTTTAGAGTGATACAAATTTAAAGTTGTGGTTGAGTAGAAATAACAATGACTGCTCAGATAGAAATTCCCACCGCCGAAATTGCAGCCTTTTGCCGGCGACATAAAATCCGCGAATTGGCTTTGTTTGGCTCGGTACTGCGTCAAGATTTCAGCCCCGAAAGCGACGTAGATGTGTTGATTGATTTTGAACCAGGCGCAGATGAAAGGTTAACCCTATTTGATTTGGCCGGGATGCAGATAGAGCTGTCCAATTTGCTGCAACGTGAAGCCGACCTGGTCCTGCGTGATGGCTTAAAACCGCTCATCAAGGATGAGGTATTAAACAGCCTAGAGGTTGTTTATGCGGTCTGAAGAACAATACCTGACCGACATCGTGGAGGCTGCCGACGCAATTGCCCGCTTCATATCCGGGATTGAGCCGGAAGCATTTTTGCAGGATGAGTTACGCCAGAGCGCTGTTATTCAAAAAATAGAGGTAATTGGCGAAGCGGCAGGCAAAATATCCACTCACTTGCGAGACCGCTATCCAGAAGTTGATTGGCCAAGAATTGTGGGTTGCGCAATATCCTGGTCCATTCATATTTCTCAGTAAAGCCTGGTATTGTCTGGCAAACGGCAACGCAGGCTGTGCCGGGTTTACGAGAGAGAATTGCTCAAATTTTGGCTCAAGAATTTAGACAAGACTCGATATAGTCCTCTTTTACTCAATCCATGTAACCCAACTCCATCAAAAGACGGCGCACTTCTACCGCTTTATCTGCTGAAATTAGAATTGTGGTAGGATTAAGCACTTCCCCCAGCAGCGGGCCGAGGCGAGGGTGCTGGCGCAGTTCGGCCAGCAGGCCCTCGTGGGCGAGGCGCAGTAAGGTGGCCTGTTCCAGGCGGGCGGTGTTCTGCCTCGTTCCCCAGGTGAGAATGGTTTCGATCACTTTCAGCGGCGTCTGGTTGTCGGTGGCGCGGGCCAGGAAAGCAGTAATCTGCTCGGCGGCGACGCCGTTTTTAAGGGCGCGGCTGACGCTGGCCTGGGTAATGGCATAGACCGTCCGCTCTTGGTCGCGCTGCTCCAGTTGAGCAAAGCGGGCCAGTTGAAAACGATCATACAAGCTGGCGCGAGCGGGCACATGAGCCTGGAAATTGGCGTCCACCCGCAGCAAGGAGGGCTTTTTGTCGGTGGGAGCGGGAGGAACCTGGTTTTGCAGAAAACTCTGGCCGGGCGGAGTCAGGCAGAAACTGCCTGGATCGCCGGTCTCCGTCGCCGTTCCTAACTCCACCACTCCCAGCATGGGCAAGATGTGGGTCAACAGGTGGCGGATCAAAGCCCCTTCGACCTGCTCCCAATGCTCAAAGCCCATCAAAAGCTGACCCTGGCGGTCATAAATGTACCAACTGTTATAGTCACCACCAGGGCGTTGAAAATCCGGCTCGACACGTTTGATGATCGCTTCAAAATCGGCAATTGAGAGCCAGGCCCCATTTGAAGTATCCACCCGAGCCAGAAATCCCAAAATTTTGGCGCGAGCCAGGAGCGGGCTGTTTTCCCAACCGGTCGGCTGGGGAACCAGGCCAGGTACGTGCCACAAATCGTTCCAGGTGGGATCGGCCCGCCAGGTATCTTGCAGCAGCCGAAGCTGCTCCAGGGGATGGGCCTGCAGCCAGGCGCGGGCAGGATCGCGGTCGGGCCGGAGCCGGCCATGTCTGGCGACCAGCAGGCCGGCGCGCTGCCCCAGGTGCAGCAAAAACTCCAACTCGGCTTCCTGGGGAAAGGCTGGCAGCAGCGGCGGCAACAGACAATTTGCCAGGGCCTGGCGGTCTTTGGCGGCCAAGCCCTGGTACGTGACATCCGGCGCTCTGGGTTTACTTTCCAACCGCACCGGGGTGGTTTGCAGATAGACCAGCAGGTTAAACATATTTTCCCGCAGCCGGCCTTCGCCGCTTATCACAGCAGGCGGAGTTGGAACGAGAGCAACCTCTAAAACATCGGTGGCTGGTGGCTGGCGGTCGGCGGTCGGTGCAGCTATTTCCAGCAGTGGCAGCAGATCGCTGGGAATGTAAACCATTTCCAGGTTGCCTTCTGCGGTAGCCTGAAATGTTTTGAAGATGAGTCCCCGATACCACAACCCTTCCGCGGGATTGACCGGACTGCGCCAGGGTTGTTCGCGGGCCAGGCGGGCCGGTCCCATCGGGCGGATATAGCCGTATTCGCGGGCAAAGCGCGGCCCCTCCAGCCTGCCGCCGTGACTGAGCAGCAGTTGCAGCGCCTCCCTTTCTTCCGCCGCAAGGTCACCCAGGACAATGGCGGTCGCCGTGGGTGAAAGCAGAGCTTCAGCCAGCCGTTCGACTGCCTGGGCATGCCTGGGGGTATTGAGGGAAATTGCCCGGCAACTGGCGATGCCCTGGAGCAGCCCCATTTCATAATCAAGAAGTGACTGGTACAAGGTTTTCACACGTTTATTATAAACCCAAGGTTCAGCCGCTACAAGCGTATTATTAGAATGAGAAGTGGTGGCAAAATCGCTCACAGCCAAAAGGAAGGCAGTTCGAGATCCCATGTGTCGCCGCTCATCGCATTGATTTTTTGAGCGGAACAGCGCCAGCGCAGGGAAAGCGTAGTTAAAGGACTCTAAAATTCGCTCAATTTGTGAGCGAAATCAATTGCAGGAATCAGGAGTCGCGTCTATAATTTTGATAATTGCGGTTAGTATTCAGAACTAGAGAGTAGACAGCAAGATTTGCGCCCACTCTCGTTACCAAACTGGCGCGAAGCGTGGCAACGAGAGTGGGCAGAATAGCTTTAGCGTTTTTATTCAGAAGGAGATGACCATGGCTGAACAAAAACCAGCCCGTTCCGACTCAGGGATGAACCTGGGTTTTTTAACCGGATTGTTTAAGCAGTTCAGATTAGTTTGGCTGCTCATGCAGGATAGCCGGGTGCCCCTGTGGATGAAATCGGTGGTTCCGCTCTCGCTGCTCTATTTAATTTCACCCCTTGATTTTATTCCTGATGTGGCCCTGGGCTTTGGCCAATTAGACGACCTGGGAGTTATTTTGTTGGGGATGGCTCTGTTTGTAAAATTGTGCCCCCAAAACATCGTGGAATATTACCAAAACCAGCTCGATTATGGCCCTGAGGATGACCGTGAAACGGTTGATGCCAGCTACCGGGTCATGGATGAAGAATGACCAGGTAAAGGGTACCTTGCCAAATGAATGAATCATCTACTTATAGATTGCCGCAAGCGGTAGCCAGGGAGCTGGACGTTTCTCCGGCCACGCTGCGTCGTTGGTCCGATGAGTTTGCCGACCACCTTTCCCAAAGTGCAGACTCAGCCCAGGGACGCAGCCATCGCCGCTATTCTGAGCAGGATATTGCCACCCTGAGGCTTGTTAAAGAGTTAATGAACAACGGCATGACCTACGAACAAGTCCGCCAGCAACTGGCGCAGCAGCCTTTGGGATCAAACGAGGCGTCGTTGCCGTTATCACCCGCTCCTGAAACCGGGGACCATTTTGACCGGAACGAAGAAACAGCTCTGGTGACTGCCAGCGACGGGGAGTCGCCTGCCATCGCTTTTTTGACCAATACCCTGATGGCGCTTTCCGACGGCCAGAAGAGCATTCTCAACAGCCAGGCGGCCAACCGCGAACTGATGGGCGTGCTCATTCAAGACAACTTTAACTTAAAGGAAGAAAACAACCGGCTGCGGGAGCGGATTTTGGAAGTTGAGCGGAGTGCGGCCCAAACCCGTCAAGAAGAAGAGTGGCGGCGGGAAGCTCTGCGCCAGGAGCTTGATTCTAAGATTGCCGCCGTGCAGCAGTTGGCAGCTCAAGCGGTGAATACCGCCAGTTCGATCCAAATGCCGGATATTAAAGCAGTCAGCACCAAGCCGGGGTGTTTGGGAGCCTTGTTTGGTGCGGGAGGAACGCAAATCCTCACCGTACCCCGCCGCCGGCGCGGAGGGCTACAAGCCCAGCAGGTTGGGCTGCCGCCGACACCGGCGGCCGGCCCCGGCCAATCTTCGTTCTCCTCTCAGCCGCCGGTTCATCCCAAACCAACGGCTCCACCGGAATAAACCCAAGCCGAATCATCCAACTTTTTAATGTCTTGACTCTGACTATCGCGCGTGGTATAGTTTGTGATGTCGAGCATTCAACAATTGAGGTAAGCAAAAGATTATGAAATGGTCACGCGCCTTATACGCGGTTTTAATTTTAGTCGTGCTGGCTTTTTTGTACGGCGTTTTTGTGTTACGAGCTGAAACTCGCGACGCGGTTGAGCTTTCAAAAGTAGCCGAGTTAGCCAACAAAGGCCAGGTTGATACCATTATCGTTGATCAAAATGAGTTGGTAATCAAGCTCAGGAACGGCTCAGAAGTAAGTTCAACCAAAGAGCCCGAAATTGGCGTTGTCGAAACGCTGCGTATTTTGGGGGTCAGCGAGGAAAACCTTTCCAAGATCAAGGTGAGCGTTGCCCCCCGCAGCGCCTGGGATGGCTGGTTGACTATACTGGGTACCCTGCTGCCGCTCATCCTCATCGGCGGGTTCTTCTTCTTTATTCTGCGACAGGCCCAGGGAGCAGGCAACCAGGCCCTTAACTTTGGCAAAAGCCGGGCACGTATGTTTACCGGCGACAAACCGACCGTGACTTTCGATGACGTGGCCGGGGTGGACGAAGCCAAACAGGAACTGGCCGAAATTGTCGAGTTTTTGCGCGAACCTGAGAAATTCATTTCTCTCGGCGCGCGTATTCCCAAAGGCGTGTTGATGGTTGGACCGCCCGGCTGCGGCAAAACCCTGACTGCCAAGGCCATCTCCGGGGAGGCCGGTGTACCGTTTTTCAGCATTTCCGGCTCCGAGTTCGTCGAGATGTTTGTGGGCGTGGGGGCCAGCCGGGTGCGCGACCTCTTTGACCAGGCCAAACGCAACAGTCCCTGCATCATTTTTATGGACGAAATTGACGCCGTGGGCCGCCATCGCGGCGCGGGCTTAGGCGGCAGTCACGACGAACGTGAGCAAACCCTGAACCAAATTTTGGTAGAGATGGACGGCTTCGATACCGACACAAATGTCATTGTTGTGGCCGCTACCAACCGTCCCGATATTCTTGACCCCGCTTTGTTACGGCCCGGCCGCTTTGACCGCCGGGTGGTACTGGATCGCCCGGACCGGAAGGGTCGCGAGCAAATTTTAGGTATTCATGTCAAAGGCAAACCTCTGGCCAGCAATGTTGAGCTGCAAGTCGTGGCCAAGCAAACGCCCGGTTTTGTGGGGGCTGACCTGGAAAATCTGGTCAACGAGGCAGCGATTCTGGCGGCCCGGCGCAACAAAAAGCAGATCAGCATGCTGGAATTTCAAGAAGCTATCGAAAAAGTGATTGCCGGGCCGGAGCGCAAAAGCCGGATCATCCCCGAAAAAGAACGCAACATTATTGCTCATCACGAAGCAGGCCATGCCCTGGTTATGAAGCTGATTCCCGAATGTGACCCGGTCCATAAAGTTAGTATTATTGCCCGAGGGATGGCCGGTGGCTATACCCTCTCCATGCCGGTGGACGACCGGTATCTCAAGAATCAAAGCAAGTTTGAAGCAGACCTGGCCGCGTTGATGGGAGGCCGGGTGGCTGAAGAGGTTATCTTCGATGAGATTACAACCGGGGCGAGCAATGATTTGGACCGGGCGACCAAAATGGCCCGAGCAATGGTTACTCAATACGGCATGAGTCAGAAACTGGGTCCGCTAATTTTTGGCGAAAAAGATGAGTTGGTCTTTTTGGGCAAAGAAATTGGCGAACAGCGCAATTATAGTGAAGAAATTGCCCGCCAAATTGACCATGAGGTACGCCGGATTGTCGAGACTGCTTATAATCGCGCCACGCAACTCATTCAAGAAAATAAAGCTAAATTGGAAGAAATCGCGCAGCGATTACTTAAAGAAGAGACCCTGGACTCGCAAACTTTTGAGGCAATGTTTGCTTAGGTAACCGGCTGCTGAAAGTTTAAGAAACAAAATCTCAGTTGACATTTTACGGTAGCTTAGGGTATACTTAGTTGTGCTTTGCATAAGCTTGACCATGATTCAGTTGAAATTTAGGAGCGTAAAGAGTTCGATTTAGGACTCTTTTAATTTGAGCTTGTTATCTTCGGATGAAATCCTAAGGCAAGATTTCATTCTCCTCAACAAGACTAACTCCCGGAGGTAAATAAGGTGGCCAGAGAAAAAAGTGGGCTCTATTATCCGAATAAAATAGGACGCATCTATTTGATGGCTATGGAAGAAGTTATGGGCACCAACGGCATCAAAGCCGTTTTGAATTTAGCCAAAACGCCAGAATTGATTGGCAATTATCCTCCCAACAATTTGTCTCGCGAATTTGACTTTGCCGATTTTGGTGCGATTGGCTCCGCCATCGAGGAAATGTATGGTCCGCGCGGTGGTCGGGGGTTAGCCCTGCGGGCTGGTAGAGCCTCTTTTGCTCAAGGTTTAAGTGAATTTGGTTCGGTTATTGGCGCCAGCGAACTCGCCTTTAAGGTTATCCCCCTCGGAACCAAAGTTAAAGTTGGTCTCAAAGCGATGGCCGAAACCTTTTCCAAATTTAGCGATCAACAAAGCGATGTTGAGGAAGCCGACGAGTATTTTGTTTATACCATTCGCAAATGCCCGGTCTGTTGGGGTAGAACCAGCGAGAAACCTATCTGCTATGGCGCTGTGGGTATCTTGCAAGAAGGTCTCCGTTGGGTTAGCGGTGGTAAAGATTTCAAGGTCGAAGAAATCCAATGTCACGCTGTCGGCGATGAATTCTGCGTCTTCCACGTTTACAAAGAACCCCTCAACTAGTTGAGCAGCGGGCACTGGAAATTGCATTTGATCGCCCCATAGGGACGGCTCAACCATGAAACACACCCTGTTGATTATTGAGGATGACCTGGACACTTCAGAGATGCTCCGGGTCTACTTTGAAGCTCAAGGCTATCGCGTTGTAACTGCGGTAACCGGCCGTGCCGGCCTGGAGAAGTGCCAATCTGATCCTCCCCATTTGATCCTGCTCGATGTGCGCCTGCCTGACCTTGATGGTTTTGAAGTGGGGCAACAGCTTCAAGATGATGTCCGAACCAGCCGCCTGCCGGTTATTTTTGTAACCGAGCGTCGTGGCCGTGATGACCGTATTGCCGGTCTCAAACTGGGCGCAATTGACTACATTACCAAGCCCTTTGATGTGCAAGAACTGCGCCTGCGAGTGCGCAATGCCCTGCGGCGAGCAGGCAGCCAGAATAACCCAGTTACTGGCCTGCCGGGTGAAAAACTGACCGATGATCGCTTGAGTGTGATGCTGGAACGGCCTGAGTGGGCAGTTTTGGGAGTTTACATCCACGGGTTGGACAAGTTTAATGAGATTTACGGTTTTGTCGCTCGTGATGATGTCCTCAGAGCCATCGCCCTGACTCTTACCAGCGCCGTTGACGAACTGGGGAGTATGGATGATTTTGTGGGCCACCCCAGCGAAAACCAATTCACTATCATTACCGTTCCCAGCAAGGTGGTTCCGCTTGGCCGCCACATCGAGGATCGTCTCAACCAGGCGATGAATTACTTCTATCCCATCCATGATCGTGAAGCGGGTTACGTACGACGCAGTGGAGAGGATGGCCCTAAAGAAAAAGTGCCTTTTATGAAGGTCTCTCTTATCACCCTAACAACTAAAGAGGGACCATTCCCTACTCTGGAAAACTTGAAGCAGGCTTTGAATCTTCCCGTTAAAGTCTGACCCAATCTCCTCGCCATTTCCAGAAGCAGTGTTACCCAGCAGGTACACTGCTTTTTTATCTAACCAAACAGCCTTTTTACCAAGAGATTTGACTATGAAGCCACTTCTAGAAAATATTTACCTGGCTGCCCAGGAGCAGCAAGCAGCCCTGGTAGATTTTACCCAACAGCTTGTACGGATCCCCAGCCTGCCTGGCCAGGAAAATGAGATTATGCCGGCCATTATCCGCGAAATGAATCATCTGGGCTACGACGAGGTTTGGACGGATCAGGCCGGCAATATTATCGGCAAGATTATCGGTGGCAGTGGACCAGCGGTGCTGCTGAACGGTCATATGGATCACGTTGACCCCGGCCCGCACGAGGGGTGGTCGTATCCTCCTTTCAGCGGTGAAATTGTCGGAGGTGAATTGTGGGGACGGGCATCGGTGGATATGAAAGGCCCGCTGGCTGGCATGATCTATGCGGCCAGCCTGCTCAAGCGGGTTGGCCTGACTCCACCCGGCGACATTTTGATGACAGTTGCGGTTATGGAAGAAATTGGCGGGCTGGGAACGCAGTACCTGGCTTCTCAACTCAAAGCCCAGGCGGCTATCTGTGGCGAGCCAAGCCGCAATATCTTACGACGAGGCCATCGGGGACGGGTGCAGTTAACGGCAAGGTTCAAGGGCCGCTCGGCTCATGCCAGTGTCCCTCATCTGGCGGCTAATCCTCACTATGGGGTAGCGGCTTTTTTGGCCCAATTGCCCACGCTAACCATGGCACTGGATCCAGCTCTGGGGACTTCGACGGTGGCCCCGACCCTTTATGCCACCGATCAAATCAGCCCTAATGTGACGCCCGGCGAAGTTTACCTGACCCTGGATTGGCGCAATGTGCCCGGCGAGTCGCCCCCCGAAATAGTGGCTAAAGTTCAGAACTTGCTTGATCATTGTCTTGCTGCTTCGAGTTTGCCTGACATTCAGGCCACGGTTGAGGTTGCTACCCACGAACTTATCACCTATACGGGAATGATGGAAACCTTTCCTTCCATCTTTCCCTCTTTCCTCATGCCGGAAGACCATCCCTTGCTTCAAGCAGCCCGAACTGCCTTGTCTGAAGTATTGGGCCGGGACGAAGGAGTTGATATCTGGCGCTTTGCCACCGATGGCGGTCATCTTATGGCTGCCGGCATTCCAACCATCGGCTTTGGCCCCGGCGATGAACGGTTGGCCCATACCAACCAAGAACGGATCAGCCTGGCGCAAATGAGCGAGGCGGTCGTTGCCTATGCTGCACTCGTTCTCGCTTTGGCTGAAGCCGTGAAAAGTGAAACGTAAAACGGGGTTGCATCGTGCGTTAATTTTTTATAAAACACGCCAGACGTGCCAGGTCTCGCTATCATCATTTAAGAGGAGGCAACTTTGCCCGAATCCAATAATTCTGAAATTGTAAATTATACTCTGGCCAATGGCCTGCAGGTTATCCTCAAACCGGTGCATACGGCGCCTGTGGTGAGCAACTGGATTTGGTACCGAGTCGGTGGGCGGAATGAGCATCCCGGCAAAACGGGCATCTCGCATTGGGTTGAACATATGATGTTTAAGGGTACGCCCACCTTTCCCAAGGGCAGCATTATGCTCGAAGTCAACCGCAACGGCGGCGTTTTAAACGGCTTTACCGGCCAGGATTATACCGCTTACTTTGAAACCCTGCCTGCCGACCGGCTGGACCTGGGTCTACGTATCGAGAGTGACCGCATGGCTAATTCTGTGATTGATCCGGGCGAAGTCACCAGCGAGCGAACCGTGATTATCTCCGAGCGTGAAGGCAGCGAGAATAACCCGGAGTGGGCTTTGTATGAAGAAGTCTCGGCGGCGGCATACCGGGTGCATCCCTACGGGCATATGGTTATCGGCTGGAAAGAAGACTTGCACAATATTACCCGGGATGACCTTTACCAGCATTACCAAACTTATTACGGCCCGCACAACGCCGTTTTAATTATTGTCGGCGATATTAGTGTCGCGCAAGTTCAAGCCCGGATTGAGGAGTTATTTGGCTCAATACCCGCTGGCCCCCCCCCGCCGCCCGTTCTGGCCAAAGAACCACCCCAGCAGAGCGAGCGACGGGTGCTTATGCGCCAGCCCGGCACAACAGCTTACTTTCACGCCGTTTACCACACCTGCGCCGGCAATCATCCTGACTCTTTTCCCTTGATTATGCTCGAATCCATCTTGTCTGGAGCCAGCCTGGGCGGCACGCCGACCCACCGCAGCGCCCGCCTGTATCGCGCCCTGGTAGAAACCGAAATTGCTACCCAGGCTAATGCCAGCTATCGTCCGAGTATTGACCCTGGCGCGATTCATTTTAGCGGCACCATTCGTCACGGTCGTACCCTGGCTGAGTTTGAATCCACGCTTAACGCCGAGATTGAGCGTATTTGTCAAGAACCGGTGGCCGAAGAAGAGTTAGCCAAAGTACGCAAACAGGTCAAGGCTCAATTTGCCTATACCGTTGAGCGGGTCAGCAGCCAGGCCTACTGGCTCGGTTGGCAAGAAATGCTGGGGGATTGGCATTATTTTGATACTTTTGTAGATAATCTCTCAGCGGTCACAGCGGCTGATGTTCAGCGGGTCGCCCAAACCTACCTCAAACCGGTCAATCGCACCACGGGCTGGTTTGAACCGACCATTGAAACCTAAATTGAGACTCCGTGCTGCGTATTGCGTGTTCCGTTATAAGTTTCACGCAGCACGCAGCACACAATACGATTTGGAGTTTAGATTGTGGACTTAACCTTTCAGAAATACACGCTTTCCAACGGCATCACTTTGATTGTCAAAGAAAATCATCACGCTCAGAGTGTGGTGGTCCGCAGCCATTTGCATGGAGGCTCTAATTTGGATGGATCGGAGCGAGCGGGTCTGGCCTCTTTTAGCACCAGTGTGATGCGCCGGGGTACGGAACGCCGCACTTTTGCCGAAATCAATGAAACCATTGAGTCCATCGGGGCGAGCGTCTATGTCAACTCCGGACGGCACCTTACCGGCTTTGGTGGCAAAAGTCTGGCCGAGGATTTCCATGTGCTGGTAGAAATCATGTCTGACATTCTGCTGACGCCGACTTTTCCAGCCGAGGAAGTAGAAAAGGTGCGCGGCCAGATTATTACGGGTCTCAAAGAAGCCGAGGACAGCCCACGCAGTATGGCCGGGCGTTATTTTCGCGAGATTCTCTATGGTCTCGACCATCCTTACGGCCGGTCGGCCAATGGCACGCTGGAGAGCATTCCTGGCCTCAGCCGGGAGGATCTGCTCCATTTCTACCAGCAGACTCTCCATCCACACGAGGGGGCCATTGTGGTAGTTGGCGATGTGAGCAGCCAGGCCGTTTACGATACGCTGGAAGCTGCTCTTGGCCAGTGGCAGCCGGGCCATCCTCCACCTGATACCACTCTGCCTGAACCTGCGCCTCTGGTAGAAAAGGTCCGCTACGTTCACCCTATGCCTAACAAATCACAGGCGGATCTGGTGCTGGGCACCATCGGGCCGCGCCGCCAGGACAAAGATTTCTATGCTGCCGAAGTGGGAGATACCATTCTGGGGCAACTGGGCCTGGGCGGACGCATCGGCCTCAATGTGCGAGACAAGGAAGGCATGGCCTACTATGCCCGGACCAGTCTAAGCGGCAATTTGGGCCCTGCCCCCTGGACAGTTTACGCCGGCGTTAATCCGGCTAACATTGACAGGGCCGTTGACCTCATGCTGGCCGAGGTGCGCCGCTTTCGGGACGAGACGGTGAGTGATCAGGAACTGGCTGATGCCAAAGCCTACTTGACCGGTACACTGCCCCTGCAACTGGAGTCAAACGAGGGCGTCGCCTCGCTACTGCTGGAAGCACACCTTTACCGGCTTGGCGATGATTTCATTGCCCGCTACCCCGATTTAATTAACGCCGTGACTCCCGAACAAATTCAAACCGTCGTCCAACACTACCTCAGCGATGAGATCTACGCTCTGGCTATTGCCGGGCCGTACGCAGAATCAAAGTAAGCGACATTTAATTCATTCCTCGCAGCGTATGGACAATTTTCGCCACCTGACCCCAATTGAAGTTCGCTTCAGAGATTTGGATGTTTTCGGGCATGTCAACAATGGGGTCATTTTTACCTACATTGAGACGGCCCGAATCCGATATTTGATAGATGTCGGTGTTCGCTCGCCGCAGGCTGGCTGGAATGATTTGGCCTTCATTCTGGCGCACATCAATTGTGATTTCCGCAAGCCAATTTTCTACGGCCAGCGGGTCGAAGTTGGTTCGAGGATTGTCGAAATGAAACGGTCAAGCCTGAGATTGGCTCATCGGGTCGAGGCTGATGGCGAACTGGCTGCCGAAGGTGATGGGGTTCTGGTTCATTACGATTATGCTGCCCAGACCAGTACCCCCATTCCGTCGGAAATGCGAGCGAAGATTGAAGCGTTTGAACGGGCAACGTTCAACGTTTAACTTTGTAAGGAAGGACATTACGTTGGCTGAGTCTCATCATACCAGGGATTACTCCCATATTACCACTGTCATCTTTGATATGGACGGCACGCTCATCAAACATACCTGGCGCTTGAGCCAGCTTACGGAAACACTGTTTGCTCGCTTTGCCGATCAGCTTGCACCGCTAACTCATGACGAGTTTTTTGAATGTTTCTGGCCTCGCAACGAGGACATGTGGTATATGATGGTGGATGGGGTCCTCAGCGGGGATATGGCCGCCAAGTACAGTTATGTCAACACCTTGCGCGCCCTAAAAAAGGATACTACGCTGGCCGAGGCGATGGTCAACTGCTGGAATGAGCTGGTGCTGGAGGAAGCGGTCCCCTTTGAGGATACGTTAACGGTCCTGGCGGCGGTACGAGCCAGGTACAAAGTTGGCATCTTAACCAACGGCTTTACCACATTGCAGCGGGGCAAAATCAAACGCCACCGGCTGGACGCGCATGTTGATTTTACCCTGGTTTCGGAAGAAGCAGGCTATCATAAGCCGGACAAGCGCCTCTTTCTGGCGGCTTTAAAGTTAGCCGGCGAGGTTGCTCCAGAGCAGGTTTTGTATGTCGGCGACAGCTTAATTGCGGATATTCAAGGCGCGCAGAATGCGGGTATGCTGCCTATTTTTATGAGTCCCAATGGGAGTGAACTTCCGCCGGGGATTGTCACCATTCGCCAATTAAGCGAGTTATTGCCCCTATTAAAGCTGGCAAACGCTAATTAACCTGCACTGCCGCCCTCTTTAAAACATTCAGCAAAGTTTGGCCGTAGGTTTCAAATTGCCAGTTGCCCAGCACGCCCATTTTAGTTAACATGCTGAGGGTTTTAGGGTTCCGGCGGGCAATGTCCATCAAGGCGTTGTTGCTGATGATGACATCCGGCTCGACGCCGCGCTCGGTGGCCAGGGTATTACGCCAGTGGCGCAGCGCTTCATAGCGGGCAATTGTCTCATCATCGGGACGATGATGGTTGGAGGGGTATTGCGGGGGGGAGGCAGTTCGGCCTTCGTAAATCGCCCGAAGAATGTGCTGGGCATCGTGCTGGAGTAGCTTGATTCCCAAGCCTTTGATCTCGTGAAGAGTCTTTTCGCTTTGGGGTTGTTCTTTGGCTAATTGGACCAAAACGGAGTCGTTCATCACTTTAAAAGGAGGGCGATCAATTTTGCGGGCAATTTTATCACGGGTGATAAAGAGTTCCCGCAGAATAGCCTGCTGCTGTGGATCTAAATCCTTGCTCCCTTTGATGCGCCAGAAATCGTTGGGGTCAAAGACTTTAGTCGAGGGTTGAACATGGGTTTGGCGTTCAAACGCCTCAAGAGCTTCCTGTAAACGACCTTGCTTTTGCAGGACATTCATTTGAATTTCACGCAAGGGTAACAAATAGTGGGTATCAAGCCGGGCATAATCCAGTGCTTGCTGACTTAAAGGCCGCTGCCCCCAATTGTGGCGCTGAAACCGTTTATCGAGTTTGACCTCAAAGTATTCTTCCAAAATCGGCCCAAGCCCGTAACGCGGCCAGCCCAAGATACGGGCGGCCAACATCGTATCGAAGAGATTAGTAAAGGTAAAGCCGTAATCGCGCTTGAGGCTGAGCAAGTCGTATTCGGCCGCGTGGAACACTTTTTGGCTGGCTGGATTGGCAAAAAGCGGAGCCAGTTTAGCAACATCCATACTGAGAGGGTCTACCAGGTAATCAGCACGGGGGGTAGAAAACTGAATCAGACAAACCTTTTCAAAGTAACTGTAAAGGCTATCGCTTTCGGTATCAACCGCAATCAGAGGCTCCTCTGCCAGGTCTTTAATTAGCTGGTCCAACCCGGACCGTGAGTCGATCCAAACGGGTTGGTAAGTAGGTATTGAGTTGGAGTGTATTGCCAGTTGAACCATAAACCTGATAATCTAAATAAAACCACAAATTAATCCAGCAGATAGGGGCATGGCCTTGCGCCTGCCCCGCCGAGACGACCGCAAGGGTCAGCCCTATCATTCCGAACAAATTCTGTGGTGTTATTTAGGCGCAAGGAGTCAATAACGTACCTATAATAGCATGAGGTAGGATCAAGTTCAAATTTGCGAGGTGAAGGTCAGAATTCACTTTATCCTTACTCAAGCTTCGTTGAAGAAAATAATTACCGCTTAGGCGAACAGGTTTCACCTAAAAAGCCCGGTTGATTTTGTGGGACTTTCGCTCTATTGGATTCTTAAAACGGGCGTGCTATATTAAAAAGAGTTATACAAAGTAGGGTTACTCTGACCTGTTTATAACAGACCGAGCCTGCTCGATGGTTGGAATTTGGCCGCTCCACAGGGGCGGCTCTTTTTCCATGTTAACGGCTGTTTATAAGGTTGACTCAAATTCTTTGAGCAGGTATAATAGGCCATCCTAAAAATCTACAGAGTGCCCTTAAGGACACGGTAAGTAGCAATGGCGTTAAAAGGAAATCTACGGGATTTTAGCACCACGCAACTTCTAAACTTGGTTAACCTGGCTCGCAAAACCGGGAAACTAACCATCAATGGCCTAAGCGAAAATGCCTCCCTGTATTTTAGAGAGGGGCGGTTGGTTTATGCTGCCACCAACGCCCAAGAAGGGCACCTGGCCGCCATGCTTCTAAAAACAGGCAAATTAACCAGAGAACAGGCAGACGCTATCAACAACCAAGCCGCCAACTCATCGGATAGGGTCATGGGCAAATACTTGATGGATGCCCGGCTGGTTTCCAGAGATGATATTGTTCAGGGTGTTAAAGATTACATGCTAGAGATCGTCTATGATCTTTTTACCTGGACAGATGGTGATTTCTTTTTTGAACAAGACGCTTTGCCTGCTAATGATAGAATTACGGTTCCCCTTAACCTGGATAATGTAATTTTGGAAGGCAGCCGACGCATTGAGCAGTTTGAAAAGCTACAAGACGAATTGCCTGATTTGGGGATTATTGCCCTAAAAATTACGGATAAACCCCTCCGAGATGTCAAACTAACCCAGGATGACTGGCGGGTTATTTCTCACATCCATCCGCGCAATTCGGTCAAACAAATTGCCATGAACAACAATATGGACGAGTTCCAGATCAGGAAAATCGTTTATGGCATGTTGCAAGCGGGGTTGGTGGAAATTATCCGGCCTGAAGGAATGGAACAAAAGAAAATGATTGCGCCGATTACCCGAGCGGGCCGAAAAGCAGCCAGTCAATCACCGGCGGAGAAGCGGAGCGTGGTTACCAAGTTGATTGATCGAATTAGACGTATCTAGGCCGGTTGTTTGCTGCACTCTACATACAGGTAAAAACCTGGTAATTACAGTTCTTGGTCTAGGTTAAACCCCGTTTATTCGACCTATGAACTGCCGAAATATTTCTACAAATTATTCAAAGTCCTTATGAGGTAGGCCGATCCGATGCAAACCGTAAAAATGGTCATCACGGGTCCCTTTAGTGCCGGGAAAACTGAATTTATCAGCAGCGTCAGCGAGATTGACGTTGTTACTACTGAAAGAAAAATCTCCAGTGATGCGGAACGGGTTAAGGAGGAGACTACCGTAGCCATGGATTTCGGCCGCATCACCGTAGATGATGACCTGGTCCTATATCTATTTGGTACCCCCGGACAACGACGTTTCGATTTCATGTGGGAGATTTTGTCGGAGGGAATGCTTGGCTTTATCGTGCTGGTTGACAGTGTCAGACCGGAAACATTTAGGGAAGCCAAGCACATCTTGGAGGTTTTCAGAGGTTATGCCTCTACCCCTTATGTTGTTGCCGCTAATAAGCAGGATTTACCCGATGCTTGGTCCCCAGAAGATTTAAGAATTGCCCTAAAGATTGAAAAAGATATTAAGGTTCTTGCTTGTGTCGCTCGTGATAAGGAAAGTGTTAAAACGGTACTGCTGGAACTGCTCTACTCTATTCTAGAAAATATGCAGGGCGACGAAGCTTAATTCTGTGAAAGGCACTTATTCCAGAGAAGACTTAGACCCACTCTAATTGAGTGCTCTGTAGTATTGAGGCTACCCGTGAGTTCGATAGTTACTGACCAGGGAATTGTTCATTACGAGGCCTATGGTCGCGGACAACCTGTAATCCTTTTGCACGGCTGGCTAGGCTCATGGGGATACTGGCTGAGAACAATGGAGACTCTTAAAAGTGAATATCGTTGTTACGCCCTGGATTTTTGGGGCTTTGGTGACTCTGGCAAACGGCGCAGTAGTTACCATGTGAATGACTTTGTCGGCTTGGTGGATCAATTTATGGATCGGCTTGGGATTGAAGCAGCCCCAATAGTAGGTCATTCGATGGGTGGGACCGTAGCCATGTGCCTGGCTCTGACCAAACCTAAACGAGTGCAGAGAGTCATTGTTGTCGGTTCACCTGTCGTGGGTGACTCGCTGAACATCTTTCTTCGCCTGGCCGGTAAACCCTGGATTGCTTCAATTGTTTGGCATTTACCGGTAGCCCTGCAATTCGGCATCAAGGTATTTTCCCCCCTGGTGGTTAAAAATTGGAACGAGTGGTACAGCATGATTACGCGTGATCTTTCTCAAACCACTCTGGAAGCTTTTTTTTCAAGCATCAACTCCTTGCACAAAACTGACTTGAGCGCTCAACTACCGGGCATAACTACACCAGTCATGGGCATTTATGGGGTTAGCGACAATGTTGTTGCCCCCAATCAAGCTAATCTGATTGCTAAAAACGCGCCAATCTCTCGCGTAAAAATGATGTCTGGATCGGGTCATTTTCCGATGTTGGATGAGCCTCAGGCATTCAACAACTATCTAGCAGAATTTTTATCCTTCAAGTTTGCAACAGCTAATTAGCTGAAACGTCGTAAAACTTCAGTTCTTGCCTGGTCAAGAGTTAGCCGACTGGCGCAGACAGGGCCTTATTACTTGAAAGGTTCTTCAAACTCAAGCGAAGGTCTCCAGCTCGGGTCAAGAATTTGGTCAGAATTTTTATATTCTTTTGAACTCTAACAGATGAAGAAGATTATCGTCCGGAATCAAACACACATTTCGCCCTTTAACGAGCCGGCTCGCGACCTGCGCGTGATGAACAAGCCCTTATGGCTGCATCAGCGCGATGTCCTCAGCACCTATTGCCGGGAAGAGCTAGAATGTAACTCCTTTGATGAAATCGCCACCTTTCCCACGCCCATCCTTTCCGGCGAGATGCTGGCCTATCGGGATAATCTCTACTTCGACGCCTCGCTTATCGAAGCGTTTATCACAGGCGCCCGGCAATCGGGCCAGGCCGCTCAGATTGCTTTTTCCCCAGATGACAAAGCTATTATCACTCACGCCCTGCCTTTACAGGATAACATTCACCTGGAGAATGACCTGTACGTAGCTGATTTATTCTACTATCCGGAAGGAACTAATTTTGCTACTGAGAAACCCCAGCCGTTAATTATAGATACCCAATCCAGAGAGATGGGTTACTATCGTGTCCCGACCTACATGGCCAATGAGCGTGGCGACTTGGGATTTAATGTCCCTTTACGCGCCTTTCTTTCCATCGAACATTGGGTACATATTTTTATGGCCAACTGCCTCTTTGGGATCTTTGCTCACGGCGCCCGGATTGAAAAATCGTTGGACCATTTTCCAACTATGCTTAAAGTGCTGTGGCGCTCTTTGCTTGAGCGCAAGCAGTTTCTATCATCATCGGCTTTGGTGATTGTGGGCAAAAACACACAAATTGACCCGGCAGCCATTATTCAGGGTCCGACCATTATCGGCGATAATGTCACCATTGGCCCTGGCTCGGTGATTAATGCCTCGATTATTGGTAATAATGTCAATATCATGCAAGGCGTCCAACTTCTCCTCAGTGTTGTCGGGGATGGCTCTTATCTAGGGTTTCGTGCTGCCCTGTTTATGACTTCTCTCATGGAAAACTCGCTGGTGGCCCAAAACACCTGTCTGCAATTGAGTGTAGTTGGGCGTCATACTTTTATTGGGGCAGGCAATACCTTTACTGATGTCAACATCATGGGCAACCCGGTCAAAAATCCGGTTAAGGTTTTCCACAAAGGTGAGCTGCATGAAGTTGGGCTGCCAGTTATCGGCGGCTGCGTAGGGCACAATTGCCGAATTGGCTCCGGTCATGTGATCTTTCCGGCTCGTTCCATTGAGTCAGATGTCGTGTTGTTTGCTAAACAGGATCGGACCATTATCACCAAAAATGTAAAATATGAAGAGAGTGACCATCACCGCTACCCCAACGCCGGCCATGTGGCAATGTATCACGATGAGTTACCTCAGGAGCCGGAGACCATGCCCGAAAAAGAATTTTCGAGTTCAGCAGGTTAGTAATGCACTTTAAATTGCCCTTGATGTAAACTAAAACTATGGATAACTTCGCCTTTATCATTCATCCGGTTAACCCAAAACGAGATGCGCAGCGCAAATTCCCTGTTCTGGCGAAGCTTTTGCCTGAACCGGCCATAGATTTTTTATCCAGATACTTTCCACCACTTTACATTTCACATATTACCGGTATAACTTCTCTGGCGACGGGGAAAGAAATTGAGGGCTGGTTCATTGCCTGCCCTTTTACTCCCAGGCAAATGGTTTCCCTGCCAGCGGAAACCGTGTACAAAAAAATTATCGCTGCGGGTAAGCTGGCCCAGAAGCTAGGCGCAAAAATATTGGGATTGGGTGGTTTCACCTCTGTGGTCGGTGATGCGGGGATAACGATTTCAAAGCATCTGGATATCCCGGTCACTACCGGCGACAGCTACACTATCGCCGTTGCTATTGAAGCTACCCTCAAGGCAGCACAGCAGATGCGGGTTGACCCGGCTACTGCTGCGGGCGCTGTTGTGGGGGCGACGGGTTCTATTGGACGGGTCTGCGCCCAACTTTTAGCCCGCCATGTCCGCAAAATTATTTTGATTGGCCGTAATTTAGAATCGTTGCGGCAGGTACAAACACTGCTTGAAGCCCAAAGCGGGGCTGAGGTTCAACTGAGCACGACGATGCAGGATTTGCAGCAGGCCGAGTTGGTCCTGACCGTGACCAATGCTATCGAAGCCGTCATTGAGCCGCAACACCTCAAAAGCGGAGCAGTTGTGTGCGATGTCGCTCGTCCGCGCGATGTTTCCCGCCGCGTGGTCGAAGAGCGTGACGATATATTGGTGATCGAGGGGGGCATGGTCAAAGTGCCCGGTCCGGTCAATTTTAATTTTGATTTTGGTTTTCCACCCGGTATGGCCTTTGCCTGCATGGCCGAAACCATTACCCTGGCCCTGGAAGGCTGCTATCAAAGTTATACTCTGGGCAAAGAGATTAGTTTGGAGCAAGTGGAAACGATGGGCGCCATGGCGGCCAAGCACGGCTTTAGAATCAGCGGCTTTCGCAGCTTTGAGCTAGCCATTACTGATGAAAAAATTGACCAGATTATCCAAAACGTGCATCAACAGCGTCTAATGCAAAAACAGGCTCATTTGAAGTGGGCCAACTTGTAACCCAAAATTATACTGTAATTCCAAAATTGTGATTCTCAAGAGCGAGGTAAGCTATGGGTAAAGGCCGCATTTTGGTCGTAGAAGACGACCTTGATATTTCAAAAATGTTACGCATCTATTTCGACTCGCAGGGGTATGAAGTGCTGGTTGCCAACCGCGGCGGCGATGCTCTCGATACCTGCCGGACCAAGTTGCCAAATGTGGTCGTTTTAGATATCCAGTTGCCTGATATTGACGGATATGAGGTCTGCCGCAGTTTGCGGAACAATACCCGCACCAGTTATGTGCCGATCATTTTTTTGACTCAAAAGGATGAACGGAGTGATAAAATTGCCGGGTTAGAGCTAGGCGCGGACGACTACATTACCAAACCATTTGACATTGAGGAGTTGAAGCTGCGGGTCGAAGGAGCCATTCGCCGCTCTCTGCGTGAAGCCCTGACCCATCCCGTAACCAATTTACCGGCCGGCAAGTTGATTGAGGAACAACTTAAACGGGTCAAAGACTTGGCGGAACCGTGGACGCTGCTTTACTTCGGCATCAGGAATGTCAATGCGTTCAAAGAAATCTACGGCCCGATCCAGGTCAATGAAGTTTTAATTTTCCTGGCTGACATCATGCGCGAGGCGGTTGAAGCCAACGGCACGTTAAATGACTTTATTGGCCAGGCGTCTGACAATGATTTTATCATCATTTCAGCCCCTAAAGCCGCGTCCGCGATTTGCAGAACAATTACCGAGCGTTTTAACGAGGAGTGCAAGGTCTTTTACTCTTTTAAAGATAAGGAGCAGGGATACATCACGTATAAAGATATTGACGGCGTGACCCAAAAAGCCGACTTCATGAAGATTGCCGTTGGCGTTGTGTCGAGCAAAAATGGCCCCTTTGCCGATATCGTGCAAATTACAGAGGATGCCGCCGAAAATCGGCGGCACAATACTGGATGTCCTGCTGAGACAGAATAGGACAATTTTCTCCCGTCCTACTCTACCATTGTCTCATTGATTTTTTGAACCTTATCAAGTTAATTATATGTATGATGGGTCGGCCACAAGGTTAGGATGTAGCCAGAGGTTTATTTGGGTGTACCCAAGGATCGGTAATGGAAGACTCGGCCAAACTTACCCAAAATCAGCTCAATTTGACGAACTCACTTGAAACCGATGATGTGCTTTCGGTCCAAGTGTTTTCTCTCCATTGGCCGGAGATTGCCTCCAAGTTGGACACCCTGACCAGAGAGATAGCAGTAGCTTTAGCGGCTAAGGCTGCCTATCTCTACATCTTGGATGAAAAGCAACAGCTTTTACGCCCCTATTTCTCCTGGCCTGTCAGGATCAGCAAAACTTATTTTACTGAACGAGCTATGGGCGTGGGAATTGCCGGATTGGCTGTTCAGTCGAAGCGCCTGGTCCGGATTAATAAGCCTAAAAACAAGAAGTCAATTGAGCCAGATTGGCCGCATCAATCCGCATTAGCCGTGCCATTAACCCTTGCCTCAACAGAGCAGCCTGTCGGCGTTTTAGTGGTAGCCGACAAAATTGATAAACTCGCGTTTTCATCCCAAGACGAGCAATTGCTCCTTTCCCTGGTTAACCAGGCTGATGCTGCCTTAATCATTAAAAATGCCAATCTGGTCCGCAGAAAACGTGACCCGGGTCAAGAATTAACTATCCTCAGTCATATTAGCCAAACTCTTAATAACTCGCTGCACCTCATGGATGTAGACTCAGTCTGTCGAGCCATTCTACAAATTCCTGACCTCAAAGACATCTTCCAATTTGATGTCGCCGAAATATGTTTGTGGAATCCGCAAGCTAAAATCCTGACCACTGCCCTGCGCCTGGTAGATGGCAGTCCAGATGTTCAAGCCTATGCCCGTACATACCATCTGAATGAGGGTTACACCGGCTGGATTGCCGCTCACCAAAAATCGTTGCTTATTGAAGATACACATCGTTACACCAAAACGACTCCCCGGGCCGGTTTGGCTAATTTCCCTTACCGCTCATATCTGGGTGTACCGCTGAAAATTGGAGCTAAACTGCTGGGAACCCTGGAGCTGGTGGCTGCACCTATTGCGGCTTACGAGAACACCGATGTTACTATGCTAGAGATTGTGGCGAATCACGCCGCCGTGGCCATTGACCATGCTCGCTCGTTCCAGGAAACCCAGCGCAACCTTTCACAGTTATCACTCCTGTTTGACGCCAGTCATGAGCTATCCTCTACGCTCTCTTACGAGGAACTGCTGGCCGATTTAAGCAGCCAAATGGCAGAGGCCTTTTCTGCCGACAAATGCACTGTTTATAATTTTGATGAAGCTTCTGGCATCTTGACCTTAGTTCAACTCTACGTTAAACCTACCCTCAGCGAAGATCAACAGCCTGATATGGCCGAAGAAGCGTTGTCACTGACAGTTTCTAAATTCCCGGCCTTGCAAGCCGCCCTTAAAGAACGGTCGCTACTGATCGTTCGGCTCGGCGATAGCGAATCTGCTCCTTACGAAACTGAGTGGTTGAAGCAGCAAGATTGCATGGTGATGGTAGCGATTCCATTAATTGGCCGTGATAAAGTCACCGGTTTAGTTCAACTCTTCTCCGCTAATTCGAAAGCTTTTACCGAAGATGAAATTTGGCTGGCCCAATCCCTGGCCAGTCAAGTCAATATCGCCATCGAAAACGCCCTCCTCTTTAACTTAACCGATCAACAACTTCAAACTCGGGTCAATGAACTGGCGGGCCTGCAGCGTGTCAGCGGCGAGTTAAACAGCACCCTCGATCTAAATCGAATTCTCGATATTGTATTGGAAGAAGCAATTCGCGTTACCGAGGCTGATTTTGGTAATGTTAACCTGTATGATGTCCAAACCGGCAATCTGGTTGCTCATAAAGAGCAGGGCTGGCCGGATCACGCCCATGAAGGTAATAAATCCCTTTCCACCACCGCAGCGACAACCCGGGGAGTTATGGGCCGTGCCTTGAAGACCGGGCAGGCTATTTTGGTACCCGATGTATCAAAAGAAAAAGATTATGTTAGCCTGGGTAGTGAGACCCGCTCCAAAGTTATTGTTCCAATTTTCTACGGCGGCGAGCCGGCAGGAGTCATAAACTTAGAGAGCAAACGCCTTAACTTTTTCAACAATGACCAACTGCGTTACCTGGAGGCGCTGGCTAACCAAGCGGCGGTGGCCATGGGCAATACCCAGGCTTACCAGGAACAAAAACGAGAACGTGAACGAGCTAATCGTCGGGCCGATCAATTGGCGCGACTCTCGGAAATTAGCAACGCCTTTCGCACCAACCGCCCGCTGGCCCAAATTCTTGAAGATGTAGCCTACGCCATTGCCGAGACTGTTGGCTACAGTGTGGTTCTGGTGAGCCTGGTTGAAGGGAATCCACCCCTCATCCGACCTAAAGTAGGCGCCGGTATTCCAATTGCACAGCTCGAAACACTCCAGTATGAGACTCAACAGCCGCTAACCAATCTGCAAGCAGTCATGCTTGAAGAATTTCGGATCAGCAACTCTTACTTCATTCCGGTTGAGCGGATGGAAGTGTGGCAGAGCAAATTAGATGTACCCCAGGTTGAAAAACCTCGCCCGCATCACTACTTGCTCGGTGAAACCACAGGACTGATCCTGGACACGGCAGCCACAAAATATAACGCCTGGCAAACCGGGGATGTTCTGTTTATTCCTCTAACCGATACCGAAGATAACACGATCGGACTGCTCACCGTGGCGAACCCGGATGTAGATGAGCGGCCGGATATTTTGCACGTTCAAACTTTGGAGATTTTTGCGAATCACGCCGCCGCAGCCATTGAAAACGCCCGGCTCTTTGAACTTGAACAACAGCGGCGGCGCCTGGCTGACACCCTGCGCGGGGTGGCTGAAACTATTAGCTCTCAGCTCGATTTTGACGAACTGCTCAACATTGTCCTGCAGGAGTTAGCCAAAGTCATTGATTACGACAGCGCCAGCGTCCAGTTGCTCAAAGAGGATCAATTGGTCATTATTGGCGGGCGCGGCTGGGAAGATAGTCAGCAGGTGATTGGGACAACTTTTTCAATGGAGGGCAAAAATCCCAACCGGCGGGTCATCGAAACCCAGGAGCCGCTCATTGTCGGCAATGCCCCGCTGGCTTACCCCGAGACTTTCGCCAGGCCGCCCCACGACCGGGTCAGGAGTTGGTTGGGTGTTCCCTTAACCTATGGCATCAATGTTCTGGGCTTGATGGTTGTTGAGAGCTATGCCCAAAATAACTTCTTTACTCAAGAAGATGCCAAGGTGGTGCTGGCCTTTGCCAGCCAGGTGGCCGTTGCCTTGCAAAACGCTCACCTCTTTGAAGAGGCCCGGCAGCAGGTACGTCAACTGGCGGCTCTGACTCAAGTAGCTCAATCCATCAACCGCGCCCTTAATCTAAACGAAGTTCTGAATTTAGTTTTGGATGCAGTTTTTGATCTGGTCGGGCAGAGCAAAGGTTCAATTTGGCTCATTGACCACGCCAGCCATACCGTAAAAATTGCCGATACCAAAAACGTTCCCAATTTTCTGGTGGAACTGTTCAACAAAAGCGCCATTTCCGTTGACTCAGAACCTTTTGCCTCAGTGATTCAATCTGGGCAAGTCCTGGTCATTGGGGGCACGTCCGGTAAAGATGACATTGCCCATTACGGGCTGCCTTTTCCCGACGATGTGACCTACGTGCCTTTGAAAACAGAGG